>CAKUWY010000008.1 GCA_934699585.1 uncultured Fibrobacter sp.
CTCCACCAGGGCGCATCTCGTAGGCGCCCTGGTGGAGCTTCATGTAGTTCTCGAAGCCGATACGGAGCGCGATGGAGAGGCCGATGGCAGACCACAGGGAGTAGCGGCCGCCGACCCAGTTCCAGAATTCGAACATGTTGGCGGTGTCGATACCGAAGGCGGCGACAGCTTCGGTGTTGGTGGAGAGTGCCACGAAGTGCTTGGCGATGGATTTTTCGTCGCCATTGAAGGCCTTGAGGACTGCAGCCTTGGCCGTTTCGGCGTTGGTCATGGTTTCAAGAGTGGTGAAGGTCTTGGAAGCGACAATGAAGAGCGTCTCTTCGATGTTCACCTTCTTGAGGGTCTCGGCCATGTGGGTGCCGTCGATGTTAGAAACGAAGTAGACTTCCGGAGAGGTTTCGCCGGCAATCGGCTTGTCTGCATACGGCTTCAAGGCTTCGGTGACCATCACCGGACCGAGGTCGGAACCGCCGATACCGATGTTCACCACGTACTTGATGGACTTGCCGGTGTGGCCCTTCCACTTGCCGCTGCGGACGAGGTGGGTGAAGTCTTCCATGTGCTTGAGAACCGCGCGAACTTCGGGCATAACGTCCTTGCCGTCGACGCAAATCGGGTCATTACCCTTGTAGCGGAGAGCGGTGTGGAGCACGGCGCGCTTTTCGGTGGTGTTAATCTTTTCGCCGGCGAAGTACTTCTTGCGCATGTCGTCGAAGTTCGCGGACTTGAGCAGGTCCTGGAGCTTGGCCATGGTCTCGTCGGTGATGATGTTCTTGGAGTAGTCCAGGAAGAGTCCGCAGGCTTCCAGGCTGAACTTCTCGGCACGGGCCGGGTCCTTCGCGAAGAGTTCCTTCATGTGCCAAGTCTTGGCGACTTCGGCGTGGGCCTCGAGGGCCTTCCATTCCTGAGAATCAGTCAGTTTCGACATAGATTAATCCTTTCCGCAAAAGCGGTTATTTGTTGCGGGGCTAAATATAGAAAAATGAAAAAAATATGCCAAAACAGGTCAAAAATTGGTATCTTTACAGCACGCCATCGACGACCCGGGAAAACCTCCCGACAGCCGCCAGACGAGCACCGGGCAACCGGCAAGCTTTTATAAAGGCAAAACGATGGATATAAAGATATTACAGCAGCCCGACGACGTTACCTGCGGGCCCACCAGCCTGCAGGCTGTTTACAACCACCTGGGCTACAAGATTTCCCTGAAGCAGCTCATCTCCGAAATCGAATTTTTGGAAGACGGAGGCACCCTCGGCGTTTTCCTCGGCATCGACGCCCTGAAGCGCGGGTTCAAGGTCACGCTGCATTCCTACAACTTGACGCTTTTGGACCCCACTTGGAGCACCCTCAGCATGCCGGAACTGAAAGCAAAGATTGAACTTTTGCACAAGGCAAAGCACGCCCCCAAGCTCCGCAAGGCAATCGAGGCATACATCCGGTTTATCGACCTGGGCGGAAAAGTTGCTTTTGAAGATTTGCGGGCCGCCATGTTCGAGAAGTACTTCAAGAAGGGAGTTCCCGTCCTGTGTGGGCTTTCGGCCACCTACCTGTACCGCAGCATGCGGGAATTCACCGGCAAAGACGACAAGTCCGTATTCGACGACATCCACGGCGAGCCCATGGGGCATTTCGTCGTGGTGTACGGCATCGACGACAAGAAACAGTTCATGGTAGCCGACCCCGACGGCACCAATCCGTTGCACAAGACGCCATACTACAAGGTGGACAAGTTCCGCCTGCTCCACAGCATTTTGCTGGGCGTCATGACCTACGACGGGAACGTGCTGGTGATAGAGAAGAAATAAATCATGAAGAAACTTATAGTCGTAAACAATCCCAAGCACTGGAAATTGCATGTTCCGGGCATAGACATCATTTCGGCCCAGGATTACCTGATTTCCAGCAAGTACACCAACGAGCGCAACCTGCGCGTATTCAACCTTTGCCGCGATTACAACTACCAGAGTAAAGGCTACTACGTGTCTCTCTTGGCCGAAGCCCGCGGGCACAAGGTAATTCCCGGCGTCAAGAACATGCGGGACTTCAAGGCACCGGCGGTCATCAAGCATATTTCCGACGAAATCGACAACCTGATTCAAAAGAGCTTCCACAAGCTTACGGGTACGGAATTCGTGCTCTCCATTTACTTTGGGCAGAACGTGAGTCCCCAATACCTGGAACTTTCCCAGGAACTTTACCGCCTGTTCCAGGCACCGCTACTGCGTGCGAAATTCGTATTCAAGCAGAAGTGGTTTATTCAGAGTATCCGCCCGATCTGCGTCGATGAAATTCCCGAATCCCACATGGAATTTGTCGATAAATTCGCCCAGGAATACTTTGAGAAGACCCGTTACGCCACCAGTAAAGAAGAAGATTACCTGTACGACTTGGGCATTCTCACGAACCCCGACGAAGTGGAGCCGCCCAGCAATGCGCAGGCCATCCAGAACTTTATCAAGGCTGCCGAAGAGACCGGTTTCCGCGTGGAGATGATTACCAAGAAGGACTACCCCCGCGTAGGCGAATTCGACGCCATATTCATCCGCGAAACCACGAACGTGAACCATTACACCTACAGTTTCGCCCGCCGTGCACAGTCGCAAGGCATTGCGGTGATTGACGACCCCGACAGCATTCTGCGCTGCTCCAACAAGGTGTACTTGCAAGAACTGATGCAGGCGGCCAAGATTCATTCGCCGAAGACGATTATCGCCCATGCTGAAAATCGCCACACCCTGGCCAAAGAAATCGGGTTCCCCATGGTGATCAAGTCGCCGGATTCCAGTTTCTCTATGGGCGTGAAGAAAGCCACCAACAAAGAAGAACTGGAACAGATTCTCGACGAAATGTTCCAGCACAGCGACCTACTGATTGCCCAGGAATTTACGCCGACGGAATTCGACTGGCGTGTGGGCGTTTTGGACGGCAAACCGCTCTACGCCTGCAAATACCATATGGCAAAGGGCCACTGGCAAATCTACAACTGGGAAAGCGACGACAAGAAGAGCGAATCTTTCTCGGGCAAGTGCGAAAGCGTGCCTATCGAGATGGTGCCGCATGGAATCGTGAAAACAGCACTCAAGATTTGCAGCCTCATCGGCAACGGGCTTTACGGCGTGGATTTGAAGGAATGGCACGGCCACCCAATTGTGATTGAAGTGAACGACAACCCGAGTATCGACGCGGGCATCGAAGATGGCGTAGGCAAGAGCAAGGTTTACCTCGCCGTCATGAGGTCGCTGCGTCACCGCATCGAGGAACGCATGAACGCTGTACAACACAAACTGCAAATGCACGAGAAGGAATGGTTCTAGAGGTATGAATTATAAATTGTGGCAACGATACGGCATCGAGATGGAGTACATGATTGTGGATCGTGATACTCTTGATGTACTCCCCCGCGCTGATGTACCGCTTGGAAAAGACAAGAACGGTGAACAGCTTTCGGACGTGGAACACGGCCCCATCGGACTTTCGAACGAACTCGTGAGCCATGTGCTAGAATTCAAATGCGCACAACCTGTCGATAGCCTAAAGCATTTGGGCAAGACTTTCCATCACGAAATCTTGAAGGCGAATGAATCGCTCAAGAGCATTAACGCGATGCTTTTGCCGACTGCAGCGCACCCCTTTATGGATCCCGCCGTAATGCAGCTCTGGCCCTACGATTGCTTGGACATTTACCAGGCTTATGACCGCATCTTTAACTGCAAGGGTCACGGCTGGGCAAACCTGCAATCGACCCACATCAACCTTTCCTTCAACGGCGACGAGGAATTCGGAAAACTGCACGCCGCTATTCGTGCGTTATTGCCACTGATCCCCGCCGTGGCAGCCTCTAGCCCGTTTTTGGACAGCAAATACTGCGGATTCCTAGATGGACGAATCGAGACTTACCGCCACAACCAAGAGAAAATTCCGAGCATCACCGGCAAGGTGATTCCCGAAGCGGTCTTTACTTACAAGGATTACGAAGAGCAGATTTTCAACCGCGTGAAGACAGACATTGCACCTTACGACCCGGAACATCTGCTGAATCATTTCTTTTTGAATAGCCGCGGAGCTATCGCCCGCTTTGACCGCGGCGCCGTAGAAATCCGTCTCGTGGACATCCAGGAATGCCCCGATGCCGACATCGCAATTGCCGAATGGGAGGTCGCCGTACTCAAGGGTCTTGCAGAAGGCGCTTTTGCAAGCGAAAAAGAAATTCGCGCCCTTAACACCGACGCACTCGCGAAAATTCTGCTCGACACGACTCATGCCGCCGAAAAGACCGTGATTACAGACCACGATTTCCTGAAAATTTGGAAAATAGATGCCAGCGAAATCACCGCCGGCGAGCTCATCCAAAAAATCACGGACCGCGTAAAAGCAAAAATCAGCAGCCATTCGCAGGAACTTCTGCAGAAGATGTTCAAGCGCGGCACGCTCGCCAGCACGCTCATCAAGAATGTGGGCGCAAACCCTGACCACGACGACTTCGTGTACGAATACGGAAAACTCGCCCACTGCCTCGCGGAAAACAAGCTATACGGAACAGGGGAATAGCTCCAAACTTGTCATGTCCGCGAAGGCGGGCATCTCCTTTCAATTTATCAAGCAAAAGGAGATCCCCGACCAAGTCGGGGAAGACATCAACAAAACATTCCTTTTTATATTTAAAACATGGCTAAAGCAATACTCATTCTCACTTGCGAGCATGCGAGCAACAAGTTGCCCGCGGCGTTCAAGAAGGCCGTTCCGGCGGAAGTCTTGAAAACCCACCGCGCCTATGACATCGGGGCAGTTCAGGTATTCCGCAAGTTGGTGAAATTTGCAAAGCCCGATTTTTATTGCGAAGGAAAATTCTCTCGCCTGTTTGTTGACCTGAACCGCACCATCACCATCAAGAGCGCTTTCAGCGAATATTACGAAGCGCTCGAAGCCCGCGACAAGGCCGCCGCCGAAAAAGCAAAAGAATCCGCCACAAAATACTGGACAGAATACCGCACCGCCATCGAGAAATTCGTGGAGTCGGCACTTAAGCCCAAAACGCAGGCCGCGACCATCGTCCACCTGGGCATTCACAGCTTCACGCCCGTGCTAAACGACAAAGTCCGCAACACAGACATCGGAATCCTCTACGATCCGAACCGTCCGCAAGAACGCGCCTATGCAAACGTCATCAAGGCCGAAATCAAGCGACTTTACCCCATCATGAAAATTCGCTTCAATTATCCGTACAAAGGTACATCCGACGGACTCACCACAACGCTCCGCAAAAAGTTCGGCCCGCGCTACGTGGGAATCGAAATCGAAATCAATCAGAAATTTTTCCTATAGGCGATGCCCGACTAAATCGGGCACGACACTCAACGAAAAAGCCCCGGGACCAACCCGAGGCACTTTTTTCCACAATGTCATCCCCGCGCAGGCGGGGATCTTTGTTCTTTACCGTGAGCCGTAGGCGACTCGTATCAACGAGTCGTCGAAGGCGAGCTTTGGACACTTAGCACTTTAGTGCTTAGTGTACATGGCCACCTTTAGGTGGGAGCGAGCGCCAGCCCTGAACTTGATATTCAGAATCAAGCGCGAACGGTCGCTTCAGTGAGCCGTAGGCAACTACAGACAGTGAGCCCTTAATTCTTCGTCGCTCAAGGTGCTGAGGTATGCAGGCGGCACGTCGAGAACAGTCTTGCAACCGGTCTGGCCGTTAGCCTTCATACGCAGAGCGGCGCGGGCGTAAGCCACGAGAACGCTCGTCGTGAATTCCGGGTTGGAATCGAGCTTGAGGCTGTATTCAATCACGTGGGTGTGTTCCTTGTTCATGCCAGTCTTGCCGGTACGAATCACGAAACCACCGTGAGCGAGGCCGCTGTGGTTCTTGTTGAATTCTTCTTCGCTGATGAAGTTGACGGTAGTGTCGTATTCATCGAAGTAGTTCGGCATCGTCTTGATGGCGTTTTCGATGTAGGCCTTATCGGCACCTTCTTCGGCAACAACGTAAACGAGACGAGTGTGCTTCTGACGAGTGGTAAGTTCCGGCATGGAACCGCTACGCACGGCTTCGAGAGCGGCTTCCACCGGGCAGGTGTACTGCTTGGCATTCTTCACGCCCTTGATACGGCGGACAGCGTCGCTGTGGCCCTGGCTAACACCCTTGCCCCAGAACGTGTAGTCCTTGCCTTCCGGAAGGATAGACTGGGCATACACGCGGTTCAGGCTGAACATGCCCGGGTCCCAACCCACAGAAATCATCGCGATGTTGCCGGCAGACTTGGCGGCAGCGTCGACGGCGGCGAAATGCTGCGGAATCTTGGCGTGGGTGTCGAAGGAGTCGATCACGTTGAACATGGCGGCGTACTTCGGGGTGAGCACCGGCAGGTCCGTAGCGGAACCGCCACAGATGATGAGCAGGTCCACCTTATCCTTCCAGGCTTCCATTTCAGAAACGTTCAGCACCGGAACACCAGCCGTCTGGATCTTGACCGTAGAGGGGTCACGACGAGTGAAAACAGCCACGAGTTCCATATCGGGAGCCTGCTTCACGGCGCATTCCACACCGCGGCCCAGGTTACCGTAACCGAGAATAGCAATCTTTGCCATAACAATGTCCTTGTTAAAAATTTTTGCGTAGAAAATATAGGAAAAGTAGGACGAAGTCCGTTAGTGGTTGGTGGTTAGTGGTTAGGGATGAGAGAGAAATTCATATCAAATTGGTAGGGGGAAGCCTCCCCCTCGGCGGCACTGCGTTGCCACCTACCCCCTCTCCTAGGGGGGCACCCCCTAAAACCCCCAGCGTTACAACTCCCAATCTTCTTTTTTTATACAGCGAAGAGAATAATAACCTTTTGGTTTTTTTACCAAAAAACCATTGACTCTATCTTCATAATCTGGTGAAAAGATTTTCATCCTTCCATGTTCAGTGTATGTGCTTGTCACCCACATTCGAAACCCTTCTCCCAAATCCTCATAAAAAAGTGGGTCTGGATCGCCTGTAGATAGGTTGTTGTAAAAAGTTGCATACCCACTATAAAGTGATACGTCCATACATTCATTGTTCTTGAAGTGGCTTATTCCATCCACCCTGTCCACGATTTCATTCCATTCTGCCAAGGTGGGAACACGCCATCCATGGGGACAAATGGAATCAATGATATCTAGGTTAAAAGTTCCGAAGTTTTTTTGTTTATCGTTCATATATTGCACAGAATACAGCCTTCCATAGATGTCGCAATTGCTTTGCTGTTCATCGTAGCAAGTGCTAGTTTCCGCTGGGTAATTCAGGTTTTGGTCCATCCACACTCTATCGCCAATGGTGATGTATTTATACACTTGACCATCTCGAACATCTTGGAATGTTCCACGCCCGCTTTCTGGGCATACTTCAGATGCATCGAAACTGGAGGATGAGTCTGTGCAAGCGGTCATTAATTCCAGGCCTGCAAGTAACAAAGGTATGAAATTATTTTTTTTCATTTATCAAATTCCCGTTAAGCCGGACAAGCCGCGGTCTCCGCCACCGCAAGGTCAATCCTAATCCTTTATGCAGCGAATATTTGTGGACAAAAACTCACTCCTAAATATAACCTAAACCTCGCCCCAAATCAACCACCCCGTGACAAACACACAGAAAACGCCCCACACAGCAAAGCCCATTGCTTGCTTTTCGGCAAAGAAAAGAGTATATTTAGTATAGACAAGAGGTTTAATTATGTCGGATGCAGCTTTTGCAGAACTTGAATCCCAGGTGGAAGAACTCCCCCTGTTTCAGATTGTTGTCCTTCGACAAAAACTGGACCGCATTTTGGAACGCAAAAAATCAACGACTAATGTGGCCGCTGGTCTTGCCCTGCTTGATGAATTCGCCGGTTCAGTAGAACGCGAAATTGATTACAAAAAAGAACGCGAAGAAAGCAGGGATTTCTAGATGAACCTGCTGATTGATTCAAATGTCATTCTTGACATGGTTCAGCATCGAGAACCATTTTTCCGCGAGTCTAAAGAAATCATCGCAGAATGTATCAGGCAGAGCCATTTCGGTTTTGTAACGGCACATTCCCTTTGCGACATCTACTACATTCTCCGTAAGGATATGTCTGCAGAGCAAAGGTTGAAGCTGGTAAATATGTTCTGCCAGTTCTTTACTGTTATTCCAGAAACAGCATCGGATTTCACGGCTGTCACAGAAAACCCGAATACCGATGATCTAGAAGATGGTTTGCAACAACAGTGTGCCACTCGCTTAAACCTTGATTACATCGTTACGCGTAACATAGACGATTTTAGGACGTCTGCCGTCCCCGCCATTGAACCCGGACAATTCTTGTCTAAATTTTTCTAGTACTGGTTAGTGCGTACTAGATTCGATATGCTTCACGTGATTGACGCAAAATATATTGGCGATTACAAGATATCCGTCGAATTCAACGACGGATGCCGTTTTGTCGCCGATTTCGAAAGCGTCATCAAGTCGGACCTCCGACCCATCGTGCAGCAACTAGCAGACATCAATACCTTTAAAGATTTCACGCTGCAAGCGCACACGATTACATGGTCGAACGGCGTCGATTTCGCCCCCGAATTCATCAAGAACCTTAATTTTTGACAAAAATAGCAAAAATTATATTGTGTTTTTGACAAAAAGTTATATATTTTTATTGTATTTTTGACAAAATGGTAAAAAAAAGGTCAAAAACGAGGTTTTTGATGGACTTGAAGCGCAAGAGCGAAAAACTCATTCGGGAATGGCTCAAAAATAGCCAAAAGAAGGCCTTGCTCGTCAAAGGGGCCCGCCAGGTGGGGAAAACCCACGCCATCAGGCGTGTGCTGGCCGCTGAAAATGCTGATTTTTTTGAGATAAACCTCATAGAGACCCCTGCCGCGGTAGATGTTCTTGCCGCTGCACAAACTGTCGATGATCTTGTCCTGGGCTTTTCGGCCCTGAGCACACAGAAACTGGAAAAAGGCAAGACAATCATCTTCATTGACGAAGTCCAGAAATACAAGGAGATGATTACCAAAATCAAGTTCTTTGTAGAAGAAGGGAGTTTCCGGTATGTCCTGAGCGGGTCGCTCCTTGGAGTGGAACTGACGAATCTCGATTCTGCGCCTGTAGGCTACATGACCACGGTAGAAATGTTCCCGCTGGATTTCGAAGAATTCCTGCAAATCACGAACATCGATGACAACATCATTTCTAGTTTGTGCTCGTCCTTCGAAAACCGGACGCCCGTCATGGATGCGGTAAACCAGAAAATGCTGGACCTGTTCACGCGCTACCTTATCGTGGGCGGCATGCCGGAGGCCGTGAGCAACTTTGCGGACAACAGCAACCTGAACGATGTCATGCGTATCCATCGCGACATCCTGAGTCAGAACAAGCTCGACTTTACGCAATACGAAACGGAAGACAAGCGTTTGTTGCTGACAAACGCTTACGAACTGATTCCTGCGGAACTTCTGAAACAGAACCGTCGATACATCGTGACGGACCTGAAAAAAGGGCTCCATTTTGATCGCGTGCAAAGCACGTTCCTTTGGTTGAAAAACGCTGGCGTTGCACTATCTGTTTTCAACAGCACCGAACCGAGGATTCCGCTCAAACTGAACGAGAAAAGCAGCCTGTTCAAACTTTACCTTGCGGATGTCGGCATGCTTACTTCGGTATACGGGATGAACACGAAGTCCATGCTGCTGACAAAAAAACAGAACCTGAATGCCGGCGGAATCTACGAGAACGCCATCGCGCAGGAACTCTATTCAAAAGGGTTTCGGCTTTACTACTACAATTCAAACCGTCTGGGCGAGCTTGATTTTGTTATCGAATACAACAGCCGAGCATTGCCTATCGAAGTGAAGAGCGGCAAGGATTACACCATCCATTCCGCCATGAACAACTGTCTTGCGAATTCAGAATACCAAATGCAGGAGGGTTTCGTCTTTGCAAACTGCAACGTTTCCCGAAAGGGAAAGGTGACATACCTTCCCATTTACATGGTCATGTTCTTGCAGCAAGATTCAGAACAGATTGTTCTAGACAAGATTGAATTTTAACAGATTCCCGTGCTGCCGAAGCCGCCGCGGTCGGCACCGTCCAGTGGGCCTTCTTCGAAGGTAAGCGTCGGCTGAATTTCCATGATGCGGAACTGCGCGATGCGGCTCCCCTTCTCGATGGTCACGTCGCGGGTGGCGTAAACGGGCATTTTCCACCAGTCGTTCGCGCCGCAGTAGCTCGAATCCACCACGCCCACGGAATTCGCCTGCAGAATGCCGAAATTCTTGAACGTGGAACTGCGCGGGGCGATATGCGCCTCGTAACCCTCGGGCAACTTCATCGCGACCCCCAGGTGAATCAAGCGGAACTCCCCTGCCTTGAGCGTCACCGTTTCTGCCGCGGCGAGGTCAATCCAGTCGGACTTGCCGCCGACGTAAGTGAGGCGTTGAATGGAATCATCGAGGTACTGAATCTTAATGGTTTGCAAGCTCATAGTGCAAATATAAAAAGCAATAAGGTGACAGAGAATACTACTTAAGGCCATACCTTTCTTTGATGGCGATGCGTTCTTCGTCGGAGAGGCTTTTCAGGTAGGCTTTCCAGCCGGGGCAGAAGTTGATGTGGAACCGCCAGAACCGCCCGATGAGGGACTTGGGATTCTTGTCGTACTGGGCACGGATTTTGCAATTTGCACAGGCCATAGGGGTCCTCCGTTTTATTTCAAGATACATTTTAAAAACAAAGCAGGGCGTTGCGGCCTTTGGACACTTAGCACTTTTATACGATACTAGGTGCTTTAGCACCTTAGTAGAGTTATCCTCTTTGGGGAAGTGCTTATGTGTACATGGCCACCTTTAGGTGGTGCGGCGTTTGAGCCCCGCAGAGGGGGTGTGCGGAAGACCCGGCATGGGCGGGGCTGAAGCCAGGGGGATTCCTCCCCCACCATAAAAAAAAGAGAACTGCCGTTAAGCAGTCCTCTTTGGGAAAAGGAGATCCCCGCCTTCGCGGGGATGACATTGGGTGAATTACTTCACCTTGAGGGCGCCGCGTTCCAGCTTAATCGTAAAGTTGGTCACGTCGCAGACTTCGCTGGGACCCCAGTACTGGATCGGACCCGGGTAGGTGTAGGATTCAGTCTTGGCCCAAACGTCGCGGTTCTTGGCGAAGAACTTGAACGGAGCGCCGTCGAGTTCCACGAGAGCCTTCTGGATCACCGGCTTGTCGGCACCGTGACGACGTTCGATGTTCATCATCATGGTGATAGGAATGCCACCGGCAGTCCACTTTTCGATGCCCTTCGTGAGGTCACGAACAGAGCTCATGTAGCCGTTCATCTTGTTGAAGGCGAGCACGGAAGCGGTGAAGCCCAGGCTGTAGCAGTAGTCGGCGTCGAAGTTCGACGGAGCGGCGCAACGGCCTTCGTAACCGAAGAAGTGGTTGAGAGCGCTGAACTTGCCCTTGAAGTTCTTGCGGCTCTTGAGTTCCTTCTTGACCATCTCGATGATGAGCTTTTCGGTTTCGATGAGGGAAACCTGCACGTTGCCGTGGCTGTCGCGGTCCAGCATCAGCTGGCCCTGAGTGGTGGACGGGAGGCTCTTGAGGACTTCGGCGGAAGCCTTGGAAATCCACTTGCAGAGCAGTTCCACCTTGGCGGCGGTGTCGAGGCCTTCCACTTCCTTTTCGTGGTGGGCGAGTGCTTCGGAGAGTTCAGAAATGAGCACGCCCACATCCGGGATGAATTCGAGGAGGCCTTCGGGAATGAGGGCCACACCGAAGTTCTTGCCGGCAGCGGCACGGGCAGCGACGATGTCTGCAACGTACTTGATGACCTGCTTCAGCTTCATCTTCTTGGCCTTGACTTCTTCAGAAATCAGGCAGATGTTCGGGTGGGTCTGGAGAGCGGCTTCGAGAGCAATGTGAGAAGCGCTACGGCCCATGAGCTTGATGAAGTGCCAGTACTTCTGGGCGGAGTTGGCATCGCGCATGATGTTGCCGATGAGTTCGGAGTAGGTCTTCACGGCGGTGTCGAAACCGAAGGAGGTCTCGATGTATTCGTTCTTGAGGTCGCCGTCGATGGTCTTCGGGCAGCCGCAAACCACGCAGCTTGCGCCGTGGGCCTGGAAGTATTCTCCGAGAACGGCAGCGTTCGTGTTGGAGTCGTCACCACCGATAATCACGATAGCGTCGAGCTTCTGGGCCTTGGCGACAGCCATGCACTTCTTGAACTGTTCTTCGGTTTCGAGCTTGGTACGGCCGGACTGGATGATGTCGAATCCACCAGTGTTGCGGTAGGAGTCCATGATCTTTTCGTTGATCACGATGAACTTGCCGTTCTCGAGGCCAGACGGACCACCGAGAAAGCCGAGGAGCTTGGAATTCTTGCTGATGCTCTTGATACCGTCGAAGATACCCGCAATCACGTTGTGTCCACCAGGAGCCTGGCCACCGGAGAGCACCACGCCCACGTTGAGAGCCTTACCGGCAGCGGCCTTGGTCGCCTTCTTCATGCCGATGTACGGAGCGCCGTAGGTGTTGGGGAACAGGGCCTTGATCTTGGCCTGGTCACGGACGGACTGGGTGGGCTTGCCCTTCACGAGAGCAACTTTGAGAGCGCCATTGCGGAGCGCTACGGGGAGTTTCGGCTTGTAGGCCTTGCGGGCCTGGCCGAGGACGGACAGATTGTCAGCCATTGTTGTTTCCTTTTGGTTTTGCCCGACGAATGCCTCGCGGGCAGGGTTAAAAATTTTGCGAAAGTAAATATAGAAAAAGAGATCCCCACCTGCGCGGGGATGACAAAGAGAATTGCGGACATGACGTTGTCGGTTAACCTTGAGAGGTTTCGGCGAACTTCAGGTTCTCGAAATTCTTGATGGCAAGATTCAGGCGGTACTCGTTGGGGAACAGGCAAACCAGATTCCTCTCCTTGTCCATCATGCAGTCCATGGCGTATTCGTCGGCAAACTTGGCCATGTCGGCTTCGGGGCCAGACACCCAGCGGATTCCGTGGGCGGGCACGCGGTCCAGGGACACGTCGGCGCCGTATTCGCTCTGCAGGCGGAACTTGAGCACGTCGAACTGCAACTCGCCCACCACGCCAATCACAGGGATTGCGGACTTGAGCGGTTCGTAGAGCTGGGTTGCACCTTCTTCACTGAGTTCGGCAAGGCCCTTGGCCATCTGCTTAGACTTAAGGGGATTCAAAAGCGTCACACGGGCAAAGTGTTCCGGAGCAAAATCCGGGATGCCGGTAAAGCTGATTTTTTCGCCGTCGGTCAGCGTGTCACCGATGCGGAACAGTCCCGGGTCGTTAATACCCACGATATCGCCCGCCCAGGCGTGGTCGATGACTTCCTTGTCCTTGGCAAGGAAAGCCGTGGGAGCGGCCAGGCGGATTTCACGGCCAGTGCGCACATGGAAAACCTTCTCCCCGCGGGTAAAGCTGCCTGAACAGATGCGCAGGAATGCCGTACGGTCGCGGTGCTTGGGGTCCATGTTGGCCTGAATCTTGAACACGAAAGCGCTGAAGGCATCTTCGTCGGGGCTCACCGGGCGCTTGTCGGTCTCGCGCACCATCGGGGGCGGGGCCAGCTTGGCAAAGGCGTTCAGCAACTGACGGACACCGAAGTTGTTCACCGCAGATCCGAAGAACACGGGGCACATCTCCCCCTTCAAGAACTTCTCGTGGTCGAAGGGGTCCATACCGCCAGTGACCATCTCGTATTCTTCCTTGAACTGGTTCACCCAGTTTTCGCCGCACATTTCCACAAGGCGCGGATCGTCGGGACCTTCCATCTGGATGATTTCCTGATGGCCTTCTTCCTTGTTGAAGGTGTGGAAGGTGTTCTCGGCGATGGAATACACGCCCTTGAAAAGCTTACCTACTCCGATGGGGAGCGTAAAGGGGGCGGTCTTGATGTGCAAAACGCTTTCAATTTGGTCCAGCAGGTCCAGCACATGGCGGCCATCTAGGTCCATCTTGTTGATGAAGGTGATAATCGGGGTGTGGCGCATGCGGCACACATCCATGAGCTTGATAGTCTGCTTTTCCACACCGTTCACGCTATCGATAAGCACCAGGGCAGCATCAACGGCGGTGAGGGCACGGTAGGTGTCTTCACAGAAGTCCTGGTGCCCCGGGGTATCCACCAGGTTGAACATGCAACCTTCGAAGGGGAAATTCAAAACGGAACTGGAAACCGAAATACCGCGCTGCTGTTCAATCTTCATCCAGTCACTCACCGTATAGCTGCGGTTCGCCTTGGCGCGCACGTGGCCCGCCTCGCGGATGACGTTTCCGTACCACAGGAACTTTTCGGTGATGGTGGTCTTACCCGCGTCAGGGTGGCTGACAATAGCGAATGTGCGGCGTTTCTCGATTTCGGAATTCATATAG
Organism: uncultured Fibrobacter sp.; assembly: GCA_934699585.1. Taxonomy (GTDB): domain Bacteria; phylum Fibrobacterota; class Fibrobacteria; order Fibrobacterales; family Fibrobacteraceae; genus Fibrobacter. The sequence continues at coordinate 14,373 of CAKUWY010000008.1, forward strand.
AGGTACGAGGTTTGAGGTCGGTCGCCTACGGCTCCCTTTGAGGAGCGAGGCTAAACTTCATTAATTTCGGCGACAAATATAAAAAAATGTGAAGTGTAAAGTGTGAAATGTGAAATTAATCATCACACATTACTCACCCGTGAGCCACAAGCTCCATGCGTTAAGCTGGAGCGGTGGCGAAAGCGAGTTAGAAACCGGAAGTTTCAATACCCGAAACGACGAACGAGCGGTCACCGGTGATGATACGGATGGTTCTGCATTACCATCTGCACGCGGTAGAGCTGTTCGGCCATAATCACACGGGCATGGTCGTGGGTAAAGGTCAGGGGCGAAAGGGAAAGTAGCAGGTCCGCCGTCTTTTTCAGGTTCTCGTCAATGCCATAAGCAGAGCCGATGAGGAATACGATATTCCCCGAAAAACGATCCCGAAGGGTGTCCGATAGTTTGACCGTGTCCATCAGCTTGCCTTCTTCGGAAAGAATGACCCGGCGGTATTCCGACTTCGGGAATTTCTTGTCAAAAAGTGACGCTTCCTGCACCAGGGACTGGGTACGGTCATCGAGCTTGGACTCCTTCAGTTCCACCACCTCCAGCGGGAACATTCCCCCACGCAAGCGCTTTACGTACTTGTCCACCTCGTCGGCAATAAACGGCGAGCCAGCCTTACCAAAAACTGCGAGAACCCATTTCATAGAGGCCTGAGGTCGGGCCTACCGGCCCTTTGAGCAATGAGCACGTTCCACCCTACGGGTTTCACTTCGAGCTTATAAAAAAAGAACATTCTTAACCTACTTACATCCTCAAAGCGAGCTTATGCGAGTGACCTCACTCCTCAAAGGGCCCCTGAAAGGGGACCGACCTCACAGCTACTTACCTTCCCACGCTCAGGCGGTCGATGAGGAAATTCGGCATTCCCGCCTTGCGCATACGCTCCTGGGTGATAAAGACATCGTATTCCACGCGAATAATGCGGATGCACTTGGTCTCCGTATCCAGCAGGCACCAGCTGGCGCGGCAATCCCGGTCACGGGGCTGGCCCACGCTGCCCACGTTCACCAAGAGCCGTTCCGTATTCTCGATGGTGTATTCGTATTCGTCCAGCACCTTGGGAATAGCCATGGGGCGGCTTGCCACAATCACAGGGCTATGGGTATGGCCGATAAAACAATAAGTTCCAGAAAAATGGTCAAAAGCGTTCAGGGCGTCTTCCAGGTCGGTAATGTAGAGCCAGTCCGCAGGGGACATGGGCGACGCATGCACAAAGGTGATGTCGTTTTCTTCGTGAATGTAGGGCAGCGAACGGATGTAGGCCACCGATTCGGCATTCATGTTCTCTTGCGTCCATTCCACGGCCTGCTTGGCGTAGGGGTTAAATCCCATGCTGGACTCGTACTTGATAGCCACGCTGTCGTGGTTTCCTATCAGGCACACATCCATGTTTTCCTTGGCGAGCTGTACACATTCGTTGGCATCGACGCCGTAACCCACAAGGTCTCCCAAGCAGATTCTGCGTTCCACCTTGTTTTCTTTCATGGATTCCAGCACGGCACGAAAAGCCGTTGCATTGGAATGAATATCAGAACAAATACCGTAAAGCATGGGTGTAATAGTAGTAAAATAGTTGTGAGTTGTGAGTTGTGTGTTGTGTGTTGTGGGTTATGGGTTGTGAGGTTCGAGGCACGAGGTTCGAGGCATAAAGTCGCAACCTTCGGTTGCTATAAGTCATTTCGGGAATGTCCCCGTATACGCCACCTCAAAATCTCAAAGCCTTGCGACGCAAGGCGAACTCACAACTCATAGCTAAAAATTCTATATTTGTCGCGCCTATGGAAACCGTAGAAACAAAGACGAAGGTAAGCATCGCCTACACGCTCAAAGAGATGAGCGGGCGCATCTTGGAGGAAATCCCTCCGAGCCACCCCTTTGTATATATCCACGGCTACGACAACATTATCCCCGGACTTGAATCTGCCCTGGAAGGACGCAAGCTGGGCGAAAAGTTCACCGTAGAGATTCCCTTCGACCAAGGCTACGGCCCTTACCGCAACGACCTGCTGCTCCAAGTTCCCAAAGAAGAACTTCAGGACGTAGGGGAACTCTGGCTGGGCATGGAGCTGGAGATGATGCTGGACAACGACATCCGGGAATTCCAGCTGCCCGACACCGCCGACGAGTTCGTGGACGGGCTGAACCTGGACGACGAGGATGACGCCGACGGCATCTACATCGTGAAAGAAATCTACAAGGATACCGTGCTGGTAGACGGGAACCACCCCTTCGCCGGCAAGGACCTGATTTTCGAAGTCCAGGTGGTGAACATCGAGGAGCCCAGTTTCACCGAGCTGGAATCGGGATTCCCCGACCGGGACGACAACTACGACGACGGCGACTATCCCGAAAACTACGACGACCGCTACGACGATTTCGACGGGCCGGACAACCATCGTCGCTGGCGCTAGGCAGCACCTGACAACCCCATTTATAAAAACATAAAGCCCCCGGTCCTAAGACCGAGGGCTCTATCAAGCTTTTGGCTTTTCGTGATTAAGCTTCGTCGGAGAGTTCCGGAGCCTTCTTGATCACGTTGCGGCGGCCATAGCGGACCTTGGCGGGATCGAAGGTGGTTTCGGCGACTTCCACAGCAGGTTCGGCGGCAACGGCAGCAGGTGCTGCAGGAGCCACGGGAGCGCTGACAGGAGCGGCCGGAGTTTCAACCGGAATGCGCGGAGCCAGGGGGCGACGGCCTTCGGCGGCAGCAGGAGCGGCCGCTTCGGCAGGCTGGGCCACGGGAGCTTCAGAAGAAGCGGCCTGGGCTTCGGCGTTCATTTCACGACGATTGTTGCGGTCGGGACGACCGTCACGACGGTCACGGCGGTTGCCGCGATCGCGCTGTTCGTTGCGGTCACGGTTCTGGCCCTGCTGGGCCTGGCCGTTCTTTTCACCGCGGTTGTCTTTATTCTGACGATCCTTGCGATCACCCTTGTTGTTGCGATCACCACGCTGTGCCATTTCTTGGGCAGAGACAGGACGACGAGAGTTAGGCCTCAGGTTCATGTCCGGGGTGAGCTTCTTAACGATAGGAGTGTGAAGGTTGTCAAGAATCTTGTTAACCTTAGTCAGGATAACGATACAGAGCACGACTGCAAGAGCAGAGCATGCGAGTGCGATATAACTTTCCATCTAGGCACCTCATAAGTAAGGGTTAAACCGCGACTGCAGGCTGGAAAAGACCTGCAGAGGGGGTGATTGCAAGTGAATGTGTTAGGGGGCCATCTTAATAACGCCTCGAGGAGACTTGACGGCCAGGTTCGCTCCAAAATAACGGAGCAGATTTTGCCGAAAAAACGGCAAAAAGGGCAATCACGGCTGCAAATTTACAAAAAAATATTCCACTGAAAGCAAAAAAAGCAGAAAAAAGCACCTTCTTGCCTAACATTTCTAAATTATAGCCCATGAAAAAGTCCGTGAAGATTATCCTGATTGTCGTCGCCGTCCTGTTCGTCCTGGTTTTTGCCGCCCTGAAACTTGCCCCCGGGTTCGTGAAGGACTACATCGTGGCCCACTCCGAAGAATACATCGGCCGAAAGGTCAACATCGAAAGCGTGAGCCTGAGTCCCCTGACCTGGACCGTCAACGTAGATAACTTCGCCCTCCTGGAACGGGACGGCAAAACGCCCTTTGTCTCCTTCGAAAAGTTCCGCATCAACCTGAACCCCACGAGAATCATAACCGGAACGGCCAGCGTAGGCGAAATCTACATGAAGGGCCTCTACGTGCACGTGGTCCAGAGTGGCGACCGTTTCAACTTCAGCGACATTCTGGATTTTCTCTCCCAGTCCGACTCCACCGCCGCAGACACCGTAGCGGTCGACAGTGCCGCCGCCGATTCCACCGGCATGATCAACGCGGCCGAAATCGCCGACGGACTCCCCGTGAGCATTTCCGTCAAGAACATCGTCTTCGAGAACGGCAACATCATCTACGAAGACGCCAAGGTGGGCTCCAAGATCCACATCAAGGACTTTGGCGTGGCCATCCCAGCCGTTTACCTGAGCAACAAGCAGACCGACGTGGGCGTGAGCCTCAAGTTCGCCGACGGCGGCGACCTGAACGTGAAGGTGACCGTCAATGCGGCCACCAACGACTTCAACGTGAACGTGGGCCTCAAGGATTTCGCCCTAGCGGCAGGCAAGCCCTACCTGAACGACTTCGTGAACATCAAGGATTTCAAGGGAAACCTCTCCGCAGATATGGACATCCAGGGCAACCTGAACAGTATTCTCGCTTCCAACGTGAAGGGCATTGTCAGCGTGGATAGCGTGGTGGTCACCGAGGTGAACGACAAGACCATCGGCGCAGGCCACGTGGGCGTTGGCATTGCCGAAGCCAACCTGGAAAAGTTCAAGTTCCGCATCGACTCCGTAGTGGTGGACGGCGCATTCGCCCACCTAGACCTGTACAAGGGAGGAAAGACCAACATCGACGTGCTGCTCACTCCCAAGAGCAAAGCCGCCAAGTCAGACACCGTAGCCGCTGATTCCAATGCGGTTCCGCTGGATTCCCTGGTGGCACCCGCACCTGATGCTTCGGCGGACTCTACAAATACCGACAAGGCCGAACCCGCCAAGAAGCTGGACGCCATCATCACGAAACTCCTGGTGCAAAACACCACCGTCACCGCCAACGACTACACCCTTTCCAAACCCTTCAACTACAAGGTTTCCGCCATCACGGTGAGCGGTTCCAACATCAATTTCGACAAACCCTGCAACGTGAACGTGAGCGCCGCCTTCCCCGAAGGAGGCTCCGTGTCCGTCAAGTACAAGGGCGCCATCAACGACATCGGCACCATGGACGCCTACGTAAGCGTCAAGAACCTGGCCCTCAAGCATTTCAGCAGCTACAGCCTGCACTTTACGGGCTACCCCATTACCGCAGGTACCATGGCCTTCGCCAGCGACAACAAGATGAACAACTTCAATGTCGATAGCAAGAACACCATCGACATCTACAACATTGAGGTTGGCGACAAGGACGACTCTGTGGACCCGGAATACCCCGTGCCCATGAAGGTGGGGCTCTATGTGCTCAAGGACAAGGATGACAAGATCCAGTTCGACGTTCCCGTAAAGGGCAACCTGAAGGACCCCGAATTCTCTTACCTGAAAATCGTGTGGGACACCATCACAAAACTACTTGTCAAGGTGGCCCTCTCCCCCATCAAGATTGTTGGCAACGTGGCCAACACGGGAGCCTCTGCCGTGGGCCTGAACCTGGGCAAGGACGACGAAATCCTGATTGACGTTTCCAGCGGGACATTTACCAGCGAGCAGTTCGCCAAGGCCTCCAAGATGACCGAAGCACTGGCCAAGGACCCGAAGCTTAGCCTCACCTACACCCAGTACTACAATCCCGCAAAGATTTTGAAGGAACACAAGCTCCACAAGTTGAAACAGGAATACTACAAGCAGAAAGAAGGCAAGGCGACCCTCAACGAAATTGACGAGAAGGCCGCCGCCGAAATCAAGGACTGGGACACAAACTTCAAGGCATTCGCCCGCGAACACGACAAGGTTTTTGACGGCGCAGCCATGCAGAAAGACCTCACCGACCTGGCTGAAAAGCGCAACCAGGAACTGCTGAAGGTCCTGAAACAGCAGAAGGGCGTCACCGCCAAGAACCTGAAAGTCCAGACCGCCAAGGGTCTGAACAGCTACCGCGGCAAGCCCATGTACAAGGTGACCGTAGACGTGAAGTAGTTGCGAGGTGTGAGGTCGGGGCTAAAGCCCCTTTGAGGTCGCTCGCAAGCTCGCTTTGAGGTATGTGGTCGGCACTTCGTGCCTGAATTATTCTACATTTGGCCGCATCATGAGCGAAGAACTGTGTGCAAATTTTTCCAAGAAGGTGCAGGAGATTGCAAAGGCCCCCAAGTACAGGGGCGCGATTTTCCAGATTGAAGCCGACGAGAAGGGCCTTGCCCTTGTAGATGTGAAGGAAGCGAGCCTGAAGGTCTACCTGATGATAGACCCGGAATGCGACAAGATTCTGGAGACCCGGTTCTTCACCTACGGCGGGCCCATCTTTACAGCACTTGCCGACACCTTCTGCAAGAAAATCCAGATGGTCACGGTGGAAGAAGCCTGCGCCATCACCGCCGAAAGCCTGGAACAGGAACTGCGGGACACTCCCGACGTGCCGGCTTTCGACGCCACCGTTCTGGAACTCAAACAAATGAACACGCTTATCCAGCGGATTCTGGAAGCCTACCCCGAAAAGAAGGCCACCGCTATTTTGGTCCGCGAGAAGATGGAGCGCATCAAGTACCGCACCCAGACCGCCGAGGGTCGTGCCGAGGCTGACGCCGAATGGAACGCCCTCACCAAACCGCAGAAAATCGAAAAGATCGAAGCCTGGCTCCACCAGTCCGTGCGCGGGATGCTGCAAGGCGACGGTGGCGACCTGGAAGTGCTGGACCTGACCGACGACAACCACCTGAAAATCCGCTACCAGGGGGCCTGTGCCGGTTGCGGCTCTGCCATGGGCGGCACCCTTTTCTACATCGAAGACGAACTGAAGAACAACGTCTATTACAACCTGATTGTAGAACCCGAAGATCCGCTGGACAATATCCCGCCCAACCCGAATCTGCCGGGCCTCGACGACAACAACCCGCCGGCCAGCCTATTTTAAGATGTGAAATGTGAGATGTGTAGTGAGAAATGATTTATCTCACACTTCACATTCCACACTCCACATTAATCTCGCCCCGTATCTCAAGCCCCAAACCCCTCAAGCGGATCCTCGCCTTCGCGAGGATGACGTTCCTCATGCCTTAATTTGCTATATTGACTGTCGTAAATCACAAAGGAAAAATCATGTCCGAAGAACTCGTTTTGAAATTCGTTGACCCGAAGCCCATGCGCTACGGTGAAAACTCCCACCAGTCCGCTGTGTTCTACCGCGACCCGACCTGCACCGAAGCAAGCCTCGCCACCGCGAAGCAGCTCTGGGGCAAGGAACTTTCTTACAACAACATCGTGGATGCCGACGCCGCCCTCGAAATGGCCCGCGAATTCAGCGACGGCAATGCGGTCGTTATCGTGAAGCACATGAACCCGTGCGGACTCGCTACCGGCAAGACACTGCGCAACGCCATGGAAGCCGCCTGGGAAGGCGACCCGGTGTCGGCCTTCGGTTCCGTGATCGCCGTTACCAAGAAGGTGGACCTGAAAACCGCCGAATTCCTGAAGGGCAAGTTCGTCGAAATCCTTCTCGCCCCGGCATTCGACAAGGACGCTCTGGAATTTTTGAAGAACAAGTCCAAGGACATTCGTCTCCTTGAAGTGGGCAAGATCAAGAAGGCAACCCGCTGCAAGGTCTACAAGCACGTCATCGGTGGCATGCTGGTTCAGGACCGCGACGTGGACGTTTACGAAAAGTTCGAATGCGTCACCAAGAAAAAATTTGCAAAGAACAAGGAAGCCCTCGCCCGCTTCACTTGGATCGTGACCAAGCACACCAAGTCTAACGCCATCGTCATGGGTTACGAATACGCCCGCGGTTACTTCCAGGTCATCGGCCTTGGCCCCGGCCAGCCGAACCGCATTGACTCCAATCTCCGCCTCTGCCAGCCCCGCGTCCGTGACAACGTGGCCCGCATGAAGGCCGCCAAGAAGTTCTTCAACGAAAAGGGCAAGTGCATCGACAAGGCCGGTCTCAAGGCCCTGGAAAAGAAGGTGTTCAGCGAAGTCGTCATGGGCTCTGACGCCTTCTTCCCCTTCCCAGACAACGTGGAAGCCGCTGCCAAGGCTGGCGTCCAGTACATCGTGCAACCGGGTGGTTCCAAGAAGGACAACCTCTCCATCGAAGCTTGCGACAAGCTTGGGGTGGCCATGGTGTTCACCGGTATGAGGCATTTCCGCCACTAATCCCGCAGGTTTGGCCATGATTCCCGCTTCGCAGAAAGAGATGAACCAGAGAGAAAAGGACCTCTATTACGCCGTCCTGTCCTTCTTGAAGTCCGTGCGCAAGGCTGGAAAGACTACCAACGTGGAATGGAACGCCTACAAGGAGAAGCTCCTGAAAATCGCCCCCAGCGACGACATGGGCAAGGCCGCCGACATGTGGACCATGGACAACCTGGACCAGTTCAGCCCCGACAAGACCCAACTGCCGCCCCTGAACGATATGGACGCAGTGGCACGGATTTCCCCGAAGTTCGCCTCCCAGCTCATGGAAGCCATGTACTACGGCATGCTGAACCTGACCCAGGCAAACCTGATTTCCGACGAAATCCAGGACGCCGACCCCGAATGCGTCTCCACCGCCTCCCTGGAAGAACTCCTGGTGAAACTCTGGATCGGCAACGCCAAGAGCTACCGGAAGGTAGTGACGAATTAATTCGGAATTCAGATTTCGGAATTCGGAATTGACCGATGAGTAAAATGCAAGTGTGTCATCCTGAATGCGAAGCATGAAGGATCCAGTCCAAGGGAACCGACGAGCACTAACTGGCAAAAAGGGGAAAGCCTTCCCCTCGCTCGCACTTCGTAGCTCGCTACCCCTTCTCCTAGGGGACACCCCTAAAACCCCGTACCTTAAACCATAAACCTCAAAGCGAATGAAATGAGCGACCTCATTACTCAAAGGGGCGAAGCCCCGACCTCAAAGCCCCAACGCGTACGCGTAATAGGTGGCGGTCTCGCAGGTTGCGAGGCGGCTTTGCAGTTGGCGAGCCGCGGTTTCAAGGTAGACCTCTACGAAATGCGCCCGGTCAAGCCGACTCCCGCCCACAAGGATGGCCACCTGGCACAACTCGTCTGCTCCAACAGTTTCAAGGCGCTGGGCGTCACATCGGCCCACGGGCTTTTAAAACAGGAACTCACCATGCTGGGGAGTTTCCTTTTGGACTCCGCCCGTGAAGCCGCCGTTCCCGCAGGGGATTCCCTCACCGTGAACCGGGACATTTTCAGCGAGTCGGTAGAAAAAAAGATTGCAGAGAGCCCGAACATCACGCTCCACCGGGAAGAAGTCACCAGCCTTGAAGGCGACTGCCCCACCCTCGTCGCGGCGGGGCCGCTGGCCAGCGACGCGCTCGCCGACGATATCTTCAAGCGGCTGGGGAGCGAGCGCCTCCATTTCTTCGACGCCATCGCCCCTGTGGTAGAGACCGACAGCATTGACTTTGACCACGCCTTCTATATGAACCGCTGGGAAAAGGGCGAGACGGCGGACTTTATCAACTGCCCCCTGGACAAGGAAACCTACACCGAATTCGTGCGCAAACTGTGCGAGGCCGAAGCCGTGGAGCCCCGCCCCTTCGAAAAGAACGAACTATTCGAAGGCTGCCTGCCTGTCGAAGAAATGGCCCGCCGCGGCTACGAGACACTCCGTCACGGGCCCATGCGTCCCATCGGCCTCGGGCTTGGCAACAATGGGCATTTGTGGTACGCGGTAATACAGCTCCGGGCCGAAAACAAGCAAAAGACCCTCTTTAACATGGTGGGTTTCCAAACCCGCCTCAAGTGGGGCACGCAAAAAGAAATCTTCACCATGGTGCCGGCCTTGCGCAATGCAAAATTTGCCCGCCTGGGTTGCATGCACCGGAACACCTTCATCGAATCGCCCAAGTTCCTGGATGCCACTTTGAGATTGCGTCCGGATTTGGAATGCGCCAAGGACATTCCGCCCACCTGGTTCGCCGGGCAAATCACCGGAAGCGAAGGCTACACTGAGGCGGTGGCTACCGGATGGTATGCCGCCTGGAACATGGCCCAGACCATTCTGCACGGGCACGCCGACCCGCTTCCGGATGAAAGCTGCATCGGGTCACTCATGAACCGCCTGGTAGAAGAAAACGAGGATTTCCAGCCCATGAATTTCAACTTCGGGCTACTCCCCCACCACGAAGGGCTCAAGAAGAAGAACAAGAAGGAAATTCTTGCCAGCCGCGCCGAAGAAGCCGTACGCAAGTGGATCGCCGAGCGCCGGGACTTTACCTACCCGCCTAACGGAATTCAGGAAGTTTCTCAATTTTAGTGAATCTCTTGGTGGCGGCATCCAACTCAAAATAACGCACCGTATCACCCAGCGAAAGCATCACATACTTGGGCGTGAGTACCTTCAAGTACTTGTTCAGCTGAACCTGCAAACCATCCCAAGTGTACTCACCAGGAGCCTTACATTCAACCAGGAGCCAGGGTTTATCTAGGGTTGCACCCTCGCGGAAATTACTGACAACAATATCCGCCCGGTCATCAGTCTTCGGGTCCACCATCGAAAGAGCGAACTCCACCGTAATCAAGTGGGCCGGCACCTTCACCTCGTCCAGCAAAAAACGGACCGTCGCCTGGCGCACCCGTTCTTCAGGCGTGTCGGGCACGTCCTTCTTGCGGATAGGGTCGTATATTGTTCCGTGGGTCATGACATTAAAAATACTTTTTAATCAAACGTTCTCGTAATGTCCTTTACACGAAAGGATATCGATAAACTCGCCGTTAATTCGATAAATCAAACGGTTGGCATCGTCGATTCTACGGCTCCAGAATCCGCTCAAGTTGCCCTTTAACGCTTCGGGTTTGCCTAGTCCTTCAAAATTACTGCGCTCAATGTCTTTGACTAGTTGGTTTACTTTTTTGAGGGTTTTCTTGTCTTGTGTTTGCCAGTAAAGGTAATCATCCCAGGCTTTGTCCGACCAAATCTTCTTCATCAGTCATCCACCTCAATAAGTTCGTGTTCAACGCCCTTGCCGGCGTTCAACTGCTCGATGCCCTTCTTGAGGGCTTCGATGTCGTTTGCGTTGTAGCGGACGGAGGGTTCGCGAACTTCGAAGGGGATGCGACGTTCGTTGATGACGTTTTTCACGAACATGTAGATGGCGGCAGACGTGGACAGCCCTACATTGCTGCAGAACTTGTCGAAACTTTCCTTGTCCTTGCTGTCGATACGTGCGGAAACTGTAGCCTGTGCCATAAGCGACTCCTTTTTTGTGCAAATATACAATTTTTGCATCTATTTTGCAATAATTTTCAATAATTTTTTGCAATTTTATGCAAATTTCTGCAAAATACAAAAAAAATATCTCAAAATCAATATTCTCACAACAAGCACACTCTTTTTTATAAGTTTTCTATTCCATCGCGGCATTTTTAATTTATTTTTAAATCGGACATATTAGAGAGTTTAGCTCTTGTTCTCTACACGAAATCTAGACAATTTCCATTGACTGAGAACGAGGCGAACGCTCACGCAGATATGCCGTTTTGTGGCGTATCTCGGTTTGCTGTGCCAGCCCTCAAGGCTGGACTTTGGTCGTATAGGCCAAAAGCAACAGCCCTTTGGGGGCGTGGGTCGTTTGCGTTTATCAGTCAGAGGCAGTCTAGAGCCCCGTGTAGGTAAATGCAACGATCTGCGCCTTTTCTTGTATCCACACAAAATTTGGCGAAGTTCTTTGCTAAGCAGGGGCGAACTCCATAGGTGTATACGATGGAGGCTTGCATGGCTACAAAAAAAAGCAAAGAATTGGAAACAGGTATTGATCAATTTATGAAAAACTTGTGCCGTTATATGCAAGATTCTCAAGAGGAATTGTCAAGGTATCGTTCTTGGAATCATTGCTATGAGCAATTTCAATCTGCTTTTAAGAAACGTAAAACGGATAGGGATATGCTTTGCTTGTGGCTGGCATGGTACTTGGCTAGTTGGGGAATGTTGCATAATTCAATGTTGTTAAGTTACAACTATAAAATCCATGCACCGATCGTAAATATCATTCTTGATATGGACAAAAAAAGCCTTAAAACTTTAAATAATTTAGAATGCCAAAATTGGCTTGATAATAAGGATGATTGCCAAAAAAAACTTGCTGATTTGTATTACAAAATTCGAGACTGCTATGAAAAGTTAGGCGTTTCTGGCACGGACACGTTGGTTACAAAAGTATTGCTAGGAACATTAGGATGTGTACCCGCATTTGATAACTTGTTTAAGAATGGAATATCTGGAAAAAGTAGTTGGCATAGAAGAACTTTGGCTTCAGATTACCTGACTGTTTTATCCAAATTCTATGTAAAATACGAAAAAGCAATAGGAAAGGCGTGTATGTCTATTAAGCAGTCTCACACATTTATTAATGCCCAAATGAAAATATTTCCTCAGATGAAAATTCTTGATATGGGATTTTGGAAGAAGGAGAAGTGATATGAAAATTTTCAATAGCGAGCCAATGTCATTTCAATCATTGTTTTTTGCAATTTATTTTGCCTGCTTTGCGACCTCATTTTTCGCTTGTGGGAATGAATCTGGAGCAGAAGCTGTTACTCCAATTGTATCTGAGGTGGAAACATCATTTGAATTGGGAAAATGTACCTATGAATTAGAAGGAACCTCGATATATGTAAAGCGTGAAAATGTCAGTTACATTTGTGTAAACGATAACTGGGTTAAGGGAAAAGGCGATGCTTTCCCATACTTAAGTTCTTCTCACGAAATTGTTCTTGCATCAAGTAACTCAAGTAACGGATCTAGTTCAACTCAAGATATCCAATTAGCCGGAAAATTTCGTATTAGATTCTTTCCTAACGCAGACAGTGTTTCGGGTATAATGGGTGACCAAATCTTTCTCTATGATGTACCGCAGTATTTAAACGCAAATAAGTATCAAAAAAATAGATGTGGATTTCAGGGATGGGCTTTATCCCCAGAGGGAAATGTTGTTTATAAGGATAGAGATGCTGTTACCATTTCTAATGATGTTAACTTATATGCAAAATGGTATTGTTCCGAACCTGAAAAATGTATAGAGAATGTCCTAACAGATTATCGTGACGGTCAAACTTATAGGACTATCTCTTTCATGGATCGTACATGGATGGCAGAAAATTTGAGATATAACCCTCCGAGCCCAGGATATGATTGGTCTTGGTGCTATGAAGAATTGGAAAGTAATTGCAAGTATGGAAGATATTATACATATGCTGCAGCTTTAGATTCCCTAAAAACAGGATGTGGCTATAAAGCCACGAAATGCCAATTTAATCCTAATGACGAAGTAAAGGTTCAAGGAATTTGTCCCGATGGTTGGCATATACCTGTCGAAGATGATTTTAAAAGCTTAGCCATTATAAGATTCTATAAGGATACGTGCAATTTCTTTTCCAACATGATTGGTTCTAGCTCTGGACTAGAATATTATGTTTCCTATAACAATTTGCTGGAGAAAGACAAAGTTTATTTTTATCAGTGGGGGTCTGGATTGGATTTGTGGACAACTTCCTGGTATTATTGGTATAATGAGACTGATGGACGTATTGTTAATGTCCGTCATATCGACGATTTAGCGTCATCAAGTGGACTTCCGGAGGGTCATACACTTGCTGTGTCGGGCTACCCTATCCGATGTGTGAAAGATTCTAATTAAACGAAAAGAGAAGGACAATGCAAGGATAACGGAAAATTAGGCGCACAGCAAGAGGAATCCGTAAAAAATGATTTAGAGAAACTAAGAACAAAAAAGGCTAGGAACAAATATTTTTTTGTAACAAGTGAATTTTTTTGCGTTAGGGGGCATCGCACCTTTGTGGCGAGACTTGCCGTGGACCCTATCGGTCGCAAGGCTCCCTCCAGGGTGACATCAACTAGAAGCCGGGGCTGCAATCAGGGGGAGACCTCCCCCTCTTGACAACTTCTGCACCTGGAACTATATTTTTGCACATGAACAAACTCTTTGGACAGAACACCGCAGCAACGGCAATGGCAGCAAGCCCGGCAGCAGCCCGAGCTATTATGGGACTGTAAAATCCAGATAAAAAGTTTCAAGGGCAGCCCCGCAAACGGCTGCCCTAATTATTTACCCAAAACTTTAACTATAAACCAAGGAAACGGAAGTTCTTAGATAAATATTATTCTATAATTACGCTGTAAAATTTGAGAATTTTCGATACCTATACAGGAGCATAAAATGCGCAGAAGACTTTTGAGCGAAGGTGCCAAGGAACTCTCTTACGAAATCCGCGAGATCGTGAAGAAGGCAAACCAGCTCAAGGCCCTGGGTCTCCCCATCCACTGGGAAAACATCGGCGACCCCATCGAAAAGAAATGCCAGCTGCCCGACTGGATCAAGGACATCGTGGTGGACCTGGTCAAGACCAACCGCAGTTACGGCTACTGCCCCTCCAAGGGCATGCTGGAAACCCGCGAATTCCTGGTGAAGGAGAACAACAAGCTGGGCGGCGCGCAAATTAGCGTGGACGACATCCTGTTCTTCAACGGCCTGGGCGACGCCATCGCCACCATCTACGGGCTGCTCTCCATGAACACCCGCATTATCGGACCGGCTCCGGCCTACTCCACCCACAGTTCCGCCGAAGCGGCACATGCCCACACGGCCCCCATCACCTACAGCCTCCAGCCCGAAAACCACTGGTACCCGGACTTGGAAGAACTGGAAAATAAGGTGAAGTACAACCCGAGCATCGCGGGCATTTTGGTGCTGAACCCGGACAACCCGACGGGCATGGTCTATCCGCTGGATATCCTCAAGAAGATCGTGGATATCGCGAAGCGCTACAACCTGTTCATCATCTGCGACGAAATCTACAACAAGATTACCTACAATGGCGCCCACGCCTACGCGCTGGCCGAATACATCGGTGACGTTCCGGGCATCGCGCTGAAGGGAATTTCGAAGGAATACCCGTGGCCGGGCGCTCGTTGCGGCTGGGCCGAATACTACAACCGCGACAAGGACGAACAGTTCGACGCCTTCTGCCGTGCCATCGACAACGCCAAGATGGTGGAAGTCTGCTCCACCACACTCCCGCAGATGACCATTCCCCGCGTGCTGGGCGATCCCCGCTTTATCGAGCACCGCACCGCGCTGAACGAGAAAATTGGCCGCCGAAGCGCCATCATCAACGAAATCCTTTCGGACATTCCGGAACTCTACTTCAACCCCACCTACGGTGCGTTCTACAACACCATCATCTTCCGCGAAGGCACGCTAAACAGCCACCAGACGCTGAAAATCGACAACCCGATTATCAAGAAGAAGGTGGAAGAATGGTGCAGCAAGACCACGAACCTGGACTACCGCTTCGTTTACTACCTGCTGGGCGCGAAGGGCATCTGCGTGGTGCCCAGCACCAGCTTCTGCACCGACCTGAAGGGCTTCCGTGTGACGCTTCTGGAAGAGGACGAAGAGGAACTGCGGGAAGTGTTCACCACTATCCACGACGCCATCGTGGAATACCTGCACTCGTAATTATAAATCACAAACGAATTAAAAGAAAAGTCGCTCGAAAGGGCGACTTTTTTCTACTGGACTTCCGCTTCTGCAGATGCGGACTTTATGGGCAGCGGAGCGAAGGGCGGTTCCAGCTCGATGCTGATGGGGCAATGGTCCGAACCCATGACCGTCGTGTGGATTTCGGAACGGACCACGTTGGGCATCAGGGCCCCATCTACAAAGGCATAGTCCAGACGCCAACCTACGTTCCTGCCGCGGGCACCAAAACGGTTGGACCACCAGGAGTAAACGTCCCGTGTGTCCGGGTGCAGCTTGCGGAAGGAATCCACAAAGCCGTGTTCCACGTACTTGTCCATCCAGGCGCGTTCCACAGGCAAGAAGCCGCTCACGTTCTCGTTTTCCTTGGGACGGGCAATGTCTATTTCCTTATGGCAGGTGTTGTAATCGCCCACCGTCAGCACGTGCTTGCCGTCGGCAACCCATCGTTCGGAATTTTCCAGAAAGGCGTCGTAAAAGCGGAGCTTGTAGTCCAGGCGGTCGTCACCGGAGCCGCCATTAGGGAAGTAGATGCTGTTGAGCACCCAGTCCGGGAACACCAGCTGCAGCACGCGGCCTTCGACGTCAAACTCTTCGATATCGAAACCGTAGTTCACCGCGTCGGGCTCGATTTTCGTAAGCACGCCTACCCCGCTGTAGCCCTTTTTGCGCTGGCAGGGATTCCAGTAGGCAAAATAGCCTTCGGGCTTGGCCATGGATTCCGGAATCTGGTCTGTCTCGGCGCGGACTTCCTGGAGGCACAGGATATCGGGATTGGTCTCGTGGAACCAGTTTTCCAGCCCCTTCTTGAGGGCTGAACGAATTCCGTTGACGTTCCAGCTGTAAATGTTCATTATTTACCGTTCTTTATTTTACGGTATAAAGATATAAAAAAAGAAACCCGACGTTGAACGCCGGGCTCTTACACCCAAGTCCGATACCCTAGACTACCACTCAATGTCGAGGGTAAAAACAAACCTGTATTTTGAAAATACACTTCTTTTTGTGAAAAAGCAAGTTTCTATATTAAAAACATGACTAAAAATTATTCCAACTTGGACGAATATTCCGACCTTTTGGCGAAAAACGCCAAAAAGGCAAGCAAGAACCTGCGCACCCTCTCTGGCGAAAAGCGGAGCGCCGTGCTGAACCTGGTAGCAAAGTTGCTCCGGGAACACAAGCCGGAAATCCTGGCCGCGAACAAGCTTGACCTGGAAGCCGCCGCCGGAAAGCTGGACGACGCCAAAATGGACCGTTTGACATTGAACGACGCCCGCATCGAGGCCATGGCCAAGGGCGCCGAAGAAATCGCCGCCTTTACTGACCCGCTGAACCGGGTGCTGGAAAGCCGCGAACTGAAGAACGGCATCAAGATTAGCCGCATGGCAGTACCTATCGGTTCCGTGTTCTTCATTTTTGAAAGCCGCCCCAACGTGACCATCGACGGCGCATGCCTCTGCTTCAAGGCAGGCAATGCCGTAATCCTCCGCGGGGGCAAGGAATCATTGAATTCCGCCAAGTGTCTTGCCGGGATTTTCCACAAGGCCCTTGCGGAAAACGGCATTGACGAAGACGCCGTGCAGCTGGTGACCGAAACCAGCCACGACCTGGTGGGCATGCTATTGCAGCGTAGCGACTGCATCGACCTGGTGATTCCCCGCGGTGGCGAGCGCCTGATCCGTGCGGTGGTGGAACAGAGCAAGATTCCCGTCATCAAGCACTTCAACGGCATCTGCCACGTGTATGTGGACAAGTCCGCCGACATGGACAAGGCCGTGAACATCTTGATTAACGCCAAGACCCAGCGCATCGGCGTGTGCAACGCCATGGAATGCGTGATTATCGACCGCCACATCGATGACGCCACCGTCAAGAAATTATTGGACTGCCTCGCCAACCGTGGCGTGGAACTCTTTGGCAACAAGGACGCCCAGAGCCACGACAGCCGCATCAAGGACATCGGCGACGACAGTAACTACCACCACGAATACCTGGCCCTGAAGGCCAGTGTGAAGTTCGTGGACAACGTGGCCGAAGCCTGCGAGCATATCGAGCAGAACAGCAGCCGCCACACCGAAGCCGTAGTTGCCGAAGACGCCAGCGTTCAGGACTACTTTGTCGCGAACGTGGACAGCAGCAGCGTGATGGTGAACGCCAGCACCCGCTTTGCCGACGGTGGCGAATACGGCCTGGGCGCCGAAGTGGGAATTTCTACCGACAAGCTGCACGCCCGCGGCCCTATGGGCGTGGAAAGCCTTTGCAGCTACAAGTGGGTTCTGCGCGGCAACGGCCAGGTGAGAGGATAATTCGGAATTCGGATTTCAGAGTTCGGATTTTGGGAATAAAATGTCATTCCCGCGAAGGCGGGAATCTCCTTTAATAAACAAGAACTGCTAACTAGTTATGAAATTTGAAGAGTTAATCAAAGAAATTAAATTCGAAGTGGTCGTGGACGGGGTTGCACTTGCTCCGGCGATTGTACAGGATGCCGACAAGGGCGACGTGCTGATGATGGCCTGGATGAACGAGGAAGCCCTCCGCCGCACGCACGAATGCGGCGAGATGGTATTCTGGAGCCGTAGCCGCAAGGAATACTGGCACAAGGGCGACACCAGCGGAAACGTGATGACCGTCGTGGAATGGGCCGCCGACTGCGACTCCGACGCGCTCCTGTTCAAGGTCCGCATGCAAGGCCCGCAGGTCGCTTGCCACACGGGCGCGAGAAGCTGTTTTTTTAAAGTCTGCGACAAATAAAACGCTTTGTGTGTAGTGTGTAATGTGTAATGTGTGATGGGTATTTTCACATTCCACATTTCACATTCCACACCAATAACAGGTGGTTAGCAATATGAAAAAATTTCTCGCGTTGTTATTCGCAGTAGCAATCTCAGTATTTGCCCAGGATTTTCACCAGATGGGCAGCAACTACTACGCCTACCCCACTCCCACCGCCAAGTACACCAAGGCTCCTGCCGGTTACAAGCCGTTCTATATAAGCCACTATGGCAGGCACGGCAGCCGCTTTCATCAGCCCGCCGACCATTATCATTTTCTCTATAGCACTCTTGCAAAAGCCGACTCTGCCGGCAAGCTTACCGACCTGGGCAAGAGCCTGCTGGAGCGCGCCAAATATCTGGACGAATACGCCGCCCCGCGAGCAGGAGACCTGACTCAACTGGGCGTTGCACAGCACCAGGGAATCGCCAAGCGCATGGTGAAGAACTTTCCCGAAATCTTTGGGAAAAATGCCTACATCGAGGCCTACGCCAGCACATCGGTGCGTTGCGTGGTGAGCATGGCGGCATTCCTTGAAGAACTGCGGGCCCAGAAACCAAAACTGGACATCCATCAGGAATCAGGCAAGTACCTGATGAGCTTTATCAACCCGCTGGATTTCGGAAAAATCATCAGCGAATCCAACACCCCCGCCTGGCAAAAAGAAAACGAAAAGATGTACAGCCACGTGAACCCCTCCCGCATGATGCACGCGATTTTCAATGATTCGACATACGTACAGAAGAACATCGATGCGGGCGACCTTTACAGCAAGATTTACGAAATCGGAAACAGCCTTCAGGGCAGCCCCGAAATCCAGTTCAGCTTTGATGACCTGTGGACCGAAGACGAACTTTTTGCCCGCTGGCGTGCACAGAATGCCTGGTGGTACAGCGTTCTCGGGAACAATCCCTTCGGCAAGAAAGAAGGCCTAGAAAACGCCCGCCCCCTCCTGAAAAACGTCCTCGAAATAGCCGACAAGGTGATTGCCGCCGATACGACCAATACAAAAACAAAAAGTGGGAAACAACCTGCCGCCACGTTGCGCTTTGGTCACGACACCATGGTGTTCCCCTTCGCCGTATTGCTGCAAATGGAAAACGGCACGCGGAATACAGGCATCGAAATCGCCGAAATGGAAGGCCTGCACAAGGTCTGGCGTGACTACGAAATCTCCCCCATGGCCGCCAACGTGCAGTTTGTCTTTTACAAGTCCAGCAAGAAGGGCGCACCAATTCTTGTGAAGGCAATGCTCAACGAAACCGAGCAGAAACTGCCGGTGACTTGTGAGACGAAAGACGAGAGACGAGAGACGAAAGATTGCCCAGCCGCCCCCTATTACCGCTGGGACGATTTTCGTGAATTCTACGGCAAGATTGCCAACAAGAATTAATCCGCGTTTTCTGTAGCATCGTCAGCTTTGGCTGCCTTGGCAGCCTTGGCGGCCTTTTCTGCCGCATGTTCCAGACGGGCCGGCTTGCCGGCGATGTTGCGGATTAGCCCGAACAAGGCGGAAAGTTCATTACGTGTCGGGTGCAGGCGCTGCAAAAGCGTATTGAGGAAATTGTCCCGCCAGGCCTGGTCGTGGTACTGCCCCGTCAGGTAGCGGTCCATGAACTTCTTGAAACTGTCAATCTGCTCGATAGTGGCAGGACCCGTTTCGGCAACACCCCGTGTGGTCCGTTTGGCACGGCCCTCGCCGTTTGCCAACGCTCCGCTACGGCAAAGTTCGTACAGGCCTACCGTTACCGCCTGGGCCAAGTTCAGGCTCATGAGTCCCGGCACAGGAATCTCGCACTGGTAGGTACAGGCGTTCACCTCTTCGGTCTCCAGCCCGCAGGATTCCCGCCCGAACACGAGAGCGACGGTTCCATCTTCGGGCAACAGTCCCGAAAGCCCGGGCATCATGGTGTGCTTGATGGCCGAACCGTAGATGCGGCGGCTGAAGGCCACCGCGCAGGCGCAGTCCCCGATGGCGTCTTCGAACTTGTGGACGATAGTCGCCTTGTCCAAAACCTCGTGGCTGTTGGGGGCCGTGTGGTAAGAGTTTTCAATGACCTTGTCGCGCCTGGGGTAAACGATATACAGTTCGTCGAGGGCGTAGCAGTGCATGGCACGAGCCACAAAGCCCACATTGTGAGGATGTTCCGGTTCAACAAGTACAACTCTGAATTTGCGCATGGGTTAGGATTTAGGGGCTAGGATTTAGGATCTAGGGAGGTGTGGAATGTGAGGTGTGGCATGTGAAATGTGCACTCATAACTCAATACTCACAACTCATAACTCACAACTCATCACTGATTACCACTTTGCAAGGGCGTTGGCTACGATCAGGTCTTGCAGTTTCTCGATGGCGCGGGCCTGGCCGTGACGATCTTCGGACTCGTTCTTGGCCACATCGTAGGTTCCATCCGCCGAAAGGGACTTGTTCTCGTAGATAATCTTGTCCTTTACGTTGTCGTAGAACTTGACGCTCACCCGGATGGTGACACGGTAAGTCTCTACGTCACTCGAGCTGTTGTAGTTTTCGGGCTTGTTGGTGTAGCTGAGAAGGGTCATCTCGAAATCGGCATTGGCGTTCTCATTCACAATACGGACACCACCCGCGTTGCTCTTGAACATGTCCAGCACGCCAGCGCGGATGTTGTTGGCCAGCACCGGGTCCAAAGTCTTGTCTTCGACCTCGTGAATCTGGACGGTCTTGATGTGGCTTGGCAGCGTGGACGCCGTAAAGCTGTAACAGCCCGAAAGAAGGCTTGCCAATAGGACTGCCAAAAACATGGGCACTAACCGAAATAAGCATCTTGCAAAAAGCATGGCTCAAATCTAGAAAATACTGATTAGAACGCGGGGGTCTTAGGGGGTGTCCCCCTAGGCGAAGGGGTAGCTGGAGCCGGTATGGCGAAAGCGAGGGGAAGGCTTTCCCCTACCCAATCAAGCCCATACAATCTGGGAGTCTATTTCGCCATTCGTTCCTAGCCACTAGCCACTAACCACTAACCACTTTTGCTATATTCTCCCCCGTAAAATTTTTATCATCCGAGGCATAAAATGCTTGACATCAAGAAAATCCGCGAAAATCCGGAATACTACATTGCTGAAACCGAAAAGAAGTACACCACGGTGAGCCTGAAGGACGTTCTTGCCATCGATAACGAACGCCGCCCGCTCCTCACCGAAGTGGAACGCCTCAAGAGCGAACGCAACGCCGAATCCAAGAAGATTGGCGACCTGAAGAAGAAGGGCGAGAACGCCGACGAAGCCGTGGCCGCCATGCGCGCCCTGGGCGACAAGATCGACGAACTCGACAAGAAGCTCAAGGATTTGGACTACAAGCAGACCGAAATGCTCATGCACGTGCCGAACATCGCCCCCCGTTCCCCGGAAGGCAAGGACTCCAGCGACAACGTTGTCGAAAAAGACGGTCCGATTCCGTTTGACTACTACACCAAGAACGATGACTTTGCCCGCGTGGACCACAAGACTTTGGGCGAACGCCTCGGCATTTTTGACTTTGAACGCGGCGCCAAGATTTCCGGCAGCGGCTTCCCGGTTTACCGCGGTCTCGGTTCCCGCCTGGAACGGGCCCTCATCCAGTTCTTCCTCGACGAACACCAGAAGGCCGGCTTCGAAGAATTCACGCCGCCGTACTTGGTGACTCGCAATACCATGCGCGGCACGGGCCAGCTCCCGAAGTTCGAAGAAGACATGTACCGCTGCGACAAGGACGACGACCTGTTCCTCATCCCGACCGCAGAAGTGCCTCTGACCAACCTCTATGCCGGCGAAGTGATTCCGGAATCCGAACTTCCGAAGCGCATCTGCGCCTACTCTGCTTGCTTCCGCCGTGAAGCCGGCTCCTACGGCAAGGACACCCGCGGACTCCTCCGCTTGCACCAGTTCAACAAGGTGGAAATGGTCTACTTCGCCCACCCGGAACACAGCTACGAAGATCACGAGGAACTCACCCGCTTCGGCGAAAAGCTCCTGGAAAAGCTGGGACTGCCCTACCACCGCCTGGCTCTCTGCAAGGGCGACCTCGGTTTCGGTGCCGCCAAGTGCTATGACCTGGAAGTCTACGCCCCGGTGGAAAAGAAATGGCTCGAAGTCAGCTCCTGCAGTAACTTCGAAGACTACCAGGCTCGCCGCGCGAACATCAAGACAAAGATTAACGGCAAGAACACCTTCGTGCACACGCTGAACGGTTCCGGTCTCGCCACCCCCCGCGTGATGGTGGGCATCTGCGACAACTACCAGCAGAAAGACGGCTCGCTGTTGATTCCCGAAGTGCTGCGCCCGTACATGGGTGGTCTCGAGAAAATCGAACCGAAGAAGTAATCTTCCAGATTCCGGGTCAAGCCCGGAATGACGTAGGAGTCGAGTGCAATGTCAGACTGCTTGCAGGCTAGCATTGCCGAGACGAACCAGTCATGCCGCAAAGCGGAATGACGCGATAATTCAAGCAAGGTCTAGCGGCCTTGCTTTTTTGCTGTTATCTTAAAGCAACCATCCAAAAAAAATGAAATTTTGTGCACTGAACCTATTGACAAATGCCCAATTGTGCATTATATTTATGGTATAGAAATTCCAAACCCTATACCGGGAGGTTCAAAATGGAACATTCAGGCAAAAAAAAGGACTTGACCGACCGCCAGGCCGAGATTTACGAATACATCAAGAAGTATTCCAGAGAAAACCACATGCCCCCTACCGTCCGGGAAATCGGCACTCATTTCGAGATTTCCTCCACTAACGGGGTCCGTTCCATCCTGGCCGCCCTCATCAAGAAGGGCTACATCAACCGTTCTCCCCGCCTTAGCCGCGGTATCGAGATTCTCGATACCGACAATGGCAAGAACGCCTCTACCGCCCGTAGCAATACCGTCGAGATTCCCATCGTGGGCCGCGTGGCCGCAGGCGCTCCCATCCTGGCCGTCCAGAACCTGGAAGGTACAGTCACCGTAGATAGGGATTTCCTCGCCTGCCGTAGCGACGTGTTCGCCCTGAGGGTCCGTGGCGATTCCATGATCGACGCCGGCATCTTCGACGGCGATCTGGTCTTTGCCCGTCAGCAAAAATCTGCCGAACGGGGCGAAATCATCGTAGCCCAGATCGATAACGAAGCTACCGTCAAGTATTACCAGCCCTCTTCCGACCATATCGAACTCAGGCCCGCAAACCCCAAGTACCGCCCCATCATTGTCAAGAGCAACAAGGACTTTTCCATTGCAGGGCGCGTCATCGGTGTCATGCGCAAGGTGAACTAGGGTTTCCGCGTCCTTAATCGCGCACTTTATTCACACATTTCGGTTCGCAGGATTCATCGTCGCGGCCATACATATTTAAACAAAAAACGCAGATCCATCTGAGGGTCTGCGCTTTTTTATTCAACGACCTGTAACGATTAATCGTCCATTTCGGCCAGTTCCTCTTCCGCTTCCTTCAAGTCTGCGGCATCGGGACCGTCCATGAATTCATTGTCCTCATCCTCTTCGTCCAGGGAGTCCTGGCCGAGAAGACCCATCTGGTAATCTACCTTACGGGCTTCCTTGGACTGGCCAAGCTTGAGGATGGCGGCACATTCTTCGCAGTAGCCCAGGTGCTTGTCCACCCAGAATTCCGGAGAAACCAGGTTCTTGTTGCAGCGGGTGCAAATCTGGGTCGCCGCTTCCCGGGTAAACGCCAGGTTCTGCTCTTCCAGTTCCTTCAGGATGCGTTCCGTCAGCTCTTCCTGAGTCTCTTCGGCAAGAGATGCCTTGCGGCGGATCGCCATGGTGGGCTTCTTTTCAAGATTCTTGAGTTCAGAAGACACCTTCTTCTTGTTGGCGCCGTCCTCGTGCTCGTCGATTTCGTAGAACATGATGGTCTTGGAAAGGCGCTTGCCTCCTTCCAAGAGCACGGCAAAAGGCAATTCGATCTTGGGCTTGCCGCCCTTGCCCTGCTTTGTTCCCTTGACTTCGCCAGCAGTTTCCACCACTTCTTCAGCTACAGTTTCCGCTTCAACAGGAGCAGACGCAGGCTTCTTGCCGCCCTTGACCTTCTTGACCTCGGCGACCTTCTCGACCTCGGCAACTTTCTCGACCTTGTCCTTCTTGGTAGCCTTCGGGGCTTCTTTGACGGGGGCGGGCTTCTTGACGGCAGGAGCCTTCGTAGGAGCCGGCTTCTTGGAAGGGGCCTTTGCGGGGGCTTTCACCACAGGTTTCTTGGCAGGAGCGGCCTTCTTAGCC
The DNA here is from genome assembly GCA_934699585.1 of uncultured Fibrobacter sp. Classification (GTDB taxonomy): domain Bacteria; phylum Fibrobacterota; class Fibrobacteria; order Fibrobacterales; family Fibrobacteraceae; genus Fibrobacter. The sequence goes on from CAKUWY010000008.1 coordinate 38,655, forward strand.
GGAGCAGCCTTCTTGACAGGAGCCTTCGCCGGGGCAACCTTCTTTGCCGGCGCTTTCGCTGGTGCCGTCTTCTTCGCGGGAGCGGCCTTTTTAGCGGGAGCGGCCTTCTTTGCCGGTGCTGCCTTCTTCGCAGGTGCCGCTTTCTTCGCAGGAGCCTTAGCCGGAGCAGCCTTCCTTGCAGGGGCCTTCGCAGCAGGCTTCTTGGCAGCAGCCTTTGCGGGAGCGGCCTTCTTGACAGCAGCCTTTACAGGGGCTTTTTTCGCAGGTGAAGCTTTTTTCTTTGTAGCCATAGATTACTTCTTTTCCAGAATTTTGATGTTTATAATGGGGTCGCCCTGTTCAATGCGGCAAACGACGTCTTGCCCGGACAAAACTTTTCCAAAAACTGTATGCTTGCCATCAAGATGGGGTTGGGGCAGCTGGGTTATGAAAAACTGAGAGCCATTGGTGTTAGGCCCACGGTTGGCCATGGAAATTACGCCGGTCTCGTGCTTGAGGGTACTAATTTCATCATCGATGGTATAGCCCGGACCACCTTTGCCATTCCCTTCGGGGTCACCACCTTGAATCATGAAGCCCTGAATAACCCGGTGGAACGTAAGACCGTTATAGAAGCCCTTATTTGCAAGTTCCACAAAGTTCGCCACCGTATTGGGAGCAGCCTTAAAATCAAGGGAAAGGACAATTTCACCCTCGTGGGTGGTAATAATCGCCTGAATTTCCTTAATCTCCGAATAGGCCTTGTTAAAAACCTTGCCTTCGGCATAAGAAAACACCACGGCAAACAATAAAGTCACAAAAATACGGAAAAACAACTTCATAGGTGAGCAACTACCCCATTTTAACTATCGCTGGTAATATAGAAAAAGTAAAGGGGCAGGGCAAAAAAAATTAGAAAAACTATGGGCGGATTTCTATATTTGTGCTGACTTTAAAAGAAATTCCCTATGCCGCAAAACGACAACATCAGAAATTTCAGCATTATCGCCCACATCGACCATGGCAAATCCACCCTGGCCGACCGCCTTATCGAACTGACCAAGACTGTTTCCAAGAACGAAATGACGAACCAGCTGCTGGACGACATGGACCTGGAACGGGAGCGCGGCATTACCATCAAGGCCCACGCCATCCGTATGGTTTATGAACGGGATGGGCAGGAATACATCTTGAACATGATCGACACTCCGGGGCACGTGGACTTTACCTACGAGGTGAGCCGTTCCCTGGCGGCCTGCGAAGGCGCCATCCTGGTGGTGGACGCAAGCCAGGGAATCGAGGCCCAGACCCTCAGCAACCTTTACCTCGCCATCGAAAACGACCTGACGGTGATTCCCGTGCTGAACAAGGTGGACCTGCCGGGAGCACAGCCCGACCACATCGCCCAGCTGGTAGGCGACCTTCTGGGCTACGACCCCGACAAGATTCCCCGGATTTCGGCAAAGACGGGCCTGAACGTAGGCGAAGTCCTGGACAAGATCGTCGACGAGATTCCCGCTCCCAAGGGTGACAGCGGAAAGCCCCTGAAGGCCCTGATTTTTGACTCCGTCTATGACAGCTACCGCGGGGTCATCAACTACATCCGCATCGTAGAAGGCTCCATCAAGGCGGGCATGAAAATCCGCATGATGAAAACCGGCGGCGAATACATGGTGACCGAAGTGGGCACCTTCAGCATGCACCGTGACCCCAGGCCCGAACTTACCGAAGGTATGGTAGGCTACGTTCTTGCCAACGTTAAAACCATCAGCGACGTCAAGATTGGCGACACCCTGACCGACACGGCAAACCCTGCCGCAGAACCGCTCCCGGGTTACAAGGATATCTTGCCCATGATTTATTCGGGCATCTACCCTATCGACCCCGAAGACTACAAGGATTTACGCGAAGCCCTGGAAAAACTCCGCCTGAACGATTCCGCCCTGAGCTGGGAACCGGAAACTTCCGACGCCCTGGGCTTCGGTTTCCGCACCGGATTCCTTGGGCTTCTGCACATGGAAATCGTGCAGGAACGTTTGGACCGCGAATTCGGCGTGGATATCATTACCACCGTGCCCAACGTGGAATACCACGTGTACATGAGCGACGGTACCATGGTGAAAATCGAGAGTCCCTCCAAGCTCCCCGACGCGAGCCGTTACGACCACATCGAAGAGCCCTACGTAAAGGCCCAGATTTTTACACCCAAGGACTACGTAGGCGCCCTCATGACCCTCTGCGAAGAAAAGCGCGGGGAATTCGAAACCATGGAATACATCGACGAGGAGAAGGTCATTCTCAAGTATAACCTGCCTCTCGCCGAAATCATGTTCGACTTCTACGACCGTCTCAAGTCCGTGAGCCGCGGTTATGCCGGCCTGGACTACGCTCCCAGCGAATACCGGCGGAACAACCTGGTGAAGCTGGACATTTTGCTGAACGGCGACCCGGTGGACGCCTTCTCGGTGATTATCCACAGGGACAAGGCCAGCACCTACGCCAACGCCATCTGCGTAAAGCTGAAAGACCTGATTCCGCGGCAACAGTTCGACGTGGCCATCCAGGGAGCTATCGGCGGAAAGATCATCAGCCGTTCTACCGTGAAGGCCGTGCGCAAGGACGTGCTGGCCAAGTGCTACGGCGGTGACATCACCCGCAAGCGCAAGCTCCTGGAAAAGCAGAAAGAAGGCAAGAAACGCATGAAGAGCATCGGTTCGGTGGAAGTTCCGCAAAAGGCGTTCCTGGCCGTGCTTTCCCTTTCGGACAATTCCAACGGAAACGGCGACTAGTCCCGCCATTCACTTTCTGGTATGGCTTCTCTCAGGCACATCGTCAACAAGCGTCAGCTACGGAATTCCAAGGCATTCATCTTCTTCTTGGTGTTTCTGCTGGTGCTGTTTTTCGCTGCGGCCCTGTACGGCAGGTTTTACGTGCTGGAGCCCTTAAGGCTCAGTGACTCCGCCATGTACCCCAAGTTCAAAGAAGACGACGTGGTCTGGATATGCAAGCTCCCCCGCTGCATCGATGAACTAAAAGTAGGCGATATCGTCTGGGCCCGCCAAAAGAACAGGGAAACTTTGGTCCGCAGAGTGCTGGCCATGCCGGGCGACAAGGTCAAGTTCTACAATAACGGTAAAGTCCGCGTCAAGAACAAGACCAAGCAGCTTGATGACGAAGAGGTGTTCATCGAAACGCGGAAGATAGATGTTCCCAAGAAGGGCGATACCCTTTACATGAGCAAGCTGAACGATGTGGAACAGGATTACGCCATCAACATCATGATGGAGCAAAATATTCCCTTTTACATCAAGACCTCCCTTTGGCAGGGAGAACGGGAACTCCCCCTGGACATGCTGGGGGCCCTGAAACTCGGGAATCGACAGGTCAGTTTGAAGGAGGTTGACCTGCTCCCCTGGCAAGACCGCTACTTGCTGGAGCTGCAGGTTTTCCAACGGGAAATCGGCAGCACTCCTGTAAAAATCAAGCGGGAATTTTACAGCAAGGCAGACTCCAGCCGGATTGAAAAAATAGTCACACAAGAAGATTACTACTTCGTCATCAGCGAAAAACTAAAGCACGCCCCGGATTCTCGCGAACTGGGATTCTTTTCCAAGTCACAATTGCTCGGTAGATATGTCTATTCTCACCGGCACATTCCAAAAATCGTCGGCGGTTACCTGAATAAGGTTACGGACTTCTTGAAAGACGTTCTGGACCTGAGTTCCGCTAACTAAGCTTGTCCTTGACCACCATAATGCCGCTCTGTTCCAGCTTCGGGTAAGAGCGCATTCCTTCGCCACCCTTGCCTTCGTCAAGGACCTGCAAAAGTTCTCCCTTGGCTGAATACAGCAAAAGCTGCCACGGCCCGTTGGGAGCGTTGAAATAGCCGGAGTTCTTTTGCACATTGCGCTGGAAGGTGCGGTTCAGGCGGTCAGCCACGCTCCTGGCCTGCACCAGGGAGATGTCGGCTAGAGACCAAGAAATCGGAGTGCCGCCCATGTCAAAAATCAGCAGGGCTTCAGCATCGGAATCCTCTTTCATTGTGAACTTCCAACTGAAACTCTGCCAGCTGGTACTCAAGTCCAGAATACGGCCATTGGCATAGGGCGTATAAACCTCGGCATCCTTCTTGATGTTCACGTTCAAGGTGCGGGGCTTGTCCGCCTTGGCTCGCATGCTGAAAATGTAGGTGACCCCATTCCGGAGCGGCAGATGCTGCTTGAACTGTAGGCCCCAGGTTTCCTTGCCACCCTTGGTGATATCGAAATGGACCACGCCATCTTCGACCTTGACGTCGGCCTTGCCACCCCAGAAATCGGTGACCCAGTTTTCCAACGGATTCTCGTCAGAAAAATCGCCATTCTGGATAAGGTTTGTTCCTGTTCCCTGGAATCCGGTGACGTAGTCCTTGTTCTGGATAAAATTCGGAATCACGCTGGTGTTCTGGATACCGAGAGGGCTATCCACCGCCACTTCCTTGCCCCAGCCCACAAGCGTATTGAAGGAACTATGGGCGGTCATGTCCATTTCGGGGCTGTCGTAATTTCCGGGACCCCAGCTCCAGGCCAGCCAGCCAATGTTCAGGCGTTCCGCCTCGGCCATAATATGCTTGTAGGGGATTTCTTTTGCGCCACCGGCAGCCACCGGCGCAAATTCGCCTACCACAAAAGGCAGCTTCAGTTCCACAGATTTTTCAAGGGTCGCGGTAATGCGTTCTTGAACGGTTGCAAAACCCGTACGGACGGGGTCGTGCTTTTCGCTGGGCCACCACATATGGATAGAAAAAATCAGGTTGTGTTCCGGATCCGCCTGCAAAAGTTTCGGGCCCACGGAAAGCAGTATCTTTTCGTCCTGGCCCCACATGTCAGCATCGATCATGATGGGCACGCGAATTCCGGCGGCACGCATCTTGGTCACAATCATGCGGTATACATCAAAAAATTCGCTTTCGGGAATCTCTCCGGCGCCGGGCTCGTTACCCACGTTCAGAATCATGTATTCCTGATGGTTGGAAAGCACCTGCAGGGTTTCTTCACGAAGCCAGTAGTCCAGAGCATCCGGGAGGCGATCCCAGTTACCCGTGGTATCGTGAATCTCGGGAATGGGAATCATGCCGTTGGCAATGCAAAGGCCCATGATGTTGTCCAGGTCGCTGATACGGCCGCGGGTGTTCCAGACGATACGGACACAGTTGGCCCCGGTCTTTGCGATTTCGGGAATGGTCTTGCCTTCCCTGTCGGTCCAAATGAACATGTGGTTCACCCCGCGAAGGATGACCTTCTCGTTGTCCTTGCTATAAAGGTACCTGTCCTGTACAAAAAATCCCGGTTTTGCAGCCGATTGTATCATTGGAATACTCCAGTCTTTTATTTCCAGTACTAAATATATAATCTGAAGAAGAAAAAAGTTAAGGAAACCGGTAAAAAAAAACTCGCTTTTATTTATTTTTCGCATCAAATTCTAAATTTGTGGCGATGTTTTCACAATGCCTCCATAGACACAACAAGAGCATTCCCGCTTTTGGCTTTTTGGTTGTCGCTATACTTCTCTCGATTCTTACCGGTTGTAAAGAAGTGAAAGTCGTAGAGGAAAAACAACCTGTGCGTCACTACAAGGGCGATATCGAGGTGTTGAACAGTTGCGGTATGCAAGGTGCTGCCGCCAAGATGCGGGCCTACTTGCGTGAAAACGGCTTTGACGTGGTAAGTTACCGAAACGACCGCTTGCAAAACTACGACGAGACCATCTTGGTGCTCCGCAACCCCGAATGGGAAGGCGCAAAGGCCCTCGCCAAAGCTCTCAAGACCGAAAACGTGATGACCGTCTTTAGCAAGCGGGCAGTAGTGGACGCCTCTATCTATATCGGAAAAGATTTTGAACAAATAATAAAACCCGACCAGGGAGAAACAGATGACAACGAATAAGCAAGAACTTCCAGAGTCCGTAAAAATCGGAGCAAGCATTTTGTTTGAGCTGCGCGCCCAGAAAGTGCAGCTGATTGACCTGCGCGGCATCAAGGACGTGACCGACTTTTTCCTTGTAGCCACCTGCGAAAGCGAAGCCCAGATGCAGGCAATCTTGAACGAACTGCGCAAGGAATTCAAGGCGAACAAGCTCCCCTCCGTGGGCGTGGAATACAAGGAAGGCGTGCGTTGGGCCGTGTTCGACGCGGGCCTCGACCTGATGGTCCACCTGTTCGAAGAAGAAAAACGCAACGAGATTTCGCTCGACCGTCTGTATGCCGACGGCAAGATCGTGGAACTCGACGAAAATGACTTTGTAAAGACCACCGACAAGAAGGCCGACGACAATGAACTCGTTTGAGCAAGAAATCGCAGAAGCGCTCGCCGCTACCGGTTCCTTCGAAAAGGAAGCCGCCCTCAAGCTTATCTCCGTGCCGCCTGACACCACGCACGGCAACTTCACCATTCCGTGCTTCTCGCTCGCGAAGGTGATGCGCAAGGCCCCGAAGATGATCGCCGAAGACCTCGCCGCCCAGGTGAAGCTCCCGGCAGGCCTCTCGAAGGTCGAAGCCGTGAACGGTTACCTGAACTTCTTTATCGACCGTAGTTTCCTCGCGAAGTCCACTCTTGAAGAAATCGCCGCGAAGGGCCTCGAATACGGTCACGCCGCATCGAACGGAAAGGTCGTCTGCATCGACTTCAGTTCCCCGAACATCGGCAAGGAACTGGCCTTCCACCACCTGCGTTCGACGATGATCGGAAACTCCCTTTCCCGCATCTACAAGGCAGCAGGCTACAAGGTGGAACGCATCAACCACCTGGGTGACTGGGGTACCGCTTTCGGCAAGCTCATCGTGATGTACCTGCGTGAAAACCGCCCGACAGACGACGCCACGCTGGATAGCCTCACCGTGAAGGAACTGAACATCCTTTACGCCGCCTTCTCCAAGGCCAGCAAGGAAGAGCCTGGTCTCGAAGATGAAGCCCGCGCCGCATTCACCAAGCTGGAACAGGGCGACGAATTCTACCGCAAGCTCTGGACCGCCTTCCGCGCCGCAACGCTGAAGGAACTCATGCGCATCTACGACATGATGGGCGTGGGCTTTGACCACTACACCGGAGAATCTTTCTTCGAAGACAAGATTCCGGCCATTCTCGACGAACTCCGCGAAAAGAACCTGATGGTGAAGAGTCAGGATTTGGACGTGGTGATGCTGGACGAGTTCGACCTGAACCCCTGCCTTATCCGCAAGAGCGACGGTTCTACGCTGTACGCGACCCGCGACCTCGCCGCCGCCTGCTACCGCAAGAAGGAATACAACTTCGACAAGTGCCTCTACGTGGTGGACCTGGGCCAGGCGCTCCACTTCAAGCAAGTTTTCCATGTTTTGAAGAAGATGGGCCGCGAATGGTACAAGGACATGTACCACATTCCGTTCGGCGTAATCCTGCAGCTGGTCGACGGCAAGTGGGAAAAGGGCAAGACTCGTACGGGCACCGCAAGCCTGCTCCGCGACGTGATTGAAGCCGCCCAGAAGAAGATTCTCGAATTCATCGACCAAAAGAATCCGAACCTCGAGAACAAGGAACTCATCGCCCGCCAGATCGGCATTTCGGCACTCACCTTCAACGACCTGAAGAACAGCCGCCTGAAGGACGTGCGCTTTGACTGGGATGCCGTAATGAGCTTCGAAGGCGATACCGGTCCGTATGTGCAGAACGCCCACGTACGCCTGTGCAGCATTATGCGCAAGGCCGGCATTGAACGTGCCGACCTTGCAACCGCAATCAAGGACGTGAACTTCACTGAACTTGGCGACGATGCGGCCTACAGCCTCATCAACATTCTGTCGAAGAAAGGCAAGAAGATTCTGGACGCTGTCGCCGGTGATGAACCAAGCGTGCTCGCCCAGTACGCCCTGGAAATCGCAGAAGCCGCCCACAAGTTCATCCACGAAGACCGCGTGCTCGGTTCTGCCGAAGAAAAGTCCCGCCTGTTCCTGGTTCAAGCCACGCAGATTGTACTCGAAAACGTGCTCGACCTGCTGGGACTTTTCCCGATTAGGCAGATGTAAGTCTATCGGGATTCAAGCACTTTAGTTCATCAACGACGAACAAGCCGTCCTTGCGGATGAGCTTGTCGTCGAACCAGATTTCGCCACCGCCATATTCTGGGCGCATAATCAGCACCAGATCCCAATGGATAGAACTGACGTTCCCGTTAGGTGCTTCTTCGTAGCAGCGGCCTGGCGTAAAGTGGATAGAACCCGCAATCTTTTCGTCAAAGAGAATGTCACACATGGGAGCGTTCACAAACGGGTTGAAACCGACCGCAAACTCGCCCACATAGCGCGCGCCTTCATCGGTATCGAACAGGGCGTTCATGGCCACATTGTCACCGGATTCACAAGTGGCGTTCACAATCTTCCCGTCCTTGAATTCCAGGCGGATATTGCTGAAATACTTGCCGTCGTAAAGGGTGGGCGTATTGTACTGAATGACTCCGTTTACACTGTTCCGAACCGGGGCCGTATAGACTTCGCCATCGGGGATATTCATGTTGCCGCAACACGGGATAGCCGGAATGTCCTTGATGCTAAATGTCAAGTCCGTGCCCTTGGCCACAAGGCGTACCTTGTCGGTGCGGTTCATGAGATCCACCAGGTTCTGGGCGGCCTTAGCCATCTTCGGGTAATCGGCCAGGCAGGCTTCAAAGTAGAAGTCCTCAAATGCTTCCGTGCTCATCTTGGCGCCCTGGGCCATGGAAGGGTTCGGCCAGCGGAGCACGCACCAGCGGGTCTTATCCACACGGTAGTTCAGCACGGGGTCCGTAATCTTGCGGTAACTGAGCATTTTGGCGCTGTCGATATCGCAGTTTTCCAGAGCGTTGTCAGCCCCGCGAATGGCGATATAGGCCTGCATTTTCTGCATCTCGGCCAAGGCTAGCTCCGCCTGGAGTTTCATCTGTTCTTCTGTAGCAGACTTGATCATTTCGCGACGGACTCGCCCGCGGTAGTTGTGCACAAAGGCATGTCCGCCTACTTTAGCCACAGCCTTCACCAGTTCCGTAGAAACTTCGTCCGGAGTGTCCGTGGTCTCGATAAGGATGTTCTCCCCCGTCTTAAGACCGATGGCATTGTTGATTAGATTCTCTGCAAGTTTTGTAATTCTTGGATCAGTCATTTTATTCCTCTTTTTTTCAAATAGCTTTTCACCTAGATTTTGAAGCTTTTATCAAGAGTTGGGCCTGGTTTGGCGCCAAGGGCACAACTATAAGAACTCACAACTCATTACTCACAACTCTTTCCCCCTGCGCATGGCACGGATGTTCCTGGGCAGAACCTCCTTATGCCACTTTATCCACTCGTCAAAATAGATATAGCGCTTTTCACGCTGACGGAACTGCCGACCGTGAACCACCCGGCGGCCATTGCGCTCCTCCACAGGAATCACCACATGGAGGCACTCATGATAGACAACTCCCGCTACGGCGTAAAACGGGCAGTTCTTGGCATCGTAGCCCTTGCTGATGCTTATCAGGTGAAAATCTTCACCCGTCAGAGGGTCCTTGCGCGTAGAGTGGAAACTTAAGCCCCCCACCCGGTTGCTCCAGGTAATCCGGCAGGTCAGTTCGCCGTTGAAATAAGTATCATTGACCGCAGCAAGCACCTGGTTCAAATCGTGATAAGTCCCCTTGGGACGTATGGGCGGGATTCTGCTGCGGGACTCCAAGGTCTTTTCCCCCTTGTCCGCCAGAATCTGGTCCACCACCGCCCAAAAGCGGTTCACCAGTTCTTTAATGGCAAGCTTGTTCTTCTGGGTCTTTCGACGGATGGCGTGTTCCGCCCATTCGGCAGCAATTTCTCGAGCCTGGGCAAATTCCGGAGCCTTCATATACCCCGGCAAGAGCACCTCCGGATGGCCGAACAAGAAGCCACCTACACAGCGGATGCTCTTTTTCATGCGGGGGTTGTACTTGAAAGTCACCAGACCGTTTTCGGAACTTTCCGCCGAAATTTTCTTGACCGCAGGTTCATAGGCCTGGGACGCCGCCGAACCGAAAAGGTCCAGCTGGCCGAACAAGTCCATCTGTCCCTCCCCCATCACGAGAAAACACCCTCATAAAGGTTCATGGACAGGAGCCCGCCGAAGTAACTTTCTGGCAATTCCAAGTCTGCATAATGTTCCGAAATGCCACCCAGAGCCTCTTCGATATGGTCTGGCATATACACCACAAAGCTTTCGTTCTTTTCGGTCTGCAAATATTCCGGCACGCAGTATTTCGGGCGAGTCTCGCTAAAGTACATGCGGCACGACACCGGACGCAAGGGGTAAATTCCGCAATCCCCTTGGGGCGTGGAGAATGGACACGCCTTCCACTGGGAAAAATAATCATGGAGTGCCCTATCTTCGGCATCATCCTCGGAATCAGACTCCGCCAAGCGCTTGCCCAAGAGACCTTCAAACAGTTTCGCCCGAATTTGACAGTCTTCCATGACGGACATAAAGTCATCTCGGTGCCTCAAATTTGAATACAGGTAAACAAGTTCAAAAGGCTCTACAGACATGGGGTAATGGTGGCAGCAATTCCCGCAAGAAGGGCCGCACTTGATTCCATTCTTGTGCTGGGGCAATACAGCCTCCAGATAGAGGGAATAGGCCCTGTGGTAGTCTTTGGCAAAATCTACAATCATGGGAATCTGCACCGCCAAGTTGTCTGGACCGACCGCAGATTTCCGTCCAAGAGATTGCGCAACAAAATCGAGGCGGTCCCGCTCCTTGGACAAGAGCTGCCCGAGCCTACTCACCGCATTGGTGTACGCCCTGGTCGGGAAGTATTCCTCGCACAAACTCATGCCACCAAATATATTTACTTCGACAGGCGATTTCGCTTTTTCTTGAAAAAAGCGCCATTTTCGCCCTAAAAAAAACAAAAAAACGGTTTTTCACTCCCAAAAAAGAAAAAAAGGATGTTTTTATGTTCTTTTTTGTAAGAAGAAAGTTATCTTTACAATGGACTAGAACACCTAGAATGACCTATGAAAATAAAACTTCTAATCTGTTTCTTATGCGCGCTGATTCTAGGGATTGCAGGCTGCAACCTGTTTAATCCCACAGGTTCGGCGAATATTGATTCTGGTGATGCCAACGCACTGACGTACGAAGGCTATCAAAAATTCCGCGCAAACGACTACGGCGAAGCGGAATACTATTTCAGAAAAGCCCTCGAAGCGGACTCAAGCCACTCGGAAGCGTGGTATGGTCTAGCCAAAGCCATCCTAAACCGTCAAGGGATAAATTCCTTTGAACTACTCAAGTATGTCAACACCGATGGCGAACGGTCCACCATGCCCATATCAAAAATGGACGATGAAACCGCCTCTAGATACCAAGGCAATATCGATGCCGTCATTGATTTCGTCAAACTGTTCATATACTACGACACCACTGGAAAACTCGACGGCGTTGTCAATTACAGGAAAATTTCTGACAGTTACATGCTCCTGCAAATGTTCAGGACCATGCTACTTCTCCGTAAGGTAATGCCAAACATCCCGGCCTGCGCCAACATTGACCCAGCCACAGGCGCAGCCGAATGCAGCCTCGGAGATATTCTCAACGGACTACACGGGAACATGTCAATAGAAGTCTTGAATTCCCTTAACGAGACCTTCGCGACATGCGCCAACAATCCAGACGCAATGGGATCCGTAGCAAGCCAGTTCCTACCCGGTTTCGGCGACATGCTTTCTCCCGAGGGCAAAAAGGTAACCACTAGCGCCTCCTGCGACGCCATGAGGAGCATCACCACTACATCTGACAACCCCGAAGAAAACGAGAAAGCTCTATCTACGGTAATTTCTTTTTCAGGGTACAGCCAATCGGTCGATGAAGACGGAGATGGATGCAATGACGAGGAAATCATCGACGGGCAGGACAACGACGGCGATGGCGAAATCGACGAAGACCCCAGGGACCAGTCGGACCTATTCTCCTACGATGAAATGGCAATTGCCAGAAATGCGATTACCCATCAAACGGGTGCAGCAAACCTGCTCATCATCACCTCTGTCGCCCCAAACAGCAAATATGAAAATGTAGATATTGATATGGACGGAAGAAAGGCTGAAAGCGATGAATGGGAATTCGTCTATTCCGAATACCAGAGAAGGGTTGAAAACAACAACCACAGATTCAAGTTCGCCGAAAAGCTGGTATTCAATCCACAAGGCCTACCTTTTGAAACTTTTATGGAAAGGAAACAGGCCGTTGCCAAGGACTACGAGGGCAAATACAGTCTAAAATACCGAAAAGAGACTATTGGTGGATGCTGGGTCAACTATTCTCAAGAAGACTTTCTCAAGGCTCTTGAGGCACAAAGAGTGAGGTACGAAGAATGAAACGCCTCGTCATTTATTTAACCTTGTGCCTCGTTTCCTGTGCTTTGGCACTCAAGGCGCCTACCCATCATTCCCTGCGCGCCGAAGCCATGGGTAATGCCCATGTGGCCGTTGTCGATGACAAGGAAGCCATCTACTTCAACTACGCCGGTCTAACCCAAATCAACAAGCTCGGCAACTACGACAAGTTCCCCGAAACGGGCTACTACCCCAGAAACTTCGGCGACATGCGTCTAAACCTGGGTGGTGCAGGGCCTTTCGAAACCTATTTCCACACCTATAACGTAGCCAAGGACCTACAGGGTATATACCAAGGGGCATCCAACGAAGCTGCTGCCAACGGGCTCAAGGCGTCATCGGTCTTGATGGATTCCCTGTCTGCCCATCCTGAGCTGATGCACAAGGTAAACAGCTACGACCACAAGAGCTTAGCCATGAAGCTCAAGTTCGATGCAGAACTCGCCTTTCATGGTATCGGCGGTGCAGTCTGGGTAGATGCAAATGTTGCCCCCTACCTGGATGCAGGCATCATCCTCCCCAACATGGGAATCGACACTTTCTATGTGGATGGAGTTGTCCAGGGCGGTATATCTTACGGATTTACCGACAAGCTTTCTGTTGGTTTCGGTGCAAAAGCAGTCAAGCGTCACAAGGTAGAAATGCTGACCATCGACATCTTGAATTATGACACTATGCAAGACACCCTTGAAGACCGTTACCATGACGCGACGGATCATATTTTTGATTTCAATTCCATTTCCATGGGTATAGACCTTGGCATCTTGTACCAACTTACCCGCGAAGTTAGGGTGGGTACATCCGTCAGGGACATTTATTTCAAGGAACTAGCGGGCGACAAGATTACGCCAAACTGGACAGTTGGCGCCAACTACAGCCCGAGATTCTTTAACAAGAATACGGGCTATGGGCATAAGTTCAACATTGCCATGGACTATGCCGACATTGTGAACAGCACGAACAACTACAAGCCTTTATCCCATATAAATTTCGGTGTAGAAGTTGAACAAAACCTCATCGCCTGGCCCGGATATTATTACGGAGTCCGAGCTTTGGCCGTCCGTTTATCAGGCGGTTTCAAGGGGGGCTACCCCGCGGCTGGTATTGCACTGGAAGCGCTTCAGTTCTTCACGCTTGAATTTGCAACGTGGGCCGAGGAACTGGGTTACTATACCGGCCAAGACGAAGAACGTATCTATATGGTCCAGATGAGTTTAGGTTTCTAACCATGAGTGTAAACGAGCTGGAAACACTGCCCATCTCAAGGGCACAATTCTTAAAGACTGACATATTTAAAAATGTTTCCTTTGAGAGTTTAGCCGGCTACTTGCTCAGTTGTAAGAAAATCGAAGCAGAACCAGGAACCCTACTCATAGACCCAAACCAACCTGAACGGCGTCTTCTCGTGTTACTCGACGGACTACTAGAAGTGGTGTTGCAGTCCCAGGGAGGAACCTTCACGGACAACATTTTGCCAGGACATTGTGCTGGCGAGATGTCCATCTTTGACAACGTGAGGCCCAGTGCCCAAGTTTTCGCCAAAGAAAAAAGTACTCTTCTTGTCGTGGAAGCTGACATCGCTCTCGCCATGCTCAACGCCTCCCACGATTTATGCCTGAATTTCTTGCAACTTTTGAGCAGGAGATTACGCAACAACAATAAGGTCGTTTGCGAAGAGGAATACCACATCCGCTGCATTGAAGAAAACGCCAAGGTAGATTCTTTGACAGGACTACACAACCGTCGTTGGCTTGAAGATACTTATACTAGAGAACTCAAGCGTAGTAATGACGGGAATTTCAGTCTGTCGGCTTTCATGCTGGACATTGACCATTTTAAAAACATCAACGACACCTACGGGCATTTGGCCGGCGACCAAGTTCTTATTGCTGTAGCGCAAGAGATTACCCGCTGCCTTAGGCCCAGCGACATGCCGGTACGCTACGGAGGTGAAGAATTCACGGTATTCCTGCCCAACACTACTGTTGACAACGCCAAAATCATTGCAGAAAGATTGCGTGCGGGAGTAGAAAAGATTCGCGTCGCCCTTTCTACTGGTGAGGTAATAACTGTTACCATAAGCGTCGGTTTTACGGAACGGCAAGCCGGCGACACCGTAGAGTCTATCATCAAGCGGGCAGACGACGCCCTATACCACGCCAAAGAATCAGGCCGCAACCGCGTGTGCCTGAACCTAGGCGAAGATTCCATGTTCCTATTCTGACCGGGCTGGCAGAAAGTATATTGATTCTTACCACCGGCCAGCCCTCTCGCAACCACGCCTCGTTAATAAACCTAAGCCGAACACAGCAGAAACAAGTTTACTTGTTTCTATTGTTGAGGCGCCAGTTTATGCGATGTAATCGCAATACGAGGCGCTTGTTGCTCACAGAAGCGGCCGCAAAGCCTAAAAACAAGAATAAAAAATTGGCTTGACTTTGCTCTCGCAACCACGCCTCGTCAATACGAGGCGTTTGTTGCTCACAGACTCTTTACAGTCTCTTAAGGACCGCAGCAGCGTGATGGATAAAGCCTTCTTCGGTGGCGACGGCGGCAATGGCCTTCGCATTCTTCTTGATGGCACGCTCGCTGTAGCGGATGATGCTCATACGCTTCAGGAAGTCATAGACACCCAGCGGGCTGAAGAAGCGGCCCGTGCCGTTGGTAGGCAGCACGTGGTTCGGGCCTGCAAAGTAGTCGCCCACCGGCTCAGAGGACCAGGGGCCGATAAACACGGCACCCGCGTTCTCGATCTGGGCCGCCATGGATTCGGCTTCGCTGGTCATCACTTCGAGGTGTTCCGGAGCAATGCGGTTTGCGATTTCCACGCCGTCGAACCAGTTCTTCACCACCAAAATGCGGCCGAAATTACCCAGAACCTTCTCGAGGAGCTCACGCTTCGGGGAATTTTCCACCTGGATATCCACGCAGGCGCTAATCATCTGGGCGGTTTCCATGTTGTCGGTAATGCAGATGGCCGCCTCGAAGCCGGAACCGTGTTCCGCCTGGCTAAGCAAGTCAGCCGCAACGAAGTCCGGATCGCAGGTGTTGTCCGCCATCACCAGCACTTCGCTGGGGCCTGCCACCATGTCAATATCCACGACGCCAAATACTTCCTTCTTGGCGATTGCCGCAAACACGTTGCCCGGACCCACAATCTTGTCGACGCGTTCCACGACAGTCTTGCCCTTGGCATCCTTGGCGCCATAAGCCAAGAGACCGATAGCCTGAGCGCCGCCGATGTGGTAGACTTCGGTAATGCCCAGTTCCTGCAGCACGAATGCGACAGCGCGGTTGATTTCGCCCTTGATGGGTGTCACCACCACGATATCTTCCACGCCGGCAACGAGAGCCGGGACCGCGTTCATGATGACGGTGCTCGGGTAAATGCCCGCACCGCCCGGCACGTAGAGGCCTACCCGCTTCATGGGGCGGATACGCTGGCCGAGGACCACGCCGTCCTTCCCTTCCATGAGCCAGGATTCTTCCATCTGGTTCTTGTGGAAATCGCGGACGTTCTTGATGGCCTGCTTCAGGGCCTTCTGCAGTTCCTTCGGGCACTTGGCGGCAGACTTCGCGATGGCCGAAACCGGCACGCGGATGCTCTTGCCCTTGAGGCCGTCGAACTTCTGGGCGTATTTCGTCGCCTTCGCGATGCCGCCCTTCTTGATGTCGGCAAGGATCTGCATCACCTTGTCGTGAATTTCCCTGCTCGGGGCGACTTCGCGCCCGCAAATGCGTTCAATTTCAGCAGATTTCGGAGTAACCTTGATTATTTTCATAGTCTTTCTTTCCTACTGTGTCATTCTGAGCGAAGAACCGAAGGTTCGTAGTCGAAGAATCTAGATCCTTCGACGCCCCTATCGCCACGCTCCAGGGTCGCTCAGGATGACTATACATTCATCATTTTCGTTTCGAGAGGCCAGCCAAGTTCCGAACCTTGCGGGCCGTAAGTTTCTTCGGCTTCGCAGGAGCAGGTTCTTCCTTCGCAGTAGCCTTCGCAGCAATTGGTTTCACATCGATATGCTTGTAGGGCTTTTCAATGACCTTCTCATCCAGCAAAATCTTGTAGGTAAGTCCATCTACGAAGGCCATCCAGGACGCCTCGATGATATTGCTCGAGACGCCCACCACGTTCCAGTAGCCCTTCTCGTCACCGAAGGTGGTCCACACGCGGACCGTAGCGTCTGAAGCAACGTTACTTCCGAGAACGCGGACCTTGAAGTCGTCCAGGCGGACTTTCGCCATATTCGGGAAGAACGGGAGCAACGCCTTGCGGAGTGCTGCGTCCAGGGCGTTCACCGGGCCGTCTCCTTCGCTCACCTGATGGCTAATCTTGTCGCCAATCTGGAGCTTGACCGTTGCCTGTGAAACAGACACGCCCTGAGTGGTCTTGTCTTCGATGACACGGTAGCCTAGCACCTTGAAAGGCTCCTGCACCATGCCCAGGTGGCGGTACACCAAAAGCTTGAAACTGGCCTCGGCAGAGTCGAAATGCCAGCCCGCGTTCTCACGTTCCTTGATGAGCGTAAGAAGCTTGCCCACTACAGGGTCCTTCTTGTCAATACCCGGCTTGATTGCCTTGAGCTTTTCCACAACGAGAGAGCCTCCCGCTTGGTCGCTGGTCACAAACACTCGGTCGTTTCCAACAGCATGGGGGTCAATATGCTCAAAACTACGGCTTACCTTCATCACGCCATCGATGTGGGCTCCACCCTTGTGGGCAAAGGCCGCATCGCCTACGTACGGGGCATGAGGATCGCTGGGCAGGTTCACAATCTGGTCAATGCTGCTACTCAACTGACGAAGCCTTGCAATCTTCTTGGCCGCAAAGAACTTTGCGTCCATCTTGAAATGCAGGTCTGCAGCAATGGTGGTGAGGTTCGCGTTTCCGCAGCGTTCACCAAAGCCGTTCACTACGCCCTGTACCATCACGGCACCGTTCTTGACGGCATAAAGGCTGTTGCACACCGCAAGTCCGGAATCATCGTGAACGTGGATCCCGAGAGGTGTAGAAATATGCTTTTTTACTTCCTTGATAATGCTTTTCAGTTCCCAAGGCATGGTTCCGCCATTGGTATCGCAAAGCACGATACAGTCCGCATGGCCCTTTTCTGCCGCACGGAGGGTCTCGATGGCATATTCCGGATTCGCCTTGTAGCCGTCAAAGAAATGTTCCGCATCGTAGATGACCTCTTCGGAATGTTCCTTGAGGTAGGCCACCGAGGACTCGATCATGTCCAGGTTTTCTTCCAGGGTGGTGCGGATAACGTCGGTCACATGCAAGTCCCAGCTCTTGCCGAAAATGGTCTTTACGGGAGCACCGGACTTTACCAGGGCCTGCAACAGCGGGTCCTTTTCGGGTAACACCTTGGGGCGGCGAGTGGAGCCGAAAGCAGCAATCTTCGCATGTTTCAGTTTAACTTCTTTAATCTTCTGGAAGAATTCCTCGTCGGTGGGGTTGCTTGGGTTCGGCCAGCCACCTTCGATATAGTCAAAACCGAAACTGTCCAGGAGTCTTGCTATCTGCAGCTTGTCCGCCAGGGACAAACTGATTTTCCTATCCTGGTTACCGTCGCGGAGGGTCGTGTCGTACAAAAAAACTTTCATGTGCCCAAAGATAAAAAAACAAATATATTCAGAGAATTCAAAGCATTCACAAAGTTTTGTAAAATCACCAATCCTATCAATTAAACTATATTTCAGCCCATAATTCAAGAGACCCACTATGTTCGACTTTTATACCGAAGACAAAATCAATGCCGTGGACGCCAAGTTCGAGGCTCAAAAAATCGCTTTCGCCCCCCTCAGTTTCCATGCCGCCAAGGCCCTCCGGGACATGGGAATCCTGGAAGAAATCAGTAACGCCCGCAAGAACGGCATCACGGTTTCAGAACTTTCCAAAAAACTGGGCATTTCCCTCTATGGCGTGGGCGTTCTTATCGAGATGGGCCTCGGCATGGGTGCCATCAAGCTCCACAAGGATTCCAAAGAAGACGACCTGCGGCTCACCCTCGGGAAAATTGGATTTTTCCTGATGAAGGACGAAATGACCCAGGTGAACATGGACTTTTCCGAAGACATCTGCTACCTGGGCGCAGAGGATATGCAAGAAGCTATCCGCAAGGGAAAACCCGCCGGACTCAAGCACCTGGGCAACTGGAGTACGGTCTATCAGGGACTTTCCCAACTCACCGACCAGCAAAAAAAGAGCTGGTTCGGCTTTGACCATTTCTATTCCGACCTTGCCTTCCCCGAAGCGCTCCCCATCGTGTTCTCCAACCCCGTGGGCCGCCTGTTCGACATCGGCGGAAACACCGCCAAGTGGGCCATTGCCTGCTGCAAGTACAACCCCGATGTAAAGGTTTCCATCATCGACCTGCCGGGCCAGACCGCCGTGGCCGAAAAGAACGCCAAGGCCGCCGGATTCGAGAACCGTATCGACATGGTTCCCTGCAACGTGCTGGACAACACTACCGAGTTCCCGAAAGGAGCCGACGCCGTATGGATGAGCCAGTTCCTGGACTGCTTCTCCCTGGAAGAAATCACCAAGATCTTGACTAAAATCCGCACCGCCGCCACCACAGAAACGGATGTATATGTGCTGGAACCTCTGTGGGACAAGCAACGCTTCGAAGCGGCCGCCTACTCCCTGCAAGCCACGTCCCTCTACTTTACCTGCATTGCCAACGGAAACTCCAAGATGTACCGTTTCGAGGAACTGAAGCACGCCGTTGAAATCGCAGGCTTTGAACTGAAAGAAGCCCACCACAACGTTGGCCCCAACAGTTATTCCCTGCTCCGGTTTAGAGTCAAGTGATTAGTGATTAGGTTGTATGTTTTAGGGCAGCGGGTTACAAGAGGTGTCATCCTAGAAATGGTTTATATCGAAAAATTCAAGGTTTTTGTCCCGAGCGAAGTGGCGCCTCAGCCCGACGTGAAATTCGTGCCTATGCTCACCCGGCGCAGGCTCAGCCTCCTTTCCAAGATGGTGGTGTTCGTAAACGACGCCGTCTCCAAGGACTTACCGCCCTGCAAGGTGACCTTCGCCTCCCAATATGGCGAAATCTCCCAACAACTAAAAATTTCAGACACTCTTTTACAGACCGGCAACGTATCTCCGGCACATTTTAGTTTATCTGTATTCAATGCTTCTATCGCCAATGCCACCATTCTCGAAAAGAACACCGCCGGATATTCAGCCGTGTTTTCGGGAAAGGACGCCTTCCGTTATGGGCTTGCCGACTGCGTTGCCGCACTGGAATCGGGTTCCGAAAAAGAACGAATTTTTATCTTCGCCGACGAAAAAATTCCAGAAACATACGCCCCCGTGGCTGGAGTTTCTTACCCCAACGCCTACTGCGCCCTGGCCCTGAGGCTTTCTGTAGAAAAAACCGAGGGCTCTATTGAACTGGACCACTCACCTCTGGCTGGCAACTTTGAGACCGCCGCAGACGAAGCCCTGGAATTCATTCGGACTCGGTTACCGGCCTAAATTTTATATTTGCTTTTGTAAAAAGAAAAAGGACTTGAAAATGGCTAGGACCAGCACAAACAAATCTGCAAAGAAAGATTCTGCAAAAAAAGGCACCCAGACCAACATGTGGACAGGCCGCTTCGCTAGCGGCATGGCACAGAGCATGGTGGACCTGAGCTTCAGCCTGCAATTCGACGCCGAACTCATCGAAGAAGACATCGAAGGCAGCATCGGCCACGGCAAGGGCCTGGTGGAATCTGGCGTATTAAGCAAGGCCGACTACAAGAAGATTTGCGATGGTCTGGAGAGCATCCTCAAGGACTACAAGGCCGGCAAGAACCTGTGGAAGGAATCTGACGAAGACATTCACATGGCCGTAGAACGGGTGCTCACCGAACGCATCGGCGCCCTCGGCAAGAAGATTCACACGGGCCGTAGCCGTAACGACCAGGTCTGCACGGACTTCAAGCTTTACATGCGCCACCGCGCCGCCGAAATCCGCGCCCTCGAAGTGAGTTTGATGGAAACGGTTCTCGACCTCGCGAAAAAGTACTTCGGCAAGATGATGCCGGGTTACACACACCTGCAGCAGGCACAGCCGATTTACTTCAGCCACTACCTGATGAGCATGTTCTTTGCCGTGAGCCGCGACGTGAAGCGCCTCGACAACTTCCTGGAACTCCACAGCGAACTACCGCTCGGTAGCGGAGCCATGGCCGGTTCCGCTTTCCCGTACCACCGCGCTCTCGTGGCAAAGGAACTCGGATTTAACGGTGTCTCCCCGAACAGCATCGACGCCGTGAGCCATCGCGACATGATGCTCGAATTCGAAGCCGACCTCGCCATTATCGCGAACACGATGAGCCGCTACGCCGAAGATTTCGTGAACTGGAGTACCAGCGAATTTGGCTACCTCACCCTGCACGACGCCTTCTCCAGCGGTTCCTCCATGATGCCGCAGAAGAAAAACCCGGATTCCATGGAACTTATCCGCGGAAAGTCCGGCCGCATGCTCGGTAACTTCAGCGCCCTCTACACTCTGGTGAAGGGAGCTCCGCTCAGCTATAGCCGCGACCTGCAAGAAGACAAGGAACCGGTTTTCGACAGCGTCCATAACGTGAAGGTAATTCTCCGCGTGATGAAAGAGGCTCTGGAAAGCGCACGTTTCAATTTCGACAAGATGCACGCAAAGATGTTGCCGGCGCTGCTGGCTACCGACCTCGCCGATCTTCTGGTCGAATCCGGCGTGCCGTTCCGCGATGCCCACCACGTGGTCGGTAGCCTGGTCGGCGAAGCCGCCCGCCAAGGCCTCGAATTCACGGACCTTAGCGACGAGGCCTGGGAAGCCGCCGGTGTCCCGAATGTGGGTCAAATGAAAAAGACGCTCACCTTCGAATACAGTGTTTCCCGCCGTAACATCGAAGGCGGCACGGGCCCCAAATCCGTGAAGCAGCAGTTTGTGAAGGCCGATGCGATTCTAAAGAAGTTCAAGAAGTAAAGATGCCCGCCTTGGTTCGACTTCGCTCACCACAGGACGCGGGGATGACGGCGTCAATGCAGGTCTGTTACTTCTTATCCTGAGGGACAAGCCGTTCCACTACGCGGAACAGTTCATTATAAATTTCCAGGAAGTCCTCGATCCAGATGGGGTCCCTTTCTCCGACGATATGCATCGTCTCTTCCAGGGTATGCTGGGCGTTGTAAGGGCCGACCAGCGAACCCTCGGGCAACGCGCCGCTCCTGTAGGCCTGTGCCGCCGAAACGCGGGCACGGAAACTACGACGGAGTCGGGTAATGAGGGAACTGCGCAGGGCCAGCAGTTCTTCGTAAGCCTCCTGGAAATTTCCAGCAGCTATGGACTGCTCCGCCAATTTCAGGCGGCGACCGATGGATTCGCGCTCCATGGGCGGCACCAGCATGCCCTTTGCAGCGAGAGTGACCCGAATCTGGGCAATTGTCTTTTCCAGAAAATCCTTGCCCCAAAAGCACATAGGAGCGGCTGCATTTTCGGTCACCCTGTTTTCACGAGTTTTGTGGGCCAAAAGCCAACGATCAAGCTTGTCCAGCACGATTCCCGCCTCGGGAGTCCGCTCAATGGCCAGATAGTCCTGGGCACGGGAAAGCAGGTTTTCCGCATAGACCATACGCCAATGAGGGAACTTTCCACTCTTGCGGAGAGCATCCATGTTCTGGCGGATTGTGTCTAGACGTTCCTGCATGTTTTACCGACCAACCTCTACTTCTTTTCTGTCATCTGGAGCGGGGTCACGCCGATTTCCACGCGACGGTTCAGGCTACGGTGTTCCTCGCTGTCGTTAGGATACTTGGGCTGGTGCTCGCCAAAGCCTGCAGCAAAGAGGCGCTCCGGAGGGAACCCCTGGGCCACAAGAGCCTTGACCACGCTTACCGCACGTTCCGTAGAAAGGTTCCAGTTAGAAAAATTCGGGGAGTTTTTCACCGGCAAGTCGTCGGTAAAACCGCTCACCATGATTACATCGCCCGGAGCCATGGCGTCTAAAAGTCCCTTGCTGATTCCTTCAATGACCTTGATACCTTCGGCGGTCAGGTTCGCCCCGTTGATGGGGAAAAGGAAACTGGCCTGAATCTGGATCTTGCCGTCTTCGAGAGCGATAAGCCCCTGCTCGATAGAGGACTTGAGGCTCTGGGAAAGGAGCGCATTGCGTTCTGCCGCAATCTTTCGCATTTCCTCCTGGCAAGAGAGCACTTCCTCTTCGGTACGGGTCAGGTCTTCCGCTTTCTGCTCCTTCAGGGTGGCCATGGCCACAAAGGCAAGGATAAACAGGGACACCAGGGCCACGCCCAGGTCCGTATAGGCCATCCAGGGATTGTGATTGTCTTCGCGACGAAATCCCATCTACTAGCCCTCCACCTTAGGCTGCTCGGCCTTGTGGTTTGCTCGCTGGACCTGTTCCATGACTTCCAGCAAGATTTCCTGGGTCTTGACGGCGTTTTCCATAAGCACTTCGGAGGCCCGTTCGTGGAACGCTTCCAAGGACTGGTTCAGGTGTTCCACAAAGTTGTCTTCTTCCTCATGCTCGGCGGTGTCGCCAGAAAGCTTTTCCAGAATGGTCTCGAGGCCAGCGCGGAGCATTTCCAGGTTGGCGCTGAGTTCGCTCTGGTTCACCCGCATCAGTTCGGCTGTCTCTACCAGGTTTCCGCCCAGGGCGTCGGTAGCTTCCTTCTCCTTCACCACCCGGTTGTCGATGCTTTCGGTAAGGGCCTTCTGGGCCTCCAGCAGCACGGCAGAAGATTCCGAAAGTTTCTGGAAAGCTCCCAGAATGTCGGAAGAAAGGGCCGAAAGCTTTTCGGAAACGGACTTGCTGAGTTCGGCGGAACCCGCCTGGGCCTTTTCGGCCACCTGGAGCGCCACCGTCTTGAGGGTTTCCAGTCCCTCTTTCTGGGACTGGACTCCGGCAGAGGCTTCCGTCGAAAGCTTGTCCATAAAGGTCTTCCATTGTTCCGAAGACTGTTTGACCTGGTCGGCCACGGCGCTTGCAATGTTCTTCGAAGAAGCGTTCATGGCGTTTTCCGTCGCGCTGGCTACGGCGCCGAGTTTTTCGTCCAGCTTGGTAGAAATCGAGCCCATTGCTTTTTCAGTTGTACTGGCCACAGCGCCAAGCTTTTCGTCCAATTTCGCAGAAACGGAATTCATGGCGTTGGACACCGCACTTTCCAGAGATTCCACTGTCTTTGCAAGCCCCTGCTGCACAGAGGTGGCCACGGCAGACAGATTCTTCTCCACCGACTGGAACAGACGTTCCAGTTCCGTTTTTTCCATATCCGTTGCAGAAGCGGCAGCGTCTTCGCCCTGCAATTCAAGAGTGAGGCTGTCCAGGCGGGCCAAGAAACGCTCCCGGGCACTGAGCAGCAGGCTACGGCTCGCGTTCAGCACCAAGGCCGCAAAGAGACCGCAAAGGCTGGTCCCGAAAATGCCCTTCATGTTCTGGAACAGCACCTGGATGGTATCAAGAGTCCCCTGGGTCGTAGAGTTGTCGATGGCACCGCCGGCTGTCGCCACAGAATACATAAGGCCAAAGAACGTACCCATCAGGCCGAGCAAAATCACCGTACCGCTGGAACTGCGGGGGGCGGGCAGACCCGTACTGTTAGAAAGGACCTCGTAAGCGATAGGCGAATCAATTCGGATGCCCTTCTCTACCAGATGGCGGGCCATTTCCAGGCGGCGAGCCACCACGCCGTCGCCGCTCACCCTGAAACCCCTGCCGCTTTCGCAGGCGGCAATCTGTTCCTCTTCGGCGCTAATCTTGCGGGCCGCGGCCATGGACATAAACTGTTCCGCCAGGAACACCACGAAAATGGCGGCCATGATAATCCAGCCGAACAGCGGAGCGCCAAAGTACAAGGCTCCGCAGGCAAGGGCACCAATGCCCACCAGGGTAAGCAGGAGAATGGAATTGAAAGTGTTCTTCATCGTTCACCTTTTGTTTCAAATAAATTTAACTGACCGCGGTTGAACCCGCGCAAGAACAGGGACCACTTGTCGCGGTACCAGTCGATCACCTGGAGGGTAAGGCCCCGGGCGTAATCGCAAAAATCATCGGTAAAGGCCAAAAAACCGTTTTCGTAGGCGTAATGCGGGTTCCAAAGCCTGCCCACGTTGCGGGCACAGCCTGCCGCCGTGCGGTAATACTTGGGCGCCCCCTTCACATTGAAGGCGGCGGCAAAGCGTTTTTTTGCCAGGGTGTTCAGGGAACTGCGCAAAGAGGTCACCAGGGCATTCTCTTTTTCACGGAGGCCTTCTTCCAGACAGGGCAAGAGTTTGCTCACCGCATCCACAGCACTTTCGCCGTGCCAATACTTGCAAAGTTTTTCCTGCAACTGCATCACGCGACCGTGCATACGCACGAACAAGGGCTCGGCATCGCTTACCAACAGGTGGATGGTCGCCGAGTAAAAGGCGTTGATATCCTGCTTGTTGTTCTTGACCGCAAGGCACCAGCCGTTCTCGTCGTGGTGCAAAAAGTCCCCGCCCTCCAAGAGCAGACGCAAAACCTCGTCGGTAGAAAAACGCTGCATCCACTTGGCGCGGAACTCGTCGTAAAGCTTGCTCGCATCGGCCACTATCTGGGGAAAAGAGGACTCGCAGAGTTTCCAGGCCGTGGCACTATAGCTTATCAGTTCGGAGCTGGAAACCGCCTCTTCCCTATTGTTCAAAAGGGCGTCCAGGTGCTCGAAAAGCACAATGGACCAGGTCACCATCATGGACTGTGAAAGGGTCGCCACCATGGCAGGGTGATCGGCATGCACCGACAAGTGCATACTTGTCCCCGTCATCTTGCGAATGGAGCGGCGAAAAGAATCTTCCACTGGCTACCCCTTAAATTCCCGTTTCAATCCTCTGCCATACGCTACGGCTCACCCGCTTGCGGCTACCCGCCAGCTCTTCTGATTCCTTGCGCACATCGGATTCCAGATTGCCCTTGATCAGCGCCAAATCACCCTGGAAATCCCCGCCCGCCTCAAGGAACAGGCCATAGACATTATTAGAAATCTTGCTGTCCAAGGATATCACCTTGCCGCCACGGACAGAAAGGGCAAAACGGTTCCGGCTGAAATCGCAATGAGATAGCACTAGCTCGGGCACGTCATCTACCCACAGGCCGTAGTAGTTATTCACAAAGCGCACATTCTCGAAAACCCCACGGGTGCGGAACACGGAATTACGGAAGGCGTTTTCTACCATCAGGTTCTTGATTTCAAAAGAACCGTTACCCGAAATGATATGCAGGCCGTTCCAGCTTTCGCTGGAGTCAGCACTTTTGAACACGATGGGCTTGGCCTCAGTACCCCGAATATCCACCGGGCCCCGGAGCATCAGCTTGGCGTATTCGCCCATAAGGACCGTGACCCCAGGTTCTACGGCAAAGGTATCCGAAGAGGAAAGTACCACGCCTTGCTCCAGGATGTAGGGGCTATCCTTTTCCTGCAAAAGGAGCTTGCCGTTTTCCACTTGCGGAAACGGCATCTCCCCCGCAAGGGCAGCCACAAACGCCCAAAGAAACGGCAGGACTATCTTACTTGGCCTGGTCAATTTCACCCCTCAGCTTGATTTTCTGGATAATGTGCATGTTGGGCAACAACTGGGCCGCAATCACGTCGTTTACGTCGATGTGTCCCGAAATCTCCAAGTTGCCGGACTGCACCACCCCGTGAGTAATGTCGAATAGGATAGACCCCGAACCCACGATAAAGCCCTTGCTTTCCATGCGCACGTTGGCAGTGGTGTCCGGAATTTCCTTGTACTTGATGTTCATGCCGATTTTCGCCATCTGGACACCGTCGTGCACGAACACATCCTCAAGTTTGAAGGCCTTGTAAACAGTTGTCATTGCGCCGTTGCCAGGAATCTCCACGGAACGCTCCCACACGTCACCCAAGTTCACAGGGCTTCCCGGCAGAACGGGCTGGATTTTCATGAACACCTTCATCAGATTCAGTTCCTCGGTCCCCGGTTGCAGGGCCTGATCCTCTACGGAGGGATCGCTCATGGAACCATCCCCCATCATCTTGAACTGGAAATGCTGGGACGAAAGGTACTTCTCGATATAGCGGAACTCCTCGACGGAACGCTTGTCGCTCTTGTAGTCCACCGTATCAATCTTCATCTCGAAACGGGCGGAACCGTTGTCGAATGCCACCGTCTGGCTCAGGGTGGACTGAGCGTTCAAGCGGGTCTCCATAGACTCGGAAGATTCGTGAGTGGAATCCTCGGGGGCAAACACATTCAGGCTCGCTTCCAGGGTGAATTTCTGGACCGGAGCGTTCTGGGTGTTAAAAGCCAAAGAAACGCTATTGCTATCACAAGAACAGAGCCACAGGAGCGCCGTGGACAGGATCGAAAACTTTACGAAATTCATACCTTGAATGTAGCAAATAGTTACTAGAAATTTGGGTTTCTAGACGTCTACAGACACATTTATTATCCGAAAATTCGTAACTAGAAGCTCAGAACTCATAGCTGAGCCGAAGGCTCCACGCCCTTGTTACCGGAATCACCCTTTTCCAGGCGCATTTTCTGGAAAAAAGCCTTCAAAAGTCCCAGGCATTCGTCGGCAAGCAGGCCCCCAGACACCTGGACCTCCCGTTTCAGGGCGTTCCCCGAAATCACGTCAACCGTGGTGCCGCAACCGCCGAACCGGGTGTCCGGCGAGCCATAGACCACCCGTGAAACGCGACTGTTCAAGACGGCACCCGCACACATGGGGCACGGCTCCAGGGTTACATACAAAGTAGCACCATCCAACCGCCAGTTTTCGATTTTCGCCGAGGCCGTCCCAATAGCCAGAATTTCCGCATGGGCGGTGGAATCTTTCAGCATTTCAACCTGATTGTGTCCCCTGCCTATGACCACACCGTCTTTAACGACGACACATCCTATTGGGATTTCCCCTTCGTCAAAGGCCTTTTCCGCCTCCCGAAGGGCCATACGCATGTAGCGTTCGTCGTCTGCCGACACATTTTCAAGCGAAATATCTTTTACCTCATCCATCAATCGGGAATATAGAAAAAGCCCAGCCCAGCTGAGCTCGAATACTAATTCGTTACGCCCCGTCTTATCAGATTTTTTTTAAGGCCTGGGTCTTGGGACCGGCCTTACCGGGAGGGAGAATCAGCATCACCTTTTCCATGCGGGTGCCGTCCATCTTGAGCACCCTGAAGGTATAGCCCTGAATCTTGACTTCGGCACCTGGAGACGGGATAATGCCAAGTGTGGCCTGAATGAGGCCCGAAAGGGTCTCCACATGGGAATTCTCAGGCGGTTCCAGCTCAATTCCCAGCTCGTCGCTCAAGTCCGAAAGGGTCATGAGAGGATCTACGATGTAGCGGCCGTCTTTTAGGCGTTGCACATCTTCGTCTTCATCCATGTCGTCTTCATCGCGGATTTCGCCCACGATTTCTTCCAGAATGTCTTCCAGCGTCACAAGGCCCGCCGTACCGCCATATTCATCTACAACGATGGCCAGTTGGTTTCCGGTTTTGCGGAGTTCTGTAAGCAGGTCGTCTATCTTCTTGTGGTAAGGCACGAACACGGGGGGCATCACGATTTTCATGATGTCGAAGGGCTCATCCCGGTGTTCGGTGTACCATTCCAAAAAATCCCTGTTGGAAAGGATTCCTACGATGTTATCGACGGTATCCTTATAGACAGGCAAGCGGGAATGGCGTTCGCTGTTCAACACCTTGACAAGTTCGTCCAGGGGCGTTTCCACGTCGATAGCGCACATATCTACGCGGGGAGTCATGATTTCACGGACCGGGGTCTCCACGAAGTCGAAGATGTTAAGAATCATCTGCTGCTCTTCTTTTTCGAGGCCTTCGGCATCGGTCTCCTCGCTGTCGGAAAGGTCCGCCTGCACGGCATCGCGCCGTTCTTCGGAGAGGAAGCTGAGCTTAGAATCATAGCCCAGACCCTTCAGAATCGCTACAAAAAGAACGTGGCAGATTTTGGCAGGAATCGCAAAAGGTATGCGTATGAGCTTGAAGAGCGGAATCAGCACCACTGCCAAGGTATCGGGCTTGAGGGTGCCGAGAAGGTTTGCGCAGAAAACGGTTATGGTATAGATGCAGATGCAGGCCACTACAAGGTAAGCCAAGAAAGCGAGCATCTTGAATTCGTGCACCCAGTTCCACGGAACCATCTGGAACAGGTAAATGCCCAAAACGCCACTCCCCACATTGCAAAAGATGCGGCCGATGGAGATGGTCTCGTTGAAGCCATCATGCTCCACGATGGCGGCCACTTTCTCTTCGCGGCCTTCCCTATCCTTGGCCTCACGCTTTGCATAGATGCCGCTGAATGCGGTCTTGATCAGTGAAAAAGAAAAAGAGATGAACAGAAAGAGGACCAAAAAAACAATAGCCCACTGTACCGATGAATCCATCAGCATTTCTCCTTGTAGGGGTCCAGCCCCAGAAATTCACATTCCCGCTTGCGCATGACCTTGCGGTCGGCCGCCTTGATGTGGTCGTAGCCCGACAGGTGCAGAAGCCCATGGACAATGATTCGCTTGAGCTCTGCGAAAAAGCTGTTGCCGTATTCGGGGGCTTGGCGCTTGACCTGTTCTTTGGCGATGTAAATTTCGCCCAAAAGGTCCGGTTCGTGCCATTCATAGGAAAGTACGTCGGTCACCTTGTCTAGCCCGCGGTAGGACTTGTTCATTTCGCGGACAAAGTCATCGTCACAGAGGACAACATTCACGTTGTTCCCCGTTCCCTCCTGGTCCAGGAGCTGGTGGGCCATCTTGTCGAACTTGTCTTTCCAGGGAAAAGTCTTGATGCTCCCCTGGCAAAGGAAATCTATCTTGTATTTTCTCTTTTTACTACTGGCAGGGTCAGGCATTAAATGTTATACCATTTCTTAAGATTTTCAATAATGGCTTCGGCCTGGGCCTTTCCGCTGATATTGAACTTGCTGCGGGCCTTGAAAGCGCCTGCTACCTTCTGGTAACGGCGGATATAGACCTTGGGCTCGCCAAATTCGCCGGTCTTGGCATTGCGTTCCTGGCAAAGGAACATCATGGTCTGCCAAGCGCCCTTGGAAAGGACAACCTTGTCCAGTTCCTTGATGACCTGCTCGCCGGTGTCCGGATCGGTCATTTCTACGGTAGGCTCTTCAAATTCTGCGCTCATAGGTTCCTCGTGTGATAAGGGTCAATTTTTCGACCATAAAAAATACATTTTTATCTTGACAAGGCTAAAAATAATATATTTATCTTGTGTAATATATCCTGAAAGAGGGGCTATATGTCATTTTCAAGTCGTTTTAAAATTGTCGCCATAGCACTTATGCTGGCGGTACCTTTTTCTTATGCCGCCAAGAATACCTCGGGCAAGGTCCGTTCCGTCATCGGCGACGTGACCACACAGAAAAAGTCCGAAGGCAACTGGGTTCCACTCCGCGTAGGGGCAAAGGTCAAAGAAAAAGACGTTATCCGAACCCTGGTAGAATCCCAGGCCATTGTGGCCCTGCCCGATGGCAGCACCATCTCGGTAGAAGAAAACTCCCTGGTGGAATTCTCCCAACTGGTATCCGAGGACGGGGTCCAGACGGCCATGACCGACATCAAGAGCGGAAAGGTCCGTTTTGACGTGCAAAAGCAAACCAGCAAGGAAAGTTCCTTCATGTTCAAGACCGGAACCGCCACGGCGGCCATTCGCGGTACTGACGGAGCCTTCGGTTTGAGTTCCAAAGGCACACCCATCGCTTCCCTCCGTAATGGTAAGCTTGAACTCACTGTATTCAACCAAAAAGTGGAAATTAAGGGCGGCGAAACCATCATTACCACCGAAAAAGAAATCATGGTTATGGAACTTTCCTCCTCCGGCGACCTGGAATTCTTAAATGAAATTGATGCCATGCTCAGCGATACCTCTATGACCGAAGACAAACTGAAAGCGGCTATCCAGGCAAAGGATATCGAGTACAAGGCAAAACAGACGGCCGCAAAGGATTCCCTCAAGTGCTTCTTTGAACCCCTCCCCGACACCATCTACACTCCAACCGTAACCATCAAGGGAACCTGCCCTGCCGGTGTGGGCGTCGAACTCAGTGGAGAAAGAATCGAATCGACCGGAGAACCGCTACAGTTTACCCCCAACTGGGCACCCAGCGCCTTTGGCGAAAAGAAATTCCCCGTGGTCTGCTACTCCGGTAAGGTAAGCTTTGACTGCGCCGGCTTGACGACCCTCTACATGCAACAGCCCGACACGACAGTCTCGGATTCAGGCAAAACCGCAATGAAACCGTTCAGTGTGACAACGGCCTCGCCTCTTGTTGTTTGTGAGACCGGCTCGGCCGTTATAGAAGGTGAATTTGACCCAGCAGATACGGCAGCAACCCTATTTGTCAAACTTGGCAGCTACACCTCTCCCAACCTGGTTCCCCTAAGCGCAGAAGGGAAATGGACTCATACGATTACCATCAATGACCAGAAGGGCAACTGGAACGAAAGATACGCTACCGTCGAATTCAACGGAGCTTCGGGCAATGTTAGTGCACGCATCGACCTCGCTATCGATAAAACCTGCAGCGCCATCAACCTGGGGCGTCCTGCACTCCTGTTCCAGGGTTCAGACCCCATCCGCTGCGAAGCCCGTGTTTACATTTCGGGCATCAAGGACGACATTGTCATTCTCTCTACCGAAAGAGACCATATACCTCTCAAGGAAACATATTTTGACAAGAATGCCTTCTCCACCATCAAGCTCAAGCAGGGACTCCATGACTACACTTGGACAGCTCGAGACCAAGCAGGGAACAAATCTGAAATTAGAAAGAAACTTGGATGCTTCTCAAGTAATGGCGCTGCCATTCATGTTCGTCACGGCAATAGGGAACGTTTGCGCGTGCCTCCACCACCCAATGGGGTCTCCAAAGAACTGGCAAAGGACCTGCGTTTCGAAGTTGCAGGAATTCAGCGAGACCCCAATCAAATCAAGAGCGTTTCTATCAAGAGAAACGGCGTGGAAATTCGGAAATATGAAGGCGAACTGAGTATCGACGATACCAAGTTCAATGAGCGCGTAGAACTCGAATACGGCAAGATAACCACATTCGATATCGAGGTCGTGCTAAAAGACGGCAGAAATCTTACAGCCAAAAAGGTTTACGAGGTACGCTAAATGAAGAAACTCTTTAAAAGTACCGTCGCCACATTCTTTTTGGGAACAGCCTTTGTTTTCGCCCAAGAACCTGCACCTGCAGTCGCAGTTCCCACACAGCCAACCACCCAAGCTTCCGAAGCTCCCGCTCCTGAACCGGGACAACAGGGGGCAGCCGCCACCGTAGCAGAGGCTCCTGTTCAAGAGGCTATTCCAACAGCAACCGAGCCCCAGCCAGTAGTTACAGAAGTTGCCCCTGCACAAACCGAGGCTGCACCCGTCGCCGAGGCTCCCGCCGATGCTGTTCCCGCACCAGTTGAATCCACCCCTGTGGCCGAAGCGCCTGCAGATGTTTCAGCCGAACCCGTAACCGAAACCGCAGAAGCAGTTCCCGCAACAGCGCAACCCCCTGTCGAGGCCGCTCCTGTGGCAGCCCCAGTACCTGTTGCAGAACCAGCACCCGAACCTGTAAATACTCAACTTGCAGGAACAGAACTTCAGGGAGAGCTCCACGGATTTCTGAAAGCGGACAAATCCCCGTACCTAGTAAATGGAATAGTTTCTGTCGCAGCCAATACAGTATTGGTCATTGAGCCGGGAACTACAATCATGTTCACCAAGGGTAGTTCGCTGATGGTGAATCAAGGACAGCTTGTGGTAGCGGGTTCCGCCACATCCCCAGTAGTGTTCCGTTCCGCCATGAGTGTACCAGCTGCAGGCGACTGGGCAGGAATTACAGTCATTGGAGAGAACAACTCCGAAATTCGCAATGCCCAAATCCTCAACGCCACCAACGGCCTTGTCGTCGAAAATGGCAACCTGAAAATTCAGAATTCCCTTGTAGAAGGGTCTAGCGGTTATGGTATTTATGCCCGTAATGCATCTATTGTCGTAAGCGACGGGCGGTTCAAGAACAACCAGGTTGCCCTGAACCTTTCCCACTACGCCCAAGGCGAAATAGAGCGTTCCAACTTTGAGGGAAACAATGTTGCCCTGCTGAATTCCAAGCTTTCCAAAAGCAACATTTCTTCCTCGAATTTCAGAAATAACGGTACAGCCGTAGTCAATATGGGCAACACCCTTATCGACTTGAACAAGGCTTCCGTAGAAGACAATACCGTTGGTATAGCCACGGCAGAAATCCTTGCGCCGGAAGTTATGGAAAACGCCAAAAACAACAAAGAAAATTTCAGTGACAAGGCAGAAGAAACCGCGGCAACCCTCCCCCCCGAGCCGGAAGTACCAGGCACAGAACGCAAGAACCTTAACCCCACCGACAAGGCCTATGTTGTATTTGATACAGAAACAGACTCAGATTCTACGCAAAAAAGCTGGTCAATCCTTGGCAACTTGATGCTTGGCTGGAATTATCATTATGTCCGCACCCGTACCCATCATAGCGACACGCCGGAAATCATGGGAACAGATACCATTCTCAAGGGCAACCGTTACAAGAACTATTTCCAGGTGCCGGGCTTTGCCGAAAACGCTTCGGTGTATTTGCTGATGATTTCTCCGGAAGGCAAAACCATTGAATTTACCATGGACGCTACTTCGGATTCTTGGAACAAGTTCTCTCCAAACCCAGTAACACTACGCTATAACGACAGCTACAACAGCGTCAACTTGGGTGATATCCAGATGATGGGCGGAGACATCTACATGTCCAGCATGCCCTTATTCGGTGCTGAATACACGCTCTCCCTGCTCAAGAACAATGCAGATCAACCCCTGTTCCAGCTGGAAGGATTCTTTGGCGAAGCCAAACGTTCTCTAGTTCCCCACAACCGTCATCCCTACTTCTACAACGACTATATTGACGATGGCGAAGCCCAAGCACAGCGCCTCGCTTACGGCGGATTCCTGAAATGGGCTCCTGTACGCAGGTTTGATGCCAAGGTGGGTGCAATTTACGCCAATGACGAACTTGAAGACCCTCTGCTTCGCGATGGGGCAAAGGCGACCACCCTTACCACCGACCCGTTGCAAGAAGCATTTACCATGTATGCCGAAGGAAACTGGCTGTTTTTCCCGGGCGACATCGAGCTGAACGGGCAGATTGCCGTCGGACGTGCCGACACCACTGATGCCATACGCCAGAGAGCCATCAATAAGGTTTTCTCCAATGCAGGTCTGAATACATCCAGTTACACGCTTCTCCGTAAATTGATGCAGAGTGAAAGTCAGATTGACTGGCTGACCAATGCCGAGTTAGAAGAAATTTTCGGTGACAACACCAACATGACAAAAGGCCAGATGCTACAGAAATTGCATGAACTCGTAAAAGAAGCGAAAAAGGTTCAGAAAGAGGTTGAAAGCGACCGCGATGATGACCGCGTGCTAGGCCAGCACTGGGGTAGCCAGAACTTCGCTCTTGGAGCATCCTTGAACTGGAGTATCAACAGAACAAGAATTGCAGGTCATTTTAAGTACATTGGCGAAGAGTTCTACAGCGCCGGTTCACCGGACCAGCTTTCCAACACCCGCGAATTCGGAGCTAGCCTAGAACAGGACATCAAGAAGTTCTGGATTCTTGGATTGGAATACCAAATCAATGTAGAAAATGCGGCCCACGGAAGAAAGAAAAACCTGGCAGGACTTGCAGAAGGCACCCATTTCGGTTTAGTTTCCGATGACGAAAGCGACTGGTTCGAAGCTCACGAGTTGGACAACGACCGTACGAAATACATTCATAATTTTGGTTTGGGCAACACCTTTACCGTCAACCCCAGAGTCCAAATCACGGCGGGCTACAACCTAGAATACAGAGACCAGTACCGTCCTTTACAGCTCCGGGGCAACTACATGCTGGACGATGGTGTTTACAGGGATGATTTCTTTACCAAGGGCAAGGGGTCAAAGATTGCCATCGTGAACGGCGATACCGTCATGGTGGATTCTGCACGCTGGGCAAACTACATGTCTATGGCGGACGAGCCTTACCTCGCCTCCAAATTTGAAGAAAGACTCTACAAACAAAGCATCAAGGCCGGGATATCCTTCAAAGCAGCCCAGTCCGTGTTCAAAATCAACGGCCGTTGGACACTGCGTACAGACGATTCCAAGTTCCACAAGGACAGCTTAATCGATGTAATGGATATGGATTTGGAAGACACGACCTGGGCAAAACTGGGTTATTACTACGGTGGAAGTGACTACTTTGAACAGAGCTACCCGTTAAGCATCACCACAACCATGAAGAGCATGCAAAACCTCTTCCAGGTGACTTACCGCCTGAAATCTTATACTCGTGATGAGATGACCGAAGACGAAATCACCGTAGAAGACGAATTAGAAATTCCCTTCATGAATCGTTTCATGGTCCTTTCCTTGAATGGTCAGTTCCGCTATATGCTTACGGAATGGACCGAATCAGACGAGGACTTCGACGAAGAAGAAATGGACGTGCTTGGGAAACTCAACCTGCGGTTCAACCACAGCAAGCACCTGTACAGTGACTGGTACGTAGGTTCGGCCATCTATTATCGTCCGGACTACCTGTCCAACGAATACAAGGACATCTACGGCGGCATCAACCTGAACTACGTGTTCTAAGGTTTTCTGCTGGCGGCAAGGGCCATGTACTCTTACTGTTTTCACGAGCTTCCCGTTGCCCTAGAAAAAAAAGGCAAGTTTCGGGAAGCTCTTGCCAAAGAGCTGAAACTCCACCCGGAACAGATTTTCAATCTGGAGGTGGAGCGTTTTTCGCTGGACTCCCGCCGGAAAGGTTTCCCCCACTGGTCTTATAATGTCCGTTTCGATGTTCTGCAAAAACTGAAGACCTTCGGAAACAACGCCAAGGGGCTCGTAGAAGCGATTCCAGCAAAACAAGACCCGAAAGATGCAGCCCTGGCAGGCACCGTGCAAATGCCCGGGCATGTAGATATTGTGGGTGCAGGTCCGTCAGGGCTCTGGGCGGCCCTGCACCTTTTACGCAAGGGCTATTCCGTAGATCTTTACGAGCAAGGAAAGCCCGTAGAGGAACGATTCCGCGACATACGCCGGTTCTTTGTGGACCGAAAGTTCAACGCCCGCAGTAATGTTCTCTTTGGCGAGGGCGGAGCCGGAGCTTTCAGTGACGGCAAGCTCAACACCCGGAGCAGGAACGCATTTTCGGAACAAGTCCTGCACGATATGGTGGATTTCGGGGTGGACCAAGATGTCATCACCTTCGCAAAGCCACACATCGGAACAGACAGGCTTGTGCTGATGCTCCGGAAAATCCGTGCAGAAATTGCCCGACTGGGTGGGCAAATCCACTTTTATTCGGCCCTGACAGATGTAGAAATCCAGAACGGTCGCATTTCTGCCATCAAGATTGAAAACGACGCCGCACCGCAAGGTGCGTGGAAGCGCTGCGAAGCGCTGGCCCTTGCCACGGGGCATTCCTGCAGGGACATTTACCAGATGCTGCAGGCCCGGGGCGTAGCCCTTGAAAGCAAGGCCTTTGCCATGGGCGTTCGGGTGGAGCACCCTCAGGAGTTGATAAACCTGCGACAACTGGGCCGAGGTGTCGATACACGCCTCACCGGAGCTGCGGAATATTTTCTCGCCACACCGACACTGAACAAAACCTGCAGCGCCTACAGTTTTTGCATGTGCCCCGGCGGCGTGCTGGTGCCCTGCGCTTCTGAACCAGGGACTCTTGCCACCAACGGCATGAGCTATAGCCGCAGAAACGGCCCACTTGCCAACGGAGCCATCGTGGTTCCCGTAGAAGCCAGCGAAAAACTCTTCGGTGGACTGGAATTCCAGCGGAAAACGGAGGCGGACGCCTTCAATGTAGGCGGAAAGAACTACAGCGCTCCGGCACAGACCATCAAGGCATTCATGGGACATCGGCTTGACAAGAAACTGCCCAAATCCACCTACCCCTGCGGGATTGTACCCGTCAACACTTGGGACTGGCTGGACCAGCGAATTTGCCAGAGCCTTTACGAAGGTTTTTTGAACTTTGACCGTAAAATTCCCGGATTCATAGCGGAAGGCCTCATTGTGGCTCCCGAAACCAGGACCAGTTCTCCCCTGCGCATCACCCGAGACAGCGCCACCCTAGAAAGCGCGAGTGCCAAGGGGCTGTTCGTGCTGGGCGAAGGGGCCGGCTATGCAGGCGGGATTGTCACCAGCGCCGCCGACGGAGTGAGACTGGCGTACTACGCGAAAAAGAGGTAAAGAGACCAATGATTACCCGCACTATCGACCGAAACTTTGCCAACATGCGCCTGGACCGTTTTTTACGGAAGGCTTTTCCCGACGAATCATTGTCCGTTTTCTTTGCTATCCTGCGTAAAAAGAAAGTCCGGGTGAACGGAGCCGTGGGCAAGGCAAACCAGATGCTCCAGGAAGGGGATACCGTCTGTATCTACGAGAATTTGAAAAGTGAAAGTAATTCGGAATTCGGAATTCGGAATTCGGATTTGAACAACGCCGAAAACAAGGGTTGGACTAAAGCCAGCACAGCCGCCGACCGAAAATCCGGCTGGGGTGCTCAGGAGCTGGACATCATCTTGGAAACCGAAGACTACCTGGTGGTCAACAAGCCTTCGGGCATGCCCAGCCAGCCGGGAAGCGGGACCCGCCCCGGCGAAAGCCTGGTGGAGCACCTTTGGGAATGGGGCAAGCGGGAACATCTCGACTTCAAGCCTACCCTCGCCCACCGTCTGGACCAGGAAACCTCGGGACTTTTGCTGGTGGCCCTTCACGGCGACACCCTGCGGGACCTAACACGTCTGATTCGTGAACACGAAGTCAAGAAATACTACCTGGCTCTTGTCAAAGGGAACCTCGAAAAAGAAAAAGGAACCATCGAAGCCTCCCTCGCCCGCACAGACAATGCCAAGGGCTCCAAGATGCAGATTGACGAAAAAGGGAAAAAGTCCATCACCCATTATAGCGTCAAAAAACACTACAACGGCTACGACCTGGTAAAAATCAACCTGGAAACGGGCCGTATGCACCAGATCAGGGCGCACTTCGCAAGCATCGGACACCCGCTCTTGGGAGATACCCGTTACGGAGATTTCGCCCTGAATCGTGGATTCAAGAAACAATACGGACTGAACAGGCTGTTCCTGCACAGCAGCCGCCTGGAATACCCCTGGCAAAGCAAGAATACGGTCCAGGAATGCCCCCTGCCCAAAGAACTGCAGGACGTCCTAAAAAAATTGTCCACATCAATGTAACGATGTTTTGACTAGAATTAAAACTTTAGAAAAGAGAGCGATCTATTAGCGGTTTTCGAGAAGTTTCTGCACGGACTGGGCGTACTTTTCGAGGCTCGGGTCGCGGGCACCCATCAATAAGATGGTATCGCCAGGCTGGGCGCATTCTACCATCTTCTTGGCACATTCGTCCCGGTCTTCGATGTAGACGGCCTCGCAGCCCTTGAGAAGCAGGTCATCGGCCAGGTCGCCTGCGCTGATGTCACGAGTGACAGTGCCGCCAGCATAGTAAATCTGGCTGAAGAACATCATGTCGTTGTCCCGGTCGTCGTCAAAGTCCTTGGGCCGAAGCGTCTTCGCAATAAATTCCACCAGGTCGTTCCGCAAGAAGCGTGTGGGGCCAAAACCGTGGGGCTGGAACCAGGCGATAACGCGGCCCTCGGTAAAGTCCTGTGCGCTCTTGATGCTTGCCGCAATCTTTGCCGGATTATGCGCGAAGTCATCTACCAGAGTCACGCCATTGAAGGTCCCTAGAATCTGGTGGCGGCGGAATACCCCCGGGAATGTGGCCAGGGCGTCAGCGCAGGTATGGAGCGACACTCCTGCGCGGAGGGCGGCAGCCGTTGCAGCCAGGGCATTTTCCATATTATGCTTGCCCGGCAGGGGTACCACGAACTTCACGAGTTCAGCTTGGTGGCGCACCCGGAACTGTATGGATGTACCAACGGACTTGAAGTCCGTGCCCTGCACGCCCACATAATTTTCAAAGCCGAAGTCGAATTCACGTCCGGCGCTGAACTTCTTGGCCAGCGGGTGGGCGTCATTCACGATGAGGATCTTTCCGTTGTCCAAGATGTTGTGACTGAACTTGAGGAAGATTTCCTGAAGTTCGCTCATTTCCTTGTGGTCCTTATCGACATTCAAAATCAAGCCGATTTCAGGTTCATAGCGCACCAGCGTTCCGTCGCTTTCATCTGCTTCCACAACAAGCCACTCGCCCTTACCCGACACAGCATTGCCGATCTTGCCTTCTTTCTGCAGGTTCACGAGACCAGCCCCCGTCATCACGGAAGGCTGAAGGCCAGCATACTGCAAGATGTGATAAATCATGGCAGTCACGGTGGACTTGCCACTGGTGCCGCTCACAGCAATGGTCTTGGCTTCCTTAGAAATCTTCGCCAGCATTTCACTGCGGTGCATTGCGGGAACACCTAGTTCCTTGGCCCGCTTCAAATCCGGATTCGTGTCTTCGATGGCAGTACTCACCACCACCGCACTTAGGCTTGCGACCACGCCCGAGCCGTCTTGTGGAAAGCACTTGACACCACATTCTTCGAGTTGAGTCATGACCAGCGGCTTTTCTGCCGCACCGAACTGGCGGTCGGACCCGCTCACTGCAACACCCTTGCCAACCAAATACTGGGCGATGGCACTCATGCCCACGCCCGCAACACCGATAAAAAAGTAAGATTCCATAACAATTAATGTAGAAATTAACTGTTAAAAAAAATTAAGCAAGAAGATCTTTCGATTCGTTTCACTCGCTCAGGATGACACACTTACAATTTCACATTACACATTACACACTACACACCTCCCCCCTCCCTTTTTTTTTATATTAGTACCACTACAAACACCTTTACAAGGAACAAATAAAAAATGGCAAGAGCTTTGATTATCGGTTGTGGCGCTGTCGCCACGGTTGCTATCAAGAAGTGCTGCACGGCAAGCGAAGTGTTCAGCGAAATCTGCATCGCTAGCCGCCACCGCGAAAACTGCGAGAAGCTCGCTCAGGAACTGCGCCCGAACACGAAGACAGTCATCACGACTGCCGCCGTGGATGCGGACAAGGCCGAAAATGTCTCTAAGCTCATCAAGGAATACAAGCCCGACCTGGTGATGAACATCGCGCTCCCGTACCAGGACCTGGCCATCATGGATGCCTGCCTCGAATGTGGCGTAAACTATATGGACACCGCTAACTACGAGCCCGAAAACATCGACGATCCCGAGTGGCGCAAGGTCTACGACAAGCGCGTGAAGGAACAGGGCTTCAGCGCCTACTTCGACTACAGCTGGCAGTGGGCATACAAAGAAAAATTTGAAAAGGCCGGCCTCACGGCGTTGCTCGGCTCGGGCTTTGACCCGGGTGTTTCTCAGGCCTACTGCGCCTACGCATTGAAGCACCAGTTCGACACCATCGAGGAAATCGATATCCTCGACTGCAACGGCGGCGATCACGGCTACAAGTTCGCGACGAACTTCAACCCCGAAATCAACCTGCGCGAAGTTTCCGCTCCGGGCAGCTACTGGGACACCGACGCAAACGGCAAGGGCCACTGGGTCGAAATTCCGGCCATGAGCATCAAGCGCGAATACGTGTTTGACGAAGTGGGCAAGAAGGACATGTACCTCTTGCACCACGAAGAAATCGAATCGCTCGCCCAGAACATTCCGGGTGTGAAGCGCATCCGCTTCTTCATGACGTTTGGCCAGAGCTACCTCGACCACATGCGCTGCCTCGAAGACGTGGGCATGCTCAGCACGCAGCCCATCAAGTTCCAGGGCCAGGAAATCGTGCCTATCCAGTTCCTCAAAGCGCTCCTTCCGGACCCGGCAAGCCTCGGCCCGCGCACCAAGGGCAAGACGAACATCGGTTGCATTTTCAAGGGCAAGAAGGACGGCAAGGACAAGACCTACTACCTGTACAACGTGTGCGACCACCAGGAATGCTACAAGGAACTGGGCAGCCAGGCGATTGCTTACACCACAGGCGTTCCGGCCATGTGCGGCGCCATGATGGTGCTCACCGGCAAGTGGAACAAGCCGGGCGTGCATACCGTGGAAGAATTTGACCCGGATCCGTTCATGGAAGCCCTCACCAAGTACGGCCTCCCGTGGAAGGAAAACTTTAACCCGGTGCTGGTGGACTAGAGGTTGTGAGGTATGAGGTCGCGACCTACGGTCGCTTTGGGGTATGAGTTTTTTACTCGCGCCTTTGGCGTCTAACTTGAACCCAAAGGGAGCCCTGAAGCGAAGCATAAGGGCGACCGAGCTCACAGCTCAAAGGGCGAAGCCCGACCTCATAGCTACAATCCGAAGGATTGAACATGAAAAAATGGCGCATTGACGATTCCCGCGACTTGTACAACGTCAAGGGTTGGGGCGTGAACTTCTTCGACATCAACGAGAAGGGCCACGCTACGGTTCACCCGCTCAAGGAAGGCGGCCCGGACATCGACCTGTACGAACTCGTGCAGGAACTTTCGCTCCGCGACGTCTCCACCCCGATGCTGCTTCGCTTCCCGGATATCCTGGACAGCCGCATCGAGAAGATCAACGAGTGCTTCAACAAGTCACGTCAGGAATACGGTTTCAATGGGAGCTACTACAGCATTTTCCCGATCAAGGTGAACCAGCAACGCGCCGTGCTCGAAGAAATCGTCAGCCACGGCAAAAAATACAACATCGGTCTCGAGGCCGGTTCCAAGCCGGAACTGCATGCGGTGCTCGCGAACATGGACAACCCGGATTCGCTGATTATCTGCAACGGCTACAAGGACGAGGACTTCATTGAACTTGCCCTCCTCGCGCAGAAGATGGGCAAGAAGATTTTCATCGTCGTCGAGAAGATGAACGAGCTCCACTTGGTGGTGGAACTTTCTCGCCGTATCGGCGTGCGCCCGAACATCGGCATCCGCATCAAGCTCGCCAGCTCCGGTAGCGGCAAGTGGGAAGAATCCGGCGGATATCACAGCAAGTTTGGCCTCAACAGTTCCGAACTGCTGGAAGCGCTGGACTACATCAAGCAGGAGAAGATGGAAGACTGCATGAAGCTCATCCACTTCCACCTGGGTAGCCAGATTACGAACATCCGCCACATCAAATCGGGCCTGCGCGAAGTCTCGCAGTTCTACGTGCAGATTCGCAAGATGGGCATGGGCCTCGAATTTGTGGACGTGGGCGGCGGTCTCGGTGTGGATTACGACGGCACCCGCAGTTCTAACGCAAGTTCGGTGAACTACTCCATCCAGGAATACGCCAACGACGTGGTGTACGCCATGTACGAAGCCTGTGAAAACGGCGACGTGCCGCACCCGAACATCATTGCGGAATCGGGCCGCGCTCTTGCGGCGCATCATTCCATTTTGGTGTTCAACGTGCTGGAAACCGCAGGCCAGGCTTTCTTTGACGAGAATACGCACGAGATTGATGGCGACGCTCCCGATGCATTGAAGGATTTGTACGGCATCTACAAGGGACTTACCCCGAAGAACCTGCTCGAAAGCTGGCACGATGCCATCCAGTTGAACGATGACGTTCTGAACGGTTTCAAGGTGGGCGATTACGACCTGCCGACGCGAGCCATGTGCGAACGCCTGTTCTGGAGCATCGTGCGCAAGGTGGACCAGCTCGCGAAGGACTTGCGCCATCCGCCTTATGAATTGAGCGAACTCCCGCGCTTGCTCGCACAGAAGTATTTCTGCAACTTCAGTTTGTTCCAGAGCCTGCCCGACAGCTGGGGCGTAGACCAGGTTTTCCCGCTCATGCCTATCCAGCGCCTGAACGAGGAACCCACAGTCGAGACGACCATCCAGGATGTCACTTGTGACTCCGACGGAAAAATCGATATGTTCGTCCGTGGTGGCGACGTGAGCCGCACGCTCCCGCTGCATGAACTCAAGAATGGCGAACCGTACTACATCGCGGTCTACCTCGTGGGCGCCTACCAGGAAATCCTCGGCGACCTGCACAACCTCTTTGGCGATACGAACGCAGTCCACATCGTCTGCAACGACAAGGGCGGCTACGAAATCGACAAGGTGATTGACGGCGAATCCGTGGAAGACGTACTCGACTACGTGAACTTCAGCGACAAGGCGCTCGTGCGCACCATGGAGAACTGGGTGTCGCGCTCCGTGAAGGAAGGGAAGATCAGCCTGCAAGAAGGCAAGGAATTCCTGAACATCTACCGCGGCGGCCTGTACGGTTACACGTATCTGGAGTAAACCTAGCGCAGAAATCCCAGGCGGCCCTCGCCAGTCTGTAAGAACTTGTCCATATAGTCTTTAGCCGCCTGGCAGGCGGCGGGCAGGCTTTTGCCCAAAGCGACATTGGCAAGGATTGCCGACGAAAGGTGACAGCCTGTGCCGTGCTTGTCCACTCCCTGGAGACGGGGTGAGGCAAACTTGAACTGTCCTTCGGCAGTCCAGAGGGTATCTACCGCCTCGTTCCCTTGGGAATGCCCGCCCTTCAGAAGCAGGGCAAAATCCTTGCCCAGCGTGATTTCGTCCCGAGACGCCGAAAGACCGAACCCGAAAAGGGCAAACTCATCCTGGTTGGGCGTAATCAGGTCCAGGCGTTTCATGATGGGCACAAAGTCGTCTTGGTCCATGTTCCGCAAAAAACGATAGCCCGCACTGGCACTGGCCACCGGGTCCCACAAGATGAAGGCGTCCGGCGACTTTTCGCGGATAAAATCTACAATGCGGCCAAGGTTCTTGGCGTGCTCCACCATGCCGATTTTTACGTACTTAAAGGTATAGGACTTAAACAAAGTTTCTAGCTGAGCCTCAATGCGATCCCAAATGACCCAGCCGGGGGTTACGAACTCGTTTTCGTTCTGCTCCGTCATGGCGGTACACACAGCCTCGCCATAGACCCCGAAATGGGCCATGGTCATTACATCGGCGAGGATTCCCGCACCAGCAGAGCCATCAAAACCGGCAATCGTGAGCGCCCTTGTCATTTTCTCCATACGGTTTCTAAAATACATAAAAATCGCAAGCAAAAATGTTTTTCGTCTGCAAAATATCTACATTTCTCTTGTCATTTTTAAAGGAATTGAAAATGCCCCGTTTACGCGTTTTAGTTTTGATGGGCGGCCCCTCCACAGAGCACGATGTTTCAGTAGTGAGTGGCACCGGCGTGGTCCGCGCCATGGACCCCGAAAAATACAACATCCACCCCGTATTGATTGACAAGGACGGCACCTGGCACTGGTCCGCAAGGGAACTTTCACCCTACCAGAAAGACAACTTCTCCGTCAATTATTTTCGCTCCCTGGAAGGCTCCGCCGCCGTGACCAAAAAGTCCCCGGCCCTTTCGGAACTGCCCTCCGCAGACATCGCCTTCCTGGCACTTCACGGCAAGTGGGGCGAAGACGGACACATCCAGGCCATGCTTGAAAACTGGGGCATTCCCTACACCGGTTGCGGCCTTTTGGCTTCGGCACTTGCCATGGACAAGATCAAGTCCAAGGAAATCTACAAGGCAAACGGAGTTCCCACTCCACCCTATCGCGTGATTTTCAAGCACGACTTCAACGGCGACACCCTGGTTAGCGTCTCTGACGAGCTTGGATTTCCCCTGGTCATCAAGGACCCCCTGGGCGGCTCCAGCATCGGTATCGGCATCGCCAAGGACCTGGACGAGGCCGGCAAGATTGCCACCGACCTGTTCAAGGATTCCGACCGTCTGCTTTGCGAAAAGTTTATCGCCGGTGAAGAGGCCAGTTGCGGCTTTATTGAAGGTGAAAAGCCCCTGCCGCCTACCGAAATGCGCATGACCACCCGCGAGTACTTTGATTACGAAGCCAAGTACAACGGCGAATGCCAAGAGGTGACACCCGCCGAATTCAAACCCGAACTCACCGCCCGCATCCAGGAACTGGTAAAGA
The DNA here is from genome assembly GCA_934699585.1 of uncultured Fibrobacter sp. GTDB lineage: Bacteria > Fibrobacterota > Fibrobacteria > Fibrobacterales > Fibrobacteraceae > Fibrobacter. The sequence continues at coordinate 82,976 of CAKUWY010000008.1, forward strand.
ACGCCCACTACGCCCTGGGCGGTGCCGGCTACAGCCGTACCGACGTGCGTATCGACAAGGACGGGAACCTGTGGGCCATCGAGACCAACACCCTGCCCGGCATGACCCCCACGTCTCTGCTCCCGCAACAGGCGGCCTGCAACGGCATCACCTACTCCAGCCTCATTGACCTGATTATTGACAAGAGCCTTACTATCAGAAGGTAAAATCAATGTGTAGTGTGAAATGAGGAATGACAAATTATCACATTACACATCTCACATTACACACCTCACACTCCCATGTCCTTTGACCTCTTTGTAGATACCTCTCGAAAGGGAATTTCCATAGCCATCGCGGGTAGCGCCCTCGACGGCTGTGGTGACGCATTCTACAAGGAGATCGTAGACCCGGAAGCCCGGGGCGAAACCCTCAGCATGAACCTGGACAACCTGCTGGAGCAAAGCGGCGTCACGCTCCAGGATGTCGGCCGGGTCATGGTGACTCTCGGACCGGGTTCCTTTAGCGGTCTCAGGACCGGCGTGGCCTTTTGCCAGGGAATCTGCTTCAGCGGAGCCCGCAAGCTCTACGGAGTATCAACGCTAGAGGCTTTGGAATGCTTTTCCGAGGCCCCCGACACAGCCGTCGTGGTAAAGGCCCGAAAAGACTACTGGTACCTGCGACTCTGCAATCAGGAATCCTTCGACTCTACGGAAGATGTCGTCGCAAAACTCCGTGCGAGAGAATCCAAGTTCGTCGTGGTTGACGCTACCGCCCGTGACGACGTCCACTTAACAGAATTTTATACTGCCAAGGGTATAAAAACCGTTCTCGACGACGGCAATCCCCTAAGCCTCTGGGCCAAGCTTTTCGAGAAGCATCAACCGTCCCTGATTCAAGAAGCCAACTACATCCAGCCTTCCTATTTCGAGAAGGGGCACTAAGCTTTAACGGGGTTTACCATGCCAATACGCCCCATGACCGAAGCAGACCTCACCCACGTTTTAGCCCTGCAGTCGGCTCTTGACTTCCAAAACTGGAACGAGAAACAGTTTCACTCCGAACTACGGGCAAACTACGCCCTCTGCCTGGTGGACGAAGAGAACGGAGCATTCGCCGGTTATGCCATATTCCACCTGATGGAAGCCGACTCGGAGCTTTTGACCATCGCCGTAGCTCCAGATTTTCAGCGAAAGGGAATCGCATCTGCATTCCTGCGCCATGGTCTGGGCAAGCTGAATCGAGATAAAGGCGACCACTGCTTTCTGGAAGTCCGTGAAAGAAATACCGGTGCACGATTGCTTTACGAAAGACACGGATTCCAGGCGTACGGCAAGCGGGAGCGCTATTACGACGATGGCGAAACGGCTATATTGTACAGGTGGTAGATCTGCGCCAAGGAATTCAACATGTTATTGAAAAAAGACAAGCGAATCAAAAAGACTTCAAAGAAATTTTTCGGGATTGCCATAGCTATCATTTTTCTCCTGTTGCTGTGCTTTTATCTGATTATGACCTGCAGCGGCAAATGGCTTGTCCAACAAGATGAGTTTACTCATGTAAAATGGGTCGCGGTGCTAGATGGTCAAGGCCCCGACATGGAACGCACAGACTTAACAGCCAAGCTATTACGCGAGCATAAAGCAGATTCAGTATTGATTCTTGGCCGTCGAATTTACAAAAGCCACTACAATGCAGATTATTATGTCGAAGACCTAATGAAACAAGGTGATTTTGACAGTAGCGCAATTTTTTTGGCACGGCATGATGATCCATCCACTCTTGAGGAAGCAAGAACCATCATCCCGTGGCTCAAGAAAAGAAACGCCGACACGGTGTTGCTCATAACCTGTATTGCCGCCACTAAACGTGTTGCTCGAATATTCAACACACTCGCGGGCAGCAAGCCACATTTCATCGTATCTGGAGGGCTAACCGATTTCTTTGTCCCCGAATCCTGGTCCGTAAACCGAGAAACAAAAAAAATATGGGCAAAAGAATGGGCCTCCCTTTTCCTCTCCTATTTTGACCTGTTCAGTGCAGACACACTCGGAATTGCCGATTCCGCTTATTTTGTTCCTATCCGTTCACTTTCTGAAGAGCGGAAGGTCGATTTTATCGATCTACAGAAGATGCTTCCCAGCGTCAAGCGAAAGATTGATACGTTGAGCACGCCACAACCCGCAGATACAACGGCCACACAGTCCAAAGACACGACCACCGCCGGCAAGAACACTCAAGCGGCAGCCACAACGGCCAAGTAAAGCCGAGACACAAGTCCCTAACCCCTAGATCCTAGCCCCTAAAAACAAAAACTCCCCGCCGGGGTTACCGGCAGGGAATTAGAAAGATTCTTTAGCGGAAGTGCAGATATCTGATTATTGCGTCCGCACTACTAGCGCCATGCAGAAATCTTACTTAGTGATGACGCGGGCCATTTCGCAAACCTTGTTGCTGTAGCCCCATTCGTTATCGTACCAGGCGCAAACCTTCACGAAGGTCGGGTCGAGCTGGATACCAGCCTTGACGTCGAAGATGGAAGTGCGAGCGTCGTTGCGGAAGTCGGTAGAAACGAGAGCTTCGTCGGTGTAACCGAGGATGCCCTTGAGTTCGCCTTCAGAAGCTTCCTTCATGGCCTTGCAGATTTCTTCGTAGGTAGCCGGCTTTTCGAGTTCGGCAGTGAGGTCAACAAAGGAAACGTCGGAGGTCGGAACGCGGAGGCTCATACCGGTGAGCTTACCGTTGAGCTGCGGGAGAACCTTGCCCACGGCCTTGGCAGCACCAGTGGAGGAAGGAATGATGTTCTCGAGGATGCCACGGCCACCGCGCCAATCCTTCTTGGAGGGACCGTCAACAGTCTTCTGAGTAGCAGTTGCAGCGTGAACGGTGGTCATGAGGCCGCGCTTGATGCCGAACTTGTCGTTCAGGACCTTGGACATAGGAGCAAGGCAGTTGGTGGTGCAGGAAGCGTTGGAGATGATGTCCTGGCCGGCGTAGGTCTGGTGGTTCACACCGTAAACGAACATCGGGGTTGCGTCCTTGGAAGGAGCGGACATGATGACCTTCTTGGCACCGGCCTTGATGTGGGCGCGAGCGAGTTCGTCGGTCAGGAAGAAGCCAGTGGATTCCACAACAACGTCAACACCGAGGGCACCCCAAGTGATGTTGGTGGGATCCTTTTCGGCGAACACCTGAATCTTGTTGCCGTCAACGATGAGGAAGTTGCCTTCGAAAGACACGTCGTGCTTGAAAGCGCCGTGCACGGAGTCGTACTTCAGCATGTAAGCGAGATAGTCAACGTCGAGGAGGTCGTTGATACCGACAACCTGAATGTCCTTGGAGAAGTTTTCCACAGCAGCGCGGAACACCATACGGCCGATGCGGCCGAAACCATTGATACCGAGTTTAAGAGCCATTATTGGATCCTTTTTGTTTGTTGTTGAAATTGCCACCTACCCAGTAGGTAAGTGCGTTCTTGGCTCCAAATTTACTAAAATTACACCGTTTAAGTAAGGTAGTTTTGAAAAAAATATTCATTAAAAAAGATATGAAGCCCCTAAAAAGAAGCCTCTGGTCCATTGGCCTTGTGGTACTATTACAGTTTATTGTATCCTGTGCCGGCAATGGCCAGCCCCTAACGGAGAATGCCTCCAAGAATGGCCCCGCCGAAAAGGCCAAACCGGCCCCCGCAGACGCCTTTTACAATGATGCCCCGGCAGCCACCACATCACAGAGTTCTGAACGCGGGGCGGCCGAAGTCACGACCCTTGATTCCAAGGGCTACAGCTTCGGTAACCCCGGTGGCGACTGGTCCATGATAGGCGGCGAAGACGGAGCCCCCTACGAATTCTACAACGCCCGCACCGGCCGGAGGGCGGTACTTCGGGAAGTGGAACTTGCCGAAGGCGAACCCATGAACCTGATGGACCGGGCCCGCATCGAGATGCAGAGTTTCGAGTCCAGCGGCAAGAAGGCGACCCTGGCCGAAACCTACCCCGAAGAGGCCTTTGGCGCCACTGGAGCCTTCTTCGACATCGTAGGCAAGCGTTACGACACTCCCTACGAGGCGGTAGGCCTCGTCACGGGAAGCGGGAACCGCATCTACACCCTCACCCTTTCGGCTTCGGACAACCTGCCCCCCGCAGGCGGCCTGAAAGAGGAATGGCGGGAATTTTTCGCCAGTTTCGAACTGAAAGAAATCCAGCGGGAAGAAGGCCCGGAACTTTCGCCGGAGCACCTGCAGGACTACACCTCCGAGGCACTGGGCTACCGCTGGGCGGTAAAGGACACCCTCTGGCATTTCTGGAACGGCATTTCCAAGCAGAACAACGACCCAGACCTGGTGCTCACCAACAAGGACGAAGACGTTTCCTTCTTTATCTACGGAGCCATTGTGCCCGCCGAAGAGGTTTCGTCCCAGGACCTGTTCAAGGTGCTGCTGGTTCGGCTTGGCGTGGACCCGAACGAACCCAGCCTAGAAAGCAGGCGGGTCAAGGTTGGAGACCGCTACGCTCAGGAGTTCACCCTTACCCATACGGTAAACCGCTTTGACTTCAGTTACAAGGGCCGGTTCTTCTACGAAGACGGCCGCGGGATTTTGGCCGTAGCCTGGACCCAGGGAATCAACAAGAAAAAATACGGCAAGGTCATGGACAACGCCATCGAGGGCGTAACCGTCGGAGCCAAGCCCGAACAGGCCAGCGATGCCGAATCCGCCAAGAAGCAGGCCAAGTTCAACGCCGCCGTCATGAGCCAGGTGGGAATTTTGCGGTTGCTAGAAGACCAGCCCCTGGTAGCCCTCAGTTATTTCGAACGGGCCAACAAGATGGACCCGGAAGAGCCCCTGTACCTGATCAACTGCGGGTTCGTCTATCAGCTCAAGGAACTCTATGGTCCTGGCATCAGCCACTTTGAAAGCGAGATGGAACTGGTCCGCAAGAACGGGAAACTTCTCTCTATTCTGGGCGAGATGTACGAAGCGGTATTCGACTACGGTCGTGCCCGTGAATGTGCCGAAGGAGCCCTGCAGTACACCCCCAACAATCCCGAATACGTCATTAACCTGAGCGACGCCCTTTGGGGTCTGGGCCAGCGGCACCAGTCCCTGATTGTGGTGCAGAGACTCTACGATACCCAACCCAGCAGCCGTCTGGGCGTGTACTTAGCCAAAACCTACATGGGGCTTGACCAATATGCCGAAGCCGTAGACATTTTATACGGAGTGCGCGGAAGGTTCGGCATGAGCAAGGAACTGGGCGAAACCCTGATGGACGCCCTGGTGTTCCTGGGCCGTTACGAAGAAGCTCGGGCTATCAGCGAAGAGACCCTCGCCAAGGCGCAGAACGACTACAAGATTTGGACCATGCACGGGAAAATCCTTTTTTACTCCCGCAACTACCGGGAAGCGGAAAAGGCCTTGACCAAGGCGCTTTCCCTGAAGCCCGACAACGAAGACGCCAAGAGTTTCCTCAGCGCCACCAAGGCGTTTTTGGGCAAGGCGGACAACCGCACTTTACAAAAGCCCATTACCCCCATTGAAAAACGCACCGACGACCTGAAGAGCCTGCTTTCGCCCACCGCAAAGAAAGCCGCCGTAGAAGGGGACTTCCCTGCCGTGGTGCATTACAGCAAGGAAATGCTGAAGGCCGAAAAGAACGAACCCTGGGTCCGCAGCGAAGAAATGCTCATGGAGATTCTGGATATCCGCGGAGCCGCCATCTACCGCGAATTCACCTTCGACTTCTTGCCAGGTTATGACCGCATCTACTTAAATGCCCTTGAAGTTTACGACTCCACCTGGACTCTGAAGCAGAAGGCAAACCTCTCCGGAGCCTACATCACCTACGCCACCGAAATCGGCGGCGGAAACGAATCTCAGACGGCCCACTTCCCCTTACAGGAACTGGCTCCCGGCGACTTTATATACCTGCAGTTCAGCCGGACCGCCATCGAGACCAAGGGCATGATTCCCTACACCGATTACGTGAGCAGCCGGGATATTCCCGTGGGACAGTCCGTTTTCCGCATCTACGCCGACACCAGCCGCTTTACTACCGAAGAATACGGCACCCTGGAACGGAACAACATCCAGGGCGGTCGGGAATGGAAAATCGAGAATCCCGTGGTGGTCCGCAAGGAAATGTACATGCCCGTCTATCGCGATTTCGGTTCAGGCCTGATGCTTACGGGCAAGCAGGAATGGAAAGACGTGGGCGACGACTACCAGAACCTGATACAGCACCAGTTCAAACAGGCCGTCAGCGTGCGGGAAAAGGCCTTCGAAGTCCGGGGCAACAAGATCGGCGACGAGGCCGTCAAGGCCATCGTGCGGTTCGTGCGCCACGACATCCGCTACCGCGATGTCCGCTTCGGCGGTCACAGCCTGATTCCCCAGACCGCCGAAGTGACGCTCAAGGAGCGTCGTGGCGACTGCAAGGACATGGCGCTTTTGCTCAAGGAAATGCTCGCGGCCATCGGAGTCAAGAGTTACCTCACCGCCATTCACCTCACCGAAGAAGGTTTTGAACACCTGCCCACCATCCAGCAGTTCAACCACATGATCCTCTACATCCCCAAACAGGACAAGGTCAGCGAAATGTGGGTGGACGCCACCGACAAGACGGGCAACGACCGCCCCGTTCCCTTGGACATGGAAGGCAAGGTAGCCCTGATTATCGACGGCGACAACAGCCACGTGGTCACCACACCCATCCTGGAAGACAATCAGGAACACCAGATAGCCATAGACCACCGGCTTTTCATCGGCGAGAACGGGGCCTGCGAATTCAGGGATTCTGTCACCCTGCAGGGCAAGTTTGCCAGTTCCATCCGCAACCGTTTCTTCGGTCGCGAGACCAAGGAACAGGAACAACTGATGGAAAACTTCCTCTCCGAAGGAGTGCCTGACGTAAGCATCGGAAATATCCGCATCGAAAATCTGGACGCCTTCAACAAGCCCCTGATTCTCGTGACCACCTACGCCTCCAAGGGATATTTCGGCCAGGGCACCTCCGAACTCAAGGGCCGCTTCCCCAACGTATGGGAACGGAGCCTCTTCAAGCTCCCGAAGGTCTCCAAGCGCCACCACCCCATCCGCATGCCTCACGAGACCCAGTTCAGCTATCACCTGACCGTCAAGGCGCCTAGTGGAAAATCCGTAAACATCACGGGACCTAAGCCCCTGAACAGAGTTCCGGACTACGTAAGTTTTGAAAAGGCCGAGGCTACAAGTGGCGAAACGGGTATCAAGTGGACCACCTTCGCCCTGTACGCCGACCCCAGCGAATACGAAAAGATCCGCGAAGAATGGAACTACCTGCTCAGCGAGACCAGCCCGCTGATTGTGGTGAAATAACTACTTGCAAAAATCTACAACAGCAGGAACTGGGTGCTTGATTAAGGCAAATACCGACTTGTCCTTTTTGACAGCTTCCATCTGAACCGCCTCGCTGGCCCGTTCCAGGAACTGGATACAGCGAGGGTCAGCGTGGACAGCAGCAAGCTGCACGGGTTCCGTACGGCGCTTGATGCTCACAAATTCCAAGGCGTGGTAATCCTGCTTCACAGCGGCAGCCACCATGGCGGCAGAAGGGCGTTCAATGTCCTGCAAAAGTTTCCAATCCTTAGAAATGGCAGCCAGCATTATCTTTTCGGTAGGCTCGGGAACATACCTCAATGCGGCAATGTCCTGCCGCACAGCCTCTGCCCAAAGGTCCTCCCCTGCATCCTTTATCTGGCGGACAATTTTCCAGTCACCACGGACCGCAGCCTGCAGCAATCCGGTATTCGTAACAAACTTCAAGATATTGGGGTCTGCCCGGACAGCCGTCTCCATGACTTCATCTGAAACGGAATTCAAGGCCTCTACCACAGCCTGGCAAGGACCACACTTTATGTACAAAATGGCCTGAACATTCTTTTCAAAGGCCACCTGCTGTACCTTTTCGGTAGGATTTTCAATCAGGCTGATAGCATACCAGTTAAGGCCAACGGCCTCCAGCTGTTGTTCTTCGGTGGGGTTCTGAATGTTCTTGATTTCGGTCCAGGACTGCATAAAACCTCGCTTTGTCACAGAAAATATAAAAAAGCCCGGAAATGCGTAGCAGTGCAAATCCGGGCTTATGGGTTCTATGATTGTTAAACTTGGGCAGTCTTCAGCTCGTACACCTCGGGGTAGGCCTTTCGAGCGCAATCGCTACAGAGAGTGGACAGTTTGACTCCCCGGGCACGGGCCACGGGAATCTGACAACCACAATGGGCACACTTGGCAAGGAACACCACGGACGAAGGCACTGCATTTGTCGCGGTGGTAGCGGCAACCGCCTCACCGGCCACCATCTTGCGGACCGTGCTGCGGAAACGAACCTTGCCATAGGCGTCCTGCACCGCCTCTCGGGTGATGCTGCACTTGAAACTGCGGCCCTTGCGGGTACGCATCTTGGCGACAAAGTTGCAGTTCATTGTGTCCGTTCCCGAAAGAAAGGCCACAAAATCCTTATGGTAACGGTACAGGTCGTTCAGGTAATGCCAGCGGATTTCGTTCTCGTCGAAACCGAACATCCGGCAAAACCGCCTGTTCCCCGAAAGGATACGACCGTGCTCGTTCACTTCAAAGCAGGCCGTTTCTTGATTTGTATTCATCTCGATCATGGTGTCCTCCTGCTGTTAGATGGTTCCTAGAAAAGGAGTTTCAATTTCGTGACTCTTGTTGCGGAATTCCGCATCGGCCTCGTTCAAGGGTTCCACAGAAATCCGAAGTTCTTCAAGGCTAAACTCCAGGGATTCCTTGCCCACAAAGATGGATTCCTCGGAAGGCAAAATCTTTTCGAACTGCACATCGGTCTCCCCCACCTTCTGGCCGTTCTCGTACAGGGATACCGTCTTGCCGTTCCAGGTGGCCATCAGGTAATAGCGCTTGCCGAATTCCAAAGTGTCCTTGCTCACCACGGCGTTCTTGCAAGAAAGGCTATCGCCGGAACCGTCCGCCATGAAGAAGGCGAAACTGGGCTTGTCTGCACTGCATTCACCCTTGACCACCGCAAGACTGAACACATTCTTATCGTCTTCGGAACCAAATCCCAGCTTGCCCACCAGGTTCTTGCGGTACGTGGCCGCCGTATCCAAGACCTTGTCCACCTGCAGAACCACTTCAACAGCAAATCCGGTCGCATCATTCAAAACGCCACGGTCATCTTCTACCACGCCAAACTGGGAAGCGCCCTTGAAGTGAACTGCGCTAACGACATTCGAAGCCTCGTCATAGCTGACAAATCCGCCGTATTCCGGGCTGCCATAAAGCTTCATGCCCGCAGTCCAGGACCTGGAATCATTCACAAAATCTACAGGTCCTTCTTTACCGACGCCGTTAAAGAACCACCAGCTGCGAAGGCCGTATTCCAGAGAGAGGGGAACCATGACGGAATCTGTTCCCTTTGCACCGGCCAGAGCGCCTACATTCACCTCATGTTCCTCCCTCACAAAACGGGTCAGATCTGCGGGAATCACCTGCAAGGTAGTTTTACCCGCGGGCACACCTTCAAGCTTGTAGAAGCCCAAAGAATCCGTCGTCGCGGTCCAGGAAGAACCGGGTATGCGGACCACAATACCTGCCGCCGTCGAGTCGTCGCGAAGCATGACACGGCCCGAAATATCGGCCGTTTCCTTAAGCGTTGCCGTATTCAGCTCCACATCCTTGCCCAAGAATTCCACCACTTCGTAGTAAGCCAGGGAATCTACGGTAGCCGAAATTCCATAGTTGCCGAAATGTTTTACGGGCAGGCTGAACTTGCCCTTGGAATCCGTCTCGTCAGAAGAGGTGACCGTATCGGCCTCAACGGACTTGCAATAGACCATGGCGCTTACTACAGGCGTTCCCTTCTTGTCGACCAAAATACCCGCAATGGTGTTGGTCTCTTCACTGACGCCGCCGGCTACTTCGTTGTCGGAGCAGCCCACCCAGGCAAGGGCGGCAAAAAGGAGCCCCGCAAAGGCTGTCAAGTAGAACTTATTCATCTTGAGCCCCCTTTTGCGTATTACGGTCGCCCCTGTTGTCGGCACCAAAATTCTTGGTCAACGGGAAAAGCTGCATGTTCAATCGGTAAACCTTGTCCGTATGGGAATCTTCCAGGGCAATTGCCGCAATGCGCCGGCGGAAAGCTTCGATTTCCATACTCACCCGCTGGAAAGCCTCTTCGGAAAGCCCGAGGGTAAGGCCCGAAATGTCCCGTTCCTTCACGGGAATCTCGTCCAAGGCGCGCACGGCAAGCTCCCCCATCTGGCGGTGCATTTCCCGCACCGAAAGGGATGCCACTTCCAGGTTGCCTGTAGAAATGGCCTTGCGGCTCTGCCTGAAAGCACCCTTCGAATCCTTTTCCAAAAGGCCCGTCTTCTGCAACAGAGCCAGGGACTTCTTGACGTTGGCCGTCTCGCCATCAAAAGCCAGCTTGCCAGCCATCTGGGCAGGAGTCGCCCCGGGCATATTGGGCGCCATTTCACGCAGTACCGGGTTCTGCCAAGACTGGAAATAGTCGTACTGGTCTTCGCCGATAATTTCCCGGTTGTTTTCTCGGGCCATTTTCCGCATGGCAGCAAAGGAATGCTTTTTGGCGGCAGAATCCTTGGACTGGTTGAATGCCACCAGTTCCCTAAAATACTGAAGGTCCACGCCGGTAAGGCCCATGGCGGCAGCGGTGCGTTCCACGCCCACATCGCTCAGGTTCGCCTTGCCGTCGCAGACAAGCTTCAAAAATACAGGAGAGGAATACCCGGCATCCCGGGCAAAGTCGCGCCAGGTAAACCCTGAACGGTCCTTCCGCTCGGTATAGAAATCGCGTATAAAAACGCGAAAATTCTGGTATTCCATCACAGGTTTCATACAGGTATAAATATATACTTTTTTATGGCGTTTCGCAATATTCTTACGATACAAAAATGAAAATTTTTCGCAAAAATCGACACATTTCACTAATTTTACAATAATTTTCGCGGTTTTCTATGATACAAACAAGACAAAATGGAATATTCCAGGTCACAGGAATGCGGCTTCAAAGCAAAAAAGGCCCCAATGGGGCCTTTCCATTAAATAAAGTATAAATGAAGACGATTTTAGCCCTTTTCGGCCACGAAGATTCTGCCATTGCGGAAGAGTTGCATCCACGGGCCGTCTTCGCCCCAATCCGCCGGGTGCCAGGAGTACTGGCAGGTACGGAACACGCGTTCGGGGTGCGGCATCATCACGAGGGCGCGACCGTCTTCGGAGCAGAGGCCGTTGATGCCGAAGGGGGAACCGTTGGGGTTCAGCGGGTAGCGTTCGGTGTATTCGTGCTTGCCATCGACATAGCGCAGCGCCACGAGACCAGTTTTTAAGCATTCCTCGGCGGCGACCCGGCTAGCGAATTCCGCGCGGCCTTCGCCGTGTGCGACCGCAATCGGGAGTACGGAGCCTGCCATGCCCTTGAGGAGCACGGCGGTCGTGTCTTCGACCTTGAGCGTGCAGAAGCGGGCTTCGAAGCGTTCGGAGAGGTTCTGCACAAAGCGCGGCCAGTGCTTGGCACCCGGAATCAAGTCCTTGAGGTTAGAGACCATCTGGCAGCCGTTGCAGACGCCCAGCGTGAAGGTGTCCTTGCGGTTGAAGTAAGCCTCGAATTCGGCACGGGCCTTCGGGTTGAAGAGGATGCTCTTCGCCCAGCCTTCGCCAGCACCGAGAACGTCACCGTAGCTGAAGCCACCGCAAGCCACGAGACCGTTGAAGTCCTTGAGGCTTACGCGGCCTTCGAGAATATCGGTCATGTGAACGTCGATAGATTCAAAGCCAGCCTTCTGGAAGGCAGCAGCCATTTCGAGTTCGCCGTTCACGCCCTGTTCACGGAGGATTGCCATCTTCGGGCGGCTTGCGTAGTCCTTCACGACCTTTGCAGACGCCGCCACGTCGAAGGTAACCTTCGGCGTGATACCCGGATTGTCCTGTTCCAACTTGAGCTTGTATTCGCTTTCAGCACAATCCGGGTTATCGCGGAGGGCCGCGATGCGGCGGGTCGTGTCGCTCCAGATGGCGCGGAGATCCGAGAGACCTTCGGCGTAGTCGCCGATGACCAGGTTGTAAGTATCGTTGAGCGTCGCAATTTCAGAAACCGTATCGCCGAGACCGGCAGCGGCAAATACGTCGCGAACAGCCGCGAAGTCGGCATTCTTCACCTGGAGCACTGCACCCAGTTCTTCGTTGAAGAGGGCGTCGATGAGGCTACCCTTGAGGGCATCGGCCTTCACCGTTACGCCCACGTGGCCTGCGAAAGCCATTTCGGCGAGCGTCGTGTAGAGACCACCATCGCTCTTGTCATGGTAGGCCATAATCTTGCCAGCCGCATTGAGCTTCTGGATGGTTTCGAAGAAGGCGCGGAGTTCCTTGGCGCTGTCCACATCCGGAGCCTTGTCGCCGAGGTTGCAGTAAACCTGAGCTGCGATGGAAGCACCCATGCGGTTCTTACCGCGAGCAAGATCGACAAGAACAAGCGTAGAATCCTTGCATTGCAAGAGCTGCGGCGTGAGCGTCTTGCGCACGTCGGCACACGGAGCAAAGGCACTGATAACGAGCGAAATCGGAGCGGTCACGCGGTGGCTGCCCTTGTCGTCCTGCCACACGGTACTCATGCTCATGGAGTCCTTACCCACCGGAATCGTGATGCCAAGTTCCGGGCAGAGTTCCATACCGATAGACTTCACAGCTTCGTAAAGGTCGGCACCGTCGCCTTCGTAGTTCGGCGTAGCCATCCAGTTTGCGGACAAGTTCACGCGGCCCATATCAGGCACGCAAGCGGCAGCCATGTTGGTGAGGGATTCAGCCACCGTCATACGAGCGGCAGCGGCCGGAGAAATCAAGGCAATCGGAGCGCGTTCGCCCATGCTCATGACTTCACCTTCGTAAGTATCGAGAGTTGCAGAGGTCACGGCGCAGTCAGCGACCGGCACCTGCCACGGGCCAACCATCTGGTCGCGGCAAATCATACCCGTCACGGAACGGTCACCGATAGAAATGAGGAACGTCTTGTCGGCGACGGTCGGGTTTGCAAGCACGCGGTGTGCCACATCCTTGATGGAGGCATCGGCCGGAACCACCGTAGAGTTCAGCGGACGCTTCTGGGACTTTTCATTGCGGATCATGCGGGGCGGCTTGCCGAGGAGCACACCGAGCGGCATGTCGATCGGAGTCGTACCGAAGTGCTTGTCAGTCAAAGTCAGGTGCTTTTCAGGAATGGCCTCGCCCACTACGGCGTACGGGCAGCGTTCACGCTTACAAATTGCATCGAACACATCGAGCTTGTCGCCGGCGATTGCAATAACATAACGTTCCTGGGATTCGTTACTCCAGATTTCGAACGGGCTCATGCCCGGTTCGTCGTTGGGCACATTGCGGAGTTCAAACTTACCGCCGAGGCCGCCATCGTTCACAAGTTCCGGGAAGGCGTTCGAAAGTCCACCCGCACCCACGTCGTGAATGAACGTAATCGGGTTTTCTTCGTCCATCGCCCAGCAGCGGTCGATGACTTCCTGGCAACGGCGTTCCATTTCGGGGTTTTCACGCTGCACAGAGGCAAAGTCGAGAGATTCGTTACCGGCACCGTTCTGCACGGAGCTGGCTGCACCACCACCGAGACCGATGAGCATCGCCGGACCGCCGAGCACAATCAGGTGGTCACCCGGATCGATGTGCCCCTTTTCAATATGTTCATGCTTGATGTTGCCGAGACCACCTGCCAACATAATCGGCTTGTGGTAACCGCGGACTTCCTTGCCGTTCTGGGCATCGACTTCCTGTTCGAAGGTACGGAAGTAACCGAGGATGTTCGGACGACCGTATTCGTTGTTGAACGCAGCGCCACCCAGCGGGCCTTCAATCATAATGTCGAGGGCAGACGCAATGCGGGACGGGCTACCAAAGTCCTTTTCCCAAGGTTGGACTGCACCCGGCAGTTTCAAGTTCGAAACGCTAAAGCCCGTGAGGCCGGCCTTCGGCTTACTGCCCTTACCCGTGGCACCTTCGTCGCGGATTTCGCCACCACTACCGGTAGCAGCACCCGGGAACGGAGAAATCGCCGTCGGGTGGTTGTGGGTTTCGACCTTCATGAGGATGTCGACTTCTTCGTTGTGGAAGTCGTACTTGTTGTTGCGCGGGTCGGCGTAGTAGCGGCCAGCGACAGCGCCCTTCATCACGGCGGCGTTGTCCTTGTAGGCGCTGAAGATGTTGGAATTGTGGAGCTGGTAGGTGTTCTTGATCATCTGGAACAGGGACTTGTCCTGCTTCACGCCGTCGATGGTCCATTCGGCACCGAACACCTTGTGGCGGCAGTGTTCCGAGTTGGCCTGAGCGAACATGTAGAGCTCCACGTCGGTGGGGTTGCGCTTGAGTTCGGTAAAGTTCTTCACCAAGTAATCGATTTCGTCCGGAGAAAGAGCGAGGCCCATTTCTTTATCTGCTTTTACGAGGGCGTCGCGGCCTTCGGTAAGCACCGGAATCACGTTCAGCGGACGCGGTTCTTCCTTGCTGAAGAGAACTTCCAAGGAGGCGGTGTCGGCGAAAACGGCCTGGGTCATGCGGTCGTGAATCTTGGCCGAGATTTTTTCGCAGGCACCAGCCGGTGCAGCACCTTCAAACTTCACATAGTAAGCGATGGCGCGTTCGATGCGCTTAATGGCCGGGAGGCCGCAGATGTGAGCGATATCGGTAGCCTTGGAACTCCACGGGCTGATGGTACCCGGACGCGGGCACACCACGAAGAGTTCGCCTTCGAGAGCCTTGGGTTCGCGGGCCGGACCGTAGTGCAGCACCTTCTTCAATGTTTCAGTTTCCGCATCGGAAAGTTCAGCGGACAGGTCCACCACGTGCAGGAATTCAGCGTAAACGGAAGCGACAGAAAGGCCTGCGCTCTTGAAATCGGAAGAAAGTTTCTGGAGACGGAAATCCGACAGAGCCGGCGTACCACGAAGAATAAGCATTATAAACCTCGGTTTGTTTTTTACGAGGGGAAAGATAGAAAAGTGGTATGAGGTATGAGGTCGCTTGTTTCACTCGCTTTGAGTTATGAGCTTTTATAATCGCGCCTTCGGCGCCATATTTTAACTCAATGCTCAGACCTCAAAGCCTTGCCTAGGCAAGGCACGCTCATAACATAAAAAACGGCCCGCGGGCGGGTCGTTTGGTGTTATTTTGTAACTCGTTGAGAGTCAAGAAGATACCCTCGCTTGGGCGACAACTATTCCTCGCCTTCTTCTTCGCCATCCTCATCTTCAGCAACGGCGGCAGCGATAGTTGCATTGCCAAGCAAAGCACCGACGTCAATGGACTTGAGGCCGGCAAGGGTCTTCAGGTCGGTCTTCTTGTCCACATCCACCTTATCGAAGGTCGTGACGATGTAGTAGGCCGCAGTCGGTTCAAAGCGACGGGTCTTCTGGGAAATGCTATTGGAACCCTTGGTAGCCGGAAAATACTTGCCTTCCAGCTTAGCCATGTCCTGGGAAGTCTTTGCCCCCTGCACAGCATCGCAGGTCAGTGCCCACAACATCTTGGTGGTGCCAGCGGTAGAGTTCACGTACTCGATAATCTTGCTGGAGCCCTTGAAGCTGTTGCCCGTAGTCTTGTTGTAATGCTCCGTCGCCTGAGTCACGTAGTTCCCCTTCTGCATAAAGAGCATGGCGGCAATGGCCACCACCAGGACCGTCAAAACGATTGCAATGTTCTTGATATTCATCCTAAATCTCCTTATTCAAAGTGGAAAGCCGCAGGAGCTTCCAGTTTAAAGGCTTCGTCCATGTTGTATTCCACCAGGGCCTTGTAATCGCTGTCCTTGAGCTTGCCCTTTACAAAGGTAAAGCTGAGGGTGCAATTCTTGCCGCAAGCCACTTCTTTTACGCCGCCCTCGTCCTTCAGCAGGAACTTGTCGGCAAGGCCGCCCTTTTCGTTAATATCGTTCTGGACCTTGTCCGGGATACCTGCAGCAGTGTACATGTAAGAAAGCTGTTTCAGGCGGGCATCCTTGTCGCCCTCGATGGCTTTGACGGCGGCATCGAAACTGGCCTCGGACTTGTCGCCGGTAAGGGTCGCATACACCAGCTTCCAGGCCATGCCGTACTGGTCCATAGATTTCCACTGTTCCTGAAGCATTCCGTTGGCCTTTTCCTGGTAGGCACCCACCTGCTCCTTAACAGAAGCCTGGGCCTGATCGTTATAGTTTCCCTTGAGAATCATCATGACCACAATGAGGACCACGATAAGGACCGCATCCACAATGGCCAGAATCTTGAATTTTTGATTGTTCATATAAAATCCTTCTTGATAGAACGGTTTTATTAGAATTTAATTCTTAATTTGCAAAAAAGAAGATTTTTTTTGAAAAAAAAGCCAAAAATCGGACTATTTCCCGTAAAAAAAAGGAAATCTCCCCCAAAACGAGCAATTTTGCAGGGAGAACCTTTTTATATTGGGGGCGATGGCAAACGAATCCGAAAAGACAAAAATTCCCTCCCAGATCATCTTCGAGAACCTGAAGGAACTCCTGCGGGCCAAGAACACCGCCCACGAGTCCATGTTCAAGTTCCACTGGAAAAAGATGTGGCCCTTCAGCCTCATCTGGCCCCAAGTGGACTACGAGCGCATCGTGCGGCTCATGAGCGAAATCCGCAAGAACGCCATCATCCAGAAAAACCTGGTTTTGCAGGCAAAAAATGTCGCCAAAGAGTTCGAAAAAGAATTCCTGGATGCACTCCCCGCCTACCTGGACGCCCTGGATATTTCTTGCCAAAAGCTCTCCGCCGCCGCCCAATGGAAACAGGACATGCTCCTAAAACGCATCCACAAAGACGTGAAATTTCGCCGGGATGTCTCGGAATACAACCGCATTCTTAAGGAATACGAAGAAGCTCAGGGAAACCTGGTACGAGCAGGAGCCTTTGTACAAGTCGGCTGGGGGAAAGTGGTTCAAAATCTAAACTAGTAGAAAGGAGGTGCCCGCCTTGCGGGCATAACATTTCAATGCCTGAAATCAGTGTCATCATTCCGGTCTACAATACGGAGCAGTTCCTTGGAAATTGCTTGAGTAGCGTGTTGGCACAGACTTTTACCGACTTTGAATTGATTGTTGTCAATGACGGTTCCACAGACAAAAGTGCCGCTATCATCGGAGAATTTGCAAAGAAAGATTCGCGCATCGTCCCCCTACAGCAAGAAAACAAGGGCCTTTCAGAAGCGCGTAACACGGGGATTAAAGCCGCTCGCGGAAACTGGATTACATTTGTAGACAGCGACGACATGCTGGCCCCTGTTTTTCTACAAAAACTTCTGAACGAAGCAAAGCAGAACAACGCAAGTATCGCCTGCAGCGACAAGCAACTTTTCTGGAAAGAATCCGAAATTGACAACAGAAATGCAGTAACGTCACAAGCGATTGTACTCTCCCCCGAAAAAGCGTTGCAACGGGCTCTCTACCAAAAAGAAGGTCCCGATTATTCCGCTTGGAGCAAGCTCTACGACGCTAAAATTTGGCAAAAACGCAGATTCACGCAAGGAACCTTTTTCGAAGACATGGACTGCATTCCGCAAGTACTCTTGGAAGCTAAAAAAATTGCATTCGTTCCCGAGCCGCTTTACTTGAACCGCAGGCACAACACGAGTATCCTTGCAACCGCCTACAACCGCAAGAAAGCGGAACTGCTGGACATCGCCGAAAGAATCTGTTCCCTTGTAAAAAACAAGGGAACAGATCTCGAGCGGGCTGCCCACAGCAATCTTTTTAGCGCGAGCTGCAGTATCCTAATGCGCACACCCGACACCGACGAATTCAAGGATTTTAGGACTCGGGCCTGGAAACACATCAAGGAATACCGTCAAGAAACTCTTTTTAACGCCAACAGCCGCACACGCAACAAGGTGGCCGCCCTGATTTCTTTTGGAGGTCGCTCTTTCTTCGAAAAAGCGTTACGGAGGTTCGGATGATTCCCAAGAAACTTCATTACTGCTGGTTTTCGGGCGAACCATTCCCCGAAAGCACCTTGCGTTGCATTGACAGTTGGCACAAGTTTTTACCCGACTTTGAATGGGTCAAGTGGGACGCCGAAAAGGCACTTGCTACAAAGATTTCATGGGTACAACAGGCCATCGAACAAAAACGCTGGGCTTTTGCCGCCGACGCCGTGAGACTCTACGCTCTATACACCGAAGGTGGAATTTACCTCGATAGCGACGTCGAAATTCTACGTTCATTTGAGCCGCTGCTGCAACAGCCCTATTTTTTCGGATTCGAAAACGGCTCACAGCGAATCGAAGCGGCCACCATGGGCTGCGAAGCGGGCTTTGGCCCCATCAAGACAGCTCTTGATTACTACAGGGCGGAAAGCTTCAGCTATTCCGAAAAAGAGGTAGACCAGATGGTGCTCCCGAACATTCTGCGCGAGTCGTTCAAGAATTTCAATGACCTGCAAATCATGCCCGAAAGCGTATTTTCGCCCAAGAGCTTTATCGACGGAAAAATTCGCAGCACCGCAGAAACCTACTGCATCCACCACTTCAGCAGCAGCTGGCGACCGAAATCAATCCGCAGGGGTATTGAGCGCAGGCAGGCGCTGTTTGCAAAGCTTCCGCAACCGTTTGCCAAGACGCTCGCGTTACCGCTTGCGCTATGGACGAACCTTACGACCCTCGGAGTCGCGGAAAGCCTAAAAAAGATTTTCAAGAAAATTCTTTAAGGATTACCGTTTCAACAAGAAGCGCGGAATAAACAACTTCGGGAAACGTTTGAGGAACGGCAGCGAGAAAGACCAAAGTTCAGGCAATCTACGCAAAGCTTCCTTCTTGTCGGCATAGCACAGAGCCGAGAACCAGTGCGACATCCAGATGCGACGGGCTTTCTTGTAGAGCTTGTGCGAAGAATACTTGTCCAAGACCTTGAGCGTATTCTCGTAGAGCCAGTCCTTATGCCCCGAAATGTTCGTCGAATGGGTGCGGTAATAGCAGCACACCGTATTCAACACAGGCAGTGGCTCGTAGCGATATAGGAACATAAGCATCATCTGCAAGTCTTCGATGACGAATTCCTCGTTATAACCTCCCATGGCACGGAATGTTTCACAGTCTATCATTTCAGTACAACCGTGAAGTTCCTTGCGACCCAAAAACACATCTGCAAAAGTCACCTCGGGAACCGCAGATGTATACCGCGGATCGGGAGCACTGTCGAGATTTCCTTCGGCATCCATCCGAATCACCTGGCCAAAGCAGACTGGCTTACTGCGGTTTGCCTCCATAAAGCTACTCTGAATCCTCAAACGGTCTTCGGGCATCACATCATCGGAAGCCAGCGAACAGAAATACTTGCCCTTCGCCATGGAAAGAAGCTCATTCATGGTAGGAACGAGTCCCTTGTTCGGTCGATGGACAGAGGTAAAATGCAGTTCATTGCGCAGGCGTTCTAAAATTTCGGGAGACTTATCCGTACTGCCGTCATCGATAACGATGAGTTCAAAAGTGACACCTTTCTGTGCCATCACCGAACGGACCGCTTCTTCCACGAATTTTTCGTGATTATAGCTTGCCAAAAGCACCGATACAAGCGGTGGAAGTTCCCGCTGTTCCGTTTCGACCCCTTGGGCAAAGGCCTTCACATAAACATTCTCGTCTATTTTTTCAGCAAACATATTTGTTATGGTGTACTCCACTTAAGCCTCCGTACCACAACAACGAGTGCAATAAAAGTCACAAAATTTTCAATCGCATACGCAAACATCGGACCGTGCATTTCGAACAGGCGAATTCCTACGAAGGTTCCGCCCGCAAACAGCAGGTTCGCACCAACTTCAATTACAAGAAACAGTTTTGTCTCGCGACGTGCAATTAGGACCATCCCGAAGCACCATCCTCCCGAACGGAAAAAATCACCCAACAACTGAATAGGCATATAGTCTGCCGCAGGAGCATATGCCCCCGAAAGGAGAATTGCCACCACAAAAGTGCGCCCAAAATACAATCCAACACAGAATAAAAGTGTAAAGCACACCATACGAATAAAAATCGGGTAGAATTCCTTGCAAAAGTTTTCACGGGTCATACTAGGACCAATGTGCGGCAGAATGAGTACGCCAAGAATCGCCGAAAAAATAGAGGCAAAGAAATCCGAAATCTTGTAGACACCCTGCCATATACCCGCGGCGTTCCAGCCAAGTTCTGAACCTATAAGTGATCGCACAAACATAAGAACCATCGGGGCAATAATCATCGGTACAAGGCCCATTATGGCATACGACAGCCAAGGACCACGAATATCCAGAACGGATTCCCTGAACATTTTCATGTTAAAGCCAGCACGTGATGCAACACGGGCGGCAAAGATACCCGCGACAATCGACTGCGTCGCAATGATGCTCAATACCGAAAGGCGACCCGTGTATAAGAAGAACGCCACCCACAGCATCTGGAAAAGCGAGGCGGCAATCTGGATTAAAGCCCAGCGCTTTACGAGCCCGAGACCGTTCATTACCGCAGAACAAATGGTGACGATGTTGGCGGCAAGCATTCCCGGGAGCGCAAAGAGTATGGCCGCCTGGGCTAGGCGCGGATGTACCCCCGGCAGCAACTTTTCAAGCGGAGCCACAAAGCAGAAAATGGCGGCCAAGACACAGGTAATCACGGTCGCGAAAGTCGTGAGGCGAAACCCTCCGCGCCACACGCCGTGCAACTGCCTCAAGTTGTTCTTATTCTGCGCAGTAAGACTCACCCAGCCGTTCTGCATGGCAAGGCTTGATGTCGCCTGCCCAATGCTCATCCAGTTCATGAACTGTCCGACACACGCGAATGCAGCAGGCGGCAAGAAAACGGCAAGCAATTTATTGATGACAAAAGCGCGGAGCGTGTTGAAGATCGTCACCGAACCCGAGCAAAAAAACAGCTGCCATATTTTAGAGGAGCGATCCACCGTCAGCCACCTATCTCACATATTACACGCGCAGGCACACCGCCAATGACGACATTTGCCGGGAACTCGTCCGACACCACGGAACCTGCCGCGACAACGGAATTCTTGCCGATGGTCGATCCCTTCAGAATCATCACGCGGTCACCAATCCAAACATTGTCTTCTACAACGACCTTCCCCGTCTTGGGTGTACCGCCAACGCGCTTTTCCGGGTCAATCTCATGAAAATCGCTATCGAGGACCGTCACCGAGGAGCCGACAAGCACGTTGTCGCCTATTTCAATGCCGGGACCTTCAGAAACGGCGGTAAAACGATTGCAAATCTGGCAGTTTTTGCCGATAACGATTTTAGAATCGGCGTTGCGCGGGTTCAAAAAATCGTACGAGGTCCAATATTCAGCATCGGCGATGTAGCCGAAAATAGTACCTTCCCCGACCTTAATGCTGCCCTTCCCTTCGCAAAGCAGGGGCACAACGGAGCAAAACTTTCCTTCGGCTTTTGCGGTCGAGATACACTTATAGAAGCACACACGCGAGGTTCGCACCAACTTGCGGATGATTCTAGCAAACAAACTCATTCAGTGCTCCTATAATTTCGGCGACCTCGGCATCCGTAAGCACCTGCGACACGGGGATGCTCAATACGGTCTCGGCCATCTTCTCCGCAATCGGAAACTTCGGGTTCACCGGCAAAAGAACGTTTATCGCACCATTTATTGAGCCATTTTCCAGCCCAAATGCGTAGGCTTCTTGATTGTGTGGCGGAATCGGGTAAAAAATGAGAGTACCGATACCGCGGGCCTCGAGATACTTTTGCAGGGCTTCGCGCACCCGCCGGTCAGGCGTGCGCACCGTAAACACGTGCCACACGTGCTCCTTCGGGTCTGCAGGGATTTCGGGCAGGCGCAAAAGCGGGTTTTTAACCTCGTTCACATAGCGTGCTGCAATTTCACGGCGGCGTGCGTTCAAGGCATCGAGATGCGGAAGTTTCGCAAGCAAGAAGGCCGCCTGAATTTCGTCCAGGCGGGAATTCACGCCGCGATAACGGTTCACATACTTCTGTTCGGAGCCATAGTTGCCGAGCATGCGAACTACCCGGGCAAGTTCTGCGTCGTCAGTGACGACCATTCCCGCGTCACCGAGCGCACCGAGGTTTTTCGTGGGGTAAAAGCTGTAGGCGACCGCGGCGCTTTTCTTTGCACCGTCAATCAAGCACGGGGCAGAACCGGATGGATCCCGGACGCTTCGCGTCCAGGATGACGACGTTCCATGCGACTGCGCCGCATCCTCGAACACCAACAGTCCACGTTCGTGCGCAAATTTCCAGATGGCGGGCATATCCGCAAGGCGCCCGTACAGGTGCACCGCCAGAATCCCGCGCGTCTTTTCCGTGCAGGCATCCGCAAACCTTTGCGGGTCGATGTTGAAAGTATTCTCGTCGGGTTCCACGAGCACCGGCACGAGCCCCGCCGCGTTCACGGCAAGCACTGTAGCGATGTACGTGTTCGCCGGCACCAGAATTTCGTCGCCCGGCTTGAGTCGCCCAAGCTCAATAGAAGCGCGAAGCATCAAGGTCAAGGCATCGAGACCGTTCCCCACGCCTACCCCATGCGCAAAGCCGCAGTAGGCGGCAAATTCCTTCTCGAATTTGTCGCAATAGGAACCGCGAATATACCAGCCCGATTCCACGACCGCCGAGACGGCCTCCTTCAGGGCGTCCATATAGGGCACGTTCACTTGCTTCAGGTCGAGGAAGGGGATCTTCATCGCTAGCACTCCCCCGCGCAAACGCACGTCCCGTCAAATTCAAAAACGTACTTCAGGTCCACGAAGCAACCGACAGTCTCCTTGAACGAGCAGAGTCCCACGTTGGGAATGCCATTCACAGACGACGGTCCGACATCTAAAAATTCGAAACCCGCCTCGCGGTAGAACTCGAACGTCTTGTAGGCCACCATGTTCATCGGCTTCGTCTTGCCGTCGTTCGGCACGTCGCCCCAGTAGATGACCTGCGCAACCCTTGGCGACACGCGGTACACTATGGCGGCAGCAATCGGCGTACCTGCCTGGTAGAGCGTAAAGAAATCCATGTCCACGACGGACGCCGTCTTCTCAAGAGCCTCGAAGCTCATTTTCAAGTCGTAGTTCTTGCTTTCGCGGTTCTCGCGGATAACCCCGTACGAAACGGCACGGCCTTCGGCGGAATCTTCCCTGCGGAAATCGAAACCGGCCGCAAGCGCCGTTTTAAGGTTGCGGCGGGCCATGCGCTTGGCAAGCAGACTTTCGTAAGGCTTGCTCAAGTCGAAAGCATAATCCAAGTCGGTGTAACAGAGTGAAAAACCATTGCGGAACATTGATGATATCGTCTTCGAAAGCAAGGACTTAGCATAGATCATGGGCGGCAGCACGATATTCAGTTTCTTGCCGTTATCGTGGGCAAAAGAGACAAGGCAAGCCAGCGCCGCATCGATCTGCTCGACAGGAATTTCACCGCCCTTGTAGGCAAAGCCGCCAAAGGGAGCCGAGAAGGGCGAAAGCCATTTATCGCCGCGTTCGCCGAAAATGATACCCATGCAATAGCCGTCATCGTCAAAAGCCAAGAAGCGCACGACATCTGCCCTGGATACGTTCAACTGGTTGAAATCCGCCTTGAGGTAGCAGGCGACCGGGTTTACAAAATGGCGGGCGTATTCATCCGCTGTCAGTTCCACCCAAGCCATCTAAGCCTTCTTGAACTCCTGATACTTGTCGTAACTGCGCCAGTAGTCGCTCTCGTCAAACTCGTGCGAGGTCAGCACCAGGCAAATGGATCCCGAAGAGAAGTTGAGTTCTTCGGCCCAGACTCCGGGCGGGACATGCAGGCCGTAGTACGGGCGGTCTAGCCTATAAATCTTTTCGTTCTTGCCGTCGGAAACCTTCACGTCAAAAGCTCCGCTCGCCGCCACCAGTATCTGGTGGCACCCCTTGTGGGCGTGGCCTCCGCGGCTCTCGCCGCCGGGAATATCGTACAGATAAAAGATGCGTTTCACGTCGAAAGGAATGTCCTTGGAGTTCTCAAGCGAGGTCAGGCTTCCCGAACGTTCGCTATGGCGAGGGAGTGTCAAAAGGGTACAGTCATCTATGGTCGCGGCCTTCACGGCGACAATGTCCGGAGCTTTATCACTCACGGCGTCAGGCGCATATTGTAGCGGTATCGGCATCCACGCAGACTTAATCCGGCAGAACTCGTCGCATTCCCAGATGTAGTCGTCCTCCTCGTACGGGGTCGAGGAAATCACGAGCGCGAGCGAGTTTGTCGAAAAGTTGTCGAGGGTGCGGTAGTGCATGGGCGGCAGGTAGAGCCCGTAGTACGACCGCGAGAGCGAATACCGTTTTTCTTCCTTGCCGTCATGGATCACGGCATCAAAACTTCCAGAAAGAGCGACAATCACTTCGTGCTGCTTCTTGAAGGCATGGCTCCCGCGGAGCTCGCCACCGGGAACGTCATAAATCCAGTAACAACGACGAAACCGGAATGGGACCTGCTTCTCCGACTCCAGCACGCTTAAATTTCCCCGTTCGTCGAGGAACTTGGGAAACTGGACAATCTGCGCCTTTTCTTCAAAAATCGGCATACTCAACCATTAATATACAAAAATAGCCAACGATTCTATAGCGTTTCTACATTCACGACAAGGCTTGGGCAACAATGTGGGCTTTTACCATTTCTGATTTCAAGCCATCATATTCAAAAAATCAACAACACGTTTTGAATACGATTCAATGGAAACTCGATCCAGCAATTTTTTAGCATTCTCTTCGTTCACGATTTTTTCACCGGCGAGCACCCGATCCAGCACTCTCACGTACGCCTCTGCATCAGTCGGCGGATCAATGAGCGGGCACACCCCTTCCAGGTTTTCCTTGATCCCCGATGTGGCGGCACCCACGGCAGGCGTTCCGCAGGCAATCGCTTCGATGGGCGGAAGGCCGAAGCCTTCTAAAAGCGACGGATACACCATCAGGTCGGCGTAACGATAAAAGTCGCGCAGTTCATGCGCCTTGAATTCGCTAAAGTGATAAACGTTATAAAGTTTCTTTTCGTTCACAATAGCACGCAGGCGGTCCGAGAACTTGCCTACTCGCACAAAAGCAACATGCGGTCTGAGGTGCGCCATTTCAAAGAAGGTCTCGATATTCTTGCGCGGTTCGTCAAGGCTTACGTTCAGACACATGCCATCAAAATTCCTGATGCCGTACTTGCGGAGGAACGCCTTCTTTTCTTCAAACGTCGGTTTCGTTTCGGGCTTGTTGAACAGGGCGCTATCGATGGGGCAACCGATCACTGAGCCGGGCTTTTTAGACATCTGAACGCCAAAATGGTCCGCCGCCTGCTCGCGGGTCCAATTGGAATTGTACACGAAAAAATCCGCTTTGATGGTCGGACGAATGTAGAACAAGTTCAACAGCTTGAACTTCGTACTGTTCGGGTACAATGTCTCGGCAAAAGTGTCGTGCACAAACATCACCGTCTTGGCGTGGCCCTTGACCACCGGCACCAAGAAACCGAGTTCCGGGCGAATAAAGAAGACTATGTCTGGTTTTATATTTCGAACGCAATCATACACAGGTTTGCGCAGGCTCCAGAATCCCGTATAAAGAGACCTAACCCATACTTCATGTGCCGTATACGTACGAGGGTCAGTGACGATTTTGCCGCCATCAGCCGTATGCTCTGGATTGGGAAAGAACTTGGGTGTTTTCATCCACAAAACATGTGTTTCAAATTCTTTGAACACTGCCCTAACAAGGTTCAATGTCAAGCGTCCAAAACTTGTACACTCGTTCTTATCGCAAACAAACAGGATTTTTTTCATATTCAAATTCCAACAGTTGCTCAATATATAAAAAAATTATTTTATATTGTGGAATATGACAAAACTATGCGTCGTAATGGCTACATACAATGGCGAAAAATATCTTTCGCAAATGCTGGATTCGCTCGCCAATCAAACAAGGCCTGCAGATTCTGTCATTGTCGTTGACGACGGCTCCACCGATTCGACTGTAAAAACACTTGAAAAATATACTGGTATCCTCCCCCTAAAGATTATTAAGTTTGAGCACAATCAGGGACACCGAATTGCTTTTGCCAGAGCTCTTGAAGAAGCACAAAAAACACTTACCGAAAACGATCTTATTGCTCTTGCCGACCAAGATGACATTTGGCTTCCAGAAAAGCATGAACTTTTAATTAAGGAAATTGAACGCCATAATGTTGACCTTGTTTTGGGAGACGCCAACGTTATTGATGCCGAAGGGCGCAAAATCGCCGATTCATGGCGCACCTTCGGAAATATTCCCGAGCATCTTTCCCTACGAGCTATTATGACCGGCTTTACCAATGTGACCGGCTGCATGGTCATTTTTAGGGTTAGCCTTCTCAAAGATATTCTCCCGATTCCCCTAGAAGCTCCCGTCCACGACCAATGGATTACATTCTGTGCATCAGCTAGAAACGGTTATATTTCAATTAACCACCCTATTATCCAGTACCGTATTCACGATTCTAACGTCATTGGTCTTGGCCATTCACACACATGGACAGGCAATTTGAAGCTAAACCTGCGGTGGGCAAAAATGATTCGAGGAACACGACATTTTCTAAAGTTGAAGCAAGACGACCAAAAATTTCTAAACGACTATATTGGCTATGTCGAAAGGCGTCTTTCGAAAATTTTACTGCCAGGTTATCTTTTCTGGATTCTCCGAAACACTCATTCCTTGTACCCACACATCAAAAAAAAATACGCCTTGATTCCACGTATTTTGTACGGAATTATCGGAGCTAAATTCGCAGTTAAGCTGATGGGGAGGTCATAATGCCGGTTTGCACTGTCCTTGTCAACTATAAAAATGCCGAACTGACCATACGTTGCCTGCATGCGTTGGAACACGGTACGGTCAAGCCCGATAGGATTTACGTTGTTGACAATGGAACAAGCCCTGAATCCCAGGATGTTTTTAAGGCCGAAGTTTTTTCTTTACCAATCCAGTTTATTTGGAACAAGCAAAACATCGGCTTTGCACCAGCATGCAACTTGGGAGCGACTAAAGCCATCAAAGATGGTTTTCATGGATACATATGGTTTTTAAACAACGACACCGAGCCATCGGAAACGGCTCTTGAAAAACTACTAAAAAAAGCAACAGAATCACATGCAGGCATAACAGGCTCCCTTATTGTAGATGAACAAAATCGCTATATCGGTGGAGTCGGATTGACCCATTCCAAATTCGCCTCGGTAAGTCGTCCACCAGTCCCGCAACACGGAAACATTCCACACTTTGACTATGTCGAAGGATCTTCTTTTTTAATCTCCCCTGACTGCATCAAGACAATCGGTTTATTGTGCGAAGATTTCTTTTTGTATTTTGAAGAAAGTGATTATTGTTTTAGGGCGAAAAAAGCAGGTTTTACACTTGCCTGGGCAACCGAAAGCATCGTCGTCCATCGAATTGGCTCAAGCACCGGGAGCGAAACCGCCAAAGGCAAAGTTCCCTTCTTTATCGATTGCCTCATGATTCGAAATCGAATTCATTTTGCCAGGCGGAACAATTTTCCTAGTATTGGCATTTGGATAGGCTTTTTAATATCTCTTGCCCTGCGTGTAAAGCGACTTCAGTTCAAGAGGGTCCTAAAAATCATCGAAATAACCATTTCCTCAAAAAGGCTAAAAAAATTCATCGAAGAAAATGGTGGCTACTATGAAATTCAAGATTAAATTTACAGCAAGCCTCATTCTTATATTTCTGCAGGCAACGTTTGCAGAAAATGCACACGTTTCGTTTGTCGATTCCGCCCGGCACCACGAAGTAAATATCGGAGCCGAACTTAAGGACTCCCTGGCCATCACCAACCTGAAAAACGCCCCCACCCACTACGACAATTCCATGTCCGTCCGAATCTTCTTGGATGGTCACTTTACCGACAAGTTCTTGTTTGCTGCCCGGGTCAACGTCAACACGGACTACACCAACCGGGAAATTCTGGACCACAGTTACAACCCCGAAGAAGGTATCCCCTACAACAAGCAGAGCGACAACCGCCGGACCTGGGACCTGTTTGCGGCCCACGCCAGTTACCAGCTGGACCCGGTGACGCTTCTCGCCGGATTTGACTACCTGAGCATGGGACCTGCCCGCAGGAACCACGTGATTCTTCGGGGCGAACAGAACCCCTACCGCCCCTGGCAAGACAGCAGCAGCCGTCTGCAAAAGCCCGCACCTACCCCCTATTTCGGTTACCGATTTGAATTGGGACCGGTAGAATACACCCAGTACGCGGCCAAACTCTTTGAGAAAAAAGGCTACAACAAGTATGTCCACGTTCATCGGCTGAACCTGAACCTGCCGGAAAACATCACCTTCGGCCTTTCGGAAACCGCCCTTTATGGAGAAACTACGGAACATGCGGGAACAAATCCCAATCCCGACGCCGACAGCACCTACCGGGATTTTGAATGGGCCTACGTGATTCCCTTTATCCCCTACGTGTTTCAGGAACACCTGCAAGGAGACCGTGACAACATCTCCTTAGCCTTTGACTTAAGCATCAAGACCATCCGCCACTGGGAACTTTATGGAGAACTCCTATGGGACGACATGAAGTCGCCCACCAGCATGTTCGACGACAGCTGGTGGGGCAACAAGTGGGCTGCCTCCATAGGCATTGCCCGTGACAGCCTGCGGCTGGGCCCTGCCCTATTCGGCTGGTTCACCGAATTCACCCGCATAGAACCCTGGGTCTACACCCACCACAAGGGGGGCGGTTACACCTATACCCATTATAACCAGAGCCTAGGAAGCAATCTTGGGCCCAACAGCGAAGAACTATATACAAAACTGAATGCAAAAATTGCCTTCTTGGATGTTGCGCTTTTCGCCAGCATGGTCAAGAAATGCAACACCTTCGGAAGCCACATACGGGACATCCACCACCCCGAGGGAGCCACTGACAAGCATTTCTTGAGAAAGGGGTGGACCGACGAATACCAAGAACTGGGCGGTTCTCTGAAGATCAGCCCTTGGGATTTTATTTCGGTAGAAGCCGGTTACTCCCGATTCTTCGGTGACTACGAGGGCTATACGGCTAGAGTAGCAGGGAGCCTGCAGTGGTAAAGTCCACGGACTTTAACGCCGCCGCCATATCCTCCGGAAAATGAAAATCCGTAAACACCCTGGGTTCATCCCAGTAAGGCAGCTGCAGCTGCACCTTGTAGGCGTAAAGCATCTGGTGATGTGCCCCCAGAAGGTCAAAGTCCTCTTCGGATAGCGAACCACCGCCAGACATCTTCTGGTAGAATTTTCCATCAAAACTGTACAGTCGGTCTCCAACGATGGGGAACCCCAGTTCTGCAAGGTGGGCCCGAATCTGGTGCTTGCGACCGGTCAGCAGTTCACATTCCACCAGGGAACGGCAGGAACATTCTGTAGCAGTTTCTGACGAAGCTGATTTTGCCGCAGCCCCCGGCAACAAGGCAAGCCTTCTGAACACCGTAGAGCAAGGCTTTCCGCCCGGAGTATGGTACATCTTGATGCGGATCGGTGCCGACGGATTTTCCGCCAGAGGCAAGTCGCAACGGACTTCCCCTTCGGGAAATTCCCCAGGAACTACCGCCAGATAGAACTTACGGAGCAAAATCCGGTCCAAATGTTTCTGAAACCTTGACGCCGTATCGGCACTTTTGGCAAACAGCATGATTCCGCCGGTATCCCTATCCAGACGGTGCATGGGAGTAGCCGTCTCGCAGTCAAAGCCCCGACGGATAATGGCGGTAAAGGTGTTGTAGAAAATCCGACCCGTATGATGGACAGGAACTCCGGCAGGTTTTGCCACCAGCAAAAATTCCTCGTCTTCGAAAAGCGTCTCGTAATGGGTGGGCATGTCGGGTTCGCTGTAGTTTTTCACATGGTAGATTACCTTGTCGCCTCGGTAGCCCAACGTTTCCAGGTCGGCAGTTTTCCCATTGATGGAAACCAGACCTCGCGAGAGACGGTCCATCCATTCTTCGCGGCTGTGGTAGGTGAACCGCTCCGAAAGGCTGTCCAGCAAAAGCCGGCCGTTCTGTTCCGGCCGGACTTCGCTTTCAAAGAACATGTCCTTGGGGGCGCTCACCTGAGAGAATCCCTGACGTAGCCCGAAGAATCCCGAAGTTCATCTATCACGTCGAAGGCCAGAGAACCAATCACCGCACCGTCCTTGTAGGCGGTCTCAACGCGGTACTTGCCTGCCGGGACCTTGCTCTTTTTGGAATAACTGCGGAATCCTCGTTCACGACCGCCATTGACGACCATGCGGCCAGAAGAAATCCTGTCCGTCAGACGGTACTCTCCTGTAGAAGGGTCCTTGTAATACCAGCGGTACTCCAGTTCCGCCTTCAAGGCGGCAGGCGCATAGACGGCGGCCAAGAAATACACCTCCCCGTCGGGTGCCTTGTGTACCGAAGGGGCCTGCAGGCCGAGTTTCTGCAAGAATCCAGGCGCATCCACGTCGCAAGAAAAATTCTTGCGGTCAAAATTCTGGCAGGGGATCTGCTGTTTCAGCACGAGAGGAACCGGCGGCACCCAGTTCATCAAGTAGGCTACAATCAGCAGGGAACTGATAAAGACCGGTGCAACCAAAACCGCCTTGCTCCGGTGCGAAATTTTCCAGATCCAAACGCAAAGCCCCAAGGAAAGAAGAGTGCTGAGCAGGAACCAGAAAAAACCAATCCGATGTACAACGTGGGGAATGATAAAATTCAGGAACATGGTTCCCAACAAGCAGAAAAAGGCAAGGCTCACACCAAAGCTTTCATACTTTTTCTGCAAGAATTCATTTCCCACCAGCATGCACGCAAGGGCAATGACCAGCAAGAACGACGCCAAAGAACCGCTACTCTTGAAATAACAGACCACCAGTGCACTGAACAGGCCGCCGAACAGGAACTGGACTGCCCAGGTAAAACGGGCTTTCCATACCGGACTCCATTCCCTGTCCAAAAAACGATGATGCACCACAATGGCATTAACGGGAACTGCCGTCGATTCGTAGCCGATTTTGTCGGCAATTTGTTGAGCCTTGTTTTCGGCAGCAGATTTAAGTTTTACCGCAACTTCTTCGACCTTGGTCTGGGGTTTCCTGGAGGCAGAAGAGCCAAGAGCCGCCTGAACCCCCTGAGCTTTCGCCACAGCGGCAAGACGTTCCTTAGTCCAACCTTCCGGGTGGTCCAGCTTAGCCGACAACAAAATCACCAGAATAAAGGCACCAACATAGTACGCCAAAAGAATCAGCAGGTCGGAACCATAGACCATGGTGCCGAGGGTAATGGAATCCCAACCGAAACCCGCCAGAAAAGCGATAGCAGGGAAAAACTTTTCAATCCGCTGGACAATGGGGTTCGCCCTTAATTTTTCAATCCGTTCCTTCGCCTGCATCTTTAAGCCCCATAGAGATTGTTGTCCAGAATGTAGCGGTAAATTTCGGGTAGCAAGCCTTCGGGGCAAACGCCCCTGTTCTTCAACAGGCTCCGACGGATTTCGGTACTAGAAAACCTACCCACGAAGCCCTCCTTGGGACCAAGCCAGAACATGTCGGCATAACCCTTGGCCTTGTGTTCAGCAGGATCCAGTATCGCAGAACCGGCACGGGCAAACACGATGATTTCGAATTCCCTCATCAATTGTTCGCCATTGAACTCCGTTCCGTAAAAATGCAAGGGGTCACGCCACTGGGGCATGGTCTCGTAACTATCGGCACCGGTCAGCAGGCGGAAATTGATGTCGGGAAACTTTTCCCGCAAGCCTTTCAAGAAAATGTAGGTCCCGCGGTAATCTCCCTGCTCGATTTCCAAGTCCGAAAGAATAAAGCGGGGTTCATGGCCGGTGGCCATTTCAAGCATCTTGAAACGGTGTTCCGGAGACGCATTGATAATCTTGTCCCAGCGGTCGGGGCTGGGCATAAACCAGACCTCGTCGCAGAAGCCTTTCTTTAGGCAAAGTTCCGCCACATAAACATGGTCCCTATGGACCGGGTCAAATGCCCCGCCCATGACGGCAACGGTCTTAGAAGACATAAGCGGCAAACCCGAAATTGAGCTGAATGCGGCTTCCGGAAACCGATTTTCCCATAAAGGGGTCGTAATGGTCCAGCACCCAGCGGTAACTGACTTCGGCAAAAAGCATAGAAGTCGTAAAAATGTTGACAACAGAGCCGAATCCGGCCCCCCATTCATTCCAGGCGATGTCGCCCAAGTCACTGAGTTCCTTGGCCCTGGAATAAGAACCGGTAATGTAGAATAGGCTCCAAGCATGGATTCCCAGTTCCACATCGAAATTTGAATGGTCTATCTCGTACTTTTCGTCGTCAGATTCTTCTTGATAATCAAAAAATCCATACCCGACCCTCAAGAATCCAAGACCAGGGTACCAAGCGCCAATCATGGGCTCAATCTGCCGTAGGCCAAGGCCCTGGCTTGCACCCACTCCCGTTCCCGAACCAAAACCAAGAGCACCGCCCAAGAACAGAGGCGTACGGATTCCTGCCAAGGTTCCGCCATCCTGGGCAAATGCACCTGCCACAGAAAAGGCTAGGAAAAAGAGTAATGTTCGCAAAAAACGAGGTTTCATATAGAGTCCATCTACTATCTACAAAACTAAAAAAAGCGCAATGACAAGCCCAAGCAGGGCGTTCAAAAAAGCGTCCCCCTTGGACAATAAATAGGTTTTTCGGGAAAAATCGCCAGTCCGTAAAATCTGGAGCAAGGCCAAATCAGAGCCGACCAGGGTCAAGGTCAATTTTATGGCGACAAAAAACGTCACCCATATAGCGAGCCCCGAAAAGCAAGTCAGGGCAACATAGACCGACGAAAGAACGAAGGACAGCAAAAAATTGGAACGGCGCATAGCACCTTCACTGGCACCGTTTATCCTGGCCATTTCTTTCAGCTCTCCCGCCTTTTCAGAAAGAGACTGGAAACTGGCCAAAAACTCCGAGGCGTTATAGCCCATCATCACAATGGATGCCACAAGCATTATCTTGGATGCAATATTCACCTAACCCACACTCCCTAGTTCCTTGAATTCAAGATTCTCAAATAACTGGCATAGCGCGCCCGGGAAAGCTTTCCCGATTCTACGGCCTCCCGCACCGAGCAGCCAGGCTCCTTCAAATGCAGGCAATTGCTGTACTTGCAGGTAAAAAGGTCGCCTTCGAAAAATCCCGGAAAAATTTTAGCCAGAGTCTCGCCGTCCATATCGTCTTCGCCATTAGAAAGGCCGATACTCCGGATACCCGGCGTATCGATGACGTAGCCCCCGCCAGGAAAATCAAACAGGCTCGAAGATGTCGTGGTATGCCGGCCCTTGCCGTCCCGCTCCCGAACCTCCCCCGTTTCCAGCTCAGCACCAGGCACCAGTGCGTTCACCAGCGTAGATTTACCTACACCGCTCTGGCCGCTAAATACCGAAGACTTGCCTTGCAGCTCCTCGCGTAACTTGTCCAGACCTTCGCCGGTCCTGACGCTTACCGGAATCACCTTGTCCACGATGGTCATGAAGTCCCGGATATCGTCGGTCAAGTCCGCCTCGCCATTGGGGAGCAGGTCCATCTTGGTCAGCACCAGCACAAAAGGCAGGTTGTTTAAGTTTGCCGCCAAAAGGAATCGGTCCATAAAGCCGTAGTTGAATTCCGGCTGGGCCACGCTGGCCACAATCACCACCTGGTCAATATTTGCCGCCAGGGTGAGCTTACGCCTAAAGCTGTCGCGGGGGCCCGGGCGCTTGAGTTCGCTCTTTCGCGGAAGAACACGCACCACGCAGTACTTCTGGGAGCCTACCCCCTCGCCGGTATCTTCGTCTTCGTTCACCTGACCAAGCAACACGCGGTCCCCTACGGCAGGGAATTCGCCCAAGGCCTTCGAAGTCGTCGCGCGGTACATGGCGGTGACAGTATTAGACGAGAGACGAGAGGCGAGAGACGAGAGAGATGTTTCTTGAAGACAATTTCTCTCGTCTTTCGTCTGTAGCGAGCAATTTGCGAGCGTTCTCTCGTCTAGTCGGACTTCACAGGTACGGCGGTGGACTTCTACCACCAGGCCTTCGACGCAGTCCTTTTCGTCTATCTTTTCCAGTGGGTCCTTGATTTTCTTGATACGGGGATTCTTGAATTCGCGACTGAAACGCTCCTTGACGGGGCGTTCATCTACCACGCCCGACTCCATCTCCCGCATCACGTCAATACGGCGGCTGCGGTGGTCCCGACGAGTTGGCCTTACACGCCGAAGCGGCTCCGGTTCGTCATCGAATTCGTTATTTAGCATCTTTCTTGGAATTTAGAAAAGCGGGGAGCGTTTCTTCCAGTTCCTCTTCGGTTACAGGCCGATTCTGCCGGATGGACTCCATCAAAAAATGAATCGCCTTGAGCCGTCCGTTGCACTTTTCGATGCAGTTGTCGTAAAAGCCCTTGGTCTTGTAGTCTCCTTCTACCACCCGCTCCGAGGCATAGAGAAAATGCTCCACGCAGATGGAAAGCTGGTCGGCTTCCGCCCGAAGGTCTTCAAGGTTACTCTTGGTAAAAAACGGCATAGGGTAAAGATAGTAAATAGGGACTAGGATCTAGGGGCTAGGGGTTAGGGGTTTGAGGTCGCTTCGCTTTGAGGTATGAGGTCGGGCCTGCGGCCCTTTGAGGTATGAGATGCGAGTGGCTAATGCCTCGCAATCCGCACCCCACACCTCACAACTCATAACTCACTACTCACCACTCACAACTCATAACTATATTTACGCCATGCTCTTCGCCCTTTTCAAAATGGTTCGGCCGGTGAACGTCGTCATCGCCATGGTGACGCTAGCCATCGGTTACTACCTGCTTGGAGTCCTGCCCCTACAGGAAATAGGCACATTTGTCGAAATTGCCCCCTGCGAACCCGTCGATATTTCTGAAGCCGTTTATGTAGAGAACATCAGTTGGTTGACCTTGATTCTACAAGCCCTAGGCTTTGCCTTCGCCATCGGATTTGCCAACATCCAGAACGACATCTGGGACCTGGAGACCGACAAGCTGAACCGTCCGGAGCGTCCCCTTGTAAACGGAAAAATTTCAGTCTCCGCCGCCCAAAAGGTATGGATCATTCTTCTTGTTCTCTCCCTTCTTTGTGGCCTTGCCGACAGTCTTATTACAAAGACGGGATTCACATCCGCCATTTTCTTTGTGCTACTCGACATTCTGCTTGTCGCCTACAACAAAAAGCTCAAGCACATCCCGCTGCTCAAGAACATGACTGTCGCCCTCCTGTGCGCGACTCCCTTAATCCTGTGCCTTTTCTACCCAACCGGAATCCCGGAAACCGAAGACCCGATGTGGACCCCTGCCGACAAAATCGGATTCCTGTACCCGGCCATGATGTTTGCTTTCTTACTCACAACTGCCCGGGAAATCTACAAGGATCTAGAAGACGAAATCGGAGATCTCAAGGCGGGCATCATGACGTTCCCACTGATCGCAGGAGCCCCTGTAGCAAGGCGACTCGCAGGCTTCATCTGTATCTTCTGCTGGGCCCTGCTTCCGCTTCCTGTAGTGCAGGGGTACTACCCCAACCTATTCCTAATTATTACGGCAGCCGTTCTTACACCGACATTTGCCGCCATTCTTGTTTTCGCCTACAAGAAGAATTACCGGCGGGCTCAAAAACTTGTAAAGGTCGCCATGTTCGCAGGCCTGGTAGCCCTACTTGTCTGCAGTTTCTAGGTTATGACAAACCGTTTATCAATAACGGACGACCACAAAGTTCAGGCCCGCTGTCCAGGACTTGGACGTTGCAGCTCCTCCGTTAAAGAATAACCCGTCCATAGATGCGTTGGTAGATAGCCCCACACTCCATTGCGGAGCAATCCTCCACAACTTGCCAAATTCAACAGACATGACCATACCTGTTTCGGCAATTTCAAAATCTTCCTCATAGCTGTCATAGTAATCGTATTCCGTGTCAGTTCCGGCCGCTTCAAATACGATTCCCACACCTGCACCTACAAAGACCCCGTGCATGACGCTGTTGGTATCTGTAGAAAGGAAAAAGTTCGTTCCCGCACCCAGTGCAAAACGGAGGGCGTCCATCTCGTAATCAGCACGGATAATCTGACGACCGTTGCTGTAACGCCTCACCTTGAAATCCCCCGAAGATACGGCAGAAAGGGACGCATTGAAAAAGAGGGCCAACCTGTTGGACACAAGGGTTCCGAGCTTCATCGAAATATCCGGACCATATCCGGAATATTCCTTGCGGATAGAATTTCCCTTGTCGCCGATAATCCAGACACCGTCTTGATTAGGGTCCTTGGTCCGAACGTATTCCTTGAAGGACAAGTCGGCATAGCGAAGTCCCAGTCCAAAAGTCAAGAAAAAACTGTTCCTTTCGCGAGCTTCCTTTGCATCGGTCTTTTGGGCTTGTGCCGCCAAAAGTGATCCTATAGAAACCTGCACTTGTGGACGAGCCTGAGCCGTATCCACAGGCGCTGCTTCTTCCTTTGCAACAGGAGTTACCTCAACCTTGGCCGTGTCGGGAACGGCAACGGCAGTGTCCTGCAAAACAGTATCCTGAACAGAGGCTGTTTGAGCCACAAGGGCAGAGGAATCGGCCACAGGGGCATTCTCTGCCGCAATGGGTTCGGAGTCCACCCTAACAAACAGGGTGTCAGAGGCAGGATTATTTCCTTCATCGGCTGCCAGGGCAGCCACCGCAAAAGCAAGGGGAGCAAAGTAAGCTAATCTCATAATGACCTAAATATATAATTTCTAAATTTCAGTTGAAAAGAACGGACCTACAGGCCTACAACCTAAAACCTGTAACCAAAAACCTATTTATGAAAAACGTCGATACTATTGCAGTTTTGGACTTTGGCGGGCAGTACGCCCACCTGATTGCTAACCGCGTGCGCCGCCTGGGCGTGTTTACCGAAATCCACTCCCCCGCCGCTCCCGTCAGCGAACTCGAAGGCGTGAAGGGAATCATTTACAGTGGCGGCCCCAGTAGCGTGTATGCGGCAGACGCCCCGGAATATAATCCCGAGATTTTGAACCTCCCGGTGCCGAAGCTCGGCATCTGCTACGGTCACCAGCTTATCGCCCAGCAGTTGGGCGGTCACGTGGAACCGGGCAAGGTGAAGGAATACGGCATCGCCGACCTTATTGTAGGTGACGAAAATTGCTCGATTCTGAAGGGTCTCCCG
Source organism: uncultured Fibrobacter sp. (assembly GCA_934699585.1). GTDB lineage: Bacteria > Fibrobacterota > Fibrobacteria > Fibrobacterales > Fibrobacteraceae > Fibrobacter. The sequence goes on from CAKUWY010000008.1 coordinate 120,151, forward strand.
AAGGCGAGCCCCATGTGGATGAGCCACGGCGACCAGGTCACCAAGCTCCCCGAGGGCTACAAGATTGTGGCCAGCACCAAGGACTGCGAAATCGCAGCCGTCGCTTTCGACAGCGACAAGCCCGAGCGCCAGATTTTCGGCATCCAGTTCCACCCCGAAGTCACCCACAGCAAGTTCGGCATGAAGTTGCTCGAGAACTTTGTCGATTTCACGGGCGCAAAGAAGACCTGGAACATGAAGAGCTACCTGCCACTCATTACGGAGCGCATCAAGGAACAGGTCAAGGACCGCAAGGTATTCCTGCTCGTGAGTGGCGGCGTGGACTCCACCGTTGCATTCGTGCTCTTGAACCGCGTGCTGGGCCCCGAAAAAGTCCTCGGCCTGCATGTAGATAACGGCATGATGCGCCTCGGCGAATCCCAGAAGATTATGGACTTCCTGACGAAGGAAGGCATGAACAACCTGAAGGTGCGCGATGCCAGCGAACACTTCCTTGCAAAGCTCAAGGGCGTGACCGCTCCCGAAACCAAGCGCGGCATTATCGGTAAGGAATTCCTGACAGTGAAGGACGAGGAAATGGCGAAGCTCAACCTCGATCCGAACCAGTGGATGATGGCGCAGGGCACCATCTACCCCGACACTATCGAAAGCGGCGGCACCAAGAACGCCGACAAGATCAAGACGCACCACAACCGCGTGCAGGAAGTTTTGGACCTCATGGAAAAGGGCCTCGTGCTGGAACCCCTCGCCGACCTGTACAAGGACGAAGTCCGTGCTCTCGGTGAAGAACTCGGCATTCCGCACAACCTCGTGTGGCGCCATCCGTTCCCGGGTCCGGGCCTCGGCGTTCGCCTGCTCTGCAGCGAAGGCAAGTTCACCGATGACCTCGTGAAATTCGATGATGTTCGCGACACATCAGGCCAGTCCCTCGCCGACTACCTGAAGGCAAACAACATTGCAGGCCGCCTGCTCCCCATCAAGAGCGTGGGCGTGCAGGGCGATGGCCGTACTTACGCCCAGCCGTTCCTCATCACCACTCCGGGTCTCTCCTGGAAGGATTGCGAAAAGTTCTCCACCGAACTTGCCAACCGCTTCAAGGCCATCAACCGCGTGATTTACCAGATTGGTTCTGTTGCAGACGAAGACCCGAAACTCGTCGAGCAGTTCGCCACTCGCGAAAACTTCGATACGCTCCGCAAGTTCGACAACATCTGCACCGAATTCCTGCAGGCAAACGATTTGTACGAAAAGATTTGGCAGATGCCGGTCGTACTCGTTCCGCTCCGCACAGCCAACAAGCCCTGCATCGTGATGCGCCCGGTGAACTCCACCGAAGCCATGACCGCCAACTTCGCTGAAATCGACCAGGGAATGCTGGCCGGACTTTGGCGCAAGTTCGAAGCCGAAGGTGCCGGCAGCCTGTGGTACGACGTGACCCACAAGCCCCCTGGAACTATTGAGTGGGAATAAGGCGAGAGTCACGACAAAAAGCTTGCTTTTTGTCATGACCGAGTCGAACAAGCAGACGCTGAAGCCGTAGGCGTAGGCGTCAGTAAGGCGGCTTCGCCGCAGTAAACAGTAGGGCATAGCCCGTTAGTGGCTAGTAAACAGTAACCGCATGCGTCAAACCGAGCCGCGCGAACACGCGACGAGCGAAGCGCAGTCGCAATGGGAATAATTGAGCTAGGCAAGGCCCTCGTCGAACCAGCGCTGTAAAATAATGGCAGCTGCGGCGCAGTCAATAACCGCCTTATTGGCCTTCTTTTTCTTGACGCTCCAATGTGCCGTCTGCTCCTGAGCCTGCACGCTGGAGTAGGATTCATCCTGGGTATGGATTTTCATGCACGGAAACCGCAGCTCTAAATCCTTAATAAACGCCTCCACCACCACGTTCTTGCCGTCCTTGCGGCCATCCGGATGATAGGGCATTCCAACAATGAATTCGTCTATCTTGTTCTGCTTTACAAGCTGATCCAAGCGTTCAAAGAGATTTGTGGTCTTGCAGTCTATCGTCTCACGCGGGAACGCCATACGAAGCTCAGAATCCCCGAAGGCAATCCCAACGCGATGTTCCCCGTAATCAATGGACAGATAATTCACGCTTTACTCCGGATAGGCGCAGCAGCGGAAACCGATAACGGGAGACTTGTAGAATGCTGAAGCGGCGCGGTAAGCAACGGTTTTACCCGTAAGGAACACCACTTCAATATGGTCCGGCACATACTTAAGGCCGTTACTGATGGATTCCAACCATTTATCCCCGCCGTTCTTGTATTCAGAATATAGGGCGTAATCCGAACCAATAGTCGTTCCCGCAGAATCTTGCACATTAAAGAACTGCAAGGAATCCTTGAAATCCTTAGTCCGCAAAAGCTTATAGAGTGTTCTTGTTGTATCGGCCACATAAACCGTATCTACCTTGGCGCCTTCGCGATACAAGAATACAGAATCCTTCACATATTCCAGACGGGTAAAATAGGGGAACGAGCGATTTGTACAATAGGCTAACGCTTCACGTTCCAGTCCATTGAAAACCTTGTAACTTCCTCCCTTCACAACGGCCGCTGTATCTTCGGAACGACCCTTTGCCCATTCCTGGAGCTGCCCCGGAAAATCCCGAATGCCCATTGGATTCACGCAACGAGGATTGCGTAGGGTCACATCGTTTGCCGCAAGGGAATCATTGGTCGCCACGTTACAATAACTGAACAGGTATTCCGTAGCGTCGATTTCATCCTCCTGTAGAACACCGTAAGAAAGCACCCCTCCAGAGAGGCAGACCCGTTCCCAATCCCGTTCATTACAAAGACTCACCTTAAAGCCACTAGCCGAAATAGACTCACAGGTCGCCAGAGCTTCGGAATACAGCACATTGTTCACGAACTTTCCGGAGTCGTCCTGGTGTTCGAACCGTTCCATACAGAAAACCGTATCTTCAGAAACGGAAACTGGAAGGAATCCGTCCGGGCAAGTCACCTGTTTTGCAAGACTCCCAGGAGAAACGGCAATGGTATCTATCAAGGCTACGGAATAATATCCCGAATTATCCTTGGCACGAATTCTCAAAATAAGCGTATCCCCGGGAGATACCCAACGGATAGTATCCGTCACAAAAGTGCCATAAGAAGACACCTTCATCGTATCGGCACTTCTCATATACATGGTGGAATATCTGCCTTCACCACCAACATCTTCATAAGTCACCCAGTCCTTTGTAGTCGTATCATAATAATCTATTACGAATGTTCCCACAGTATCGTAACACAATTTCCAGGCGCAGGTGTCCGGCAGGGAAATGACGGAATCTACCCTTATAGCGTGATTTTTGACCAGCGGATCTACACTTCGGCTCCAGAAAATCCGCAGGCGGTTATTGCTGTCGAGCCGTGCCATTCCAGGAAACAAAGTATCTTCCAGTACATAGAGCTTTGTGGGCATCAAGGGAGCGATGGAATCCGTGGTCATGAACAGCTGGTATGACTCCACCGTAGCTACACCCTCGTTGCCAGAAGAATTACCACTGGAGTCCCAAGACGAAAGACCAATATTGTACTTGGACTCCGCCTTAAGACCTTCAAATACCACACGGAAACGATTCAAACTATCTGTATCAAAGTCAAAGCCTTTGCCGTCCAGAACGACAAAGCGCAAATAGTTCTTCACATTGTCGCCATGTCCAACCCCATCGACCCAGACGGAATCGTTATTGGCACGAATCCTAAAATGACGTTTGTACAGACGCGCACCCGTAGAATCCTCGCCATCGGGAGAATACAAGTGGACCTTGACATTTCGAAGGTCTTCGTTCTTGTCAGACGAATAAAGCACAAGGTTGTAACCCACAATGGGGCCGGAGAGTTCCATGGGCTTGTAAAAATCCGTCTGGTCCGTCGGTCTGTACCATTCAATCAACGCCCCGGTAGTCCATACGGAATCATAAATCGAAGCCCTCGAAGGCGGCATGTCGTCGCCAAAATGCAGGAACACTCTTTGCACAGCACCAGGGTCGCCATTATCACTGTATTCACAATAAAATGCCACTTGGAGACTATCGTAGGTATCACGGTATTTTTCAGCGTAGCTCGTCACATCAATCGTATCGTAAAGAGCTTTTGTCCCCTTTGGATAATCGAATTTGGCAGTTGCCTTGGACAACTGATCAGAGGATACAGCCTTGGAGGTGTCATCCACCACAGTCGTATCCACCCACATGTAGATGCGCTCCAAATTTTCCGTTTCCATAGGATAGCGCAATCTAATCCTGTAGCAGGCGGCAGTGTCTCCTTCTTTAGCACAGGACCGCAGCACGTTCACATCAGAAGCTTCCCTATCGAACAGGAACTCGATAGTGCTGTCGTCGTCAGAACAGGCCATCAGGGAAACGGCCAAAAACGCCCCCCAGAGAGAGAGGATGGCCGACACAAAAAAATGCCGGCAACACAGGTCTTTCAGACCGCAAAACATCATCTAGTTACAATATAGAAAAAAGGCCTGTTCCAGGACAAACCCTACGATTCGCCACAAAATAAAAACGGCCGCTATAAAAGCGACCGTTCAAATCGAAACAAAATCGAATTAGGCTTCTTCGGGGTAGACAGAAACCTTCTGACGCTTTGCATCGAGGCGTTCGAACTTCACCTTGCCGTCAACCAGGGAGAACAAGGTGAAATCCTTGCCCATGCCCACGTTCACGCCACTGTGGAAGTGAGAACCGCGCTGACGAACGATGATGTTGCCAGCCTTGACGGTTTCGCCCGCGTACTTCTTAACACCAAGATACTTGGCGTTACTGTCGCGGCCGTTACGTACTGAACCTTGACCTTTCTTATGTGCCATGGATTAAGCCTCCTTAGCCTTGCGCAGAGAGTTCTTCTTGACCTTGGCGGGCTTTGCGATACCCTGGGCAATCTTTTCCTTGCGAGTAAGGGGCTTGCTCTGCTCCTTCTGCTTGGCGAGCGCGGCCACGCGAGCGCGGTTGCGTTCAATCACCTTGGAATCGACCTTTGCGGATTCTGCGCCGGAGCGAAGTTCCGTGACCAGCACCTCGGTATAGCCCTGACGATGACCGTTACGGCGTTCGTAACGGGTGCGACGCTTCTTCTTGAAAACGATGACGGTGTCATACTTGCCGTGGGCAAGGACTTCCACCTTCACGGAGGCGTCGTTCAGGACAGGGGTGCCGATTTGCACTTCTTTTCCTGCGAAAAGAAGAACGGACTTGAGCTCCAGTTCGGAACCAACAGCGGCGTCAAGAGTGGGGACCTTGTAGGCCTTGCCCAGCTCGACTTTATACTGGAAACCACCTGTTTCAACAATAGAATACATTTTGTAATCCTTTTTAGTTTGCTATTGGAGTCCCAAATTTAGTATAAAACGGCTAAATCGTAAAGGGATAAAGGGTTAAAAACGGCTGTTTTTGGATTAAAATCGAGCTTTTTTCACCCCGAACCAAGGGGGGAAGTCTCCCCCTCGCTCTCCTTCGTTGGCTCCGTGACAAAGGTCCCTGAGCCCGCCGAAGGGCCGCTACCCCCTCTCCTAAGGGGACACCCCCTAACACCCCCGATTACGCTCCGGCGTCTTCCAGGCGCTTCACATGGCAATAAGCCAGTTCCTTCGTCTTTTCGTCCCGAAGGTGCAGACTGGAGCCTTCACAGTAGCGCCAGTACTTGCAGGTCTTGCAGTCGCCGATTTTTGCCCAGCGGCGGTCCCGCATCACCTGGTAGCGGTTCTGCCACACGTCCCAGATATCGTCCTTGTAGATGTTCCCCTGGATGTAGTCGCCCCGCAGGCTCGGACAGGCGGAAATGCTCCCGTCGCAGAGCACGGAACTGACGTTCACACCGGCCCGACAGAAGAAGGGGTAATTGCGGGCTTCCTTCTCGTAGCTCCCGAGGAAGCCTTCGCAGCCGTAGTTCACATTGATGACCTTCAGGGACTTCACCTCCCGGATAAAGTCAAAGACCTGCCGGAATTCTTGGTTGGTCAACTGGAACAGCGGGTTGTCCTTGGCGCGGCCCTTGGGGAACACCGTCGCAATACGCCAGCGCTTCACGCCGATTTTCAGGAGGATTTCGAGAATCTTCGGAAGCTCCTTCAGGTTCTCCCGGTTCACGCAGGTCATCACGTCGAAAGTGAGACCTTTGGTGTGAGCGGCCATGTCGATGGCCCGGAGCGCGTTGTCAAAGCTGGTGGGGGCGCCGCGGAAATGGTTGTGGCTTTCCCTGAGGCCGTCGAGGCTGATGGTAAGCGAGCGAAGACCGGCGTTCAAAAGTCCCTTGTAACGCTCTGGCGTCATGGCAAGTCCGTTGGTGACCATTCCCCAGGGGTAACCGCGCTTCTTGATTTCGTGGCCACATTCCTCTAGGTCCTGACGCATCAGGGGTTCGCCGCCGGTAATCACCACGATAAAATGCTTCGGATCGATGTGTGGGGCAAGTTTGTCCAGACCCCCCAAAAAATCTTCGCGGGGCATGTCCGGGATGGCATCCTTCACGCAGTCGCTACCGCAATGCAGACAGTGCAGGTTACAGCGCAGCGTACATTCCCAAAAGAAATAGGTCAGCGGGTGGGCCTTGATTTCGTTATGGCGGTACAGGCGATAGGCTTCTAGGGCGAGTTTTTTCTTAAGGTTGATTTTCAATGTCCTGTTCCTTCGGCTCAAGACAGGCTTCCGCCCGTTCAGTCAATTTCTGCATGGCCTCATCGAATTTCTTGTCGCACGCTTCGGACATCGCAACAAACTCTTCCGGAGTCACCTCATAACGTTCCGCATACCGCAAGGTGGACTTGGAAAAATAGGTAGAACCATCTTTGCACTTGACATCGAGAACCAGTTCCGAAGTCACGCCATAGGCCATGACGGGCTGCTGCAAGTGGGCCATAATGTCCTTTAGGCATTCTTCCGCTTCGGGGGTGATACCCTCTTTTTCAAGCATCTTTGCAATCTTGCTAGAAAACGCAATTTCTGCAGTATGGGAAGGAGCCATGTAGGCCGGATTATAGCCTTCTCGGTTCGGTTCGCAGGTATCCGGAATCACCTCCATGTCACTCATAACGTTTATGACCTTTTGGGCCACAAGCTTGATTCCTTCCGAGGAACTGGAGAGAGCTTCGGCACTGGAGCTTTCTGCAGCCGAACTAGATGAAGCTTTTTCGGAAGAAACGCCTTCAGAGGAACTACTTTCATCAGCGGAGTCGCTACTGAGCTCTTCAGATGGAGGACCAAAGGCCCCATTGGGGTCTAGGCCATAAAGACATACCGCTTCTGTTGAAGAGTCGTCGCAGCCTGCCCAGAAAAAACTCGTCAGGGCCAGGATAATTTTTGTCCAATGCTTTCGAAACATAACCAAACACCCCCATCATTACCATGAAATACCATAAAGAGGAGCGTTCATTACTTCTTTAATCTCGTACTTTTCGTTGAATTCTATTTCGGAAAGAGAATTCCCTTCTCCATCGGTATAGGTCTTGCTTCCTTTCTCGTCGGTCGTTACCGTATACGTGACACCATCGTTGCATGTAACGGTATTCTCGTCGGATTCATTACAAGTGATAGGTTCTTTAGAAGAATCATATTCATAAACTATGTTGTACTTGGACCTGAATTCCGCCTCGCTATAAACCTTTCCGTCACACTCATATGTGTTCTCGCTAACACGAACAACACCATAGTCAGGACAAATATCCTCGATACATTTGTATTCGCTTTCCCAGCGTTCCTCGGTCAGCTGTATGCACACCGTTCTGTCTCCACAATGGACCGTAGAATCGCCTTTGTTCAAATAACAGTTGACAATATCATTTGGCACACCGTACAGGGCAATGGCCTGCTGCATCTCACTGCTGCTGGAACTTTCTTTTGTAGCTTCGCTGGAACTGGACACTAGATTTCCGGCGGCGCTACTGTAATTGGGGTCGGAACCATAAAGACATACGGCCGACGAGCCGGAGTCGTCACAACCGGCCCAGAAAAAACTGGTCAAGGCCAACGCTATTTTTTTCAAATGTCTGTAGAACATTTTCGCTCCTCCAAGACCCAAAGTACCTTTAATATACATTTAATTGAGGAATAAAGACCGGATGTCAAAATAAACGAGAAGTATATCACAAAAAAATCCCCGCCACCTTTTGGGTAGCAGGGATTTTAAAGGATTTCCGTTAGGAAAATAAGGTTGATTAAGCGTTGCGCTCTACGAGCGCAGGCATATCGGCTCGGAAATGGGAACAAACGAGTTTGTTCCCGCTTCACTCGCCTTATTATGCCTTATTCAAACGATCCTGGATCATGTCGATGATGTCGGAGAGTTCCTTCGGGAGGTGCTTGCCGAACTTCGGATAGTGATTTTCCTTAACGTCGGCGAGTTCCTTCTTCCAGCCTTCCACATCAACCTTGAGGATTTCCGGGAGGGTTTCCTTGTAGTAGTCAGCGAGACCGTCAGTGTTGAGGGTCTTCGGCATGTAACCGATAGCGGTTTCAACAACGTTGGAGTTGTCGCCGTTGCAACGGTCGAAGATCCAAGCGAGCACGCGGCTGTTGTCGCCGTAACCCGGCCACATGAAGCCACCCGGGAGTTTCTCGTTGTTGGCATCCTTGCGGAACCAGTTCACGTAGAAGATCTTCGGAAGTTTGTCTTCGGTAGACTTCTTGCCGATTTCGATCCAGTGCTTGAAGTAGTCACCCATGTTGTAGCCGCAGAACGGGAGGATGGCGAACGGGTCGCGACGGATCTTACCGACTTCGGCTGCGTTGATGGTGGAAGCAGCGGTGATTTCAGAACCCACGATGGAGCCGAGGAACACGCCGTGATTCCAGCTCAGGGACTGGTGGACCAGAGGAATGGTGGACGGACGACGGCCACCGAAGAGGATAGCGTCGATAGGCACGCCGGCAGGATCTTCCCATTCCTTAGCAATGCAGGGGCACTGGTTAGCAGGAGCGGTGAAGCGAGCGTTCGGGTGAGCCATTTCTTCGCCCTTAGGAGCCTTGTCCTTCGGGAGAGCGTCACGGGTCTGACCCTTCCAGTCAACGAGCTTGCCCTTGGCCGGGTAGCCGATGCCTTCCCACCAGATGTCGCCGTCTTCAGTGAGGGCGCAGTTGGTGTAGATGGTGTTCTTTTCGGCAGAGATAAGAGCGTTCTTGTTGGATTCAGCAGAGGTGCCCGGAGCAACGCCGAAGAAGCCGGCTTCCGGGTTGATGGCGTAGAGACGGCCATCCTTACCAAACTTCATCCATGCAATGTCGTCACCGATGGTTTCGACCTTCCAGCCCGGGATTGTGGGGATGAGCATGGCGAGGTTCGTCTTACCGCAAGCAGACGGGAATGCGCCAGTCACGTACTTGACTTCGCCCTTCGGGTTGGTGAGCTTGAGGATGAGCATGTGTTCAGCGAGCCAGCCTTCGTCGCGAGCAAGAACGGTAGCGATACGGAGAGCGAAGCACTTCTTACCGAGAAGAGCGTTTCCACCATAGCCAGAACCGTAGGACCAAATGAGCTTTTCGTCCGGGAACTGGGTGATGTACTTGTGCTCGACGTCTGCGCAGGGCCAGATGCCGCCGTCGGTTTCGCCGTTGTTGAGCGGCTTACCCACAGAGTGGAGGCAGGGCACGAATTCAGCGTTCTGGTCGGCATTGAGGATGTCGAGAACCTTCTTGCCTGCGCGGGTCATGATGTCCATGTTGAGCACCACGTATTCGGAGTCGGTCAGTTCGATACCGTTCTTGGAGATCGGGGAACCGAGGGGGCCCATGCAGAACGGAATCACGTACATGGTACGGCCGTGCATACAACCCTTGTAGAGACCCTTCATGGTTTCCTTGAGTTCCTTGGGGTCAATCCAGTGGTTGGTCGGACCGGCGTCTTCTTCCTTCACGGAAGAGATGAAGGTACGGGATTCGACACGGGCCACATCAGAAGGCAGAGAACGGAACAAGAAGCAGTTTTCCTTCTTCTTGAGCGGAGTGGCAAGGCCAGCCTTGACACACTTCTGCATGAGGGCGTCATATTCTTCCTTGGAACCATCGACAACAACCACGTTGTCCGGTTCGCACATTGCGATGCATTCTTCAACCCAAGCCTTGATCTTGCTGTGCTTGATGTCGTTGAGAGTCAGACTCATATAGAGCTCCTGTTTGGTTTAACGTTAAGTTTCGATAATTTCGAACGGGGATAAATTTACAAAAAAACAAACCCCGGCTAAAGGTCTAACCTCCTAAAAAAAGGTGCTTTTTTCCTTTTTTTGTGTTTTTTTCTAAAAAATAAGGTAAATTAGTGGTGTACAAGCAAATAAGCATTTTCCGAGGAAATATGAACTGGTCCTACTCTAGAGAGCATCAAAAAAACATCCTTTGCATGATCATGGCCGGCGGTCAAGGAAGCCGTCTTCAACCCCTCACCCGGGACCGGGCAAAACCCGCCGTTCACTTCGGGGGAACTTACCGTATCATCGACTTCGTGCTGAACAACTTCATCAACTCCGGCATTTTCAAGATCAAGGTGCTGACCCAGTTCAAGAGCGACTCCCTGAACAAGCACATCTCCGCCGCCTGGAACCTGAACGCGAGCCTGGACCAGTACGTGGACCTGGTGCCCGCCCAGATGCGTACCGGCGACGACTGGTACCGGGGCACCGCCGACGCCATTTTCCAGAACATCAACCTGATTACCGACGAGCGCCCCGACCTGGTGGCCATCTTCGGAGGCGACCACATCTACAAGATGGACATCAACCAGATGATTGATTTCCATCTGAGTCGCGCCGCCCTTTTGACCATTGCGGCCATCCCGGTGCCCGTGTCCGAAGCGTCTGAATTCGGCATTATCGAGGTGGATGCGGACAACCGAATGATCGGTTTCGAGGAAAAGCCCAAGAACCCGAAAGAAATGCCCGGCAACCCCGGCTACTGCCTCGCCAGCATGGGCAACTACATCTTTACCAGCAAGTTCCTGGTCCGGGAACTCATGAAGGGTGCCGCAAGCGGCGCCACCGACTTCGGCAAGCACATTATCCCAAGCCTCTACAAGGACTACCCCGTCTACGTGTACGATTTCAACACAAACATCGTGCGCGGCGAGCAGGCCAGCACCAAGGGCTACTGGCGCGACGTGGGAACCCTGGACGCCTTCTTCGAAGCCAACATGGACCTGTGCTCCGAAAACCCGCCCTTCGACCTGTACAACAACTACTGGCCTATCCGCACTTACAACTGGAACCAGCCTCCTGCAAGGTTCTTTGCCGGCGAAGGCAACGCCCATCAGGGGGCGGCCATCGACTCCATCGTGTCTTCGGGCTGTATCATCGGTGGCGGCACCGTGGTCAAGAGCATTCTCAGTCCAGGAGTCACCATCCAGAAAGATGCCCTGGTGGAAGAAGCCATCCTATTCCCGAACGTGACCATCGGCCCGGGCGCCAAGGTGCGCCGCGCCATCATCGAAAAGGGGCTACACATTCCTGCCGGTTTCCAGATCGGTTATGATTTGGAACGGGACAAAAAGTTGTTCCACGTAACCGACTCCGGCATCGTGGTTTTGGCCAAAGATACGGTGATTAAAGCTTGATAGTAATGAGTTGTGAGTAACGAGTTGCGAGTGGCTAGGCCCTAATCGCAAACGTCTAAAACGAAAAGCCCCGGTAGAACCGGGGCCTTTTTTGAACTGTTTATCAAGAATGATTACTTTGCGTCGCCGTCTTCTTCTGCACTGGCCTTTTCAATAGCGTCCTCGATATCCTGGAGCATATCTTCGGGGTGGAGCATCATATCACACATCAATTCATTCATTGCTTTCAACTCATCAACAGTCTTGACATCTTCCTCCTTATAGGTCTGTGTGATGGTCTTGGCAGTTTCGTCACATTCTGTGCTCAAAACATCTTCGTCTTCTTCTTTCGCTTCCTTACAGGACTTGTCAAAATCGGCCTTAGAAATACTGGCATCAAACTTGGAAACCTCAGTAACAACGCCCTCATCGTCAATAGTCAGTGTCATGTTATCAGTTATACCATCGGCCACGATCTTGACAAGGACCTTGTCACCGTCTTTGGAGACTTCGCACTTCTCAACATTGGGCATATCAGCATCATCGGCAGGGCACACCTTTTCATCCATAACGGTATAGGGTTTCATTTCCTTGCCATCACAGTAGAAGTAGTCCTGAACCATTTCTTCTTCAACAAAGACCTTCTGGCACTTGAGGTCGGCATTACAATCCAACTTCAGAGCCTCTTCAAGGGTCTTTACCTTTTCCGGCAGCTTGTTGTCAGATGCAGAGGAAGAACTGTCGTCGCCGCAAGCCATAAGACCGAAAGCGGCAGTAAGAGAAAGGGCAAGGCCCAGCACTTTGAATTTCATTAGGATACTCCTTAGTTTTTGTTAATGTTGGCCTAAATATATATTTTTTTTATCAAAAAGCACATTTTGTAAAAAAAAAGTGATTTTTCACAAAAAAAGCAAAAAAAAGCCCGTTTCCGAGCCCTTTTTAGTGTGATGTGTGTAGCGTGTGGTGTGTAATTAATCATTACACACTTCACATTCCTCATTACACATCGCGGCGTAGCCGCTTAGCAGCCGAGCTTTGCGGACAGGTAAGCCTCGAGTTCGTCGATCTTCACCAGTTCCTGCTTCATGGAGTCGCGTTCGCGAACAGTCACGAAGCCGAGCTTTGCCGGATCAGATTCACCCTCGCCCACCGTGTCGAAGTCGACGGTCACGCAGAACGGCGTGCCGAGTTCGTCCTGACGGCGGTAGCGCTTACCGATGGACTGCGTTTCGTCGTATTCCACGTTCCAGCGGTTCAGGAGCTTCTGGTAGAGTTCTTCGGCCTTGGCCTTCACCTGGCCCTTCTTCACCAGCGGGAGAACGGCAACCTTCACCGGAGCAATCTTCGGATCGAAGTGGAGCACAGTACGTTCGTCGTTTTCGAGCTTTTCGACTTCGTAAGCGTCGCAGAGAAGCACGAGGAGCAGGCGTTCCACACCGAGGGACGGTTCCACCACGTACGGGATGTAACGCTTGTTCTGGACCGGGTCAATGTATTCCTGCTTGACCTTGGATTCGTTCTGGTGCTGCGTCAAGTCGTAGTTCGTACGAGATGCGATACCCCAGAGTTCGCCCCAACCGAACGGGAATTCGTATTCGACGTCGGTGGTACCATTGGAGTAGTGAGAAAGTTCTTCCTTGGCATGTTCGCGGAGGCGGAGCTTTTCCTTGTTCACGCCGAGATCGTTCACCAGCCAGTCGAAGCAGTACTTGCGCCAGAAGTTGTACCAGTCAAGTTCGGTGCCCGGTTCGCAGAAGAATTCGAGTTCCATCTGTTCGAATTCGCGGGTACGGAAGATGAAGTTACCCGGAGTAATTTCGTTACGGAAAGACTTACCGATCTGGCCGACACCGAACGGAATGCGCGGGCGGACGTTATCGACAATGTTCTTGAAGTCCACGAAGATACCCTGGGCCGTTTCCGGACGGAGGTAAACCTTGTTGCCTTCGCCTTCGATCACGCCGATTTCGGTCTGGAACATCAGGTTGAATGCGCGGGGCTTGGTCCAATCGGTCTTGCCGCAGGTCGGGCATTCAATCTTGTTGTCCATCATCATCTGGTGGACTTCGTCAAAGTTCTTGCCGGCGCAGCAGCCTTCGCCGAGCTTGTCTTCCAAAAGTTGGTCGGCACGGAAACGTTCGTGGCAAGCGAGGCAGTCGACCAGCGGGTCAGAGAAGTTGCCCACGTGGCCTGAGGCCTTCCAAACGCGGGGGTTCAAGAGAATAGAGCTGTCGAGACCGAGCACATCCTGACGGCTGGTGACGAACTTCTTCCACCAGAGGTTCTTGATGTTGCGCTTCAGTTCCACGCCATACGGACCGTAGTCCCAAGTGTTGGCGAGGCCATCGTAAATTTCGGAGCCGGGGAAAATGAAACCGCGGCGCTTGCAGAGGGAGATGATGTCCTTGAGGGCATCCTGAACTTTCTTTGCCATTTTAGAGTCCTTTTGATTTTTATGCGAGCAAATTTAGAAAATAGTGGCTAGTGGTTAGTGGTTAGTAAACAGGAAAAAGCAAAAAAACAACCATAACGAGGGCAAACAGGCGGGAGTTCTTTCGTTTAAAATCCTCCCCCCTTAGCCCCTAACAATTATTCTATATTTCCCACACATCTATGAAACGCCTCGTTTCCATAATCCTGTTCTCCCTCCCCCTCTGCCTTTGGGCAAAGGAAGACGGCATGGCCGAAAATGCCGTGCCCCTGGTGGAACAGCCTACGGAAACAAGTGCTGAATCCATAAGCGAAGTTCCTGCCGAAACCGCCGAAAATCCAATTGGTGCGGTCGAACTCACCGAAGCCGAAAAACTTATCCAGCAGGAACTGGCCGAAATAGAGGCCGAAAACCTGGAAACAGAAGATGTTGCCGAAGCAGACTCCCTAGCCGGAGAGGGCGAAGATGGCGCCGAGGGTGAATCGGGAGCCGAAAGCGAAGAAGCCGACGCCGAACTGGCCGCCGACATGGCCGCCGCCGATTCCGCCAGTGCAGACTCCGCCGTCAAGTCCTTATTCTTGGACATGACCGCTTCGGCCATGCCTTCCGAAAGCAGACGCATCTCTGGCCCCTATGGCATACGCACCTACCGCATGCACCGAGGCGTAGATTTAGGACTCTGTCACGGCGAAGACCGCACCATCGTTGCCGCCTTTGCAGGCAAGGTGGTCAAGACACGGAACCAGGGACGCCGCAGGGGCTACGGCAAGTACGTGATTCTCGACCATGGGAACGGCCTCACCACGCTGTACGCCCACTTGTCCAAGTGGAACGTAAAGGTCGGCGACACCCTGCAGGCAGGCGACACCATCGGTATAGGAGGCAACACCGGGCGTTCCTTCGGGGCGCACCTGCATTTCGAGATGCGGTACAACGGCCTCTACATCGACCCATCCACCGTTTTTGATTTTGAAAACGGCAAGTTCCGTTGGGAACAGACTGAAATTGACCCGGTGGCCCTACAGCAAAACGAAGACTTTTACCAGAAAGAACTTTCCAAACACCGCTACTACAAGGTACGGCGCGGGGACTGCCTCGGAAAGATTGCCCGGAAGTACGGAATTTCTATACGCAGGCTCAAACAGTTGAACGGCCTCAAGAGCAACATGATCCGCCCGGGCCAGGTGCTGCGCTGCTCGTAGACTACTTCTTCTTTTCTTTCAGCTTGACTTTGCGTTCCTTGGAACGGAGCCTTTCCCAAGGAGCAAAAGAAACCACCGGAAACAGGAACACGTAGAACCACAGGTTGAAAGCAAGCCACGACACGGCAGCTTCTGCCACCTTCACGCCAGAAACGGTCGACTTGTCCATATCGAACAGCATGGCCGCCACCGCCAAAAGGGACGACACCGTCACCGGAATCAACAACTTTTTGCCGCTACGGATCAGCGCTCCTGCCTGGGGAGTCCCTTCGGCAAGATGTTTCGCAGAGGCAAGGGCCAAAGCCAAGACCGAGGCAAAGCCGACAGTAGAGAAAACCGCCCATAGCAAATAGGCTGGAGCAAAAGCCGGCAGCAACGCTACCATTGCAGTCAACAGCACCCAGCTAAAGGCAAAGGGGAAAAGCACATTGGCAACGCCCAGTTTTGCAAAGAGCAAAAGGAGCAGAGCCACGCCAGCAAACGCGCCATAGAATGTCAGGACCATACTTTCGGCACCGCCCAAGGCGTACAAGGCAAAAACCATGGCACACAGACCAAATAAGCCGGCAATCCCGCCACGGATTCCCGCAAATACAAACAGCAAAACCACCAAGGCCACCGCAGAAACGGCGAGATACTGGCCCCCTTGCCACAAAGACGCAAAGCCGCCATGTTCAGCCAGCCACATTCCCAAAGATTCCGAAGAGGCCACCGGCATAGAAATCATAGCCTGCCAGCGGGTAGCCACAAATGTCACGGACAAGACAACAAGAAGTACCACCGAAATCAGGCGGAATCTCAAAAAAAGTTCCAGCAGTTTCTGAATTTTACCAGGTTTTTCACGCAAATCCATTTTTACCTCGATATAAGCAATTTTTGTTTCTTTGTCCAAGTTTTCTTTTTGAACCCGTCCGAAGCCTCCACTTCGCTACGGACCACATAATGGTACAGCCCGTTGGCCAAGAGCCTTCCGTGATTGTCACGACCATCCCAGCGGGTCATGCCCGAGACAGCATTTTTGATGACCTTCACCAGGCGGCCATTCTGGTTGTATATAAAGATGTTCACCATAGAATTGCGGTTCACGGCCAGGTTCTTGAAATAGAAAGTCGTTCCCTTCTTGCCCATGGGGTTCGGCACGTTGAAAACATCCTGCAAGCCGGACTTCATTTCTTCGGTCAGTTCCAGATTCAAAGTCTTTGTCGCCACATTGCCCAAGACGTCCTGGGCACGGACCTTAAAAACGTATTTGCCCTCGGGGTAGTTTTCGGCATTGAACGTTTTACGGACCACCACCTTCTTGGAAGTCTGCTCCAAGAATATCGAAGGATGATAAGGATTTTCCACCCCCACCACCTCAAAAGAAATTCCCTCATCGGGCTGCTCCCTGAAATCGATGGCAGTCGAATCCTCAATAGTCACCTGGAGACAAGCGGGGAATTGCATCTTGACCGTCTCCCCGTCTGCAAAGTAAGTAGCGACGCCGCCACTATAGCAGGTCTGTATCTTGATTGATGGCGGAACTTGGTCATTGATGGAATCGGCATACGACGAAACTCCGGAAACACGTATATTCTGCTTCAAAAAACGACCAACCGTTCTGTCGTTAGACGAATAAGCCCAGGCTGCCATCTGAGCAGCAGTATCTCCAAAAGAAAGCTTTCGCGGGGAGATAAATTCTGTCTGGAATTTGCCCCCCCTAACAGGAACTTTCAAGGAATAAATTAAAGCCCCATCGTACAAAACATCTACAGAATCCGGATGGGAATCCAACCCATTATAGAGTTTCTTGTTGCGTTTTCCCTCACGCAGGGATATGGCAATCTGTCCATCTTTCATACCGGACACGCTACCAGAAAGAACTACCTTGTCCAATGCCTGAAGCGTATCCATATCGGTATCAAAGAGGATCTTCATAGAGGCCTTTGGCATCTGAATGACAGGTTCTCCTATCAATACATATAGTTCGTTATTATAACGTTGACGACTAAAGCCCGAAATCACGGAATTCTTTGCCTCACGAAAAGCATCCCCGATAAGAACCCCCTCCTTACCAAGTAAACGAATCAGAAAACCACGACCAAAATTCTCGTTGTATTCGGCAAAGGTTTCTCTTGTTGAGCCGACGGAAGCAATGGAGCCCACCCTCGATGCCAATACAAATTCTTCAGATAGGGAGCGCGCGTTTCCCTTGTCAAAGCGCCCAACAGTGCAAGAAAAAGAATTGAGGATGGTCAGACGTTTTTCATTGGAAAGTTTTGAGATGTAGTTTGGTTTCAGCAGGCCCTCAGATGCCCAATCCGTCATAGATCCATGACCGAAATAGGCCGTAATGAGCGACCCCTGGTTCATGATGTTGATAAAATCATCTACGGCGTCTTTCTTCTGCCCAGCGGCATCTGCGGGATAGTCCAACAGGTATATTTTTTTCAGATTCCATTGATGATTTTGCGCAACGGCCATACTGTCAAGCGATCTGGCAAGTGCCTCCTGCAATTTGGTATGTTCCGTATAATCCACATTGTAGCTGTTAAGGGCATCATCTGCGGCAAGCAACAATGTTGAACGCCATTCCGAATGGTCAAAAGCGCCAACCTTTTCGTAGGCCTTTACCTTCTCGATGTAGTCTGAAAGTTCCCGCACCGTCGATACCGGCAAGCGCCCTACAGCCACATCCAGGTCATAATCCCCGTAAAGAATTCTTTCGCCCGGATCTAGGACTCCAAAGAAATCATCACTCACTACGGATTCATATTCATAGGGGGGCATAAAATTCTTGCCCAACTGTGTGTTAATCCCGCGGTAATCATAATGACCTGCCCCGAGGAGCAAAACATATTTGAGTTTGCTGCATTTGGTCTTTGCGTAGGCGATGTAGTTGCGTATGGCCACAGGAGAAGGTGCACCGCCCGTATATCTGGAATATACGTCTTCAACAGAGACAACCGTTGTAGCAATGGTCGTCACTGCAGATCCATCTGAACGGAATTTGCCCAGGGTCACTGCACCATTCAAGAATTCCGAAGGCGATATAATCAGGTATTCCGTGCGGGAGTCTATGCGGGAAATATCCGCAAGCACACCCGATGGTTTTTGAGGAAAGCCTGAAATGTCGATAGATTTCTTATAAGCACTCTTTTTGTAAACAAGGTAACGCACATCATCTAAAGCCGCTACACTATCTTTTGCAGAACCGTTCTTTACCGGCAAAAGCCCAACCTGCCTGTAATTCAGGAACTTCATCACCTGCATATTTCCACCCACAGGAATTTGGATAATACCAGAAATGCGTCCTGGCAAGAGCCAGTCAGCAGAATCTATCGCAGGAGTCCACTGATAAGCAATCGTATAACCATCAAAACGGTCAAACTGATAATCGTTCGGTAGAAGGGTCAAGGAAAATGAGTTATCCGAATTTTTTAAACCAGGATTATCTAGCCTAAATGTATTGCCAGGCATCAGGATCGCCGCACTTCGTGGCATTTTTTTCCCATTTACCGTCATGGAAAAATGAATACCTTCCATACGTTGAGAATAAGGTTTACCAGAAAATTCAAAATCGGTTTTCTGATCCCCTTCCTTTTCGACCTCATCCTTCCATGTAGAACGGTATGGGAAAAAAGATACCCCCAGATATTCCTTGCCACCTGCAATACGACCAGGCAAATTCTTGACCTGTGGCATAATCAAGTCTGAATTGGAATAGGTGCTAGAATCCAAACGACTATGCCATAGCCAAAACCATTCTCTGCCCGAAGAACCTTCCCAGTCCCCCATCCGACCATAGTAAGTGTCCCGCAAAATGGCGTCTTTTTCGGCACGAACATAGCGCATCCACTGTACGGCTTTGCCTGTACCCGAAGGCTCTTTCAGCAAATTTCCCAGACGAAGTCCCTTACCCGATGATTTCCAACCCAACTGGAAAACCTGGTAAAAGGAAAAAGGCGAATGGGAATGAAAATAGTCCATTTTTCCCATTTCAAAAGTCGGATCTTCAAAATCGACGCGCTTCCAAATAGATGTACCGTAACCTACAAAAAACAGCGTATCGCCATCGTCAAATATACCGTTGCCGTTATTGTCCTTGACCTCAATAGGAATTTCAAAAGTCTGATCCGGCACAAGTTTAGCCATCGCAGGAACCTTGTCGCTTAAAGTGTCCGGGGACGCCGCATAAATACAGAGTCTATCGACCTGAATTCCGTCCAGGTCTCCCTGTTTTTTTATCTGGACCAAAGCCTTTTTGATGGAGGCAAAATCTACCGCATAGAGACCGTCTTCGCTGTAAGTGGTCACGTTCTTGTCGCCTACCGCAAACTGGGCGATAAAGGTCACAGAAGCGTAAGCCTGAGAAACCGCGAGACAACCCAAGGCAAGCAACAATGTGGACCATTTCAAGCGCATATTACTAAAATACAAAATAGACCATTAGGGAGCAAAAATGTCCATTTCGAAGAATCCATTGCCGTTCACACGAAATTCCACCGTCTCTCCCGTAGCTGCTTTCGTCTTAAATATCGTGACATATTCCGGAGGTATCCCCCTTGAAAGAATTGACTCCAGTTCATCGGGCTTGATAAAGGCAGAGTAATTCCAGGAATCCATATACCAATGCCAGGGCTGCCAGTTAAACAAGCCACGAACAGACTGAACAAAAGCTCGAAGCATCAACGCATACTCATAACGGAAATAGTCCATGTAACTGCGGACCTCAGACCGTTTTTCTACAAACGTTTTCTTGGCAAAATCCCTATCAAAGCGAAGCGGAGTCTTGTCAGCCTTGTCATAAGTAAAACGAATCAGCTTTTCCGATAAGGCGATTTTTAGATTTGGCTTGTCCAAGTGCCGAAAGACCGTCGGAGATTCCTGCCGGTAGTCCCTAAGAAACACTCGCGGGTCCGGTTCCGGATTCAGCTTTAGTGGCTCAGGTTTGGCGTCCAGGGCAGAAAGTTCGTAGAACACAAGAACCTCCCCCGCCCCCTTCGAAAAAAGGATGGCCATCAGGGGCTTTTCCCGCTCAGAAATTACCCACACCATCTGGGGCTTCTGGGCGGTTTTCATAGAAGGTGCAACCACCGACATGATAGAAGGGTCTTTTACGCCGGTGCTGTCCCATTCCATCCAGGTGCCAGTTCCTCCAACAGAATCCATAACAGCAAACAAACGGTCTCCGCTGAAGGGCGTCTTGGATTCCACCGCTCCCGAAATTTTGGCGGGAGCGGCGATGGCGCAGGCGCCAAAACACAGAAGCAAAAACAAGCACTTGCAGATACTACGCATCGTGTATTCGTCTAACTAAAAACCGATAGGCTCCAACAGGGAATCGTCCAGCCTGGAGTAGGTCATGTGGTATTCCTTCTCTATCCAGTAAAGGGCCAGCTTGCGGTTGGTCCAGTTCTTCTTGACTGCGATAGACTCGATTCCCTTGGTGATCAGAGGGAGCGTTGCCGGCAGGTCCAGTTTCCAGGTCTGGTCATCCCAGACGAACAGCATAATGGGCACATCCGGACTTTTAGCAAGACCTATACTTCCACGGTCGTTTTTCACCTTCATAGGACCAAGTTGCAAACGCAAAAAGCGGTCCAGCATGCCACTCTTGCTGAGTAGCATAAAGAGCATGCGGTCATCTTCGGTTTCCCAGAGGTGCTCCCGCTCATAAAGGCGGTAAAGAATAATGGAATAGGCCTCATAAAACTGACAGGTGTCCAAAGCTTCTGCGTCGTAGCGGCGGGCATGGGTTTCAAGAGTATCCAGCCAGTATTCCGAAGTATCCGTCAAATAGCCGTACAGGACTTCGGCAGATGCCCCATTCCGAATACCGTCCAGAAAGTTCTGGAACATATTTTCAAGCAGGGCCTGCTTGTCTTGAACGCGTTCCTGGTACAGAGCATTTTTCGCCTGGGCATTCTGGGGGGCATTTTGAAGGACACTTCCCTGGGATGCGTTGTCCGCAGAGCCCGCACAGGCGGTCAACAGCAAGGAAACGACCATAGCGAGGGGCACAAGAATTTTATCTTTCAAGATATGCATCGCGATACCTACTTAAAAATGAGTCTGGACCAACTGCTAGGCGCCTGTACCCTGAAAGGTTTCCAGGGGTCCGGTCCCGGCGGGCAACACAGGAACAAGACCAACACCGGAGTGCAGCTGACCTTACGGGAATATAATTTAGAAATCAAATCCTCCGAAGGGAGATCCGCCAAGGAAAATAAGGTCCACGCTCTGCACCGTCTGCAAATGGCTCTTGCCCTCAGGGTTCGGGAAACGCCAGAAAACCCAGAAATCCCCTTTCCCGGAAGCAACGGACATATCCAGCCAAGCAACCCGCTCTTTCCATTGTTCGTGGCCCACGTCTTTGACCGCATGGCCCAAAAAAACGGAGACACCAAAGAGGCTGCAAAAGCTTTTGGACTCAGCCCCAGCGCCTTGGTTAAAATTTTAAGGCAAAGCAAGCCCTGTGCTGAAAAATTACAAAGTTGTAGAAGAAAAGATCAACCTGATTAACAAGATTGTTTTTCAGTAGCAAAACACCCCGCCACTCGTCGTGACAGGGTGCTTTTGCAAGTTTGTCATTGTGGCACTGAAGGTGCTTATGCAAGAATTGCTCACATCTCAGGTTGACTTATAGCATCAAATTAGAGATTTTAAGGGCTTTTAGCTCCAGGCATGAACATATCGAAATCCCGCTGGATTAGTTCGCCCGTGGAGTTGTAAATGTTTTCGCCGAGATAATAATCGCAGACAGTCTCGCGCATACGGGTGAATTCCTTGAGACTGTGCTTGCCCCGTTGAGCGTCTATAGTTAAATCAATCAGCTCCAGAGCCCTGAAAACCGCACGTTCAACCTGGTTCTGGTTGCCCTTAGATTTCCAGCGGTTCGCACGAGAAATCTCGCTGCCGATGTTCAACATCTGGAGCGCAAGCGGCATTTCTGCCCACCTGCCCGCGGCAAGTTCCTTATGTTGAATTTTGTCCTTATCCATAGGTTTTCTCAAAGCAATTATACAAAAAATAACGGGGCATTGCCCCGCTATTTTCATTGTTTAGGAGATCCTTCGACTTCGTTTCCTTCGGCGGTTCGGCAAGCTCACCGACCTTAGGAAACTTCGCTCAGGATAACACCTTATTTTACGATACCAGCATCATCGAGAACACCATGACGAACAGTGCGACGGTTTCGCCGACGCCAAGCACCATCAGGTAGTTTACGAGGCCCTTGCCGGTTTCGCCGAGGGCGTTGCAGGCGTCCGCAGCGGACTTGCCCACATACCAGGCAGAAGCAGC
>CAKUWY010000009.1 GCA_934699585.1 uncultured Fibrobacter sp.
GTGCGACGCGTTGCTAGTATCCTAGGGCTATGCCCGTCTATGAAGAACCGCCGGCTATGCCGGCGGGTTACTTTTTTGCATTCTTATAGACTTCCGTTTTCGTCTCTTTCCCGGTTTCGTCAAAGAATGTTGCGACTCCATCGATTAAATCGAAAACACCATTCAGGAATTGCGATTTCCCTTTGAAATGTATCGTCATTTTTTTTGTGTCTGCGGAAAAGAACTTGAGGTATTTGTCGGAAACGAAATCTATATACAATGAACCGTTTTCTGTCCATGTTTTGCTGGAGACAACATTTCTACTCTTCCACGTTGTGCTTGTTTGCGTTTTCCCGTTTGAAAAGTAATGGGTTGCTGTTCCGTCAATATATGTTGGCAGTTGATCAATCCACTCACTGGTCCCTTTAAAAATCATTTGTAATTTTTTTGGCTCAGAATAAATTTTAAGATGGCTTTGGGCGTTGTAATCCAGCGATAAGTAATAGTTTTGGGATGAAGAATCTTGTTTAGACCAGTTTTTTTGCAAGGTGGTGACTCCAAATTGAGTAATCTTTTCCATTGTTTTTTGTCCTGTGGAATCGTACGCATACACAGTTGATTTCTTGTATTTTTTTAAAGTAGGCATATACTCTTCGTTGTGATATTCGTAAATCAGTTTTTCTCCTTTGTAACCTCTTTCAATGGAATTTCCCATGATCGTTAGGTTGTTGTTTTCAAAGATGACATTTCCTAAAAGCTCAGTACGGGTTTCTGGCTTGGCGTTGGTAATCCATTTTATGTGTTTGGTACGTTCGTAGTCAAATGTCAAAAATCCTGTGGAATCCCAATACTGTTGGGCCACTATAATGTCGTTGTTTAATGTGGTTTTTTGCTTCAGGGGCCCGTTCGGCCACCAGTCCTTGATAATGCCGTTGGATACGGCTAAAGTGTTACCGTTTTCTATACGAACATCTCCTTCTTGCTCTTGCGACAATTTTTCGTTTTCGTCGTAAGTTTTAGCATACTTCATGGGAACGTATTCTGATTGAATTTTACCGCTTTCCTTCCATAGGGTTCTATGCACCAACTTCCCATTTTCGTATTTTTCTTCAAATTTTTTTATTCCGTTGGGATAGATGGCGATGCTGGTTCCATTTATTATGTCAAGGTTGTCTGTTATTTCTCCTTGCCACTCTATTTGTAGCATCCCGTTATCATAGTACAACGATGCTTTCGTAGGGAGGTCGACGCTGAATATGAGAATATTTTGTTCGTTCCATATTTTTTGTTTCGTCCATTTACCGTCTTCATATACATACTCGGATTTCAAGGACCCGTTTTCAAAAAATTCCTGGGAAACAAATGTCCCTGCAAATTCATCTGTGCTGTCTTTTGCGAGATATGCGACATCTCCCGTTAGAATTCTATGGATTGCCCCGTTATCGTAATATTGCTTTAAGAATTCTCCCTTTTTGAACTCTAAAAGGGTATGGGATCCCTTGATGATTTTTTGATAGGCAAGCTCGTCGTCCTTATAGGTTCTTTCTTCATAAAAAGGGCTCTTGATGGTTAGCTTGAAATTCGAAAATTCGTCAGGGCTCTCGTAATCTATTGTTGCAACAATGGGGATTTTTCTCGTGATTGAAGAGTCGTCTCTTTTATAGATGGCTGTAATCTTTCCGTTGTGCGTGGTAAAGGCGAAAACATCATTGGGCTTGTCATAAAACAAATCCAGGATGTAGTTAAAGATAGACCCCGGCATTGCTTTTTGCAAATCGGCAAAGCTCCATTTGTCGCCGGAGGTTGTTTCGGTATAAACGGAGTCGACTATTTTTCCGTCAGAAAAGGAGTACTCCATTCCCTTTTTGCCACCCTCAAAAAAATGGGAGATTCGGACGATTTTCCCTTCGCGATACTCTCTTTCTTCGCCATTTTTGTAGCCATGGGACATTTCGGATTCAATTAAGTGTCCCTGCTGATCTTGGGCCTTGTAGATGAAATCGCAGTGCTTGCAAAGGTCCCCGTTGAAGAATTGCTTTTTGTTTTCGGCTGGTAGCTGTTCTGCCTCAGTGTTTTTTACTTGCCCTGCGTCAACCGGCGTGCTGGCAACCTGCTTTGATCCGGAACAGGAGACGAGTAATGCGGCAAGAACAGGTGTGGTAATGAATCTGTAATTCATCAGCCCCTCCTTTTTTGCCTATTCATCACCATCACTGCCGTAATTGCAATTGACTCCTTCGGTCCTGACGCCATCTTTGGAGGTGCTCCACCAGGAGCCACTTTCTCGTCTATTGGGACAAACTGATGTGCATTTCCCGGATAGAGTGCTGACGGACAATGCCGTTGAGCACGGGTAGCACGATCCATCGGTACTTAACAGAGGACGATCGGAACAATCTGCAATAACGCATTTCCCGTCTTTGAGGACCCTGTTAGGGCATTGGGAACAGTTCAGGGTGTCGCTGACAGGTCCGTCGTACTTGCATGTCCTGCATTTGCCGAAACTGTCTTCCAAAGGTCTGTCTTGGGGACATTTTTCTAGCCTGCAACCCCAGAATGTATCAACTCTTTTGGGACTTCCCTTTTTTCCATCGCAGAATTGTTCGCACGATGCCTTGTCCTGCAATTTAAGAACGGCTTCCTCGTCACAAGAATGACAGTATCCCTGTTCATCTAGCAGGGGGAACTTTTTAGGACAGGTGGCGGTCGCCTTGATCTTTCCCTTCTGTATGGAGGAAGACCCTGCGTTTATGTATGCTCCCCCGTTTAGACCATCCGAAAAACAGGTCGCGGCAATAAGGGCGATTGTGGTTACGAAGGCTTTTAGCTGAACTCGCATGTTTTCTCCTCCTGCTTGGAAATCTAATTAAAAACGCCTTTCCGTGCATAGAGACTTTTCCAGCAGATATTCTAAGTTGGATTATAGCTGCTAGGGAGGGAGAGCATTCCTTCTGTGAGTAAAAAGCGACTCGTATAAGGAGAAGGCTTCCTCTTTTAGAGGAAGCCTTCAAATAGGGTAGTTATAAGCCGGGTTCTGTACCCTTTGATGTAATCTCGGGGCGATGACCATCTCTCTGGGCCAGTCGTTACCGACCGCCTCAAGCGACCTACCCGGATATCCAACAGCCGCGGGCCGCAGCCGGTCCTTGCGGACGGAATCCTGCTTGGTCTTGCACCGGATGAGGTTTACCGTGCCATCCCTGTCACCAGGAATGCGGTGAGCTCTTACCTCGCCGTTTCACCCTTACCTTGCCCGGGCTTGCGCCCGAACCTGGCGGTTTGCTTTCTGTTGCACTGTCTGTCGCGTTTCCGCGCCTGGACGTTATCCAGCATCCTGCCCTGTGGTGCCCGGACTTTCCTCCAGCATCGCTGCCGGCGGTCATCCGCTACCCGGGGGCAAATATAGGAATTTTATTTCCTTGTGTCACCGGTGGAGCAGAAACAGACGGCGGTTATCAAGATGACCAAAGCGCAAAAAGACATAATGAACCTCTTTTCTTTACTCCCTAAATCTACATTAAAATTAGTGTCAGAAAATGACTTTTTTTGAGGTTGGGCGGAAAGAGACGCGACGCACGAGGGGGTTGGCGAAGACTACAGGCTTCGCCGAGGGGGAGGCTTCCCCCCTTGTATTTGGAATAGAGATTGCCACGCTCCTGCGGACCTCGCAATGACAATTCTGAATCCCGCATTAGTTTTCTTGCCTCTATCAGCCCGAGTCTAGAACATCGAGCGGATCCTCGTGATTCTATCGCCACTACGTGGCTCCAGAATGACAGCGAGGATGACAT
This sequence comes from uncultured Fibrobacter sp., assembly GCA_934699585.1. Classification (GTDB taxonomy): domain Bacteria; phylum Fibrobacterota; class Fibrobacteria; order Fibrobacterales; family Fibrobacteraceae; genus Fibrobacter. The sequence continues at coordinate 3,771 of CAKUWY010000009.1, forward strand.
TCCTCGAACATCACATTCCACACCACACATTCCACATTTCATATTTCCCTAGCCCCTAGATCCTATCCCCTAACCCCTATTTTCTATATTGTCCCCGTCATGCGGATTTTGCCCTTTATCGTCTGTGCCCTTTCGGTCTCGGTTTTTGCCGAGGGCGTGTCCGGCGCACTTGCCGCTAACGCTGCAACCGCTGATTCCACGGCGCCTTTCCGGGTCGATAAAATCCGCTACCACGTCGGCGACGCCTTCGACGATTCCAAGTACCACACCAAGTACGACAAGTGGGCCTACGACCTGCTGAACGTCATCCATATCGAGACTCGCGAGGCCACGGTCCGCAAGTTGTTGCTGTTCAACGAGGGCGATGTGGTGGACCTGAACCTGATGCTGGAATCGGAACGGTTCTTGCGGGACCAGAACTTTCTTTCGGACGCAAGCATCCAGGTGAGTGGCCAGGGTGACTCCACCTTCGTAGATGTTTACACCAGCGACAACTGGACCTTGACGCTGCCTTTCAGCATTGGTTTTTCGGGCAGCGAATGGAGCTATGACAACCTGAATTACGGAATCGGCATCCAGGAGAGCAACTTCCTCGGTCTGGGGCAGAAGGTGGGCTTTTACTACGGCCATGACGAATTCCGCGACATGTGGCAGGCGGAGTATTCCGACCCCCATTTCCTTTTCCGCTACAACCACCTGGACGTGCTCTACAGTTACAATACCGACGGCTACCTGGCCAGCTGGCAGATGTACGTGCCCTTCTTGAGTCGGGGCGTGAACCAGTGGGCCTATACCTTGGCGGGTCTCAAAAACAAGCGGTTTGCCTATTATTATGGAAGCGGGGACTTGCCTCGGGGCTCTGTGGCAAGATTCTCAACCTATCTGCTTACCACGACTCCCACACATGCGTATGAGCTTGGCGTGGCCGATGGCGGCTTCGTCCAGTCCAGTGCGGACGAGACCGTTGCGAAAAACGGCATGGATGTGGCACTGAACGAGAAAACGTACCGGGAGGGAATTCTTACGAAGGATACCCTGGAATACAACGGCGAAGAGACGGTGAAGCTTTTGAAGGTGGAAGACTTTATCGAGGATTCCCTGAGCTTTAGGTTCAGCCGTTCCTTTGGGGGGAGTCTCCGCAAGTTCTACCTGGGGGCAACTTACGATTACCATCGGGAGACTGCAGAAGAGGGGCGCCTGTACCGCTACCTGTTCACCCATAACGACCAGACCTATGTCATCGATTCCGGTGCGGCGTGGGACTTGTGGCTGCCAAGGCGCAAGGATTCCCGCCTGGGCGCCTACGTGATGTATTCCAATCTGCGTTACGAGAAGGTGAAGAACCTGCACAACGCCAAGTGGACCGAAGATGTGGACAAGGGCTATTCCCTGAAGGCGCAAATCTCCAAGAACTACGAGCAGCTGGGTTCCGACAACAACGATATCCGTCTGGACTTTTGGACCAACCTGTACCTGGGCAGCGGCTGGAACCACCTGAACCTGAAAACCCAGATGTTCTTCTACCTGGACCACGGGGAACGCCGGGATTTCTACGGCCGTGTTGACGGCGAATACATTTTCCACCCCAGCAATTCCTTCTCTACGGCCTTGCGGGGCCTGGTGGATGTGTACGAAGACGCCCGCCTGGGTTACCAGCTTTCGCTGGGTGGCTCCGACGGATTTGTAGGGTTCCCTACGGGATACTATACGGGGCAGGCCAGGGTTTACGGCAGTATCGAGCCCAGGTATTTCTTCGACTTTGAAATCGCGACCCTGGTGCCGGTGGTGGTGGCCTTTGCGTCTGTGGGGGAGACCGCTTGGGAGCTGGAAGATATCAACCGCAAGGACTTGATTTACGTGCTGGGGGCGGGCATCCGTTTTATCCAGACCAAGTCCATCAGCAGGCTGGTGAACAAGCTGGATATAAGCTTCCCCATGAACGGGGAGCGGAAGGGCATGCCCCATTTTTCTGTGACTACCAGTTACAGCCTGTGACGGATGGATTTTTGAGAGGTTGTTTTGGCTGACGAGACGAAAGAGATTGTAGAGAACAAGGTGCGCAAGATCAAGAACATGATTTTGCGGGTGGAAATCGTCATCGGCGTCATCGCCATGATTTTCGGCATAGGCCTTACGGTCTTGGTATGGGGCGAAGGATTTTTCCCGGGAGCCCTGATGCTCATTGTGACCGGGCTTATCAACATTTTTTTGGCGGTGAAGGAACTGCTGGACCCGACGGACGGCATCTTCCACTGGCAACCGCTATTTTTTATGATTGTGCGGCGGGCCATGTTCTTTTTGAACGTGGTGCTTACGGCCCTTGTTTTCGGGACCATGACTCAATTGCTGGGGTAGACTAGCCGCAGGTGCGCGGTCAGTGCACGCCGTCTTCGTTGACCACGGGCTTTTCGGCGTACCAGGCCTGGATTTTTTCCTTGGCGGTGTCGTCGAAGGACGTTTCATCCTTGAGGATGTGGGCGGCGGTTTCCAATGTCTGTGAAATCAGTTCCTGGTCGGCAATCCAGTCGAACCAGCGGAATACCCAGGCGCCGCTCTGCTCGTTTCCTTCCAGGTTGCCTGCCCCGCGGGTCTGTAGGTCCAGTTCCGCAATCTCAAATCCGTCTTCGGTGGCGGCGAAGTTGGAAAGCCGCTCCATGCTGGTGTCTGCCGTTTCGCCTTCGGGCTGCATCAAGAAGCACCAGGCTTCTTGATTGCCGCGACCCACGCGGCCCCGCAGCTGGTGCAACTGCGACAGCCCGAAGCGGTCCGGCTGGTCGATGACCATCAGGTTTGCCGCTGGCACGTTCACGCCCACTTCGATGACGGTAGTGGCCACCAGAATGTGGATCTGTCCTGCTGCGAAGCGGGCGATGATGGCGTCCCTTTCGGATTCGTCCATCTGGCCGTGAACGCCCTCTACCACCAGAGGCGCACCGTTTTGACCTGCGTTTGCAGAGACTCCGTTTAGACCTGTCGCAAAATTCCGGAGTTCCGCGACAATCTCGTCCACGCTGCGGGCACTGCCTTCGTCGCCGGATTCCACGCGGCTTGCAATCCAGTAGCAGAGGTTCCCTTTCAGGGCTTCGCCGCAGATGAACTTCTTCATGGAGTCCCGCTTTTCGGGCCCCACCAGGCGGGTCTTGATGGGCTTACGGCCTGCAGGTTTCTCTTTGATGGAAATGACCTTCAGGTCGCCGTACAGCGTCATGGCGAGGCTTCTTGGGATAGGCGTGGCGCTCATGACCAGCATGTCGGGGTAGTCCCCTTTGGAAAGTAGTGCTTCCCGCTGGCCTACGCCAAAACGGTGCTGCTCGTCGATAATGACAAACCCGAGCTTCGAGAAAGTCACGTCCTTGCTGTAGAGAGCATGTGTTCCGATGACTGCGTTACAAAGGCCCATCTGCAGTTCGCCCAAAATCTGCTTGCGTTCGGCGGCGCTAGTGGCGCCTACTAGAAGCTGCACCCGAAGCCCTGCCGCTTCGAAAAAGGGCTTTAGGGACTTGTAGTGCTGCCTAGCCAGAATGTCGGTGGGCACCATCAGGGCGCATTGCTCGCCTGCACCGCATACCGCCATCATGGCAAGCATTGCCACTACGGTTTTTCCGCAACCTACGTCTCCCTGCAACAGGGCGTGGAACTGCTTTTTGCCGTTGAGTCCGTCGATGATGGTGTTGAGGGCGGCCTCTTGCCCGCCTGTCAGCTGGAAGGGGAGGGTGGCACGGATTTTCATGACGGTGCCCAGGTCAATCTGCCTCTCGTGCCCCCGGAGCCGTTGGTTTTCGCGACGTTTCACCATGCGCAGGCAGAAGGGGAGCAGTTCCAGAATCTTCATTTCCCGCTTGGCCTTGTAGATGGCGGGGAACTCCTTTGGCAGATGCAGCGTCCGCAGGTTCTCCATGACGGGGGCAAAGTGCAGGTAGTCCGTCAGTTCCCGTGGGCAGAGTCCCGGCAGGGTAAGTCCCGGGAACTTGAAGATGGTCTTGTACAGCCCTCGAAAGAATTTCTGTTCCATCCGGGCTTCCCGACAGGCTTCGCTGATGGAATACACCGGCAGGATTGCACCGCTAAATTCCTGGTCGTCGTCAAAGGGCTGCATGTCGGGGTGGCTCATCTGCAGCCCGCGGTATTCGCCTACCGCTCCCGAAACCAGCCACTTGGAGCCGTTCTGGATGCGTTTTGCCCAGTAGCTCGTGCCCTGGAAGAACAGGAGGCTCATTTCGCCGGTGCCGTCGGTAAGGGTGGCAACAAAGCGGTTCCTGCGGCCGCGGATAATTCCCGACCGGACGACAGTGCCGATAAGGACCGCCCGCTCTCCGGCCTTGCAGTCCTTGATGGCGGTAACCTTGGTCTGGTCCAGGTAGTTGCGGGGGACGTTGTAGAGCAGGTCTGCGATGCTGTTGAAGCCCGCCTTGCGGAGGGCCTGGACGCGCTTGGGACCCAGTCCCGGTAACTGAGAGAGTTCCATGGGCTAATCCGGAAGGCGCTCGCCTTTTTCCGCACGTTCCTTGGCTTTCTGCCGTGCGGTTTTCCCTATCAGGTTTGTCTTTTTCCAGGTGAACAGCTTTACGGGCTTGCCGTTTTCGTCGTACATCTTGATTCCCTTGGTGTCGATGGCGGCTACCAGGGCGTTGAACTTTTCGATGATGTTCACCAGCTGGTCCACGGCCTGCTTGGTGGTGAGAAGCTCGTTCATGGAGGGGGAATTTTCTATTTCGGTAATGACCTGGCTGGCCTTTTCCGTGCCCTGGTTCAGGGCGTAGATGATTTCGTTTGCCTTCTGGATTTTTTCGTTGGTCACGGCGGTGACGAATTTCACGGCGGAATCCGCCTGGCCTGTCAGGTTGATCAGGTATTCGGAAGCCACGTTGGTCTGGTCAAACAGTTGGTTCAGCTTCGGGTTCAGGGCGTTCAGGGTGTTCTCGGAATTCGTGATGATTCCTTCCAGGGTGCCCATGACCTTTTCGTAAATTTTTTGTGCCGAAGGGTGCTTGCGGTCTCCCTTGGTGATAGTCCGTATCATTATGCGGACGCTGGCTAGTTGCTGGTTCACGTTTTCCATGAGCCGAAGCGCTTCGGCAATACCCGGTTCGAAATGCCCCTGGTGGATGTGTCCCTGGGGGAGTACCTTTCCTGTGGGAGAAAGGGTGATTTCTAGGCGGCGTTGCCCCATCAGGGCGTAGTTCACGTTGTTGAACTGGGTTCCTTCGCGAATCGTCAGGGGTTCGTCAAAGTTGATGACGACCCGTGCACGGTCCCCAAGCCACTTGACCTGGTTGATGACACCCACCCTGTAGCCTCGGACAACCACCACGTCTTCGGTTTGTAGGGAACCCAGCTCGTCAAAATCTACGATGGCCCAATGGCTCTCTTTGTGGTGGGCCCTGAACATGCCAAGGGCAATAAGTCCGATGATGCCTATGATGGCAAGCATGGAGATGTAGCCTATGGCCCTGTCAGAAAGATGCATATCCTGAATATAGAAAACGAAAAAAAACTTGACTTTGGGGCGTTTTGAAAATATATTGGAATGCGGAGGTTCTTGTAATGAGAAAATGTTTGGATGTCCTGATTGTAGCTGGGGCCATTGCCGTGTGTGCAGAGGCCGAAGAAACTACCGATGTTTTCGGTTTCCAAAAATTTTTCAAGACCAAGGATGGAACCTATTCCTGGGATTCCAGACACTGGGCCAACGGGAAAGCCCGCCTGTTCGATGACTGGAAGGGTGACGATCAGGATCCTACCCAATGGACGGATGACCGCAGTTCCGATGGGGGTGGATTTTACGTAGACGGCGCGGGCGTGATGCAGATGAAGGCGAATTCGCCCCGCTTCCACATCAATGGCCAGCAGAGCTGGGCAGACAAGAAGCAGCAGTTCTTGAACGTGGAATATACCGGATACTTCAAACGGGATGCCCTAGGTGGAGAGAATTACGGCGGTATGGTGGTTGGTGTTCGTAGCGGGGCCCTGGGACATGGTTCCTCGGGAGGCAACAACTGCGATGCCCATACCTACTACGCCCGTTTCAGGAACGACGGCAAGTGGGATTTCGAGAAGGAATGGAGACATCCGGGGAGCTACTACAGGAGCGGAACCGGAGTTGGACACCAAGACCCGTTGTGGGGTAGTGCCGTCTTGCCGGTGGGCAAGTGGATAGGCATGAAATACATTGTCTATAACAAGGATGCCTCTACGGTCCGTCTGGAAGTGTATATCGATTCTACCAGTGACGCAACGCCACCGGGAAATTGGGAACTGGTGGGTGTTGCCGAAGATGCAGGGCAGGACTGGTCCGGGGCGTCTTACGGTGTGGCGACCATTGACGGCTGCAGTTATACAGATGCCAAGGCGGCCATCCTGCAGGCCGGGGACGCCATTGTCATGCGTTCGGATAACGACCATCCGTATTACAAGTTCGTGTCAGTCCGCGAGATAGACCCGACGGCACTGTTTGAGGAAGGGGAGGGCGGCTCGTCCTCTAGTTCGGCCTCTAGTCAGGGCCCGGGTAGCTCTTCTTCGAAGCCTAGCCCCAGTAGCTCCGCTTCGAATTCGGGTGTTAGCAGTTCTGCACAGGGCGCCGTGCCTGGCGGTTCTGGCGGAGAAACAGCTCCGGCTGCTATTAGACGGACTTACAGGCCTTCTTTGGAAAATGTGCCTGTCCGGCATTTTGACCTGCTGGGTCGCCCGGCAGAGAAAGATGCACCGCAGCGAATATACGGAAAATAACTTTATAAAAAATGTGGGATAAAGACGTCATTCCGGCCACCGAGCAGGAATCTTAATTCTATATTTGGTTTGTCTAAATTTTTCCTAAAAGGACAACCAAAATGGCTAAGAAAGAATCCAAGAAAAAAGTGGTCCTCGCCTATAGCGGTGGACTCGATACGAGTATCATCATCCCCTGGCTCAAGGAAAACTACGACTGCGAAGTGATCGCTTTCGCCGCCGACCTCGGTCAGAACGATTTCCCGGATGCAAAGGCTCTCGAAGACAAGGCTTTGAAGACTGGCGCTTCCAAGTGCTACGTTCTCGACCTCAAGAAGGAATTCCTCGAAGACTACGTTTGGCCCACCGTTCGCGCCGGTGCCAAGTACGAAGGTACTTACCTCCTGGGTACCTCTTTCGCCCGTCCGCTTATCGCCAAGTATCAGGTGAAGATTGCCGAAAAGGAAGGCGCCTATGCTGTGGCTCACGGTGCTACCGGTAAGGGTAACGACCAGGTCCGTTTCGAACTGACCTACGCCGCCTTGAATCCGAAGCTGGAAGTCATCGCTCCGTGGAAGGACCCCAAGTGGCACTTCCATAGCCGCGAAGACGCTATCGACTACGCTGCCGCCCACAAGATTCCGCTCAACGGCATCAGCAAGAAGAAGATTTACTCCGAAGACGGTAACCTGTGGCACCTCTCTCACGAAGGTGGCGTCCTGGAATTCCCGGAACAGGAACACAAGTACGAATTCCTCAAGCACACCAACACGTACGAAAAGGCCCCGAACAAGGCTGACCACGTGACGATTACCTTCGATAAGGGTAATCCGGTGGCTATCGACGGCAAGAAGATGGGCGCTGTCGAACTCCTCGAATACCTGAACAAGATTGGCGGCAAGAACGCTTGCGGTCTGTTGGACATCGTCGAAAACCGCCTCGTTGGCTTGAAGAGCCGCGGCGTGTACGAAACTCCGGGTGGCACGCTCCTGTACAAGGCTCACGAATGCCTTGAACAGCTCGTGCTCGACAAGGAAACTTTGTTCGAAGCCCAGAAGATGTCTATGACCTATGCCAACCTTGTGTACAATGGCCAGTGGTTCACCCCGCTTCGCCAGGCTATGGACGCCTTCTTCGCCGAAGTGAACAAGGTTGTTACCGGTGACGTGACCCTCAAGCTCTACAAGGGTAACATCATCCCGGCCGGCATCAAGAGCCCCTACAGCTTGTACGACATGGGCCTCGGCGGATTCACCGACGTTGACATGTACGACCAGAAGGACGCAACGGGCTTCATCCGCTGCTTCGGCCTGCCTCTCAAGACCCGTGCTCTCTTGCTCGGCAAGAAGACCAACGTGGATTTCGGCAAGCCGGTGGTGCTCCCGAAGAAGTAGTCGGATTGTCATCCCCGCGAAGGCGGGGATCTCCTATAAAAATCCTCGACTTCACAAATGTGGGCCGAGGATTTTTTGTATCTTTTTTACGTATGAATATCCGCGTTCCTTTTATTGCGTTGGCGCTCCTGATAGGTGCGTCTTTTGCTGACGATCCTCGTTTTGAACAGGGTGCCCGATTCCTCGCCCAGGGTGAATACGAAAAGGCCCTCGGTGAATACCGTGCGGTCCTCGCCGAACAGCCCCAGAATTCTGACGCCTACTTTGCCGCCGCCGAAGTCTATATCAAGATGCCCAAGCCCGACTACAGCAGGGCTTTGGCCAATTACCGCCTGGCCTACAAGTTCACGCCGACTATGAGTGCCGCCTACGAAGGTGCGGCGAAAGTTTATGAAAAGCTGGGCCAAAAGGCCAAGGCCGAGGCCGAACTGGCCAAGGATCCGAAGAACAGGCCTCCTGAGCCTGTAGCGACGGAATCGGTTGCTGAACAGGCCGCCGCACCTGCTGCTCCTGCCGCGACCGCGCCGGAACAGCCCGCTCCTGCCACAACGGCGCAGACATCTGAACAAGCCCCTGCACCGGTACAGGAGGCTGCTCCCCAGGCCGCTCCTGCTGCTGAACAGCCCGCACAGGCAGCTCCTGCACCTCAGCCTGCTCCTGCACAGGCCGCTGCCGCTGAGCCCGCCCAGCAAGCTCCTGCACAGGCCGCCCAGCAAGCTCCTGCACAGGCCGCCCCGACAACGCAAGTTTCCGCTCCCGAAGCCGCACAGCCTGCCGCACCGGCACCCGCTGCCGAGACTCCTGCCGCAAATCCCGACGACCCTTTCGAAAAAGGCAAGATGTTCCTTGCTCAGGGCAAGTACGAAGATGCCGCAAAGATGTGGCGCGAAGTCCTGAAGAAAACTCCGGGGCATGTGGGCGCCTACTACTACGCCGGCGTCACCCGCCTAAAGATGGGCGAATACGACAAGGCCGAATTCAACCTGAACAAGGGTAAGGAGTACAAGGACGGCGCAGCCGATGTCCACTATTACCTATCCCTTGTTTACAAGGCCCAGAACAAGACGGATTTGGAAAAGAAATCCCTTGCCGCTTACATCAAGAAGGCGGGCAAGAATGGCGAGTTCCGCAAGGCTGTAGAAGACCGCCTTGCCGAGATGAAAAACGCTCCTGCTGATTCTACGGCCCCTGCCGGTCAGGAAGTGGCGGCAGCACCGGAAACGGCTCCTGCGGCTACGGCCCAGAAAATCGCTCCCGCTCCGGCCAAGGCCTATTCCATCGCCCGAGCCAACGACCTTTTCAAGTCGGGCAGTTTCGAAGAAGCCCTGCAGGTTTACAAGGTAATGCTTGAAACGGAACTCTCACCCGAAGACCGCTATTTCGCGCTGCTCCAGATGGGTAACATCTACCGTGAACTTCGCGATTTCCACAGTGCCGCTTCCCGCTATCGCGAAGTGGTACAGCAGTTCCCGGATTCCGACTGGGCGACAGAGGCCGAGCGCGCTTTGGAAGATGCCGTGTGGCTTGAAAACCACAAGGGCGAACTTCCGCGTCGCAGACGTTAATTTTTTACACGGCCTGTACCAGCAGACCTTTCAGGTACTGACCTTCGGGGAAGGCCGTGTTCACGGGATGGTCGGCGGGCTGGCCGAAGCGTTCAATGATTTGAACGCGCCGTTTCGCATCGGCGGCGGCATCCGCGATAATCTTCTGGAACAAGTCCATCTCCATTAGGCCCGAACAGCTAAATGTCGCCAGCATGCCGCCCTCAGCCAACAGCTTCATGGCGAGCAGATTGATGTCCTTGTAACCCCGGGCGCCCTTTTGCAGGTTGTCCTTGCTTTCCACGAACTTGGGCGGGTCCAGCACGATGAGGTCGAAGGTTTCGGCCTTGTCGCGGCACTTGCGCAGATACTGGAACACGTCGGCTTCCACATGAGTTGCGTGGGCGGTGCTGAGCTTGTTGCGCATGATGCCTTCCTTGGCGAGCTTGAGCGCGTCCTTGGAAACGTCCACCTGGTAAACCTTTTCGCAACCGCCACGGAGGGCGTAAAGTCCGAATCCGCCGGTATAGCAGAAGCAGTTTAGCACCTTCTTGCCCTTGGAAAGTTCGCCAATGCGGCGGCGGGCGTCGCGCTGGTCCAAATAGTAACCGGTCTTGTGGCCGTTTTTGACGTCGATGGGGAAGAGGATCCCGTTTTCGTTGATGATGACAGGCTCGTCGCTCACTTCGCCATATACACAACCGGTGCGAAGCGGCAGACCTTCCTTTTTGCGTACATCGGAATCGCAGCGTTCGTAAATGCCCTTGCAATGGGTCTTTTCGGCAAGCAGTTCGTAAATCGTTTCGCGATGGATTTCGGCGCCGGCAGCCAGGATTTCGACAGAATAGATGTCGGCGTACTTGTCGATGATGCAGCCCGGAATGCCGTCGTTTTCGGCGTTAATCAGACGGAAGGCAGACTCCTTGTCTTCGATGTCAAAGCCACGGCTCTTGCGGGCGGCAATTGCGCGGTCCAGCAAGTCGCTAAAGAATTCGCGGTCAATGTTAGCCTTTTCGCCGAACGTCCAAAAACGCCCACGGATCTGGGACTTGGGCGAGTACGCCGCAAGCCCCAAGAAGTCGCTCTTGAAACTATAAACCTCTACGGTCTCGCCAAGTTCAGGGTCTCCGATAACTTCGTCAATAGCTCCGCTAAAAGTCCAGGGATGGTAACGGAGAGCGGACTTTTCGCGTCCGGCCTTCAGGGTAATGGCTTTCATGGTTCGACTCCAATTTTTTCTAGCGTGACTTCGCGGCTTGTTTCGGAGAGAATTTCAATCTTGATGATGTGGGTAATGCCCGCTGTGTTCTCTTCCAGGCGTTCGGGCCATTCGATAAGGGTGATTCCCTTTCCCAGGTAGTCGGGTTCCAGGCCCACTTCGCAAATGTCCGTACCCGGTTCCAGTCGGTAAAGGTCGTAGTGGAAGATGGGTGGGTCGTTGGGGTATTCGTGGAGCAGGGTGTAGGTGGGGGAGCACACGTTCCCGTCGAAACCCAGCCCCTTGCACACGCCCCGGCTAATAACGGTCTTGCCTGCCCCCAGGTTGCCGTACAGCGCCACCATATCACCCGGTTTCAGGGTTTTCCCGAAACCGACCGCCCAGTCGTATGTCTCGTCTTCGCTATTGAATACCATAATACAAACTTTATAATTTCACACCACACATTCCACATCTCACATTTGCCACTACAGTTTCTCCTTGAACTGTTCGTAGGTAAACTTATGCAGCAGATGGAATTTGCCGCTCATGTCGAACATGCCGATGTCGGGGTGGCGTACGCCGTTGAAGAAGGTGGTCTTCACCATGGTGTAGTGGATCATGTCTTCGAAGATAATCCGGTCGCCCACCTGTAAAGGCTTGTTGAAGGAGAAATCCCCCAGCTGGTCGCCGGCCAGACAGGTACCGCCTGTTATCTTGTATGTAAAAGGCTTTTCGCCGGGGAACCCAGCCCCTGTAATGGTGGGCCGGTAGGGCATTTCCAGACAGTCGGGCATGTGGGCGCTAATAGACACGTTCAGTATGGCGATGTCCATCTCGTTGTGGACAATGTCTTCTACCGTAGCCACCAGCTCGCCGGTCTGCCAGCCGACGGCTTCACCGGGTTCCAGGATGACCTGCAGGTGGGGGTAGCGACTGCGGAAATCTTTCAGAATCTGCACCAGCTGTTCCCGGTGGTAGTCCTTACGGGTAATGTGGTGGCCGCCTCCGAAGTTCACCCATTTCATCTGGGCCAGGTATTTCCCGAACTTCGCTTCAAAAGCCTTCAGCACCCCTTCCAGGGCGTCGGCGTCCTGTTCGCACAGGGCGTGAAAATGCAGGCCCTCAATACCGTCCAACAGTTCCGGCTTGAATTCACGTTCGGTAACGCCCAGCCTGGAGAACTTTCCGCAGGGGTTGTAGATGTCGGTTTCTACGGTAGAAAATTCCGGATTCACCCGGATGCCGGCGCTGACGCCCGCTGCTAAAGTTTTGTCCTTGAACCGCATCCATTGGCTAAAGCTGTTGAAGGTGATGTGGTCTGCAAGGCTCAATATCTGGTCGATTTCGTCGTCGGCATAGACCGGCGCAAACACGTGGACCTGCTTGTTCATCTCTTCGCGGGCAAGTCTCGCCTCGTTCAGGCTGGAGGCGGTGGCTCCCGGTAGGTATTCGGCGATAATGGGGAAGGAGCGCCAGAAACTGTAGCCCTTCAGGGCGCAGATGATATGGACTCCGGTCTGCTTCTGGATCTGGTCCAGAATTTCCATATTGCGGCGGAGGCGGGTTTCGTCCAGCACGAAACAGGGGCTTGTTACCTGGGAATAGTCTAGCATAGCCCAAATATAGAATTACTGGGTCTCTTGGGCTCATTTTTGACTGCCATGGGTGGAACGGTGGATTTTAGGAACCATTTTGGGGCATTTTTTGGCTTTTTTTTCAAAAAGTGGAACTTTTTTTAGCTCTTTAACTAAATTTATTGGTGATGATACGCTCTATTTCAAAGTACTTTGTTGCTTCTATTTTGACTTTGTCCCTTGTCGGTTTTTCCTTTGCTCAGGATGCCGCGGCGACTGAAACACTGCCGACCCCTCCCAAGCAGGCCGACTCCACTGCCGTAGTGGCGGAAACCCCTGCCGAAGAACTGGTCACCCCCCGTGGTGCGACCGAGGTGTTGGACGAAATGATCCAGGCCAAGTTGGATTCCATCGATGCCCAGGCGGCGGCAGTTCCCCTGAAGCAGAATACCGACAGCCTCGCCAAGGCCCGTGCCGATAGCGTCCGCAAGCTCATCCTCGAGGGCAAGTACGTGAAGCGCGCCCGTTACGACAAGAGCAACTTTGACCATTGGAAAAAGGACACCGTGTTCCAGAAGGCCATGAAAGAACTGGTGTTCGGCGTGTGGCGTACTGCCATCGTGGCTCACGGACACGCTTTCCGCGATGCCGAAATCCGCTTTGGCATGAACGACACCATTTATGGCGTGACCCGCACCTATTCCGATTCCGGCCGTTACCAGATGACCGGCGAATACGCCTACAAGGCCCGTTACCAGTTCGATAGCGATACTTCTCTCATAACCCGTGAAGTGTTCAAGGACCGTCAGGTCATCCGTTGGGACTTTACCACCTTCAAGATTATGGGGGATACCCTCCGTTATAACTTGAACAAGCTGGAGTTCCGCGACCTGAACGACAACTGGCTCAATGCCCTCCAGGGCTTCGAGAATGTTCCTCCCGAGTTCTACTACAAGGACCCGGCGGCTACATCGGCCATGCAGAAGGAACTGGAAAAGAAGAAGAAAAAGTAGGGTTCTATGCGGCGGACGGTTTTAAGCTTTGTCGTCCTGTCCCTTTGTGTCGTAGCCCTTTCGTTCATTACCCTCGTAAGCGGCCCCGTGGATGTTTCCATGGGTGGTCTTCTTGGTTCCCCGATTTTTTGGGACTTGCGTCTCCCTCGTGTGGCGGCGGCGCTACTTGCAGGTGTCGCCCTTTCGGTGTCTGGCCTCTCACTCCAGACGGTTTTCCAGAATCCCCTGGCGGGCCCCTTTGTACTTGGCATCAGCAGCGGGGCGAGCTTTGCGGTGGCTTTGTCCATGCTGGCGGGCCTTGGCTTTGGGAGGTTCGGTACTTTGGGGGCTGCTGCTGTCGGATCCCTTGCGGTAACAGCCCTGGTGCTTGGAATTTCGGCCAGGTTCCGGAACAACACGGTCCTGCTGGTGGCGGGGCTCCTGATTGGCTACTTTATCGACGCCTGCATAAGCCTCCTGATTACCTGGAGCGATGCCGAATCCCTGCGGGTCTATGTTTCCTGGGGCATGGGAAGTTTCGGCAGGCTCACTTCTGACGGTATCTGGATTTTTGCGCTGGCCGTGGTTGCGGGCTTGACCTTGATTGGAGCTTCGGTGCGCTATCTGAATGGGGCTCGCCTGGGCGATGACTTTGCCCGTGGACTTGGCATTCGGGTTTCGCTCTACAAGAAACTGGTGCTCCTGGGCGCCTCCGTTCTGGCGGCGGCGGTTACCGCTTTCTGTGGTCCTGTCGCCTTTCTCGGGATTGCGGTGCCCCATTTGGCCTACCTGCTGTTCCGCAGTTCCAACCATCGCATCCTGTTGCCGGGTTCTGCCCTGTGTGGTGCGACCTTGGCGCTTTTGGCGGGACTCTTGCCGGAGTATCCCCTGAATGCGGTCTTGAGCCTGGTGGGCGTGCCTGTGATTCTTTGGGTGCTGGTCCGGTCTTCTAGAAGGGGAGGCCTGTAATGCTATTGAACTTGCGTCAGGTGACCTTCGGGTATGGGTCTCCGTTGGCGAGTCCTCTGGACATGGAAGTCCAGGCGGGTCAGGTGGTAGCCCTGGTAGGGGAGAACGGCTCTGGCAAGAGTACGCTTCTCAAGACCCTCGGGGGAATGCAGTTGCCTTTGGACGGATCTCTGGAGCTGGAGGGCCGCCCCCTTGCGGAATACGGCCTGCGGGAACTGTCCAAGAAGGTGGCGCTGGTCCGTATGGGGCTTGTGCCTCCTGCCGAGATGACGGTCCGGGAGTTCGTGTCTTTGGGCCGTTCGCCCTATGCGGGATTTCTGGACGGACGCAGTCGCGAAGACGAACGTTTTGTCGATTCCGCTATGGACGATATGGATATTACTTTGTTTGAAAATCGCAAAGTGGCGGAACTTTCCGACGGGGAGCGGAGCCGTGTGTATTTGGCCCGTGCCCTTGCCCAGCAGGTAAGGCTCTTGCTGCTGGACGAACCCGATGCCTTTATGGATATTCCCCGCCGCAAGAATTTGTTCGTAACTCTACAGAAATTGTCCCGGGAAAAAGACATGACGGTAGTGCTTTCTACCCACTGGGTGGACTATGCCGAAAAATATGCGGACTCCATTCTGGCTTTTACCTCGAAGGGGAAGCTGGAATTTGCACCTGCGGACCATGCCCGCGAACTTGGCCTTCTCTCTTGGGCGGAGGTCTAGATGATGAGTTTTTGTTCTGTTCGTCATTCTGAAGGAGCGGTGCGACTGAAGAATCCAGGAAGAATTCGTTTGAAGGGGCTAAAGAAGAACCTGTTGATGGGTTCGATGCTTTGGAGTTTGCTTTTTGCGTTTTTTCTTGTTGCCTGTGCCTTGACGGGCGAGGGCGTTTCCCAGGGCCCTGTTGTAAAGCAACGGCATTTTTTGTGGAAGATTTCGGACGGGGATTCCCATGTGTGGATTCTCGGGAGCATCCATTTTGCGGACAGTTCCTTTTATCCTCTTTCGTCAGAGATTTTGAGCGCTTTTGACGAGTCCGAAGAACTGGCGGTGGAAATCAACATCGCCGACGATTCCGTGGCGGCTACCGTTACAAAAAACAGTCTAGAAAAGGGAATGCTCCCCCAGGGGAAGCGCCTGAAAGAGGTGCTGCCCATCGCCCTCTGGAATTCCCTGGACAGTCTTTGCACCGTGTGGAATTTTCCGACCATGACCCTCATGAATTTGCGGCCCTGGCTTGCCGCCATGACGCTCAGCTCCATCGCCATCCAGCGCTCGGGAATCGACCCTGCCTACGGCATAGATGCGGTCCTTTTGGACAGTGCCGCCCTCCGGGGCATGCCCATCGTTGGGCTTGAAACTGCCGAAGAACAGGTGGGCGCCCTGGCGGACACTTCGGACGGGGATACATTGGGCATCTACTATCTGGAAAATACCCTGAAAGAAATTTCGGAACTGGATTCCATGGTGGCCCAGATGTCCCGCGCCTGGAAAACGGGAAACGATTCCCTGATGGTCCAGGTACTGAATTCCGGGAAGAAGGCAGAGCCGTCGGCACGGGACTCCCTGATGGAGGCGGAATCGGACCGGAGGGTTTACAAGGAGCGGAACGAGAAGATGACGGCCGGTATCGCACAGTTTCTCTCTGAAAATCGAAAGGTGTTCGTGGTGGTAGGGGCTGCCCACCTGGTTCTAGACCAGGACAACGTCATCGAGCTGCTCCGCCGCCGGGGCCTGAAGGTGGAACGATTCTAGCCCCAAATGTCATGGCAAATTCTGCCAACCGTCATGGCGGCCTTGAGCCGCCATCTAGAATCTTACTATCTTTGACTAGAGGTTTTTTCATGTACAAGATTCTTGCCGCCATCGTCCTTGCTCTTGCCTTTACCGCCTGCACCAACGCCGAAGCCGAGGCTGAAATCGCTCGCCTCAAGCAAGAGAATGTGACCCTCCAGTCCGAAATCAAGAACCTTCAGCAGACTTTGGATTCCGTCAAGGCCAAGTCCGATTCTATCTACAAGAACCTGTCCGATATGGACATGCAGTAGCCCCCGGGGCATCCTCGCTCCTACGTCACGGCGGCCATCGAGCCGCCACCTGGCATCATCACTTCCTTTTCCTCATCCTCGCCTCTATCTTCGTCATCCCCGCTGTCATTTTGGAGCGCAGCGATAGAATCACGGGGATCTCCTCGCCGCTTCCCTTAACAAATCTTTCCCTCGATGTGTATCTTCCCTCGAGAGCAGAATCACTTCGTTCGACTGCTCTCTCGGGAAGCACACATCTCGGTCAAAAAACAAGCGTTGGCACTGGACTACGATTTTTTGCAGGTGTGAAAATTTACTACAGGTCCGACCTGTTACTGCTGGCGGAAACTCTTGTGACTGTTAGTCCCTGCGAGTTTCCCCCGAGATGTTTTCCCCGCATCCTTCCTTGTCATCCCCGACTTGGTCGGGGATCTCCCCTCTTTCCCCGCATTTCACACTTTCTTCATTTGATATTCCCGAAAATTTTATATAGATTACAGACAAACAACCTTCTCAAAAGGATTGGACATGAAAAAGCTTTTCCTAAACGTCACATTTGCGACCCTGTGCGCCGCATTGCTTGCCGCCTGCGGTGGTGACAGCGGTTCGAGTGCCGACAGTTTAGGTGAATCGTCAAGTTCCAGTGAAATGGATGGTGCTGAGTCTAGTGATTCCGAAGATCTAAATTCCAACGGCTCCGAAGGTAACGAAGGTGAATCGTCTGGTTCCGAAGGTGGTGAAAGTTCCGGCAGTGGCGAAGGCAATTCGTCTAGCAGCTCCGCAGAGCCGGAATCCAGCGGCTCCGAAGGCGTGGAAGGCTCTTCCGCAAGCGTCCCCGGCGGCAGCAGCGACGCCAGCACCTACGACGTGGTCACCGGCACGCTTGCCGACTCCCGCGACGGACAGACCTACAGGACCGTGAAAATCGGCGACCAGGTGTGGATGGCCGAGAACCTGAATTTTGTGACGGATAACAGCTGGTGCTACAACGATGACCCAGCCAACTGTGCCAAGTACGGTCGCCTGTACACCTGGGCTGCAGCCATGGACAGCGTGGGTGAGTGGAGCACAAACGGCAAGGGCTGCGGCTATGGCAAGGAATGCTCGGCGACGTCCCCTGTCCGAGGCGTTTGCCCCAAGGGCTGGCACCTGCCAAGCCGTGATGAATGGGAAGCCCTGTTCACGGCGGTGGGAGGCTCTTCTACGGCGGGTTCCAAGCTCAAGTCCGCGACAGGCTGGAGTAGTGGCGGCAACGGAACAGATACCTTCGGGTTCTCGTCGCTTCCTGCCGGCAACAGGGACAGCGGTGGGTATTACTACTACGAGGGTGACTACGCGTACTTCTGGAGTTCTTCTGAGTACCTCAGCAACTACGCGTACTACATGGATTTGGTCTACAGCAGCGTCAATGCGTCGTACCTGTACAACTACTTCAAGAACTTCGGGTTTTCTGTTCGTTGTCTCATGGACTAGAGTATAGAGGCTAGGGGTTAGGATCTAGGATCTAGGGCCGAGGGACTCAAGAAGTTGATTTCGACATGGTTCGGCATGGTTCGGCAATGCTCACCAACCAAGCTCACCAACCCTAGGCTGGGGAGACTTTACCCGCGGGTGTCCGCTTCTATCGCAGTTTTTCCACGACGCCCTTCACGTCGGTGAAGGCGCAGAAGGGTAGGCTGATGACCTGCTTGCAGATTTTCTCTGTCACAGTGCAGTTCGCAGAATTCGCACTGGCGGCAGTCGCTTCAAAACAAGCCTGCCTGTGCAGCGGCATGGGGTAGTGGATGCAGTAGGGAATTTCTGCGGCGTTCAACTTTGCGATAAATTCATCTCGGTTCTCTGCCAGCACCGTGTACTGGGCGTAGGTGCTGGTGTTGCCCTCGGCTATGGCCTGTGGCATAACTCCCGGCATATCCTTGAAAAACTCGTCGTAAACCTTGGCGTTTTCTGCCCGCTGCTCCAGTTCCCGGTCCAGGTGGCGCAACTTGACACGCAGCACTGCCGCCTGCAGGGCGTCCAGCCTGCCGTTCACGCCGATTTCTACGTGGCGGTAGCGTTCCCTGCTGCCGTGGTTTGCGATAAGCCTTGCTTTTTCCGCATATTCTGCGTTGGCGGTAAAGATGGCCCCGCCGTCGCCGTAGCAGCCCAGGGGCTTGCTGGGGTAAAAACTGGTAATGGAAATGTCCCCGAAGCTGCAGGCCCTGCGAACGTTGCCCCTGGCGGCGTTCTTGCCCCCGGCGGCGTTCTCGTTCCCGTTGTCACCAGCGGTATAAGTCGCACCGAAGGCCTGGGCGCTGTCTTCCAGTATCCAGAGGCCGTGGTCGTCGGCGATTTTCCGCAGGGCTTCGTAGGGGGCGCACTGCCCGAACAGGTTCACCGCGATAATGCCCTTGGTCCTGGGACCCACGAGATTCTTGACGCTTTCGGGATCGATCTGGAGCGTTTTCGGGTCGATGTCGGCAAAAACGGGGATGCCCCCCAGTTTTGCCACGCATTCCGCCGGAGCGATAAAGGTAAAGTCCGGAACGATGACCTGGTCCCCCGGTTCAAGCCCGAAAACCATCAGGGCAAGTTCCAGAGCCTGGGTGCCGCTCCCGCAGGTGACCGTCTGCACCCCTCCGCAGTAGGCGGACAGCTCCCGCTCCAGGGCCTGAACCTCCGGTCCGCCGATGTAGCAACCGCTGTCAAGTACTGCTTTTTCGGCTTTTCCCAGTTCCTGCCGGTAGGCGTCTCGCTGGGCCGAGAGGTTCACGAAGGGCATCATAATGGGCAAATTTAGCATTTTGCGGCTTTTCGGGGGGTTGACATTATCTTCAACTTTACTATCTTTGAGCCAACAAATTTTTAAGTAGGTTTTACCCGGAGAATAAAAGGTGCCTCAACACAAATCTTGCAAAAAGCGTCTGCGTCAGGCCGAAAAGGCCAACGCCATGAACCGTTCCGTCCGTTCCGCGATTCGTTCCAGCCTCAAGGTGATTCGCACTGCAACTTCCAAGGAAGCTGCTCTCAAGGAAATGCCCAACCTGTTCAGCATGCTGGACAAGGCTGCCGCTAAGGGTCGTGCCGGTTTCTGCGCCAATCGCGCCGCTAACTACAAGGCCAAGGCCGCCAAGGTCATCAACGGCCTCGCCTAATTGATCCCTTATTAGAAATTTTGAACCGGTACGGTTTCCCGTACCGGTCTTTTCCGCATATAGGGAATAGGGGTCGTTACGCTCATCGCACCCCGAGCCTAGAGACTCGCGCCTCACATCTGCGGGTGGCGCGTAAACATTCATTAACATCGCCCGACTTGGAATATGCCCAGGGCTGTAACGGCCCTTATTTTTTCGTTTTTTTTGAAATATGTTAAATGTTTTTTGCTAGATTATAGACCTGTAATATGTATTGGAAATGTTTGTAAAATGAAGGGTGTCAGGGATTTGAAATGTCATCAATAAATTTTGCTACAAGAGAGATTAGTTGTAAGGTGGTGTATTACGGACCTGGTTTGAGTGGTAAGACCACGAACCTCCAGGTGATTCACCAGAAGATGCCCCAGGACAAGCGCACGGACATGGTGTCTTTGGCTACCGAAGGCGACCGTACCCTGTTCTTTGACTTCCTTCCTCTGAATCTTGGCGATATCAAGGGCTTCAAGACCCGTTTCCAGCTTTATACCGTTCCCGGTCAGGTTTATTACAACAGCACCCGTAAGTTGGTGCTTCGTGGTGTCGATGGCATTGTGTTCGTGGCGGACTCCCAGCGTTCCCGCCAGGCCGAAAACCTGGAAAGCCTCCAGAACCTGAGGCAGAACCTGCAGGATTACGGCATGGATCTGGATGACATGCCTTTTGTGCTCCAGTACAACAAGCGCGATATGGAGAATGTGTTCTCCCTGGAAGAACTTAATGCGGAATTGAATCCACGCAATGTGCCCTTCTTCCCGGCCACCGCTCATAATGGAAAGGGCGTGGTGACGACCCTCAAGACCATCGCCATGCTGGTGATTGAAAAGTTCAACGTGAAGCAGGGATTTTTGCGCAAGGCCGCTGAAAGCGTGAACAACACCGGCGTTCATGACGTGTCCTTGACCAAGGAAGGCGTGTCTGTGAAACAAGCCGCACCGAAGCCCCAGGTTCAACCCGAAGCGGCCGCTCCTTCTTCGCCTTTCAAGATGCCCTCTTTTGCGGCAAAGCCCCCTACAGGGGCTGTCCCGTCCGGTAATGCTGGTTCGGGCTTGTTCCAGAAGGGAGCGACATCTTCGCCGTTTGGTCGCCCGCGTGCCGCCGCCACCGTTCCCCGTATGCCAACCTTTGGCCGCGCCATGGAAAAGCCTCAGGAATCCGGAGACGACGAGATCGAATTGCGTCCTTATGTTCCTAAGAAGAAGTAGAAGGAGTGTGTTATGAGCGATTTTACGATTTATTCCGATGACGTGGGCAAGGTCCGCCGTCTGATGGAAGCTTACCAGGCAAGCGTCAAGGCCGAATACATTGTGCTTTGTCACCGCGACGGTTCCATTATCGCCGAGGTGGGCTCCCTGGGTATCGATCCCACTCCTCTTGCCGTGCTGAGCACCGCTTCTTTCGACTCTGCCCGCCAGGTGGGCAATATGCTAGGTGGCGAGAACTTCCAGTCGGTGTCCTATTCCGGCGAAAACCGCTCCATCTACATTTCGCCAGTGGACCAGGCCTTGCTCTTGGTGCAGGTGTTCCCGGGCTCCAGGCTCCCGAACCGCATCGACGACTTCAACCGCTTGTTGGTGGAAAAGCTGGTGGATGCAGTCCCTGCCTTTACCCAGAACACCAGTAAGCTTATCTAGTCGAGGCTTTGTGGCAGGAATACCGCCACTGCGCAATATCCGAAAGACGACGGTTATACTGGTCGCAGTCTTGCTTGCGTTCTTGATACACCGCACGGTGGCCTACCTTTCTACAGACGATTCCATCAAGGATGCGGGAAACACGGAACTTTCCCTGGCTCAGGGTACGGTTTGCAGACATATTGTCAAGGAGACACCTTTCGGTGCGGATTCCGTTTTTGAGGAAGGTTCTAGGCTTTACTTTTACACCACCATTTCTTCGGCCCTCAAGGACAGGGAAGACACCCTCTGGCACGTGTGGTACCATGGCATGGATACGGTGCAGGTGCTGCCCTGCAACCTGAAGAAAGATTCCGAAGCCTGCATTACGGAAATTCTGCCTGCCTTGCTGAAACCCGGCGAATGGAGCGTGGATTTGGTTTCGGGACGCAAGCTTCTTTATAGCCAACAGTTCGCGATTGACTCTACAAGCAGGTAGCTCCCATGCGCAAAGGCCCTTGGATAAAGGTGTTTTTGGGGGTGCTGTTGTGGAGTCGGGCTTTTGCCTTGAATATGGATTCTATACCCGTGTGGAATCCGGATTACCTAGTCCGAAACAACGAGTTGCGCGAATTGGACGGAGGTGCGCAAGGCCGCGACGGGTCAGCAATTTCGGGACTTTCCACTCACGGTTACAAGACCATGCAGGTGACGGTGGGCGATGGCGGCACCCAGGTGGACCAGGAGTTGCGGCTTTCTATACAGGGCTTTGTAGGCGACAGTGTCTATATCGACGCTTTGCTATCGGATGTGGACCGCCGTGCCGGTGACCAGACCACCGCCACCTTGCAGGAAGTGGACCAGATATATTTTCGTGCGGAATCCAGACACTGGATGGTGCACCTGGGAGATTTGATTTGGCGGGACAGGAACATGGGCCTGTTCGGGTTGGAAAGGGCGAGCCTTGGGGCCATGGTGGGGCTCAGGGGAGGCTATACCGAAGTCCGTGGCATGGCGGGCACCGACGAGACCAACCGCATTGTCCGGGTGATGAACGGCGTGAGCGGCCAGCGGGAAGGTTACGCTATCAGTGACGACGGCAGTTACCTTTCGGTGGTGCCCGGCTCCGAGCGGGTCTATTTGAACGGGAACCTGCTGACATCTGGCGTAGATTATGAGGTGAACTACGCAGGAGGCCTTTTGAATTTCAAGGGCCGCCGAAATCCCGGCCCCGACGATGAGATCCGTGTAGAATATGACGCCTACGACGACGGGAACATCTACAACATGTACGCCGCCCATGGTGCCTACAGGCACCCGAACCTGTACCTGGACGTTTCGGGATTCCGTTTAGAGAATGACCGCCATCGCATGAAATGTGGCCTCTGGACCGACGAAGACTACCGGATGCTCAAGCGTGACGACGGAAGTGAATTTGTTCGTGACGATTCTCTGGGGGCGCTTCGCAGGCCAGAGCGGACGGATCGCGCTGGCGCACGGCTTCGGCTTCAGGGAGACAGGCGTTTCTATGCGGACTTGGAAATGGCCATAAACCGCACGGATTCCAATACGGTCTCCCGTCAGGTGGACGGGCCCGAAGGTTACGGCTACCGCTGGTATGTCACCTCCGATTCGTCGGAAAATATGAAAAAGTTTCCGCTGGCTTTTTCCGTTTACGGAAACTACATTCAGGAAGAATTCGGGATTGGCGAATTTCAAGGCAGCGACAAGGACTGGGACAGTTTCAGTCTTCTAGACGAATGGGATTTGGACAGCGCCGCCCTTGTAGATGGCGACCTTCGTCACGACGAATTCGGCATGCGTCTGAGACTTGCTACGGGTTGGTTCCTTCATGGAATTTGGGGCTACCGGCAGGGCGAAAAGGAAAGCTGGAATTCTTCTAGGGGAGGAGTTTCTTTAATCCATAAGTCCAACTTGGTAAAAAGCGATGTGGGGGCGTTTCGGGTGGAAAGTTTCCAGGAGCAGGAACGGGTCCGTTACCAGTCCTTGGGAAATGTGGAGTTCTTGAAAGGACTTTTGCGGCCCTTCGGAAATTTTGACCTGCGCTATACGGAAAGCGATTCCTTGGGCCGTGAAAACCAGGTGGCCTACGGCAAGACCGGCACTGGACTCCAGATGGTGGGGGACTCCTGGAACATAAGCGAAGGGGCAGAAACCAAGACGGCTAAACGCAAGGGCGATACCTTCGGCAAGGATTGGCGGGACACCTTGCAGTCCGTGGCCTGGATCCAGAGCGCTGCCTGGCAGACCCGTTACGCACAAATGGATCATTTTTTGCAGTACGAACGCCGTAGCGAAAACGGAGGCCGTTCTGAGAACAGCTGGGTCGGGGATTTCCGCGGGACCTTCGGTCACGAAGAACTGGGACTGGTTTCTAGTGTAGATTACAAGCTGGGGCTCACCGAAGAACAAACCTACACGCCAATTTACAAGGCGGTGGCCAAGGGCACAGGAGACGTGCGGTACGACAGCCTGACCGGCAGTTTTATTGAAGGGGTAGATAACGGAGATTTTGTTTACGAGGGTATGGGCCGCAACGATTCTCTGGGGGCGATTCTTGCTTCCAATGCGGCGTTCCGGATGGATATTGACTGGAGCCCTGGAATTTCCCTCGATATCCGGCGTGGCATTCTGCGGGACATCTCCCTGGGCGGAACATTCGACGGAGTGGGGGAGGACACCACCGGCAAGAAAATCTACTTTCCGCCGGCCACGCCTTCGCAATTGCGGCACATTTCTTCGGGAACGGTGAGCTACGAGTTGCGTGGCACCTGGGCTCACCCCCGCGGGATTACTTTTGCGTACAAGCCCGGTGCCGATTACGACAAGAAACTCAGTTCCATCAGTTATTTCGAGACCCGGTTCCATCATCTGCTGGACGCAGGATTCCAGATAAACGACGCCCACTTTGTGGGAGCGACCTTGCTATTGGAAGACGTGGAACTGAAGGCCCTGCAGGTTCTGGACTGGGATACCCGCGACATTTCGGGCCGGTATCGCTACGATTTCTGGAACGGGTTCTTTGTGCAGCCCGGCGGCCGTTACCGCACGGGCGAAGGAGAAGACGACCAGGATTACGCTTTTGATGCCTACCTGTGGGAAGGTTTCTTACGACTGGGCTACAACCGCAGGGATATGGTAGATGGGTTTGTGCAGTTCTCGGTTGTCCAGATGGAAAGCGGCGACGACCTGATTCCCTACCAGATGATGGACGGCTACAGCGATGGCCGCACCTACCGGCTGGAATCTTCCGTTTCCGTAGACATAAACGACTTTATTTCTTGTGGACTGCGTTATGTGCTCAGGTTTGGCAATGCCGAAGAGAATATTTTTCAGAAGTTGACAACGGAAGCGAGGGCGTATTTTTAGGTTAGTGATTGGTAGTTAGGATAGATGGTTTCAAGAGTTGTCATCCTCGCTGTCATTCTGGAGCCACGCGGTGGCGATAGAATCACGAGGATCCGATTGAGAATGTGAGATGTGGAATGTGAAGTGTAAAATCCTGCTTGTTCTTGCTTTGGCGTCTTCTGCTTTTGCGGGGGAGGCGTCTTTGTGCCGTATCCACAAGGTGGTATGGGTTGGGGAACATTCCGCTTATGACGAAGCTCACTTGAATCTGGTAGAAGGTTCTCCTTGTGAATCTTGGAAAAATGCGGCGGCCCGCTTGGCGCGGGATTACGAAGACCGTGGCTTTGCGGCCGTTCAGGTCGTAGGGAAAATGCATTACGGCATGGGTGGCGCTTCGGGTAAGGATACTTTGGGAGTCTTGATGGTGGAGCTGAAACGTGGGGCGGGGTATGTTTGGGCCGCTCCCGAGAACCTGGACTCCTCGGGCACGGACCCTGAGGTGTTCCGACGGCTCAGCGGCATTGAAGAAGGCGCTCCCGTTTCCCTGACGGACCTGGAACGGTCCGAGCGCAAGCTTGCCCGTCTCGGGTATTTTGAACAGACTGCTCCAGCAAGGTTGTTCCGGGACCCGGCAAGAAACAGGCTCGTGCCCGCTTTCAGCATGAGGGCTGCCCGGAATTCCGAGGCCGAAGGACTCTTGAGCTACTCCAGCGAGGACAACCTGTGGGAAGGCCAGGTGAACGTTAAACTCTACAACATCCTGGGAACGGCTAGGGACTTGACCCTGCAAGGTTTTACGGGAGAAAATTCCCGCCATCTGGACTTTTTGTACAAGGAACCCTGGATTTTCAGCTCTCCCTGGAACATAGTTTTGCGGGGACAGTTTGACGAAGAAATTTATTCCGTAGAATCGGATTCCCTGGACGGAAAGATGAAGGATGTGACGGAGCGTATCGCCATGGGCGAAGTCGGTGTGACCCGGGATATCGGCTTTGACTGGAACATCGGGATTTTCTTCGGCATGAGCGAAGACGACAAGCACACCACCTTCGAGGTGAGTTATGTTTCTCTGGACCGGTTCGTGCTCCCGAGACGCGGACTCAAGATGCAGGGCTCTGCCACCTGGAAAATGGACCGTCCCGATTCCCTGGACAATTATCTGGAAAGCCATGGCAAGATTCTTTCCTATTACCCGTTGTTCGGGAATGTCATCACCCGCTTTACGGGGGCTGCCGGCGGAATTTTCCCCACAGATGCCACTCTGAAACGTTCCGACTATTTCGCCTTGGGAGGCATGGACAGCTTCAAGGGCATGGGCTACCGCTTTATGCGGAGCCGTGCCTACGGTTTTTCGGAACTGGCCCTGTTGTGGCAAGATGGGTATAACCTGAGTATAGAGGCCTTTTACCAGCCTGGGCTATATCGCGGTTTTGCGCCGGAGTACGGATGGAAACGGGAGCAGAATTACGGCATTGCCTTTACCCAGTATCGCGGCAACTGGAGCGTGAACCTGTACTACGCTCTACGCAACGGTGAAAATTACCTGGACGGAATTATCGGATTTGGCCTCAAGACACTGTTCTAGGGCTGGATTGGTGCAGTTTTTCCGCTCCGTTATTTGTTGCTTTGGAGCATGTCCAGGGCAATTTTGGATAAGTAGTCGGAGTAGAACCCGCCTGCTTTATTGAATGTCATTTTCCCATTCTTATTCCTTGCGACCATGTGGGGAACGCCTTTCACGTCGATATGGAACGCAGGTTCATAGGTGTTGTACCAATAGAAGGTCTTCCAGTCCCAGGGAATGTCTCGTTGGTATAACCATTGGCGGATTTCGTCTTTGGATTCACCATGGACGAAGAGTAATACGTTGATTTTATTTTTTCTGAAGAATTCCGTTAGGCCTTTTAGGGTGTTGATTTCGCTGACACAGACAGGGCACCATGTACCCATAAAGAAGACGAATGTTCCATTTTCGCCGGCGACCTCACTCAGGCTGAAGGTCTTGTCTTCTAGATTGTAGAGGGTGATGTTTCCGTCAATTTTTTTGGAGAAAGGGTTGAATCCTTTTACGTGCACGGCGTAATAGGCAGCCAAAAAAAGAATTGCCAGGATAATAAGTTTTTTCAAGGACATGAATTTAATATATCTTTTTTTCAAAAGATAAGTGAAAAAAAAGTGGTATTATTTTATTCAAGCACAGGTTTTCTATCTTTTGTGTACTTTTTAGAGGATTTGTTTGATGATTGTATCTTGGATGACCACCAACAAGTGTAACCTGACCTGCAAACACTGCTATCAGGATGCCGGCGAAAATAAGTCGGCCGAACTTACGACGGCAGAAGCGTTGAAACTGATTGACGAAATTGCCAAGGCGGGCTTCAAGATCATGATTTTCAGTGGTGGCGAACCCATGACCCGTCCGGATATCGTCGAGCTGGTGACTCATGCTTCCAGCAAGGGACTCCGCCCGGTGTTCGGTACCAACGGTACCCTCATCACGCACGATTTGGCCTTTAAGCTTAAGGCCGCTGGTGCCATGGCCATGGGTATCAGTATCGACAGCATCGACCCGAAACGACACAACGATTTTCGAGGACTGCCCAACGCTTTCGAACTCACTATGGCAGGTATCGAAAACTGCAAGGCGGCAGGTCTTCCGTTCCAGATTCACACTACCATCATGGACTGGAACCAGAACGAAATTTTTGACATTATGGACTGGGTCAAGGAAATTGGTGCCGTGAACCACCAGATATTCTTCCTCATTCCTGTGGGTCGCGGAAAAGAAATTGAAGACCACGCCCTCCGTGTAGCCGAATACGAAAGCCTGCTCCGTCGCATTATGGAAAAGAGCCGCACGCTCGGCATTCCCGTGAAACCTACTTGTGCTCCGCAGTTTTTGCGTATCGCCGATCAGCTGGATATCAAGACCCGCTATAGCCGAGGCTGCCTTGCGGGCATTGATTACTGCATCATAAGCCCTATAGGCAAGGTGCGCCCCTGCGCCTACATGATGGAAGAGGCGGGTGATGTTCACGATACTCCTTTCGACGAAATCTGGGCTAATGCGGATGTGTTCAAGAAACTTCGCACTAAGGCTTATTCTGGGGCTTGCGGCAAGTGCAAGTTCAATGACCGTTGCGGAGGTTGCAGGGCTCGCGCTGCCTATTACCACGACGGTGACTACATGCAAGAAGACAGCTACTGCGCTTACGGTCGCGGATTAAAGTAACTATTGATGATAAAAAATAGTCCTGAAAAAATCTGGCTGTTTGACTATGACCTAACCCTGTATGGCGCAGAGGAACGGTATGTCATCAATTCTTTGGATCACCGAATATCTCTTTTTGTGCAAAAGACAGTCGGTGGCGATTTTGAATCGGCGCACAAGATTCGTACTGAATATCTAGAACGTTTCGGGACAACCCTTGCTGGCCTTATGGCGATGCATGGTACGAATCCCGACGTTTTTTTTGATTTTATACATGAACCGGAGTATTTGATTTATCCCAAAAAATCTCCAGATAAATTGGCGTTGCTTCAAGGTCTGAATGGTTTGCGATTTGTTTTTACCAATGGTCGCCATGACTGGAGCGAAGCGGGTATGGCCCACATGGGGATTGACTCGGCAATTGATGCTGTGTTGGACTTGAAACAGCTTGATTGGGTGGGAAAACCTCACGACAGTGCCTACGAAAAGGCGGAAGTTTGGATTCGACAGAGACTTTCGCAAAAAGGGGTGGGAATGTCGCCTGGTTTCCATGGTGTTATTTTACTTGAAGATTCCCTTCGAAATCTTGAACCGGCCCATCGTCGAGGATGGACTACGGTGCTTGTGAATCCGACGGTCTCCGCTCCCGATTGGGTTGATTACTGTATCCCGCATCTGTTAGATTTGCCTAGCATTCTAGAAACGGCTGAAAAATAGGTCTTTTTTTTTGTATTTTATTCCCATGCGCTTTTCGTTTTTAAAAATTCTTGTCCTCTTTTCCTTGTTTCTTGCGGTAACACTGTCTTTTGCGGATAACCGAAATGGTTTTAACAACATGACTGTTACCACAGAGTATTCTGCCTTGTTACAAGAAAAGAATGCTCGGAACGATTCGTTGTTACCTGCATTGGATGGAGACAAGGCTTTTGCCGAGGTGTTGCGTCAGAATCCCAATTTCTGGAGTCTAGGTGGAGCTTTGGACAAGGAAGAATCCCTAGTGACCAAGCTCAATGCAAAGATTGTTTTCATTGACGGTATTCGAGAAGACCCCTTTTGTGAAATCGATAAGAATACCGGGAGCAACGCAGGGGAATGGAACGTGCGGATTGGCGTGGACTTTGTTTCTGGCGGATCCAATACGGTACATATCCACGTACAGCAATGCTTGGACTATGTCCGTGACCAGTTGGGCTACGCCATCAAGAAGGGCGATAAGGTGGTTGTCGTGCCTCCCAAAAAGGTTTTGGACAAAATAAAAGAAAGTGAAATTCCCGATGCCATAGATGTGGATTTGCAGCAGACGCTTTTAAAGGCTCACGAGGATGTAAACTTGACCGGAAAATGTCCTCACGATATTGAAGCCTATATCATCCTCATGAAAGTCTATGAACAGGTAAAGAATCAAAAGATGGATTTTGTAACCATCAATGACCAGCTGAACAAGCAACGGAACGGGGCTGGTCGTGTGCAAAGCTGCGCCTTTAGTCGGGAATGGAACAAACGCTATCAGGAAAACGCCAGTTTCGAGTGCGATATCGATAACGATAGGTGCCTTTATCGTCAGGAAAATGACGGGGACTCGGACTGGAAGATTGACTATGAGCATGACCGGTTTGAATACATTAACAAGAAATTCCTTTTTTTCAATTTGAATCCTAAAAGTATCCACAAGGGAGGGACGATGCTGGACTTGCGTTTGCTTCGCCTTTCGACGAATCTCTATTTGGAAGCTTATTTGAACTTGAAGGGTGAACCGGTAACTCTTGGGTTGATTATCGTTCCAGGGGACAAGACTATCGACGATTACGAGGACGACGAAGAGGAAGAAGAGGAAGAAGAGGATGAAGATCCCTCAAATGCCGAAGAAACAGAGGAAATTCAGCCTTTTGACTAGAATTTGGACTTGTTTTTTCGTCAGTTTTTCTTTTTTTCGTGTTTTATTGTATATTTAGAGAAGAAAATTGACAAGGAGAATTTCATGAATCGTTTAGCAAAAATGTCCTTGGTTGCAGCCATGCTGGCCGTGCCGTCCATGGCCGATGAACAGTTCGGCGGCGTTGGCGTTACAATCTACCAGATGCCTCAGGGCGTCCATGTGGTAGAAGTGATTCCGGGCACTCCCGCAGCAGAAACAAACCTCCAGGCTGGTGATGACATTATCGCTGTAGATGGAGTGAGCCTCAAGGGATTGAGCATCGACGAATCCAAGGCGATGCTTCGTGGCCAGGTAAACAAGCCGGTTGAAATTACCTTCGTGAATTCTGGCGATACCCTCAAGACAACGCTTCGCCGTACTCAGATTACCGTGAAGGAGTTTGAAAGCTCCCAGGTGGAATCCTGGTATGGCGACAAGAAAGAATTTGACGCGGCCGAACTGGAAACCTTCGCTAGTGCCAATAGTGGCAATAAGCAGTTTGTGGCTGTGCTGAAACATGGCTCCTTGATGAAGGAAGGAACTGTCAATGCACAGGGCGTTAACGGGATTTATGTGGACAAGGCGGAGGGGATTGCTCCTAGACCCACGAACCCCAATGTTGCCAAGCCCGGTTCTGCTAAGTTGAAGGGCTTTACTCGTAATGCCATTAGTTTTGAGGCAAAGTCTGCAGGCGTCGCTACTATTACGGTGATGAATACGGATGGTGCGGTCGTGGCGACAATGACGTCCGAAAGCGTTAAGCCTGGTTTCAATTCCGTGTCCTGGAATGCAAAGAATGTTCCTAGTGGCCGCTATATGGTGACCATCGAACACAACGGCTCGGTCAGCGGCAAGAACGCCGTGCTGAAGTAATTCCAGCATACAAATGTGTAATGTGTGATGTGGAATGTGAAAGGACATTCCACATTTCACACTTCACACTTCACACTTCACATTTATAGATAATGCTTGACCCGCATCTCGGGGTCGGCGTTTTCTTTTGGCGGCTTTGGCACGTGTATTTTCACGGCATACACGTAGCTCTCGGTTTCGGCTATAATATCGCCTTCTTGCAAGTCTTCGCTTACCTCGATCTCCAGTTCCACTCCATCTCGGGCAATTCTCCTGATGGAGTGCTCTTTGAGTTCGTGCCGTTCGAAAAGAACGTCGATGACTTTCTTGTAGGTTCCGTGGTGAGTCGTTCCTAGAACATGGTCGCAAATCATGGGCGAGAATATAGTTTTTCAGAGACTAACTCCGTTTGCTTCTGCTATTCTGAAAGCGTGTTTTTCTAAATTGTGCGCAACGTGTTTTTGATGAGAACCCATAGACTCCTGTGGGCCGTTTTGGTGTTTGCCGTGACGGTCTTGTCTCTCCCTGCCCTTGGCCAGGAGATGACCCGTTTTGAATTGGAAGAGCGGGAGCAGGAAGAGGAAAAGGACACCACCGAAGTAAACTGGATGAACGATACTTCTGGGGTGGACACCATTGAGTATCGGGCAGTGGATTTGGTTTACGATGTGGAAAAATCCACCTTCAACCTGAACAACAGTGCTCAGTTGAAATACCGCACCGCTACCTTGGATGCCGATACCATTTGGTTTGATCAAGAAAACAGCGTTTTGGCGGCTAGTGGCGATCCTATTCTCAGGGAAACCAAGAATCCCTCCCTTTCGGGAATGCGGCTCAAGTACAATATGAACAGCCGGATTGGTGAAATCTACTATGCGACCACTTACCAAGATAACCAGCAGCTGAACGGCATGGAGGTTCGCAGGCTTCCCGACCAGCGAATCCAGATAGCCCGTGGAGACTTTAGTACCTGTAACGACTCCACTCACCAGCACTTTTACTTCTATGGACGGCGTATGGTGGTGAAACCCAAGGAAACCATTACGGCTAGGCCGGTGGTGCTGAACATAGCCGATGTGCCGGTGGCGGTGCTGCCCATGATTGTGGCTCCCCTCAAGAGCGGCCGCAGGTCCGGTATATTGACGCCCAAGTTCGGTGGTGACCAGGTGCAAGGGTACTACATGAGCAATCTAGGCTTTTACTACGCTCCAAATGATTACTGGGATGCAACGGTTAAAGGCGACATTATCGAAGGCGAGGAGGCTCGGTTTGAGCGCTCCACCTTGACGGGAGAGGTGCGGTATAAATTGCGCTATGTGTTAGAGGGGAATGTTTCTTACACGAGCTACTTAGAAGAATTTGATTTGGCAAACAGCGGCTACGATATTCGTTTTTCTCATAACCAGAACTTGACACCCGATGGAAAACACACCTTGAGCGGTTCGGGCTCTTTCGTTTCCAGTCAAAGCGTCCGTAAGGACAACGCCCTGGATGCAGAAACTATCTTGAACCAGCAGGCCAACGCCCAGATGACCTATTCCGGCAAGTTCGGTACCAACAAGAGCCTGACGGTGAAGGTCAGGCAGGACCACAACCTGGTGACGGACATGATGCAGAGGGAAATCCCCGACATCCAGTACCGCATGAGCGGTCCTCTGTTCAATTTTGAGGTAGATGAAGACGAAGAAGCCTACGACGACCATTCCATCGCAAGTTATCTGGAAAAGTTCAACTACAGTTTTAACAACAGGTTCAACTTCTATACAGTTCGGGCGCAGGATACCGTCAACGAGGTGGATACTACCGCCAAGTACGTAGGTTACACGGGAACTTATTCCTTGGATTACTCGATGCGTGTCCTTCGGGTAATAAACTTGACGCCACGGGCGAACTTTACGGGTTTTTGGACCGGAACGTCCTGGATTAACCCAGAGGATTCTCTGCAGTACCGCCGTCGGTACACGAGTCTTGATCCGGAACATGATAGCTATGGCGATGCGGCGTATAATCATGATTACAGCATTACGGCGGACACCAAATTGTATGGAATCTGGGTGCCGGAAATTGGCCGCTTTACGGGAATCCGGCATGTGCTGTCTCCAAGCGTTTCTTATACCTACGCTCCCGAAATGGATACCGTCAAGACCTTTGCACCGCACCCCTTGCTAGGGCAGACTCCCTACCAGATTGAACAGAAAACGGTGGGCTTTGGATTGAACAACGACTTCGATATCAAGTACCTGAAAGTGGTTGGCCGTGCGGTCGATACGACCAGGGAAGGCGGTTCGGATGCGGTAGAAGACCAGTACGGAAACCGCCGTTTCTTGACAACTAGACATAATGTCTCCTATAACTTTGCGGCAGATTCCCTGAACTTTTCGGACATTACCTCTAGCTTTGGCTTGCAGATACTGCCCGACTACATGTTTACGGTCAATACCCGTCATAGCGTTTACCACAAGTTTTCAGATGATCCCAACAAAGTTCAAGTGCCCGAGTTGATTTACTGGGGCTATGAACTGTCCCGAGCCTTCCGCTGGAGCGGTAACTTTAATGGTGGCCTGCCGTCTCAGATGGGCAAGTACGAGATGCTCAAATGGTCCTTCGGTTTCGATTACCGCTATACTTTCTCCAGTACCCGAGTGGCCAAGGACCTGTTCCGGGACCAGATTTCTCACTCCACAAGCATTACCGCAACCTTCCAGCCCACGGTGAACTGGGAGATGAGCTACAGCACCCAGTACGATTACAACGAAGGCAAGTTCGTGACCCACCGGTTTACCTTTAACCGGACGCTCCACTGCTGGCAGTTGGACTTTACCTGGACGCCTACGGGTCCTGCTGCTGGTTGGAGCTTTGCCATCTATGTGCGTGACTTGCCCGATATCAAGCTGAATGCGGGCAGCACGGATACAAAGCAGGACAAGTCCAGCAAGTAAAAGACAATACCGGGAAAACAAAAAGACCCGCCGAATAGGTAGGTCTTTTGAGTGGAGCTAAGGAGAGTCGAACTCCTGACCTCCTGCATGCCATGCAGGCGCTCTACCAACTGAGCTATAACCCCGAAAGGTGAGCCAAATAGAGAAATTTATCTGGCTCTTGTCAAGGGGGGATTTTCGAAAAAATGAAAATTTTTCAATTAAGGGGCTAGAGGCTAGGGGTTAGGGGCTAGAGTAGATAATCGCGGCAGAGCCGCCCCCTAGATCCTAGTCTCTAGATCCTGTTCCCTCTTCTAAGCCTTCTCGATGGTCACGGATTCGATGATTACGTCATCGTAAGGGGCGTCGCGGCGGTCGGTCTTGACGCTTGCAATTTCGTCCAGGACCTCGAAGCCCTCATAGAGCTGGCCGAACACGGAGTAGCCGTCGGCGGGGCCGGGGCCCACCTGGTCGTGATCCAAAAAGTGCACGTTGTCGCCATGGACGATGAAGAACTGGCTGCCGATGCTGTTCGGCATGGCGGTCTTTGCCCAGCTGAGGGCGCCCCGCATGTGAGAAAGGCAGGGGTCGTACTTGTCGCCGATGGTAGTGCCCGGGCCCTTGGCGGAGTGCCCGCCGGTGCCGTTCCTGTTGGTGAAGTCGCCGCCCTGGATCATGAAATCCTTGATGATACGGTGGAAGGGAGCGCCGTCGTACTTGCCCTGCTTGGCAAGCTCAATGAAGTTGGTGGCGCATTCGCCCACCCGTTCTTCAAAGAGGCGAAGCTTCATGGTGCCGTGGTTGGTTTTCATGATGGCGATGGTTTCGCCTGCCTGGGGTTTGTCGAGCTGGTTGAATGCCATTGGGTACTCCTTTAGGAATGGGGTATGAGGTCGCTACGCTTTGAGGTATGGGCAATTTTTGCTGCATTCCGGCGTAACGCAAGGTTCTGCTTATATATATAAAAACATGGTGTATTTTATGGAGCGCAAAAGAAAAAAGTCCTTGAAAAAATCTAACTTCTAGCGTGAAAATACCTCAAAATGAGCGGAGCGAATGACCTCACACCTCAGAGGGCGCTTGCGACCGCGCTGATGCCTATATGAAAGACAACTGCAAAAGACTTCAAGAACTCCTCTCGGCCCAGGCTATGGAATTCGCCCTGGACGAGATGGCCGCAAAGATTGCAAAGATGCACCCCAGTGCCGACAATATGATTGTCCTCGGTATGGCAAGCCGCGGGATTCCCCTGGCTCAAAAGCTCAGCAAGCGCTTGAGCGAAAAGTTCGGGAAACCCATCGAGACCGGCAGCCTGGATGCTACGTTCTACCGTGATGATTTCCACTATCGCAAAAAACTGGGCTCTACGGAAATGCGTTTTACCGAGATGCCCGCCAGCGTAGAAGGCAAGGTGGTGATTCTGGTGGATGACGTCCTTTACACAGGCCGTTCCGTTCGGGCGGCGTTGCAGGCCATTTTGGACTTTGGACGCCCATCGGTGGTTCGTCTCTGCGTCCTGGTGGATCGGGGCCACAGGGAACTGCCCATCGCACCTGACTGTGTGGGACTCACCGTTGAAACCGCACAGAACCAGGAAGTCCGGGTGAACATCGAACCCATTGACAATGAAAATTCCGTCTATCTCGTAGAAGTGGAGGCTTAGCTTGAGCGCACTTGAAATTAAGCACCTGTTTGGACTGCGCGGCGTATCGAAACAAGATATTCGCCTGATTCTCGACCACGCAAAACAGTTTAGAGAAGTCCTTGAACGCCCCGTGAAAAAGGTGCCGAGCCTTCGGGGCATGACGGTGGTGAACCTGTTCTTTGAAAACAGTACCCGCACCCGCACCAGCTTTGAACTCGCTGAGAAAAGGCTTTCGGCAGACACGGTGAACTTCACCAGCAGTAACTCCAGCGTCAAGAAGGGAGAGACTCTGGTCGATACCCTCCGCAACATCGAGGCCATGAAAATCGATATCGTGGTGGTCCGCCATAAGGGGACGGGTGTTCCGAAGTTTCTGGCCGACAACAGCAAGGCCATCATCGTGAACGCCGGAGACGGGGCTCACGAACATCCGACCCAGGCGCTTCTGGACATGCTTACCGTAGAAGAAAAGCTTGGGACTCTTGAAGGTAAGAACGTGACCATCGTAGGCGACATCCGCCACAGCAGGGTCGCCCGCAGTAACCTCTGGGGCATGACCACCATGGGTGCCCATGTGACGCTTTGCGGACCTAGCACCCTGGTTCCCCGCAACACGGAACTCATGTCTAGTGTCACCTGGGAAAGCGATGTGAAAAAGGCGGTAAAGAATGCCGACGCCATTATCGCACTTCGCCTGCAAAAAGAACGCATGGACGACGCCTTGCTTCCCAGCATGCGTGAATACCGCAACACCTTCGGTATTACCCATGAACTTTTGGAATGCGCCAAGGACAAGGTGCTGATTATGCACCCGGGCCCTATCAATCGCGGCGTAGAACTGGATAGCGAAATCGCCGATGGAGATAATTCTGTCATCTTGAACCAGGTGACAAACGGTGTTGCCGTCCGCATGGCGGTACTTTACCTTTTGGCCGGAGGTCGTGCCCATGAATAAGATTGTTCTCAAGAATGTTCGTCCTTTTGTAAACGGGAAGTTTGAATCTCCTACCACCATGAACCTTGCCGACGGCAAGTGGGTCAATGAAAATTTGATCGACGCCCCGGCCTTTGATGCTGGCGGGGCTCTTGCGCTTCCGGCCCTTTTCGGCCTTGGACTGGACTTTAAGGAACCTCTTCGTGACGACATCTACGACTTCAAGGATGGCGTAGATGCTATGCGCCGTGGTGGTTTCTACGGCGGTCTTTACGAAAGTTCCGACAACGCCATCGACGATTCCCGCAAGCTTTCGGCCATCAAGCAGATTAGCAGTTTTGCCGGATTTGCGTTCAGCTTCTTGGGCGCCTTCAGCGTGGGCTACAAGTGCAAGGAACTGACGGAGATGATCGAGCTTGCCGAAGAGGGGGCCGTAGGCTTTGGCGACGGTAACCAGGACGCCACCCGGACCAGGTTTTTGCGTCTTGCCATGGAATACGGTTCCATGACGGGCAAGCGTTTCTTCTTTATGCCGCTGGACGAATCCCTCCGCCATCACGGGCTTGTCCACGAGGGCCATTACGCCGATACACTTGGCATGAAGGGAATTCCTCGTGTGGCAGAAACCATCGCTGCTTTCCGCATTCTTGAAATGGCTCGGTTCTTAAAAGTTCCTGTGCATTTCAAGCAGGTCAGCTGTGGCGAAACTTTGAAGCTAATCGAAAACGCTCGGGAACAGGGTGTAGATGTTACCTGCGATGTGGATATCTATCACCTGCTGCTAGACGACAGCTGCCTGTTCAATCTGGATTCCCACTGCAATGTGGTGATGCCTTTCCGCTCGGCAAGCGACAAGGAGGCATTGTGGCAGGGTCTCAAGTCTGGGACGGTGAATGCCATCAGCGTGAACCACGACCCGGTGCTCCGTCAGGACAAGGAAGTGAACTTTGAAGACGCTGTCCCTGGCGCCATCTCCCTGGAAATAGCGCTTCCTGCTTTGTGGAAGCCACTGGTAGAAAAGCTGGGCGAGGCTCGTGCTCTTGAGCTGTTGTCCTTTGCCCCTGCAAAGATTGCAGGTGCTGATTCTTCCGACCTGTCTCTGGGTTCCAAGGCGAATCTTGTGCTGTTCAATGACAAAGAAGAAACGGTGGTAGCTCCGTCCTTGTTTGCCGGTCAGGTCCGCAATTGCCCGCTTCTGGGTCAAACACTTTCTGGCAAAATCAAGGGCTCCTATTTGGGCGGTCTTTGGACCGAGGTCTAGATTAAATGATTGAACCCCTGCAGCTGTTCTGGATTTTCAGCATTGTGGTCCTGGTACTTATACTGGTGGCCCTGTGGGAAATTCAGCGCAGTTATTATCGCAGGGAACACGAGGTCATGTTTGGGACACCTCTTTTCGATGCGCAGATTAAGGAACTTGGACTCTTGCGCGATGAAATTAAGGTTTTAGAAAAGCTGGTCCGCTCTTCTCGCTACGAAAACAAAGATGCCATCTTGAATACGGCTACCCTTTTTGAATCGGCGGTGTCCAACTACTACGATTTTAAAGGGGAGGAAAATGTCAAGGATAATGTGCTCGAGGTAATCGCAAGGCTTCGGAAAAAACTGAATTTTACGGCGGCGAACCCCCTTGCCACGGTAAGTTCTACAAGGCAGTACAATGTGACCAACCGCGTCGATATCCTTTTGGACGGCGGTACGCGTATGTTTCACTCGACAATTGTTGGCACAGACGAACGAAGCATAATTGTGGAATACGACGAATCTGTGGGTTCGGGTCGCTCCCTTGTGGGCAGAAACGTCCGCCTTCGCTGGACCCGTCCGGAGGATGCCGTCTATACAGCTCGGGTGCTGGTTAAGTCTTTCGATGGAAATCGTCTGTTTCTTTCCCACGCAACGAATCTCGAAAAGAAGCAGTTGCGTCGTTGGGTTCGCGAACCGGTTGATTTTCCGGTGGTGGCGACCCTCGAAGACGGCACCAGTTGCAACGGAGTCCTTTTGGACCTTTCTGCGGGCGGTATCCTTTTGGGACTCCCTATGGATTGCTCTTCGGGGCAGCACATGAAGATCAGGTTCGAACTGCCCAGTTTTGGCGAAGAAAACGTAGAAATTGAGATTTTGCGCAATTTAGGCCATAAAAGTCCACAATTTGCGGATTATTTCTTTTTGACGGCCTCCTTTGTGGGGGCCTTTGGATGGACCCAGGAAAGGGTCTTGCAGTACATTTTCGAGGTGCATAAGCAAAAAAAGACCCCCGAAGAGGCCTAAAAATGTCCTAAGTAGTTCATTTTCAATGACTTAGATGAATTTTTTGCTTGACATTTGGCTTTTATAAAGGTAGAATTAGGGTAGTATAGTTTCCGATTGGAGTTTATTTTGGCTTTAAGTCTGATAGCTAAGATTCGCGGTGAACGCGTGACCGTAGGCATTGATGTTGGTCATTACAGCATCAAGTATGTGAAAGTCTATCACAATAGCCGTGGTGGCAAGGTAGTGGTTGATGCCGACCTTGAACCGGTACCCGAGGGCGCCATTGTCAATGGCGAAATCCAGCGCCGTGAGGGTGGTGATGAGTCCCAGGACCCGAATGCCAAGAAGGAAAAGGATGGCTATGACCTTTTAAGCGAGGCCATGACAAAGCTCATGCTGCGCCACCCGCTAGATGAATCTACGGACTTGGTGGCGTCTGTGAACTGCGGTGCCGGCGCCGGTGGCGTCCTGGTGGACCGGTTGAACGTAAAACTCCCCAAAAATGGCGATGAAGCTGCCATTATTCTCCAGACCGCCCAGTCCCGTCCGCCCTTCGATGACCAGGATAACGTTATCGACTACGAAGTGGCGTCTCGTGAAAATGACGAGGTAAAGGTAAACGTGGTGGCCGCCAAGAACGCCCTGCTGGACTCTTGGGCTCAGTTCTTTACGGTGAAGGGGCTTAAGCTCTCTGCCATTGATGTAGATATATTCGGTCTTCTCAACGCCTATATGGCGACTGCCAGCGAAGAAGACTTGAATGCCACCTGCGCCATTGTAAACATTGGCGAAAAGAAAATGAGTATTGCCTTTGTGCAAGACGGAGCGTTCCACTCCATGCGTGCCATGACCGGAGGCTCTCTGGATTTGGTGATTGCCAAGCTGGGAACCCACTTGGGAATCGACGCCGCCAAGTGCCACGAGATCTTTGAGAAGGGCGATCTAGGGGTGGTGGATGGATTCTCCGAAGCCGAAGTGGAAGAGGCCATGAAGCTTGCTTTCGAAGACCTGATGGCCCAGATCGAGTTCGGTATCCGCTATTTTGAATCTTCGGAAGATTCGAAGACCCTTGGAAAAATCTTCTTGGGTGGAGGCGGTGCCTCTATCCCTGGAATGAAGGCTTACATTGCAGAACGCACCGGACTCGAGACCGATACGGTGAACCCCTTCCGCTATGTGGAGTGCGATGCCAAGGTGTTTGGCGCAAACGGGATCTCGTTGAGCCTTTCTAATATCTATGCCCCTGCACTGGGCCTTGCGATGAGGAAATTCTAATGGCTACGAAAAAGAAAAAGGAAGAAGCAAAATCCTCCGTGGCTACAAGGAAATCTCTTTGCATTTCCATCAACCTGCTTCCCAGGGAATACCGTAAGCCTGTTAAGGATTTTTCTTGGATTACGGACCGCCGCGTGGTGTGGCCTACCATTGCCCTTATTGCGACAGTGATTAGTGTGGTGATGTTGTTCTCTTTTATCGAAGAGACCCTTTCTGGACTTAATCAGGAACTGGATCGAGTTAAGGCCGAAGTGGAACGGGAACGTCCGTTGCTTACCAAGATAAGCGACCTGGAACAGAAACAAGGCGTAATCAATACAAAGATAAACGCCCTCAAGTCCATTCAGGTCAGCAAAAAACGATGGGTTATTTTGTTCGAAAATGTTTCGTCGGTACTGCCGCCTAATATGTGGCTTACCAGCCTGAACCAGATAAGCGACAACGATTTGGAAATGCGCGGAACGACCTTTGATTTTTCCGAAGTTGCCGAATATATGGTCAAGTTGGAAAAACAGGTGAGTGTCGAAAAAGTTTCGCTGGTGAATATCTCTACTTCGAAGGTCGATGGGGAAGAAGCTTACACCTTCACCATCAAGGTGCTCCTGAAACAGGATCTGGGAATGGAGGGGTAGTATGGGTAATATAGATTGGAAAGACAAAAAGAACATATATGCCATCTCCATTATCGTCTTGATTTTGGCGGCGGCGTATTGCGTCTATACCTATATGTGGGATCCCTTTGTCCAAGAAAGGACAAGTCTTGAAAATCAGCTGCAGTCCGCTCAGGCGGAACTGGACAAGATTAACGCCCAGAAAAAACGTGTTGCCGAACTTGAAATGCAACTTGTTCAAGCGGAAAAAGATTTTGAAAAACTGAAAGAGATGTTCCCTGAAGAGGAAAAGGTGCCTCTGCGCTTGCAAGACCTGTACTCTGTGCTGCGTAGCTCCGGTGTGCAAATCCAGCGATTCAATCCCGAAGGCGGTAGTGAAAAGGAACATTACATAGAGAACCGTTATTCCATTGCGGTAAATTCTGGCTATCATATGTTGGGTTACCTGTTTGCCGAAATTGCAAACTTCAACTACCCGACGGCGATTTCTAACTTGCGTCTTAACCGCTACTCCGGCATTGCCGCCGAGCTTCAGAAAGCGGAAACCCATGGGTGGACTCCCATTACCATGTCGGTTACCTTCAACCTGACCACTTACACATCCAAGAAGGTAGCAAAATGATGAAAAAGATATTTGTCCTTTTGTTCCTTGCCTTTGTCGCCTCTGCAACTGCGGCTCAGATTAAGGATGTAAAATTTGTCTGCGATGCCAAGAGATGCGAAATGGGATTCCTGTTTGCATCCGAGGAAGATTTGCCCACGTTCTTCCAGAAATATGACGCAGCGGCAAAGAAACTGACTGTTGGTTTTTCCAATACGGATTTCGCCTTGGGCGAAGGAAACTACGATATTGATGGCGCCTCCGAGTGGGTGAAATCCATGAGGGTTTTCAAGGACAATTACCGCGGTATGCAGTTCTTGAAAATCGAGATGAATGTGGGTCCGTCCCTAAGTGGTGACAAGAACGAAATTTCTTTGAAAGGTTCCAATTTCCTTTTAAAACTCAAAGGGAATAAGGGTAAGGCCTGGACTCTTTCTAAGGTTTTTGCCCAAAAGAAAAAGGAAGCGGACAAGCGTGCTCTGGAAGAAAAGAAAGCAGCTGAAAAGCAGGCCCTCGAAGACAAGAAGGCTGCCGAGAAGGCCGCTCTCGAAGAGAAAAAACGCTTAGCCGAAGAGAAGAAGGCTGCCGAAAAGCAGGCTATTGAAGACAAGAAGGCTGCTGCCAAGGCTGCCGCCGAAGAAAAGAAACGTTTAGCCGAAGAGAAGAAGGCTGCCGAAAAGCAGGCCCTTGAAGACAAGAAGGCCGCGGCTAAGGCTGCTGCCGAAGAGAAGAAACGCTTGGCCGAAGAAAAGAAGGCTGCCGAGAAGGCCGCTCTCGAAGAAAAGAAACGCCTTGCCGAAGAAGAAAAGGCTGCCAAGAAGGCTGCCGCCGAAGAGGCTAAGCGCCTGGCCGAAGAACAGAAGATTCTGGACAAGGCGACCAAGGATAGCAGTGCCGCTGTCTCCGCGCTGCTGCCGAGCATCAAGGAATTTACGGTGCTGATGGGTTCTGGCATGGAACAGTTCCGCATTGTGGCCGACGATCCCATCAATCTTAAAAATGTGTCTGGACCGGACAACGCTTCCATCATTACCGTCGGTATTGCAGGACCGCAGAAATCTCCCTTGTTCAAGATTGGCAGTGGAACATTGGTGAAAACGGTGTCTTGGGGTGCCAATGGATTGAAAATCCAGCTGCCAGTGGGCTCGAAACCTGTAATTTTGGTTCAGGATGGGGCTTTGGTGCTGCAGAAAACAGAGAATGTAATCAAGCGTGACGGATTTGTTTTCTGGTCTGCAAGGCCCGACGGAATCTTCGTTCGCGACTGGATGAAGGCTGCCGATGCAAGCCAGAGCTTTGATTCCTTTGTGAGCAAGCTGGAAAAAGACAGCAAGAAGATCGTGTCCGGGGCACAGACGTTCCACCTGAAGCCCGTTGTTCGTGAGCTCATTGTGGTAGAAGACGAAATTGACATGTACGCAGGTCCTAATGACAATTCCCAGATTATCAATCGTCTTTCTTTTGGCGACCGTTTGGTGAATATGGACCTGGTGGGATTGTACTATAAGGTTCAAAGTGGTGCCCGCGTTGGTTTTGTGAATCGCCGTTCCGTAAGTTATATGGACGAGCTTTCTGCAGTTCAGATGGAACGCCTGAAACAGGTGGATAAGGAGCGGGGAGCTCTTACTGAAGGAGCTATAAGTATTGCAAGCCAGCTGGATGGCATGTACGAAGATCGCGTTACCTACAGCTCTTTTGGACGTCGTGATCCCTTTGTAGATGTCAAGGGATTGGTTGAAGAAGGCATTAACATTGACCAGGTGGAACTTGTGGGTATCATTTGGGAATCCGATGTGCCTATGGCAATCCTGGTGGAAGCAAAGAATCCGGCCATTTCTTATACCCTCAAGGAAGGGGATAAGATCTTGAATGGAAAGGTATTGAAAATTACAGAAACAGACGTGCTCTTCCTGATTCAAGAATTCGGTGTGAGCCGTCGCTACTCCATGGGTCTTCCCGATAAGTTTGGGGGTAAAAAGTGAAAAAAGTAGCCAAGATCGTTCTCATCATGCTTCTTGCGGTAGGCTTTGCGGCATCGTTTGCCCAGGAGCCTGCAGAGAGTGGCCCCTCGGAGCCCAACAAGAAGTTGTATAACTTCACCTTTGTGGATATGGATTTTGATGCCGTATTCCGCTCCCTCTCCGTTACCGCGGGTGTGGATATCTTGCTTGCTCCCGATGTGAAGGGCAAGATGAGCCTCAAGATTACCAAGAAGACATGGCAGGAATCCCTGGACATTATCTGCGAAATCAATGACCTGACCTGGCTTATTCAGGACAAGTACATTGTGATTCAGCGTTCCAGTACCTACCAGGCGAAACTGAAGAAAATTGCGGATGAAGAGGCTCAGGCAGAGCAGAATGCCCCCTTGGTCCGTAGGAATTTCCAGGTGCACCATGCCAAGGCCGAAGAACTGGTAAAGGTCCTTGAAAGCATGAAGTCCAATCGTGGTCGCATCACCATTGTGGAACGTACCAA
This sequence comes from uncultured Fibrobacter sp., assembly GCA_934699585.1. Classification (GTDB taxonomy): domain Bacteria; phylum Fibrobacterota; class Fibrobacteria; order Fibrobacterales; family Fibrobacteraceae; genus Fibrobacter. Next base: position 47,006 of record CAKUWY010000009.1, read on the forward strand.
CTCTATCATCGTCTATGATACCGATGGGCGCATTGACCAGATGCAGAATGCCCTGAATGAATTGGATGTGGAAACCCTGCAGATTATGATTACTGCCAAACTCGTGGTGGTGAACAGCGAACTGGCGCGCGAACTTGGTGTGGACTGGACAGCAGGTATGGGCTCCAGACAGCTTACGCCGGGTGCTGCCGGTGCAGACGGGATGAAGTATGGAAGTGAAGCTGGTGAATCTCGTACCACTGCAGTCGTTCAATCTTTCCCCAACAATGGAGTTACTCCTGCTGTAAGCGGTGCTTCTACCGCTATTTCCACCAGCATCTTGGATAATCACCTACAGCTGGCTATTACTAACTTGATGGGTGACGCTTCTACCGAAGTGCTTGCCAGCCCCCAGGTATCTACATTGGACAATACCGAAGCCCAGGTGTTTATGGGTGACAAGGTTTCCATCCGTGTGATTGACGATAGCGGTGAGTCTTCGACACAGCTGGTGGAAACGGGTATCAAGTTGACTGTAACTCCCCATGTTTCCGGTGATAATCGCATCTTGCTGGATTTGCATCCCGAAAACAATTCCTATGACTATGACTCCAAGGGTGAAATTGTAATCAGTACCCAGGAAGCAAAGACCAAGGTGGTCGTGGCCGATGGTGAAACTGTGGTTATCGGTGGTCTTACCCGTAACGAAACTCAGGAATCCGAAAGCGGTATTCCGTTCCTCAAGGATATCCCGCTGTTTGGCAACCTGTTCAAGTATTCCCGCAAGTCCGTGGTCAAGAAGGATCTTGTGATTTTCGTGACGCCGCGTATTATCCGCAACTACATTGGCAGCATCCAGACCTCTGAACCTTCTACGGAAAAGCCCGGTGCTGCAGCAGCTCCCGAAGCAAAGAAGGTGGAACAGAAGCCCGCTCCTGCAAAGCAGGCCGATAAGTCCGACGCTTCTAAGGCTCCAGCCGCCCCTGCTCCTGCAAAGAGCGATAGCGACTGGGACTAACCTTATTTGTTTTGCTAAAAAAAAGCTCGGCGTTGTCCGAGCTTTTTGCATTAGGTTTTATTCTTCGTATTTGACGTCAACGGCAATTAGCTTTATTTCGCCAACCGTTGGCGTAAGTGTCACGACCTTGGAGTCAAAACCCTTGCCTTCTAGGTATTCGCCGATGGCATTGATTTTACCTTCTGGCCCGCTTACTTCTAGCGTAAAGTTATGCTTGCGCATGAGCATGATGGCATCGTTCAGGGCGGTATAGCTCGATGCTATAAGGCGGTTGGAGTTTTTGAAGAACTTGATTTCCTTGGCGATAGAGCTTAGGTTCTGCTTGTTATTTCGGGCGCAACCATTTTCGTCCACTTTGACTTTTGGGAGCGTAGCGGGGCATTTGTCCAGATGGTCGGGAACTCCGTCAAAATCGGAATCCATGATGCAGCCCGAAGAATCTACTACGGCTCCGATAGGAGTTTTTGGGCATTGGTCTATAGCGTCTGGGACTCCGTCTTTGTCGGTGTCCAACGGACAGCCGTTTTTATCTACGGGATAGTCCTTTGGGGTTTCCGTGCAGTTGTCGTGCAGGTCGGAAATGCCGTCGCCGTCGGAATCTACAGGGCAACCGTCCTTGTTGACCGTTTCTCCAAGCTCTGTTCCCGGGCAGCTATCTACTTCGTCGGGAATACCGTCCCGGTCTTCGTCCATGGGGCAGCCGAAGGGGTTGACCTTCCAGCCTTCGGGTGTACCTGGGCAGGCGTCGTTTTCGTTCTGCACCCCGTCGTGGTCTTCGTCCAGAGGGCAGCCTTTTGCATCTACGGGGTCGTCTTTACGGGTGTTTGGACACTGGTCTGCGTTGTCGTCGATTCCGTCGGCATCAGTGTCCAGTTTGCAGCCGCTTGCATCTACGGCCATACCGACCGGAGTGTTCTCGCAGGTGTCCTTGTAATCAGGCACGCCGTCCATGTCTTGGTCCAGGGGACATCCTGAATAGTCCACTTTAACACCTAGCGGTGTTCCTGGGCAATCATCTACGATGTTCAGCACTCCGTCTTGGTCTTCATCTACGGGGCATCCGCGGTTGTTTACCACCATGTCACGGGCTGATCCTGGACACATGTCCAGACGGTCGGGCACTCCGTCGCGGTCGGCATCTTTCCAGCTGAAGTCTATGGCCTTGCTGATGCCAAGCGTCATAGAAATTTTGGGGCTTCCGGAAACATAGTACGATATTTCTTCACCAGCGTTGTCGCGCCTTACCAGGTGCCCATTGCTTGTCTTTGCGCCTCTGAAATAATCCAGGCCTATATCTACACCGAACAGGAGATTGAATTCTTGGGGTAGGTGCAGTTTAATTGCCGGCGAGAAACGGAAAGAATCGTTGATTAGGTGATCGCTGATTCTTGTCTTGGTAATTTTGGTCTCCCCGGAAACTTCAAAAATGACAGAAATTAGTTTGTGTGGAAAAAGATTGAGGCCCGTTCCCCACATCACGTATTCTGTGCTGAAGTTTCCGATGTAGTTGTTCCATTGTACAATATTGAACAGCTCTAGCGTTAAGAAAAGTGTGGTGGCGAAGGACCATTCGCCGTAGGTGTAGGCGTGGGTCTTGCCGTCCTTGATGTTCCAGATGCGCCTGGGACGGAACCCGGCGTCCTTGGCGCCTGTGGGTGCAAACAGTTCCAGCGATATCGCTGGCCTTATCGGAAAATCCGTGGGGAGAGAGGCCTTGCCGTATATTTGCATATCCCCGATTCCGGAGGTCTCGAAATCAGTTCCTTTTACTTGCCCGTCGTAATAGAGGGGCTGGTAAATGCCAAATTCAAAGAAATCCAGGGGGGCGTATGTGGCCTGAAACGCTCCGCCGACAGACGGAATGTTGCTTGGGACATCGTGCATGTTCCCTGTTCTGGTATTTTCAAAGCCGCCAATGGCCATAGGGGAGCCGTCGCTCAGGTTCTCGAAATTCCCAGAAAAGAAGAAAAAGCCCTGACCTAGGGTGGTGGACGAGGGTACTCTGAAACCGTCGCCGTTGCGGATTGCCCCGGTATGCGAAAATGCGTAAGTCGTTGCTAGACAAAGACTTAAGAGTATTTTTCTGGCATTCATCGCAAAAAATTTAATTTTTTTTCGCAAAGGTATTGACTTTTTAAAGTTTATGTATACATTTCCACTCGTGGAACCGAATCGAGAGACTAAATCAGGGCTGCCTCCCTGGCACAGAAAGGCCCAGAAAGCCTACCGTGTCAATAGGGTCATCATCGTGCTCCAGATAGTGGCGTCTTTGGTGATGAGCGGGGTAATCCTGGTTGGAATCAGTCGTGTCCTGCACTGAGGAGAATTCTATGTTGAACTATGCGTACCATTGCGGCCGTAGGCCGAAGAGTGATTCTTTCGATAATTCACTTCCTTTCCCCAACGAGGAAATCGAAGAGGAAATCGAGGAGGAGGAAGAAGAACTGGACGAAGAAGTCGATTTTGACCAGCCGTCCTTCAAGCGCGACCAGATTTGGTCCGACTACGCCGAAGACCTGGATTACGACCAGTGATATGCCTTTCTAGGCATATCGTAGTACTAGGAACTATTCTTTCGGCTATCCTGCTAGCCGCCTGTGCTCCGGCACAGGCTCCAGTTGCAAATGACGTTCCTTCGGGTGGCCCTGTGGGCAAGCCCGATTCTTTGGTGTATTCCGAAGATGGTCCGGAATCCTTTGCCCAGGTGGCCCTCCGGGAAAAGGTCCACGATTCCCTGGCGGTAAGGCCTTCTTGGACTTATTACCAGTATGCCCTGGAGGCCATGGACAACCAGGAATGGCTCTTGGCCAGGCATTACCTAGACGAATCCTTGCGGCAGTTCATTGCCGAAAAGCACGACACCCTTTACCACAACGTTCCCGAATCCGTTGATTCCATATACCGGGCACAGATGCCGCTCCGAATTGTGGATGCTCTGGACGAAGTTTACCCCAACATTTCAGAAATCGGCGTAGATGCAGGGGTGTTCGAGCAGAACGAAGTGTCTATTGAGGGTGTGGATGCCCTGGACGAAAGCGCTGCGGATAGCGCTGCCTTGCAGGTTATCGAAAACTTCTTGGATACCATAGACGTGGCTCAGTTTACGCTGCCCGTGGTGTTCAACGAACGGGTGATGCAAGAAATTTTCTACATGAGCGGCGGGGCCCGGTCCTTTACCGAAGGCTCCCTTAACCGCAAGACTGCCTACGACTCGTTAGTTTATTCTAAACTCGACGAGATGGGCATGCCCCGCGACCTGATTTACCTCGCCCTGGTGGAATCCGGTTTCAAGCTGAAGGCCTATAGCCGCGCCAAGGCCAGCGGCATGTGGCAGTTCATTCCGGAGACGGGCAAACGCTACGGCCTTGCGGTGGACTATTGGGTGGACATGCGCCGCAATCCGGAAATGGCCACCACGGCCGCCCTCAAGTACCTGTCTCGCCTGTACAATGAGTTCAACGACTGGCTGTTGGCCATGGCCGCCTACAACTGCGGTGAAGGCCGCGTGCGTCGCCTGGTCAAGGAAAAAATGGCTGATTCTACCTGGGACACCACCCAGGTGGTGACCTACTGGGACTTGGAACTGCCCAAGGAAACCATGCGCTATGTGCCTCGTATTTTAGCCGCCATGGTCATAGGCCATTATCCTGAACAGTACGGCATGAAAATCAATCGGCAGTACAGGCCCGACTTTGATACGGTGACGGTTTTTGACTCTTTCCCGCTGGAGGAAGTGGCCAAGGTTCTGAAGGTCCCTGAAGACACCCTGCGGAGCCTGAACATGGAACTGGTCAAGTGGTGCACGCCGCCCAACAGGGATTCTTACCTGCTTCGCCTGCCGGTGGGTACCCGCAGCGCCTTTGTAGACGGCTACGACAAGATGGAAAAGAACAACTTTTCTAGCTGGCACCACCACAAGGTCAAGCGGGGCGAAAGCCTGGGCGTGATTTCGCGCCAGTACGGCATTTCGGTGAAGGAACTCCAGCAGGCCAACGACATGAAGGGCACCCGTATTCGTGCGGGGCAGACCCTGCTGATTCCCATCAAGGTCACCCCAAAGAAATCTACGGGCAAGAAACCTGCGAAAGTCAAGACCTATGTGGCCAAGTTGGGCGACAACGTGGCTACGGTGGCTCGGCTCTTTGGCGTATCTCAAGAAAGCATTCGGGTGTGGAATTCCATGAAAGAGGACCACGTGGTGAATCCGGGGGATACCCTGTTTGTGTCCAAGCCGGAACTGAAACCCGTGGTGCCCCAGGCGAGTTCGGCTCCGAAGCTTGCCAAGGGCGAACGCTACGTGGTGGGCGAGGGCGACACCTATGCCGAAATCGCGAAGAAGTTCGGCGTGCCCGTGGTGATGCTTCTGGAGGCCAATGGCGGCTACAGCCACCGCCTTTCGGTAGGGGATTCCCTGGTGATTCCGGAGTTTACCCAGACCGTGGTGAAGAACGCCCCGAAATCTTCTGAAAAGCAGGCCAAGGCGGACAAGTCTTCTAGCGAAAAGCCATCGGCCAAGCCGGCAAAGGCCACCGATAAGCAGGCGGGCTCGGCTAGCGCAAAGTCGGAAAAACCTGCCAAGGAGCGGGTCCATGTGGTCAAGAAGGGGGAGGGCCTGTGGGACATTTCCCGCCAGTACGGCGTGACCATCGAGGACATTGTCCGCTGGAACGGCCTCAAGGACACCAAAATCCGCATTGGCGACAAGCTCATCATCCGAAAATAATGCAAAAAATCGCTTTTTTTTGAAAAAAATGTGTATTTTCTCGAAAAAAAGTGTAATTTTAGTGACAGAAAACGAAAAAACTATTACGGAGCCCCGAAAATGAACAAAAAAATCCTTGGATTGTGCGCTATGGGCCTGCTGGCAGCTGGCCTTACCGCCTGTAACGATACGATGGACCCCAACGATCCCCAGTCCGTGCGTAAGTACTTGACGAAGCAGAAAATCGCCTTTACGCCGAACCAGTTCGTGTCTTATGCGGTGAACAGCGATACCGCCAAGATGACCTTGTTCTTGCAGGCTTCTATGGAAATTGACGCCGCCGCCGACAACGGCAACAACGCCGTGGCCATCGCCGCCAACAAGGGAAACCTGATGGTGCTGAACTACTTGTTCGACCACGGTGCAAAGGCCAATGTTCGTAACGGCAACGGCGAGCAGGTGATTGACAACGCCGTGATGATGGGCAACAAGGAAGTGGTGAGCCTGCTCCTTGCCCAGCTCAAGAAAGAGGGCGTAGATGTGCAGAACCTGGGCACGGCCGTGACCATTGCCGCCAAGACCGGCAAGGTGGACATGCTGGAACTGCTGGCCGACGCTGGCGCCCCTCTCGAGGTCAAGAGTCCCGACGGTTACTACCCGATTCACTTGACGGTGAAGGGCGGTCACTATGATGCCATGATGTTCCTTATCAAGAAGGGCGTAGATGTGAACGTGAAGTGCGGCCAGGGCTATTCCGTGATGGACTGGGCCAAGAACGAAGGTTACACCCGCCTGATCAAGGAACTGAAGAAGGCTGGCGCCAAGAACACCGCCGCCTACACCAAGGAATTCGGAAAGTAATTTCCGTTGATGTCTAATGGAAGAGTCCCGCACTTTGCGGGACTTTTTCGTTATGGTGTAAGGAATGTTGATGCAAACAGGGCTTATCGTGCATTTGATGCGTGACGGAGACAGACAAGGCTAGATGGCGGGTCAAGCCCGCCATGACGATTTAGGGGGTGACGCGCTGTTTTTCCTTTAAGCGGATCCTCGCCTGCGCGAGGATGACGTTACCCGAGCCTAGTGCCCCTTTACAGCAGTTCTTCCAGGGTCTGGTACAGGGTTTCGGCCTCTATGGGCTTGCTCAGATGGGCGTTGAGGCCTGCCTGCAGGCTGTTCTGCACGTCTTCGTCGAAGGCGTTTGCGGTGAGGGCGATGATGGGTATGCTTTTTGCGTCTTCCCGGTCCATGGCCCGTATGGCGGCGGTGGCCTGCAGTCCGTCCATTTCGGGCATGCGCACGTCCATAAGGATTGCGTCGTAGTAGCCTGGCTTGTGGTCCCTGAACATTTCTACCGCAATGCGTCCGTTTTCGGCGTGCTCCACGTTGATTTTCCGCATAGAAAGAATCATGGTGGTGATTTCGGCGTTTACGGCAACATCTTCGGCGAGTAGTATTTTGCGGCCTTCAAGGTCAACTTTCGGTTTGTCCGTTCCGTCGCCGTTTGCCGCGCCCTGTCCACGCTGTCTGGATTCTTTGCTGGCGATTTTTTGCAGCGTAACGGTAATAGTGAACTTTGAGCCGAGCCCCTTTTCGCTTTCCACGTCGATGTGCCCGTCCATAAGTTCCACGAGGCTCTTGGTAATGGGCAGTCCAAGGCCCGTGCTCCCGTACTTGCTGCTGGAGGATTCGTCTTCTTGGGCGAAAGTCTCGAATATACGGGGCAAGAAATCGGCGGCGATTCCGATACCCGTATCTTCTATGATAAAGCGAAGGGTGCGTTTTATGCCGCTAGCGGGTTCGCTTTCCACGGTCATCTTGATGCCGCCACCTTCGGGGGTGAACTTGACGGAATTCCCGAGGATGTTTATCAAGATCTGGCGCAGTTTCGTTTCGTCGCCGATGTAGTTGCCCAAGGCACCCTCTTTCACCTCGTAACGGTAAAGAACGTCCTTGCTCTCGCATTGTCCCTGGATGATGTAGTTTACCTGTTCCAGGATTTTTGTAAGGGAGAATTCTTCGTTCTTGATGGTTATGCTGCCGGAATCGATACGGCTGATATCCAGGATGTCGTTGATGATGCCGAGCAAGTGTTGCGCCGACGCCCCGATTTTTTCTAGATGGTTACGGGTAGATTTGGGTACACTCTTGTCGGTCAGGGCGATGCTGTTGAGCCCGATGATGGCGTTCATGGGGGTGCGAATCTCATGGCTCATCTTGGAAAGGAATATCGTTTTTGCCTTGTTGGCTTTTTCGGCTGTTTCCAGGGCTTCTTTTAGGGCTTCGCGGCTAACTTCGAGCTTGCGACGGTATTCTTCCTTTTCGTCTTCTAGCACGTAACTGTGCAAGAAATTGAGTCCGAGCATGTATCCCATGGCGTAGAAGGGCCACAACGGGAAGAAAACCTGGAATAGGAGGAACACCGCCATGGCAAGGCCGAATAACCCGATGGTCAGGTGCCGTTGCCGGACAACACCCTCGGTCTTGGTGGTGGTGTACAAGGTATAAATGGACGCCGAAAGGAACATGAGAATTTGCAGGGCCAGCGCCACATGGCGCATGTAACCCGTATGGTAGTTTCCGTCGCTGTCGAACCAGAAAAATACGGGGTAGAAGAAATTGAAGACGATGCCCGCAAGAACTAACCAGAAAATAATTTGCCCCACATGCAGGAGCCACCGTTCAAAGAAGTTCTTGCGGTCGAGATAAGATACCACGTAGTGGGTCCACAGCATGACTGTGGCAATCATGGCCACAAAATAGACGGTTGTGTCTGCAAACAGGAGCTTAGTAAAGTGGAGGTCTTCCAGGATACCCCACAGCATGTCGGTGATGTAGTACACAAGAACGCCGAACAAGAAACGGCAATAATTCTTTCGGGTAGGGGAGTATTCCGTCCCGTTTGGCTTGCAAAAAACATCGCGGTTGCCGATAAGCAGCAGGATTGTTGCCAGAATGCCTATGATGGAGTATGTCATACCTATTTCCTCCTATTCTCCGCTTCCCAAATTAGCTCTTCGAGAGTCTGGTACAGGTGTTCCGGTTCCACAGGCTTAGAAAGGTGGGCGTTCATGCCTACCTGCAGGGAGCGCTGCACGTCTTCGTCGAAGGCGTTTGCGGTCATGGCCACGATGGGAACCTTGCGGGAGTCGCTCCGGTCCAGGGCGCGTATGGCCCTGGTCGCTTCCAGACCGTCCATTTCGGGCATGCGGATGTCCATCAAGATGGCGTCGTAGTAATTTTCGTCGCTCTTGGCGAACATGTCCAGTGCAATCTGGCCGTTTACGGCGTGATCGACAATGGCGTCTTTTACCGTCAACAGCTCCTTCATGATTTCGGCATTGATGAGGATGTCTTCGGCCAGCAGGATATGCCGCCCGGCGAGGCTTGCACGGCACTTTTTCTTGAAAAGGTTCATGTTGTTTCGACGGGCGATACGTTCGAACTCATCGATGACGTTGCTTGCAAAGAGCGGTTTCGCAAGGAAACTGTCCACCCCGATATGCAGCGCCTCGTCCATGATTTCGTCCCAGTTGTAGGCGGTAAGGATAATCACCGTAGTCTCGTTGTCGTAACGTTCACGAATCCTTTTCGCCACTTCCAGGCCGTCCATGTTGGGCATTTTCCAGTCCAGAAGCACCAGGTTGTAGGGCTCGTGCTTGGCGTGCTTTACCTCCAGCATCTGCAGGGCTTCTTCGCCGCTGGTGCTGGTGTCCGCCTTGATGCCCGCCTCGTCCAGCACGAACCGCGCGTGTTCGCAGGCGATTGCGTCGTCATCGACGACCAGCACGCTGATGTCGCGCAGGTTCACGTGGTCTATCGACACTACCTCGTGGTCGCAGTTCTTGAGGGTCACCACCACTGTGAATACGGAACCTTCGCCTTTCTTTGACTTTACCGAGATAGAACCGTTCATCATTTCCACGATGTTCTTGGTAATCGCCATGCCAAGCCCTGTGGAACCGAACTTGTTCTTACGGCTGGAATCTTCTTGGGTAAAGGAATCGAACACCTTCGGGATAAACGATTCGTCCATGCCGATACCCGTGTCCTTCACCTCGAATTTCAGGGTACTCTGGTCTTCGAACTGGGCCACCTTGGAAATGGTAAGGGTGATGCTCCCGGGGGCTTCGGTAAACTTGATTGCGTTGCTCAAGATGTTGATGAACACCTGCTTGAGCTTCATGTCGTCGCCGATAAAGTGGTCATCGACGTGCCCCTCGATATGGCATTCGAATTTGAGGCCCTTGTCCGAACACTGGGACATGACCATGGTGTTGATTTGCTCTAGCATTCCGGCAAAGGAGAACTCCTCCTTGCGCATCACCAACCTGCCGGATTCGATTCGACTCATGTCCAGAATGTCGTTGATGAGCCCCAGCAGGTGCCGTGCACTCCCGCCAATCTTTTCCAGGTATTCGCGGGTCCGCTCCGAAATGGCCGGGTCTCTCAGGGCTAGGCTGTTGAGGCCGATGATGGCGTTCATGGGCGTGCGGATTTCGTGGCTCATATTCGAAAGGAAGGCCGTTTTTGCCTTGCTGGCCTCTTCCGCCGCATCCAGCGCTTCGCCCAGGGCCTGGTTCTTGGCCATGGAATCCCGCATTTCGGCATCGATGATGGTAAGCCCCATTCCTACCGCATGTACCATGTGATCCTTGCGGTCTTCGGGGTGATGCACCCCTGCCATGCGGATCATCTCGTAGTATTCCTTGCCGTCCCGGCGGGCCAGGTAGCGGTAGGCAATCAGTTGTTCGTTCTGGAGCGCCTCGCGGATGTTCGCGGGCTCGATGAAGTTCAAGAAACCTTCGCGGTATTTTTCCGTAACGCAGTTGTTGCCGTAGTCCCGGAATCGTTCCAGGTAGGGGAAATGTACCCCTTCGGCATGCTGGTGGTGGTCTTCGGGGTCGCCGCGGTAGCATACGGCATCGTCCTTGTCTAGATCCACGTGATAGACGCTTCGGTAGTCCGAGGCCATGGCGGTAATCATGCTGTCCAGCTGCGCCCGCTGTTTTTGGCCTTCCAACAGCTTCTGTTCAATCTGTTCGTGCTTTTCGGTAATGTCCGAAATAAAAACGTAGTAGAGGCCACCGTAGTTTTCGCTGTCGGCGTAGTGACCGTAATCGTCTACCCAACGGAGCTTTCCGTCTTTGCGCTTGATGCGGTACTCGACATAGTCCAGTTTTTCGCTGGACTTGAGGATTTGCTTGTCGATAGAGGACTGAATTTTTTCGTAATCCTCGGTGTAAACCATGCCCTTGAAGGTGAAACCGGTCAGTGACTTGAATTCGTCCAGGTCACGGCACCCGAAAATATCGAACACCGTGTGGTTTGCGTAGAGCAGTTCTCCATCACCTTGAGCCTTGTAGATGAAGAATCCACCGGGCATGTAGCGCCCGATGTCTTCCACGATGGACATGTTCTTGTCGTTCAGCTTGAAATGGTTGAACATGGCGACACCTTTAGGCTAAGTTATTATGCGCACAGCTCCGACAATTTGTCCCTGAGGTTAAGCAGTTCCGACACCATTCCGCTGTAATCCATGGCGGTACGGTTACGCAGTGGCTCCGTAATCTTTACCGCCATGTCGAACATGGGCGTGAGGGCCAGGTTCCCAAGGACCCCTTTCAGGGCATGGACCGCGTCGAAGGCTTCGTCCAAGTTGTTGTTTTCGATAGACGTCTTGAGCTTGTCAAAGTTCTTTTCGGCAGGGATTGTGGCTACCAACCGCAAGTACAGCGCCTCGTTGCCCATGCAGCGGCCAAGACCCTCTTCGGTATTGGCGCCGAAGGCTTTCAGTTTTTCGATGGTAATCATGGGGCGTTTCTCCTATGTTCAAGTTCCTTTTCTATAAACTTTGAGAATTCTCCGGCTGGAACCGGTTTTGAGAAGTAATATCCCTGGATGATGCCGCAACCCATTTGCTTTAGGGTTTTCAGCTGGGAATCGGTCTCTACGCCTTCGGCCACCGTGGGCACGTTCAGGAACTTTGCGATGTCGATGACCAGTTCCACCAGCTTCATGTTCCGTTCGTCCTTTTCCATATTGCGGATAAACGACATGTCGATTTTCAATATGTCGATGGGGAGGCTCGTTATCATGTTGAGGGAGGAGTACCCGGAGCCGAAATCGTCCATCTCGATACGGAAACCCTTCCTGCGCAGGTTCTCCACCATTTCGATTAACCTCTTGGTGTTTTCGGAATAGGCGCTTTCGGTGATTTCCAGCAGGTATTCTTCGGAAGAGAGCCCGTTTTCCTTGAGGATGTTGTCCAGCTTGGCTTCGAGAGTTGGGTCCAGGATGTCGATGCGGGATACGTTCACCGAAACGGGCACGGTGATTCCATACTGTTCTTTCCATTTGCGAATCTGGATGGCGGCCTCGTTCCAGACAAAATTGTCTACCTTCTGGATGAGCCCATTGGATTCGAAAAGCGGGATAAAGTCTCCAGGGTTGATAAACCCGAGCTTCGGGTGAATCCAGCGGATGAGCGCTTCGGCACTGGAAAGCCTTGGGGAGTCCCCTTCGATATTGTACTTGGGCTGATAATAGACCTTCAGGTCCTTGTTGGCAATAGCTTCGGGCAAGTCGTGGATGAGTGTTTCCTCGAAAACCTGCCTTGCGTGGATTTCGCTGTCGTAGTGAGCAATGGAACGGGTGTAATCCCCGCGAATCTGGTCGCAGGCAATCTTTGCCCGGTCGAACCACGCTTCCGCCTCTACGTCCTTGGCTACATTTTCCCAGAGCCCACAGCGCACGCGCACATTGTTCATCTTGAAATCGGTGAGCACACTCTGGATAGCGTCGTAAACGTTCCTGTAGTTTTCCTGGTGGGCGGCGTAAATGTAGAACGTGTCTGCGTTTGACCGGCAGGCAATGGCACTCATGGACGTAAGTTCCTTTTCCAGCGCTTCAGCAATCTTGGAAAGCAACAGGTCTCCGAAGGGCCTTCCGCAGAATTCGTTGACCAGGTGGAACCGCTCGATGTCGATGACCAGGGCGTCCCGGCAGGTGTCGCTGTCCCAGTGCTCAATCTGGCGGATATATTCGAAGAAGTAGTCCTGGGTGTATAGCCCTGTCACGGCATCCCTTTCGGTCTGCTTGATGAGGTTCTTGTCCTCGAAGAGTTCGATGATACGTTCACAGCGGGCAAGTACCACCTCGGGCAGGTCGAAGGGCTTCTTGATAAAGTCGGCGGCTCCCAGTTTCAGGCTCCGTACCTCGGATTCCTTTTCCGAGGTCATCACGATGACGGGAATGCGCTTGAGGGTTTCATCTTCGGAGCGCCTTTGCAGGAAAGCGAAACCGTCCATGACGGGCATGAGCAAGTCCAGAAGCACCAGCGAGAAATTCGAGTCGGCACCTGCAAGGATTTCCAGGGCATGCTCCGCATTGTCGGCGTAACTTACCGAGTACTCCGTAGAGAGGATGTCTCCGAGGATTTCCCGGTTGACAATCTCGTCGTCTACAATGAGAACGTTTCTCTTGATGGTCCTGTTCTGTCGAAATTTCTTCATCGGGATTCTCCGTTATGAAAGTATCGTTTCCAGGGTCTCGAAAAGGGCTTCTGGTTGGATCGGCTTTGAAAGGTGGGCGTTCATGCCCGCCTGCAAACTTCGCTGCACGTCTTCGTCGAAGGCGTTGGCCGTAAGGGCGATAATCGGGATTTTTGGGGCGTCGGCCCGGGGGAGCTTTCGGATAGCCATGGTGGCCTGCAAGCCGTCCATTTCGGGCATGCGGATGTCCATGAGAATGGCATCGTAATAGCCTTCGGGGTGTTCGCTGAATTTTTCCAGGGCGATTTTCCCGTTGGTGGCTATGTCGGTTTTTATTTCCCGCATGGCCAGCACGTTTTCCATGATTTGCGCATTCACGTCGACGTCTTCGGCAAGCAATATGCGCTTGCCCCGCAGCTCGGCCTTCTTGGGGCTGCCCAGGAGGGCGTTCTGTTTTTTCTTGAGGACTTTCTTGAATTCATCCAGCAGCGCCCCCGTGAAGATCGGCTTTGCGACAAAGCTGTCGACGCCTGCCCGAATGGCTTCGTCCAGGACATCGTCCCAGTTGTAGGCGGTAAGGATGATGATTGCCGACTCGTCGCCGGTGGTGGCGCGGATTTGCCTTGTCGTTTCCACGCCGTCCATTTCGGGCATTTTCCAGTCTATGATAATCAGGTTAAACGGTTCCCTGCGTCCATGGCGCAGTTTGACCATTTCCACGGCTTCCTTTCCGGACTTAGCCGTCTCAGTAGTGATGCCCGCCAGTTCCAGCACAAGGCGTGCATGTTCCAGGGCCACGGGGTCGTCATCGACTACAAGTACGTGCAGTTCATTCAGCCTGACGTCAATATCGTCTTCAGATGAATGGCTTCTGTGGGAATCTTGCAGGGTAACCGTGACGGTAAAGGTGGAGCCCTTGCCCTTTTCGCTTTCCACCCCGATGTTCCCGTTCATCAGTTCCACGATGCTCTTGGAAATGGCAAGGCCAAGGCCCGAACCGCCGTAATTGCTGGAATTTCCTGTGTTTTCCTGGGCGAAGGAGTCGAAAATCTTTGGCAAGAATTCCTTGCTCATGCCGATGCCCGTGTCGGAAATGACAAAGCGGAGCGTTGATTTCCTTTCGAACGAGGCAATCTTTTCTACGCTCAGATCGATGCGCCCGCCCTTGTTGGTGAACTTGACCGAATTGCCGAGGATGTTGATGAGCACCTGGCGGAGTTTCATGTCGTCGCCAATAAAGTATTCGTCTATCTGGCCCGCAAGATGGCAGTTGTACCTGAGTCCCTTTTCTTCGCACTGGACGCTGAACATGGTGTTCACCTGCTCCATGAGTTTTGAGAAGGAGAACTCCTCCTTTTTCAGGGTGAATTTTCCAGCCTCGATGCGGGACATGTCCAGTATTTCGTTGATGAGTTTTAACAAATGCTCGGCAGAGCCCCCGATCTTTTTTAGGTAGTCACGCACCTTATCCGAAATGTCCGGCTCGTGAAGGGCCAGGTTGTCGAGACCGATGATGGCGTTCATGGGCGTGCGGATTTCGTGGCTCATGTTCGAAAGGAATATGGTCTTCGCCTTGTTGGATTCTTCTGCCACCTTCAGTGCTTCGGATAGGGATTCCTGCTTGATGCGGTCCTTGGCTTCCTGGATTTCGTGTTCCAATCGGATTCTTGTGTTTCGCCGGATCTGGACAATGACAAAAGCGAACATGCCGACCAGCACAAGTGCGGTAAGCCCTGAGAGGCACTGACCACGGAAGATGATTCCCGAAGAAATGGACCCGATTTGCTCGCTGATGATACTTTCACGGATAAGGTAGGTAAGCATCCAGTCCGTGTTGTGTACAGGCACGTAGTACAGGGTTTCGCGAATGTTGTTGTAGGTGAACGAGACTTCGCCTTCGACGTGTCCGTTGAAATCGTCCTTTACTTTTTCAAAGGTGTAACCCTTGTCGTAATCGGCGTGACTGAGGGCGTTCAGCAGGTTGTCTTCGCTGGCAAGGCCTCCTAGCACCATGTTGGTGAGGGCTTTCCCGTCTTTGGTGTAGATGTTACAGAAGGTGGAGTTGTTGTTGCCCCCTTGCAAGGAGAGTCCTTCTAGCAGGTTCGGGATACTCAGTTCCATGAAACACACCACCAGGACCCGGTCTTCTAGGGGTAGCCGGTCAACGGGGATGGCGATAATGATGGTCTTGTTTTCGGCGCTTACATTCTTGATGGAAATCTCGGGTTTCTGGAGGTTGTTGTAGTCGATGTTGTACAGTTGGATGTCGGTGCGGGTTCCGCGGGAGGTGTAGATGAGTCCCGTGGTGTCCACGAAGGCGAACTTTTCGAGCCCGTAGAGCTGTTTCATGCGGGCCTGGTAGGCCTGGATTTTTTCGATGCTCTTGAGGTCTTCTTTTTCGATAAGGCCTACGGCGATGTCCATATCGCTGATGTAGTCTGCAAGCCTTGCGGCCACTACCTGCTCGCGGCGTTCGGCCAGTTCGTTCAGGTACAAAAGGCTTACGCTCCGGACGGCCTTTTCGGTATCGGCGCTGGCACTCCGGCCATTCCAGAAGGTGCCTGCAACCAGAATGATTGCCGCAAGAAAGGTTCCGATGATGGCTACGCGCATTACACTAGCCAGTTTTTTACTATCCATGAGATGGACCTCCGACTACGGGAATTATAACAAAAGCCACTCCGATGGGGTGGCTTTTGCGGTTAATAGCCCTGTTTTTCTCTGGTTTAAACAACCCTGGATGCTTCGGCGCCGCCCCAGCTTGCGATGGACGGGCGCTGTCTTGCGGAGTCGTGTCCAGCGCTGTCATCCCCGCCCCGCATCAAGTGCGGGGTAAACTCCGGCGTGTCATCCTGAGCGGACCCTGGAGCACGAAGTGCGATAGGGGGAGTCGAAGGATCTAGATCTGAATTACTTCACACCAATGAGGCTGAGGTCTCTGACAGCGCCCTTGTCGGCACTAGAAGCCATGGCGGCGTATGCCTGCAGAGCCTTGGACACCACGCGGTCGCGGTGTTCCGGCTGCCTGTAGCGACCGCTCGCGCTAGATTCGGGTTAGATTTCTCCGGTTGGCGCTCGCTCTCGCCTTCGACGACTCGTTAATACGAGTCGCCTACGGCTCACAGTAAGAGCTTCAACGCGTGACTTATTTAATGCCAATCAGAGATAGGTCTCTGACAGCACCTTTATCTGCACTTGAGGCCATTGCTGCATATGCTTGAAGTGCTTTGGAAACCTGTCTGTCTCTGTGTTCAGGACGCCATGCTTTATTACCACGAGCTTCCATTTCCTTGCGGCGTTCGGCGAGTTCGTCGTCGGTGAGCTGCACGTTGATGCTGCGGTTCGGGATGTCGATTTCGATGACGTCGCCCGTGTGCACGAGGCCGATGTTACCCTTGTTGGCTGCTTCCGGAGAAGCGTGGCCGATGGAGAGGCCGCTCGTACCGCCGGAGAAGCGTCCGTCGGTGAGAAGGGCGCAGGACTTGCCGAGGTGACGGCTCTTGAGGTAGCTGGTCGGGTAGAGCATTTCCTGCATGCCGGGGCCACCCTTCGGGCCTTCGTAGCGGATGACGACCACGTCGCCAGCCTTCACCATGTTCGGGTCGAGAATGCCCTTCACGGCATCTTCCTGGCTTTCGAACACCACGGCGGGGCCGGTGAACTTGAAGATGGATTCATCGACGCCAGCGGTTTTCACGATGCAGCCGTCCACGGCGAGGTTACCGTACAGAACAGCGAGGCCGCCGTCCTTGGTGTAGGCGTGTTCGCCATCGCGGATAGCGCCCGTAGCGCGGTCGAGGTCGTGGTCCGGGTACATGAAGTTCTGCGAGAAGGCGACCAGGTTGTACTTGCGGCCCGGGCCAGCGAGGTAGCGCTGCTGGGCTTCGACCGTCGGGTTGCGCTTCAGGTCGTTCACTTCGAGAGCTTCGCCCATGGTCTTTGCGTGGACGGTCTTCGCGTCCTTGTGGAGGAGTCCCATGCGGTCCAGTTCACCGAGAATGCCCATGATGCCGCCTGCGCGGTTCACGTTTTCGATGTGGATGTTGTGAACGGTCGGGGCCACCTTGCAGATGCACGGCGTGTTGCGGGAAAGGCGGTCGATGTCCTTCATGGTGAAGTCGACGCCCGCTTCCTGGGCCACGGCGAGCAAGTGGAGCACCGTGTTGGAGGAACCGCCCATGGCGATGTCGAGGCGCATGGCGTTTTCGAAAGCGTCCTTCGTAGCGATGCTACGCGGGAGGATGCTGTCGTCGTTCAAGTCGTAATACTGGTGGCAGAGTTCCACGATGCGCTTACCGGCGGCTTCGAAGAGCTTCTTGCGTTCGGCGTGGGTCGCGACGATGGTGCCGTTACCCGGGAGGCTGAGGCCCAAGGCTTCGGTCAGGGAGTTCATGGAGTTCGCGGTGAACATGCCGGAGCAGGAACCGCAAGTGGGGCAGGAGTTCGCTTCGATGGCGGCCACTTCTTCGTCGCTGATGGTGTTGTCGGCGGAATCGATCATGGCGTCAATCAGGTCGAGGGCGCGGTCCTTGCCGTCCTTCGTGGTCACATGGCCTGCTTCCATCGGGCCGCCAGAGACGAAAATTGCCGGAATGTTGAGGCGCATGGCGGCCATGAGCATACCCGGAGTCACCTTGTCGCAGTTAGAGATGCAAACGAGGGCGTCGGCGCGGTGGGCGTTTGCCATGTATTCGGTGGAGTCCGCAATCAGGTCGCGGCTCGGGAGGCTGTAAAGCATGCCGTCGTGGCCCATGGCGATACCGTCATCGACGGCGATTGTGTTCATTTCCTTGGCGACACCGCCGGCGGCTTCGATCGCTCGGGCGACCACTTGACCCAAGTCCTTCAGGTGAACGTGTCCCGGAACAAACTGGGTATAGCTGTTCACCACGCAAATCACCGGCTTGCCAAAGTCTTCCACCTTGGTTCCTGTTGCGTGCCAAAGGGCGCGTGCACCGGCCATTTCACGGCCTTCCATAGTCTTGAGCGAACGAAGTTTCGGCATAGTATATCCTCTTGTTAATACGGTGCGAAATGTAGCAAAAAAGACACCCACAGGGTGCGGGTGTCTCGAAGGTAAAGTCATGAAATCAGTTTAGAACGAAGAAGCGTAAATGTTGATTAACTCTTGCGGACATTCAACCTCTTCATACGAGAATCTGGGGTTGTCGGCTCCCTCGAGAAATTCGGCATACCACAGGCAGCCCTTCAGTCCGTCTGCTAAATTTGGTTTGCTGCCAAAGAGGGCTTGACATTTCTGCTTGAGACAATTGACGTCGTTGTTGCAGGCTGCTCGCAAGCCACCATACTGTGCGCCCATTAGGCTTTGGTCGTTGCTAACGCCCCACTGTTTTGAACAGCCGTCAAAAGCTCCGACACCGCCGCCTGGAATCATCAGGTCAAATTGGTCTCCCTTTACATCGTAGCCGATATTGGAAATCATCACGATCATTTGCTTGCCCATGATGTTGTATCTTTGTCCACCTTCTCCTTCGCCAGTGAAGGTTAAACGGAGACAGGTTCCGCACTTGTTTGACCAAGAACCATTACCAGCTGCAAGTCCAATGGACAAGCCACTGCATATTTCGCGAGGAGCTTGGCTAAGGCAAGTGTAGTGAGATCCACCCCCACAGCCGCTACTTTGTCCATCATCAGGGCTCACTTCATTACCGTTGATGTCGCAAAGTTTGGCAGGTTTGCTGAATATCGACTTGTTTACGTTTCCATTCCACGAACAATGCGGTTTACAACAATCCCAGTATTGGGAGCCCCAGGCGTTACCAGACACCCCACCGTCTTTTTTTCGGATTGTGGGACAGGAACCAGAAATCACTGCAGAAGAGTATGCTGTTGCAGCAGATGATGAAGAGGTTTGCTGCTGAGAGCTGGGTTGGGGATTTTGTTGCTGAGCGCTGCTAGATTGAGGATTTTGTTGCTGAGCACTGGATGTTCCTGTCTGTCCGCCGGATCCTGCAGTAATTGTTATAGAAATAGTGTACTTTTTGTCGCCGACTGTAATTTCATCGGTATAGGTTTTTTCAGAAAATTCATCTGGAACAGTTCCGGAAAGCGTGGCAGTCTTTTTTTCAGAATCAAAATCAGTTTGCAAGAAATAAAGATTCCAGCTACGTTGGGGATATTGCTCTACGCCCTTAAACACGATTGGACTAACAGCAGAACCCTTGGCTACGGTCTGTGTCAAGTTATCCGTGTAGGTAATGTTTCCGTTAGTGACGGAGTTGACAGAGGTCGGGGTATTATTGTTGCCACCGTTGCTTGCAGAACTGGTTGTGTTGTTGTTCTGGTTATTGTTGCCGCCGTTGCTTGCAGAACTGGTCGTATTGTTGTTCTGGTTGTTGTTTCCGTTGCTGGCAGAGCTCGTTGTAGTCTGCTGGTTGGCGTTGCTTGCGGGTTTGTTCGGGTTCTCGGCAATGACGTCGCCGTTGTTGCTCACGATGTCGCCGTTGTCATCGACTTTACCTACATCGTTGCCTTCGGTATCTGTAACTTTCCCGTCACCGTCAACCACAAGTTTGTCTCCGTTGTCAGTTGTGACAACTTGAACGCCTGACAGGTCTCCATCTTCGATGTTATCTACGACGGTTTCCCCCGATTCATTAGTGATTTTCCCGTCGGCATATTGCCCAATGGCATTCCACTGTTCGTCGAATACTTTCCCATCTTCCGTGATGTAGTATTTCTGTCCGTCTTGGTCAAGAACTTGGACATTTTCGGCCATATTCGGAATGAGATTGGCCGGGTTTACGGTGGTGTTGTCGGTGCAGTTCCAGGCGAGCATAAGCGCACCCGCAACCAACATTGATTTGAAGAACGGAAATTTCATGGTACCTCTCTTTATACCCATTACCCGTCTAAAAAATATAATAAAGTGCCAAAATTGGCTTGTAAAAAAGAGTTTAGAGTGACGAAGGTCAATAAAATGGACCGTTTTTTGGCCTGTTTTCGCTTACATTTTTGCGTTTTTAGATAAAAGTAAGCGTTTTTTTACTAAAAAGCCAGATTCCGGGGTGATCCCTTCGCCTGCGGCTCGGAACAGGTGTGGCTCGGAATGACGCCTCTTGCTACCGGCGACCCTAATACCTAAAACCTACTACCTAACACCTAGCCCCTAGATCCTAGCCCCTAGCAACTAAGGTATCCAGGAACAGACGCTGGGCTTTGGAGTCGTACATGACCACGTCGTAGAGTTCGCCCAACTTGCCGGTGCGGGATTCTACCATAAGCCCTGCCAGGGAGCCTTTTTCGGTGGGGAGGAACGCGCCCTTGCCGTCGGGAGATTCCTTGAATTCCAGATAGCCTTCGGACACGAACCAATCGCGGATTACTTTATAGTAAATGCGCTCCGTGTTGGGGCCAATCAGGGCGTTGAGCCGCCGTGCAATCTCGCTTACCGGTATGGGAGTCTCGTCGGCGGGGTAGTTGCTCAGTTCTTCTGTAGAAACATGAAATTTTTCACGAGCCTTGCGAGGGGAGTTCCCTTCTTCGGCACCGTCTTCGTCGGCATGGTTGGAACTGCGGTTTGCAAAGCGCTCGTTGGCGATGTCGATACACTTCTGGAGGTTGTCCAACACGTACTGTTGGGCCTTTTCCCAGCATTGGGTATAGATGTTGTGGTGGCCCCGCAGGTCCGATTCGCCCTTTTCGAACCCGTAAGATTCTCCGAGCTCCGTGGGCAGGTTCGCTTCGGTTCCGTTTTCGGTCATCTGCCGGGCGAGGATGCCCTGCTGAACCAGGAAGTTGGCCACGTCGGCGTAGAGCAGGTGGTTCATGTTCACGCCTGCAGGGATAAGTTCGTTGATATTGCGGACCACCCGGGAAATGGAGACGGGGTAGTCAAAGAAACGGTATTTGCTGATAGATTCTGGGGCAATGGAAAGGGGCTGCTTGGGAGCTTTGGGCGCTTTGGGTGTGGCCTTGCGGGAAGGGGGCACTGGAGCCAACTGCTCGTGGTTCAGCTGTTGTTGCAACAGGGATGCCACGTAGGCAAGGCACTTGCTGATTCGCTCCTGTTTGCAGGAGTCCCCTTCGGGGAGAATTTCGTCGGTTAGGGGGTTGATGCCGCAAGACAATTTGCGTAGGTACATCTCGGCACGTTCAATAATCGCATTTTCAGAAGCCATATTTTACTCCTATTATCTCATTTTATTTAGGCGCGGCAAATATAAAAAAATATAGGAGTGGAGGTGTCGGCAAAAGCCTGTGTATATGAAAAAGACCGCATAGCACCAAGTGCTGCGGTCAGGGGAAAAATGTCTAGAGTAGGCTACTTCTGGCTGGCCTTGTACTGGTCAAGAGCCGCTGCGGCTTTATCTAGGTCAGCGTAACCCTTCATGGCGCGGGCGCGATCTACGTTGGCTTTTTGGGCGGCAAGGGCTGCTTCGAAGGCCTTCTTGAAGGCTTCGGTGTTCATGGCGGCAATGGCATAGACCTTGAACTTGCCTTCTTCGGTAACTTCCATGTCCATCTTGACCACGCTGACACCATTCTGCATGTCGGAAATGACGTTTTTCTTGACCGCTTCCTTGTGCTGGGTGAGTTCGTCACCTACTTCTTCCTGATAGTTGCGGATCATGGCTTCGACTTTGGATTCCAGGGAACGGGCCACGTCTGTGCGGGCGTTCAAGTCGGCCTCGTCGTAGGCCAGCTGTTCGGACTTGGATTCGCCGATGCCGATACCGGCCACAACGCCATTGTCAAGCAGTTCCTGCTTTTCTTTTTGCATTTTCATCATCTTATTTGCGGACTGTTCCTGGGGGGTGCCCGCGCAACCGATGATGAACATAGCGAATGACAAAAGGGCGATAATCTTTTTCATGGAGTTTCTCCTGATTTTAGTTTACCCGTTCAATATAAGTTATTTTGGGGTGTTGTGTGCGAAAGTGGGCGAAAACAGACCGAAAATGTTATATTTATCACTATGAAGAATTTATCCAAGTGTCTGTGTGTGGCGGCTATCACATTTGCCGCGGTCTCTTCTGTCGCCTTTGCCGACGACAACATCCGCTTTGTTCCGGAACCTTACCCCATTGGCCAGGCTGACCAGGGGGAGGTAAGGCATGTGGTGCTCAAGGGCGCCAACGTTTCCGGAAAAGAAATCAACCTGGAAAGCGTCATGGGCCAGGGGGTTGGCATGTCCAACTTCAAGTTCCCCAAGAAGATTGCCAAGGGTGCTGCGGTTGCCATTGAGTTCGACATGGATTTTGCGGGCATGGACGGCCAGATCAACCCGGTGGTGGTGATGGTGGGCACCGACGGCACGCCTTACACGGCAACCTTGGACGGCTTTGTGAAGGCCCCCATCTTCTTTGGCGAAAAGCTCTTCGATACGGGATTCTACGCCAAGGGCGAAAAGCGATCATGGACGTTCTATGTGTGGGAGACCGACAAGAAGGAACGGCCCGACCTGGCTCTGGACTCCGCCGCCCTGCGGGAGTTTTCCATGACGTCCAAGCCGGTGATGCTGAACGTGGACAAGCTGGACCAGATCAAGGAAGGGGGCAAGGTCCCAGGCCTCAAGGTGACCCTGACTACCAAGGGACTTTTGCGTGAAGGTCTGGAACTGAAACAGCGGAGCATCCGCAAGATTGTGGGCTTCAAGAGCAAAAAACACCCCAAGGCCACCCCCGAGGTGCTGATTGTGGGCTACTGGAAGGAGTAGTCTGGTCTAAAAAACGCGAAAAATTCTGTTTTTTCGCAATTTCGCCTTGAAAAAAGGGGAGACTTTAACTAACTTTGGTGCACTCGTAAGAGTCTCGGGATGTAGCTCAGCCTGGTAGAGCGCTTGAATGGGGTTCAAGAGGTCGCTGATTCGAATTCAGTCATCCCGATAAAAAGGCCCGCTTTTGTAGCGGGTCTTTTCTATTTTGTTGAAAAGGCGTTTTTAGGTAGGACGCCGCGGAATGTTTAAGGAGCAAGTTTAAGGAGTAGGGTGGCAAAACGCATACCAAAGACCGAGGCCCCTCTGGAGGTTGGCCGGAAACGAAAGTCCCAGGAACTGGAACTTTTTTGCGAGGTCTATATCCCGCTGGCCCCGTCGGTCTATACCTACGGCGTTCCCGAAGGCGCAAAAATTGAACGGGGAAGCGTGGTCTGGGTGCAGTTTGCCACCCGCAAGAACCCCCTGCTGGCCCTAGTTTCCCGTGTGAGCCGGGAGCGGCCCGCCTTTGACGTGCGGTGCGCTTACCCCCATGCTTCGGGCTATGTCTTTAACGAGCGGTACATGGACGCCCTGGAATGGGTGGCACGCTACTATATAAGTACTCCCATGAAGGCCTTGGACGTGTTCTGGCCTTCGGATTTCGGGAAGTACCTGGACGCCATCGCTGCCGAAGCTGGCACGGAAGTTGCGGCTTCGGGTTCGAACGGTGTTGCCTCGGGTTCGAATGGCGCCGATGTTGGCACGGAAGTTGCTCCGGTTGGTACGGGTGAAACTTTGGCTGGTTCGGACGGTGTTGCCTCGGGCGTAAAAAGTGCCGCGCCCCTGACAGACGAGCAGCAGGTGGCGTTAAACGCCCTGGTGGCCCGCCTAGAAGGAAACGGTTTCCGCGGGGCGCTTTTACACGGGGTCACCGGCAGCGGCAAGACCCGTGTCTATCAGGAACTGGCCCGCGTGGCACTTGGCCGGGGGCTCAAGGTCTTGATTCTCGTGCCCGAAATAGGCCTTACGCCCCAGACGGCGGGGCGGTTCGAGAGTTTTCTGGGCGTGTCCGTGCAGGTGCTGCATTCCGCCCTTTCGGCCCCCAAGAAGCGCTCCGCCTATGTGTCCGTGCTGAAGGGGGAGGCCCGTGTGGTTCTCGGGACCCGGAGCGCCATCCTTGCGCCCTTCGACTTTGATGTAGTTGTGCTGGACGAGGAGCACGACAGTTCCTTCAAGCAGCAGGACCCGGCTCCCCGCTACCACACCCGGGAACTGGCCTTCCATTTGGCCCACAAGTACGGGGCCCTGGTGGTGCTCGGGTCTGCCACGCCGGCTTTGGAAACTTTTTACAACGCGAACCAGGGCCACCTGGAACTGCTTTCACTGAAAAAGCGGGCTACGGCGGCGCCCCTGCCCGATGTAAAGATTATCGACATGGGTGAGGTCCGGCAGCAGAAGGGAATCCTCATGTCGCCGGAGTTGCGGGAGGCCCTGACGGAATGCGTTTCGGCTGGGGAGCAGGCCATTGTGCTTATGAACCGCCGGGGTTATTCCAAGATTCGGGTGTGCAGCAGCTGCGGCGAGACGCTCTACTGCAAGCATTGCCACGTGCCCTTGGTTTACCACCGGCAGTACCGCGGGCTTCTGTGCCATTACTGCAACAGCATCTATCCTGAAAACACCTGCTGCCATTCCTGCGGGGCGGAGACCTACGAATACGTGGGTGGCGCCATCGAAAAGTTGGAAGAAGAAATTGTGCAGTGGATTCCGGGGGCGAACGTGGTCCGTATGGACAGGGACACCACCCAAAACGTAGGTTCCGTGGAAAAAATTCTGGAATCTTTCAGGAACCGGGAACACAACGTTTTGCTGGGCACCCAGATGGTGGCCAAGGGCCACGACTTTCCGGGCGTGCGTCTTGTTGGGATCGTCGGGGCCGACAGCGGGCTCGGCATTCCCGACTTTCGCGGGACGGAGCGACTGTTCCAGCTGTTGAGCCAGACGGCAGGCCGTGCAGGCCGTGCCCAGGGCGGCGGCCGCGTCTTGATTCAGACCATGAATCCTGCGGAACCCATAATGCAGTTCGCCCTGAACCACGACTATGCGGGTTTTGCCCGGAGTGAACTTTTGAACCGGAAGGCAGCGCTCTATCCGCCCTTCTGCAAGCTGGTGTCCGTCTCTGTCGGGAGTCGTGACGAGTCGGCCTTGAGCGGGGCTCTGTCAAAGCTTGAGGCCTTGTGCAAAAAGGAAAAGTCCCTGACGGTGCTTGGGCCTGTCGAAGCCTTTGTGCCTGTGGTGCAGAACGTGCACTGGAGCAGGCTCTACCTGAAAACCCAGGACCTGAATGCTGTGCGCAGCGTGCTCGGACCTGTGGTGAACAACCCCAAGGCTTTTACCCCCGGGGTAGATGTGAAGGTGGAAATAGAGTAGCTACTCTTCTACAACCAGGTCCATGGCCCGTCGGAGCATTCCGGCGGCGTCTTTTGTTTTGGGGGCTTCCTGGCTCAAGACCTGACGGAATTTTCGGGCGCCGGGGAGTCCGGTGAACAGTCCGTAGAGGTGGCGTGTGAGGATAGTGGCAGGCGTCCCTTTGGAAAATTCCTTTTCAACATAGGGCAGGTAGGCTTCGAGAACCGCCTTACGGGACGAGGGCTTCCCTTCTTTTGTCATTCCCGGCTTGGCCGGGAATCTCCCATCACAGAATATTCTCTCGTCGGCATCCTGCAGGAACCAGGGATTTTCGTAGGCCTCCCGACCCACCATCACGCCGTCCAGGTCTTTCAGCTGTTCCTCTACCTGGTCCAGGGTCTTGATGCCGCCGTTGATGGAAATGTTCAGCTGGGGCATCTCGGCTTTCAGATTGTGGACAAATTCATATTTCAACGGCGGAACTTCCCGGTTCTCCTTGGGACTGAGCCCCTTGAGCCAGGCCTTTCGGGCGTGTATAATGAAAATGCGGCAGCCGGCGTCGGCGATGGTCCCGACAAAGTCCCGGAAAAACTCCCAACTGTCGAATTCATCTACGCCGATGCGGCACTTGATGGAAACGGGAATAGAGACGGCGTCCTGCATGGCTTTGAAACTGTCCGCCACCAGGTTCTTGTCCTTCATGAGGCAGGCACCGAAGTTTCCGTTCTGCACCCGGTCCGAAGGGCATCCGCAGTTCAGGTTCACTTCGCCAAAGCCTGCACGCTCCACCATCTTGCTTGCCGCCGCAAGTTCTGCAGGATCACTTCCGCCCAGTTGGAGCACCGCGGGCATTTCGCAGTCTTCGTGGCCCAGGAACAGTTCCGGGTCCTTGCAGTGCAAAAGTCCTGTAGATACCACCATCTCGCTGTAGAGCAGGATGTTCTTGGAAATCAACCGCAAAAAATACCGTTCGTGACGGTCGGTGCAGTCCAGCATGGGGGCGATAGAAAGCCGTCGGTTGAAATCCAGGTTCATGGGGAGAAAGATAGTAATTAGGGGCTAGGATCTAGGGGTTAGGGGATAGGATCTAGGGACTAGGGGTCGCTTCGCTTTGAGGAGTGAGGTCGGGCCTGCGGCCCTTTGAGGTATGAGATGCGAGTGGCTAGTGCCTCGCAATCCGCAACTCACACCCCACAACTCATAACTCATAACCCATAACTCACAGCTCATTTCGCCCGCCAAACAGCAGCCATTTTTCTATAATGCTTACCATGAGCCTGATTAAAAACATTGTCGTTGCGGGCGGGACCCACGGGAACGAGAGGACAGGTGTCCGCCTGGTGGAAAAGTGGATGGAACACCCCGAATGCTACAGCTCCTGTTGCCCAAGCGCCAAGGTGGAACTGGTGCTTTCGAACCCGGAGGCGGTTCGGCTGAACAGGCGGTATCGCGACCACGACCTGAACAGGGCTTTTTCACAGGTGTGCCTGGACATGAGCACTGAACCCCAGGAATACGAGTTCCGCCGTGCCCAGGAACTGAACCGCATCTACGGCCCCAAGGGAACAGACACAAAGACGGACCTGTTGCTGGACGTGCACAATACGGGAGCGAACATGGGGCTGTGCCTGATCCTTTCGGCACGGGACCCCTTCACCATGAAAGCTTCCGCCGTGCTGACCCAGGAATTCAAGGACGCGTGGATTTATTACCAGCCCGAAGAGCGGAGCATGTCGCCCTATTTCGGGACGGTGGCCAAGGCGGACGTGTGCATCGAGATTGGCCCCCAGCAGCACGGCACCCTGGATGCCCGCCTGTTCGAGGAATCGGAAAGTCTGGTGAAGCGTTACCTGGAACTTACGGAAGAATGGAACCGTGGGGAACTCCAGAAGCGAGTCCCCATTCAGGTGGAAGTGTTTACGCAACTTCGGGACTTAGGTTACCCGAAGGCGTGGGCGGGAGCGCCCATCGAGGCCATGATCCATCCCGATTTGTTGGGCCGTGACTTTGGCGAGCTGAAAAAGGGCGACAAGTTGTTCCGCACCTTCGACGGCAAGGACATTCTGTACCAGGGCGAGCCGGACGGGCACGAGAGCGTGTGGCCCATCTTTATCAACGAACCCGCCTATTACGAGAAGGACATCGCCATGAGCCTTACGGTGAGGACCGTGGAGGAGTGGTGATTACAGTGATTGATGTGGAATGTGAGGTGTGAAGTGGAATATGATTTGAACAACGTGCCCAGTGCAGAACTTTCCATGGTTCCGGGGGAAGAACGCTTGAAAAATTTCATGGAACTGGTCCAGGCCGAAAAGACCAAGCCCTGGGAGTCCCGCCTCCAGGACATTCTGGATTCCTTTGAGGACTTTTTGACCCTGCGTCCGGAACCGCCCCAGTCCTGGCTGGACAACTACGCCGCCAGCGGCAAGAAGTTCGACTACCACCAGGTGGTGCTGCCCCAGGATTTCCAGGACCCCTACGAAGACGACCTGGGGAACATCCGCAGGCTCCGTGGTGAATTCGAGCGCGTGCCCAGCACCATGGCCTTGGAGCACGAACTGATTAGCAGGAACTATTTCATTTACGAAAACGGACACGCCGACCCCATCGCGGCCCCGCGCCCTATGCTCATGCTAGAAAGCAAGGACCGGGACGACGACCAGGAGGAGGAAGAAGGGGACATCACCTGGGACTGTTGTATCTCCATTTTCCCCGACGGAAGCTACACTTCTTACAACCTGGACCACGATGACGAAGAGGTTTTGGGGGAAGATTTCAAGGCCGTTTTCGAAAAACACATCGAAACTCTGTCCAAAATGCAGCTGGTGATTCCCGTAGAGGGCAGGGATTATGGTATATTGAGGAGTGATGCGTAGGCTTTTGACAAAGGTATTGCTTGGAATGTCCCTGCTTTTCGGCGGGGCTTTTGCAGCCTTTATCCAGAGCCCCATACCGCCCAGCACCCAGCAGAACTTTGTGCGGGATACCGACGGCGACGGCCGCATGGACCAGATGGAAATCCGTTTCCTGGGGAACCTGACCAAGGAATACGTGTCCTCCATGCTGGACAGCCTCACTTTTGAATGGATTGATTCTTCGGGAGCGGCCAAGCACTACACCGTGGCTGCAGGCAAGTTCCAGCTGAACCCGGCCAACAAGCGCAGTCTCATAGTTGACCTGAAGGGGATGCAGAAAAGTTTCCGCCTGCTGACTGCCCTTTCTACTATGGAGTTTTCTGCTGCCATCTACGGTTCGGCGCTTTTGTACCTGCGGGACGGTTCCATGTATCCCGTGGCCCTGAAAGACGCCATGGCGCCAGCCATCATGTCGGCCTACCTGAGAAACATGCGGGGCAAGTCCAACGATTCCCTGACGGTGCTGTTTTCGGAAACGGTCCGGACGGTTCCCGGCTGCCCGGCCCTGCTGGAATACAAGAGCGCAAAAGACGGCAAGGTCCGCAAACTCAAGACAGACGAAATCCGCTGGAATTTCTGGATGAATTCCGCCGTGTTCGTCCTGGACAAGAAGGCTTCGGCCGATGGGGTTTCATTCCGGGATTCCTTGCGGCTGGTGAACGGCTGCGTAGAAGATACCAGCGGGAATGCGGTTTCGAAGGTCTCCCAGTTCTCGTCGTTGACAGGCTATTCTCCTTTCGAGGTGGTCGTGCCCTCCATGGCGGTGGACAGTGCCTCAAGGCATGGCGCAGGTGCCGGAGGCGCGGGGCTCCCGGTTTTCCAGCTGAATTTCCAGCCTCTGCCTGTAGAGTCTGCCCGGGATACGGCCTGGGGCGTTTACATGGACGTGCTGGGCGAAGAATTCGAGAATGCCCTCCGCGAAATTTTGAAGATGGACGAAAAGACTCCTGTTAGTTTGTCAAAACTGAAGGTCCGCTTCGACATCCGCATCTACACGAACCTGGGCGCCTATGTGGTGGGGACCCGCGCTGACATCGCCGGAAACGACGAACGTCTGGGCGGCAAACCCATGCAGCTTTCCCTCCGCTGGAACTTTATGGACAGTCACGGCCGTCGTGTTTCTACGGGCGTCTATATCGCCAACGTGACCGCCGTGGTGGAATACGACGGCAAGGCCGTGTTCCGGAACGGAACGGACGCCACGGCATCCTACGTGTTCGGGGTGGTCCGCCGCTAGGGCCTGCTTTTCCCATGGACTTGGAAGAGACGAAAATCTATAAAGGGTACCAATCCTTTATGGAACCGTATTTGCCTGAATTTAGTTCAGGATGGCGACTTGGGTCTAGACCGGAGTTGTGGTCTGAGCCGTGTCAAGTTACTTTGTCTGAAATCCTGGACGGCTATGACGCCTTCTGTTTCGATGGCTACGGAACGCTATACAACCGCGGGGACTTCGTTTACCCCGGTGCCATGGAGTGGTACCGCACTTTGCGGGCGGCGGGCAAGCACTTGCGACTGGTGACCAACGCGGCCTCCAACACCGACGAGTTCCTTGCGGCAGACGCCGGGGCCCGGGGCTTTGATTTTACGGCGGAAGAGACTATTTCCTCGGGCGGCTTGCTTGCGGACCTGTCTCGGGGCGAGCCCGTGGGTGTTTTTGATTTAGTGGGGTTTTCTGGACAGAAACGCGGGCCGGCTGATGGTCTGAAAATCGGCGAGCCTCTGGAACGGACTGTCCGCGAAGTTTATTACATCGGTCGGGACACCGGCGTGAACGTGCTTGCCCAGGCGGGAATGGCTGCCGTTGAAAATCCGGTGGACCCTGTGGTGGCGGTATCGTCTTACACGGCAACCTCCGAGATGTTCGAGCGGGCGGTAGAGATATTGCGGCGCCCAGGCGGCTTGCTGCTGGTGCTGAACCCAGACGCCTGGGCTCCAAAGATAGACGGCAGCCGGAGCGCCGTATCCGGCACGCTGGCGGAACGCCTGCGGGTAGCCTCCGGCTGTAGGACCTGCTATTTGGGAAAGCCTTTCCCTGCCATCTGGGAAAAGGTCCGTCGTTCGCTCCCTTCGGGTGCGCGGGTGCTGATGATAGGCGATACCATCGGGACGGATGTTTATGGAGCAAAGATTGCAGGCTTTGATGCCGCCCTGGTGGTAGGGCGGAACGTGCCCGAAGAGAGTCTTGCTGCAGACGAAGCCGCCCTAGGCGTGCGGCCCGACTACTACTTGGTGCCGGGCTGAGGATTGCTTGTAGAGTCTTGAGAGGTCGAATCCGATGCCGGAGTGGAGGGCTCTACGGCTGGTGTGACAGGTGCCGAGCCTTCCGCTTTCTTGTCTGCCACAATCACATAGAGGGTGTCGTGGACGACATCGTGAACGACTACAGTATCCCGCACAAAGACGGTATCGGTCTTGCAGGTTGGAACAGCGCCCTGTGGTGCAGCCGCTGAACTGGACGGTTGTGACGGGTTCTTCCGGATTTGTTCTTCTAGGGCGGCCCGTTCGGCTTTGAGGGCATCCAGTTCTTTCTTGATGTTGGCCTTGTTGTTTGGCCTGCGTTCCCTGGAATATTTGCCTTCTAGGGTGTTGATTCTCTTGTCCAACTCCCGGAACTTGTCGTATTCCGGGCCTTCGCCCTCGACGGTGGGCATGGGGGAGAAAAAGTCCTTGAACTTTTGCCACAGGGATTTTTCCTCGGCATGGGAAAGGGAGGCAAGCCCGAGGGCGAGCAGGGTTGCGGGCAAAACGGCCCGTGCAAAGCGGGAAATAATCATGCCACAATGATAGAAAAAATATCTTTGGCGGGGCGAATCCCTTTACAGGGGGCGTTTTTTTATTAAATTTGGAAAACTCTCGCGGGAGTAGCTCAGTTGGTAGAGCGCGACCTTCCCAAGGTCGATGTCGAGGGTTCGAACCCCTTTTCCCGCTCGAAAATAACAGGTCCCTTTTGGGGACCTGTTATTTTTTGGCGGGAGTCCTAGCGCCTTCCCATGTCATCCCCGCATCCTTCCTTGTCATCCTCGCGTAGGCGAGGATCCACTATCATCTTGTCGGGGATCTCCTTGCCCTTCCCGCTGTCACCCCGGGCTGAGTTTGGTGAGCCTGCCGAACCACGACTAGGTATATCCTTTAACAAATCTTTCCCTCGATGTGTGTTCCCTCGCTCGCAGATTCACTTTGTTCGACTGTTCGCTCGGGAAGCACACATCTCAGTCAAAAAAACTAACAACGGCTCTAGTTGGCAAGCGTTTCACAATCAGGAACGACTTTTTCAGGTAAGAGCAGTTCTTGCTGGAGGAAACTCTTGTGACTGTTAGTCCCTGCGAGTTTCCGCCTAGAGTCCTGATTACTTGCGTATTATCGGTAATTTCCAGGAATTATAACGGTTTTTGCTGTCCTGTTTTTCCCCGCCTTATAAAGAGCCCATATAAGACTAAATATAGCTATTTTATACATTTTCAACTCAATTTTTTAATTCTTAATACAGCGAACAGAATTTTTATGCGTTGAGGAAACCTCGTCAACATCCATTCCAATAAATATCGCATACGCCAATCCAGATGTTCGCATTGTTGATGTCAAAAATAGGGCGTTTTGGTACATATGTACACTTCCACTGGGTTGCTGTACACCCCCAGGTAAAGCCCGAAAACCACATTCATCAGTTCCGTTACCGCCACTATATTCGTGAGTCCAAAGTTCCGAACTCTTCAATCTTTTGGCAGTCTCATGATCATTATATTTTCCAATAGAGGCAATCATTCTAGTCCATTCTTGTTCACTCGGCACATGCCACCCAGTCGGGCAAATAGAATCAACCATTGCATAATTCATAGGACCAGAAGTCTGACCATCTTCTAACAAGGAATAAAAACGCCCCCATAATTCGCAGTTTAATTCATCATTGTCATAGCAAGCACTATATTCTGTAGCATAATTCAAGTTCTGGGCCATCCATACCTGATCACCAATGGTCGTGTATCTATATTCTTGCCCATCACGTTCATCTATGAATGTTCCACGATTTGCCATGCCGTAAACATTCACACCATCTTCGGGACAAACATCCTTCGCGCTCCAACTATTGCTATCATCTGAGCAAGCAGCAAAGTAAATTACCGCGACAGTCATAAGTAAAAAATGTGACTTGTTCTTTCTCATTTTTTTTCGTCCTACTTGAATAGTTTCCAAGAAAGTATCTCTGTTCCCTTTCTAGTTTTATCCCCGCTCATAAAGAGCCCATATAAGACCTCCTTTGGAAATATACCTTATTTTATGCGGGTTCGCAAGCGGTTTGACGCTGAAAAGATTAGAATAAATAGATGGGTTTCTGGGACTTTGTTGATTTCCTTCAAGGAGAATGTCAACGACATAACGATTTCTTCCAAAGAAGAAAAACAGAAAAGTGCAAACTGACGATGGGGGGGGGGCAGAAACCCCTTCGGCTCGGCCCGCCAATTCGAACAAGTGCGATTGGCACGGCTTTCACCTTGCGGGGGTTTTAGGGGCGGAGCCCCTAGGCGAGGGGGTGATGGATGGTTCGACAGGCTCACCAACCTTGTTTCGCGCAATGCCTGGCGAAACAGCAATCAGGGGGATTCTTCCCCCTTTTTTTGTAAATTGCTGAAAATTTACACATTGACGAGTTTTTTTTTCCTGCAAAAAAGAGTCTATACTAGTAGATGGGGGCTGTCTCCGTCTGCCAAACGGAGGCTTTTCCGAGAAAATATGGGAATATGGCTAGAACATTAGTTGTTTTTTCTCAAAAATGTAATTATATTATAATTATACCACGAGGTTCTACATGGAAGTAGAATTCGAGTGGTTCTTTGTTGGAGATGGAATATGAAAAAGGAATACGACTTTTCTCGCATGAAGGCGGTGAAGAACCCTTATGCGGCGGCGTTGAAAAAGCAGATAACCATCCGCCTCAATTCAAGTACCATTGATTATTTCAAGAACATGGCGAAAGACGTCGGCATACCTTACCAGACGCTTATTGATTCGTATCTCACAGACTGCGCCCTGTGCAAACGCAAACTGACAATGCGGTGGAAATAAAAAAGCGGGACTTTTATCCCGCTTATCCTTTACTTCACGCTCCAGTCGATAGGCTCGATTCCCTTGCTTGCAAGGAATGCGTTGGCCTTGCTGAAATGCTTGCAGCCGAAAAAGCCACGATAGGCCGACAGTGGGCTGGGGTGTGGGGCGGTGAGGATCAGGTGCCCGCGGTTTGGCGCCACCAGGGCCTGCTTCTTGATGGCGAAACTGCCCCACAGCAAGAATACCAGGTTCTCACGCACTTGCGAAAGCCTCTGGATGATGGTGTCGGTAAAGGTCTGCCAGCCGATTCCCGCATGGCTTGCCGCCTGGTGGGCCCGCACCGTCAGGGAGGCGTTCAGAAGCAAGATGCCCTGGTGGGCCCAGCTTTCCAGGTTCCCATGCTGCGGGGGCGTGATGCCAAGGTCGTCGTGGAGTTCCTGGAAAATGTTGATGAGGGAGGGCGGCGGGTCGATTCCGTTGGGCACCGAGAAGCAGAGCCCGTGGGCCTGTCCCGGATTGTGGTAGGGGTCCTGCCCGATGATGACCGCCTTTACCTTTTCTACAGGGCAAAAGTCCAGGGCCGCAAAGATTTTCGGTCCCGGCGGGTATATCACGTGGTGTTCCGCCTTCTCCTTCAGGAGGGTTTCCTTTATTTTCTGGAAATAGGGCTGCTCGAACTGGTCGCCCAGGAGTTTCAGCCAGGATTCTTCCAACTTGACCATAGTGCCCCGAAATTAGCAATTTTTATCTCTCAAAAAGGGAAATCGGCCATTTGTCTTGAAAAAAATTGCCACCCTTTTGTTTTTTTCCTATCATTAAGAATACATGGTTTACGAAAGGAGAGTCCCATGAAAACAAGAATCTCACTCCGTTTTTTGATGGCAGCGTTTGTTGCCGTTGTCTTTAGTGCATGTGGCAGTTCTTCCAGCGGTCCTTCGGAAAATGCGGAAGAACAAGAAAGCAGCGCTTCCAAGGAAACGGGAACCCTTGAAGATTTAGGGAAATGCAGGTCTTCCAACGAAGGAAAGGTGAGGTTCGTTGAAGAAGAGGGCATGGAATTTATCTGTGAGGATGGGGAATGGGTTCCTGTTGAAGACGACCCTCCGCAATCAGGAGATTCGAAGAAATCGTCCTCTTCTGGAAAAAAGACCGATTCCTCTGCTTCTGAGAACCCGTCGGGTAACTCATCGGGTAGCTCGTCAGGTAGTTCATCCGATTCGGGAACGTCATCGCCAGCATCCAGTGCTGTGGAAATTTCCAGTTCCAGCACTCCCGGAACTAACGATTCTATTCCTACGAAGCCCATATCCAAGGCGTTTTCCGGGGTCGCAGAAAAAGGTCCTTTCGTAAGCGGTTCTACCATGAAAATATGGGAAATGGATGATGAATTGAGTTTGACGGGTACAAAGTTTGAATGGGAAGTCTCCACTTCTCTGGGAGAGTATTCTTCGCCCAAGGTGAATCTGACCACCCAGTACGCTCTCTTGCAGGCTACGGGGGCGTTTTACAACGAAGTGTCAGGGACTTCGGCAACGGGTGATTTTACCTTGAAGGGCTTGGTGAATTTGGACGGTCGCGACAAGGTGAACCTGAATATCCTGTCCCATCTGTCATACAACAGGGCAATGGCCTTGTACGCCAGCGGAGACTATAAAAATGTTCCCGCTGCTAAGGCGAAGGCGGAACAAGAAGTGATGTCTGCTTTTTACATGAATTCGTCCGATTCTCCATTGCGCCATTCTTTCGAAGATTTGAGCATTTTCGGATCGTCCGATGACGATGCGAAACTTCTGGCCATCTCCATCTTGCTTACCCGGACCCTCAATGTCACCGGACTCACCTCCACCTTGGCTGAACTTTCGGCAGATTTCAAGGATGACGGTAAGTGGAATGGGAGTGTCTCTTCTACATCGCAAGTGACAATTGCGGACTGGGCGTTTAACATCAGGGCCAATTTCTCCAAATATCGCACAAATCTGCAGGCGTTGAAAACCCCTGTTCCTGATTTCGAAAAGTGGATTTATCGGTTTATTGAATCGGTTTACTCGATTCCATGTAACGAAAAACTTGATGGAAACATGGAGCAGGTAGCTGTAGTCGGAAGCCAGTTCAATGGAAAAACCCTGGTGTGCGACGGTGGAAAGCTTCGCGTCATGTCAACCCTGGATAGTCTTATCGGGTATGCGTGCACGGCAACAAGGGATGGCGCTATTAAGAGCTATACATCCTATTCGACAGAATACACGAAGATATGCGATTCCGGTTCTTGGAGAGATATTGGCATTTATGACTATTCCAAGGAGGATTTCTTTAGTAAAACGGCAAATTATACTTCGCTAACAGATACCAGGGATGGTAAGGTTTACAAGACGGTGAAAATAGGTTCCCAAACCTGGATGGCGGAAAACTTGAACTATTCCGATAGTGTGAAGACGCCGCTGTTGGCTGGTAATTCCTGGTGTTTCAATAACCGGGCAAAGAATTGCGAGATGGCTGGACGCCTCTACACCTGGACTGCAGCCATGAATCTGGCGGAATTCTACCTAGAAGAAAGTGCGGCAGATGTGATTGCTGAAAATCATCAGGGAATTTGCCCCAGTGGCTGGCACATTCCTACATCGTCGGAGTGGAACGATCTCATGAAATATGTGGAAGCTCTGGGTCTAGAAGGATATGCCGGGAGAGACTTGAAGTCGCAAACGGGATGGTCTTATTACAGTGCGGCAATACCTACTGACGAATATGGATTCTCGGCAATTCCCACGGGAGCTTATTACGGGAAGTATGCGGAAACGGGCAATACCTACAGCGCCTACACCTTTGATGACGAAGGATACTTTACCAACTTCTGGTCGGCATCGGAAGCTGCGGGAACCTACTCTGCCACAAGGGCGATTTATTGGTTCTTAGATTATCGTTATGATTATTTCGAGAAGAGCGCCGACTATAACCAGAAGGGCCGCGGTTTTGCCGTGCGATGCTTGAAAAACTAGTTTGAAAAGCCGGCAATAGACCATGACGGAACTGTCGTCAGCGTTGATTTGTTTGGGAAGCGCCCTGATGCTTCTCAACATCGTTCGTTACATTTTGCTGGAACGGCTTGTTCTCAGGTCGAACTACTGGGACAAGGGCCGTGGCCCTCTCCACATTCCCCTGGCGCTGTTGGTCCTGTTCCTCTTGGGCTACCTAGCGGTTGGCTATGTGGGGATTTCCGACAACGTGGTTCCATCCATCCTCTTTGGCGGGAGCCTTTTTGTGTTTTTGATTCTCTCCTTGATGAAGATTATCCTCAAGAAAGTGGAAGAAGGGGAAGAACGCATCGGGGCTGTCCACAAGGACTTGAACGCGGAGAAGAAGGAACACGAGGCCAAGTCCGCATTTCTTTCTAACATCGGTCACGATATCCGTACCCCCATGAACGAAATCATGGGCTGTGTCGCCCTTTGCAAAAAAGAAGACGCTACCTTGCCCGAAATCAGGGAGAACTCAGTGAAGATTGAACGTTCCTGCCAACACCTGCTGTCGCTGGTGAACGACGTGCTGGAAATGAGCCGCCTGGAAAGCGGTAGAATCGAGACGGAAGAGTCCGCCCTGGACTTAAGGGAAATGGTGGCTGGCTGGCATGAAACATTTGCGCCTCGGATGCAAGAGAAGAACATCGACTTCACCGTGGATTGCAGCGGCGTAAAGGACCCGCTGGTCCTTTGTTCCCGCCAGGGCTTTAACCGGGTCGTCATGAACCTCTTGAGCAACGCCTGCAAGTTTACGCCCGACGGGGGAGCGGTGTCCTTGAAGCTGGCGGAACTTCCTTCGGAAAGGGAAGGCTTTGGCCTGTACGAATTGCGGGTGAAGGACAACGGAATCGGCATGACCGAAAGCCTTGCGAGCCGCCTGTTCGACGCCTTTGAAATGGAGCGTTCCTCTTCGTTGAGCGGCGTCCAGGGCGTGGGCCTTGGAATGGCCATCACCAAGCGCATCGTGGACCAGATGGACGGAAAAATCCAGGTGCAGAGCCAGTCCGGAAAGGGTACGGAGTTCGTGGTGACGCTTCCCATGCGTCTGCAGTCGGCCATGCAGACCCAGTGGAATGCGGACTTGCCGAATTGTCCGGTGAACTTTGCCGGCAAGAAGGTCCTTTTGGTAGAGGACATGGCTGTCAATCGCGAAGTGACCGGTTTGATCCTGAAAAACATGGGCTTCGAGGTGGAATTTGCTGCAAATGGCGAGGAGGGCGTTTACAAGCTGTCCAGCGCCCATCCCGGCTACTACGACGTTGTTTTGATGGATATCCAGATGCCCGTCATGGATGGTTACGAGGCCACCCGCCGGATTCGCCGTCTCGGCAATGTGGAGCAGGCCTATGTCCCCATCGTGGCCATGACCGCCAATGCCTTTAGCGCAGATATAGAAAAGGCCATGGAGGCGGGAATGAACGCCTACGTGGCCAAGCCTATCGATGTAGCGGTTCTTGAAAAGACCCTGGCTGGATTTTTCGGGAAAAAGGTCTAGTCCCGCAAGAATCCGGTGAGCGGATCGGAGGCGGAGCCTCCGCGCGTGAGCACGCGCCCAAGGCCTGCCAGGTAGGCCTTGCGACCCGCCTCTATCGCAAGCTTGAAACTTTCCGCCATGAGCGTCAGGTCGCCTGCCGTTGCGAGGGCGGTATTCGCCATGATGGCCGCTGCCCCCATCTCCATGGCGGCACAGGCTTCGGAGGGCTTTCCGATTCCCGCGTCCACGATGATGGGCAAGTCGATTTCGTCAATCAGAATCTGGATGAATTCCCGTGTGGAAAGTCCCTTATTGCTTCCGATGGGGGCGGCAAGGGGCATCACTGCAGCGGCTCCTGCGTTCACCAGGTCCCTTGCCACGTTCAGGTCCGGGTACATGTAGGGCATCACCACGAAACCTTCCTTTGCCAGGGTCTCCGTGGCTTTTACCGTCTCGTAGTTGTCGGGCAGCAGGTACTTGGTGTCCCGCATGATTTCGATCTTCACGAAGTCGCCACAGCCAAGTTCTCTGGAAAGCCGTGCGATACGCACCGCCTCGTCGGCGTTCCGGGCTCCCGAGGTGTTGGGGAGCAGCGTCACTCCCTTGGGAATGTAGTCCAGAATATTCTCGTGGTCCTTGGTGTTGGCACGGCGCACGGCGAGAGTCACTATCTGCGCCCCCGCGTCACGTACCGCCGCCTCGATGAGTTTCAGCGAGTACTTGCCGGAACCAAGAATGAAACGAGACGTAAATTCGTGACCGCCGATAACGAGAGAATCATTAACCTGAGAGTCTGCCATAAAGCCTTCTTTTTTGCGTCTGGAATATAGAAAAATCCGCCCGAAATATGGACGAGGTGAAAGGGAGATGCCCGCCTTCGCGGGCATGACAAATCGAAGAAAGGACGGTCGCCTGTGAGCAACAAACGCCTCGTATTAACGAGGCGTGGTTGCGAGAGTGAGCGCAGTCCGGAGAAGTTGCCCCCGGCTTTGGCGCGAACGGTCGTTTAAGTCTTATCTTCTCCGCGGAGCATGATGACCTTGCCTGTGCGGATGTATTCCACGATTTCGAATTTCTGGAGCAAGCTCTTCAGGTTGTCCACCTTGTCGCTGCTTCCAGTAATTTGGATAATCATGGACTTTTCGGTCATATCTACGGTATGGGCCTTGAAGTGGTCGCAGAGCTGCAGCACTTCGGTCCTCTGGTCCGGAGAACAGCGCACCTTGATGAGGGCCAGTTCCTTTTCCACCGCGTTGGTGTCGGTATGGTCCTTGGCCTGCACTACGTCCACCAGTTTTTCCAGCTGCTTGATAATCTGCATCAGGATTTCGGGGTTTCCGTGGGCGATGATGTTCATGCGGCTGAAATTCGGGTCCAGAGTGGGGGAGACCACCAGGGAATCGATGTTGTAGCCACGACGGGAGAACACGAGGGCGATACGCACCAGCACGCCGGGGCGGTTTGCAACCAACAGACTAATAGAATGTGCCTTATCAATCATCTTCAAATCCTCCTATTAGGTCGATCCCGTGGGCTTTTCCAGCTGGGCCTTGGGCTGTTCAACAATCATGCTGGTAATGGGTGCACCGGCAGGAATCATGGGGAACACGTTGTCTTCCTTTTCGCATTCGCAATGGATGAGGATAGGACCGTCCTTGTATTCCAACGCCTTCTGGATGACGCGCTCGGCGTCGGCGGCGCGCTTGATACGCAGCCCCGGAATGCCGTAGGCCTCGGCGAGTTTTACAAAGTCGGGGTTACCCTGCATGTCCACGCTAGAGTAGCGGTGCTCGTAGAAGAGTTCCTGCCACTGGCGCACCATGCCCAGGTACTTGTTGTCCATCACGAAAATCTTGATGGGCAGCTTGTGGATAGCGGCTGTGGCCAGTTCCGCTTCGGTCATCTGGAATCCGCCGTCACCGCTGAAGCTGAGCACCGGCCAGCCGGTCTCGTTGCCGAAGGAGGCGCCGATGGCCGCCGGGAACCCAAAGCCCATAGTGCCGGCGCCGCCGCTGGAGTGCAGTTGGCGGGGGTAGTTGATGTCGAAGAACTGAGCCACCCACATCTGGTGCTGGCCCACGTCGGTAGTGACAATAGCCTTGCCCTGGGTAAGCTTGCTTGCTGTCGCAATCACGTGCTGCATGCGGAGTCCCCCCTGCTTGGGGTAGGTGAGAGGGAATTTCTTTTTCCAACTCTGGCAAGTTTTAACCCAGTCGGCGGTGTCCAGCTTGTTCACCATGGGCAAGAGCTGTTCCAGCACGAGCTTGGCGTCGCCGCAGAGGAACACGTCGGGTTGCAAAACCTTGCCCTCTTCGGCGGGGTCGATGTCCAGGTGCATCTTGACGGCGTCCTTGCAGAACACGTCTAGCTTGCCGGTGATACGGTCGTCCCAGCGGCTGCCGATGGAGAAAATCAAATCGCAGTCCAGCACCGCCTTGTTGGCGTAAACCGTACCGTGCATGCCCAGCATGCCCAGAGATAGCTCGTGGTCGGTGGGGAAGGCGCCCAGGCCCAGCATGGTGCAGCACACGGGAGCGTTCAGCTTTTCGGCCAGTTCCCGCACCTGGCGGCTGGCTCCGGAAATCATGGCGCCGTGGCCTACCAGCAAGAGGGGCTTCTTGGACTTTTTCAGGAATTCTGCAGCCTTCTCAACTGCCTGGATGGGGGCGTGGGTGGGAATCTTGTAACCCGGCAGGTCCATCTTGTCGGTGAAGGGGGCGGTGCAGGGGCCGGCGGTCACGTCTTTGGGCAGGTCGATGAGCACGGGGCCCGGTCGGCCGCTGCGCGCGATGTGGAAGGCCTCTTTCATGATACGGGGAAGGTCGTTGGAATTCTTCACCAGGTAAGAATGCTTGACGGCGGCGAAGGTCATGCCGCTGGTGTCGCATTCCTGGAAAGCGTCCTTGCCCAGGTTCGGCGTGGTGGTCTGGGCGGCCAGCACCACGATGGGGCTGGAATCCATGAGGGCGGTGTAGATGCCTGTAAAGGTATTGGTGGCGCCCGGGCCACTGGTCACCAGGGCAACACCCACCTTTCCGGTCTGGCGGGCGTATCCGTCGGCCATGTGGGTGGCTCCCTGCTCGTGGCGGGTCAGCACTACTTTAATATTAGAATCGAGAATTGCGTCGAACATGGGGATTGCAGATCCGCCAGGGTACCCGAAAATGGTATCGACACCCTCTCTTTTGAGGCATTCGATAATCACTTCGGCTCCACTTAATGTCTTATTTGCCATAAAAGTCCTGAGTTAAAGTTTGAAAATTTATAAAAAGTTGACGAAAAATTAGCAGATTTTATTGGGAACGGCAAGATATAGTTCCTGAATTTGTTGAAAATTTTTGAATTTTTTAATAAAAATTGAATTTTTTAAGCTTTTAATTGCTAAAAATTGTGAAAAAATGACAAAGTTGCGAAAAATTTTGGTTTTGATTATTTAAAATTCGCTATTTTTATCCGAGAATTTTGTTGAATGACTGTTTTTGATATGAAAATTTTGATTTTTTTTGCGAAAAGGCGCTGCGTTCTCGAACGGATCCCCGATCAAAGCCTGCCCTGAGCTTGTCGAATGGGTCGGGGGTGACACTTCTTGTAACCTGCACCCCTAATACCTACAACCTAACCACTAACCACTAAATCCTAGCCCCTAAATCCTAGCCCCTAAATCCTAGCCCCTAACCATGAAATACAAGAATCCCGACTTCATGTCTGCCATCACCACTCCCATCGAGGGAGAAATCGCCTTCCGCAACTACGCCGAATCCGTTTTTGGCCCTAACCATATTATAGTAGGTATCGACGAAGTGGGTCGCGGCCCGTTGGCGGGCCCTGTGGTCGCCTGTGCTGCCGTGCTCAAGTCTGCAGATATTTTGTCCGTATTAAACGACTCCAAGAAGTTCACTCGGCCGAAGCGTGAGGCCATTTACGACAAAGTAAAGGACGCCTGCGAATGCTATGCCATAGCCAGTGCCAGTGTTGAGGAAATTGATCAACTGAATATTCTGGAAGCTGACTTTTTGGCCATGCGGAGGGCGTTGCAGGCTTTGGGTATGACGGGGATTACGGAAAAACAGCCCGAACTACCCGTGGAGGTCCGGGGACATTTTAAGCCGGGTGCGACAGTTCTAGTAGCGGTGGATGGAAATTTGAAAATTCACGGTTTGGACCAGGAGTGCCAGTTCCCTGTGGTAAAAGGGGACGGTTTAGTGGCCTCCATTTCTGCAGCCTCAATTCTTGCAAAGGTCTTCCGTGACCGCTACATGGATCGACTGGCCCAGGAATATCCGGGTTACGGCTTTGAAAAACACGCTGGCTACGGCACTAAGGCGCACCTAGACGCCATTCGCAAGCAGGGCTTTTCGCCGGTGCACCGCAAGACGTTCCATCCGAAAGGACTGTAGCGAATGAGTAATGAGTTGTGAGTAGTGAGTCGTGAGTAGTGGGAAATTACACCCCTCACACCCCACACTTCACATCTAGAAAACGCTCTGGGAACAGAAAAAAGCCCATTTGGGGGCGTTTCTTAAAAAAAACTTGCACGAATGGGTTATTCTTTATATATTTTCCCGTGATTTTAATGCAAACTCTTTTATGAATGGAGAATCTATGAAGAAACTTGCAATGGTTGTTTTCCTTGCCTCTATGGTGGGCGGGGCTTATGCTCAGGCTCCTGCTGCACCCGCTCCCGCACCGGCTCCTGCGGCCGCACCGGCTCCTGCCGCTGCTCCTGCACCAGCCACCGCTGCGCAACCTGCCCCTGCTGCACAACCGGTGGCAGCTGCTCCTGCCGCTGAAGCGGCTCCCGCAGCCCCTGTAGCCGCAGCCCCTGCCGCAGATCCCTGCGCTGTTGATTCCTTGGGTCAGCCGATTAACGCCGACGCTTGCGCTGCCGAACAGGCCCGCCAGCAGGCGGTAGCCGATTCGATCGCCGCCGCAGAAGAAGCTGCCCGTCAGCAGGCGATTGCAGACTCCATCGCTGCTGAACAGGCACGTCAGCAGGCTATCGCTGATTCTATCGCCGCTGCCGAAGAAGCTCGCAAGCAGGCCGAGGCCGATTCTATTGCCGCCGCTGAAGCTGCCCAGAAGGCCGAAGCCGACAAGGCTGCCGCAGCAGGTCGCCTTGCTCTCGGTATTACCGGATCGGCAGGTTTTGGTATGTTCGATGTCAAGTATGACAATAACCACTTCAAGGACTTCCCCTTTGCTCTTGGAGTGAGCGGACTTTTCACTAAGGGTATGTTTGGTGCTCGCTTGGCCGGTACCATGCAGTACAATCGTCTCTATGTGGGTGAATCCCGCAACCGTACTGTAAACGAAGGTTACTGGCGCGCTGGTGTCGGGCTCTACGGACGCTTTATGCCCAACCAGAAGGAAGACGGGCTTATTGTTGAACTGGGCGTTTCCGGTGCATGGGTTACTTCCAATGACATCGTTCTGTACCCCAATGCCTCCAAGCACGCCTCCGTGGTTTACAAACCTCAAGCCCAATACGATGTTGAACTGGGATTCGGTTACGGAATCAATTTTGCCGGTATGGCCGGTGAACTGGGTGCTTATGCCGCCTATGACATCCTTGAGACTATGGAATTCACCAGCGACACAGATGGTCGTGCTTGGCATGTCGGTGCTCGTGCCACATTCTGGCTTCTTAATCTTTAACAGACAAGTTTATTTACAAAAAACATAAAATACAATCACAAGGAGAATGTATGAAACATAAACTCTTGACCCTCGCCTCGGCTGCGGCTCTGCTCGCTGCTTGTAGCGACTCCTCGGTTTCCGATGCCAATGACGAAATCAAGGACAAGGCCACCGTGACCTTTATGGTCGTGGACAACAATACCAACCTCCCGTTGGAAAATGTCGAGGTCTATTTCCGTCCGACCGATAAGACCAAGTACACTGACTCTGCAGGTACCAGCGTCTGGAAGGATGTGGAATACGGTGAAGATATTTACTGGGATTTCAAGCTTGATGGCTATGCTATGAAGCGTTTCAAGTACACCTTTACGGATGATATCGCCAATGACGTGGCCCGTGTAAAGGATAAACACCCCAGGATTGACATGTACAAGACGGGTGTGACTGTCAAGGGTAAGTTCTATTACACCGATGTGGAAACGGGTAACTTCCTTCCTGCCGCCAAGGTGAAGGTCTATGCCAAGTACACCGGTGATGCCGAAATCTATCCTAACGAAGTTTATACCACCACCGGTGAAGACGGTTCTTATGAATTCAAGAACATGGCTGCCGACGTAGAAATCACTGTAAGTGGTGAACGCTTCATTCTGGAAGGCACCAACATCGTCTATGACGAGACTGTCATTGACGCTTTTACTCAGCGCAAGGGCGAAGCTAAGGAAGTGGTCAAGGAACTTGACCCCAAGGCCGCTCCGGTGCTTGGCCTTACTCCGGTGCTCCTCTCCAGCAACCTGAAGAAGATTGACTCCACCACTGCCCTGCAGCTGGTGTTCTCTGAAGAGTTGGAAAAGGACTCCGTGAAGACGGAACATGTCTATGTTGAAAACGCTGCCGGTAAGAGAGTTGCCGTTGTGGTGTCTTACAATGCCGACAACAAGACAGTGACCGTGAAGCCCGCTTCTGGCAAGTGGGTCGATGGCAACGACTACAAGGTCAATTTTGGTGTTTGGACCAAGACCGCTATCAAGGACCAGGATGCTGATGGTGGCGTTCGCGACTTCTCCGTGGGTACCGTGAAGATCCCGGGCAA
The DNA here is from genome assembly GCA_934699585.1 of uncultured Fibrobacter sp. GTDB lineage: Bacteria > Fibrobacterota > Fibrobacteria > Fibrobacterales > Fibrobacteraceae > Fibrobacter. Next base: position 91,441 of record CAKUWY010000009.1, read on the forward strand.
GGCCGAAAATGTAAAGCTTGACACGGCCAAGAACAAGGACGTGGTGATTAGCTTCTATGGCGAGCGCACCTATGCCACCCGTAACGACTCAATTGGTTACAATGCCAACATCAACTTGATTTGGAAGGAAGTGTCCAAGGGTGTCAAGGGCTACAATGTCTATGTGAAGGGCGACAATGCTGAAAATGCTGACTTTGTCAAGGTTCAGGAACTGGGCGCCAGTGCCCATGCCACTTCCATTGACGTTGCATCCTTCTTGAACGATGACGATAACATGAAATATCCTGTTAGCGCCAAGGAAGTGAAGACCGTCCAGATTATCGTGCTGCCCTTCAGCTCTGCTGGTGAATCCGACGCTTCCAAGGCCGATGTGATTACGGTCAAGGTGGCTGATAAGGCCAAGGCCAAGATGGACACTTATGAAAACGCCTCTGTTAAGAGCGTGGAAACCCTTAAGGCTTCTGCGGGTTACGCTTGCACTGGTGAAAATGTGACTACTTGCCCAGTCATGGCATCTACCGAAGCCGAAGTTCTTGCGGCTGATTATTTCGCTCTAGACTACGTTATCGACTTTACCCCTGTTGAAAAGGATGGTGCTGCCGGTTACCTCGTGTACTTCAAGAATGGTAACACCTGGGTAGAAGTGGCTTCTACGACTGCGGCTGCTACCAAGATTACCGTAACGCACAACTCCGTTGAGAATGGTCCCTTCTGGGAGAAGGCTCTGCAGAACAAGTCCTCTGTCACCAATAATGATGCGGAATTTGCCGTGGTGCCGTACTTCCTTTCTGCAACTGGTGAGAAGATTGCTTCTACCTCGCTCGGCAAGAGCGGAACGCAGTCTCGTAAGATTGCCTCGATTATTGACGACCTTGAGTAATTGACAATCTTAACCGATGTCTTTCAAAAGACCGTGTCCTTCGGGGCATGGTCTTTTTTCTATATTGTCTCTAGCGATTTTAACCGGAGGTTCTTTTGAACAATTCCATTCCTTTGGTGCAAATGGTTTTGCAGTCCGATATTGCAACCATTGTAGTTCTTTGCATATTGGCTATCATGTCCTTGGGCTCGTGGGGCATCATCATTGTCAAGTACATTACCTACCTCAAGAACAAGCACGCCAATGCCGAATTTTTCCGCAAGTTCAATACGGTGACCCAGTTTGTGGAACTTCAGGAATTGTGCGAAAAGGCCGAAGACAGTGCGCTTCGCCGCCTTACCGCCGAAGTTTTGAAAGAGGCTTCCAAGTTCAGTAACTTCGTGAGTTACGACTCTATCCAGCACAGAGCCTCCCTCCTGGAAGATACTATTCAGCGCTCTATCGAGGGCCTCCGCCTTACCGAAGACAAGTACCTGAGCTTTTTGGCCACTAGTTCCAACCTGGCTCCCTTCTTTGGGCTTTTGGGAACTGTTTGGGGAATCATGATTGCGTTTTTCCAGATTGGTCAGCACGGATCTGCCGACCTCTCCGTGGTGGCTCCCGGTATCGCCATGGCCTTGATTACTACAGTGGGCGGCCTTGTGGTGGCAATCCCTGCCTCTGCAGGTTACAACTACTTTACCAGCTGTAACGGCCAGAACGAGATTTCTTATTTCAACTTCGGTTCCCAGGTGTTGAGCTTGTTCAAGCGTGGCGACCTGTTGGCTCTCGAAGAAGTGGCGGGCTAGGAGGCCTAGGTGAAGCGTAGCCGCGGAAAAGAACTGAAGCAGGAGATGAACCTCACGAACATGATTGATATCGTGTTCTCGATTCTGATTGTGTTCATTATTTCTGCTCCCCTTATGAGCCAGGGCGTCAAGGTGGACTTGCCCAAGGCCGAAGCCCCTACAATGGAACAGGAAAAACTTTTGAAGGTGTCTATTACCAAGGACGACGAAATCTACATCGCCGACATGATGGTGGATTTTGACAGCTTCAATAGCGTGTTCCAGTCCCTTTGGAATGGTGAGATGGCGGTGGTCATCAACTCCGACGAATCTGTTCGTTATGGTCTGGTAATGCAGGTGGTGACCCAGGTGCAAAAGCTGGGCGTAACAAAGCTCGGCTTCTTGACCATGAACCCCAAAGAAACTCCGGGTAAATGAAGAAGTTTCAAGACAGGATACAGTATTTCGCTTCCGATGTAGATTCTACATTGGTAAAGATTATCGTGTGCGCCGTGGTGTTCCACCTGGCCATTGTCGGAATCTGTATTGCTTTCCACTACGTGAACGTGAAGCCTGAGCCGGAGCCCATTCCCGTGTTCGAAATGGTGCAGGTGTCCGAGCCCGCGCCGCCTGCGCCGCCCAAGACGCAGCCCCCACCACCAAAGCCAAAGCCCAAACCCAAGGTCAACAAGCGATTGCCGCCGGAAATAAAGCCCGAGCCCAAGGAAAAGCCGGAGGTGGTGGACGAAGATCCGAAACCGCCCGAGCCCACGCCGGAACCGGTGGATGATTTCCCGGTGGACGACATGGACCTGCCTGTGGCGCTTGAAGCCCCGAGTCTTGATCCTGTGGGTTCTGTGGACATGGACCCTCTGATGCAGGTGTACCTGGAACAGCTCAAGAAGATTATCATGAGTAATTTCAGGCCACCCAAAGATCTTAAGGTGGGTCGTGACGCCAAGACTACTGTGCAATTTACGGTAGACCGATTCGGTAAGATTTCGGCGGTGATCCTCAAGAAATCTTCGGGCAACAAGGCCTGGGACCATCTGTCGGTGCGTGCTATCCAGATTTCCAAGGTGCCGGAGTTGCCCTTCAATTACCGAGCTCCGAATTTGGTGCTGAATTTCAACTTTACGCCTAACTGATTTTGTATAATTGTAAGAGAGTGTTTTTAAGAATGAGAGAAAATTTGAAAAGGTTTGTTTGGGGTCTTGTCCTTGCCTTGGCCTGCGTGGCACCGCAGGGAGTGTTTGCCTCTATCGATACTATTGCCGTAGATGTGGGAATTTCTGTTTTCAAGACTACGCCCATAGGCATTGTTCCCTTTGAAGAAAAACCGGGTATAGATTGGATCGAAGAATGGCCTCACCAGATTTTGACTCGCGATGCGAACCTTTCGGGGCGCTTTGACGTGGTGGCTTCTGAAAAGTTCAACTTGGCCCTGTTCAGCCGTTCCAAGGCGAAACATTACATGACGGGTAAGGTGGAACCCACTAGCGATGGCCGCCTTGCCGTGGATTGCTACCTGTATGTGTCCCAGTCCAAGACGCTCCTTTTGGGAGAACGCTATACGGTGCCCCAGAAGGAACTTCGCCGGGCTATGCATGCCTTCTTTGACAAGGTGATTTACCAGCTGTGGGGCGAGCGCGGTGTGGCAAGCACCCGCATTGCATATGTTTCGAAGATTGACGGCGTGAAGCAGGTGGTGGTGTCCGACTACGATGGATTCCACCGCTCCCAGATTACCAGGGATTCTACCATCAGCATGATGCCGGTGTGGACCCGCGGTAACAAGGGCCTTGTATATGTGAATTTCAAGACCAACCGCCCGAGACTCTACACCAAGAACTTCGGCAGACCCGAAAGACCCCTGTTCGAACAGTTCGACCAGACATATAGTCCTGCGGTGAACCCTGTGAACGGGGAACTGTTGTTCTCGTCTTCTAAGGACGGCAAGACGGATTTGTATATCGGCAATATGGAAACGGGCAAGGCCCGTAAGTTCGCCTACCTCAAGAGCAACCAGACCAGCCCCGCCTGGAGTCCGTATGCTACCGAGGTGTTGTTTACCAGCGACCGCGGCGGTGGCCCCCAGATTTTTGTAATGGGCAAGGACGGAAGTGACTTGCGTCGTGTGACCTTTATGGGCCGCTACAACGAACGCGCCAGCTGGTCACCCGAGGGAGACCGCATTGCCTACACCTCCATGGATAACGGCAAGATGAACATTTACACCTGCGCTCTGGACGGTAGCGACATTGTGCAGCTCACCAATAACGCAGGTAATAACGAACATCCCACCTGGTCGCCCGACGGCAAGCTCATTGCCTTTGCGAGCAACCGGAGCGGTACGTACCAGATTTACATTATGCGGAAAGACGGAAGCAACGTGACCCGCATTACCCAGGCCGGCGAAAATACTTCGCCTACATGGTCCTGGTTCTACGATGAAAATAAACCACAACCTAAAGAAGGATCCAAATGAAAAACATCGTCAAGATTGCATTGATTTCTAGCGCTGCCTGCCTTGCCCTGGTGGCGTGTGCCAAGAAGCAGCAACCCCAGACTGACCCTGCTGCCGAAGCCGCTCCTGCCGCTGCCGCAGGTCAGGAGGCCGCTCCTGCCATGACTCAGGCCCAGGCTGATTCTCTGGCTGCCGAACAGGCCCGCCTGGAAGCGGAACGCCTGGAAGCGGAACGCGCCCGCTTGGAAGCGCTTATCAACCAGATTATGTCCGAAGACGTCTACTTCGACTTTGACCGTTCGGAACTCACCGAAAAGGCCAAGGAACTTTTGGCACAGGTGGGCGAACTGTTGCTGAAGGAAAAGCGCTTCACCATTACCATCGAAGGCCACACCGATGCCCGCGGTACAGAAGACTACAACTTTACCTTGGGAGCAAAGCGCGCCATGAAGGTGAAGGAATTCCTGGCCGCTTACGGTATCGAAAATAGCCGTATGGAATCGGTGAGTTACGGTAAGGAAGCTCCCAAGGCACAGGGTGAAACCGAGGAGGCCTATTCCCAGAACCGCCGCGCCAACTTCCGCGTGAACATCAAGCAGTAATATAGGTTATAGGTATTAGGTTTTAGGTAGTAGGTATTAGGTCCGAGGCCCTAACCCCTAGATTCTAAATCCTAGCCCCTAAATTTCAATAATCTATTCATTCTTCAACCATTATGAATATGAAACGTTTATCGATTTGTATTGCCGCGACGCTTATAGCCCTTACGGGCTGTTCCAAGATCACCATGCTCCGTACCGAGGAGATGAAGGCTGTGGGTAGCGATGTGCAGACAGGTATGCAGCAGGGTCTGGATTCTGCCGTGCTGAAACTTTCTGCAGAGAACGATTCCCTGCGTGCGGAGATGGATAGCCTGAAGGCTCAGTTGGAGGCCTCTGCCCTAGTGCAAAAGCGCATGATGGCCGAAGTCACCATGCTGTCGCGCCGTATGGGCGATGAATCGGAAAGGAACGATTCCAGACAAGAGGAAATCATCTACCGCTTGGATATGCTGCTGGGCAAGAGCGACAAGATTCTGGCCAAGAAGGTTGTGGTCAGCGGTGCTCCTGCGGCTCCAATTTCTATGGACAGCCTGGAGCGTGAAGCCGAAAAGCTGGTAGAGGCCGAAGCCATGTTCAATACGGCCCGTTCCGATTACCATCGCGGTGAATACAAGCTGGCCTACGCCGGTTTCAAGCAGGTCTATGAACAGATGAAGACCGGTGAACTTGGGGAGAATTCATTGTACTGGATGGCGCTGTGTCTGATTGACGCCAATCAGGTGGAAAAGGCCAAGAAAGTGTTTACGAGCCTTGCGGACGCTTTCCCCGAGGGCCAGAAGGTCTGCACCACCATGTTTAAGCTGGCGGCTATTTACAGCACCGAAGGCAACATCGATATGCAGAAGCAGTACCTGCAGAAGATCCTGAACAGCAAAACTTGCTCTACTTCGGGAGAATTCGAACAGGCCGCAGAGATTCTGCAGGAGATTCTGGAGCAAGAGACACAGGCGGGTCCCAAGGCTGCTGAGCCTTCGAATGGTCCTGAGGCCGCCGCACCTGCGACGGATGCCCCTGCGACAGAAGCTCAGCCTGCCGCACCAGCGCAGTAATTCTTGGCGTCAACTCCGTAATTCCAGATAGTGGCCCGATGGCCACCATGACGAAAAAAGGCGAGTCGGATGACTCGCCCTTTCTGAGTGTCGGGTAGGTCTTAGGGAGGGCATAAGCCCTCCCTAATCATTACTTAATCGTGCTGGTGAGGCGGAAGGCGAGACCGACGTCGCTGACTTCGTTTTCGCTATAGACGCTGAACTGCAGCTTGGACTTGCCGATGTTACGGACCAGGGCCACGGTCCATGCCCAGTCATCCATTTCGGCCTTGCTGTTTGCCATAATCTGCCTGTCGTTGATGTATTCCCCTTCTACCATCAGGTTAGAAAGCAACACGTTCATCACGGGGACCAAACGGACGGGGAATTCCAGGCCAACGTAAGTGGGCTGGTAGTAGATGCCCGGCTGGAAATACTTGGATTCGGGAGCGATATAGTTGGGAGCCTTGGTGTTGATGTCGTCATCCTGGGTGTAGATGCAGGCGTATTCACCGTAGAGGCGCAGGTTCGGGATAATGGAGTAGCTCGCGTAGGCGGCAACACGGTGGGTGAGGTAGGCAGTGTTTTGCACCACGTCGATGAGGTTTCCACGGTAGGCGGCCTTGACTTCTAGCGGGAAGGTGAACTTCATGTCGTCTTCTACACGGAGGTAGCCCTGGTTGGCGTTGCCGTCTTTAGTAGCGAGCATGGCGTTCAGCTGGTTGTTCTGGTGCTTCCAGCCAAGTTCGATGGCGTTGTGGCTGTAATCGCGCATCCAGAGACCGCGCTTGGTCAGGTCCTTGTCGATATAGGTACCGTAGTGGGTGGACTGGGACCAGTCCGTTTTCCAACGACCGATTTTCAGGTTCACCTGGTCAAGGTCTGTAACCTTCCACTTGTAGTTTGCCCAGTAGAGGTCGGCGAGAATCTTGTCTTGTGCGGACTTGGTGGCCTTGGCGTTGCCATTTTCATCGGTGGCTACATCCGTTACGTTCTTGTTGCCGAATTCCGGAGCGAAAATGCGGAGCATGATGGTTCCGTCCAGGTTGTCGCTTTTGTACTGACCGCCCACGTTGGCGCGAATCCATCCGCTGCTGAAATTATGGTCATCGTCATTGATGGACTTGGTGACCTGGGTTTGCACATTTCCCTTGAGGGTCATATTGTCGGTAACGCTGGCTGCGTCTGCGGCATAGGCGGCAATGCCTGTGGCGAGAATAGCTGCACCGAAGATTCCGTAATTCATAGGGTGAAACTCCTGTTACATTTGTACGAGACAAATTTAGTTTTTTTAATGTTATTTTGTTAAATTGAGGTAAAAAGAGGTTATTATGCAAATACTTTTTTTGATGGCCGACGGTTTCGAGGAAACCGAATTTGTGACTCCTTTCGACTACCTGCAGCGGGCGGGTTTTGAGGTCGCTCTCGCAAGCGTTTCCGGCAATGTCGAAGTGGTAGGGTCTCACGGTCTTAAAATCCAGACGGATTTTGCACTTTCGGGAGCCGATACCGCAAAGTTTGGCGCCGTCCTTTTGCCCGGTGGCGGCCCCGGCGTCAGGAACCTGAAGGCCTCTGCCGATGTGGAGAAGGTCATTTGCGATTTCAACGATCAGGACAAGTGGATTCTTGCCATCTGCGCCGCTCCTTTGGTACTCAGCAAGGCGGGAATCTTGGTGGATAGAACCGCCACTTGTTTCCCTGGTTGCGAAGTGGAGCTAGTCTGCAACAAGTTTCTGGAAGATCGTGTGGTGGTGGACGGCAATATTGTCACCAGTCGCGGCGCGGGCACCGCCGAAGAATTTGCCTTCGAGTGCATCGCTCAACTGGGCAGCCGCGACCTTGCGGAAAAAATCCGCAAGCAGGTGGTGGCGCGGTAGATGTGAGGTCGGGGCTTCGCCCCTTTGAGGTATGGGGTATGAGGTGTGGTCCTTCAGGTCAAGCAATGTGGAATGTGTAGTGAATCAAGAGTTGTCAATTGTGAATGCCGTTATGTTCATGATTTTCAACACGACTTGTTTCTTCTATAAATGAAAACTCATAACTGATCACTGAAGACTGAGGACGACTTTGGCGACTTCAAGCGGGTCCTCACTTTCGTGAGCATGACAAATCTTGGGACCCGCGCCCCTAACACCTACAACCTATTACCTATTACCTGCTTAGTCCATCTTTAAAAGAACTGTATGGATCTCGTCCCCTATCGCTGCGCTCCAGCGCCCAGGATGACGTTCCTAACCACCAATCACTAGCCTCTATATCCTAGCCCCTAAATCCTAACTACTTCTCGATAATCGCCGAGGCCACGATGCCGTCGCCGGCGTAGAGCACCATGATCTGGCCGGGGGTGGCGGCGAATTGCGGCGTGTCAAACCGGATAGAAATTTGGTTGTCAGTAAGTTCGGTAATGCTCGCTTCGGCGAAGGTGTGTCCCAGCCGGATTTTCGCCTGTAGTTTCTGCTGCAGCAGGGGAGAATCCTTGGAAACCATTAGGTTTAGCTGGCTCCCGCTGACTTCGCTACATTGCAACAGACTGCGAGGGCCGAGCACCACTTGATTCTTCTTGACGTCGATGGCAATCACGAAAAGGGGCTCCGGCTGACCGCCGATGTTGAGCCCTTTCCTTTGCCCGATGGTGTAATGGATGAACCCTTTGTGTTGCCCCAGGACATTGCCGTTTACATCTACGAAGTCCCCGGGAACGTTGTCGCTTTCGTCAAAGAGCACGGAGTAGTCGCCGCATTCCAGAAAATCCTGGCTTTCTTTTTTGGAGGCAAAATCTTCCCAGCCGATTTTACGGGCCAGTTCCTTGACCTCTTCCTTGTGCATCTCGCCCAGGGGGAACAGCACCGAAGAAAGCTGGTCTTCGGTTAACCGGGAAAGGAAATAGGACTGGTCCTTAAAGGTGTCGCGGGCCCTCCACAGGAACGGTTCCTCGGGGCTCCTGAAATCCAGACGGGCGTAGTGTCCTGTGGCAAAGTAGTCAAAATCTACGCCCATCTTGCGGACGGCGTGGAGCATGGCTCCGAACTTGATGGACTGGTTACAGCGTACACATGGGTTAGGCGTGCGGCCCGCCCGGTATTCGGCGCGGAAATAGTCCAGCACGTTTTTCTTGTATTCCTCTACCACGGGAACCACGTGGAAGGGAATAGACAGGCGCTTGGCCACATTCTCGGCGGCTGCGATGCTTTCCCCTTCGTTGGGGCCGAAACATCCGGAGCGGCCTTCCACGATGGGCATGTCGATGGAACCGTCCCAGAGGGCCATGGTAATGCCTATGACATTGTAGCCCTTCTGCTGCAAGGTCCAGGCGGTAAGGGCGGAATCTACGCCTCCCGAAAGACCGACTGCTACTGTTTTGTTGCCTAGTTCCATAATACTAGTGAAAATATAGGAAAACGGAGTCTTGAGACCACTAGCCCCTAAACCGGAGTCTTGCTTTTTTCGCCAGCGATTTCCCGGACGAGTTTCGGTACTAAGTAGCCTGGCAATTTGGTGCGGATTTCTGCAATCAATTCACGCGCCCGCTCGTCGGGAACTTCAAAGTGGGCGACCCCGTTGGCGTGATCCAGCTGGTGCAGATAGTAGGGGAGAACACCCTGTTCAAAAAGCTTGCGACAGAGAGCTGTTAATTTGTCTGGACTGTCGTTTATACCTTTCAAAAGAACGCTCTGGTTGAGAAGAGTCCAGCCGCAAATTTTGAGGTGGGCAAACAGGGTGGCCGATTCATCGTCCAGTTCGTCGGCATGGTTCACGTGTGACACAAGAACGCTGTGGAATCGGGTGGGCAGTTCCCGCAACAGTTCAAAATGCTGCATTACCAGGTCCGGACGCATTACAGGGAGTCTTGTATGAATGCGGAGCGTAGTGACCGAGGGGTGGGCTGCGATGGATTCCACCAGGTCGCGGAAGGCTCCGGGCGAAAGCGTGAGGGGGTCGCCTCCGGAGAGGATGACCTCCCATACGTCGCTGTGGGTGTCGAGCCAGTTGCTGACTTCGCGGGCCACGTCGGGTCCATTCTGGAAGGGATAGTTCTTGCGGAAGCAGAAGCGGCAACGGACACCGCAGGTGGCGGTCGAGACAATCAGGGCTCGCCGGTCGTATTTCTGGATAACGCAGTCGGACTTGCTTGCGGGCAGGTCTCCTACCGGGTCGTCAACGAATCCGGGAACCTTTTCCCGTTCTACGGTAAGGGGCAGAACCTCGCGAAGGAGTGCTTCGGGGTTGCTGGAATTTTTTATCAGGTCGGCGAAGTGCCTTGAACAAAGGAATGGAAATTTGGGCGAAAGGTCGAGTCCGTCTTTGCTTAACTTTGAGATGATACTTGAAAAATCACTTCCCAAATAGTCTAAAAAGTCTGAAATTTGTGTAAAAACAGTCCCTGGATTTTCCATTATATACTAAATTTAGCTTCAAAATCAACAAGAGGATAATATGGGTACTGTAAGCACCAACGAATTCCGCAAGAAACTTAAAATCATGGTTGATGATCAGCCGTACGAAATCATCGAAAACCAGTTCGTGAAGCCGGGTAAGGGCCAGGCCTTCAACCGCGTTCGCATCAAGAACCTGGTGACCGGCCGCACTCTGGAACGCACCTGGAAGAGTGGCGATACGGTGGAAGAAGCCGATGTGACCTTCACCGAAATGACCTACCTTTACAACGACGGTTCTACTTGGTACTTCTTGAACAACGAATCCCAGGAAACCGAAGAAATTTCCAAGGAGGCTCTGAACGGCTGCGAAGTTTGGCTCCTGGACGGTGCTACCGTAGAAGTGACTTGGTGGAAGGACCCGAAGTCCGGCGCAACGCTTCCTATCGAAGTGATTCCGCCTACCTTCGTTGACCTGATGATTGTGGATGCTCCTCCGGCAGTGCAGGGCAACACCAGCGGTAACGTGATGCGTGAAGCCATCCTCGAAACCGGTGCCAAGGTGATGATCCCGCTGTTCATCGAGAACAACACCAAGATCCGCGTAGATACTCGCGACGGTTCTTACCTCGAAAGAGCTAAGTAATTATTTAAGCGATTTTCTGAAGACCCGGGCGACTTCGTCCGGGTCTTCGCTTTTGAGCCAGCTGAGGGTCTCGGTACCGCGATAGCTCCAGGCGAAGATGTTGTCGATGCCAGCCTTGCGGCTTTCGGCTACGGCGATGGCCAGGTCGTTTTCACGGCCCGCTTCAATCTGGTAGGCCTTAATCCACATCTGCACGGTCTTGCCGTATTTGGTGGCCACGGTCACGAGTTTGTGGGCGGTCTCGGCGTATTTTTCGCGGACCCATTCTTCGGTAGCACCCCGTTCCCAGTATGGGTCGGATGCAATTTCGTCAACGCTATCGAGGCATGCCACGCGGCTCCAGTCGTCGAGGCCCGCCGGGAACCAGGGCGGCAACATGCACACGCAATTGCGCTTGCCGCGAGCGTGAACATCTTCAGTCATTTCTTTCAGAAAGTCAATCAGGCTGTCTTCGCGAAATTTCAGCACGTCTTCGGAGAGTTCTGTGGGCATCTCGTACCCGAACCGCGTGCGGAACTTTTCGCGACATTTCTCACAACGGCAGCTCCAGTTCTGGAGTCCGCCCTTCTCAAAGTAAAAATGGGGCTCGTCCCAAAAGACGGTGCTTACTTTGGTCGCACAGACGGATTCAATCCAGTGGTGCATGTAGGCCCGGAATTCCGGATGGTTGGGGCAGACGGCCACCTTGGGCTTGCCGTCCAGTGCCACCTGGCACAGGTCGTGGTTACGGGCGGTAAGTTCGGAATAGGCTTCTCCGCCGAATACGCGGCCCACTCCCCAGGGGTTCACATAGACTGTTAGACCTAGCTCGGCGGTCCGGTCCACGATTTCAGCCATGGTGTCGTAGTAATACTGCTGGTCTTCTTCGCTCCAGGTGTGGAGTACGGCGTTGAAACCCGCTGCCTTGATGTCTTGCATGTCGGTTAACGCATGCTTTGGCGTGCGTACGCCAAAATAACTGACGCCTTTAATCATACAGGCTCAATATAGAACTTAGGAGTAATGTGTAGTGTGTAATGTGTAATGAGAGGTGTACAATGTATAATCAGTCATTTCACATTATACATTCCACATCTCACACCGCCGCGTAGCGGCTAGTTTTCTGCCCACTGTGGTGTGGGGGTCTTTCGCAGCACCTGGTCCAAGGTCTCCCGCCACTCGTCTTCGGTAAGGGGCCTGCGTATCCAGTACAAACCCTCATCTTCTTTTTCGATGGGCATGGTGTCCGGGACGATTTCTATGATCCAGGATTCGGGAATGCTGTTGCGGAGCCTCTTGCTGAAAGCGATATTCATGTCGGTGGGCCTGTCGGCGTGGTCGAAGATGATAAGCGCCGGGGAATCTCCCGTAATGAGTGCTGTCTCCAGGATGTTCGCCGCTTCTTCGATGGTATTGCAGGTGTACATGGTGGAATCTTCGGCCATGTCGTTTTCCAGAAGCCAGCGGAGAGTCCACTGGCTCAGGCGGTCCAAGCTGCCCGGTGAAGAAGGGGCTATGAAGAATATGTGTCCCACGGCCTAAAGTATAGAAAGATTGAAAGTCCTTTTTTAGGGGAAAAAAGGGCAATTTTGGAGCGAAATCTATTATTTTTGAGATAGGAAAAACATATCAAACATTAATCAACAATTAACGCACATGTTTCCCGACCTAGGCGAATTCAGACTGATAAGCGGCATCCTGGAAAAGTCGTTGCCACTAAAAAAAGGTGCCCCCGAATTTCGGGACTGGCTTCCCGTAGGCGACGATGCCGCCGAGTTTGACGGCTGGCTTGCCACTAAGGATTTGTCTGTAGAAGGAACCCACTTCCGCCTGGACTGGGCAACTCCAGAGCAGGCGGTGGAAAAGCACATTGTTTCCAACGTCTCGGACATTTCCGCCATGGGAGGGAGGCCTCGGCTGGCCCTGTTCGGCCTGTGCGCCGGGAAGAACTGGAGTGATGACACGGTGCGTCGGGTGTCCGCTGCGGTGGCGGAAGGCTTTGCCAAAAGGAACATCGCCCTTATCGGGGGCGATACCGTCTCCGGTGAAGTGGGAATGTTTTCTACGACCCTCATAGGCGAACAGGCGGCGCCTACCCGCCTGCTCCGGAGTGGCGCTAGGGCGGGCGACAGACTGCTCGTCTCGGGAACTCTCGGGCGCTCTGCCGCAGGGCTCTGGCTGTTGCAGAACCGCCCCGCCGGTTTCGAGGACTTTCAGGACTTGATACAGTACCACCTGTGTCCGGAAATTCGGGAGAATATGGGGTCGGATTTGGCCTCTACGGGTGCATGCCGTTGCGCGTTGGACATCAGCGATGGCCTTTCTTCGGAGCTTAACCATTTGGCCCTGTCGTCGGGAGTTTCCCTGGAGGTGGATGCTGACAGGATTCCTATAGACCCCAGGGTTTCAGAAATGTGTGGCCGATATGGCCTGAATCCTATGGATTTTGCGATGGATGGCGGTGAAGAATACGTGCTTTTGTTTACCGCTTTTGCCAAAAATGATATATTTTCAAGTGATAAGACTCTTTGGAATGTACATGAGATTGGCTCCGTCGGGGAAGGCTCCGGCGTTTACATGGTCAAAGAGGGGAAAACAAAGATTGTTAAAGCACAGGCTTGGTCACATTTATGATTAGTAACGTGAAAATGAACTTGGGCCAACTGTTGATTCGTCAGGGCGTCCTGGACGAAGACCAGCTGGCTCACGCTACCTCGGAACACAAGCGTACTGGAATCCCTCTGGCGAAGATTCTCATTCGTCTGGGAATGGTCAGCGAAGATACCCTCACGAGCATCTTGGGTGTGCAGATGCAATCTACCACCAAGATGCGTATCGGTGAGATGTTGCTCGCCCAGAAGTACATTACCCAGGAACAGCTGGACCAGGCTCTGGAAGAACAGAAGAAGACTGGTAAGCGTCTGGGCCGTACTTTGGTGGACCTGAAGTTCATGCCCGAAGAACGCCTGGTCGAAATTCTCTCCAAGCAGTTCGAAGTTCCTTACGTAAAACTTGAAAATTTTGCCATTGACCCCGAAGCCTATACTTACCTGCCCGAAGACTTGTGCAGGACTTACAAGGTGGTGCCCCTGTTTGTTTCCAAGGGCGAAGATGACCGCCGTGTCCAGCGTGAAGCCCTGACCATCGCAATGACTGATCCCACCAACATGCGTGTGATCAACATCGTGAAGTTCAAGGTAAAGATGGAAGTGGACATCGTCATGGCCTCCGATGCCGACGTGGTCAAGACCATCGACCGCGTGTTTGCGGGCCGTAGCACTTCCGAAGAATCCTTGGCGGAGCTGATTGGCGAGACCAAGGATGGCGAAGAACTGGAAACCGTGGAACGGGGCCAGGGTGGTAGCGACGAACCGGAACTGACCGACGAAGAAGGCCGCCAGGTGGTGCGAATCGTGACCACGCTGATTCACGAAGCCATTGCCCGTCACGCATCCGATATTCACCTGGAACCCCAGGAAACCTTCCTCAAGCTCCGTTACCGTATTGATGGTGACTTGCAGGTCATGTCACCCATCCCCGCCCGCTTGATGCCCCAGATTCTTTCCCGTATCAAGCTCCTTTCCAAGATGGACATCGCCGAAAAGCGTAAACCCTTGGACGGTCGTTTCACGGTGCGCTACAAGGGTTCCGAGGTTGACCTTCGTGTGAGCTCCTTCCCGATTTCGCTCCGTAAGCGCGGCGTCTGCGAAAAGATCGTTATGCGTATCTTGGACCCGAATTCGGGTCAGTTCCCCTTGAAAGACATGGGCTTTGACCCCCGTGTACTCAAGCAGTTCCTGGATGCCATTAACGCTCCTAACGGTATTGTACTTGTGACCGGTCCTACGGGTTCCGGTAAATCTACCACGCTGTACGCTTCTATTCGAGAAATTTTGGATTCCACGATTAACATCTCTACGATGGAAGACCCTGTGGAACTTAATATTGATGGTGTGAACCAAGGTCAAATCAACAACGCCGCAGGCTTTACCTTTGCGGCGGGCATTCGCGCCCTGCTCCGTCAGGACCCGGATGTGATTATGATCGGTGAAATGCGTGACCAGGAGACGTCGTCCATGGCTATCGAAGCCGCTCTGACGGGTCACTTGGTCTTCAGTACGCTCCATACCAACGATGCTGCCGGTGCATTCCCCCGTCTGCTGGAAATGGGCCTGGAACCCTTCCTTGTGTCCACCGCTATCAAGGGCGTGCTTGCCCAGCGTCTTGTGCGCCGCATCTGCAAGTACTGCAAGGAACCTGTAGAAATATCTCCATCCCTCCGCGAAGAGCTTCACCTGTCTCCCGACATGCAGTTCTACCACGGCAAGGGTTGTGAAAAGTGCGACGGTTCGGGCTACAAGGGCCGTTGCGGTATCTACGAGTTCCTGGTGCCCAACGAAACCGTGCGTAACCTGATTATCAAGCGTTCCTCCGGTGACGTCATCAAGCGTGCCGCCATGCAGGAATGCGACATGATTACGCTCCGTATGGACGGTATTCAGAAGGCCTTGGACGGTCACACTACGCTGGAACAGGCGGTGGGTGCCTCCGCTGCCGACGACGTCTAAATTGTTGTAACGGTTATTTCTGAAATCTCTAGAGCCTTTCGCCTATAAGGGCGAAGGGCTCTGCTTTTGTAATGCGCACTTGTAGAGCTTTGCCTGCCGGGATGTTCCCCTGCAGGGCCACGGGGCGGTAGGCGCAGTTACGTGCGATGGTGGTACCCGCCCGGTGGCCTTGTTTTTCGGTCACGACCGTGCAGGTCTTGCCGACCCAGCGCTGGTTGTTTTCTTGGGCGATTTGCTGGAAGGCGTCGAACAGCTTTGCGGAGCGTTCGTGCTTTACGCTGTCTGAAACGGCAGGCGTATCAGCGGCGTTTGCTTCTTCTATGCGGGCGGCAACGGTCCCCTTGCGGGCCACGAACCGCGTAATGTTACAGACGGTGGGGCGGGTCTCCTTCAGCAGGTCAAGGGTCTCTTGAAAGTCGGCATCTGTTTCTCCAGGGAAACCCACAATCAGGTCTGTACTGAGGGTGAACAGCGGGAACTTTTCTTGCAACTCCAGCGCAAAGTTACGGAAGTCTTCTACGGAGTGTTTGCGGTTCATGAGCTGCAGAACGCGCTCGCTCCCGCTCTGGACAGGCACGTGCAAGAACTGGTAGAGACGTTCGTCTTGGAAACATTCCAGCAGGGCGTCTTTATAGCCGAGGATGTGTCTCGGGTTTCCCATGCCCAGCCGGATCTTGTAGTTTCCGGGAACCTGGACGAGAATTTTTTGCGTGAGGTTTGCAAGGTTCGTGCCGGTGTCAAAACCGTAGCAGGCGCAGTCCTGCCCGCTGAGCTGAATCTCCAGGCATCCGTCGTCCACCAGGCGCCGGACCTGTTCTACGATGGCGTCTTCGGGCTGGCTTTGGAGCCGTCCTTTTACCAGCTTCGTGGAGCAGAAGGCACAGGCGTCCAGGCAGCCTTCCTCGATGTTCACGATGCCTACGAAGGGGGACTGCCGAAGGATTCGTATGTCATTCTGGAGCCCCTCTGGGGCGATAGAATCTATGGACTCTATCGCCTTCAAATTCGTGAATGTTATCTTGTCTGAAATCTTGCGAGCGTCTTCTTGGAAATCCTTGGGAGCGCATCCTGTGATAAAGATGGGGGCCTGCGGAAAAGCCGATACCGCCTGCTGCAAAAGTTTCAGGGCTGATCCGTTACCCTTGACGGTACACACGTTCAGGTAAAAGGCAAGGGGCTGCTTTGTCGGGAATTCAAAAGAGATGGAACAATCCGGATGTTGTGCGGACAGCGCCCGGGCGATTTTTTCTCCGTCGCCGAAGTTGGCGGCACACCCCTGGCTGAGAACTGCAATGACAGGCGACGCGGCGGAACTCATCTTTCGAACCGCTCCAGGGTGATTCCCGGATAGTAATGGCTCAGGATTTCGATGTAGCTCTGCCCCGCCTGGGCCCGGGCCCGCACGCCCATCTGGCACATGCCTACGCCGTGGCCGAATCCCTTGCCTTCGAGAATCCACTTGCTGCCGTCCTTCTTGACGGTAAAGAAACTGGAGGGGAGGATTACGCCGCCCTTGCGGAAAAGCCAGCGTACCTTGTCGCCGCGGACTTCGAAAGTTCCCGCGTCCGTAGTGACCGCAAGTGTCAAGATGCGTCCGCTCTTGAGCGTATCCTTGACGGTAATGTCCTTGACTTTCTTGAAGGGAGCGACTTTCGCCTTGGAATCCCTGGCGTTCTGGACAAAGAGTTTCACCAGCTCGTTACTTTCGAAGGTTCGCTCCCACTTGCTGTAGCTGGACTCCTTGCACCAGGGCGTACCATCGGGACGCAGGTCCGGTTTGCTCTTGAGGTAGGGGAGGTTCGACTTTTCCCAGGTGTCCAGTGTCTCGGACATGCCTCCGCAGGTGGAGTGGTAGTAGGCGGTAATGAACTCGCCATTATACATCATGACTTCGCCCTTGGTCTCCTTGACGGCGCGGTCTGTCAGGGACGTAGCACTCTGGAGGCCCTTGTACACCTGGTCCTTGGTGTCGGCGAACACGTCAAAGCCCAGGGACTCCCGGCTCCCGAAATGCTTATAGGCGTAGGTGCGGGCGGCTACCGCCTGGGCCTTCAGCGCCTCGAAACGGCTGCTGTCCAACTGTCCGATTTCGTAGGGAATCACGCCCCGCAGGTAGTCTTCCATGTCCACCGTATTGATGGCGTTGATTTTCCCGTTGTTGTAG
Source organism: uncultured Fibrobacter sp. (assembly GCA_934699585.1). Classification (GTDB taxonomy): domain Bacteria; phylum Fibrobacterota; class Fibrobacteria; order Fibrobacterales; family Fibrobacteraceae; genus Fibrobacter. The sequence continues at coordinate 108,915 of CAKUWY010000009.1, forward strand.
GAGATGGTAAAAAATCCCGGATAGCAAGAGGTAGAAAGCAGCTTTTGCGTCGGCGCGATAGAGATGCACTTGCCGTCGTCGATATCCTTTTTAACGGCGGTAAAAGAATTTTCCTTCCCCTGGAATTTCAGCTCCTTGCCCTTGACGGTAATGTGGATAACCTCTCCGCCTTTTGAAAGGTACAGTTCCTTGGCATCGGTATAGACCCCTACACGAAGAGGCCTATTCAAGTTCGTCGGTATCTTTTCCGCTTGGACTCGGGCCAAAGTATCTCCGGATACCGTCTTGATTTGCGTGGACGCAGGGGCTTCCCTCGGGCCTTTCGCTTGGACGTCGGAAACGTTCGTCGCTTCGATGGGCCTGAAATCTACAATCTCGGGCTCTTCAACGCTGGAGTCTTTTTTGATGGTCTTGACCGCAGGAGCGGGCATGTCCGGCAGCTCAAAATCCTCTGCGGCGCTTGTCGTTACGATAAGCGCCAGAAGAAAAAGAAGCGTTGTTTTGTAATCGGGCATGACATTACCCATAGCTCACACCTCAAAGCGAGCCTGCGAGCGCCCTCATACCTATTTACCTTTCTTCAGCTTCGCCTGGGTCTCTTTGGCCATCTTGCGGAGCTTGGACTGGTTCATAGTGCGGTCGGCAGTAGAAATCTTGTCCACGAAAAGGTCGCCGTTCAGGTGATCCGATTCGTGCTGGATGCAACGGGCAAAAAGGCCTTCGCAGTTGTGGATTTCTTGGGGCTCTCCGTTGATGTCGAAAAAGCGGACGCACACCTTGTTGGGCCGGACCACATTGCAGAAAATGTCCGGGAAAGAAAGACATCCTTCGTCATAATCCACAGGCTTGGCGTCTTCTTCCGCTTCCCATTCCGGGTTGAACATGATGTAGGGCTTGGGATCCTCTTCGCCGGGAATAGCGGTATCGATGACCACCAGACGGATGTTCTTACCTATTTGGGGAGCGGCAAGGCCGCAGCCCGGCGCATCGTACATGGTTTCCAGCATGTCCTTGGCCAGCTGGCGGAGTTCCGGAGTAATCTCGGTAACGGGTTCGCTCTTTTTGCGAAGAACCGGGTCACCGTAAATGCGGATAGGTAAAATCGCCATGATTACTTCTTTTCTTCGGTCTTGGTGTCGGCTGCAGGAGCGTTCATGATTCTGAGGATGGCGCTCTTTTCAAAGTCGATCAGCGTGGTAGAGCCGGTGCGGACCGTGACGATGTTGTCTTCCATGGAGGTGATGGTGCCGATGATGCCGGCGGTAGTCATCACCTTGTCGCCCTTCTTCAGTTCCTTGCGCATCTGGTCCATCTGCTTCATTTCTTTCTGCTTGGGGCGGATAAAGAACAGCCACATGACCACGAACAAAAGGATAAGGGGCAAGAAGCTTGCGATGGCGCTGGGCTGCTCGGGGGCGGCCTCTTCGGCAAAGGCCATGGCAGAAGCGGACAGGGTAATCAAAAGGGTCTTGATTTTCATGATAAAACCTTTATTAAAAGTGGATGAATATTACGGGCTCAAATTTAGAAAAAAGGTGGCTGCGTTACAGAGGCAGGTCTTTCCCGAGGCCCATTTTCAGTTCGGTCCGGCGGCGGATTACCATTTCGTTGAAAAGGTCCGTGAGGCTGTCTTCGATGCTGATCATGGGTTTCCAGCCCAGGTTCGTCATCTTGGTGGGGTCCCCAATTAGCAGAGGAATGTCGTTGACCCGTTCGTACTTGGAATCAAAGCGGAAATCCACGCTCACGTCGGCGATGTCCACCAGCATTTCTACCAGTTCCCGTATGGTGTACGACTTGCCGCTGCAGATGTTGAAGGTCTCGCCGGATTCAGCGGTGTTCAGCACCTGGATCATGCCGCGGGCCACGTCACGCACGTCCACCACGTCACGGCTGATGTCGAGGCTTCCGGAATAGATAACGGGTTCACTACCGTAGAACTTGATTTTTACCAGCTGGTAAGTGATGGAGGGAATCACAAAACGGCGGCTGTGGTGGGGCCCTGTAAAGTGGAAGGGTCGCACAAACACAATGTGGAGCCCGCTGGCGTTGATAAACTGGTGCCCCAGGAGTTCCATGCATGCCTTGGAAGTGGCGTATGGAGTCATGGGGTTCGGGCGGTCTTCTTCTTTGTGCAGGTAGGTCAGGTGTTGTTCCGTACGTCCGTAGATTTCGCTGGAACTGAGCAGCATGATTCGTGCTTTGGGGCATGCCTGCCGTGCCGCTTCCAGCAGGTTCTGGGTCCCGAGCAGGTTGATGTTCAGGGTTTCGTAGGGTTTCTGGTACGAAAGCCCCACGGAGGATTGGCTGGCCAGGTGGTAGATGTGGGTGGGGGACACCTTCTGGAGCATGTCATAGACGTCCTTGAAGTTCAAAAGGTTCCCGGTGAGGTATTGCACACCGTCCACCTTCTGCCAAGGCTGGGGCTGCTCGTCACTGAAGCTGAACAGCTCGTGATTCGTGCCGCTCAAGCTGGAGAGGATATGAAATCCGAGAGCCCCTGTACCACCTGTTACCAAAATACTCATTCTAGTCCTCAGTTATCAGTTGTCAGTTATCGGTTATGAGTTTTGAGTTATAGCGGAAACAAGAGACTTTAAAATTCAGAAGCAGTATATTACTTTCCTCTCATTACGCACTACACATTACTCACAACTGACTACTCACTACATATCCCGCATCCCTAGCCCCTAAATCCTAGCCTCTAGATCCTAACCTCTAATCGCTTCCCACGCTTTTGCTACTGTTTCCTTTTCAATATTAACAACTTTTTCGACCTTCCCAATCTCCGTAGGCAAAATATAAACTCTTGTGCCCTTTTCGGCCTTCTTGTCAACAGCCATGGCGTTCCAGGCCTGCTCCGTATCCACATTGTAGCTTTTCGGGAATCCGAGACGGTCCAGAAGGTCGTTCTGCCGGGATTCTTCTTCGGCGGAGAGCTTGCCCAGGAGTACGGCTGCACGGGCGGCTACCCGCATGCCGAGGCTTACGGCTATACCGTGGCTGAACATGTTGTAGTTGGTGAGCTTTTCGATGGCGTGTCCGAAGGTGTGGCCGTAGTTCAAAATGGCCCGGAGTCCGGATTCCTTCTCGTCGATGCCCACGACTTCGGCCTTGATCTGGCAGCTCCTGAAAATCAGGTGCCGCAGCACTCCGTCGTCGTGTTTCTTGATGCCTTCTACATTTTCTTCGATGTAGCGGAAAAATTCCTTGTCGTAGATGACGCCGTACTTGACGATTTCGGCAAGGCCTGCCAGGTATTCGTTTTCGGGAAGGGTGGCAAGCACGGCCAGGTCGCACACTACGGCCTTGGGCTGGTAGAATGCCCCGATCATGTTCTTACCTTCGGGGTGGTTTACCGCCACCTTGCCGCCTACGGAACTATCCACCATAGAAAGGAGTGTGGTCGGGAACTGGATAAAGGAAATTCCCCGCTGGTAGGTGGCGGCTCCGAAGCCCGCCATGTCGCCTACCACGCCACCGCTGAACTGCAACAGACAGCTCTTTCGGGTGTAGTTCCGGTGCAGCAAGAAACTGAAAAGCTGGTTCAGGTTGTGCAGTGTCTTGTTCCGCTCTCCGGCCTGGAACTTAAAGATAGGGCAACGGCCCGCCTGGCCCCGCAGCTGCGAGAGCATTTCGTTCTGAACCTTTGCGATGGTGGTGTCCGTACAGACCAGAAATTCGTTGGACGGGGCCAGCCGAAGGCCTTCAAGAAGGGCCTTGGAATCGGGAATGATGTTCCTGCCGATAAAGATGGGGTAGCGTCCGCCACTAGAGGGGCACACATCCAGGGCATGATTGCTCCAGAACTTTTTCATGTGCAGGATTTTTTCGATGACATGGGCTTCGGTGTAGTCGTTGGAACTTTCTACGCTAAAATCGGCCTGGGCGTAGTTGGGTTCACGCTCCTTCAGCATGACCTTGATTTTGGCAAGGCGTTCCTCGTCGCTCAGGTTGGCAAGCAGGGGCCGTGTGTTCTTGCGCCCGATGCGTTCCGAAAGAATTTCGGGTTTGGCCCACAGGCGGATGATGAGGCCGTTTTCCCGGATAATCTTGATGTTGTCGGCCTGGGTGAGTGCGCCACCACCCAGAGAAACCACCTGGGGTGTTTCGTTATTGCAGATTTCGGCGATGAGTTCTTTTTCCTTCGCCCGGAAAAAAGCTTCTCCTTCTTGTGCGAATATTTCGGAGATGGACTTTCCGACCCGCTCCACGATAAGGCTGTCGGTGTCAACGAAGGGGCGCTCCAGTCGTTCTGCCAGGGCCCTGCCGGTGCGACTCTTGCCGCTGGCCATGAAACCCGTAAAGAAAATATGCCTTCTCATTAGATACCCTCCATTCCCTTGCGCATAATATTCAGCAGTTCTTCGTCGGTATGCCCCTTCATTTGCTGGGGGAACCATTTCTTGAAACTTTCCAGACCCTGATGCACCAGCATGCCTTCACCGGTAACGGTCTTGCAGCCTTTTTCGGCGGCCAGTTTCAGAAGCTTTGTCTTGGGCGGTGCATAGACGATGTCGCAGATGACTTGTCCAGGGTTCAGGCTGTCTTTGTCGAGAGGAGATTCGTCTTCGTTTGGGGTCATGCCCACGGAGGTGGCGTTGATGATAATCTTGTATTCCTTGGAAACGTTAGGGAATTCCTGAAAGGTGAATACGGAAATTTTTTCGCTGTCCTTGAACAGCGGGTTCAGTGAACCAGCCAGGGCTTCGCCCTTGTCCTTGTTGCGGCACACGATGGCAAGCCTGTTGCCCTGTTCCATCAGGGTGTAGGCGATGGCCTTTGCCGCTCCGCCGTTTCCGAGAAGGGCGACAGTGGTGTTTGCAGGTTGCACTCCGTTTTCTTCCAGGTTGCGGATACAACCGTAGGGGTCCGTGGTGGTGCCGCAGAGGGTGCCGCCAACGGTCCCGTCTTTCCAGTAAAGTGTGTTTACGCTTCCGGTAAACTTGCTGATGGGGCTAAGTTCGTCTACTAGTTCCATCACAGGAGTCTTGTAAGGAATGGTGACGTTTGCCCCCCTGAATTTCATGGCCCTGAAACCTTGGATAGCCTGGGCGAAATTCTCCGGTTCCGGGCCGAAGGGCAGGTAGGCCGCGTTGATTCCAAGCGCCTTGAAAAGCGCATTGTGCATAAGGGGGGATTTGCTATGGGCAATAGGGTGCCCGAAAACGCAAAGGGTTTCCGTTTTTCCGTTCACATGAACCTCTTTTGTCCGCCCACCTGGGGCTGAACTCTAAACATACATCGATAAAGATATAAAAAAGAGGAACGACTTTGAACTAAACGATTTCGTTCTTGCCGTTCACGTGGATCACGGTGGGTTTCCACGTCTTGGCTTCGGCTTCGCTCATGGTGGCGTAGGCCACGATAATCACCAGGTCTCCGGGTTGCACCAGTCGGGCCGCCGCACCGTTCAGGCAGATGACGCCGGAGCCTGCAGGGCCTTCAATCACGTAGGTGTCGAGACGGTTTCCGTTGTTCACATCCAGCACGCCCACTTTTTCGTAGGGGAGGATGTTTGCGGCATCCATCAGGTCGCGGGCAATAGTGATGGAACCCTCGTAGTTGAGGTTCGCATCGGTAACGGTGGCTCGATGGATTTTGCTTTTGAGTAATTCCAGCTGCATGATGCGCTTAGAACTTCATCAGGAGGGCGCCGGCCACACCCTTGTCCGGTGTGGGGAGAATGCCGAAACTGAACCTGTTGGCGTCGGGGTTGCTGTCCCACTGGGTGTCGAAGAAGGCATCGGCAAAGGACCAGATGTGGGCGCCCACAACGGGGAGCAAGAAGTAGAACCAGTTGGAGCTTCCGCTGGTGGCCATATAAACCGTGGCTCCAACGCCACCGACCCAGAGGGCGTCCATCCAGATGGCCTTCATGGTCTTGTCGGTCTTCCACTGGTAGAAGCTGGGGAGGAACAGGGATACGTAGGCGTAGGCCTGGTCGCCGGAACGGTTGCGGTAAGAACGGTCAATGTCGGCATCTTCCATGCCAGCAGAGCGTTCGTCCAGCCACTGGTCTTCGGAAACGCCGAGCTTTTCCCAGGGGCGCTGCAGGTATTCGGAAAGACGCACTCCCAGTTCAACCAGGTGCGTCAGCTTTTCGCGGGAAATACCTTCTTCTTTTGCCTGCTGGAATTCCCACTGGGTAAGTCCCATTTCTTCGTACTTGAAACCTTCCCACTGGTCGCCGCTTGCGGTAGCGCTGCCGACGGAATCATCGGATTCTTCGTCGGCGGAATAGCTGGATTCGTCGCTGGCATCGCTGGACTCGTCATCGTCAAACTGAGCGAAGGCCATAGAGCCCGCTAACAGTATCATCGACACAACTTTCCACCACTTTGCCATTCTGACCTCTTAATTCCATTCCTTTTATGCCGGGGGAGGGAATCGAACCCTCACACTCTCGCGAGTACCGGATTTTGAGTCCGGCGCGTCTACCAATTTCACCACCCCGGCGAGGGTGTTAGCCCAAATATAGAACACTTTGGGGTGTTTTGTAAGGGAAATTCCCAAAAAATGCGTTTTTTTGCAAGAAAATCATTTTTTCTGGATCGCCTGGAAATCCATCTTCAGGGGGGCGAGTTTTTGAGCCCCGAAGTCCATGGCAGCCTCTTTGGTCGGGAATTTTCCGGTCTGGACCAGGAACAGCGTGCGGGTTTCGCCGATTCGGGTCTCGATTCGGCTTTCGAGCCCCTGCTTTTGCATATTTTCCGCCAAAAGCTTTGCGTTGGCCTCCACGCCGAAGGCCCCCAACTGCAATGTCCAGTAGGGAGCGCCGTCGGGAATCTTGGTTTCGGGTTTAGGAGCAGGCTTGGGGGCAGGAGTTGGAGTAGGCTCGACCACGGGGGCTGGTGCGACCGGTTTTGCGGGTGTCGCAGGTGCTGCTGCTGCGGGTTTGGGTTCGGGAGCTGCTGCCGGGGAGGCTTGCGCGGGCTTAGTTTGCGCGGGTTTAGCCTGTGCTGTCTTGTACAGGCTGGAATCCTTTACGGACTTGCACTTGGTGTCTAAATCTTGGTGCGGTGCGCGGGAAAGGACTGCGGAACAGACCTTTTGGAGCACTACCGCCTGCTCCGGTTTGGAATTGTCGATGGCCTGGATAAGGATTTCGGCGGCCCTGGCGTTCTTGCCCATATACAGCATGAACTGTGCCTTGGTGAGGAGCATTTCGGAATAGACTGGCTTTTCGGGAGAGGTGGTGTTGATGAGACTGTCCAGGCGGTGCCCCGCCACCTTGAAGAGTTTTGAGTTTCCGGTCTGGGAAAGGGCGAGAATGTCCCACAGGTAGCATTCGGCACGCAGGGAATCCGGTTCCTTGGGACATGCAACCTCGTAGGCGTCTGCAGCTTCTTTCCAGTTTCCTGCAACGTAGGCCTTGTGTGCGTCTGCAAGGGTCGGGACGGTCGCGCTACCCTGCGCCGCCGTCTGTGCAAACGCGCTTGCTGCAAAAACAGAAAGCAATGCAAACGCAACCCCACGAACATTCCAAAACTTCATCTTCATTACCTTAAACCTTTCATTCCACATTCCACACTCCACACCCCACACTCCACACCCCACACCCCACACCCCACACCCCACACCCCACACCTCACACCAATTTCCCTCTAATTGTCCATCCGCGGATGTCGTCCAGCTTCACCTTCACGTAGTCGCCTGGCTTTACGATACGGCCCTCTTCGGGCTTGAAAACCACCTTCTTGAAGTTGTCGGTGCGGCCCCGCAGTTCCGTCTCGTCGCGCACGGAGTTCTTTTCCACCAACAGTTCCTCGGTGCGGCCCAGCATCATCTGGTTACGCTTGAGCGTGATGGCGTTCTGCAGTTCCACCAGGCGCGTGTGGCGATCGAGCTTCTCTTGTTCGGTAAGCGTCTCCGCTTCCTTGTACGATTCCGTGCCCTTGCGCGGGCTGTAGATGAACATGAAGGCGGAGTCGAACTGGCAGGTTTCAAAGGCCTTGAGCGTCTGCTCGAAATCTTCTTCCGTTTCGCCCACGAATCCGCAAATCACGTCCGTTGAAATCCCATAGAACGGGTCCTTGCTACGCAGCTGCTCGATAATCGAGAGGTACTGCTCCATGTTGTGCTGGCGGCGCATCTTCTTGAGCATGGCGTCGGAGCCGCTCTGGATAGGAATGTGCGCGTAGTGGCAGACTTTCGGGTTGTTCAGCAGCACATCGATGAGCTCGTTCGTGTAATGCCTCGGGTGCGGGCTTGTAAAGCGAATGCGGCGGATGCCCCCGATTTCAGAAACCTTCGTAAGCAGGTCGGCAAAATTGCCACCTTCCGTCTTGTAGGCGTTCACCGTCTGGCCAAGGAGCGTCACCTCGGTAATGCCCTTGTCGGCCGCCTTGTGTACTTCGGCAAGAACGTCTTCCATGTCGCGGTACTTTTCCGGCCCGCGCAGGTACGGCACAATACAGTAAGTGCAGCGCTTGTTGCAACCGCGCTGGATGGCGACAAAGGTGGTGAAGTCGTTCTGGAGCTTCGCGTATTCGCCCAGGTAGTTCTCGCCCAGGTCCTCGTCGATGAACATCTTGTGGTGCGTCAGGTGCAGCGGACTATGGGCGTCACCGAGCAGCAGTTCCGGAATTTTCTTGTACTGGTCCGGACCTACGATGTAGCTCACGTTCGGGAGCCTCTTCAAAAGTTCCGGCCCGCGATTTTTAGCCATGCAGCCGCAAACGACCACCTTCACGTCGGGGTTCTTCTTGTTCAGGTACTTGAGTTTGCTGATGTTGGCTATCGCGGTTTCCTCGGCCTTTTCACGGACGCTGCAGGTATTCACGATGATGAAGTCGGCATCTTCCTGGTTGCTCGTCTCGACGCAACCGCACATGTCGAGCCCCTGGGCGATCATCGCCGAGTCGTACTCGTTCATCTGGCAGCCGTAAGTGGCCAAGTGGTATTTTTTCATGCGGGTAAAGATAGAAAAAGTGGTTAGCAGCTAGTGGCTGGTGGTTAGGGAAATGCGCACATTTATTTGAAAGGGGGAGGTGTCCCCCTGCCTACAGCCTTGCCCTTCTGTCACCCTGGAGCGCAGCGATAGGGTTCAGGGCAAGTCTTCCGTCACCCTCTCTCCTAGGTGGCTTCGCCCCCTAACACCCCCAAAGGCGAATGCCGTGACAATCGTGCTTGCGCGAATTGCCATGGCTGAACCGTATGGGTTTCTGTAACACCCTTGATGCTTACGAAAATTTTTTTACTATACTTAAGTTATGAAGGAACCATTTTTTGGTTTAAAAATTGTATGGCTCGCTTTACTTGTTTTTTATTGTTATGCCTTAGCTTTGGACTGATCGGTTGTCTTGAACCAGAAGAGAGTTACTGCGATACGCACGAGTGTCTGCCTTCTACAGAAGTCTGTCATCGTCCAACATCATTTGCTGTTGAATTGCATGCGGATGATTCATTGCGTGTAGCATGGCTTTATACGGTTGATTGCGCCTACCTACCCGGCGAAAATGCCTTGGAACTCAGCACCCTTTGTGTCGATAGTATCAAGTATGGTGATGACGAAACGCTCCATCACCTGCCTCAAAAAAGCAAATACGAGGAGCCGTCGGATTTAGAAGTCGCTGTAAATGGAAGGGTTCTAGATTATTATGCAGAAATTCCTCTCGGTAAAGACAACCACTTGCGCTTTGCTCTTGTGGATCGAGAATATAGGGAAAAAACCTTCGACATGGATCTTTCTGCCTATGTCAACATGTACGAACTTCACGGGGATTCCTTTATCTTTAACCTTCCTCCCAATACATTCTTGACCGCCTATAGTCATGATACCACATTTGATAAAGCTAATTTACCGAAGACTTTTGTTGTGGCTAAGGATGAAAGTTGTCTCTTTTATTCATTCACTCGAACGGATTCCGTATTCTATTGCTTTGATACATTAGGGCCTTTCTATCCGATGGTGGATTCTAGCTTATGTCCAACGCATAATGTGGAACGAGGTATAATCAGTGCACCGAATGCTTACGTGATTCAAAGGCCTTGCTATAAAATTGAGTCTGACCAGGCAGAAGGCCGGTTAACACTTTCAAATCTGTATTCGCTTTCTCAATGGAAAGAGTCCGTGAAGGACTCTTTCCCACAAGAAGACAAGGGAATGTCCTACATGGACCTCTTGCGTCAAATTCGACACCCTTGGCATACGATAAACTATCTGGATAAGCAGGGCCCAGATGGTGAGGATGATTTCACTATTTATGTGGTCTATCGCGGATATGATGAGTAAGTAAAAAAGTGAAAAACGGGATGTGTTCCTTTAGTTAAACTTTTAGCAAATAAAAATGATTGAAAAAGTATGGCGAAGCTCTTCAGCAAATACCTTGGGAAGTTTGTTCTGATGGCCGCAGCGGTACTGTGGGCCGGTTGTGACGACTCCGAAAAGAATGATGATTCCGCTAAACAGGATAGTTTAAAATTAAAACGTTCTGCTAAAGTTTTTGTGGCGAAGGCCGTCGCGGACTCTGGAACAATGGATGGTGTTATATCAGCTGGCTTGCTTTATGGTTCTCCTGGAGGAAGTTTGCTAGAGGAACGGGGGGTGGCAATTGTTCCGGCTAAAAATGAAATTATCCTTTCGGAGAATAGCTCGCTTGATAGTGAAAAAATATTAAAGATTATTTGTAAAAGGATTGATGGGTATTTACAACATCGTTATAATACTTATCTTGTCCGTACTTATCGTTTTTATAAACGAGTGTTTAATGGTGAAATAATTTTAAAGTTGACTATTGCTGCGAATGGTTCGGTTGAAAAAATCCAAATTCTATCTTCAACAACGGGTTATGAGGAGTTTGATGAAAGTATTCAAAGAGCTGTAAGCCGCTGGAAATTCCCGAAGGTAAAATCTGGCGAGACTGTTGCGACGTTCCCAATCAGGTTTTACGAGTATGCGGTGACTTTCCCCTCGTTACAGCCTAAATAAAGTACTATGTCCCTTTTGCTAGCCCTTCTATTCTTAGCGCTTTTCATAAGTGCGATTGTCCGCGGGCAGTTCTCTTACGGCAAGGCGGATTACAGTTTCCGCGAGCATCCGGTGCAGTTCGTAATCGTGCTGGTGTTCATCTTGGGCGTGTCGGCGCTTTGCTTTTACCGTTTTCTTGTGGAAATGGAATTCTTGCGGTAAAAAAGATTCCTAAATTTGGGCGCGCTATGCTCCAAAAGAAATCCCTCATTGTTTTTGACTTGGACGGAACATTGTTCAATACCCTCGGAGACCTTGCCGTGGCGGTGAACTTTGCGCTGCATCATTTCGGGCTTCCGGAACATGACGAACAGAGGGTGCGGACCTTTATCGGGAACGGCTCCATGAAACTGATTGAGCGGAGCATGGGGGAGGCGGCCCTCCCGGAAAACTTTTCCCGCACGGGCGTTACTGTCGAGATGGTCCACAAGGTTTATTCGGATTTTTACTGGGAACACTGCACCGAACGCACGCTCCCGAATCCGGGCGTTGTCGAATTCCTGCACAATACGACTGCCCGCGTGGCCATGCTTACCAACAAGCCGGAGCGCCCGACATTCAAGTTGCTGGATCATTTCCACCTTCGTGACCGCTTTGAATTCGTGCTCTGCGGCGACACCACGCCCGAACGCAAGCCGAGCCCCGCGGGCCTGCTGAAAATCATGGAATCCGCAGGGGTTTCTCCCGCCGAAACCGTGATGGTGGGTGACGACCAGCCCGACATTCTGGCCGCCCGCAACGCCGGAATAGACTGCATTACGCTGTTTTGCGGCTTTGGAAAGCCGGTGAACTTGCTTCCGCTAAAGCCAGAAAACATTGTCCAGAGCTATGAAGAACTCTGGATGCTTCTGAAAAATCTCGTTGAAAACGGCTAGGATTATTCCAGGTCCAGTTCGTTCTGGATGGCGTTTTCCATACAAAGTAGTTTTCGCTTGAGGTCTGTGCCGAGGGCGTAGCCTCCGATTCCCTTGTGGCTGCTCACGACCCGATGGCAAGGAACAACCACCTGCAGAGGGTTCCCGTGGAGGGCGTTCCCGACGGAGCGTTCTGCATGGGGGTGTCCGACGGCTTCGGCGATTTCCTTGTAGGTTCGCGTCTCCCCGTAGGGAATGTTCCGCGTCGCTTCCAGCACCTTCGTCTGGAATTCTGTGCCGTAAATCTTTATGGGAATGGTGAATTTCTTGATTTTTCCGGCCAGGTAGAGGTTCAGTTCCCGCCGGGCCTGCTGATAGACCTGGGCGTTTCTGCCTCGGACTTTCCCCTCGGCCTCGGGTTCGGCGTAGGCGCAGGCTTTGAGACTGCTGGCCGTTTTTCCGCCCTGGAATTTGAGGCCGCAGAGCTTGATTCCGTCAAAGACAAAAGTCCACTCGCCCCACACGTTGCGGTGGTGAACCTGAATAAATCTGGAATCGTCGAAATTCACCCTATAAATATATATCCTTGCCGCCTGAGTGCGAAATGGGTGGCCCCTGAATCAGTGAAATTGCTATATTATGCCCGTTAAAATCTTTAACAAGGATAAATAATGCGTTCTTTTAAGTTGATTTCCCGTGGTATGGCCGCAGTTCTGCTTATGGCTGCCGTGGCCTCTGCCCAGTTGATGAATGGCAAGAGCTTTGACGTGATTCGCGTGGAAAAGGTGGGTATTTCTGGTGGCAAGATCGATAGCCTTGCCCAGATGCTGGGTGCCCAACAGTTCCGTGGCAAGAAGCTGACCGACGAGATGATGACCCAGCTGCGCTATGCGGTAATCGACAACCTGGTTGGCCAGGAACTGGTCAAGCTGGAATGCAAGAAGCAGGGAATTAAGGTTTCTGCCGCCAAGGTGGACAGTGTTTCTGCCCTTTTCAAGGCCCAGTTCCCTAGTGATGCTGCCTTCCAGGCCGAACTGAAGAAGTCCAACACCACCATGGCCCAGTTCAAGGAAAAGATCGAAGACCAGCTGAAGAGCGAAGTCTTGCTTGAAAAGAAGGTGCCTTATCCGGCAGAACCCACCGAAAAGCAGCGTCAGGCTTTCTGGGAACTGAACAAGTCCAAGGCCTCCATTAACGATACCGTGAGCGGCGCCCGCATCTTTGTGAGCACCAAGGGCAAGAAGGCCCAGGAAATTAGCGATGCCAAGGATATGCTAAAGGGACTTGCCGCCCAGGTCCGTAGCAAGAAGGCCACCTTTGCCCAGCTGGCCGCCATTTATAGCGACGACCCCGAAGCCAAGAAGACCGGCGGCGTCATGAACAAGTTTATTGCCAAGTCCAAGGGAGATGCCTACGTGAAGGCCATTGCTAAGATGAACGTGGGTGACATTTCCGACATCATCACTGAAAAAGACGGTATCAGCATCTTCATGTTGACCGAAAAGAACGACGGCAAGTACGAAAGCTACAAGCACCAGATTGACTACATTCTGCGGGTGCAGGCCGAACAGGACCGCCAGATGCAGCTGAAGGCCTATTTGGACGGACTTGGAAAGGTTTACAAGGTCCAGTACCTGGACAAGAAGTACACTCCTCCCGAGGCCATCGGAGCGAAGTAGCTGTGAGCTCGGTCGCCCTTAAGGCGACCTTTGAGCGATGAGGTCGACTTGCTTCGCAAGTCTTTGAGGTTTGCTTGATTTCAAAGACGTAATCGTATGAACTTAGAGGTCCGTAGGTCTACGCTCATACCTCAGAGCGAAGCGACCTCACTCCTCATAACCACGGCCTTACGGCCTAGCCACTAATCACTTATGTTCCAAACTACACACACCGGGCTTATTGAACTGCGCTCCCGCATAGACAAGCTCTGGGGGTATCTTTGACTTAGAGGCAAAGACCGAAGAGCTTTACGTGCTAGAAAAGGATTCCAGCGACCCGAACCTCTGGAACGACCAAGAAAAAGCACAGTCCATGATGAAAAAAATAGGGAACCTGCGTTCCCTGTTGGACGGCTGGAAAGAAGTTTCCCAGACCTGCGATGACCTGGCCGAACTTTACGAAATGTCCAAGGACGAAAACTCCGCCGAGCTTACGGCCAGCATCGAGGCGGACGTTGCCGCCCTGAAGGCCCGCATCGAGGAGATGGAATTCAAGAAGATGCTGAACGGGCCCGACGACGCCTGCAGCTGCCTTATGTCCATACATCCTGGCGCAGGTGGCACCGAATCGCAAGACTGGGCCCTGATGCTGTTCCGCATGTACACCCACTTCTTTGAGCGGGAAAAGATGGACTTCAAGGTGGTGGATTTTCAGGAGGCCGAAGACGCAGGCCTGAAGAGTGCCACCATCGAAGTGACTTGTGAGAATGCCTACGGGCTGCTCCGCTCCGAAATCGGTGTGCACCGTCTGGTGCGCATCAGTCCCTTCGATGCCAACGCACGACGCCATACCAGCTTTACCGCAGTGTACCTTTACCCTGAACACGAAGACGTGGACTTTGACCTGGACATGTCGGATGTGCGTGTGGACACCTACCGCAGTAGCGGTGCCGGTGGCCAGTATATCAACAAGACGGACTCCGCCGTGCGCATGACCCACTTGCCTACGGGCATTATGGCCAGCTGCCAGACGGAACGCAGCCAGATACAGAACCGCGAGACCTGCTACAAGATGCTCAAGACCATGGTGGCCGAACACTACCGCCTAGAAGAAGAAGCCAAGCGGGACGCCCGCATGGCCGAAAAGAAAAAGGTGGAGTGGGGAAGCCAGATCAGGAGTTACGTGCTGCAGCCCTACCAGCTGGTGAAGGACCTGCGCACCGGCGTGGAAACGTCGGATACCGCCGGCGTGCTGGACGGAAAGATCAAGCCGTTCATCAACGCCTACCTGCTCAGCACCAGCGAGAAGCAGGGGTTTTAGGGGATGTGCCCCTAGGAGAGGGGGTAGCGTAAGACTCAAGGAGATCCCCGACCAAGTCGGGGATGACATGAGGCTGGAGCGACCTTTGGACACTTGGCCTTTTTACGACTCTTAGTGCTTTAGCACTTAGTGGAGTTATGCCCTTTGGGTAAGGCCTTAGTGTACATGGCCACCTTTAGGTGGTGGTGCGGGAGGCTTCCCCCCTTTAATCTCACAAGCTCCTAGCCCCTAGATCCTAGCCCCTCTATTATTCTTCTTCAGCAGGTCTCTTCGACAGCTGCTTGCGCCTGATGGGGTCCAGCTCGGTCTTGCGGAGGCGGAGCACTTCGGGCGTGACTTCGATGCATTCGTCTTCGTTGATGAAGGTGACGCATTCTTCCAGGGTCATGCGGCGGTACGGAGTCAGCTGGATCATGTCGTCAGCGGACTTGGAGCGCATGTTGGTGAGGTGCTTGCCCTTGGTGACGTTCACGGTAATGTCCACGTCGCGGTTGTGTTCGCCCACGATCATGCCCGGATAAACTTCGGCGCCAGGTCCGATGACCAGGTAGCCGCGGTCTTCCAGGTTGGAAAGGGCGTAACTGGCGGCTTCGCCCGGTTCCTTCGCAATGAGCACGCCGTTGATGCGGGTGGGAATTTCGCCCTTGTAGGGCTGGTATTCCTTGAAGAAGGACTGGGTCACGGCGTAACCCTTGGAAAGTGACAGGAGCTTCGGACGGATACCGATAAGGCCACGGCTCGGCACGATGAATTCCAGGGACACGCGGTCGTTGTCGTCGGTGACCATGTTCACCATTTCGCCCTTGCGCTGCTGGATTTCCTGGATGCAGGCGCCGCTGAATTCGCTGGGCACTTCTACCTTGAAGTCTTCCACCGGTTCCAGGAGCTTGCCGTTTTCGTCGTTGTGGAAAATCACCTGGGGGGATCCGATGGTGAATTCGTACAGTTCGCGACGCATGTTTTCTACGAGGATGGTGAGGTGCAGAATGCCACGGCCCGAGACCTTGAAGGTAGAGGCGCCGTCCACCTTTTCGACGAGGAGGGCGGGGTCTGCCATGTGGGCACGTTCCAGGCGTTCCTGAAGCTGGTTACCCGTCATGAACTTGCCGCCGTACTTGCCTGCGAGAGGCGAGGTGTTCACGGTAAAAATCATGGAGATGGTGGGCGGGTCGATATGGATGCGGGGCAGGTGCTTCGGATTGCTGGTGGCGCTGATGGTATCGCCGATGTCGAAGGTATCAAGCCCTGCAATGAGCACGATTTCGCCCGGGCCCGCTTCGTCCACCGGCTTCGGGGTGAGGCCTTCGTAGCGCAGAATCTTCTGGGGGCGGATGGTCTTCACGGTGCCGTCGGTAAAGGCCTGTGCGTAGGTCTGGTTCGGCTTGAGCACGCCCTGCTGCACGCGGCCCACGGCCAAGCGGCCGAGGAAGGTGGAGTATTCGAGGGATGCAATCTGCAGGAGCGGTTCGGCAGCGGGGTCGCCCTTCGGGGCCGGAATGCGCTCGATAATCTTGTCCATGAGGATGCTGAAGTCGCCGTCCGGGTCTTCCATCTCGGCCTTGCAGATGCCCTTGCGGCCGGAGCCGAACACCTTGTCGAAGTCCAGCTGTTCTTCGTTGGCATCCAGCTCGCAGAAAAGATCGAACACCTTGTCGAGGGCGCCGTGGGGGTTGCAGCCGTCGCGGTCAATCTTGTTCACCACCACGATGGGGATAAGTCCCAGTTCCAGGGCCTTCTGGGTCACAAAACGGGTCTGGGCCATGGGGCCTTCGAAGGCGTCCACTACCAGCAACACACCGTCTACGGTACCGAGCACGCGTTCCACCTGGCCACCGAAGTCGGCGTGCCCCGGGGTATCCACGATGTTCACGCGGTAGCCCTTGTACATGACGCTGGTGTTCTTGCTGAGGATGGTGATGCCGCGTTCCCGTTCCAGGTTGTCGCTGTCCATTACGCGTTCGTTGACTTCTTCGCCTTCGTGGAAGGTTCCGCACTGCTTGAGAAGCTGATCGACGAGGGTTGTTTTACCGTGGTCAACGTGGGCGATAATGGCGACGTTTCTGATTTTCGATTGATCCATAAAGGGCTCTTTTGGTTCTTGTTTATTTTGGGCCCAAATTTAGAAAAACGTGCTGCGATTTGCAACACGCTGTAATACGCTTAAAGGCTTTTGCAGACCCTAGTCGTGTATGGAATTCTTGAGGCTTTCGATAAGGCGGGCAAAGCTCGGATCGGAGGCCATTTCTTTTTTTACGGAATTGATGGCGTGGACTACGGTGGAGTGGTCCTTGCCGCCAAAGCGGGAACCGATGCTTTGGAGGCTGATGGGGGAGAGTTCACGCATCAGGTACATGGCCACCTGACGGGCCTTGGAGACTTCCTTGGTGCCGCGTCCGGATTCCACCAGCTTGGCCTCGGGAACTTCGTAGTGGGCAGACTCCGTATGGAGTACGGAATCCAGGCTCACGCGACGGCGGAGGGTGGGGGCGATTTCGGTCACCACCCGTTGGGCGAT
>CAKUWY010000010.1 GCA_934699585.1 uncultured Fibrobacter sp.
CACACCACACACCTCACACCTCATACCTCACACCTCACACCTCACACCTCATACCTCACACCTCACACCACACACCGCACACCTCATACCTCACACCTCATACCTCACACCACACACCTCACACCTCATACCTCACACCTCACACCTCATACCACACACCTCATAACTCACAACTCACAACTCACTCCGCGCCTCGTTCATTTTTCTATATTCTTCCTATGCGTTTTAGATGGCTCTGGATTTTGGCCTTGCTTGCGGCATACGCTTTTGCCGCGACGCCTACGCCCATTGTGGGTGTGGTGGTGGATTCGGAGTCGGAACTGCCTATTACCGATGTGGAGGTGACTTACCGGTCTGGCAAGAAACTGGGGACCACGAATTCCGATGGACGTTTCGAATTTACGGTTGATTCCCGTAATGCGGCGCTGGTGTTCAAGAAACCCGGTTATGATAGCGTCTTTGTGGAACTGCAGGACTTTGCCGATGTGTTGGACATGGTGGTGAGCCTATCTTCGAACTTGCGGGACTTGGGAGCAAGCACCATCGTCGGTGGCGGAGAACCTGAGAAGTGGGAACCTATCCGTACCATTTCGGTGGACAAGCTGGAAGATGCGGCGGGCATGCGTTTCGACGTGACGGAACACCTGAGCCAGATGCCGGGCATTTCGGGCCAGAAAGATTTTAGCAGTGCTCTTTACTACGACGGTTCCCGTGCGGGGGACGTGGCCTATCACTTGGGCAGGCTCCGGATTCCTAACATGCGTCACCTGGATGTGGGCTTTCCCGGAAACCTTTCGGTAATTAACCCACACATCTTGAGCGGGATTGAAGTCCACGACCATTACGGTTCGGGCCCAATCGGCCAGGGCCTTGCCACTTCTATCCAGTATCTGCCCGAACAGACCAAGGGAGAGTGGGGGCTTAAGGGGGCCGTTGGTCTTACGGTGCAAGAAGTGGTGGTGGATGCTCCTTGGCTTTTCTGGGATAGTTTCCGTTTCGCCTTCCGTAGGCTGGACGGCGAGATGCTCAAGAACCTGGGCGAAAAGTTCTTTACGGAATTCCGCAAGCGCGACGGCGACTGCGTAAACGATTGCCGGGTCAAGTCTTCGGACCCCTTCGACCTGACTGCCTTTGACATTTACGCCCAGCTGAACGGTTCCGATTCCATGGGCAACACCTGGGCTATCCGTACCCTGTACAGTTCCGACGAATATAAAATCCGGCAAGATACTTCTACGGCCTACGACGAGGTGAACTCCATCGATATTATTTCGGGCGAGCAGAATTACCTGGTGTTGGGGGCGGAATACGCCTCCCGCTTTGGAACCAGCGCCCACGCGGGTTTTGTCCGGGAATACCTGAGCGATACCCTGCGGGATACCACCGGGTTCAAGACTCTTGCCGAGGGCGTCAATATGGACCAGGCTCAACGGTCCTTCATTGACGGTTATGACTATACCCACACTACCATTTCAGGCGGGCTGGACAAGAATTTCAAGGGGAACATTCTGGGCTCCAAGCTCAGCGGCGCCCTCCTATACGAGCAGCACATTCTGGAAAGGAACTACCTGAATTACGGCGAGCAGTCCGACGACTACCAGACGGGTGTTGTTTCCGGAACGGGTCGTCTGGACTGGAAGCGGGATTACTACCAGTACATTCTTTCTGCGGGAGCCGTGGCCGATGCCATGGACCACAAGGCCGCTCCTACAGCCTCGCTGGACATGGAACGGAACTTGTCGGGAGCGGATACCGCCTACTGGCGCCTGTTCGGAAACGCCGCCTACCGCAGCGACTGGAAACCCTATTACGACAAAGGCGACCTGACGGGCCGTCTGGAATCGGGAACTTCTGCCAAGCTGGGTCTCGGTTACCGTTCCAAGTACCTGGATGTGCAGGCTTCCGGTTTTGGCCGTTACTATCCTGATCCGCTGCTGCCCATGCCTAAAGCCTACGCTCAGTACGAAGACGTGACCGACGTGGATTTCGCCTGGGTCTTTGGCGGCGGTGCCAAGATGGAGTGGAAAACATCCCACCATTTCTCCATGTCCACCAATATCAGTTCCGTCTATGGCGAATACGAACTGGAAGGCTCTGGCAATTCTCTCCCGTGGGAGGCGAACTCCCGCCTGGACGTGGTTTCCCATTTCCGCTATTACCCTCGCAAGGATTCCCTTGTTTCGGTTATCTTGACCCACCATGCCTTGTGGCACAGGCCCTTGTACTATTACCAGATTGAACCTTCCAGTGCCGATGGCACCAACGGCAAGCGCAGGCTCAAGGACCTGAATGAATTTACGGACCTGTTCCGCACCGACTTGCGCCTGAATCTGGACCTGATGACTTCGAAGTATTTCTTCAGGAGTGCCCGGTTCTACCTGGAAGTGGACAACATCTTTGCCAAGCTGGACGTGCCCGCCCTCAAGTTCCTGGGCGGCGAGAATGCCCGTGAGCGTTCCTGGGTGACCCGGGATGCCGATGGCGATTCCAACGACGGTTACGACCTGATTCCCTTTATGGCGAAAGGCATGGGACTTTACTTGCAGTTCGGTGTAGAAGTGCAGCTGGGAATATAATGGTGTGAAAATGTGTAGTGTGAAATGGGTGGTGAGTTGTGAGTAATGAGTTATGAGTTGCAAGTTTTGAAAAAGACGTTGTTTCTGTCTGTTTTTCTCTTATGTGCTGTAGCTTTTGCTCACGAGACGGATTCCCTGTTCGTGCCGCCCAAGCCCGAAAAGCCCCTGCGTTTCTGTTCTTCGGTCAAGAAATGGATTGAATTTGCCACTACGGATTCCAACATGGTAGAAATCACCCGTCTGAAGGGGCTCCGCATGGACTTGCGGTATGGCACTTTCAACAACGTGACGGGATACGATTTGTATTGCGGAGTGCAGCGGGCTTTTGTCCATAAAGACGCCCTGCCAAAACTCAAGCGGGCCATCAAGATTATGGAGAAGGAAATGCCAGGCTCTGTGCTGGTGATTTTCGATGCGGCTCGCCCCCTGTATGCCCAGTCTGCCTTGAAACGCACCGTGGCAGGCACGCCCTATTCCAACTATGTGTCATCTGGCGTTACCGGCGGACTCCACAATTATGGGCTTGCGCTGGACCTGAGCATCACCGATGCCGAAGGAAACCTGCTGGACATGGGGACGGACTTTGATTCCTTTGAGCGGTGCGCAGGCGAGGTAGGGGAGGCAGATGCCTTACAAAGCGGTCGCCTTACGGAACAACAGGTGAATAACCGCAAGATTTTACGCTCTATTATGACCCGCGCAGGATTTGTCCCCTTAGGAAGCGAATGGTGGCATTTTAACGCCTATACGCGGGCCTACACCAAGGAACACTACTCACTTTTCCCGTTATAAGACCGTTCGCGCTAGAAGCAGAAAACAGGTTCAGGGCTGGGCTTACTTGCGCTATTTTGCAAGTGCCGCCTTCAGGGCGCGGATGGCGTTTCCGCGATGGCTGATGGCCTTTTTCTCTTCCAGTTCCATCTGGGCGAAGGTGCGGGTCTCGCCGTCGGGTACAAAGAGGGGGTCGTAGCCGAAGCCCATATCGCCTACGGGGGCGTGGTTGATAGTGCCGCGGCATTCCCCTTCAAAAATGCGGGGTTCGCTGATGCTGAATTTGCCGTCGACTTGCGAAACGGTCTGGTACGAAAGGGCGCAGAAGTAACGGGCCCTGCGGTCTTCGACATTCTCCATTTTTTTCAGGAGCAGGTCGTTGTTGCTGGTGTCGTTTCCGTGACCTCCGCTATAGCGGGCACTGTAGATTCCGGGTTCCCCGTTCAGGGCGAAAACTTCCAAACCGGAATCGTCGGCCAGCACGGTAGCCTCGACGCCCCGCTCCATAAGCCAGCGGGCGGTGGTGCTGGACTTGATGATGGCGTTTTCGGCAAAGGTCTTGCCGTCTTCTACGATGTCGCCGTCAAAGCCGATGTCTTTCAGGGTCTGGAATTCGTAGTGGTCGGTTCCCAGGATGTGGGCGAAGTCTCTAATTTTTCCGGCACTTCCGGTAGCGATGACGAATAGGTGTTTCATAGGATTTAGGGGATAGGATCTAGGGGGTAGGATCTAGGGATCGCTGGTTGCAAGATGCTTTGGGGTATGAGGTTCGAGGCACGAGGTTTGAGGTTGTTGGTACAAGAAGCGTCATCCTGAGGAGTGTAACGACGAAGGATCCAGGCCGAAGGAACAACTGAGCTTCACTCAAAACTCATCACTCACAACTCATAACTCACTCAGTACTTCTCCGGCTTCATCACGATGAGGATGGCGTCTATGACAACGCCAACTCCACAAAGACCTGCCGTGCAGAGCCAGAGAATTCCCGTCCAGATTTTTCCTTCGTAAAAGCGGTGGATTCCAAGATATCCTAGGAATATGCAGAGAAGCAGAGCAATCCACTTGTTGTGTTCACCTTCGGCGACCATATAAACTCCTTTTTTCTTTTAAGAATATAGAAAATGCAGTAGGGAATTAGTTTTCAGTTGTCGGTTACGAGTTGTGAGCTTCGATAGAAAAAAAGAATTTCGAAGTTTGGATATAGTAATTGAGCAACGGAAGCAATACGCTACTCACGACTCACAACTCATCACTCACCACTCACCACTCAATTTCTCACGCTCTCGGATGGGTCTTCTTGAATGCCTGCTTCAGCCGTTCCGCATTCACGTGGGTGTAAATCTGGGTGGTGGAAATGCTGGAATGCCCCAGCATTTCCTTGACGCTCATGATTTCGGCCCCGTTTTCCAACAGGTGGGTGGCAAAACTGTGGCGTAGCACGTGGGGGCTGGCCTTGCCTTCCCAGCCGATTTCACGGAGTAGGTCCCGGATGTCGTTGCGAAGGGTCCTGATACTGTAGGGCTTGCCGTCTTCGCTGATAAAGACGAACCCTGTGGCAGAAACCAGGTGGCCAGCTTCGGTCTGCTTGGCCTTGAAAAGCCCGAGGCGCTCCACAAGGGAGTCCGTGATGGGCACAATCCTCTCCTTGTTGCCCTTGCCAAGCACACGGACCAACCGTTCCTTTTCCCGCAGGCGATCCCAGGTGAGGCTTTGGCATTCCGAAATACGGAGCCCAGAACCGTAGATGAGCTCCAGCAATACTCGGGCTCGAACCTGCGGAAGAGTCGGGTTTTCAATTTCGGGAAATTTTTCTTCGGCAAGATCCTTCTGCCCGAGGAACGCCACCAGGCGCTTGGGCCGCTTGGGCATGGGGATGTTCTCTGTCGGGTTTGTTTCCAGAATGGAAGACCGGACCAGATACTTGCCGAAGCTTTTTAGGGCGGCCAGGTGTTCGCAGATGCTTGTGGGGGAAAGCTTCTGCCGCATTTTCAAATCCCACACGAAACTTTTGACCTGCATTTCCGAAAATGACTCCAGAAGCGCACCTTCACCCACTAGAGCGAGGAACTTGTCCAGGCTCTTGCGGTAGGTGTCAATCGTTCTAGGAGAAAACCGGCGTCGGGTTTCCAGATAGGTCAAAAAATTGGATATGTGGTTTTGAAGGCTCATGGCATTACATTTACAGACACGAAAAAATCTATTTTGATTCCGTAAAAATGTCAATGGCATTGAAAAGAAAATGCAAATCTTTCCGTTTGCGGTTATGGAGCACCCTCCTGTTGTTCGGGATGGCGCTTCAGGTCTTTGCCATGGATCGTGTAGCCGGTGCGAATGCGACCTTGGACATAGAACCCGGGGCTCGTTCTGCGGCTTTGGGGTCGGCCACTATGGCTGTGGATGGGGATTATCTGGGACTGGTCTCCAATCCATACCAGTTGTCCAATATCCGGTATGGTTGGGCGAGTTTTTCCCACACCTCCTATTACGAAGATACCCAGTATGATTTTGCCTCGGCGGCATTACCTTTGGGCGAGGGTCAGGGTCTGGGAATTTCCTTTGCTCGATTCGGTGCCGACGACATCCCCTATATTCGCGAAGGAGAACCCATACCAGAAGGGAGCGATTATAACACCTTGTCCTATGCGGACTGGATGTTCTCGGTTACCTTTGGCCGGCGTATTTTGCCTCGTCTGGATATTGGCGTTGGATTTCATGGACTCTACCGCGAGATGGACCAGACCGGTTGGGGTTTCCGGGGAGATGCCGGCCTTCGGTATAAGGTGTTGGACCAGTTCTACCTGTCGGGTCTCTTGAAGGGCTGGACCTCTTCTGCTGTTACCTGGGAGTCGGGGGAGGTGGAATACTCTTCGCCGGAGTTTTACCTGGCGGCAAGCTATTCTCTTCCGGTTTCGTACCTCTACGGAACCTTGGGACTGTACTGGCAGAGTGGGGGACTGTTCCATCACGAAGCCCGCAGTCTGGATTTCGATACCGACGAAGATAGCGGTGGCCGCCTCTGGGACGACCCTGTGGACTGGCTTTCCGGCGGTCGTGGCGGGGTGGAATTTGCCTTTGACTTTGGGCTTTCTCTAAGGGCCGGTCTTAGCAGTTTCACGACTTTCCAAAGCGTAACCGCAGGTGCAGGTCTTGTCATTATGAAGTTTTTGCGGGTGGATTACGCCTTCGAGTCCCATCCGGTGCTGTCCCCGGTCCATCGGGTGAGCATAAGCGTGAGCCCGTACCTGTTCTCCCACTCCGACGAGCCGGTCCAGAAGAAAACCCGCGTCTCTCCGGTGTATGCTCAGCAATCCCAGGAACCGCTCCCGCAGGAGACTCCCGTCGAAGATGCCGAGCAGGCTGCTTCGGAGGTAGAAACCCCGGAGAAAGAACCGCCCGAAGAGGCTAGGGAGGCTCCTGATGAAGTTCTGGAGTCTTCACCTGCAGGTGGAGTCTATTGGGAAGAATAGCCAGTGTTTCCCTGATAAAAAAGAGTAAGTACCTTTAACTTTTCCAAATTTTGGTTATATTTTGGCCATGAATTCTCTGAAGAACTATCGCGAAGTCGGAATATTTGACCTTTTGTCCGCACCACTTAACCCGATCGGTGCCTTTGACGCAGAGCAGTTCAAGAAAGATGTCCGTGCCTTGATTGATTCCAACCCGGACGACAAGTTTGTGGCTGTGGATTTGATGGGCCTTGATTTCGTCTATAGTGACGCCTATAACGCCTTTATCCAGTTTCAACAGGAATTGTCCGCCAAGGGCGGCATGCTGGCCTTGCTTTCCAACAGCAAGACTATCGCCGATGGTCTTGTAAAGGCTGGCCTTGCCTCAAAGCTGAAGGTGTTTTCTTTCGAAGCGGAAATGATGTCCTTCTCCTTGCATAGCCAGTCTCCGGAACAAGAGTCGGCCTCTGGAGCAGCGGAGGAGCCTGCGGTGTCTGCGGTAGCTTCCCAGAATGTGGGTGGCGGTGCCGCTCCTGCCAAGCGGAACGAAAGAAAGACTGGCCTTAACAGACGGTTTACCAAGAGCTTCAATGCCATTATCCGCAACAAGGAAAGCGATTTGGACAAACAGGGGATGAACGACTTGTTTGAAGAGGCTCCGACGACCCACAAGGTCGCCCCTGTGGTTGTGGTTGTGGTTCTGCTTCTTGCCGCTCTGGCGGTGTTCATCTTGATGTAATGAATGCCCGTCGAGTTTTCAGAATACCGCTGTAAACGCAAGTATAAATCGGGATCTCATAAGTTTCCTTTATTTCGGCTGGTCCTTTTGGGACTGGTTCTTTTGCTTGCCTACCACTGGGGATTCTTTTCTTGGATTGTGGAAAAAATGCCGTTGCCCGGCTCTATGGGTGTGTCAGACAAGCCATCGTGGAAAGCCGCATGTGAAGAATATTCAGGAAAGGCCTTTGAGTTAGACGGTAATCTGGTCCAGTGCTCTTGGTTTGTTCAGGATTCCATGGGAGAACTGCCGAATAGTTTTTTGCGCTATGTGGCGTCGCTTCGAAAAAAATCGGTTTCCGCACTCCATTGGGTGGCTCCTGCAACGGATTTTTCAAGGGCTCATTTTGTGCTTCATGAAGATTCCCTGTCCTCGGCGTACTTGCATATTCCCTTGGCCGATTCCTCCTTGGTGTGGATTGACGCCTCTACGGGATGTCGCTTCCCGGGTTTGTGCCCAAAACAGCCTTTGGGTTGGTCTTCGCTTTCTATTTCGGAAGATTTTGATTTTACCGGACAGGAGGCGCTTCTCGCGATGGACAAATTACGCGGTGTGGGGGAAGCTCCGGTTTATCCGATACTTTCGGGAACGGTACTTGCATCGGGCAAGGATTCCCTAGGGTATTTTGTCGAAATAGATCATGGTTTCAACGTGAGTTCCAGAATGTTTGGACTGTTTCGCTACGAAAGGGATTCCATTTCGCTCACGCCGGGCTCTTGGATAGATTCCCATACCTTGGTCGGTCGTATCGCCCCTAAGGACAGCTCTGCCGTTTATCTGACAATCCGTCGTAATGGCCATTTCGTCCGCTGGAACGAATTCTTTGCAGAAAGCCATCCGGTAGATTCTGCCAAAATTTCTAAATTCAAGGAACAGATTGGCTTGTAGCGCTGGCCCGAGGTTCTTGTGAGTTCTTTGAAATTTTTTTTGTTTTTTTTCGTTTTTTGGGGACTGCTTTTTGTGGCGTGCACCCAAGATGATGATGGTCCCATTGATATTTCAAATTCCACAGATGTTTTTGCCGGCGAAGGCTTTTTCTTGGCGGCAGAACTTGATTCGGGAAGATTGATTCATTTGGCAAATGATACGCTGTTCATAGAGTTGGACAGTATATGGTCGTTTTCTAATTGTGCCTTGTCAAACATCTATTTTGATGTTCAGAAAGAGGATACGGTTCTCGCGCTTCGTCCAGTTATTCAATACCAGACAAAGGTTGAAGATTGTGCGTCTCCCATGTATCGGCCCGATACGGTTATCAAGACATTTGTAGAGAAAAGAACCTTGGAAGGGATTTCACAAATCAACATATACAACGATTTGGATTCCCTGCTGGATACAATTTATGTTCGGCACGGTTCATTTAGCCTAGATACTTTTGAAATATATGTTGATTCCCTTTTTGATTCTGTAAAAGCTCTGCCTTTACGGACAAAGGGAAGTCCGTCCTTGTTGAAAGTCCTGGATTCCTTGACTCCAAGAGTTTATTACTGGAGGACTATGCAATCCACATGTAAATTCCGTATGGATAAGTGTGGAAAGACTGTTCAGGATACCCTTTTCCCGTTGAGTTGGAGCTTGGGGGATACGGCCCTTGTCCCGCTTCGGCTGCGTTGTGCTGACTCTACTTTGACTTATTGCAAGTCTGCTGGTTGGGAAAATGATTCCAGTGCTCTGGGAAATATTCGGGAGAGACAAGATACCCTATGGCACACCCACGTGTATTATGTGGAAAAAATTCCCAATTGCGGGTCTATTGATGTTGCATCGAAAAAATTTTCTTATACGCCTTTTGCGACCAAAAAAGATATGGTGGTAATAAGAGAATTGTATTCGCCAGACAATTCGGAGACATTTTGTGGTCCTTCTACGCAAAAGGACATGTTCTGGTTGGACTTGAATGCCGCTCGTATGGTTCCCGACACTATCAGCATGGATTCCTTACGCAAGGTGTGGGAAAAGGCAACGGTGGCCACGAGTGTGAATCCAAATAAGCGGAAGTAGTTGTGAGTTGTGAGTTTTGAGTAGTAACTGAGAACTAACTATGGAATACTCTTTTGCATCAGAAATAGCCGAGTCCGACTACCCCTTGATTACTGAAAGTCGTATTTTCAAGGACTGGCTTGCAGCGACCAGTGCAAAATTCAATATTACCAAGATCCATTTTACCTCGGTGGATTTCTTGCGCAATGGCCGCCAACCGCTCTTTATAAAGTTGAACGCCACGGCCACGCTTCCTGACGGTCGCCCGGTTCACGGTATTGTCCTTGTTCGCGGAAATGCTGTCGGAATTTTGGTGGTGCTTCGTTGTGAAGGGAAAAAATATCTGTTGTTGGTAAAACAACCCAGGTTTGCCATCAGCGAGCAGGCTTCGCTAGAAATTCCGGCAGGGATTCTGGACTGGACGGGGGATTACCGCAAGGTGGCCCTTGCGGAGCTGGAGGAAGAAGCCCAGATCAAGGCCGATGATTCAGAACTAATTGACCTGATGGATTTCTGGTATCAGGGTAGGAGCGAAGGTTTTGCCGCCAGTTGTGGCCTTTTAGATGAACGTATCCGTTTGTATGCCATTGAACGGGACGTGACTCCCGAACAGCTTGCTGCCATGGACGGCAAGGACCAGCAGTACACCGAAGAAATAGAATGGATTAAGACCGTGGTGCTTCCGTACGAGGAGGCCGCCCGTCAGTTTATTGACGGAAAGAACTTAATAGCGCTGTTCCTTTACGAACGATGGAAACAGGCTACCAGTTCCCAAGGTTGTTGATAGTAAGTCCTGCAAAAAATACCAGCAGGTAGCCGTACCACAGGTAGGTCATGACATAGTTGAGCCCGCGCTTATAGGCCTTGGGCTCGTTCTTGTTTTTTTCGCGAATGCGTACAATATTCTTACGCAGGTAAAAAACAGATATGGCGATGCCGATTAAGCTGGCGAGAATCAATAGAACGTAAACCATGGAGGGGAATATAGCTATTTGGTGGTTGGTATTTAGTGGTTGGGTGACGTGTTTTTACTAAATTTTCCTTGCTAAACTTAAAAGGAACCGTTATGGATAATATTACCCAGATTTGGAAGAAAATTCAGTCCCCCGAGTTCAATCCTGCCACAGACATGGGTCTGGTCGAACAGGTGAAACAGGTCGCTCTGACCTCCCAGGAGCCCGCCAAGGTGAGTTTTGGTACCTCCGGCTGGCGTGGCGAAATCGGTTCCGAATTTACGCTCCGCAACCTGCAGGTGGTGGGTGCCGCAATCGTCCGCCTCTATAAGGAAGCAACTCCTGAACTTTTTGAAGCTCTCGGCGTGAAGGATTTTGCCGAACTCCAGAAGAAGGGCGTCGTCGTGGGCCACGACAACCGCCTCCTCGGTCATGAATTCTGCGAGGCTGTTGCCGACCAGTTCGCCAAGGCCGGTGTGAAGGTCTACTACGGTGGCGAAATGCCCACACCGGAATTCAGCGCCTGCATCGAGATGCTCGGTGCCGCTTGCTCCATCAACATGACTCCGAGCCACAACCCGAGCCATTACAACGGCATCAAGTTCAATCCGGCCGATGGCGGTCCTGCCGGTCCGGAAATCACGAACGTGATTACCAAGCTCAGCAACGAAATGATGGCCACCTGGAAGTTTGAACCGGTGGGCAAGGTTGACTGGGAAATCATCGACTCCCTCAAGATTTACAAGGAATTCCTCGTCAAGCAGGGAACCATCAAGTTCGACCGCATCAAGGAATTCATCAAGAAGGGCCGCCTGACTCTCGTTTGCGACCACGTGCACGGTTCTACCCGCCGCCGTCCGGCCGCCCTTCTCGACAATCCGGAATGCCTGATTACGCTCCGTAACGAAGACGACTCCCTGTTCGGCGGTATCGCCCCCGAACCGTCCAGCAAGAACCTGGAAAAGGTCCGCAAGGTCCTTGACGAAAGCAAGTCCTGGTTCCGCCTGGGTGCCATTTTTGACCCGGATGGCGACCGTATCCGCTTCTACGACGGCACCCGCGAAATCGACATGAATCAGTTCGGCGCTATCGCTTTCCACTACATGGCTACCTGGCGCAAGGAACAGGGCTGCGTGGCCAAGTCCGTCGCGACTTCTAACTTTGTGAACATCATTGCCGAAAAGCTCGGCGTGCCCGTGATGGAAACTCCGGTGGGCTTCAAGAACTTCCGCCCCTGGCTTTCCCGCAATGCGAAGCAGAAGGCTCTTGTCGCTTTCGAAGAATCCGATGGTATTTCGGGCCTGAACAACACGCTGGAAAAGGATGCCCAGTTCGGCCTCCTCATCGCTCTTGAAATTATGGCTACCACGGGCAAGAACCTGGGTGAATACTTGGATGCCCTTTACGAGGAATACGGCCGCTTCTATCCGACCCGCTCCGGCTTTGAAGTGGACAAGTCCCTGGTGGGTGAACCCTTGAAGGCCAAGGTGAACGCTATCGCCGATATTGCGAAGCCGGGTGCAAAGGTTATGGTCGGTAACAATGAAAAGACCGTGAAGCAGCTCCTCACCCTCGACGGCGTGAAGATTATTTTCGACGACGACTCCTGGATGCTGGTGCGTCCGTCCGGTACCGAACCGAAGGTTCGTATCTATACGGAATGCCGCAACCCGGATGAAAAGGATCCGATGTTCGAGGCGGCCAAGGCTTTGTTCTTCAAGAATTAGGGATTGTTTGAGTTTAAAACAAAAAAAGGAAAATGACAATGAAAAAACTACTATGCATGCTTTTTATGGCTTTTGCCGTGCTAAGCTTTGCACAAGAGGGTGCAAAGCCTGAGTTCCAGGCTTTTTCGGGCTCACTTCTGAAACTGAAATCGGCGGAAGGGGGGTGGCAGAAATTCTCCCTGAAAGTTGAGGTTGCTCCTTGGGCGTTCCAGGCCATTGGCGAGGTCCACATCGTGGCTGGTGACCCCGAACTTTTGAACTCTGCACTGTTCGATGGAACCGTCTATGCCGTGGTGGCTTACATGCCCTCTACAGCGACAGGAACCGATGGTAAGGAATACCAGGTGGGTGTCTTTGATATGATGCTCCTCTTGGAAGACGAGCCTACTCAGGTCCGTAACGTAAAGTTCAGATTGTTGCCTCCTGCCAATGACGAATGGGCACTCGGTATCTTCAAGGACGCTATTGCCTCCGGTACGGCTCTGGGTTCTGTTTGGGGCGGAGCATACGAAGAAGAGATCATCAAAGCATCCGCTGTTCCTTTGGACAAGAAGCAACTTCAGGCAAACCTGAAGAAGAAGGAACGTCCTGAACCGACTCCCGTTGCCGAACCTGAACCGGCTCCTGTTGCAAAGAAGAAAAAGAAACGCTCCTATAACGAAGACGAAGAAGATGAGGATGGTTCTAACCTGACAGTGAAGGAAAAGCGCCGCCGTGCTATGCTGCAGAAAAAGCGCGAAGCCGCAGCAGAAGAGGCCGAAGAAGAGGAAGAACCCGTCGTGAAGAAGAAAAAGAAGAAAAAATCTTACGACGAAGATGAAGAAGAACCCGTCGTGAAGAAGAAAAAGAAGAAAAAATCTTACGACGAGGACGAGGAAGAGCCTGTCGTGAAGAAGAAAAAGAAGAAAAAATCTTACGACGAGGATGAAGAAGAACCCGTCGTAAAGAAGAAGAAAAAGAAGAAAAAGAAAAAAGTCGTTTACGAAGATGACGAGGAAGAGGAATAGTATTCCTGAAGAGTTTACAAAACATCAACTTTAAACCCCGATAGAGGTATTTATGTCTGGTCACTCCAAATGGGCCACCACCAAACGCAAGAAAGCTAAGACTGACGTCGCCCGCGCCAAGGCGTGGAACAAGCT
Organism: uncultured Fibrobacter sp.; assembly: GCA_934699585.1. Taxonomy (GTDB): domain Bacteria; phylum Fibrobacterota; class Fibrobacteria; order Fibrobacterales; family Fibrobacteraceae; genus Fibrobacter. The sequence continues at coordinate 13,374 of CAKUWY010000010.1, forward strand.
GATTAAGGAAATCTCCATTGCCGCCAAGCTCGGCGGTGGAAACCCCGACGCAAACCCCCGTCTGCGTGCAGCTATCCTTAAGTCCAAGAGCCAGAGCTTGCCCACCAAGAATATTGAAAGCGCTATTGCCAAGGGTACGGGAGCCAACTCCGGTACCGAAATGACGGAGCCGCTGTACGAAGGACGCGGCCCGGCCGGTGTTGCCATCATGGTGCAGTGCTTGACCGACAACAAGGTCCGTACCGTTGCCGAAGTCCGCAACATCTTCAACAAGAACGGCGGTTCCATGGGCGAATCCGGTTCCGTTTCTTGGGCTTTCACCTACAAGGGCGTGATTATCGTCGATGCCGAAAAGTACCCCGAAGAAAAGGTGATGGACCTGGTATTGGAAGCCGGTGCCGAAGACATGTCCACCGAAGACGGCGTGCACGAAATCTCCACCAGCCCCGAAGCCTTCGACGCCGTTTCCAAGGCTCTTGAAGCTGCAGGAATCGAAATGATGAGTGCCGAACTCAGCTACGTTGCCAACGACCCTGTAAAGCTCGGTCATGACGACGCCCAGAAGCTTTTGAAGCTCATCGACAAGTTCGAAGACCACGACGACGTTCAGGATGTGTATCACAACGCCGAAATCGACGAAGCGGACATGGACGCGGAGTAGAGGCTTGAGGTCGGGCTTCGCCCTTTGAGTGGTGAGGTCGCTCGTTATACTCGCTTTGAGTTAAAAGCCGATTGCCAAGTGCAGTCGGTTTTTTGTTTAACCAATTCTAGTAACGTAACTGCCGCGCTATGCGCGGCCTATCGTCCCAGCGTCTCGCGGTAGCTGTGGACTGCGGCCTTGTAGGTGCTGACGGCCTTGGAAATGCGCTCTGCGATGTCCTTTTGGCCCTTGTCGGTTATCATGTAGGCTTCGTCTTCGGGGTTGCTGATGAACCCAATTTCAAAGAGGACGGCTGGCATCAGCGCGCCCACCAGCACCATGAAACCGGCACCGCCCACGCCGCCTGCTTGCCTGCGGATTTTTCCGCCGTCCATGGCCTTGAGCATCTCTTCGGTGAACATGTAGCTGTTCTGCTTGTATTTTTCTAGGCGGGCTTCCAGCTTGAACCATTCGATGGGGGACAGTTCTTCTTTGGCGTTCTTTTCGCCGTAGAGCGTGGCCACCTTGTTTTCACGACGGGCGATGGCCTTGTCTTCTTCGCTTTCGGGGGCGCGCAGCACGTAAACATGGTAGCCCTTGACTTGCTTTTTGCGCTCGGCGGTAGCGTCGATGGCGTTGCAGTGCAGGCTGATAAACAGGTCACCGTCCCACTGGTTCGCAAGATTTGCCCGCTGGCCCAGCTCAATGAATACGTCCTTGTCACGGGTCATCTTGACGTTGAAACCTTCTTTTTCCAGTTCTTTTTTCAAAAGCTTTCCGATGGCGAGCACGATGTCCTTTTCGTTGGACTTTTTACCTTGGGCGCCGGTATCCTTTCCACCGTGACCGGGGTCGATGACGATGGTCTTGACTTCGCGGGTCCCTGCGGTTTCGTTTTTCGGGGGAGCAACGGCGGGAGCTGCTGCAACACTTGAACTTGATAAAACGGCCGAGCTTGACGATGCTACGGAACTAGATGACTGTATGACACTGGAACTTGACGGTATCACAGAGCTAGAGGAAACGGGGATGAGGCTCGGGAAAAGCTTGTAGGCGTCGTCTCTTGAAACCCACAGGTGGCCGTTTTCAAGCTTGGGACTTGCCGCAAGCTCCATCACGTTGCTGTTGTGAGAAACGAAGGGAATCCCGATGGCAAACTTGGCCGTATCCTTGGCGGTAACCAGGATGAATGTCTTTTGGATGGGAAACCAGTGGAAAGATGCTCCGGCATCTTTGGAAAGGGCTTCGGCATCCAAAAAGTCGTTCGAAGCCGCACTGGGAGAGCCCCATGCGAAGGTGGCGCAGACAAGGCATGCGAATATGGCGGCGACCAGTCTTTTCATCGCAGGTGCACCTTTGCCGCCCGGGCCATTTCCAGCTTGGCGTCGCGGTTGATGATATCTTGCCGCTTGTCCCGCTGGTCCTTGCCGCGGCAGATTCCCATTTCCAGCTTGGCGCGGCGGTTCTTGAAATAGAGCTTCAGGGGAATCAGCGTGCAGCCCTTCTGTTCTTTGGCCTTGCGCATCTTGGCGATTTCGTGAACGTGTGCCAAAAGCTTGCGGCGTCTTGCCGGGAAATGGTTGAAGCGGTTTGCGAAAACGTATTCATCGATATGGGCGCCCACCAGCCAGAGCTCGTTCTTTTTCTCGTCAATGTCGATCCAGGCTTCGCCCAGGGTGCACTTGCCGTCGCGAATGGACTTGACCTCTGAACCGATAAGCATGATACCTACTTCGAAGGTTTCGTCCACGAAGTAGAGGTGTTGCGCCTTGCGGTTCACGATAACAGGTGTACTCTGTTCCTTTTTAGCCATAAGTTAGGCCTTCTTTTTCCAGCCGCCCTTTTGGCTGTCGCTGCCGGAACTGCTCTTGCTTTCCCAGCCCACTTTTTTCTTTTGCACATGGGGCACGGCATCGTCCAGGGTCTGCTGCAGTTCCCTGCAGCCGTCGCCCGTAATGGCAGATGTCACGATGACTTTTTCCCTGTGCTTCTTGAATTCCTTGATGGATTCTTCGATTCCAAGGTCGCTCTTGTTCAGGGCAATTACGTAGGACTTTTGGGCGAGCTTCGGGTGGAACGCCTTCAGCTCGCTTTTGAGCACGGTAAACTGCTCATAGGCGTTTTCGGCAAAGCCGTCGATGACGAACAGCAGGGTGTGGGTGCGTTCGATGTGCTTTAGGAACTGGTGGCCCAGGCCCTTGCCTTCGCTGGCGCCTTCCAGAAGCCCCGGAATGTCGGCCACCACAAAGCTGTGACCGTTCATCTGCACAATGCCGAGTACCGGCTCCAGCGTGGTGAACGGATAATCTCCGACTTTAGGACGACCACTCGAAATCTTGTTCACCAGGCTGGACTTTCCTGCATTGGGAAATCCTACCAGGCCCACGTCGGCCATGAGTTTCAGTTCCAAGAAAAGTTCCCGCTTTTCGCCTTTTTCGCCGGGGGTGCACTTGCGGGGTGCCTGCACCTTCGGGGTGGCGAAATGCTGGTTGCCCATGCCGCCCTTGCCGCCACGGGCCGCAATCCATTTCTGGCCTGCTTCGGTCAGGTCTGCGAGGATGCGCCCTTCGGCGTCCTTGACGATGGTTCCGCGGGGTACGTCTACAATCAGGTCTTCGGCAGAAGCCCCGGTGCAGCGCTTGGCGCCACCGGGCTGGCCGTTCTTCGCCTTGTACAGGCGGGCGTTCCCCATGTCCAGGAGGGTAGAATACTGTTCGTTCACTCGGAGGATTACGTGACCGCCGCGACCACCGTCACCGCCGTCGGGGCCTCCCAGGGGCACGAACTTTTCACGGTGGAAACTGACGATGCCGTCACCGCCCTTGCCGGAGCGTACTTCGATAGATTTTTCGTCTAGGAACATGCAACAAATGTAGAAATTTTTGTCAAACCTTGACCCTGTGTATGTGAAAGCTATATTTGGTATAACATAGTTTACTGGAGGCGTCTTATGTCAAAGAAGCAATTCCTACCAATGTCATCCTGGAGCCGTAAGGAGACGGGATCCATGCCAGAGTGTCATCCTGAGCCCATTCGACAAGCTCAGGGTAAACTCCGCGCGAAGCGCGTAGTCGAAGGATCTATAGCAGCACTCCTTGTAGCAATGACCCTTACGGCCTGTGGCGACAGCAGTGGTAGTTCCGACGCTCCTGCAAATAGCGGCTCTGTTGTATTAGAAGAGGTGTATGCATCTGAAGACGATTTGCCGGGTTGTACCGAAAAGTACGACGGCGCGGTTGCTTTTGTCAAGGAAGGTTCTGCTGCGTTCAAGTGCGAGGACGGTCGCTGGGAAAACAAGGGCGAGTATTACGCGAACAATGACGCCATCAAGAACTGCACCGAAAAGCGCGAAGGTGAAATCGCCTACATCGTCGATGAAGACAAAAGTCTTGTCTGCCAGGACGGCAAGTGGGTAAATTCTTCGAATGTCTCTTCTTCGTCATCCTGGACCCCCGAAGGGGGGATAGGATCCAGTTCGTCGTCCCGTCATTCCGGACTTGATCCGGAATCTAGTTCCTCTGTCAAGACTCCGGGTAGTAGCTCGGCTGAAGAATCGTCGTCTTCTGTTGTGTCCAGTAGTTCAGCTATTCCCACCGGCTGGAGCTGGGATGTTCCGAAGGAGGCTCGCCTAAATCCCGAAATTACCTATGGCAGCATGATTGACGACCGAGACAATCAGGTCTATAAGACTGTAACGATTGGTAATCAAACATGGATGGCTGAAAACTTGAACTATGCCGACAGTACGAAGACTCCGAGTTTGTTGAAGAGCAATTGGTGCTACGACGATGTGGCTAAGAATTGTGAGGTGGCGGGTCGCCTTTATACTTGGGCTGCTGCCATTGACTCCGTTGCTCTTTATGATGGTGGAAATGGCGTGGACTGCGGTTACGGCAAGACCTGTACTCTGCCTGAAAAGATGCAGGGTATTTGCCCCAATGGTTGGCACTTGCCGACAAAAACCGAAAGACAAGCCTTGTTTGACGAAGTGGGCGGTGAGAGGAATGCGGGTAAGGTCCTAAAGTCGCAGACTGGCTGGAATAGTAACGGCAACGGTACTGATGCGGTTGGCTTCTCTGCGCTGCCCGCTGGCATCAGGGACCGCAATGGCAACTTTGTCAATGGTGGCTACAGAGCCCGCTTCTGGCGAACTACTGAGGGCAATAGCACTTACGCCTCCACTACGGGCCTGGACTACAACGCCGACATTGCAGGCATGTACGACTTCTACAAGATCAGCGGGCTTAGTGTCCGTTGCGTAAAGGATTAACAAAAAAATTTTGCAGAATGGTAAAATATGCCTACGAAACAAGTTAAAAAGAGAACATCTCCCTTTGTATGGAAAAATGTCCAATTTGTTGGAGATATAACCATTAATTGGGAAAATCCAAAAGTATTCCGTTATTTGCGTTCCTCCCGTGTTCAAGAAATGATCAAAAAACATGAAATCACATTTGTGTCGCCATCGCAGTGGGAAGACCCTTATGAAAAACGCTACTATAAGGTTAAAGTGAATGATGGTAAAGAGTCTGTCCCAAACATTGCGTGCCTTTGCGTTACAGCATCTTCAAGTGAGAATGCTTCGGCTTTTTGGAATTGGGGCAAAAATTCGGATGAAGCTTGGCTTCGTCTTGCAATAAACTTGTATGAACTGCTGAATACTCTTGATTCTTTTGCTTCCAAACATAAGGCACGAATATATGTATCATCTGCAAAATATGATTACAATGAAAATGAAATAAAGAACATACACAAGGATAAGAATTTTAAGGCGTCGACTTTGGAACGCTACTATATCAAATTAATGAGCTTAAAACGTCAGGCGTATCGCTTTGAAAATGAACTTAGGATATTTGTCGTTTGGGACGAAGATTCAAAGAATTTTGATTCATTAAAGAAAGAGGAAAAGTATGTTGAAGACAAGTTTCTTAAGATTTCGTATAAAAAATCGATGAAACAGTTGATTGAAAAGATTACGCTTGACCCGAGATCTGCCGAATTTATTGATGCTAAAAAGAAGTTAGATGCAGATGTAATTGTTAATCAATCCCAACTTTTCCATTGTGATAAATGTAAAGGAATTGTTTTTCCTCAAAAGAGGAATGGGGCGGAAACGGAGTAATTATGCTTAATCTCACCAAAACAACAAACATTTTCGCAGCGATTTCGTTGCTTGCGGCCGCTTCTACATGGGGCTGGTCCCCGCTACTTAAAATCAATGAGGGCGATACGCTCTTGATTGATGATTTCGAGGACGGCGATTACAATTCGAATCTTGGCGTGTGGGAATCTTTCACGGGAGAAGGGTATAACGCCACCTTTGAGCGCTCCATTGTTGATTCGGAAGAAAAGAACTCGAAAATCCTGCGGATTGACTACGAATTTCAGGATGAACAGGAAAACAACGGATGGGAATGGATGGAAACTCGCGTCCTTGTCGCGAATTACACTTCCTTAGATTTCTCTAATTGCGCCGAAATCCAGTTTGATTACAAGGCTGATTATCAAAATAACAGTGCTTACGATAACTGGCTTGACTTGCGTTTCCGCGTAGAGGGAGATGACGAAAATGCCTATGTTGAAACGGACTATCATTCCATACCGTTGGACGCAAGCGATGATTGGCAAACGGTAACGGTTCATTGGAATGATTTTTTTCAGGATGGCTGGGGAATCAGTCTTCCTGTTGAAACGGTACAAAAGAATATGCTAGCATTCGGCTGGTTCTGGCATACGGAACATGCGGCGACGGGAACTATTGAACTGGACAATTTCCGTTGCATCAACCGGCCCCAATATGAAGTCACGTTTATGGCCGATGGCAAGGTGTTTGCTTCGGACATGTACTACAGTGGAACAACTCCGCGTGATCCGCTGGAAGAATGCGAGCATTACGACTACTGCACGAGGCCGACAAAGGAACCGTCCGAAACCATGATGTACACCTTTAAGGGTTGGGACAAGAATATTGAGCCTGTCACGGCACCGGTGGTTTATACCGCATTGTTTGACTCGACGGTAATTCCTAGGGGTGTGCCGCTGAATATGGTGGGTGATACGCTTTTGCTGGAGAAATTTGAAGATGGCAATGACGTTGGCTTGCTGGGCGGAACTTGGGAATTCTTTGACGCCCAACAAACGGAAGAAAGTGGGTCGACTTCGTCCATTGAGACCGTGTCAGAAAACAAAATCCTTGGTATCGGAAATCTTGCTGAATCGGAAGAGCCTTATGAATGGCTTGGTGCAAGACTCTATTTGTTGGAAGACAGCTCGGCCGTAGATATGTCGCAGTGCGAGGCGATTCAGTACCGCTACAAGGGCGGATCGCACCAGTTCCGCGTCGAAAGCGAATACGAAAATGGTTGGCAGCATTACCATAAGGATTTGCCGTCTAGCGACGACTGGACTACGGCCAACATTGATTGGAACCGCTTGGAAGGCTATGAATGGGTCGATGAAGGAAATCTCCCGCTAAAGCAGGTGGGTATCATCAAACACAACGTTGTTGCCTTGACTTGGCAAAAAGATGGGTTCTTTATTGATGCTGACGGAAACGGTCCAATAGAAATCGACGATATCCAGTGCATTCGGAATTTGCCGAAGGTCTTGGTGGAGTTCTATAGCGAAGGGAATAAGGTCGGGGAAACGTCTGTTCCTTATGCGACCTATATCAAGGATGTAAAAACTCCAAATGACCCTGTTAAGGTTTCCGAAAATGGAAAAAATTATGTTTTTGCCGGCTGGACACCGGAGATGTACTATGATTTTGAATTGACGGAAAACTTGAGGCTCGATGCTCTGTTTGTACCCACCCGGAAGTTGGAGGTTGCCGGACAGACCTTGCTGCTTGACGACTTTGAAGATGACGATATGGTGGGCGAACAAGGTAATGAGTGGCGTATCACGACGAAAGATGGATCGGCTACGGTCGGTATGACTGTGGCGGAAGATGCGGAGGGCAAGTGGCTCAAGGCAAGCTTTACAAATGAGGAAGGTTCGTATACGAGGGCCGATATTGTGTTGAATTTGCAGGAAGGCGATGTCGTTCTGGATTTGTCGCAATGTGATGCAATCCAGTACGATTATAGGACTGTGGCAACCCACCAGTTCCATTTGGGAACCATATTTGATGACCTTGAAATAGAACGGGACTATTTTAAAACGGAATGGGGTGATGAAGAAAATGCAAATTGGCTTACCAAGACAATTTATCTGAAAAACGACAGCCTGGAATGCCACAGTGGCTGCAAGCCTGTTTCCGAGGTGAAGAAGGCTGTGTTCCAGTTGTCTTGGAGTTTTGAGGGTTATGCTTCGCTGAACACTCCTGTGACTTTTGAAATAGACAACATCAAATGCCTGCGGACCAGGTTCGGTGCCGTGACGATTTCGGCGGTTGACTCTACAGCGATTATCGATGGGTTTTTTACGGATGGCGAAGTTCTCGACATCCCCGAAGATATCGTGGTGAAAAATGTTGAACTCCACCGCACCTTCGAGGTGGGCAAGAGCTCCACGGTGATGTTGCCTTTCTCGATTGACGTGTCAAAGGTGAATGGGGCGGACTTCTATAGCTTTGCTGAAATGGAGTATGCTGATGGCGAATGGAAGGCCGGTGCCACGAAGGTTACGGGAACGCTGGAAGCGAATACGCCTTACCTTGCAATTCCCACGGCTAGTGCAATTACATTCGACCTGGAAGAAAATGAAATAGTCACCTTGAACACGACCGGCTCAAAGGTGACCAAGCTTGGCGACTGGGAGTTCCGAGGCGCTTACGGCGCTATCGCCATGGCCGATTCGACGCACCTACTGGGGCGCGCCTATGGCTTTGCGGGCGAAGACAAGGATGGGTATAAAATCGGTGAATTTGTGAAACTGGGCAAAGGCGCTACGATTCCTGCATTGCGAACGTATCTCGTGAAGAGCGACGACGGGACTTCGCTTTCGAAGGTAGGGCATCTGCAAAGAGTTTCGGCGAATAGCGGTACTGCTGCTCTTGGGGACCTGCCCGACAGGATTACCGTTGAGATTATGAACGAGAAAAAAGAGGTTGTGGGTACTGGTTCTATTGATATCAGGAAGGGTGTGTTCCGCATTGATCGCTGGTACGACTTGCGTGGCCGTCGCCTGAACGGCAAGCCCACTACCAAGGGTACCTATTACAACAACGGCAATATGGTGATTATCAAGTGAGGAATTAATGGATAGGGAATCTCAAAAGAAAGTGTATATGCCGCCGAAAATCGAATTTGTTGAGTTTGAGCACCAGGCAAACCTGATGCAGTGCAGCGATCCTAACGAACCTGGGTGCGATGGTTTCAATGGCGTTACGGGCTGACGTCTGTAGAGCGATTTTCTTCTGCCCTATTGACTTTTTTAACTTAATAAGTTAAATTTAAGTTAAAAAGGGGCGGATTGGTATGAGTATCGGCGGAATCACCTACAAGACAATCAACGGCAAGCGTTACGCTTACTACCAGTGGACAGAAAACGGTAAGCAGCGTAGTCGTCGCGTAAAAGACGAGGAATTTGCGGAACTTGCCGCGAAAATTGCGGCGGAGCGTGCGCAAAAAGAATCGCTGCGTGGCATTTTGCAGGGCGTGGTGGCTGAACCCGTTGCGGCCTATTCTGCTACTCCGAATTTCAAGACCGACGTGAAAATCGGTGCGCAGTTGCCCCGTTTTTTCGCCTCTGTAATGAAGTGGAAAAAGCGCGAATGCTTTGCCACCCTTCACGACTATATCTATGGCGAAAATAATGACCGCGTTCTGATTCTATATGGACTTCGCCGCACAGGCAAGACGACACTTGTCCGCCAAATCATGGGCGAGATGCCAGCCGAGATGCTTGCAAGGACGGCGTTTGTCCAGTTGAGTTCTCGCCATTCGCTTGCCGATGTCAATCACGACCTTAAGTTGCTGGAATCGCTCGGCTACCGCTATGTGTTCATAGACGAAGTGACGATGCTTAGCGATTTTATCGAGGGTGCAGCGTTATTCTCCGATGTGTTTGCGGCAGGTGGCATGAAGGTAGTCCTTTCGGGGACGGATTCCCTGGGGTTTGTCTTTTCGGAAGATGAACAGCTTTATGACCGCTGCATTTTGCTGCATACGACCTTTATCCCATATCGTGAATTTGAGAATGTGCTTGGTGTAGCGGGGATTGACAAGTTCATTGAGTTCGGCGGTACCATGAGCATGGGTGGCACGAACTACAATATGGACAAGTTTACTTTTGCGACGAAAGAGAGCGCGGACGATTATGTGGATTCCGCCATTGCCCGCAATATCCAGCATTCCTTGAAGTGCTATCAGCACGAGGGACATTTTCGCTCGTTGCAGGAACTCTATGATGCGGGGGAGCTGACGAATTCGATTAATCGCATCGTGGAGGACGTGAATCACCGCTTTACGATAGAGGTGTTGACGAGAACGTTTAAGTCAGGCGACTTGAGCCGTTCTGCACAAAATCTGCGTCGCGACAGGTTCAGACCCACGGATGTCTTGGATAGGGTTGATATAGGTGCGGTAACGAAGAGGCTTAAGCATCTCTTGCAGATACGTGATAAGGCGGAACTTTCTGTCGGAATAGGCGAGGCTCACCGTGCGGAGATTAAGGAATATTTGGACTTATTGGACCTTACGTGCGACATCGATGTGGTAAACATGTCGAACTTGAATGTGCGTATGTCGCGTACAGTTCTTTCGCAGCCGGGGCTTCGTTACGCTCAGGCGTCAGCGCTTATCCAGAGCTTCTTGCTTGACGAAACGTTCAGGAATGTTCCGATAGTCGAGCGTATGTCCATCGAAAAACGAATTCTCGATGAAATTCGTGGTCGCATGATGGAAGAAATTGTATTGCTTGAAACCAAGATGGCTAGGCCCGAAAAGCAAGTTTTTCAGTTGCAGTTTGCCGTCGGTGAATTTGATATGGTGGTGTTTGACCCGAAGAACGCCTGCTGCGAAATCTACGAAATCAAGCACAGCGACCAAGTAGCCAAGGAACAGTGCCGTCACCTGCTAGACGCAAGGAAGTGTGCCGATACGGAATTCCGCTACGGCAAGATTTTGAGCAAAAACATAATATACCGAGGCCCCGCGGGAGCGCTCGGTAATATTAACTACCTGAATGTGGAAGAATATCTAAAAGGCCTGGCTTAATTCAAACTGATTCCTTCGTCAAGCCCGAGGGCGATATTCATGTTCTGGATGGCGGCGCCGCTGGCGCCCTTGCCCAGGTTGTCGATGATGGTCGTCACCTGCATCACGTTTTCGTTGCCGAAAACCTGGATGCGGGCGTTATTCGTATCGTTGCAGACGGTGGCGTCAAGGCGGCCGTTGAACAGCACGGGGGCCGCCTCGTAGGGCATCACCTTCACGAAGCGGCTGCCTTCGTAATGCTTCGCCAAAATTTCGGTAAGGCCTTCAGGACCCACCTTCTTGGTGAGTTCGTTCGCGAAGACGGCGACGGTCACGGCCATACCTTTGTAGTATGGCCCAAGCACCGGATTGAAGAACGGCGTGTTTTCAAGTTCGCAATATTTTTTCATCTCGGGGAGGTGCTTGTGTGCGAGCGCAAGCGCGTACGGGGCCGGAGCCATAATGGCCTTCGATTCGCCGGCTGCGTGTGCAAGTGCCGCTGCGTCCTCGTATTCGGCGATGAGCTTCTTACCGCCGCCGGAATAGCCGGTAATGCTGTAGGCGGCGAGGTTCACGCTCTTCGGGAGAATTCCTGCTGCGACCAGCGGGTGCACGCCGAGAATGAATCCGGAGGCGTGGCAGCCGGGGTTCGCGATACGCTTGGCCTTCGCGATGGCTTCGCGCTGGGCGGGGCTGAGTTCCGGCATGCCGTAGGTCCAGGCCGGGTTCACGCGGTGGGCCGTAGAGGCGTCTATGACGCAAGTGTTCGGATTTTCGCAGAGGGCGGCGCTTTCGATGGCTGCCGCATCGGGCAGGCACAGGAACGTCACGTCGGACTCGTTGATGAGTCGCTTACGTTCGGCAGTATCCTTACGGAGTTCGGGAGAAATGCGTAGCACTTCGACATCGTTACGCTTTGCGAGCCGTTCATAAATCTGCAGGCCTGTGGTACCTGCTTCACCATCTACGAAAACTTTGAACATGGTTTTTCCTTCGGAAAAAGGTTTTGAGGTCGCACCTGCGGTGCTTTGAGGTGTGAGGTCGGCACTCCGTGCCTTTGGGTTTGCGCCTATGGCGCGATTATTTTTGCTCAAAGGGAGCCTTGGCGACCGTGCTCATACCCCAAAGGGGCGAAAGCCCCGTGCTCATGCCTATTACTTATTCGCTCCGCAGCACTTCTTGTACTTCTTGCCGGATCCGCAGGGGCATGGGTCGTTGCGGCCAACGTCCGGGCCTTCCTTGTGGACGGTTTCTTGCTTGACAGCACGGCCATCGTAGAAGAACCATGCACCGCCCACCTTGTGGAACTCGCCCAGTTCGTGGTGATTGCGGGTGATGTTCCCTTGCTTGAAGCGAGCGATGAATTCCACCCAGCCGATATTCTTTTCTTCTTCGGTCTTGGTCTGCTTGATTTCGATGCCGAGCCATTCGGAATCGCGGCTCCAGGCTTCTACGCTGGGTTCGTCAAAGTCGCTGCGCTGGGTGGCTTCCAGGGAGTCCTTGAGCCACTTGATTTCGTGCTTGGCATAGGCGGTGTAGCGGGAACGCATCAGGGCTTCGGGGCTCTGGGCGAGGGCTGTTCCCTTGATGATGGGTTCACAGCATTCAGAGTATTCTTTGCCAGATCCGCAGGGACATAAATCTTGTGCCATAGTTCAATCCTTATGAGTTGTGAGTAGTGGGTTTTGAGTGATGAGAACTTTTACCCAATGCTCTTTTTGTCTTTAAAAGTTAGTTAATGCTTTTCTGGATAGCTTTGGTCACTGTTAAATGACCTTTTTCATGAGCCAGAATTCTTCCTTGCCTTCGCGGCCAGGAATGCTGTTTACGGGCTTGATGCGTTCCACGATGTCGAACACGCCGTCCAAGCGGGCCATGAGTTCGCCTTCGCTGGTGCAGTGGGGAGGCCCCTGCAGGGTCTTTCCGTTCATGAGGGGGTACATGAGGCAGATGAACAGGCCGTCGTCCTTGAGCATCTTGTAGCAGACTTCAAAAAATTCGTCGCGACGCCCCGGGTGAATGGCCGAGAAGGTGCCGTAGTCATAGACAATGTCGAACAGCTGGCCGCCACGCTTGGGGTCTTTGGGCGAGAGGGTGAACAGGTCCAGGTCCAAAGAGCGGAGGTTCTTGTACTTGCGGCTCAGGTGGTCCAGTTCATCTACGGCGGTAGGTGCGAAATCTACAGCCAGCACGTCGTGACCTTTATTAGCCCAGGCTTCGGCATCGTAGCCGAAACCCGCTCCAGGAATCAGGACCGAGCCGGTAGCGGGGCAGGAAGGGTTCTTGAAGAATTCCAGGAGGGCGGGGGTCGCCTTCTTGAAATTCCAGTAGTCCTTTCCGTCCATGTAGAGGTTGTCCCAGAATTCGGGGAGGTTCTGCGTTAACATGTTTTACCATCCTTTTTGTACGCGAGTTGTCCGCAGGCGGCCAGGATGTCCCGGCCCCTCGGATTGCGGATCGTTATTTGAATTTCGGCGGCACGCACCTTGGCAAGGAAGTCTTCCACTTCTTCGGGGCTGGGCGCGTGCAGTGTGGGGTCGTCACCGTCGTTAAGCACGATGGCGTTCACCTTCACCCGGCGGGGGGCGCAAATGCGGATAAGTTCCTTGGCGGCCTTGGGGGTGCAAGTGATGTCCTTGATGAGGACGAATTCGAAAGTTACGTAGTTGTCGGTGCGGCGGATGTATTCGTCCACCGCTTCCAAAAGCTTTTCGATGGGCCAGGTCTTGTTGACCGGCATCACGGAGGAGCGGTATTCGTTGTTGGTGCTGTTCAGGCTTACCGCAAGGCAGCAGGGGGTGTTCCGGTCCACCAGTTCCTTGATCTTGGGCACTACGCCGCTGGTGCTTACCGTCATGCGCTTGGAGCCCATGTTGAACAGGCTCTGGTTGTGGAGCGTGCAGCAGACCCGGTGCACGTTTTCGAGGTTGTTCAGCGGTTCGCCCATGCCCATGAAGATGATGTTGGTGACCTGGGCGATTTTACCGTCGGCATCGAGAGTGCCGGAATCTTTCAGGAACCAGTTCACGTTGATGATCTCTTCGAGAATTTCTCCGGCTTCCAGGTTTCTAGTGAACCCCATCTTGGCGGTGCGGCAGAAGGCGCAGTTCATGGCGCAGCCCACCTGGGTGGAAACGCATACCGAGAAGCGTCCGTTGGCAGGGATCATCACCGTTTCGATATGGTGTCCGTCGTGGGTCCTGAATAGCCACTTGACGGTGCCGTCGACGGATTCCATGCGGGTCTCTTCGGTTAGAGCACGGAGGCTGAATTGGCCCGCCAGCTTTTCGCGGAGGGCGGGGGAGATGTTCACCATCTCGTCGTAGCTCTTGACCTGCTGGCAAAAAAGCCATTTCTGGATTTGATCCGCACGGAAGGGCTTCTCGTCTTGCTCTCTGAGCCAAGCCTTGAGCTCGTCGCCTGTAAGGGTCTTTATGTTGTGGGGCCAATCCATAGCACCGCAAAGATAGAAAAAATATAAGATTTTGTTAAGGGTTGAGTATGCTCAAACCCTTGATATCTAGCGGATTTCAGGCGTTTTCTTGTCGAAAATCAGGACAGATTCCTAGAACATTTTCCGGGTCTTTTTAGGCCCGGTAGAGGACTCTGCTGCACCCTTGTTGCTGAACAGGGTGGCATCGTCGGCAGACTTTGTCTTCACTTCAAAATGGTTTCCGTCGCAGGTTTCCGTAGGAGCGTAACCGGCGGTATAGAGGCAGTAGGTCTTTTCGGAGCAGAACTCTCCGGCCACCTTGCCCGTGTAGTTGCAGATGCCCCTGCTGGAAACGCCTGCAGGCACGGGGAAGGGGAGTCTCGGAAGGTCCTTGTGGAGCTCGGTCATTACCGCAAGCCAAACAGGCAGGGCGTCTTCGGTGCCGGTGTGGCCCGCGCCCATGGTGCCCGGGCTGTCGGAACCAATCCACACGCCCATGGTGTACTGCTTGGTAAAGCCTATGTACCAGGCGTCGGTGTAGTCGTTGGTGGTGCCCGTCTTTCCGCCGCTGGGGTGGGTGAACCCGCTGGCCCAAACGCGTGCGGCCGTTCCGCGGACGTTCACGTCTTTCAGCATGTCCACCATCAGGTAGGCGCTGGGGGCCCGGAGCACTTCGTGCTCCACCTTCATGTTCTTTTCGATGGTCTCGCCGTTCTTATCGACGATGGATTCGATCATGTAGGGCTCTATACGGTTACCGCCGTTGGGGAACACGGTGTAGGCCGAAGTCATTTCCATCAGGGTGGCGCCTACGGAACCCAGGGCAAGGCTTGGGACTGCAAGGAGCGGAGCCCTTACGATGCCGAACTTGCGGGCGTAATTCACCACGTTGCTGAGCCCGTATTTCATGCCGGTGAGAATAGCGGGCAGGTTCTTGGATTTGTAGAGGGCCTTGCGGAGGGTCATCATTCCTTCAAAGTCGTGACCGAAGTTTGCCGGACGCCAGACCTTGTTCTTGTCCTTGTCGTCGGGGTCGGGGATGGTGACGGGCTGGTCGTTCACGGAGTCGCAGGGGCTGGCCCCGTTGTCCATGGCGGTAGCATAGACGATAGGCTTAAAGCTGGAGCCCGGCTGGCGCAGGGACTGTACCGCCCTATTCCAGCGAGAGGTGTTCCAGTCGCTTCCGCCAACCATGGCGCGTATGGCGCCGGTCTCGTTTTCGATCAAGATGGCGGCCACTTCGGCGTGGTGATACTGGATACTGTCGGGGAAACGTCTTTTCTTGGGATCCGGGTTGGTGTCGTTTGCCAGGTAGTCTTTCTTGAACAGGGTGTAGATGCTGTCGAAGTGGGCGACAACGCTGTCTTCGGGCATATCGTACTTGTTTGCGAGGAACAGACGGCGTGTGGCGCGGTACTTGATGCGGCGGCGGACTTTTTCTACCTGGACCTGTGCCACGCTGTCGGCGTAGGCCTGGATATCGGGGTCGATGGTGCTATAGATGGAAACACCGTCGGCATAGAGGGAATTTTCGCCGTACTTCTTTTCCATGTACTTGCGGATTTCTTCGTAGAAGTAGAGGCCCGCGCCTTTCTCTTCTTCTTTTTCGGCCAAGGTGATGGGGGTATCTACGTACTTGCGGTAATCTTCCTTGCTGATGTAGCCCGCATCCATCATGGCAAACAGCACGGTATTGCGGCGTTCCAGAGATGCCTTGGGGTGCCTGTCGGGGCGGTAGGCTTCGGGGCGCTGGAGCATACCTGCCAGCACGGCCAACTCCGGGATGGTGAGGCTATCCAGCGGGCGTCCGAAATAGTACTTGCCCGCGGCCTGGAAACCGTAGTTACCGGCGGACAGGTAAACCTCGTTCATGTAGAATTCGAGAATCTCTTGTTTGGTGTAGGTCTGCTCGATACGGATGGCCGTCATGGCCTCCTTGATCTTACGGGAAATGGAACGCTCCGGAGTAAGGAACAAGAGTTTGGTGAGCTGCTGAGTGAGGGTGGAAGCTCCGCGGAGTTTCTTGCCACTGGACACACTTTCCATGATGGCCGAAGGGATGGCCCAAACGTTCATGCCCCAGTGGTTGTAGAATTCACGGTCTTCGGTGGCCATCACGGCGTGGATGGCGTTTTCGGGGATGGAGTCAAAACTGACCCATTCGCGGCGCTCCACGTAGTATTCGTGGGCGATTTTCCCGTTCATGTCGTAGATATTGGTGACCAGTTTGGGGTTGATCTGTTCCAGCTGGGAAAGGGAAGGAAGTTCCGGCAAGAAGTGGTTGTAGGTGACCACGACGGCAGCTGCCACAAGCAGGACCGGCAGAAATAAAATGAGCAGCCACAGGATGACTTTCTTTTTCAGGAAGGCGGACTTGAGAGCGTTCAGTATCTTGAAAATAATGTTCTTGACCATTTTATGTTTCTGCGCGGAACTTGATTCTTTTGCCCAAATTTAGTAATTCTTTCAAGAAATTTAAAGAAAATCCCTTGACATGCAGGCCGATAATGCTATATTTGGTGCACCAATGCGGATGTAGCCCAACTGGATAGAGCGTTTGGCTACGAACCAAAAGGCTCCAGGTTCGAGTCCTGGCACCCGCATAAAAGGAAGGGTCGACCATTCGGTCGGCCCTTTCTTTTTTTTATACCGACGTTTGGGCACCCCCTCCCTAATCGCATAGCCACCGAAGGTGGCCGCGAAAATAACCCGCCGTCCCGAGGATCTCGGTCTAGTAGTAGCGGGTTATTGAGCGTCGGGAGGGGCTTAGGGAGGGCGGAGCCCGCCCTATTTTCTCAATGTAAACAAGATTTTATCAAAATCGTAGTAATTTGGTAACTATTGTTTGCACGATTCCCCGTCATGATTTGATAAAATTGGCGCCATGACTCACAACCACGATATCTTTTGCATAGCATTCCAAAAACTGATGCTGCGGACGAGAAAGGAGTCATTTATATCTCAGAAACAGCTGTCCATGGAATCAGGTTTGACGAGGCAATTCATTTCCATGATGGAAAGCGGCAAGCGCATTCCCTCATTCGAAAGTTTTTGCCTTCTGGCTCGGGGTTTGGGTATTTCTCCGGTAGAAATGACGGAGAAATTTCGTTCCATCTACGAAAGGGAGTATCGTAGCATGGAAGAAAAGCTGAGGAGGCTTTCCAGGAAGGAGGTCCTGCTAGCGGCCGACAAGGTCCGCAGTGCGGAATACATAAAACAACTCCGGGGCTAAGGCCCAAAATGGTTAAATTTGAAACGCCGTGAAAACGTGTTTCAAAATTAAACGTCAAAAATCAAGGTGAAATGGAATTTTAGGTGGGTTTACTTCCTAAATAGCAAATCTTTTGCCAAAAATCGGGAATTTGGCCAGAAAACACCATAAATCGGAAGCTCGTTTGTCGTTATCGGGGAGTATAACGCGGTTTTCTCCCCTTGATATGGAGATTGCAAGTTTTGGCACGGAAATTGCTAATTTGATGGCGAAAACAAAAACGCCCTTCTGGGCAGTGTTTAAACAAAGGGCCCCGCGAAAGCGGCCGTCCGCAAAAAAGGAAAAGTAAAATGATCAAGCCTTTAGCAGATCGAATCGTTGTCAAGCCGGCCGAAGCCGAACAGAAGACCTCCTCGGGTCTCTTCATTCCGGATAACGCCAAGGAAAAGCCCATGCAGGGCAAGGTCGTGGCCGTGGGCCCGGGCCGCAAGAACGACAAGGGCGAAATCGTCCCGATGGAAGTCAAGGTGGGCGATGTGGTGCTCTACGGCAAGTACAGCGGCACCGAAGTCACCGTTGACGGCGAAAACTACCTCATCGTGAAGGAACCGGACGTCATCGCTACTCTGTAAGAGGTGTGGGCGATGAGCTCGGCACTACGTGCCTTTGAGGTATGGGCTAAATAATCGCGCCTTTGGCGCCTAACTTTTGCTCAAAGCTCTCGGAGAGAGCGTGCTCATACCCCAAAGCGAAGCGACCTCATACCTCATACCCCATACCCCACAATCTAAAAAAGTTTATAACAAAAGGAACAACAAAAATGGCAAAGCAACTCAAGTTTGATGTGGCGGCTCGCGAATCCCTCATGAAGGGCGTGGACAAGCTCGCCAACGCAGTCAAGGTAACTCTCGGCCCCAAGGGCCGCAACGTGATGATCGCCCGCTCCTTCGGTGCCCCGAACGTGACCAAGGACGGCGTGACTGTCGCTAAGGAAGTGGAACTGGAAGACGCCTACGAAAACCTGGGCGCCCAGATGGCCAAGGAAGTCGCGAACAAGACTTCTGACGCTGCCGGTGACGGTACCACTACCGCTACGGTGCTGGCCCAGGCCATCACCCGCGAAGGCCTCAAGAACGTGGCCGCCGGTGCAAACCCGATGGACATCAAGCGCGGCATGGACGCTGCGGTTGACGCCGTCATCAAGGAAATCGGCAAGATGGCCGTGAAGATCAACGGCAAGGAACACATTGCCCAGGTCGCTACCATCTCTGCGAACAACGACCCCGAAATCGGTGACCTCCTCGCCAACGCGATGGAAAAGGTCGGTAACGATGGCGTGATCACCATCGAAGAATCCAAGACTGCTGACACCATCCTCGACGTCGTCGAAGGTATGCAGTTCGACCGCGGCTACCTCTCTCCTTACTTTGTCACCAACACTGACAGCATGGAAGTCAGCCTCGAGAATCCGTACATCCTCCTGTACGACAAGAAGATTTCTACCATGAAGGATTTGCTCCCGATGCTCGAACACGTGGCAAAGCAGGGCAAATCTCTCCTCATCATCGCCGAAGACGTCGATGGCGAAGCTCTTGCAACGCTCGTCGTGAACAAGATGCGTGGCACCCTGAAGGTCGCCGCCGTCAAGGCCCCGGGCTTCGGTGACCGTCGCAAGGCCATGCTCGAAGACATCGCTATCCTCACTGGCGGTATGCTGGTTTCCGAAGACACGGGCGCGAAGCTCGAAGACGCTCCGGTCACCGTCCTTGGCCAGGCCAAGTCCATCACCATCACGAAGGACAACACCACGATTGTCGAAGGTGCTGGTGATGCAGCCTCCATCAAGGGCCGTATCGGTCAGATCAAGAAACAGATCGAAACCACCACGAGCGACTACGATCGCGAAAAGCTCCAGGAACGCCTGGCCAAGCTTGCCGGCGGCGTTGCCGTCATCAAGGTCGGTGCCGCTACCGAAGTCGAAATGAAGGAAAAGAAGGACCGCGTCGACGACGCCATGCACGCAACCCGCGCTGCCGTCGAAGAAGGTATCGTTCCGGGTGGTGGCGTTGCCCTCATCCGTGCCGAGAAGGCCATTGATTCCCTCAAGTTCGATAACGACGACCAGAAGACCGGTGCTGCCATCATCCGCCGCGCCATCGAAGAACCGCTCCGCCAGATCGTCCAGAACGCTGGCCTCGAAGGCTCTGTGGTGGTGAACAAGGTCAAGGAAGGCAAGGACGCCTTCGGTTACAACGCGAAGACCGACACCTACGAAGACCTTATCAAGGCTGGCGTCATCGACCCGGCCAAGGTGACCCGCACGGCCCTCAAGAATGCCTCCTCCATCGCCTCGATGATCCTCACCACAGACTGCGTGATTACCGAGAAGAAGGAACCCAAGCCGGCAGCGCCTGCCATGGACCCCTCCATGGGTGGCATGGGTGGCATGATGTAATCATCGCCGGTCGAAAGAACCTACGTTTTCTCCTTAAAACAGAAACCCGGACCGCAAGGCCCGGGTTTTTGCGATGTACAATCTGCTGAGATTTCTTTGAATTGAGATCCTTCGACGCGGTGCCTACGGCTCCTTGCTCAGGATGACACGTTGTGTCATTTCTTCAACACCTTGTTCAGCGTAGCCTTCAGGTGGTTCATGTTGGCCTCGTCCAGAGTCTCATAGCGGTAGAATGTACCGTCACTCTGGACAAAATAGAGCACCGGGATGTAGCCCGTGCCGTAAGCCGGACCGAACTTGCTGTTTGCGTCCTGGAACACGGGAATCACGGCGTGGAACTGGTCGATGAACATGCGGATGTCGTTTTTCTTGATGCCGCCGCCAAGGCCGATGGCAATACCCGTAAGGCCTGCGGATTCATACTCCTTCATCAGGTCCTGGATTTCGGGAAAATGCCGCTGGCAGTGGGGGCACTTGGGGCTGAAGTAGTAGATGAGCAGCGGACGGTTGCTGAAATGGCTGAACAGGATGCCCGGATCGTTGATGCCCACCAGGGGCTTGGAAAAGTCCATCTTCATGGGGGCATGGGTTGTAGAATCTTGCATGAGCTGGATGTCTGCCACCTTGGGTTCGGCGGCAAGTTGTGCAAAACTAAGTCCGGCGGTCAGGGTCACGAGAGCGAAAAAGCGTTTGAGCATTGGCGATAAAACTCCTAATATAATCCCTAAAATACGAAATTTCCATTGGAAAAGCACGGCAAAATGAAAAAGAGACGAAATTTGTGCAATTTTTGTACATTTTACCCGTGTTTGTGCGTTATGCCATAATCCTGCTATTGGCAGGGGTTTCCTTTGCGTTTGCCGCCGAATCTGCGGACAGCGTTTCCGACATTCCTCTCCCGAAACAGTCCGCCTACACGGGCAAGGGCTTTACGGTGGGTATCGGCATGGGCGTGTTTGACGCCAGCGAGAAATGCGACTGTGTGGGAATCTGGCAGGGTCAGGCGGACTACTTCTATACGCCTTGGTTTTCGGGAGGGGTAGAAGTCCGTTTTTTCGGCGGTGAGATGGATTCCAGGACTTCGATCCTGTATCAGCGGTACCGCCTGTCCGGCAAGTTCCACCTGTCTTTTTCAAATTTTTCCATGTACCTTTCTCCTTTGATGGGGCTGGAAACTACGGACATTTCGGAGCTTCGGGAGCAGTGGAAGAACCGCTCCAAGGATGGGGACGATATTGACGATATCGACGATGATGAAATCGTCTCGGTGGCGGATTCTGCGATAAAGGCGACCAACTGCGAAAAGATGTTCTCTCTGGACGGCTTTTCGGCGGGGCTGGAGTTTGGCATGGGGTATGCGTTCCCCAAATACCTTGGGATTTTCGGGGCTGTCCATTACGAGCATAACTTTAACAATTCCCAGCTCCTGACCATGACCCCCGGTTTGGGCTTCAATTTGCGGAGTGTCTGGGATTGGGCCCAAAAGAACACCTATTCCCTGTGGTTTACCGTGGAAGGGGGCTTCCAGAGGTATTTCCATAGGGGGGTCTCGGACTGGAACAGGGCCCTGATTTTCGGGTTTACCCTGGGAATATAGCCCCGAGGTTTGACAAAAGGCCCCTTTTTTCTATATTTGGTCCACCGGTTTTTAAAACCGGAACCCTCCCAGGGCCAATGGTGGACTTGGGCGAAAGACCAAAGGGACTCATTATGAGACAGTACGAAACCATGGTGATTATCGATGCCATGATCTCCGACGACGCTATCAATGCCGAAGTCGAGAACATCGCCTCCATGATCACCAACGGCGGTGGCGAAATCCTCCGCCGCGACGATTGGGGCAAGCGCAAGCTCGCCTATACCATCAAGAAGCGCCAGCACGGCTACTACGTGATTTTCTACTACAAGGCCGAAGCCGCCGTAGTGGCAAACATGGAAGCCGCTCTCAAGCTCAACGAAAACGCTCTCCGCTGGATGACCCTCGTGGACTATCCCATGAGCGAAATCGTTTACAACCAGGATATGGCTCAGTCCACCGAAGAAATCATTCCGGTTGACGCAGAAGAAGGGGAGGCTGAATAATGGCTTTTGAAGATAAGAAACAGGCACCCCGTATCCGCCGCAAGAAGACTTGCTGGTTCACGGAAAACAATGTCAAGTTTATCGACTACAAGGACGAGAAGACTCTCCGTCGCTTCATCTCCGAACGCGGCAAGATCATTCCTCGCCGCATCTCCGGCACCTCTGCCAAGTACCAGCGCATGCTGAACGAGGCTATCAAGCGTGCCCGTCAGATGGCGATTCTCCCCTTTGTATCGGACAGCGTTCGCTAATAGGAGGAACTAGACTATGGAAATTATTCTTAAGGCCAATGTTCCTCACCTGGGCAAGATGCTCGACGTCGTGAAGGTTAAGGACGGTTACGCCCGTAACTACCTGTTCCCTCGCAAGCTCGCCGTGCGTGCTACCAAGGAAGCGAAGCTCCAGATTGAAACCAACCGTGCCGCCCTCGAAGCCCAGTTCCAGAAGGAACTCGCTGCTGCCGGCGACGTTGCCGCCAAGCTCGCTCAGATTTCCGTCAACCTGGAACGCAAGGTTGTGGAAGGCGAACGCCTCTACGGTTCCGTCACTGCAGGCGACATTGCTGAAGCTATCACCAAGGCCGGCGTCAAGATTAGCCGCGCCCAGGTTCAGCTCGACGAACCCATCAAGCAGCTCGGTGTTTACACCGTCGCTATCAAGGTGTTCAGCGATGTTGAAGCTCAGGTCAAGGTTTGGGTAGTCGCTGAGAAGGCGTGATTCTCTCTGACTGCTAGAAATCTTAAAAAGCCGCTCCTGAAAAGGGACGGCTTTTTCTTTTATATTTCTGTCTCAAGCCCCTAAATCCTAGCCCCTAAATCCTAGCCCCTACCTACTATTTTTCTATTTTACTCCCGTATGCGCAAGTTTTCTTTTATCGCCTGCGTGGCGAGTCTTTTGGCGGTATCGGCGTTTGCCCAGCCCCGCGACCTGTTTGCGGAATTCGAGGCGGAAACCGAGGCCGCCCAGTCCAGCGAGGCGGCGGTGACGGCCCAGAGTTCAAGCTCGGAAGTCTTGTCTAGTTCCGCAGCAGTCTCTTCTAGTAGTGTCGTTTCCAGCTCCAGTGTCGCTGCTCAGGAATCCTCCAGTTCCGAAGCGTTGTCTAGCTCTGTACAGTCTAGCTCGAGTATCGTCGTGACGGATACCCTGCAGCAGTCCTCTAGCAGCGTTGTGACTGATTCTCTGCAACTGTCTTCGTCCAGCGGGGTCCTTCAGGATAGCCTGTCTTCTAGTTCCGAGGTGTCGTCTAGTTCGTCCATATCCTCCAGCTCGGTCGAGTCTTCCAGTTCCGAGGCATCTTCCAGTTCACAAGTTTCGTCCAGCTCAGTTGAGGTTGCGGCCGTCCCGTCTTCTAGCAGTATCAGCCGTCGCGACCTGCTGGGCCCGGTGAAAGTTTCGAAGGTTCATAGCATTGACGAAATGAAAGGCAAGTACCGGAGTCCCCGCAAGGCCCTGTTCATGTCGTTGGTGGTTCCCGGTTCTGGCCAGCTTTATGTAGGTGGCTCTACCTTCAACTACGCCCGCGGTGCGGCCTACCTCGCTCTTGAGGCAGCCCTCTGGGGTGGCTGGTATTACTTTACCGTTTACAAATACGACAAGCAGGTGAACAAGTACAAGAAATTTGCCAAGAATCATTTCTCCATTGGCCGCTACGAATCCCAGATGCGGGATATCTACCTGAACCAGCTTTCCGACGAGACGGAGGAATCCCGCTTCGAGACCCGCTACATGACCAGCCGGGAGGATTTCTGCAAGGCTATTTACGGCGATGCCAGCGCCTCGGGGTGCTACACCAAGGGAAAGCTCTTTACCAACGACAAGGCCCATACGGACCGTTTCTCTGTTTCAAGTCCAAAATCCCTGGGCGAAGAGGTGGCTAGCCAGAAGAATTTCTACGACATGTCCAGCGTCTACCAGCTGGCGGGCGAAAGGACCTATGTGCTTGGCTGGGACGACGTCGATTCCGTAGCCCTGGGCCAGAACCTGCTTCTGGAAGAGACCGTTGTTGATGAAATTGTTCCTCTTGGCAAGTCCAAGAACCAGTCCAAGTATCGCGATATGCGTAGCAAGGCCAACGACTATGCCGACCTGCAGGTTTGGTTCTTCGGGGGTATTATCCTGAACCATCTGGTCTCTGCCGTGGATGCGGCCTTTGCGGCCAACGCCCACAACAAGGAACTCTATTCCGAAGACATTTCCTGGTACGACAAGCTCCACTTTGAAAGCTACATGAGTTTCTTCGATGGATTTGATGTTGGGGTCCAGGCCAGCTGGGGATTCTAATGCGCATCTTTCTCGCCATCCTGTTTTGTACGGCCTGTGCTTTTTCCCAGGTGGTGATTTCCGTTGACGAAAGCGTGAGCAAGAACAGCGAGAAGAGCCTTGCCGTGGCGCTGGGAGCTTCTGCTCTTTTGCCCGGCATGGGTGAGCTTTACCTGGACGAACGGGAGATGGTCCGCCCCTTCATGTGGACTGACATTGCCCTCTGGATGGCGGCGGTGGGGTCTTACTACGTAGGGGAACGTTACATTTCTTCGGCCCACGATTATGCGGTGCGCCACGCGGGGCTCAACACCTCCAGCAAGAAGGTGTCGCTTTTGAACACGGTAGGGGACTACCGTAGCCGTAGCGGCGTGGCAGGTCAGAATTCTTCTCCGGATAACGACGAGGACTACAATCAGTCCATGATCCGCTCCGGCAAGGCGACAAACGAGGAATTTTCTGACGACATCCAGTGGGACTGGGGGAGTAGTGACAACCCCGAAACTTCGGAACATATCGACGAATACAAGAATCGCTTGCGTAATTACCGCATTAGCCGGATTGTCTTTCAGGTGTCGGTAGGGGCGCTGGTGCTGAACCGAGTGGTCTCCATGCTGGACGCCATGCGCATTTACCGCAAGACATCATCCAAATCTTTCGGAGAGCGGATGCAGTTCGCGCCGGAGTTTGGCGAAGACGGCGGTGGGCTATTGGTAAACGTGAAATTTTAGGGGAAATTCAGAATTCGAAATTCAGAACTCGGAATTAGATTTTGTTGTAACCATATGTACTTTATAATCATCTAAATAAGTGAATTTTTGAGAATCTGAAAAATTTTATGAGAAACCTGTTCCTGTTACTTTTGACTGTTGCGATGCTTGTCGCCTGTTCTGCCAAGGACGCTCCTCAGGGTGCAGGCGGAAAGCCTGCGAAGGGCGGCCGCAGCCTGAACGTAGAGGGTTACATCGCGGAGTTCTCGAACCAGAAACAGGAATTCCAGACCATGGCTACTCTGGAGGCGAACAACAGCGTCTCCTTGAGTGCTGCCGTTTCTGGCCGCCTGGTGGAACTCCATGCCAAGGACGGTGCCAGCGTGCCTGCGGGGCTTCTCCTTGCCAAGCTGGACGATTCCGAACTCAGGGCCCAGCTGAAGCAGGCGGAGTCCAACTATTCTCTTGCTGCCCAGCGGGAGCAGCGCACCCGCACTTTGTATCAGCAGGGGGGTGCGACTCAAGAGGATTTGGAAGCGGCGGTGGCGAATCTGCAGTCGGCGGAGGCCAGTGTAGAGTATATCAAAGCCCAAATTGAGAAGACAGAGGTTCGGGCTCCCTTTGCGGGTAAGCTTGGCTTGGTGGATGTTTCGGTAGGCCAGTGGCTGAACGCGGGCGCTCCCGTTGCCGAACTCAGCGACGTGAAAAAATTGAAGGCCCGCTTTGCCGTGCCCCAGCGCTATGCCTCTAGCGTGAAGGTGGGTGACCGGGTCACCCTGAAGGACCAGGAACGGAATGTAGAGAAGAAGGGCAAGGTTTCTGCCCTGGATGCCACCATTTCGGAGAGTAGCCGTACCAGGCAGGTGGTGGTCACTGTCGATAATTCCAGCGGCAAACTTATTGCCGGCGGTTACGTGAGCGCCACCATCCAGATGAAGCCCGGCAAAAACAAGAGTACCACTATTCCCGCTGAGGCGTTGATTCTCGATAGGGAAGGGGCCTATGTGTTTGTAGTCCAGAATGGCAAGGCACACATCAAGCATGTAAAGACAGGACTTCGCACACCTTTCTCCGTAGAAATCACTTCGGGTCTTTCCAAAGGCGATACGGTAATTGTTTCCGGGATTATCAGCCTCAGGGAAGGGGTGGATGTCAATATCAAGGAAATCAGACACGCCATGAATTACGAGGTGGATTGATGAGCATCAGCCAGCTCTCGGTCCGCCGCCCTGTACTGATGAGCGTTGTTGCCCTGGTGATTTTGCTGTTGGGCTTTTTCGGTGCGTCCAACTTGGGCGTGCGTGAATACCCCAACGTCGATTACCCGCTGATCCAGGTGAGAACCTCTTACCCTGGCGCAAACGCCGCCGTGGTAGAAGCCGAAGTGACCGAAATTCTGGAAGCCTCCATCAACAGCGCCTCGGGCATCAAGGCCCTTACCTCCACCAGCCGCGACGGATTTTCCTCCATCAACATCGAGTTCGAGACCGGCATGGATTTGGAGGCGGCCGCCAACGAAGTCCGTGACCGCGTAAGCCGCGTGCGCCGTCGCTTGCCCGACGATGTAGATGAACCGACGGTCTATAAGTCCGATAGCGACAACGACCCGATTCTGATGCTGAGCTTGGTGAGCGACAAGCTGGACCCTATGGAGGTTTCGGAAATTGCGAACAACCAGGTGAAGGAACGCCTGCAGACTATTTCCGGAGTGTCGGAGGTGGCTATATGGGGCGAAAAGCGGCCCACGGTGCGCCTGTGGATTGATCCGGTGCGCATGCAGGCTCTGGGCGTTTCCGGTGCCGAGATGTCGGCGGCCCTCAGCCGAGGCAACCTGGAGTTGCCTTCGGGCACTATCGAAGGTAGCGAGACCACCCTTTCTATTCGCACGCTGGGACGAATCCTGGACCCAAAGGCTTTTGAAAACATTGCAGTAAAGACCGCCGCCGACGGAACCGTGATCCGCATTTCGGATGTGGCGGATGTTCATTACGAACCCAAGGATACCCGCACGGGATTCCGCCGTAACGGCAAGAACTCCATTACCCTCGCCCTGATGGCGCAGCCAGGCTCTAATCATGTGGAAATCGCCAACGAGTTCTACAAGCGGGTAGAGGATATCCGCAGGGAGATTCCCGAAGGCGTGCAGGTGCTTTACGGTCGGGATACTTCCATCAATATCCGCGCCTCTATCAAGGAAGTAGTGGAGACCATCTTTATCGCCTTCTTGCTGGTGATTGCCATTATCTTTGCCTTCTTGCGGGAAGCCCGCACCACCCTTATCCCCATGGTGGTGGTTCCCGTTTCCGTGGTGGGGAGTTTCTTTGTGCTATACCTGTGTGGGTTTTCCATCAACGTGCTGACCTTGCTAGCCATGGTCCTTGCCATTGGCCTTGTGGTGGACGACGCTATAGTGATTGTGGAAAACATCTACCACAAGATTGAGCAGGGCATGAATTCCAAGCAGGCGGCCGTGGCAGGTACCAACGAAATTTTCTTTGCGGTAATCGCCACTTCTGTGGTGCTCATGGCGGTGTTCGTGCCGGTGCTTGCTTTGGGCGGCACCACGGGACTTCTGTTCCGGGAGTTCGTGGCGGTGATGATCGGTACGGTGTTCCTCTCTACCTTCTGCGCCCTGACGCTTTCACCCATGCTCTGCTCCAAGTTCTTGCGGCAGCAAAAACAGGGGTGGTTCTTCCGGGTGACGGAACCTTTCTTTGACGGGCTGAACGGGATTTACTCGAAACTTCTGGGTGTTTTCTTAAAGTTGCGATTCTTGCTGTTCCCTGTGGTGCTTGGGCTTTTGGTGGCGGCCTATTTCTGCTACACCAACATGAGTAGTGAAATGGCTCCTACAGAGGATTCCAACGCGGTCATGGTGAACATGAACATGCCCGAGGGCGTGAGCCTGGACCGTACCAAGCGTATGGCCGATGCTTTTGCCGAAGAGGTGATTGCCCTGATGGACAGCAACGAATATACCGAAATCCAGGCGGGCGCCTGGAATGCGGGTAACTCTAGGATGCGCATCTTTTTGAACAACGACAAGAAGGCCCGTCGCCCCCAGAGCGAAATTGCCCGTTCTATCCAGATTTTGGGTAGTGAATACCCGGATTTGCGGGTGATGGTGTTTGAGCCTCAGAGTATCAGTACCCAGCGCGGCGGGCTTCCGGTGCAGTTCGTGCTGCAGGCGCCGAACATCGAGATCTTGCGGACGCTGGTGCCCAAGTTCGAAGAAGCGGCCAGCCATAGCCCCGTATTCAGCGTGGTGAACACCAACCTGCGCTTTACCAAGCCGGAACTTCATATCGAGATCTTGCGTGACAAGGCCAACGAAGAAGGGGTCAGCGTCAACGATATCGCCCAGGCGGTGCAGCTTGCCATTAGTGACCAGTCTTATGGGGAATTCTACAAGGACGGACGCCAGTACGATATCATCGGGGCGGTGGGCTACCAGTACCGCAGCACTCCCGAAAGGCTTTCCTTGCTGACGGTCAAGAACGGCAAGGGCGAGCTGGTCAGCGTCGAGAATTTTGTCACCTACAGCGAACAGTCGGCATCGCCGTCGCTTCCGCGGTATAACCGTTTTAGCGCCGCCACGATTCAGGCGGGCCTCGTTCCCGGCAAGACCATTGGCGACGGCGTCGAAGAAATGCGCCGGATTGCAAAAGAGGTCCTCAAGGAATACCCCAGCGTGAGTACCGCCCTGAGTGGCTCTTCCAAGGAATTCGAGGAAAGTTCCAGCGGACTCTACATCGTGTTCTTGCTGGCCTTGGCGCTGGTGTTCCTGGTGCTGGCGGGGCAATTCGAAAGTTTCCGCGCTCCCTTCGTGATTTTCTTTACGGTGCCGCTGGCCTTGGCGGGGGCACTTGCCTGCCTGTTCATTACGGGGCAGACTCTGAACATCTTTAGCGAAATCGCCCTGATTCTTTTGATTGCCCTTGTGACCAAGAACGGTATCTTGATTGTGGAATTTGCAAACCAGATTGCGGCCAATACGGGATGCTCCAAGCTGGAGGCGGCTCGGCAAGCGGCGGAACGCCGCTTCCGCCCAATCCTCATGACTAGCCTTTCCACCGTATTGGGCGCGGTGCCGCTGATACTCACCGGCACCCCGAGCCGCATCGCCATGGGCATCGCTATCGCAGGCGGCCTTACCTTTGCCACCTTCATGACACTCTTTATTGTGCCTGCGGCCTACAGCTTCTTTGCGGGCAAGGTGGATGTTACCACCAGCGACGCCTCAAAGATGGCCTAGATAAGCGGTTAAAACAAGTGTGTAATGTGCAATGTGTAGTGTGCAATGAATAATCTCACATTACTCACTTCACATTAGTCATTTTATTCCACCAGCTGAAAGACTTTTTCGCCCTTGCGGCTCATGCCGTAGTGGCTGCGGAGGACTCCTTCTTTGTAGAGGGAGTCGTTTTCAAGCAGTTCGATTTCTTTTTTGTACTGCTCGATGAGGGCGTTGAGGGAATCCACCTTGGCCTGGTACATGGCAATTTCTTGCTTGACCTGGTTCTGCCTGGGGAAACTGTTCTTGCCAAAGGCCAGTTCGGCCACGACGATGGAGAGCAGAAACAGCACGGCAATGATAGCGATGTATTTCTTCTTGTGCATCAGGGCTCTCCGTTGAAATAGAACTGGAAATTGTCCTTGCTCTCGGCAAGGCCCGCGATTTCCAGTTCTGTTAATATAGCTAAAAGTTGGGGAGTTGCTAGGGTCAACTCGGATTGAATCTCCGAAAAAGTTTTTCGGAATCCCTTGAACTTGAAGAACAGTTCCTTGGCGCCTTGGGTCAGGTTGCAGCCCGACCGTTCAAGTTCGGCAATCTGCAGCCCTTGGGTGCGAGGGAGCCCTATTACTTTGTACAGATTTTCGGGAATGAAGACGGGGGAGGCAAGGCCTTGGTCCAGTAGCTGGTTGGTGCCGCCGGCTACCTCGCAGTCAAAATCTCCGGGGCAGGCGTAGAGCGCCTTGCCTTCTTTCTTGGTGAATTCGCCGGTCAGAAGTGCTCCGCCCTTGACCTTGCTCTGGACAATGACGGTGCACTTGGAAAGCCCGCTGATAATCTTGTTCCGGGCGACAAAGTTTCCCTTGAAGCTTGAGGTGTTTCCTTCGTATTCGCTGACCAGGGCCCCGCCTTCTTCCAGAATCCGATCGGCCAGGAACTTTCGCGACCCCTGGATGGCGGCCTCCAGCCCCTGGGCAAGAACTGCAATGGTCGGAATCCCGAAATCCAGGGCCGCCTCGTGACAGTAAAAGTCTATGCCCTGGGCAAGTCCCGACACCACCACGGCACGGGTCCCCTGGAGAGACCTGACCAGGTGGCGGCAGAGGTCGCGCCCGCTGTTGGAGGGCCTGCGAGTGCCCACCATGGCGACCCCGATTCCTTCGGGGATGTTCCCCTTGATGAACAGCCTTTTCGGGCGGTAAATGGAAGAATCCAGCAAAAGGGGGAAATGCTCGGTGATGCAGGCGGTGGTGTTTCTATCTTTCATGGTATGAAATATTCCTTTGACGACTTGGTGAAAATTATGGAGCGCCTCCGTTCTGCAAACGGATGCCCCTGGGACAAGGAACAGACCACCCATTCCCTGCTCCCTTACTTGGTAGAAGAGAGTTTTGAGTTTATCGATGCCGCCCAAGAGGGGGACGCCTCCCACATGTGCGAAGAACTTGGGGACGTACTTTTGCAGGTGGTGTTTCATGCCCAGGTCATGAAGGAGTCCGGGGACTTTACCGTCGATGACGTGGTGCAGGGAATCTGCGAAAAGATGGTCCGCAGGCACCCTCACGTGTTCGGGGATGCCCATGTGGAAAACGCCGCCGGAGTCTCGCGGCAGTGGGACAAAATCAAGTCCTCCGAAACGAACAATCTGAAAACAGCCGGCGGGTCCGTTATGGACAAAGTAAGCAAAAGCATGCCGCCGCTCGCCCGGGCCCAGGACATCATCCGTCGAGCCGCTAGGGCGGGGTTCGACTGGGACGCCCGGGAACCTGTATTTGAAAAGGCCCAGGAAGAATTTACAGAATTTCGCGCCGAAATGCAAGGAATTTCTGAAAAAAATTCAAATATTGACCGCCTGGAAGACGAATTCGGCGATATCATGTTCAGCTTGGTGAACGTGGCGCGCCACTGCGGGTTCAATGCCTCCATTGCGCTCCAGCGGGCAAACAGCAAGTTCGAGAAGCGTTTCCGCAAGGTGGAGGCCATGTGCAAGGAGATGGGCAAGGAAATGCCCGAGGTAGGCCTGGAAGGTCTGCAGCAGATGTGGAAACAGGCGAAGGCCGCCTCTGACGACCGACCTCAAACCCCTACCGCCTAACTAAGAACATTCCAATGTGGATTATGGTCCGGACAGAATTTTTTGTCCGGGCTTTTGTTTTGGGGTTATATTATGGATGTGCTTCCAGTAAGTCCTGGTTCTGGAGAAGGGATGCCGGATCGAACCGCGGGGTAGGACCTACCGGAAGCACATTTTCTGAGTTTTGGAGTGTTGGGAAAACTTGCCGTAAGGCAAGAAAAAACGCAGGCCTCATGGGCCTGCGTTTTATGTTGTCTTGAAACCGAGCGCTTCTAGGCGAGTGCCGTGAGCAACAAACGCCTCGTATTAACGAGGCGTGGTTGCGAGAGTTTGCGCCAGCCCGGAACTTGTAATTCCGCTTCTAGCGCAAACGGTCTTTTTTGCTTATGCTCTAGCCTTGGCCTTGTCGCCGTACTTCTTGATCAGTTCTTCCTGGATGTTCTTCGGCACCGGAGAGTACTTGGCGAATTCCATGGTGAATTCGGCCTTACCCTGGGTCATGGAACGCAGGTCGGTAGCATAACCGAACATTTCAGAAAGCGGGACTTCGGCGGTAATGGTGGTAGTGCCCATTTCTTCGCTGGTTCCGGTGATGGAACCACGGCGCTGAGACACGTTACCCACAACGTTACCCTGGAATTCCGTCGGAGTGGCGATTTCGACCTTCATGATAGGTTCGAGAATCTGGGCGCCGGCCTTGGCGAAAGCTTCGCGGAAAGCCATGCGGGCGCAGATCTGGAACGCCATGTCGGAAGAGTCCACCGGGTGGAACGCACCGTCCTGGACTTCCATCTCGATACCCACCACCGGGAAGCCGATGAGGGAACCGGCTTCCATGCAGCTCTGGAAACCCTTGTCGCAAGAGGGAATGTATTCCTTAGGAATACGGCCGCCCACGACGGAGTTCACGAAGTTGTAAACCTTGTCGGAGTCGCCTTCCACAGCCATGGGGCGCATCACGCCGGACATCTTAGCGAACTGACCCGAACCACCGGTCTGCTTCTTGTGGGTGTATTCGAACTTGGCTTCGCGGGTGATGGTTTCGCGGTAGGCCACCTGCGGGGCACCGGTCTGCACGTCCACCTTGTATTCGCGACGCATACGTTCGATGTACACGTCCAGGTGAAGTTCGCCCATACCCTTGATGATGGTTTCGCCGGATTCCTTGTTCACTTCCACCTGGAAAGTGGGGTCTTCCTTGGTGAAGCGGTTCAGGGCCTTGGACATGTTGTCCAGGTCGTCGCGGTTCTTGGCTTCAATCACGAGCTCGATCACGGGGTTCGGCACGTGCATAGAAGTCATGTTGTAGTGGTTCTTGCCATCGGTGAAGGTAGTACCGGAGGCGCAGTCGATACCGAACAGGGCCACGATGTCGCCGGCGCCTGCTTCGGTGATGTCCACCATTTCGTCAGCGTGCATACGCACCAGGCGGCCCACGGACACCTTCTTGCCGGTGGCCATGTTGGTGATCATGTCGCCCTTCTTGAGGGTGCCCTGATAGACGCGGATGTAAGTGAGCTGGCCGTAGCGGTCGTTCACCAGCTTGAACGCGTAGCAGACGAGAGGAGCGTTGTCTTCGGACTTCAGGACAACTTCGGCTTCGTTGTTGTCCAGGTCGAGGGCCTTGTTTTCAACGTCGGTCGGGCAGGGGAGGTAGTCGATAACGCCGTCCAAAAGCTTCTGAACGCCGATGTTCTTGTGGGCAGAACCCATGAACACGGGAGTGATGTCCAGACGGATGGTGGCTTCACGGATGGTCTTCTTGATGAGGGCCTTGTCGATTTCGTCCACACCGTACTGGCCTTCCATGGCCTTTTCCATGATTTCGTCGCTGTAGTCAGCGCAGCAGTCGATGAGCTTGGTGCGGTATTCGTTGGCCTGGTCCACCAGTTCGGCCGGGATTTCCTTTTCGATCATGTCGTCGCCGTTGGCGCCTTCGAAGTAGTAGGCCTTCATTTCCACCAGGTCGACCACGCCCTTCAGTTGGTCTTCGAGACCGATAGGAATCTGCATCACGCAGGGCTTGTGGTTCAGCTTTTCGCGGAGCATTTCGGACACGCGGAGCGGGTTTGCACCGGAGCGGTCGCACTTGTTCACGAACACGACGCGCGGCACATGGTAGCGCTTCATCTGGCGGTCAACAGTAATAGACTGGGACTGGACACCTTCCACGCCGGTGAGCACCAGAATGGCGCCGTCCAGCACACGGAGAGAGCGTTCCACTTCGATAGTGAAGTCCACGTGCCCCGGGGTATCGATGATGTTGATGGAGTCGGCTTCGCCGCTCTTGGTGTGGGTCCAGTTGGCGAATGTAGCGGCGGACTGAATGGTGATGCCGCGTTCGCGTTCAAGTTCCATGGAGTCCATCGTGGCGCCGACGCCGTCTTTACCACGAACTTCGTGGATAGCGTGGATACGCTTTGTGAAGTAGAGGATGCGTTCGGTAAGGGTAGTCTTACCCGAGTCGATGTGGGCAGAAATACCGATGTTTCTGTGTTTTTCGATGTTTTTCATTTTTTATTCCACAAATGGAGTTGATGTTTGTTTGAGTTGCGCCCAAATGTAGAAAAAAAAGCCCCCGTTCTCAAGGGCTAGTCGTCCACAGGTGCTGTCTCCGTGAGCAAAAAAGCCCCAGTTATCAAACTGGGGCGTTTGCGGTCTTTACAAGGGGGCTATTTGTAGGGGTCTATTGCGGGTAATGAACTCCGGCCCTAGCCCCCTGGCTCGCACTTCGTTGCTCACCACCCCGAAAATTCGGAGAAGAATGGCTTTTATGCGGTAGGTTCGTCGGTGGACTGTTCGTCGCAGGGCTTTTCGTCTTTTTCCTGATCTGCCAGTGCCCTGAAGTAGGCGGCAGCCGTCTTTCCTACTTCTAAGGTGTCGTAGAAGGCGTAGGCCCCGTTCCCGAGAGCCCCGATGGCAGGAATTGCCCGCAAAAGAGTCTTGCCCAGCAGCTTGGAGGAGATGCTGGCCCCGATTTTTGCAAGAATGGCCTTGATGGCGGTGGCAGAAAGCTTCTGCACGATAATCCTGCTGCCCGTGCGGACGGCAATGTCCCGCAGAAGCTGGGCGGCACTGTGCCGGAACAGACACCATATCATGGCTTCCCGGCTGAGCAGGGCCAGCTTTCCGTAGCTGGCGGCGATGTCCGCAACCAGCTGGGCCTGAATTTTCCAGATGGCGGCAATGTCCGGGATGGCGGTAAGGATACCCGTGATGCCTGCGGGTATAGAAAGGGAGGTGCTGACCGTAGCCGATTTCCAGGCGGCCCGCTGGGCCAACAGCCTGGCCTTGTCGTCGGGGTTCTGGATTGGGGTATAAAGGGAACCGGGAATATCCGTAATCAGCTCGAAAAGGAGGGTGGATGCCTTTTCCGATATCTTTTTCAGGGTCTCTTTCTTGTCTTGCTTTACAATTTCTTCGGCCATAGGAACCTCTGCGGCAAAATGTAAAAAAGACTCCGGAAAAACCGGAGCCTTGATATATAATTTAGTGAATCTTCTGGCAAAAAAGCTGGTTTTTGCTCTTACCCGCAGTAGAAGTAGGTCTTCACCAGCTTCTGCATGGCGGTCTTGGACTTGGTGACCTGGGCGCGGAGCGTCTTGTCCTTGAAGGCCTTCAGCTGGTCGATGATACCGTCAATCATGGCGGGGCTGAACACGCCGAATTCCTCGTACACCTTCCTCTGCTTGGCAAGGCAGTCGGCGCTGGCCCAGCAGCTGTCAGGCAGCGTGTCCAGCTTGCTCAACAGCTTCGCGTTTTCCTTCTTGTGGATGTTCACGTTCACGTAGGTCTGTTCGGCCACCTTCAGGCCGTCCTTGAGGCTAAGGCCGTGGCGGCAGGCCACGCAGAGGCCGGCCATGAGCAGATAGACGTTGGCGGATGCATCCGGGGAACGCATTTCCACGGTCTGCTTCTGGTGAGTGTCGTAACTTGAACCCTTTTCGTTCGGATTCGCAATCTTGCAGAGGTCGGTCTTGGAAGCCCAGCCCAGCGGTACGCGTACCAGCACGGAGCGGTTGCGGTCGCCCCAGCACACGTTGGTGGGGGCTTCTTGGTGGGGCACCAGACGCAGGTAAGAGGTGGGGTTCTGGTTGCCAAATGCGGTGATGGAGGGGGCGAGCTTCATCATGCCGGCGATGGCGCGGCGGGCGGTATCACTGATGACTCCGTTCTTGAGCATCTGGTTGTTGCCGTCCTTCATGATGCGCATGTGGATATGCAGGCCCGAACCGGCCTTGCCTACGGTAATCTTCGGGGCAAACGTCACGTCTAGGCCGAATTCTGCACCCAGGTTACGGATCATCCATTTGGCGATGGTGAGCTGGTTGGCCGCGTCTTCGGCGGGGCAGGGGAGGAACTCGATTTCGTTTTGCTCGTAGAGCTTGCCGTCTTGGGTGAAGTTGCCCACTTCGCTGTGGCCGTACTTGATCTGGCCGCCGGCCTGGGCGATGTAGAGCATGCATTTTTGGCGGAACTCGTTGAACTTGGCAAACGGGGCGGATTCGTGGTAGCCCTTCTGGTCAACGGCGGGGAACTCGCCCGTGTCGTCGGCAATCACGTAGTATTCCAGTTCGCCCATGGCCTGGAATTCCATGCCGGTCTCCTTCTTGAAGGCTTCGCATGCCTTATGGAGGGTGTATTCCGGAGAAGATTCCAGCGGCTGCCCATCCTTGTTGAAGAAGCTGCAGAGCAGGCAGAGGGTGGGGAGGGTGGCAAACGGGTCCATGAAGGCCGTGGAGAAGCGGGGCACTACGTACAGGTCGGAGGAGGAGGCCTCGATGTAGCTGAACAGCGAGGAACCGTCCACGCGTTCGCCGCAGCTGAGGATTTCGTCCAGATAGTCGGCGTCGTTCACCACGAAGTTGAGGGTCTTGAGGCGGCCGTCGCCACCTGCGTACATGAAATTCACGTGACGGATGTCGTTTGCACGGATGAACTTCTTGATGTCTTCCTTGGTGAATTTGTCACGGGGCTTCTTGAGGGCCGTGACGAGGGCGTTTGCGGACATGTCGATTGTAGCCATTGATTTTCCTTTTTGTTGGTTTTGTTCAAAAATTGTAAATAATTTAATCTTTGATTTTCCTAATTTATCATTTTATTTCGCAAAAAGCATCACTAAATAACGAAAAGTTACAGATTTTGTAATTTTGCTGAAAAATGCCCGTTTCGGCTATAAAAAAAGACCCCAACGGGGTCTTTTTTTCATTTTTTTGATGAGGGCTGCGCCCTCCCTAGTCACTATTACTTCTTTTTCTTTTTCTTTTGCTTAGGCGGCGTGTAGTTGCTCCCTACTTGTCCGCCGTTGTTCTGCTTGCGGGCAAAATCGCCTACCTTCTTGAACATTTCCTTCATGGTTTCGTACTGCTTGAGCACAGCGTTCACGCGACCGATTTCGGTGCCGGAACCCTTGGCCACGCGAGCCTTGCGGCTGCCGTCCAAAATCTGCGGCTTCTTGCGTTCCTTGGGCGTCATGGAGCTGAGCACGGCTTCCACATAAACCAGTTCCTTTTCGTCAATCTGGTCAATCGGGAGCTTGTTCAGGCCCGGAATCAGGCTCAGAATGTCCTTGATGCGGCCCAGCTTCTTGATGGTGCGCAGCTGGTTCAAGAAATCGTTCAGGTCGAAGGTGTTGTTGAGGATCTTCTTCTTCAGGTCCTTCGCGTCTTTTTCGTCGATGACCTGCTGGGCCTTTTCCACGAGGCTGACCACGTCGCCCATGCCGAGGATTCGGCTGGCCATACGGTCGGGGTGGAACAGTTCAATTTCAGGGAGCTTTTCGCCAACACCGATAAAGCAGATGGGCACGCCTGTCATCTTCTTGATGCTGAGTGCTGCACCGCCGCGGGTGTCGCCGTCCATTTTCGAAAGGCAAACGCCCGTAAAGTTCAGGCGGTTCCAGAAGGTCTCTGCCACGTTCACCGCTTCCTGACCGATCATGGCGTCAGCCACGAACAGGATTTCGTCGGGGTGAACGGCGTCCCGGGCCTTTTCCAGTTCCTGCATCAGCTCTTCGTCGATCTGCAGACGGCCTGCGGTATCGTAAATCACTAAGTCAAAGCCGTTGTCCTTGGCGTACTGGTAACCGTGCTTGATGATTTCCACCGGATTGCCTTGGCCTTCGTCATACACCGGAATGCCGATGGACTTGCCCAGCACCTGCAGCTGCTTGATTGCGGCGGGGCGGTACACGTCGGCGGCCACCAAAAGGGGCTTGCGCTTCTTTTTGCTGCGCATCCAGAGGGCGATTTTGCCTGCGAAGGTTGTCTTGCCGGAACCCTGGAGACCCACCATCATGATGCCCACCGGAGCGGGACCGGAGAGGTTGATTTCCTTGGTTTCGCCGCCCATCACGGCTACGAGCTCGTCGTGGATGATTTTCACAATCTGCTGGCCGGGAGTCACCGAGTTCAGCACTTCGGAGCCCAGGGCCTTTTCCTTGACGGCTTTAACGAAGTCGCGGGTCACGTTGAAGTTCACGTCGGCTTCGAGGAAGGCGCGGCGCACTTCGCGCAGCGATTCGGCGACGTTTTCTTCGGTGAGCTTGCCCTGCCCGCGCAGGTTCTTGAGAGTCGATTCTAGAGAGTCAGTCAGCTGTGAAAACATAGTAGCGCAAAGATAGAAAAAAAACTATATTTGTCGCCCAATATGGTCGGTGCGATACTCAATAAGTTCTATAGGCCGTCAAAATTCAAGAAAAATGGCGACGTGAAGGATGTGCTGGTGGTGGCACTCCCCATGCTCCTGTCCATGTCTTTTGACACCTTCATGACCTTTATCGACCGCCTGTTCCTCTCCAAGCTGGGTCCTGCCGAGATGAACGCGGCCCTGGGAGCTGGCGCGGTGCAACTGGCGCTCACCATGTTCTTTACGGGGGCCATCAGTTACACCACTGCCATGGTGGCCCAGCGTCTGGGGGCAAAACGCCATGGGGAATGTGCCAAGGTCTTTATGCAGGCCCTGTACGTGTCGCTGGTATGCGTACCCATTTTGTACCTGACCGTCCCTCTTGGGCATTTTATTTTCGGCATGGAAAATCTGGCTACAGACCAGCTGGAATACCAGAAGACCTACTTCGATATTTTGATGTTCGGCGGTATCATCAACCTGGTGCGGAACGTGGCGCCCTGTTTCTTTAGCGGTATCGGCGAGACGAAAATTGTGATGAAGGCTGCCTTTGTGGGCATGATTGTGAATGTGGCTTGCAACTTTGTGTTGATATATGGTCTCGGTCCGATTCCTGCGCTGGGGGTGGCGGGGGCGGCCTATGGAACCCTTATCGGGAACTCGGTTTCAACCATTATTTTGTTTGCAAAGTTTTTCGGCAAGTTCTACAACAGCCGTTTTGGTACCCGTTCCTCTTTTGCTTTTAGCTGGCCCTTGACCCGAGAACTCTTGCAGCGGGGGATTCCGTCGGGAGTGGAGATGTTCTTGAACATGTCGGCGTTCCAGCTGTTGATTCTCATGTTCCACGCTCTTGGACCCGAACCCGCCACGGCGTCGTCGGTCATGTTCAACTGGGACATGGTGGCCTACGTTCCCCTGATGGGGTTGGAGGTCGCGTCCACAAGCCTTGTGGGCCGTTACGTGGGGGCGAAAAATGTCGCTGCCGCTACGCGATCTACTTACTCGGGGTTGCGCCTAGGGTGGGGCTATTCCTTGATTACCGGAGTGCTGTTCGTGTTTTTGCCGGGCGTGCTGACCGACATTTTCAGGCCCGACGTGGCCGAGGCTGCTGAAAGTGCCCTGGCCATCTTCGACTCGGCACGCCCCATGAGCATTTTCATGCTTAGGTTTGCCTCCCTGTATATTTTCGTGGAGGTCTTGCTGGTGATTTATGCAGGGGCTCTGCGTGGAGCAGGGGATACCTTATGGGTCATGTTTGCCAGCGCCATCATGAACTGGTGCGTGGCGGGGGCGCTCTACGTGGCGGCCTACGTATTCCACCTGCCGGCCCATTACGCCTGGATTGCGGTAGTGGCGGTCTACAGTACCGCGCCCATTATTTTCTGGCGTCGTTGGGAAGGTGGCCGCTGGCGTCGTCACCTGATGGATGCGTGATTCTCGCACCCTTCCGGGTTCATCCTGGACCCTATCTCCCCAAAGAGGATAACTCCACTAGGGACATAAATGTCCAAGTGTCGTATAGGTCGTGTTTCGCACTGACAGAAGGACGTCATCCTGGAGCATCCGCAGGATGCGATAGGATCCATCCCGTTTTTTAGTCACCGCATTTGCATTTTCGAAAGCTTTTATATAGATTAAATGACATAAACTTCCTTCAAAGAGGGGTGGATATGCGGAAACTATATCCTGGATTTTCTTTTGCCGCTATGACGGTGCTTATGGCTTGCAGTAGCGATTCGGGAACCGAAGTGAATAGCGAACTTCCGCCAAATTTCTCAAAGCCTTCCCCGGAATCGGCCAATGAGTATGATCCATCTTCCAGTAGCGTAGTGTCTGATGGACCCTTTGCCCAAAATGCATCTGTTGCCACGGGAACGCTGGTTGATGAGCGTGATGGACGGACCTACAAGACCGTCAAGATTGGTGACCAGGTGTGGATGGCGGAGAACCTGAACTACAAAGTGGAGAATAGTTTCTGCTACGAAGAAGAGGACTCCAACTGCGCCAAGTACGGTCAGCTGTATCTGTGGAGTGTTGCTATGGACAGTGCAGGAATCTTCGAAGGAAATTCAGCTAACGGATGCGGTTTTGGTACGGAATGTTATGCTTCCCGTGGAATCGTACGGGGTGTATGTCCTGCAGGTTGGCACCTACCCAGCAAGGGGGAATTCGAAACCTTATTTAAGGTTGTTGGTGGCAAGGATGTTGCAGGCACCAAGTTGGCGTCTGCTAGTGGGTGGAATGATTTTAACAATCATAGTCTAAATGGTACGGATGACTATTCTTTCTCGGCGCTCCCCGGTGGTTATTGGTACATCAAAGAGGATTATAGCGATGCTGGTTTCTTGAACGGTGGCTACGTCGCTGCCTTTTGGAGCTCTACCGAGCAAAATAACGGTGTTGTGTATGGAGTGTATTTGATAGGCGACTATGTGATTTTACATGACTGGTATAAGCACAACGGGCTTTCAGTTCGTTGCATTAGGGACTAGGTATTAGGAACGTCCTCCTGGAGCCCTGAACTTGTTTCAGGCCGATAGAATCTATGCCTATTTTTTAGTCCTTGCATTTGTATTCCTGAAATTTTTTATATAGATTGAGCAATAGAAAATACCTTAATGTGGGATAAATATGCGGAAACTGTGTTTTGGGCTTTCTTTTGTAGCCATGATGATGCTTATTGCCTGTGGTGATGACAGCGGTTCGAGTGCTAACGACTTAGGCGAATCTTCAAGTTCCAGGTAAGCCCCTTCCAGCAGTTCTGAAAATGCAGGTTCCAGCGAATCTGGTGGTTCGAACTCTAGCAGTTCTGAAGAATCCTCTTCTAGCAGCGAAGAAATGTCCAGTAGTTCCATATCATCGTCTTCTAGCGATGGCAGTATCTACGATGCTTCTGCCAACACGCTTACGGACCTTCGTGACGGTCAGGTTTACAGGACTACCACCATCGAAATTAATGACGCAGGACGCGGAATAGACTATTCCGAAGTGTGGATGGCCGAAAATCTGAACTTTGAGACGGAAAACAGCTGGTGTGGTGGTGGAATCGGAACTACAGAAGGCGATTGTTCTGTTTACGGTCGTCTATATATGTGGCTGCATCGGTTGGAAAAACCGAGTATGAATGCGGGTTTCCCCATAAATGCGATCTAGGTGATGGTAAAATCCGTGGCGTGTGCCCCAGGGGGTGGCATCTGCCGAGTATGGCAGAATGGGAGGAGTTGGTTGTTGCTGTTGACGGCTCCATTACGGAATATGATAACATTGAAAATACTGCAGGTGTTAAGCTCATGTCCTCTAGTGGTTGGGAAGATGAAATTGGCAATACATATAATGGTACGGATGCTTATTCTTTCTCAGCTCTCCCTGCCGGCGTTAGAAGCTACGAAGGGAATTACAACCTCGCGGGCTTGGCTACTTACCTCTGGAGTTCTACGGAGGCCGGTAGTGAAAACGCGTACTGCGTGTTCTTGTTCTTCGGCAGTGATTATATGGACCAGTACGATGCCAGTAAGGGCGATGAAGCTTTCTCTGTCCGTTGCCTTAAGGATTAGGGAATAGAATCCAGTCCAGTTTTTAGTCCCTGCATTTGCATTTCCAAAAACAATTATATAGATTAAACGCAGGGAATTTTCCTAAAAAAGAGTGTATATGCGTAAACTGTATCTTGGGCTTACATTTATCGCTATGGCGGCATTTGTTGCTTGTGGCGACAGTAACTCCGCTGAGGGTGCTGATAATAACGAATCCTCTTTTGATGATGAAAAAGCTGTTGTCACAGGGTCGTTGATTGATGAACGTGACGGACAGACCTACAAGACGGTCAAGATTGGAAATCAGGTGTGGATGGCAGAGAACCTGAACTATCGCTACCTTGGGCCTACTGCTGACTTGGACTCATCCAGTTTCTGTTACGATGATGACCCTGCCTATTGCGAAACATATGGTCGCCTGTACACTTGGAATGCGTCGCTAGAGGTGTGTCCCGCAGGTTGGCACTTGCCTGATACATCGGAATGGGCCGCCCTTGTGAAGGTTGTCGGTGATATTGCAGGAACAAAGCTGAAGGCCATTAGTGGTTGGCATTGGTTGGATTATGATGGAGGCAATGGTACAGATGCCTATTCCTTTTCAGCGCTTCCTGCTGGTTTTAGGTACCATGATGGGGGGTATAGCAATGAGGGATACAATGCTGTCTTTTGGAGCTTTTCTGTTGAGGATGCGTATACTATGATTCTGTATTACGACACTTACGAAGTAGTTCTGCGCAACGACAATTTGAATGGCGCCTACGCTGTCCGTTGCCTCAAGGACTAGTAGCGCCAGGATTAGTCCTGCTTTTTGTCGTCGTCCTGCTTCGGAAACTTCCGCTCGATGAAGGTCTTGGCGAGCCAGGTGGCGCAGAGGACGCATAAAATGAAGGAGTAGAAGTCCAGCAGTTTCTTGGTCAGTGCCGTTTCGCTGATGGGGGCGCGGTCGATAGGGGTTTTTGTTCCGTTGTTTTCCATATGGTCCTCCTGCTGGAATTACCTTTTCAATATAACTATTATCTGTTCCGTAGGCAGAACGCCATGATGGCAAAGGCCCCTGCCACGTTCATGCTGGCCTTGCGCCCTGCCATGGGGATTGTCACCTTCAGGGTGGCCTGTTCCATGAGTTCGGGGGCGATTCCCAGCTCCTCGTTCCCGAGGATGATAAGCCCCTTTTCGGGCCATTTCACTTCGGTAATGCTTGGGATGTCTTCGCCGGTTTCAAGCGCGATGATTTCGTAGCCGTTTTCCCTGTGCCACTTGATACAGTCCATGGGGCTTTCCCAGCGCTTGATGGGAATCCATTCCTGACAGCCCCGGGCGGCACTTTTTACCGTCACGTGGTCGGGGCCGCAGCTGTAGCCGCTCAGGTGGACTCCTTCGAGGCCGAAGCAGTCCGTGCTCCTGATGATGGAGCCTACGTTGAAGGCGCTCCGCAGGTTGTGCACCAGCACGGCGAAGGGGATGGGCTTCTCGTTTGGAGTTTCGCGGTCCCCCGGTTCCTGCTCCAGGTAAACATCCCGTTCGAACCCGAGGCCCGCCCGCGTGCGGAAGGTCTTGTACAGGTCAATCATCTGGGCCTGGTTCTTG
This sequence comes from uncultured Fibrobacter sp., assembly GCA_934699585.1. Taxonomy (GTDB): domain Bacteria; phylum Fibrobacterota; class Fibrobacteria; order Fibrobacterales; family Fibrobacteraceae; genus Fibrobacter. The sequence continues at coordinate 56,358 of CAKUWY010000010.1, forward strand.
CCCACTAGGCGTTCTCCTTCGGGCAGTTTCATCCAGCCGGCGTAGGTCTCGAATTCCCGCCTGGCGCGGGGCACATCGTCGCCCAGCTGCAAGATGATGACCCGCAGGAGTTCGGCCATGCGTTTGGCCTTGGACTTATCTTTCATGGCCAAAAATTTCGGTTCCGTGTACATGTCCAAAAGATAGTTTTTCGGTGGGGGCGTTGCGGGGGCGTGCCCCCGCTCAAGGGGGTGGTGAACAACAAGCGGAAGCGCGTGTGAACCAGGGGGATTTTTCCCCCTTTTGTGGTAAAATTTGCTATCTTTTAGAGCGCATGCAAGATACCCCGAAACCCCGCATTCTGATTACCAACGACGACGGTGTTCAGAGCGAGAATATTTGTGCTTTGGCCCGCGCCCTTTCCCCCTACGGGGAGGTGTTCGTCTTTGCTCCGGAGCATGAGCAGAGCGGGGTTTCTCACGCCTTTACGGTGCGTCGCGGGCTTTCGTTGAAGGCGGTGGACCTGGGGGAGGCAGCAGGTTCTGCCAGGGCCTATTCCATGGACGGGACGCCGGCCGATTGCGTGAAGTTTGCCCTGGGGCATTTCGCCCTGTACGGGCTATCTACCGAGGGGGCCGGTCCAGGACCTTTGGCAGGGGCCTTTGACGTGTGTTTTTCGGGAGTGAACGTGGGTGAGAATTCCGGGGTGTCGTCCCTTTATTCGGGGACGGTGGCCGGAGCCCGCGAATCTGCTCTTTGGGGGGTGCCGGGGATTGCCCTTTCACTCCGGGGGACAGGGGCGGAATTGTTGCAGACGGCGGCGGATTTTGCCGCGAAGGTGGTGAAGGAGCGTCTTTACGGGGAAATTCCCAAGGGCGTTTTCTGGAACGTGAATTTTCCAAAGGCTACCGTCGAAACCTTCAAGGGGTTTAGGGCAGCGAAGATGGCCGTTGGAATGTTTACGGACCACTACGGTCACGAGAATGGCCTGTGGCAGCTGGACGGTGAAAAGTTGTGGAACGAGCAGCCCGCGGATAGCGACGACTACCTGCTGGAACAGGGCTATGCCACCGTCACGCCCCACCGCATAGACCAGACCGACGAAAAAAGTTTAGAAGTAATAAACGAGATGTTGGTGGAAACCACCAACCACTAAGAGGAAGATCGAATGTCAGAAGAATTGGTACCAGGAACGCAGTTCAAGAGCCTGATTGAACAGGATATGCAGGATTGCTACTTGCGCTACTCCATGAGCGTGATTGTGGCCCGTGCCTTGCCCGACGCTCGTGACGGTTTCAAGCCTGTGCATCGCCGCGTCATGTTCAGCATGCACAAGCTGGGCGTGGTTCCCAACAAGGCGACGGTCAAGAGCGCCCGTATCGTGGGTGACGTGATCGGTAAGTACCACCCCCATGGCGACTCCGCCGTGTACGAGACTTTGGTGCGTATGGCCCAGGATTTCTCCCTGCGCTACCCGCTGGTGTTCGGTCAGGGTAACTTCGGTTCTATTGACGGTGACGGCGCTGCCGCCATGCGTTACACCGAAGCCAAGATGAACAACCTGGGCGCCCTGATGCTGGAGGACCTGGAAAAGGACACCGTGGACATGGGACCCAACTACGACGAGTCCCTGGAAGAGCCGCTGGTGCTACCCTCTGCGCTCCCCAACATGCTGGTGAACGGTACCACGGGCATTGCCGTGGGTATGGCCACCTCCATGGCTCCCCACAACCTGCGTGAAATCGCGAACGCCATCCACGCGGTGGCCATGAACCCCGAGATTCCCGACGAGGACCTGCTGCAGCTGGTGACGGGTCCGGACTTCCCTACGGGGGCAGTGATTTGTGGACGTGCGGGTATCCGTGACGCCTACCTGACAGGGCACGGCCGTGTGCGTGTGCGCGCCCGTACCGAGGTGGAAACCGACAGCAAGGGCAAGCCCCGCATTCTGGTGACCGAGATTCCCTACATGGTGAACAAGGCGGAACTTTGCAAGAAGATTGCGGAACTGGTCCGCGAAAAGCGTGTGGACGGCATTACCGACATCCGCGACGAATCCAACCGCGAAGGCATGCGGATTGTGATTGAACTTCGTCGTGATGCCGTTGCCGAAGTGGTGTTGAACAACCTGTACAAGAACACCCAGCTGCAGACCACCTTCAGCATCTACAACCTGGCCTTGGTGAACAACCTGCCCAAGCTTTTGACCCTCAAGGAACTGATTCAGGTCTATGTGGATCACCGCATGGACGTGATTACCCGCGCCACCCAGTTCGACCTGAAGAAGGCGGAAGCCCGCCTCCACATTATCGAAGGACTCCGCATAGCCACCCAGAATATCGACGAGGTGGTGCAGATTATCAAGAACAGCAAGACTACGGAGTTGGCGAAGCAGAACCTGCAGGCCCGCTTCAACCTGGACGATGTCCAGTCCCAGGCTATCGTGGATATGCGTCTTGCCCAGCTCACCGGCCTGAACTTGGAAAAGTTGGAAGCGGAATACAACGAGCTTATCGCCACCGTGGCCGACCTGAAGGACATTCTCGCCAAGCGGGAACGCCGTATCGCCATCGTGCTGGAAAAGCTGGATGCCGTGGTGGCCAAGTTCGGCGACGAACGCCGCACCAGCATCGAAGACTCTGTAGATGACCTGGACTACGAAGACCTGATTGCCGAAGAGGAACAGGTGATTACCTTGAGCAAGGAAGGCTACATCAAGCGCCTGCCCATTGACACCTTCAAGGCCCAGAACCGCGGCGGCAAGGGAATTATCGGTGCGACCCTCAAGGACGAGGACAACGTGGATCAGATTTTCACGGCCAGCACCCACAGCTACCTGCTGGTGTTCACCAACAAGGGCCGTGCCTACTGGACCAAGGTCTACCGCCTGCCCGAAGGCACCCGCAACGGCAAGGGCCGCCCCATCATCAACTTCGTGGGACTTACCGAAGGCGAAAAGGTACAGGCCATTGTGCCGGTGCGCAAGTTCGGCGGGTTCTTCTGCCTGGTGTTTGCCACCAAGAAGGGCATCATCAACAAGATGGACCTGACCCTGTTCAGCCGCCCCCGCAAGGCCGGCGTGAACGCCATCCGCCTGGACGAAGACGACGAACTGGTGAAGGTGCAGCTGGTGGGCATGACCGAAGAGGAATACAAGGCTTCGCTGAATGCAAACGACGCTGACGATGCCGTTGAACAGGCCGCCGAGGCCGTCGATGCATCCGAAGCAGGCGAGGTTGCCGAAGGGGAGGACGGTTCCGAAGATGCTGAAGGTCGCCCGATCCCGAAGGACCTGCTGATGCTTGCCACCCGAAACGGCCAGGCCCTGACGTTCCCCATTACCTGCTTCCGCCCCATGGGCCGTGGAACCCACGGCGTGCGCGGTATCAAGCTTGCCGAAGGCGACGAGGTGATTTCGCTCCTGTGGCTCAAGGCGGGCAACAAGGTGCTGACCATTACCGAAAACGGTTTCGGTAAGCGCAGTGAGCCGGGTACCTACCGCATTACCCGTCGTGGCGGCAAGGGCGTTATCAACCTGAAGGTCACCGACAAGATCGGTCCTGCCGTGTTCGTGGAAAGCGTTGCCGACGACTACGACCTGATTATCACCAGCCGCGAAGGCCAGGTGATCCGCATCAAGGCCGCCGACATCCGCCTCACGGGCCGCAATGCCCAGGGCGTGAAGGCCATCAGCCTCCGCGAAGGCGATGTGGTTCAGGATGCCACCGCGCTTCCCAGCGTGGAAGACATCGAGCAGGACAGCGCCGAGGCCAAGGAGACCTTTGACCACGTGGAAGGTGTTCAGGTAGAAGACGACTCTTCGGAGGAATAGATTTTACAAAAAAAAACGCGAAAATCGCTTTTGGTTACACTTTTTATACAAAGTTCCCGGTGACAATCGGGAACTTTTTGTATAGTTTTATATTGGATTTGGCTCTTACAAAGGAGTTCAATTATGAAGAAGGGATATTTTTCGGTCGGGACAGCTGTGCTGCTATCCCTTGGTCTTTTCACCTCTCAAGCCTTGGCCCAGGATTTCTGTAATGCCACCCATTCGGGAACCAAGGTGGACGTTTCCAATACCGCCCCGACGGGAGATGCCAATGGAAAAGGAACTATTGGTACAATCGGAGACTACAGTTATGAAGAGTGGAATAAGACGGGTACCGGAAAGGCAACTTTCTATTCAGATGGCTCGTTCAGTTGCAGCTTTGAAAACATCGACGATTACCTTTGTCGCTCGGGAGTTCTTTATGGAAAGAATAGTGGTGTAGATTTTAAGACAATTGGCAATTTGTACGCCGACTTTAGCCTTAGTAATTACACCAACAAAAGCGGAGTGTCTTATGCTTATATTGGTGTTTATGGATGGACGCAGGACCCGCTTATAGAGTGGTATATTGTGGATAGTTGGGGTTCTCAAGGAAGGCCGACATGGTGCGGAACTTTAGTGAAAACCGTAACAATAGATGGCGCCGAGTACGATATCTACAAAGATGATATCAATCAAGCCCGTGGTACAATTGAGGGGACAAAGACTTTCACACAATACTGGAGCATTCGTAAGACTGCCAGGAAATGTGGGTCTATCAATATTACAGCGCATTTTGAAGCGTGGGAGGCTGCCGGCCTGAAAATGGGGTCTTCGCTCTATGAGGCGAAAATCCTTGGTGAAGCCGGACAGTATCCTGAGGAACATAATGCTAATGGTTCTTTTGATTTCAACTACGCCAAGGTGTATGTTGACAATAGCGGAACTCCTAAGTCCAGCACCTCCACGAACCCCACAAGCTCCGCTTCTACCCCCACAAGTTCTGCCTCAAATAAGCAAGCAACGGCAAATCTTCCTGGCACAATTCAAATGGAAAGCTTTGAAACCAACGGCGGAGACGAAGTCACTATCTATGGCGATGTAGTTGGCGAAGTAAAGCCGAACGCCTATTTGGAGTGGACCGTGGATGTTGCCAATGCTGGAATTTACAACTTTGAAGTTCTTGCGGCAAGGGCTGACGATCAAGAACGTAAAAGCCAAATCTCCCTGCTTGTTGATGGTGTGACGGTTGGATCGGTTTCTGTCCTGACTGATACGTCATGGAATGATTTGCATTACAAAGCCTTCGGTGGTACAACCTCGACTTCTATTTCGAGCGGCGTACACACGTTGCGTGTGCTCTTTAATGATGGCTACGTAAATGTGGACAATATCAAGTTTGCTGTGGACGGGAATTCCCAGAACACCCCGCCTACCAGCAGCGCCTCCGTTCCTGCATCTTCTGGCAGCATCACTCCGACAAGTAACGGCTCTGAAGATAACCAGGAGCCTGAAGCTATCGGGAATATTCGCATTTCGCAGTTTGGTATGGAATTGCAGGTCTTCGATATGCAGGGCCGTAACCTGGGACGCGTAAGCGTTGCCGCAGGAGCGTCTCTCGAGGAGATCCTCTTTGCCAAGTTCCGCAGGTCTGGCGTCTATCTGGTCAAGCAGGGCAACCAACTGACAAAGGTGCGAGTGACTCGATAGTTGGTAAATAGCCGTAAAACCACTTGCCCAACGATCTGTTTTTTGTATATTACCCAACATGAAAAAGACCTTGAACCTGCTACTTCTATTGCGACTTGCTTGTGGAGCGAGGTTTTAGGCCGTTTTCAAGGATTTTGAACAGAATTAACCTAAATGAGCCCGCTCCAGTATGGCAGCGGGTTTTTCTTTTTGGGTCAATTTCTATCTTTGAAACCGAAAAATGAATCTTGCGGCCATGTTGCGTGGGCGAGGAGATAAGATGAGTGAAATGAATGCTGCCGAAATGGCAAAAAGACAACCGTTCTTTTATGATGTCACGCTGCGTGACGGGAACCAGGCGCTGCCCAAGCCCTGGAACAACGCCCAGAAAAAGGACGTGTACCTGCAACTTTTGAAACTGGGCGTGCAGGGCGCCGAGGTGGGGTTCCCCGCCTCTAGCGAGATGGATTTTGAGTCTTGCAAGGAACTGGCCCAGCTCACCGCCAAGATGGCGGAAGAAGGGGACGAGGTTGCCCAGAAGGTGGTGGTCTCTGGTCTTGCCCGCTGCGTGGAAAGCGATATCCAGCGCTGCTGGGAGGCGGTGCAGTATGCTCCCCATCCCCGTATCCATACGTTCCTCGCTACCAGCAAGCTCTCCATGGAGCATGTGCTGCACCTGACTCCGGAACAGGTGAAGGAAAAGGCCGTCAAGTGTGTAAAGCTGGCCAAGTCCCTGGTTGGCGACAAGGGCGACGTGGAGTTCAGCGCCGAACACTTCGGGGACTGCTTGGACAACATGGATTTTGTGATTGACGTGCTGAAGGCCGTGGTGGAGGCGGGAGCCACCACCATAAACCTGCCCAATACGGTGGAGCGGTATAGGCCCTTCTTGTACGTGAACCAGATTAAGCAGGTTTATGAAGCCTTGCCCAAGGACATTGCCATCTCGGTCCATTGCCACAACGACTTGGGCATGGCTACGGCCGCTACGGTGGAAAGCTTCTTTGTGGGCGCCACCCAGCTGGAAGTGGCCCTGAACGGCCTGGGCGAACGCTGCGGCAACACCAATTTTTACGAGGTGGCCGTGGCGCTCCACAACTCCGGCGTGAATACGGGCCTGCACCTGGAACGTATCTACGAGACGGCTATCCTGATTTCCCAGTGGTCCGGCGTGAGCATTTACAGCCGTGCCCCGCTGATCGGTGCCGAAGCCATTGTGCACCGTAGCGGTATCCACCAGGATGGCGCCTCCAAGACCAAGGACATGAAGAAGGGCGCCTACCGCCCCATCGACTACTCCATCATCGGTCGCCACCAGAACGATTCCATTTCCTTCACCAGCCAGAGCGGCCGCACCGCGGTTTACGAGATTATCACCAAGTTCGGTTACAGGCTTTCCCTGGCCGAGGCGGCAGAACTGCAGCCCGTGCTCAAGGAACTGAGCGAAAAAGAAGGGGAACTCAGCGCCGAGCGGGTGCTGGACGTGTTCCGCGAAGAGCGCGTGAACGTGAACGCCCGCTTGGTGTTCAACAACGTGGAAGTGATTCCCGACGAGAACCGCTTTATATTCCATTTCAAGAAGGACGGCGAGGCCATTCGCCGGTCCGTGACCGCTGAAGGCCCCATCGAGGCCGGGCTTATCTTGATGCGTGAAATCAACATGCCGGTGGAACTGGTGAAGTACCGCCAGGTGGTGGTTCCCGAAAAGGACAAGCTGTGGGCGGGTCGCGGCCTGAGCCGAATCCTCTTGCGTGCTAACGGCAAGGAAGAAGAGGGCCGTGGCGTCTCCAGCGATACCCTGAAGGCCAACATGCGGGCCCTGTTCAGCGGTGTGAACCTTTTGTACAAGTAGGTTGTTATGTGGAAAGCTCTGTCCGACGTGGCTCGACCCTTCAAGATCAAGCGGGAACGCCTTGAAAAGTTCGTGGACGATTCCAAGGAATCGGTGAACAAGCTCTGGAAATCGGAGCGGGTCCAGTCCATGGTCCGTTCCACCGAAAAGCTCAAGGACGAGGGCATGAAAAAGCTTTCCGAAAAGGGTATCCGCAGCGAAGGCGTCCGTGCCAAGCTGAACGGTTTCCGCAAAAAGATCAAGGACCTTCCGCCTTTCCAGAAGCTGCTCCTGCTGTCCATTGCCGTGTGTCTGCCGGCAGGGATCATCATTGCCGTCTTTGTGGCGGGCCTTATCAAGAGCCGTCAATAATGAAACAGAAGGACCTGACCCCCACGCCCTTCTTTGCCGAACTGGAGCGTGCGAAGTCCGAAGTTCAGAAAGATGCCGCCGCAGGGGGCCTAGCCTTTATAGACATGACGGTAAGCAGCCCCTTGCGTGTGGGACTGCCTTTTGACGTGACGCCTGCGGTAGATGCCGTGAAGCAGGAGTTCAACCTGTGGGACACGAATCCGGCGGGGGCTTTGAAGGCGCGTGAAGCCGTGGCGAAGTATTACCAGGAGCGGGGAGGGAGCTTTTCGGCAGATCAGATTCTCCTCACGGCCAGCACCAGCGAGACCTACTCTATTCTGTTCAAGGCCTTCTGCAATCCCGGAGACGCTATTTTGACGCCGGTCCCGGGCTACCCCTTGCTGGACACGCTGGCGGAGCTGGAAAACCTGGAGTGCTATCCGTATTTTTTGAAGTTGAGACGGGAGCGGTTCGACAAGCTCACCGACCTTGAACTTAGACAAAAAAAAGTGCCGGGAATGACAAGCGTCACGTCATTGCGAGCGCATAGCGCGAAGCAATCTCCGACCGACAGGCCTTTCCGTTTTGTGCTGGATACCGACAGCCTGCTCAGCGCTCCGGCCAACGCAAAAATCCTGCTGCTGGTCTGCCCCCACAACCCCACGGGGCATTCCATGTCCCACACCGAATGGAACGAGGTGGTTCGCTTTTGCGAAGAGCGGAACCTGGTTCTGGTGGTGGACGAAGTTTTCGGGGACTATGGATTTTCTGAAAATGTGCAACGGTCGTGGGAGTATGTTTCTGTCCTTCGTCATCCTGAGCGGAGCGCAGCGAAGTCGAAGGATCCAGTCCCGCCTAAATGCCCCATCGTCTGGCTTAACGGCCTCAGCAAGATTTGTGGAAGCCCCCAGGTGAAGCTGGGCTGGATGGCGGTCTATGCTCCCGAAGCCATACGGGAATCCATCCACGAGACTCTGGAATATGTGGCGGATGCCTACCTGAGCGTTTCTGCACCGGCACAGGCCCTGGCTGCCCCCATGCTGAAACAGTCTGCCGCCTACGGGACTCAAATCAGCAACCGCCTGCGGCAAAACCTTGCGGCCTTGCGGGAAAAGTTCCCCTCCAAATACTGTCCTGAAATTCTCGGCGGCTGGTATGCGGTTATCCGCCTGGGTGGTGACGACGAGGAACAGACGCTCCGCCTGCTCAAGGAAAAGCACGTGCTGGTGCAGCCGGGATTTTTCTTCGATTTCGACGAAGACGGCTGGATTGTGATAAGCCTGCTGCAGGAACCGGAGGTTTTTGCAGAAGGACTCCGCCGGATTTGTTCTTGATGTTTATTTCCGGTCACGCCATTTTTTATATTGATTTCTAGAAAAGATTTCTGAGGCTAGAAAATATGGGTTCAAGACATGGCGTTCCCACTCCGGGTCAGGCGATTATCGAGGGCATGGAATGGCTCAAGATGGACAAGGCAGAATTTGCCCGCCGGCTTGGTATTTCGGAAGACCTGCTGGAAAAATTGATTGCGGGGGAGGCGCCCATTACGGCAGAACTGGCTGCTTCTCTGGAGTCGGTGACCGGTAGTCCCGCCGCCTACTGGAAAATGCTGGAACGTAAAGCCGATAAAGGAAAAAACGTCATTCTGAGTTCCCCGTAGGGGAACGAAGAATCCAGTCCACAATCTTGTAAAATAACGATTCAGGTCTGGATCCTTCACGGCTTCGCCGTTCAGGATGACACAAACACAAAGACTTTAATGGGTAACTATGAATATTGAAGACGCAATTTCTTACATCAACGACAAGGCCAAGGGACAGGCGGAGCAGTTCGACGTGATCGCCTCCAAGTCTCATTCCGAAGGGCTTTCTCTTTTCCAGGGTCAGGTCCAGAATACGGAAATTTCCGATTCTGTTGGTGTGGGAATTCGTGTCATCAAGAATGGCCATCCGGGTTACGCCCATACGGAACGCCTTACGGCAGAGGCTTTGGAGCAGACCTTGAAGGATGCCCTTTGTCATACCCAGTGGACCGAAGAAATTAATGTAGACTTGCCTGAACCGGGAACCTTGCCGCAACCAGACGAGGATTATAATCCAGCCTTGGAAAAGATTGGCCTGGCGGAAATGAAGGATGTCTGTGTTGAGTTGGAAAAGTCCACCTTCGCCAAGTCTAAAGAGATTGAGAACATCCCCTACTTGGGTGCGGACCTTTCGTGTAGCGAAGACTTTGTGGCAAACCACAAGGGAGTCTTCTATAAGACCCGCTCCAACTCCGTTTCTGTAGGAGTCGGCGCTGTCGCTTGCCGTGATGGCATCAAGAAGCTGGGGAGCTTTACCAAGGATAGCCGAAACTGGAACGAAATCAATGTGGAAGAAATTGCCACCCGGGCCGCAGGTTATTCCACGGAGCTTTTTGGCGCAAAGAAAATCCAGGGTGGCAAGATTCCCGTGGTTTTGTCGGAGCGCGTGTCGGGCAGGTTTATGCGGATGTATTCCCAGCCCTATCTGGCCGACTCCATGCAGAAGGGCCTTTCCAGGCTTTCGGGTAAGGAAGGTTCGAAGATTGCGTCGGAATGCCTTTCCCTGTGGAGTGTAGGCTCTGGTGACATGTTCTGCCACCATTTCCCTTACGATTCCGAAGGAGTGCCCACCCAGTTGGTGAAAGTTATTGACGGTGGTGTTTTCAGCCAGGGCCTCTATAACCTGGAAACCGCCGCCAAGGCGGGTTGCAAGTCCACGGGAAACGGTGTCCGGGATATGGGAACCAAGATGTCTACGGCCTTCTTCAATATGCTGGTGCCTTGCGGAGAAAAATCTACGGAGGAACTGCTGAAACTTTTCCCCAGCTGCCTGCTGGTGGCTCGCCTAGAAGGTAATTCCGGATGCAATTCGGTGAGTGGGGAGCTGAGCATTGGCGCCCACGGTTTCTGGTGCGAAAACGGCCAGATTGTCCACCCCGTAGATAGCGTGACCCTGAGCGGGAACTATTTCGACATCATCCAAGAAGTGGTGGCCTGCGGAAACGCCTACTACGACGACTTTTCCAGCACCAAGGTGCCTGCGCTGGCCGTACAGTCTCTGTCGGTAAGCTGCTAGACCGACCCTCTTTACACCCGTAAACACTTTTTCCCTGCAGAAACATGTTCCCGGGGCCTGAAAAAGTGTATCTTGTTTAAGTAACCGATTCGCGGCCCTGTGCCGCAAAGGATAAAACATGATTGACGTAAAGGGAAAATGGTGCCTGATTACCGGCGGTTGTCGCGGGGTCGGTCGCCTGACCGCCATCGAGATGGCGAAATTGGGTGCAAATATCATCTTGCAGGGTCGCAACAAGGCCCATGCCGAACCGGTGCTGGCCGAAATCAAGAAGCTCGGCGTGGAAGGCCGTGCCGTGGGCTGCAACCTGGAAAACGAGGCCGAAATTGACGCCGCCCTTGCTGAAATCGACAGCTGGGGCGTGCAGGTGGACTTGGTGTTCAATAATGCAGGTCTCATGAGCCACTACTTTACTGACTACCTCACCAACACCATGGACGATTTCCACCATGCCATGGCGGTGAACTTCTTTGCTCCCATCAAGATTGCCTATCACTTTTTGCCGGGCATGATCAAGCGGGGCTTTGGCCGTATGCAACTCACCACCAGCGGTATCGCCAACGAGCCGGAACTGATGGGTTACGCCTGTGCCAAGGCCGCCCTCACCAAGTTTGTGAAGGATTTCGCCTGCAAGCTCAACGGCACCGACGTGATGATGAACGTGATGGACCCGGGTTGGCTCCGCACGGACCTTGGCGGCCCCAACGCTCCCAACGCTCCCGAAAGCGTGATTCCCGGCTCCATGGTCTCCGTGATGCTGGACGACAAGAAGAGTGGCCGTTGGTTCAGCGCCCAGGAATTTACGGGCATGACCCTGGCTGACGCTGTCGAAAAGGGCAAGACCGTCGAAGCATAAGTTTCTTCTACAGATTCTCCTTGAAGAAAGAAGGCTTCCCGATACCGGGAAGCCTTTTCTCTTATAATGTCATTCCCGGCTTGACCGGGAATCGCCTTTTAAGCCAAAGCCTTAATGATAGCATCTCCCATTCCAACTGTGCCGACCTTGGTGCAGCCTTCCTGGTAGATGTCGCCAGTGCGGTAGCCCTGAGCGATGACCTTTTCGCAAGCAGCTTCGATAGCCTTGGCCGCTTCTTCTTCCTTGAAGGTGTAGCGGAGCATCAATGCCACGGAGAGAATCTGTGCGAGCGGGTTAGCAATACCCTTGCCTGCGATGTCCGGAGCAGAACCACCGGCCGGTTCGTAGAGGCCGAAAGAACCTTCGGCGATAGAAGCGGACGGGAGGAGGCCCATGGAACCGGTGAGCATGGCGCATTCGTCGGTGAGGATGTCGCCGAAGAGGTTCGGGCAGAGCAGCACGTCGAATTCGCGCGGGCGCTTCAGGAGCTGCATGGCAGCGTTATCCACATAGAGGTGCTCGAGAGTCAGTTCCGGGTAGTCCTTGATGACTTCGTTCACGACTTCGCGCCAAAGAACGCTCGTGGTGAGCACGTTGGCCTTGTCGATAGAGGCAACCTTCTTGTTGCGGAGCATAGCGGCGTCGAAAGCGAAGCGGGCGATGCGTTCGACTTCGTAGCGGCTGTACTTCATGGTGTCGAAACCGATTTCTTCCTTGGAGCCCGGAACGCCTTCGCGACCCTTCGGCTGGCCAAAGTAAACGTCACCCGTCAGTTCGCGGACGGTGAGGATGTTGAAGCCGTCGCCAACGATGTCTGCGCGGAGCGGGCATGCACCAGCGAGTTCCTTATAGACGCGGGCCGGGCGGAGGTTGCAGAAAAGCTTGAAGTGCTTGCGGAGCGGGAGGAGTGCGCCGCGTTCCGGCTGCAGGTTCGGGGGGAGGTGTTCCCACTTCGGGCCACCCACGGAACCGAAAAGAATACAGTCAGAAGCTTCGCCCAGCTTGAGGGTGCTTTCCGGCAGCGGAGAACCGCTTTCGTCATAGGCGGCACCACCGACGTTTGCCCATTCGGCATTCACGTCGAAGCCGAACTTCTTCGCGACCACGTCCAGCACGCGGACAGCTTCTTTCATCACTTCCGGGCCGATACCGTCGCCCGGAAGCACTGCAATCTTGTAATTCTTGCTCATTGTTAATCCTTGGTTTTGTATTTGAACGGGGTAAAGATAGTAAATTCGTTTCAAGGGGGGAAGAGTCCCCCTGCCTGCAGCCACGGCATTCGCCGCGTCTTCCGGCCCCCCCTCGAGCGGGGACACCCCGCAACGCCCCGCTTCTATCGCCATCCAGACCCGCATTGTCATTCCGGGCTTGACCCGGAATCTCCTTTTCTAACCGACTCCCGGACCTTCTCAATAACCTCCTCCGGTGTCACAAAGTTCAATACGCTATATGCCGTCATTTCGTTTCCCATATCCTTAAAACTCGCCCCGAAGTGATACACCGTATCATCCACGAGCAGGAACCGGTCGTGTATGGTCCGCATGGTTTTCAAATTCAGCCCGGGATATTGCTTGTTATGCAAATCCTTTGCCGCCTTGAATTCAGGGGTAATATGGGCGGAGTAGATAACGGCAGTAACTCCCTTTGCCCGCATGGCGGCAAATTTCAGCACCTCGACGGTAGCAAACGGGTCGATGAAAACGATGGATCGTTTTGCACTTTTCACTAAATCCCTAATGAGCACGAACCCGTCGAAGTGAGTTCCTGTCGCAAGAATGCCGCCTGTGGGAGTTTGGTTCGATTTGACAAAAAAGTCAATATGCTGCTCAACAGTGGAAAGACGGGATTCCTGCGATTGCACCACGTTCTCAACTATGGATATTTTTGCCGCCTGCTCACGAAGGCGGCTCTCCACCTGCATTCCGACAGTCATCATCCTCGGGTTTACGCTATAACCTTTGAGTAAATAATCCTTAAGGACTTGATTTGCCCAACGGCGGAAACGAACCCCTGCTTTGCTATTGACCCGGTAACCGACCGAAATAATCATGTCAAGATTATAAAAGTCGATATTCCTTGAAACGGTTCTTTTACCCTCTACTCGAACTACTCGAATTTTTCGAGTAGTTGGAATATTTTCCAGTTCTCCCGTACTAATGATTTCTTGGATATGGTAAGTAATGGTATGTTCTTTAACATCGAACAGTTCGGCCATTTGTGCCTGCGTGAGCCACATCGTCTCGTTCTCGATACGGACCTCCAACTTCACCTCGCCTTCCGGCTGGTAAAGCACGATTTCCCCCCTGTTGTCATTCCGGGCTTGACCGGGAATCTCCATTTTATCTTTTTTGCCCATTTTAACCTCTTTTTTAAACAAAAAAAGCCCCCAAGGCGAGCGAAACGTTGATGCTTGCATCAACACTTCCGAGCCGCTGGGCTTTGTGCTAAAAGCACAAAAGCCGTATTTCCATAGCCCGCAACCTGAAATGGCTGCTATGGGATATAGAAATACGACTTTTCGGGGGTAATATACAAAAAGAGGATTGGGAAAGCAATTTTTTAGTGATTTCGTCATCCTGAGCCGTTAGGCGAAGGATCCAGACCCGCTTTTTTAACAAAACTCTCCCTCGATGTGGGCCTTCCCTCGCTCACAGGGACTCACTTCGTTCGACTGTTCACTCGGGAAGCCCACATCTCGGTCGAAAAACACAAAAAACTGCTCTGGTTCACGAGTGTTTTGCGGTAAAGACCTGTTTTTACAGGTAAGAGCAGTTCTTGCGGGAGGAAACTCTTGTGACTGTTAGTCCCTGCGAGTTTCCGCCGAGAGTTTTCCATAGACACCCAATATTCCAGCTTGGAATATCGAAAAATGGCATTTTTCGAGAAAACACTTGACTTTGTTTTTTTTTGTTTACATTTGAGAGGCGGTGTTGAATTAGTAATGAGGTGTTTATGGGAAAGAAATATAGGGTGACGTATCAAAACGGGAATACTTATCATTTGGTGTTCTCTTCAAATATTTCATGGTCTGAACGAGTTCTAGAGATGCTGGAAAAGAGGAGCATCTGTTTTAATAAGGATGGGACACCCGTATGTATATCGAAGCAAGAAGACTTTTCTCACAAAAACGAACTCGCTTCTATTCTTTTCATAAAGGGAGATGCTCCAAACTATCGGCATTTGTTTGTAAACAACGGGGAAGGGAATATTGCTCTAGATATGCTTGTACAGAAATTAGACGAGTTTAATTGTTCTAAGTCTTTTTCCATTACGGAATTATCTCCTGTGGATAGTCTCTCGGACGAGGATATTCCAAATGATGAAGACCCCCTCCCGAACATTCTAAACATCAAGGGTGCTCAAAAGCAACAGGTGGAAATTTTAAAAAATATGACCGTATATAGAGTCATGACAGTAGAACATTTTTTAGAATGGTGTGAATCTGGCCAAAATACGCTTGTACCTGTAGAATGGTGGAATGACCCGTGGGAAAGGGCTTTGTTCAAGAATCACATGTTTTTAGGAAATAATCAGTATGTGTATATTGATGACTTCAGTTTCTACGGGCAATGTTGGTCCTATGAGAAAGATGAATCTGATGCGACGTGGCGAATTTTTGAAGCCTGCAAAAACGATTGCGTTCGAATAGGGGTAAGTGCCTGGGATTTGTATGAATGCCTTTCAAAACAGGTTGACAAAGAGAATGAAGGTTATTCTTTGCATTCCTGTTTTGCCGGAAATGTTGAATATCTGGTGGATGAACAGATAAATCAAAGACTTTCAGAAATGAGATTTGGGGATTGCCTAAACAATTATGATTCGTCCCTGGTCAAAACTTTGTTTATAAAAAAGACGGCTTTTGAGCACGAAAAAGAATTTCGAATTATTTACCATTACGTTAGCGGTGAAAGCTATGTTGATGATTCAGTTGGTTCAGATGCTTCGCCTTATTGTGGCGAAAGGATGTCTGTATTGGAACCTCAAGGTGATCTTGTTAAATATGACTTTCCTGTTTCGAAAATTAGGTCGGTCAAGATCGGTCCTCGTATTAGTCATTGCCCATGCGAATTAGAAAAAATAAAAATTGAATGTGATAAGTTGATGACGCAATTCAAACGAAATGGGGTTTGCTGCAACATACAAAGGTCAGAAATTTACGATTACCCGAACTTAAATGTCGGATTCTAGTACCTATAATGCTCCATTTTTTTTTTTGTTGGGAGAAGTTTTATGAACGTGTTAGAAAAAAAACTAATAGGATTGTCGCTCCTGTTTCTCGCAGCCTGCGGAAATTCCGGTGGAGGCGAGGAGGTCATGTCACCAGATAGCAGTGACATAGTGGCTGCTGAGGACTTTCCTAGCTGCACGGAGAACTGTGAAGGAAAATATATGGAGGAAGAACTCATCGAGTCTGATAATTCTGCTACATTGTCTTTTTCTTCCAGTTCCTGTAATGATGCCGTATTGTCTAGCTCTGTAGTTGTCTTTTCGTCATCGCCAGACTCTGAAGAATGTAATGGGCGTAGGTGTAGCTCTATTGCTATCTTTTCGTCATCTTCGTCATTGGGAGAGGCTTTAGTCAGCTCAAGTTCCATTGAATATGGGACCTTGACGGATTCACGTGATGGAAAGACCTACAGGACTGTTGTCATAGGCGTTCGGACTTGGATGGCGGAGAATCTGAATTATGAGACAGAGAATAGCTTTTGCTATGACGATGATCCGGATAACTGCGATAAGTATGGTCGACTGTACACATGGGCCGCTGCTGTGGATAGCGCAGGAATTTGGAGCGACGGGTGCAAGGGTTGCGGCTCTGGTTCTAAAGTGCATCCGGATTTGAGATATCCAAACCGCGGCGTTTGCCCAAGAAATTGGCATTTGCCTAGCAAAAGCGAATATATTAATTCGCTTGTCCTAGAAGTGGGTGGTTCTGCTCAGTCAGGAAAAATGCTGAAGACGTCATCCGGCTGGAATGGTTATGACGGTTTTGACAGTTACGGTTTTTCCGCTCTTCCCTCTGGCTACAGAGATCCTGAAGGTGAATTTAAAAGAGTCTCCTCTGAAACTTTTTTTTGGAGTTCGACTGATCATGGAAATTTAGGGGGCACTTCCTGGCAAGATAATTTTGCTTACGCACTCAATATAGATTCTCGTGATGATCCTATTTTTAATGATGATGCTGTTTTTAATGATGGTGGTGAATTGAAGGCTTCTGCGTTTGCTGTTCGTTGCATCCACGATTGGTATTAGATTCTGCGGAGATAAATACTATGAATGCGTTCAATAGGTTAAAAACTAAAGTTGTTCTTCCATTAATGGCATGCCTCTTTTTATGTATTGTTGCATGCAGTGGTGATGATGCTCTTCCGTCTTCCGCTGTTGATGGGATATCTACGGATAGCATTTCTCCCAATACGGATGTTTTTTCTAGTAGTGACGCCATTGTGGATTGTGGAACAGGACTTTGTGTAAACTATGATGCCAAATCCTCTTCCAGTATCATAGCTCCTGGCGGTAATAAGCAATCTAGTTCTAGTTCTGTACGCGCGGATTTTATGACAGATTCTCGCGATATGCAGACCTACAGAATCGTCACTATCGGTTCTCAAATATGGATGGCGGAGAACTTGAATTTTAGTACCAATTCCAGTTTTTGCTATGAAAATAAACCTAGCCTTTGCGATAAGTATGGCCGTCTGTACACTTGGGCCGCTGCAATGGACAGTGCTGGGGTGTATTCAACAAATGGTAAAGGGTGCGGTCATAGATCAAGAAGTTGCGCCCCGATATACCCAGTTAGAGGGATTTGCCCAAGTGGTTGGCATTTGCCCAGCGATGAAGACTTTGGCATATTGTTCAATGCTGTTGGCGGGATGGATAGTGCTGCCAAGGTGCTTAAATCTTCAACAGGATGGAAGAGGGATTCTTTTGGTTCTGAAGGTGTTGGAACAGATGATTTTGGCTTTTCTGTGTTATCAACTGGATTTGCATTTAAAGCTAACTATGAAAGTTACAATGCATGGACATTTGTACGTGATAGTACATATTTGAATATTCTTGATTTTACAGATATTGGCGGGTCTGCTAATTTTTGGAGTTCGACTCCTTGTAATGTTGATGAAGATCCTTGTGTTGTTAATTCCGTAGATAACGTTTTTGGTAATATAATGTATGATGCTTACGTCATTAGTTTGTACAGTGAATTTGAATTTATTGCCTTCGGCTTTGACGAAGGGGTTCGCGGATATTCCATTCGTTGCCTTAAAGACTCAGGTTTTTCTTCCGGCATTGTCGCAAGTTCTTCCTCCAAAACAACTCCAAGTTCTTCTAGCTATAACGGCTGGAGTTGGGATGTACCGAGGGAAGCACGTCTGAATCCCGAAATCACTTACGGAGAAATGGTCGATAATCGCGACGGCAAGATTTACAAGACAGTCGTTATCGGCAATCAGACATGGATGGCGCAGAACCTGAATTATGATCCGGGTTTTAGTGCTTGCTACGATGATAATCTGGATAACTGCGATGTGGCCGGTCGCCTTTACACCTGGACTGTTGCAATTGATACCGCAAAACTTGATTCGGCATCAATATTTTGCGACTATTACAGAACCTGTACTCTGCCTGACACAGTGTATGGAGTTTGTCCGCCAGGCTGGCATTTGCCGAACATTGACGAATGGATGACGCTTATCACTGCGGTGGGTGGCGAAGAGCAAGCTGGTAAAGTCCTTAAGTCACAAAGCGGCTGGGGCTGGTATAGTAATGGAAATGGCACGGATTCCTTTGGTTTTTCCGCTTTGCCTGCTGGCCTTAGAAAAATCAATAGTGGCCAGACATACAAATGGGGTGGCTATTTCGACGATGTCGGCGATTACGCGGGCTTCTGGAGTGCTGCTGAAAAAAGCAAAACACATGGTAGGGCTATTGTTTTGAATTATAATTTGGATGCCGCAGGCGTAGAAGCGTACGTTGATAAACATTGGGCCATCTCAGTCCGTTGCGTTGAAAACTCCAACTAGACCGCACCATTAGCAGGCTAAAGTGTCAAGGGGTGGTGGATTTGCCGATTTGCTGATACTTTTGTCAAAAAAATGATTAGAAACACGGAGTTTTATTGGTGCTTGTTTCTAACCCTTTGTGTACAAGGTTGCAGGGCGCTTGTTTTATGCAACCTGTTTTTTTCGAGATGGCTTGGCAATAAATTTTGGTTCCATCTTTTCGGCTTTGACCTGCGTAAGGAACATGTTGATTTTGTTTTTTTTAATTTATCGGCATACGGATTCTTTACCGCTTTGCTGAAGTCATAGTTGCTTTTCATGGTGACTTCCTTCTCGTTGCTCTCGCCTCATTTCCCGCTCATTTCCCGCGGGTGGAACTGCCGGTGTTCCTGCTTGATGAATTCTTTATCAATATGCGTGTAGATTTGCGTGGTGCTGATGTCGGCATGGCCGAGCAGTTCTTGCAGTACACGTAAATCCATGCCCGCTTCCAGGCAGTGGGTGGCAAAACTGTGCCTAAACGTGTGAGGCGAAACCTGCTTGGTTAGGTGGGCTGTGTGCTGCTGCACAATTTTCCAGGCTCCCATGCGGCTCATGGGCTTGCCTTTTGTGTTTAATATTATGTTGTCTGTAGTCGGATTTGTGCTTGGCCGACCGTGTTCTTCATCCTTGATCCACGCTTTTAGATTCTCTTTTGCCTTAGCGCCCAAGGGGATCAGGCGCTGCTTGTTGCCCTTGCCTATGGGCATGAGCCACTCATTGTCCAGGTCCAGCTGCGAAAGCTTGATGCCGAGCGCTTCCGAGATGCGTAGCCCCGCACTGTACATGAGCTCGAAAAGGGCTGTATCCCTCAGCGGGTTCTTGCCGTTGGCCGCACTTTCGAAAACGCTGTCCACTTCTTCGCGGGTAAGGTATTCCGGCAGGTAGTGCCCGAGTTTCGGACGCTCCAGCATGGATTCCGTGCTGAAGTTGTACTCGCCCTGATTTTGCATGTACTTGAGGAACCCCCGCAGGCTAGAAAAATGCCTCGCTACGGAGGTGGGGGAGTATTCCGCACGGCTTGCGGTAAGGGTCAGGAATTCGTCCAGTTTCTGGGGGGTGAGTTCTTTCAGGTCGATGCCGCCCTCGTCCAGCCAGGCGACAAAATGCCGCAGGTCTTCCTGGTAGCTCTGGATGGTCTTTGAGGAAAGGTTACGTTCCACTCCCAAGAAGGCCAGGTAGGTGTCCATGCGGTTCGTGTTGAGACTCATGGCCATAATATAAATTAGACGAAAGACGAAAGACGAAAGACGAAGGAAATTTTTTTGAAAAAAAACAGAAAAATATCTTGACAGCGGCCCCGCCCTTTTCTATAATTGACCCCGTCCAAGCGACAATGGATGATTAGCTCAGTTGGTAGAGCAGCTGACTCTTAATCAGCGGGTCGCAGGTTCGACCCCTGCATCATCCACTAAATGCCGAAATTCGCAAGATTTCGGCATTTTTTTGTATTAATTCGCCTATTCGCATACGCTTGCGTATGCGCTCACGCTCATAATAGCCTTCCGGAAGATCAAGCCTAAGGATAAGGCGAATATGAGCGTGCAAGGAGAGTCTTAGGGAGGGCTAGGCCCTCCCTAGTTGCTTTTTAACCAGGGGCTGTGGTTTTGCCCCCTTTTTTTATGTATCTTTCGGGTGTAAGCACCTTTGCCGCTGACCGCGGCAAAGTTTTTGTGTCAAGGATTTTTTATGAAGATTGTACTGCCGGTTGCCGGTAGCGGGGTTCGCCTCCGTCCATATACCGAAGATCGCCCCAAGTGTTTGTTGCCCGTCGCGGGCAAGACCATTATTGACTGGATTGTAGAAGACTCCCTCCCGCTGGAGCCTTCCGAGACGATTTTTATTACGGGCTACAAGGCCGACCAGATGGACGACTTCCTCAAAGACAGGGAATGCTGGGGCAAGACCCGCACCGTCCGTCAGGAGAACCCCCAGGGCTTGGGCGAGGCTATTTCCCTGGCGCTGCCTTTCGTGAACGACGACGAGCCCATGCTGATCATCTTGGGCGACACGCTGTTCGAGGCGGATCTGTCTATCCTTAAGAACGAAACGGAAAACGTGCTGTACACCTTCAAGGTGAAGGACCCCTCCCGCTTTGGCGTGGCCGTGACCGACGGAACCGGCTCTATCCAGAAACTGGTGGAAAAGCCCCAGGAGTTCGTCTCCGACGAGGCCATTGTGGGCATTTACTTTATCAAGGACGTGAAGGTCCTGAAGGAATCCCTGAAGTACCTGATGGACAACAACGTCCGTACCAAGGATGAGTTCCAGCTGACCGACGCCCTGGAGATGATGCTCCAGAAGGGCTGCAAGTTCCATACGGCTCCGGTCAAGAAGTGGCTGGACTGCGGCCTGATTGAAACCTTGCTCGCTACTAACGCCGACGTTTTGAACCGGAACGACAACTCCAAGGATGCCTCTTTCCCGGGAACCACAGTCGAAGGTCCTTGCCATATCGGGAAAGACGTGGTCATCGAGAACTGCAAGATCGGGCCCAACGTGGCCGTAGGCGATGGCTGCGTGCTGAAGAACTGCTCCATCAAGAACGCCATCCTGTGGGATTGCGTTCAGGTGAAGTACGGCTCCATTCAGGATACCATACTCCATAGATAAGTACGAGCTGCCCCCGACGAACGAAGGGGTTGCGGAAGCAGCTAGGAAATCCCCGCCAAGATGATGGTGGATCCTCGCCTTCGCGAGGATGACGAGGTTAATCGCGAGGATGACGAGGTTAGTTGCGAGGATGACGAGATGCTGAAACGACCTTTGGACACTTAGCGCTTTAGCGCTTAGTGTACATGGCCACCTTTAGGTGGTGCGGAAGGCTTTCCCCTTTTAGTCATCAGTAATCAGTTATGAGTTTTCTGTAACGGAATGATGCATCCCGCGCCTCGAACCTGGAGCCCCGAGCCTCTTGTGTCCATCAGCCTTAAATCCTAGATCCTAGCCCCTAACCCCTAACCCCTAACCACTACACCGCAGGTGCTTACCTCTCCAGCAGGAAGAACACGGCGGCGAGGGGCGGAAGCTTGATGTTGAGGCTCCACTGGCGGTTCTGCCACGGGATGTCCTGGGTCCAGACTTCGCCCAGGTTCCCTACGTTGGAGCCGCCGAACATTTCGGCATCGGTGTTGAAGATTTCTTTCCAGGCTCCGCGGGTGGGAGCGCCCAGGCGGTAGTCGTTGCGGACCACTGGTGTAAAGTTGAACACGCAGAGAATCTGGTTTCCGTGGTCGTCCTTGCGGACAAAGGAAACGATGGAGTTGTCGGCGTCGTCGCACCAGATCCATTCGAATCCGGTGTGGTAGTGGTCAATCTCCCAGAAGGGGGCGTTTTCCTTGTAGAGGTAGTTCAGCACCTTCACCATCTGCAGCAGTTTTCCGTGGCTGTCCCAGGTAATCAGGTGCCAGTCCAGGGACTGCTTTTCGTTCCATTCGCGGAACTGCCCGAACTCATTGCCCATAAAGTTCAGCACCTTGCCCGGGTGGGCGTACTGGAAGGCGTAGGTGAGGCGGAGGTTCGCGAACTTCTGCCAGTTGTCGCCGGGCATCTTGCCAAGCATTGATCCCTTGCCGTGGACCACCTCGTCGTGGCTGAACACCTGGATGAAGTTTTCGCTGTAGGCATAAACCATGCTGAAGGTGAGCTGGTTGTGGTGGTACTTGCGGTGGATGGGTTCGTGCTCGATATAGGAGAGGAAGTCGTTCATCCAGCCCATGTTCCACTTGTAGTGGAAGCCAAGCCCTCCCTGCTCCGGCGGACGGGTGATGCTGGGGAAACTGGTGGATTCTTCGGCGATGAGGATGGCGTGTGGCGTGAGGCGGCCCATGATGCTGTTCAGGTGCTTCAGGAACTCGATGGTGTCGTAGTTGATGTTGCCACCGTCCTTGTTGGGCACCCATTCGCCGGGGCCCTTGCCGTAGTCCAGGTAGAGCATGGAGGCCACGGCATCTACGCGGAGACCGTCGCAGTGGAATTCCTTGAGCCAGTACATGGCGTTTGCGATGAGGAAGTTCTTGACTTCGTTGCGGCCCAGGTTGAAGATGTAGGTGCCCCAGTGGGGGTGTTCGCCCTGGCGGGGGTCGGCGTGCTCGTAGCAGGCGGTGCCGTCAAAGCGGCCAAGGGCGTGGGCGTCTTTGGGGAAGTGTGCGGGCACCCAGTCCAGAATCACGCCGATTTCGTTCTGGTGGCACAGGTCCACAAAGTGGCGGAACTGGTCGGGCGTGCCGTAGCGGCTGGTGGGGGAGTAGTAGCCCGTCACCTGGTAGCCCCAGGATTCGTCCAGCGGGTGTTCCGCCAGCGGCAAAAATTCCACGTGGGTGTAGCCCATCTCTTTGAGGTAGGGGATGAGGCGTTCGGAGAGTTCGTCCCAGTCCAGGAAGCGGTCGGGGTTCGCCGGGTCGCGCCTCCAGGAACCGGCATGCACCTCGTAGATGTTCATGGGACTTCCGAAGACCTTGGTGGCCCAGTGGGTCTTCATGTAGAGCTCGTCGCCCCATTCGTAGCCGTCCAGGTGGGTGGTGATGGAGGCGGTGGCCGGGCGCACTTCGGAAAGTTTTGCCAGCGGGTCCACCTTCACGTGGAGGTTGCCGTCGGCGCCGTGGATTTCGAAACGGTAGAGTTCGTTCTCGCCGATGTTCGGGATGAAGATTTCCCAGATGCCGGAGCTACCCAGCATGCGCATCTGATGACGGCGTCCGTCCCAGCTGTTGAAACTGCCGACGACAGAAACGGCGCGTGCGTTGGGGGCCCAGACGGCGAACTGCACGCCCTTGAAGCCCTGGTGTTCCACCAGGTTCGCGCCCAGTTTGCGGTAGAGTTCGTAGTGTGTGCCGGAAGAAATCAGGTGCCGGTCGAATTCGGAGAGCACGGGCTGGAAGGCGTAGGGGTCGGTGAGGGTGTATTCGTTGCCGTCGGCCTGCTTGATAATCAGGTTGTAGAAGAAGGGCTCGAATTCCATGTCCAGGATGGCTTCGTAAAAACCGGTGTCGCCCAGCTTGACGAAGTCGAATTCCACCTCGCCGTCGCAGGACTCGCCCCGCACAAAAGACGCCTGGGGCTGGTAGGTGCGGATGACCGTCTTGATGCCCTTGTCGGTTTCCAGCGGGTGGATGCCCAGTACCGAGAAGGGGTCGCTGCAGTAGAAATCCCAAATGGGCAGCATCTGGTCACGGGTCAGCGTGGTAAAATCGTTCCAATCCATAAAAACTCCTCTTGAACATTGTAAATATAATATTAATGTAAGGCGTCTCTCATATCTCATTTCACATCTCACATCACACATCTCACACCTTTTTTATCTTTACACCCAAAAACGGAGGCTTTATGGCTATTGCGATGGAAGAGACGGTGAACCCCATGCGGTTCACCCAGGTGTTCAAGGTGACGCCGGAGATGATTGACGACAACCACCATTTCAACAACGTGTGGTCCGTGCAGTGGATCCAGGACATCGCCATCGCCCACTCCGAATCGGTAGGCGGCACCGCCCTCATGAAAAGCCTTGGCGCCGGCTGGATGATCCACGTGCAGCACATCGAATACAAGAACCAGGCGTTCCTGGGCGACGAAATCAAGGGCACCACCTGGGTGGCGGCTTACGGCAAGGTGGCAACCATTCGAAAGTGCAAGTTCGAGCGGGTGTCCGACGGCAAGGTGATTTTCGAATCCGAGACCCAGTGGGTGCTGGTGGACCTGAACCGCGGCCGCCCCATGGCCATTTCCGACGAGATGAAGAAGTTGTACGTGGAAGGGGCATAGGGGGAAGTCTCCCCCTCGCTACAGCCTTGCCCTGTTGTCACCCTGGAGGAGCGCAGCGACGATAGGGTCCAAGGCAAGTCTTCCGCTACCCCCTCTCCTAGGGGCTGTACCCCTAACACCCCACACCCACCTGTCATGCCGGGCTTGTCCCGGCATCACCTTTTTATTTGAGAATTCTTTAAATTGTATTGTCTATTTTCTGATTTTTTGTTCAAAAAAAAGGAAATTTATAAAAAAATGGCATTTTTGTATTGTCAAATATTGCATTTCATTAAAAAATAACATATATTCCTTGGTATGCGGCCCATCACCGAATACCAGGACTACCGTGCCTATATAGCCGACTATTACGCCTACAAGAAGCGTACCTCGGCCTTTACCTGGCGCGAATTCGCGAAGCTTGCGGGATTCGGTTCTCCTGTGTATTTAAAGCAGGTGTCCGAGGGCAAGTTTAACCTGAGCGAATCTGCCGTGGAACGAGTTGCCGAAGCGATGCGTCTGGTGGGCTACGAGGTGGATTACTTCCGCACGATGGTCGCCTATGGACACGCCGAGTCGTCTTCTGAAAGGCATAGATTCTTTGCGCAGATGGTGGCCATCGCCGAAGAGAACAAGGTAGAGGTGGTGGGGGCGGAGTTCTTCAAGTTTTTTGACTCCTACAAGAACGTGTTACTGCGGGAACTGGCGCCAGCCATGCCCAACGTCCGCCCCATGGACATGGCCAAGGCCTGTAGGCCGGAACTCTCTGCCGCCGAAGTTTCCGACGCTCTCAAGTTCCTGGTGAAAAACGGTTTATTGACGAAAGACAAGAACGACAATTACAGGCAATGCTCCAAGTCTGTGAAGATGGATAATTCTACGGCCAAGTCTCTTGCTGCTACTGAACTCCAGCGTCAGATGGGCGAACTAGCCCTCTCTGCCATGGATTATCCGAAAACGGAGCGAGACATGACGGGCCTTACTCTCGGAATGTCCGAGAAATGCTACGCCGAGGTGGTCCGTGAACTGGCGGAATGCCGCCGCCGGATTGTAGCGTTGGTACAAAGCGATTCCGTAATCGAAAAAGTGTACCGCCTGAACATGCAACTGTTCCCCATGACGGAAAGGTTAGACAAAAAAAGTGTAAAGCTCGCTGCCGGTGTTGTGCAAAGTCGAAACAAGCAAAGCCGAAGTGACCTGTCCGAAAGAATGTCATCTTCGTGGCCTTCTTCGTCATCCCCGCGCAGGCGGGGATCTTTGAGCAGTTTAATCAAAAAACACCCTTCTCCCCAAAGGAGGAAAAATGAAATACACGAATAGTCATGTTGTCATTCCCGGCTTGACCGGGAATCTCCTGTCAATTTGGAAGGTCCTGGCCCTTGCTGCAGTGGTCGTTCTTCTCGCCGCCTGCGGTGACGACCCTAAGGTTGGCGGCACTGAAGAAGACGCCGGCATTATAGCCATCGAAAACAAGACCGTATCTGGAGTTTCCCAGAAGGGTCCCTTCGTGAACGGCTCTAGCGTAACTGTCTATGGACTTGACGGCGAAACCTTGGCGCAGACAGGCAACATTTACGAAGGAAAAATCAGGAGCGACATGGGAGATTTCTCCGTGAAGGTGGTAAAACTAGCCTCCCAATACGCCTTGCTCAAGGCTAACGGATTCTACCGTAACGAGGTCACGGGTGAAAAATCCAATAGTCAAATGACTCTGTATGCTCTTACAGACTTGAGCGACCGAGACGAGGTGAATGTGAACCTGCTCACGCACTTGGCATACGAACGCTCTTTGTATCTTGCCGCAGATTCCATGTCGGTTCCCAAAGCTAAGAAACAGGCCGAAATGGAGGTGTTCAAGTCCTTTGAAATCGAAGGGGATTTTGAATCTGCTGAAGACCTGAATATTTTTGGTGAAAATGACCAAAGTGCGGCCTTACTAGCCATAAGCGTTTTGATGCAGGGTGACTTGAAGGAAGCAGATTTCAGTGAGCGTCTGGACAATTATGCCCGTGATATTGAGACTGACGGTGTCTGGGATGACAAGAAAACAGCAACGGCGGTTGCCGATTGGGCCTCTGAGAAAAGTTTGGGTGGCGGGCTTGCAACAATTCGAGTCAATGTGGAAAAGTGGGGCCAGTTGTTTGGCGTTCCGCCCTTTGAAAAATATGTCAACAATTTCTGGTGGCAAAATTATGGCCTCGGAACTTGCGATGCCAAGCGCGAAGGTGAAGTGAAGATAAACAGCAATGCGTTGAGCGAAAAGAATGGGGCGCATTTTATTTGCAATAATGGTGGTTGGCGAGTGGCGACGGATTTAGAAAAGGATACGGCTACATGGGGCGCAGGAAAATTTGATGGTGAAATACGCGCGGGGCAAATAAATAAAGAAAACTATTACATTTATGAAACCAACAATAAGGCATGGAGAGATGCTACCACATTAGAAAAAGACACCTACGACTACAAAGAAAATAAGGCTTGGACAGGCAAAGATGGCGACAGCCGCTATGGTGTTGTTGACGAAACCAACTGCTATGTCTTTGAAGATAAGGCTTGGCGCAATGGTAATGAAAGCGACTGTTCGCTTGAATTGCGTGGGTGCACAGCATTACGAAAGGATACAGTCGGATTGGGGTCCGACAATGCGTGGTATAAGTGTGTTTCGCAAATTTGGCGTACTGCTACAGATATAGAAAAAGATACGGCTGCATGGGGCGCGGGAAAATCTGACGGTGAAGTTCGTGCGGGACAAGTGAACAAGACAATTTATTACATATACGAAACAGGTAAAAAATCTTGGCGAAATGCCACGACTCAAGAAAAAGATTTATATGGTTGGACAATAAACAAGGATGGCTCTATAAAAAAAGGAAATGTTACGGATACTTTTTATGTGTATGATGACGGGGCGTATCGTATTGCAAATGCAAGAGAAACTTATGTAAATGAAGGCTGTACTATTTATAATGAAGATGAAGTAAATGTGAAATCTGATACATCTGATTATATTTGTAAACAAGGAAAATGGGAAGTGAAAAAAAATGTCCTTGTTGATTCTAGAGATAATCAGTCTTATGATATAGTCCGCATTGGTAAGCAGGTATGGATGGCTCAGGATTTGAATTACGCTGATACAAATGTAACAGAAAATTTGAGGGGGAGTTCTTGGTGCTGGGCGGGAAGAGAATCTTGCGACAGTCGATTGTATTATTGGAATGCAGCAATGAATATTTCATCGGATTATCAAATGAAAGAATATGGGAAAAAACAAGAGAGAGGTATATGTCCTGAAAAATGGCATATTCCTTCGACAGAGGAGTGGTCGGTCTTGGTTCAATTTGTTGGTGGGGCGAGTGAAGCGTGGTTTTTACTAAAAGATTGGGAGTCTACTGGTGGTAGGGCTTCATCTGATTTGTATGGATTTAGTGCAAATTGGAATGAAGGGGGCAATTTTTCCAGTAGACAGAGGGAATGTAATGGTAATCAAGACTGGGAAACAGAATGCTGTGAGGATGCACCTGGCATAAATGCATGGTGTATAAATAGCGATGGGATAAGATTCTTTGGAACGGGGGGAAGTTTTTATTGGTCTTCTTCTGAATCGGAATCGTTGGATGCATTTGTATTCCATTTAATCGCATTTCCTCAGGAAGTGAAATACGCAAAGACCGAAATATGGAAGACTGACAAAAAGAGTACGTATTCTGTCCGTTGTGTGAAGGATGTCGAATAATTCCTTAAACGGGTTAGATTGACCAAAGCAAAAAGCGACTTCCATACGGAGGTCGTTTTTAAATGGGTTTGAAGTAGCCTTGGTTAGAGCGCCTTGATTTCTTCGATGGAAAGTCCCGAACGACGGGAGATGATTTCCAGGGAAACTCCGTCATCACGCAACCCTCGCGCCATTTCGCGGGCTTTTTCGGTCATCCCCTCGGCTTTTCCTTCGGCTCTACCAGCTTCCTTGCTTTCGTGGAGATCGTATTCGTAAGTCATGTATTTGTTCCTTATGAATGTGTCGGTCTTGTAGAAGGCGACTTGGCTGTTGATGTTTTGTGTTTCGTTGGAGTCCGCGCGCCTGGTCGCAAAGTATTTCATGTACGCCCTGACGACCGGATCCTTGAACTGTTCGTACCTTGTAAATATATAAAAGTTTTTGAAAGAAAGGTCACCTAAAATGATTTCTGGATTTTCTTTGGCCCTGTTTTCAAAATGGTAAATAGGGTGCCCGTAACCGAAAATGTCCATCGGGCACAGAAATATGACATGCTGTTCCCTGAGGCTGGTGTAGAAATCTCCCTTCGAAAGTGCAACGCCATCGCATACGCTCTGGTAATACCGTGCACGTTGTGGGAGTTCCTTGGTGTCAACCATCTGAATTTCTAAATCGAAAGAACGGATGGTTTCGCCATTTTCATTGGTTTCGCGTGCGAATACGTCGTAGCGGACACCTTTGTGCTCCGCATCATAGCTCAGCACAGCCTCAAGCAGAAAGTTGAACTACCCGCCCGGAATTTATCGCTGTCAGCGGGATTAACTGCTACTGTGGGTAAATATACAAAAAACGGTGTTAGGGGTTTTTGTGTGATGGTGGTTCAAGAAATAGAACCGAAATTTGTATATTTAACGGGAACTGCAAAGGAGGTTCCCGTGGACAGGTTGTTTTCAAGATTGCTGAATGTAATGGCCGCGCTGGTCCTTTGCCTTGGTGTTTCGGGCTTTGCCCAGGCCAATTACTCTACTTCGGAGCTGGATACCCTGGTGGCAAACATCGCCCTTTACCCTGACCCGCTGCTGGTACAGGTGCTGGATGCATCCACCTACGGAAACCAGATTGCCCCCGCCGCCCTGTGGGCGGAATCCCACAAGAACCTGAAGGGCGAGACCCTCGCCAACGCCATCGAGGAGGCGAACCTGCCATACGACCCCAGCGTGCAGGCGCTTTTGCCGTTCCCGTCGGTGCTTTCCATGATGAGCAAG
The DNA here is from genome assembly GCA_934699585.1 of uncultured Fibrobacter sp. GTDB lineage: Bacteria > Fibrobacterota > Fibrobacteria > Fibrobacterales > Fibrobacteraceae > Fibrobacter. Next base: position 85,732 of record CAKUWY010000010.1, read on the forward strand.
TACCGCACCTGGACTGACCAGCTGGGCGATGCCGTCACCAACCAGAAAGAAGACGTGATGGAGGCGGTGCAGCGCATGCGCCAGAAGGCCTACGACTACGGACACTTGAAGACAAATGAACAGGTGAAGGTGGAGGCCGGCGACAACATCACTATATACCCGGTGCAGAAGGAATACGTGTACGTGCCGGTCTATAACCCCCGCGTGGTCTATTACGTGCGTTACGACGGCTATAGCCGTGTCTATTACGGTTCCGGCGTGTGGCTGGGCACTTGGTTCGGCGAATGGGGTTGGGGTTCCTGCTGGATAGACTGGGGTCCCCGCGTTATCTACGTGCGGGATACCCGCTGGTATGCCCATCGGCCGATTCCCCGGCACCCCAGGCGCTACCGTCCGCCCCATCATTTCAACAGCCCGCCTCCGAGAAGGCCCGCTCCGGCGCCCGCTAGCCGAGTGGCTCCCGCTCCTGCGGTACGGGTGGCGCCAGCTCCCTCTGGAACCAGAATGTCGACGGCACCTGCACCGGCGAAACGTACAGTACCTGCACCTGCCACCCGTGTGATGACGGCGCCTGCTCCCCAGTCTTATCCTGCGGCTAGCCCTGCTTCGGCCCCTGCGGCAAGGCGGCCAGCACCGGGCCCGGGCGGTATTGAACCGGAAAGGCTCCCGACCCGTTACGTGGACAGCGACGACGATTCCAGACGCTACGACAACCGTCGTTACGATTCCAGGAACCAGGGCGGCTCCATCAGCCAGCCGGCCCCCAGGTCCCGTACCACCTCGGCCCCGAAACCGAGACCTTCTGGCCGCCGCTAGAGCCTAAAAATTCCCTTTTTGAGGAGACCTTTTACTATATTCAACAGACCCGCGAGGGTGCCCTGCGGCAGACGCCGCCGGGTTGTTTAACTTAGGGCCTTTTCGGAAGACTAGGACCCTCCAATCGGAAAATGAATTATGGATTTTTCTGCCATTATTGCTGAAGAGCTGAAACTTGAAACTTGGCGTGTGGCCAAGGCCCTGGAACTCATGGACCAGGGAGGCACTATCCCCTTTATCGCCCGTTACCGCAAGGACCAGACGGGAACCCTGAACGAAATTGAACTCCGCGACATCAGCCACCGTCGCGACTACCTGCAGGAACTGACCGACCGCAAGGAGACAATCCTCAAGAGCATCGAGGAACAGGGCAAGCTTACTCCCGAACTGAAGGCCCAGATCGAGGCCTGCAAGGACAAGACCCTGCTGGAAGACATTTACGCCCCTTACAAGCCCAAGAAGCGTACCCGTGCCACCATCGCCAAGGAACTTGGCCTGGAACCGCTCGCCCGCCTGATGTGGGAACAGGAAGACACCAGCAATACCGCCGAAGAAATCGCCCGCATTTACCTCTCCGAAGAAAAGGGCCTGGCCGACCCGAAGGCCGCCCTCAAGGGTGCAGCCGACATCTTGGCCGAAGAAGTGGCCGACAACACGGAATTCCGCCAGTACCTCCGCGCCCAGATGGAAAAGAAGGGCGTCATGGTCAGCAAGGTCAAGAAGGATTTCGAAAAGCAGGAGACCAAGTTCAAGGACTACTACGACTTCAGCGAACCCGTTTCCAAGATTCCGAGCCACCGCATGCTGGCGCTCCGCCGCGGCGAAAAGGAAAAGGTGCTCCGCCTTTCTATCGAAGTGCCTACCGAAGAGTTGGTGGGTTACCTGAAGGCCCAGGTCATCAAGAAGGATTCCGTATGGAAACCCTACCTGGAAGACATGTGCCAGGACGCCTGGGAACGCCTGCTGCAGCCCAGCATGGAAAGCGAAGTGCGCCTGCTTTTGAAGGATGCCGCCGAAGAGGAGGCCTTCAAGGTGTTCAGCAAGAACCTGCAAGACGTTTTGCTGGCCGCCCCCGCTGGCCACAAGGCCGTACTTGCCCTGGACCCCGGTTTCCGTACCGGCTGCAAGGTGGCCGTTCTGGACGAGAACGGCAAGTTCATGGACCATGGCGTGATTTACCCCCACGAACCCAAGAACGACAAGGCCGGCGCCTGCGTCTATCTGATGCAGCTTATCGACAAGTACAAGATTGACCTGATTGCCATCGGTAACGGAACCGCAAGTCGCGAGACTGACGCATTCTGTGGCGAGATGGCCTTGAAGTTCAAGGGCAAGGTTCCGCCCCGAGTGATCGTCTCCGAGGCGGGTGCTTCTGTCTATAGTGCCAGCATGATCGCCATCCAGGAATTCCCGAAAGAGGACGTGACTACCCGTGGAGCCATTTCCATCGGTCGCCGCCTGCAGGACCCCCTTGCCGAACTGGTGAAGGTGGACCCCCAGTCTATCGGCGTGGGCCAGTACCAGCACGACGTGAACCAGCGTGAACTGAAAAAGCGCCTGGACGAAGTGGTGGAAAGCTGCGTGAACATGGTGGGCGTGGACGTGAACAGCGCCTCCGCTCCGCTCCTTTCCCACGTGGCGGGCCTGAGCAGCACCCTTTCTGAAGCCATTGTGAAGTACCGTGAAGAGAACGGCGCTTACGCCAGCCGCGAAGCCCTGAAGAACGTGAAGGGCTTTGGTCCCAAGGCTTTTGAACAGGCCGCAGGCTTTATGCGTATCCCCGGCGCGGAAAACCCGCTGGACGATTCCGCCGTGCACCCCGAAAACTACGCCCTGGTAGAGAAGATGGCCGAAAAGGCCGGAGTCTCCGTGAAGGACATGGTGGGTAACGCCGAAGCGGTGAAGGCCATCAACCTGGAAGAGTTCCTCTCCGACGAGGTGGGTAAGGCTACCCTGGACGACATTCTTAAGGAACTCCAGAAGCCCAGCCGCGACCCCCGTAAGGAATTCCGCTACGCCAAGTTCGACGACCGCATCAAGACCATCAACGACCTGGTGACGGGAAGCTGGATGGAAGGCGTGGTGACCAACGTGGCGAACTTCGGTGCCTTCGTGGATATCGGTGTCCATCAGGACGGCCTGGTACACGTGTCCGAAATCAGCGACAAGTTCATTGCCGACGCCAAGGAGGCCTTGACGGTGGGCGACATCGTGAAGGTCCGCGTGGTGGCCGTAGATGCAAACCAGAAGCGCATAAGCCTCTCCATGAAGCAGGAATCTACCGACGGCGTTGCCGGAGCGGGTGCCAGTGGCCCTCGCGGCCAGCGAGTCGGCGGACCCAAGGGCGGTTTCGGTGGTCGCGGCCGCGATAACCGCGGCGGACGCCCCCAGGGAGGCATCCAGGGCCACGCCACCATCGCCGACCTGAAGAACAAGATTGCCGGAAAGGAACGCCCGGGCCAGCAGCCGAAAAAGCCCGCCGCCCCCGTACAAATCGGCAAGCTCAACTCCATGCTCAAGCAGATTATGAAAAAGGCCAAGTAGATTTGACAATGACGAAGTGCTTGCACTTCGGCATTTGCAAATCTACGGGTCTAGCACTCCGCAGGAGTGCCAAGGCCAAGTAGGCGCGCTCTCATCGAGAGCGCCCACGGTTGTATTTGCGTTCCAGAGTTTCAAACTTGCGATTATAGCGAATACAACGTGTAGGGAGGGTCTTAGGGAGGGCGGAAGCCCTCCCTTGTTTCATAAGAATTTATTCCTGTTTTTGGGGGTATTAGGGGCGAGCCCCCTAGGGGTGGGGGTAGGCCGAGCGCGGCTCGGACGAGGGGGAGGCTTCCCCCTTTTTTTGTCAATGATATTTCGTTTATTCCTTCGAGAGGATCATGCAGATGACGGGGAGCTTTTTATCGACCAGGTTCTCGCTGGGGATGATTTCGCTTTCAACAATCTTGCAGTTGAATTCCTTCACGAAAAATTCCAGCTGGGCGCGGTCGAATCCAAGCCAGATGTGGCCGTGGGTTTCACGGAAGGATTCTTCTTTGTGCTGGGCCAGGTCCAGTAGGGCGAGTGTTCCGCCAGGTTTCAGAATACGGATGGCCTCCTTGAGGGCGAGGCGCGGGTCCTGGGCGTGGTGGAGCACTTGGCTCATGAGCACCAGGTCGGCGAAGTTGTCCGGAAGCCCGGTAGAGAGCATGTCCGCCACCTTCGGGGTGACGTTTGCGATGCCCTTTTTCTTGAGGATTCTCTGGAGCCCGCTGATGACCTTGGGGTCGTAATCCAGGGAGAATACGTTCTGGCAGCGGTTCGCAAGCATCAGCGAGAGGTCGCCCCCTTCGCCGCAGCCGATATCTACCGCCTTTTCGAAGGGCATCATGAGCTTGCTGAACAGGCTGATTTGGGCCTTGAGGCTGCCGCCGGCCTGGTCCAGTTTGTGGATCTGGCCCTTGGTCTTGTCGGTGCGGTCTTGCAGCACCTGCTCGGCGCGGCACTGGATAATGTCCTTGTCTTGCAAGTCTTCGTAGGCCTCCCGGATGACCGAAAGGACACGGCTCGAAAGCAGGAGTTCTTCGCTGAGCCCGTAGTAGGCCTTGATGCCGTCGCGGCGGTCTTTCAGGAGCTTGCAGGCCGAAAGCTTGGAGAGGTGTCGGCTGGCGTTGCTCTGGTGGATATCCAGGATATCCTTGATTTCGTTGACGGTAAATTCGGCCTGGTCCAGGAGCATCAGTATTTTCAGGCGCATCTCGTCGGAAATGGCGTTGAACAGCTCGATGGAGGGCGTAATGGGCTCGCGGGTAATGTTCTTGCTCGGCATACCTCCAATATAATTTTTTAGTTTGGGGGTGTGAACGCTTTGCGGTGGAAAAAGTTTTTTTTGTGTCTGGCGGCCTTGCCCTTGATGGTGTGGGCGGCGGGAACGCCTGCGCCGGAAGAGGCCCACTACGATGTCTCCTGGTCCAAGGACATGCCGGTCACATTCTTGTCGGCGTTCACGGCCTTCTTCGGCAACTACCGCTACACCCAGATGGAAAAGCCCGAACCTGGGGATTACCGTTCGGTTTCGGAGCTGCTTCCCTGGGACAGGCCCCTGGCGGGGCGGTACAGCGAGTCTGCCGACAAGGCGAGCAAGTGGGCGGCTGCTTTGGGGGTGGCGCCGCTGGCTCTCGCGGGTTATTCTTATGGAGTGGGGGATGCCTCCGGGCTCGATGCAGCCGGTTTTACCCTGATGTTTGCCCAGGCGCTTGCCCTCCAGTCGGGCATAAACCTGATGGTTCGCTCCATGGAATTTTGGCCCAGGCCCTATGTCTATGCCAAGGACGGTTACGGCTCCGGCAGCCGCAAGGCGATGGAGCGGGCCGAAAAGGCAGATGCCGAGGCCTACGGGAGTTTTTATAGCGGGCACGCTTCGGCGGCCTTTACGGTGGCGGTGTTTACCGGGGAGTGGTTCAGCGAAATGTACCCCCAGTCGCCCTTCAGGGGCGTGGTGTGGGTGGGGGCGCTATCGGCAGCGGCCCTGGAAGGGGTCTTGCGGATAGCGGCGGGCAAGCATAACCTCACGGACGTGGTGGTGGGGGCCCTGGTAGGCTCGGGCGTGAGCCTTGCGGTAATCGAAATCCATAAAAAGCGGGACGAAAGGTTCTCCCTTTGGGTGTATCCTGGGGCGGCTGGCCTTACAATCCGCATATAACATTTTATTGTAAGTTTCGTTTTTTATTTTGTGATATATATTTGTAGGTGAAATTGAGGTTTTATATGATGAAAATTTGGGGTCGCTTGACCGTGGTCGTGGCACTGTCTTTTGCATTTGCCTGTGCCGCCTCGGTCAAGGACAGCCGCGACGGACGCACCTACAAGATGATGCCCTCCGGAAAGCTAAACTGGTTTACGAGCAATGTTTCTTTAGACGGCAAGCCCGATTTTAAGGACCGGGCGAAGGTCAGTTTCTACAAGAAGGAATCCTGGTCCGGGCTTTGCCCCGCAGGGACTCATCTCCCGGATTTGAAGGAATGGAATGACCTTGCCGAAGACAAGTTCATGGGGCCTCGTAAAAAACAGAATGCCAAGGCTTTTGCAGGAAATACCCGTGGCTATTACGACATGTCCAAGAAGAACCCGAAGGTCCAGGGGAAAGATGCGGCCTACTTCGCCATAGCGGGGGATGCCGGAAAGTCGGGCATACAGGCGCTGATGCTGGACCTGAAACGCGGGAGTTTCCAGAAGGTGAACCTGCCCAAGGAATCCGTGGTAGCCGTGCGCTGCGTGGGGGAGCGGGACCTGCTTGCCGAAAAGAACATCTCCAAAGATGACATGCTCATGACGGATACTCGCGACGAAAGACAGTACAAGGTGAAAATCGTGGGTGACAAGATCTGGATGGTGCAGAATATCCGCTACGGGCTGACGGACGCCAAGACCCAGTGCTTGCTCGAAGATATGGAACTGTGCAAGAAATACGGACGGTTCTACACCCATGACGAGGCGAAGAAGGCCTGTCCCAAGGGCTGGCACCTGCCCGACGACGGAGAATGGCGGGATTTTCAGAAAGAGCGTTCCCAGTGGGACTGGAACAGCATGGGTGTAGGCGGCTGCAAGGACTGGGACCAGTATTGCGACGGGACCAATACCGGCCATTACTGGTCTGCAACTTCTATCAAGCGCAATACTGGCCGTTCCTGGGAATTTAGGCGCGAGGCCCGGAGCATCAACCGCACTGACGAGAGTGTCCGCAAGGGACTATACGTGCGCTGCGTTGCGGACATGCGGTAGTTAAGGATTCCCGCCTGCGCGGGAATGACGAAGGATGTGCAAAAAAAGCCGTGCCAACAGGGGCGCGGCTTTTGATGTTTTTTGCGAGGACGGTCACCTGTGAGCAACAAAGCCCTCGATATTAATCGAGGGCGGTTGCGAGCTTTGGCCACTTAGCACTTTAGTGCTTATGTGGACATGGCCACCTTTAGGTGGGAGCGAGGGCCTGCCGGAGAAGCAGCTCCTGAATTTAGCGCGAGCGGTCACCTATATTGTGCGCTCCAGCGGCGCTTGAAGCGGGGTTCGTCCAGGACTTTTGCCCAGATGAATCCCTTGCGCACATCGGCGATGTCCCTCGTGGATACGGCAGGCTTGCGGAGCATTTGGGCGGTTTCGCTGTCGCCCGTGGAGTCCGCATAACCTTCACCTGTAAATGCGGCGGCAGATTCCCGGGCGGACTTGGCCCGTTCTTCCAGGGCGTTCAGTTTCTGCTGGCGTTCAAGCTCCTGACGGCGGGTTTCTTCTTGTGCGGCATCGATTTCGTTCTTTCGGGAATCTTCCTGTTCCTGGGCGGTGCGTTGTTCTCGGTTGAGCAAGTTGTCCAGTTCTTCGATGTCGTGCACCAGGACGTCGCAATCTCCTTCGCCCATGTCGTGACCCACGATGTGATGGGCCTGCAGGTCCATCAGCATTTCGGCGGCGGTGTTTTCGTCAACGTCAAAGGAATCCATTAAAAATTCCAGGTTGACAAAATCAACATCGATGACCACCTCTGCAATGTCGCGAAGGGTCAGTTGCCCAGAATGCTTGCGTTGCACTGGAGGAGTGGGCGGCTCGATATTGCCTTGAGTCGCCTGCCTCTGGGCGTCTTCGAACTGCCGGATCAAATCCTGCAAGGAACGCGGGGGGCGCTGCTCCTGCGTTTCGTCTTGGGGTTCGTAGCTGTCGTCATCTTCCGGCTGGTACTGGCTCGGCTGCTGCTGCCGCTTGTTTCTGCTGGCTGCAACCTTCTTGATGACGACATCCAGAACCCAGATGCCTATGAGGATGAGTAGTCCTTCCATAATAGTTATCAGTTGTCAGTTATGAGTGCTGAGTTTTTTGTTAAAAGAAAGCATCATTTTTCTGATTTCGGTGATGTTCTTGCTTAGTGATTTCCAAGTCTCCTCGGTTATATATTTTAAATCTTTGGCCAAAATGAGTTGGTATTCTACTTCAGATGATGAGCCTATTGCCATTTGGATGAAATGTGCAAAATCTTTATTTGTTCGCCTTTCACAACCTTCTGCAATGTTTGTCGGAATGGACGATGCCGCTCGTCTTATTTGCGTGGTCAGGGTGAACAACTCGCTTTTAGGAAAGTCATTTTCGGTGATTTTGTAAATGGACAAAACCAGCGAGTGACTTTTTTTCCAAATTTCAAGAGATTGAAAATCCTGCACATTTACCTCACAACTCAAAACTCACAACTCATAACTCATGACTACTTGGCGGCTTCGCCGCCAGCCCCTATTTCCTTCCTCATCTGGGTGTCGGCTTCGATGTTCTTCAAGTTGTAGTAGTCCATCACGCCCAGCTTGCCGTCACGGAGAGCAGTTGCCATGGCCATGGGGATCTGGGCTTCGGCTTCCACCAGCTTCGCCTTCATTTCCATAACCTTCGCCTTCATTTCCTGTTCGGCGGCGTACGCCATGGCGCGGCGTTCTTCGGCCTTGGCCTGGGCAATCTTCTTGTCTGCCTCGGCACGGTCGGTCTCGAGGATGGCACCGATGTTCTGGCCCACGTCCACGTCGGCGATGTCGATGGAGAGAATTTCGAAAGCGGTCCCTGCATCTAGGCCCGAGGCGAGCACCTTCTTGGAAATCATGTTCGGGTTTTCAAGCACTTCCTTGTGGCTTATCGCAGAACCGATGGAAGACACGATGCCTTCGCCGACGCGGGCGATAACCGTCTCTTCGCCGGCGCCACCCACCAGCTTCTGGATGCTGGCACGCACGGTAATACGGGTAATGGCGTGCAACTGGATGCCGTCAAGGGCCACTGCGGAAACTTTCGGGGTAGTAATCACCTTCGGGTTCACGGACATCTGCACGGCTTCCAGCACGTTACGGCCGGCCAGGTCGATGGCGGCTGCTTCCTTGAAGTCCAGCTTGATGTTGGCCTTGTTGGCGGCAATGAGGGCCTGAATCACGCGTAGTACGTTACCGCGGCTAAGGTAATGGGCTTCCAGCAGGTTCGTATCGACGGGGAGACCCGCCTTGCAGCTGAGGATTCGTGCTTCGACGATGACCTGCGGGGGCACCTTACGGAGTCGCATACCGATGAGCTGGAAAATGCTTACGTTCGCCTTGGAAAACAAGGCCTGGAGCCAGAGACTGAAGAATTTGCCGATAAAGGCGAGAAGGATGATGACGGCAATGGCCGCGATGATGATTCCGATGATTAAGAGAGTTTCCATTGTTTTTCTCCGGTATTTTATTTCAAAATTTAATTCAGTATATCGAATGCCGAAATCTTAATTGTCCAGCACCACCCAAATATGCCCTTCTTGCACGGATTCCACCTTTACTTTTGTGCCGGCCTCGATGATTTCACCGTGGGTCTGAACGTCAAAGAGCTTGGTGCTGCCGTCGGGCATGGTAAAGCTGGCTTGGCCTACGGGGCGTAAGAACGTCTTGGCTTCGCCAATGGCGCCTACGGCAATTTCCTGCACGGCTTCGGTGGGGGAGGCTGCGGTTTCCAGGTCCGTCTTGAGCATGGGAGTCCAGCCCTCGGGCAAGAGCGGTATCAGGTATTTGCTTGCGGCGATGGGGAACACCAGCGCAATAGCCGCACAGGCTAGCATATAGAACAGCCCGAATAGCCAGGGAGTGGCGTCGAAGGTGGTCTCTACGGTCTCGGGGATGAACTCCGGAATTTCTTCCGGCGAAAAGCTCAACGCCAGGGCCAGAATCATGCAGATGATGCCGCCTACGCCAAAGAGGAACGTCCCCGGCATCACGAAGATTTCTACCAGGAACAGCACCACGCCGGCCACAAGAAGTATGGCGGGAATGTAGCCGTCCAGTTGCGGCGCAAACTGACCCAGGAACACGATGCCGATAAGGATAAGCCCGATGATTCCGAAAAGTCCGAAACCGGGGGTCTTGAATTCGATGTACAGGGCACCGAACCCGAGAATCAGGAGGATTCCCGCAATGGCCGCAATGGCCGAGGCGATGTCTTCGCCGAGAGTGGTTTCTACTTCGCTACGGCTTTCGATGGCAAGGGTCGTCTCGAATTCGTTACGGTCCTTGAATGTCCCCTTGGAAAATCCTAGTTCCAGGGCTTCCTGGTCGGTCATGGTCAAAAGTTCGCCTTCTTTTACGAGAATCTTGGGAGCGCCCCAGAAGGCCTTGCTTGCACTATCCAGCACGGCGTACTTCTGCCCTTCGATAATGAGGGTGGTATCCCGTTCAGTCTTTTTGCCCTTGTCCAGCTTGGCGGTGAGTTCGAGCACTTCGAGTTCGGGTGTCACGAAGGCGGAACTCAAGAGTTCCGGGTAGCCGTTACGCTGGGCCAGGTTCCTGAATTTTGCCCGCAGGGGCGACTGGATTTTTTCGCCTACGATTTGCGGTGTGCCGTCGCCGCCCTGCACGATTGGCGCACAGTCCCCGATGGTGGTGGCTTCAAGCATGTAAAGTTTCTTGCAGGCGAGAGCAATGAGGCTTCCCGCGCTGATGGCCTTTTTCTTTACCAGGGCGATGGTTTCGGGACCCTTGACTGCCATGATGGTGTCCACCAGGTCGAAGGCGGCATCCAGGCGGCCTCCGAAGGTGTTGATTTCAAAGACGATGTAGTCCGGCTTTTCCTTGAGGGCATCGTCGATGGCCCTGGCGCAGAAGTCGTACATGGAAGGCTCCACGTCGCCTTCCAGCTTGATCCATACGGCGTGTTTCTTCTTGAGTTCCTGGATGCTGGGGACATTGGCCTTGTCGGTATCAAGAACCACAGTGTCTGTGGAGCTGGTTTTGGCGGAATCGGTAGCCACTGCGGTGGTATCTGCCGCTGCTAGGGAGACGAACAGCAGGATTGCTGAAATAAGACTGAAAAACTTGCTCATACTCTCAATATACCAAGTTTTTCGCCAGAAACGACCAAAATGGCGGAAAAAAACTGAAAATGGCTGTGTGTTTTCTTGAAGACTATTCCAAGTTGGAGCAAAGAACCCGTTTTTTTATGAGTAAACTAATGATTTTAAAGGTATCTTCTATATAAAGCTTGCCCGGCGGTAGCGAGATGAAACAGTTCCAGTTTGATTATCACAGTATCACGTCCCTGAATCGGGATCTCGAAAAGGTTCGCCTTTGGTACAAGTCAAAGAGCTGTTCTAATGTAGTTTTCCAGATATATTCCGATTCCCTGGACCGGGGGCAGATGGAACTGGTCAGTAATGTCATCACAAGGACCATCCCCCACGCCATCTGCATGGGTTGCTCCACCCACGGAAACATCGTAGAAGGGAGGCTTTCCTCTGCTACCATATCCATTGTCTGTACCATCTTGGAAAAGCCCACTACGAAGGTGAAGCTGTTGCAGTACACCCTGAACGGTGAAACGGCGTTGGAGGTGGTGGAAAATATCAAGCGGGAGGTCAAGGAAAATCCCTGGGTCAAGGCGGTGGAACTGCAATTGACTATTCGGGGAATGTCCCTGTCGCCCCTTTGCGATGCACTGCACGATGTAGATGAATCAATAGCCATTTTTGGGGGAGGTGCCTTTAACCCGACTCTCGCCACCAACGACGCCTGCGTTTATTCAAATGTAGGTGGGTATTCGGAGCGGGGAATTCTGGCGCTCTTGGTGGGTGGCGAGGATTTTCATGTCTATACCACGCATATCGCGGGCTGGAAACCTCTTGGCAGGGAATTCCTGGTAACAAAGGCGCAAAATGCCCTCCTGTTTGAACTGGACGGCAAGCCCGCTTACGAAATTTATTACCGCTATTTGAAAATCTTGAATGATGAACATTTTTTCGCCAATACGCTGGAATTCCCATTCTTTTACAAGCACAACGGCATAGATATTCTCCGGGCCCCGGTCCATTGCAGCGAAGACGGCACTCTGGTCATGACCTCGGACATTGACGAGAATGTCAAGGCCCGCCTTGCCTATGGCGACCCCTGGACAATCCTGGACTGTATTCGCAAGGATGGTAAAAAAATAGGGGAGTTCAAGCCCGATATCATCAAGGCATTCTCCTGTGCGGCCCGTCGTTCTTTCTGGGGGAAAGAAGAAATCAGTAACGAGACTCTTCCGTTCCAGAGTATCGCCCCTACATCAGGTTTTTACACTTCTGGCGAGTTCTTGAGAACTAACGGCTTTGTAAACCAGCACAACGTGACGCTGGTGATTGCCGCCATGCGTGAAGGCGATGGCGACGATAGTCACAAGTTTGATATGGTGGAAGACTCGTTCTCGGGCCAGGTTTCCATGATTAACCGCCTTGCCACCTTTATCGATGCGGCCACTCAGGAACTGGCGCAGGCAAATGCGAAGCTGTCCCTGATGGCCATTACGGACCCCCTTTCGCATTTGTTCAACCGTGGTGAAATCCAGCGCTGCATCAAGGAATGCATAGTGGAAAAAACGCCTGCATGCCTTGTGATGATGGATATTGACGATTTCAAGAAGATTAACGACACCTACGGCCACAAGGAGGGGGACAACGTCATTATCGGCATCTCCAACGTCTTGAAAAAGACGGTGGATGAAACGGGGCTTTCGGGAATAGACTCGTCGGATTACAGGGTGATGGAAGACGACGATGATTTTGATGAAGTCAGCCGTGGACTGCGGGAATCGATTTTAACGGTGAAATCGCCTATTGGCCGTTGGGGCGGCGAAGAATTTATGGTGCTTTTGCGCGAGACGCCTGTTGAAAAGGCTCTTGATTTTGCAGAAAAAGTTCGCAAGGCCTTCAATGAAATGGAATTCGAAAAGGCGGGTCACCGTAGCGTAAGCGTTGGCGTGGTGGAAATCCAGGAGGGCGAATCTGCCGACTCGGCCTATGTCCGTGTGGACCAGGCCCTTTACAAGGCCAAGGAAAACGGACGAAATCAGGTGTTTTATGCGCAAGGAGGCGAAAGATGAACGATGGTATAAAAACAAGGATAGATTCCCTGTTCGACGCCTTTTCCGTATTGGCTAACGGAGCCTACACCTATGTGACCCATATCGAATCGGGGATAACCAGGTGGTCCAAGGATGCCGTTGATTATTTCGGCCTGCCTTCTGAATACGTGAAGGACGCGCTCCTTGTTTGGATGAGGAATATACATCCGGAAGACTTGCCTGCATTCAAGGAAAGCGTGAAAAATGTCTATGACCGGAATGCGGGTAATCATCATGAGCAGTATCGTATCAAAACCAAGAACGGTCGCTACATCGTGTGTACCTGCCGGGGCGTGCTCGTTAGGGACGAAAACGGAACACCCGAATTCTTTGGAGGTTCGGTCCGAAACAACGATGCCCTGAGCTATTTCGACGACGTGTCCAATTCCCGGAGCCTTTACGGCTTTATGGACGATTTGCGTTCTTCCACCTGGAAGGGTGAGAAAATCCAGATTATGATGCTGGGGCTTTCGGATTTTTCGCACCTGAATGAAATTTACGGCTACACCTTCGGGAACCGGGTGCTGCAGGAATTCGCCAAGATGATCAAGGTGGAGGCCTTTGATATGGGAGAGTGGTACCGCATGGACGGCACCAAGTTTGCCATCGTGTGCAAGAACGCCACCTCCGAAGACCTCAAGAACCTTTACAAGCGGATACAGTACAATTGCATTCACGACCTGATAGTGGATGGCCAGCATGTGGTGCTTTCTTTTGTGGCGGGCGCCATCAACCTGGAACGGTTTGACGTGTCTGTAGAAACGGTTTATTCGTGTCTCCGTTTCGCCTATTATGAGTCCAAGATTAACCATCTGGGCGAACTCTATGTGCTTAAGAACAGCGTCAGCGAAGACAAGCGCTTTGCCATTGAGCGCCTGAATGTTATCCGCAATAGTATCGTGAACAACTGCGAGGGATTTTTTCTCTGCTACCAGCCTATCGTAGATGCAGAAACCGAGATGATTACCGGAGCAGAATCCCTGATCCGCTGGAAAAACGACGAATATGGAATCGTGTCTCCGCTAGAATTTGTGGAGGTGCTGGAGCGTGACAATCTTTTCCCGGAACTTGGCCGGTGGATCTTGCGCACGGCATTAAAAGATGCGAAGAGGTTCCTTAGGCGTTATCCGGGATTCGTGGTGAACGTGAACCTGTCCTATACCCAGCTGGAAAATCGTGATTTTGTAGAAGACGTGCTGGCCATTCTCAAGGAGACGGGGTATCCGCCCCAGAACCTCTGCCTTGAAATTACGGAACGCTGCCGTATGCTGGACATTTCGCTCTTGAAGGAGATATTTACGGCCCTTCGGGAGCATGGCGTCAAGGTAGCTCTGGACGATTTCGGCACGGGGTTCAGTTCCCTCGGTATTTTGCGGGAACTGCCCGTATCTACGGTGAAGATCGACCGCAGCTTTGTCATAAACATCGAGAAGGATTCTTCGGACCAGAACACGGTGCGATTCATTTCGGAGCTGGCCAATTCCTTCTCCTCGTCGGTAACGGCAGAAGGTATCGAGACTGCCGAAATGCGAAATTACTTGCTCCGTTTCAAGATCAAGAGCCTGCAGGGGTATTACTATTCTAAGCCGCTTCCGGTAAAGGATTTCCTGGAAAAGTACGTCGAGGCTTAATGCTTTCTCTCTTCGCCTGTTGAATAAAGGGAGTAGGTAGATACGATTTTATTGGCAGACCTCAAGAGTTTCGATACAGCTGCCCAGGTCCATCTTTTTTAGGACGTTGGTCTGGGCTTCGTCTTTTGTCCTGCCGGCTCCAGTTCCGCTCCATTTGCATTCCCTGGTTCCCGCCGAAAGGGAAAGGCTGACCTTGTAGCTGGTGATGTTCTTCAGAGTGTGTTCGGAAGTAGACTTGATACGGACGGTGACTGTTTGGGCGCTCCTGTCTTGCACCACCTGGCCGAAGTGTTTTGAAATCTGGTCGGCTACGGCGGTGCAAGCCGACGGCCCTTGGTTGCAGGTGAGATTTAGCGGGCATACAGGAGAAGAAACCTGGTAGGGAACCTTGGTTGCTATGAGGCCCGCGAGGTTGCGCTGGTTTGCAGAAATGGCCGGATGGATAAGGATTTCGCCGGAACCGCGGGTCAGGTTGCTTGCCGGAATTTGGAAGGTGGCTGCACCTTGGGCGTCGGTAGCGGCATTTGCAAGGGCTTTCCCGCCGTTTTCGATAAGGAGTGGAAAATTGGGGATTGGCCCCTTGGGGCCTACTACGGTTACGGTTAGGAGAAGGTTCGATTTCGGGCCGAGTTCTTGCGGGTTGCCCTCCTTCGAAACGGAAATCTGGAGCTGCCGTAGGGCTAGCGTCAGTGCCTGCTGTATGGCGGCGGATTCCGTCTTGAGTCGCATGGAGTTGTCCAGAGGAGTGTATAAGGACATTTCCTCCAGGATGGGCTCCTGGGATTTTACGATTCCTGGGATTGTGGCGAGCTGTCGGTCTGTTTCGACAAAACGCTGTTCTACAAGGGCCTGCCTTGCCTTGGTTTCCGTTTCGTTGATTGTGCGCTGGAGGGTTTCCAGCTTGAACCTGTACTTGGAAAGAAGTTCGTCCAGGTCCAGGGTGGCGGTGGCTCCGAAACGTTTGCCGTTCTTGGGTAGAACCTGAATGCGGATGCCGTTTAGAAGCAAGTCTGATCTGGAAAAATTCTGGCTTTTGATTTTCTTTTCGATTTCGGAGTTGCCGTTGTCGGGGGTTGTTTCGCTGTGGGTTACGCTTGTGGAGGCGTCAATATGTACAGAAATCTGTTTGGCTACCCCCGCACGTGCCGCCTCCGTAGCCGCCTCCTGGGATTCTTCGGAATAGCCGGTCCAGGAAATGACCCTGGCCGAAACGGCTACGGCAAAAGCGAAGAAAATGAGGAGGACTTTCGGAAACATACGGAATGCCGTGTTAGTTCAGTTCCAGAATGATAAGCTTGTTGACGATGTTGTTCTTCTTTGCCTGGGCAGAAGAGGAAACGGCGCTTTTGATGGCCGAATAGACGGCGTAGGCGTCCGGATAAACCTCGGGGTCTGCATAGACGATGATGTCTATGGTCCTTTCGGTTACGTTATTGACTCGAACCGACTTGAATGCGCTTCTCAGGGAAGATATGCTCAGGTCTTGCAGGTCTTCCAGTCCCGAACCCTGGAACCGTTCGCCAATCCGGAGGACCACCTTGTACTGGACGCCCTTCTTGGCGTCTTCGTTCCAGTAAGAGAGGATTGTCTTTTCTAGGGCGGGGAGCGCCTTTTTGGCGGCAGAAATTACCAGGTAACGCTGTTTGTCCTTGCTGTTCCCGTGGTTCTGGACCATGCCGGTCTTGGAGCCGAGCTGCCTGGCTGTGGAGGTTTCATAGGCGGAGAGTTCGACGTTCACCATGTCGTTCTTGATGGAGCCGGAGAACTTGATATAGACATCGGCGCCGAGGGCAAGCCCTGCAATGTAGGACATGTCGTCGCCATTGCCAGAAATATCGCCCTGCATCTGGATTAGGTTGGACAGGTCTTCGGAACCTTCCAGGGAACGCACCTCGTAGCCCTTTTCGGTCAGGTATTCGTTAATCCCTTCCATGACGGCCTTGGCAAAGGGATTGTTGGAAACGACCTCCATGGGGGAGGACCCTTTACCCGAGGCGGCAGGTAGTGCCATCAGTATGGGGCGAGAAACTCCGGAGTAAGCGGCGGTAGGGGCCGAGGTTACGGACGGGGTGCTTGCTGCAGGGCTGGTTTCGGAGTCTAGCGCGCTGTATCCTGCCCGTGCCCTGGCGCGTTCCGCATCGTGGGATGGGGGCGCAGAGGCGCAACCGGCTATGCCTAAAAGGGCCGCGGCAAAAATTATGTAGCGACAAAGTGGTTTCATTGTTCTTCCTTGCCTCTAATATAAGTTTTCTACGGACGAATTAAGCAAAAAAAGAGATTTCTACTGGATTTCTATACCTGTATCGCGTTCGATGACTGTCTCGCAGGCGGCCTTAAAGGTTTCGGGGGTGGCGACGATGGTGAGACTCTGCTTCTTGGTGCGGGTGATGCCCGTGTAAAGAATCTGACGATTCAATAATGGATGGCCCTTGCGCGTGGGCAGGAACATCATAATGTTTGGGTAGCCCGAACCCTGCGACTTGTGGATGGTTATCGCGAAGGAGGGGTCTAGACAATCTTCTGGGAAATAGGAGAGCGGGTAGAATACAAACTGGGATTTTTTTTTGAGCATCAAGAAAAGCTGGTCGTGCCTCGCGGACTGCACCACGATTCCCGTGTCGCCGTTGTACAGTTCAAATTCGCTCTGGTTGCGATTAAATATCAGGATTTGTCCTACGAACCTGGGGGCCACAGCCTGGGTAAGCGTTTCCGAGACGATTTGGTTCAATGTTTCAACGCCCCGGTTTCCTCGCCGTTCTGCCGATAGGATGCGTGACCGATTGGCCAATTCCCATAACTGGTTCCGGATTTCAAGTTGCTCGGGAGGAATGCAATCTGCAGCGATGTCCGGGTTTACGGACTGGGCAAGTTCCATAAGCGGTGAGTAAAATTTTTTTGTCCACTTGCAGACAAGGCTTTCGACTGCCCGGAGTTCCTCTCTGCGGGAGAGGGTTTTTCCCTGATTCAGGTCAAGCATGTAGATGCTGTCGGTTTGTTCCCAATAGCGCATGTGTGGTTCAAATGAAGATGCTTCGAACGGGACTATTTCGCCCCGCTTGATTTTTCCGGCGAGTATGCCTATTTTAGAATCGTCGCCGAAACGATTGGAACGGGTGAGCTTGACCACGAAATTGCGGTTGAATTCTAGGATGTTTCCAAGTACCGCGCCTGCATCGACGGAGGGTAGCTGGTTCGGGTCTCCAAGGATGAACAGCTTGAAGTTCCCGCTGGGGGGGAGAGCCTGGAGGAAGGCGGCAAAGAGCGAGATGTCAATCATGCTGGCTTCGTCAATGATATAGATGGCCTGCTCAGGAAGCGGATTGCCAGAATTGAATGTGAATCCGCCCTTTGCAATACTGTATTTCAAGAGCCTATGGAGTGTACTGCTCGAAGCCTTTGTCAATTTTTCTAAAATGCGGGGGTGTTCCTTCTTTTTCGAATCCGAAATTTCGCACAGGGTATCTTCCATGCTTTCGGCGAGACGGTCCGCCGCCTTGCCGCTGGGGGCCGCCATGTACAAATCCCAGTTTAGGTATTTTTCGTCTCTTTCAAAGAGTTTCCACAGCAAAAAACCGATAACGGTTGTCTTTCCGGTACCGGGACCGCCCGTAATAATCAGATTCTGCTTTGCGCCTCGGGTGATAACTTCGATTTGACGGTCGTCAAAAACAATAGGGGAACCTTCGCGCAAAAGCCCCTGAACGAATTGCTTTGTCTGTTCCTCGTCGTTGCTACCAAGTGTAACTTCCTTAAAGAATCCCGACTTGAAGATGTTTTCGATATGGCCCTTGTCTTCAAGGTGCTTGGCCGAAATGAGATGACAGCCGTCGGTCGTTTGCTGAATGCATAGGGGAGTTGATTCCTTTCCAACAATTTGCGCATAGTTCCCCGAAAGCAAGTCCTTCACGCCATTCCTGATGACTGACGAAAAGATTTCCGCCGTCGCGTAAGGTTCCTGCCGCTTGATGCCTCTCAACGTATCCCGGCTTTCTGCTTGCACAACGAGACCATCCCATTTTTGTTTCCACTTGGCGAAAAGGCGTTCGGAATCGAGGGGGATACGGGTGTTGCCGTCTTCCAGCAGGGAGAGGTACACCAGTAGTACCTTCTGTGCATCCTGCGACAATTTCGGTTTTTGCTGAAGCGAACAGAGCAGATTGTGCATTTTTTCGGCGATAGGGGAAATTCCGCGCATTTCGCGGAGCAAGGAGTAAAACTCAGCTGTAGTTTCGCAGATGTTCGTATTTTCCATTATGCAGTCTCCTTTGCACTGCGCCCCATGAGTGTGGCTATGTTGCGGTAGCTTCTTTCGAGATCGGCATAGCATTTCCACGTTTGACAATAAATGCCGTTGCTGGTATTTGCATGGGTGCCTCGGGCCAGGGCGTAGTAGATTCCGCCAAAATGCCGGTCGTAAATGTCTTCTTCATTCATGTTGCCGTAGAACTGCCTGAGCCATTTTATGAGCAGGTAGCTATAGAGGACCCGTTGCACAGAATACTCGTCCGTTATTTTTTGAGAGAGGGCGTCCTTGTCGCTGTAGTCGGCGTCGTCCATTACGTCCGATTTCCAGTCTAGAATGGAGTAATAGTCTTCACCATCATCTCCCTTCCGAACGAACATCAGGTCGATAAATCCCTTGCAGAGCGTATTCATCCAGTTGGATTTACTCGAATCGTGGGCGTCTAAATGAAATCCCATTTCGGCCCGACGATTGCTTGCGGGCAAAGTCTTGAGTCGGAAAGTCTTTCCGGTCGCCTCGCTTCCGTGAATTTCGGGAAGTTCCGCATTCATTGTATTCCAGATAAAACCGGCTGTGAGGCTGCTCCATTCGGGATGTTCCTGGATATGGATGGAATTTCCCAGATAGATTCGGATTATTAGGTTGCGAAGTTCTTCATCGTTGCGGGCGGCATCTTCGTCGGGCAAGTTGCCAACACGTTCAAAATCCAGGTTTTCAAAAACCTTATGTAATGCGTCGCCCAAGTTGGCTCCGCGGGGATAGTTCGGAAGGCTCGAAATGGGCGCCGTCCTGTCGTAGTTGTTGCAGGGAATCACCAGCGAAGAGGCTTCGTCAATTACGATGCTCGCATTTTCACGAGAAAGAGGAGCAACTCCGGCATATTGGTCATCACGGCCCGAGACAACGGCGTCTTCGCGGTTTGTCCGGTTTCCGTCAATCGAAATATCGTCAAACTCGTTACGAGCAGTATCGGACTTGCTTTCGAGTAGTCGTTTTTTAGATGCAAGACTGGAATAGGAATACTGGTAGATGCAGGCTCCGTTTACGCTGCGCTGTAGGACTTCGAAATTGGGCAGTTCGCTTGTATCGATTTTTGCATCTTTTGCATTGTGCAATATCTGGGCAACGATATTCTTTAAATCAGGGACACTTGTTTGGGCATAGGGGTCGTCTTGTTGCTCGCGGGCGTATTTTGTTTCAGAAAGATTTGCAAGAGCACGGGCCAAAAATGCAAAAGGCTTGTTTGGGTTGATTTTCCAGTCCCCATCGCCTGCATCTTCGTGCCAGATTTTGTACCGCGGTACAATCATCAGGGACTCTGCGCGCGTATAGGCGACATAGATAAGGCGTCTCCATTCGTCGTGGTTTTCGTCTAGACTGATTCTACGGGAAACGTCGGCGTCAAAACCGAAGAATTTTCTTCCTTCGAAGCTGAACGAATATGGGGCGCGTTCAGGTTTGAAATTGTCGCCCCGGAGTCCGCCCGTAATAATCGCGATAGGGAATGCGAGCCCTTTTGACGCATAGATTGTCATAAGGCTTACCGCATCAAAATCGCTGCCTTTCGCTACAAGGTTGCCATCGGTATCATCCACGTCTTCGGAAGCGTTTGCAAGTCCCTGTAGGTGCTTTATGGTTTCTTCAAGGGAAACGTGGTTGTTGTATAGAAAATCGAAAATGTAGGTCCCGATTTGCTTGATTTTTGCCAGCTGCTGCAAGGTCGCAGGTGTACTCAGATACTTGTCTATTTCGGTTTCCTGGTAAATGCTTTCTTGAAGTTCTGCCCAGCGGGACTTTGAAACCAGATGCCGCCAAGACATAAACAGTTTCATGATTCGGCTGGTCGGGTAAGTGAACGATTCGTCTTCGACGCGTTCCAGAGGCACCCTGAAAAAGTCCGTGATAAGAGCCTCGTTCAAGAATTTCCGATTCCAGCTGGAAAAATCGGGCGCATTAAGGGCTTTCAGGAACGAAATCCAGTTGGCGCATTCCCTGCCGCTGAACAGGTTCGTGTCCTTGTAACGGGCATACGGTATTCCCACCTGCGCAAGCGCGCTTTCCATGGCTGTCATTTCGCTCCGGGTACGGGAAAGAATGGCGAAATCCGAAAAGCGAACATTCCGCATTTCCTTCTTGTCCTTGTCGAAGACCTGCAATGTCGTTTTTGCGCTGTCTATAGCGCTAGGAGCGCAACACTCCACAATCTTTCTCACGGCAAAGTCGGCAAATTCGAATTCGTCGTTAATCCTTGAAATCCAGAAGGGCTTGGCCGCTTTGCCGTTCAGAGTGGGAGACTTTTTCTTGCGCTCTGCTGGGGGAACTTCCGATTTAGAAAAGTCACCCTTGTCTAAAAAGTCTTCTTTGAACAGTTCATTGCAGGCTTCAATAATTTCATCGCTGGAACGGTTGTTTGTCGAAAGTCGTCGCCCGTTTTCTCTGCCGATTTCGGAGATGGCCTTACGATACACGCCGACATCGGCTCCCTGGAACGAAAAAATAGACTGCTTGGGGTCTCCCACTACCACAATGTTGTTGTCGGGGGCGTCCAGGAAGATGGTCTTGAAGATATCCCATTGCAACTGGTTTGTGTCCTGAAACTCGTCAATGATGGCGTAGCGGTAGGTTTCCCGTAGTTTTTGTAACAGCTCGCCGTTTCCTCTCACTATGGAATCGTGGACTCCATTAATCATATCACTGAAAGACTGCGACTTGCTTTCTCGTTTGCCCTTCTGCCACAGTTCAACAAGTTCGTTCACATGGTCGCAAATGAACTGGTGATAATTGCTGAGTTTCTTTTTTTGCAGGTCTTTTTTCTGAATGTCAAAGAAAAAATCTATGGCATTGTTCAATTCATTGGTATTCCAAATGCCGCGCCAATTCTTGTCAAATTTTTTTCCGCTAAATAGCTTATCCGTGCCGTCGTATGATTTAAGTGCTTCGATGAAGTCAGAAAGCTTTACGGTGTTCTTCTTGTTCTTGAATTCTCTCTCGGCGGTAGCATCCTTATTTTCAAGCAACGTATCCCATGCGTCTTTCGCTTCTGGATACCATGTGAGAATTCCGTCAAGGGTGCTGTAATCGGGTTCAAATTGGCTTGTCCCGTGATTTTGCAGCATGAATCCGGCTGCATTCACGAAATTCTTGACGAAAGTATCCATCTTGAACTTGGGGGTGTTCAGGATTTCCTTAAAAGAAGATTCGAATGACCATCTGTCGCGTATAAGCCGCTGGATTAAGGTCTCGATACTGTCGTCCGAAACGACGTCAAGGTTGAACGAGGATCCGGCCTCATACGCAAAATCATGGAGTACTTTCTGGCAAAAAGAATGAATGGTGAATATCGGTGCCGTGTGAATGTTCTGAAGTGCCTCGCGGTAACAATCATGGTTTTCTTCGGCGAGACATTCTTCCATTTTCTGTCGGATACGGTCTCGGAGTTCTCCTGTTGCCTTGTCGGTATAGGTAACAATTAGAATCTTGGAAAGCGGAATTCCGGGTGTGCCCTTTTCACCACGAACCAGTTTCGCTACCAACTGTTGTATGGTGTAGGTCTTTCCGGTACCTGCCGAAGCATCGATATACAGGTTGTTTCCAAAATGAAAATCGTCAATATTGAAAAGTTTAATCTGGGTCATCGACTACTCCTGCGATATCTTTACCGGGTTCCCACAAGCCGGGTGTCAAATCCATAAGATCCTGGCATTCCTTTTTCCAGAGGTCCATAAAATACCTGTCGGAAAATCCGCTGACTTTCTTGATGTCGAAGTATTTCTTGCCCGCAAAGTATTTCCAGGGGGAATGGTTTTCGTCGCCAAAGGCATTGATGTAATCGTCATAGGATTCGATTTTGTTTTCTAACACCATGTCGATGGGAAGGACCTTGCTGTAACGCTCCCATACACCATTTGTATTCATCTGCACGCTAAACATTTTATGGTAAATCTGTTCAAGTAACTGCTCGGCCGTAGTGGGCGAAAGATCTATGCGTTTTGCCTGCCATGTTGTTTTTGAATAGACGTCTGCAAATACCTCGGGAACAGGTTGTTCTTTGCGTCCCGCTTCACGGATAAGGGCGAGGGCCTGGATGTAGCCCGCTAAAAAATGATACTGGTGAATTTTGACACCCGCGGTATCAATCAAGTGTATTTGGTGTGCATTTTGTGCCATAAGCGGGATGTTTCCGAGAAGCGTCCAGCCCTTCATTTTGAGTTCTACGGACCGCCTGCCGTACTGGAATGCCGGTTTCGGGTAGTTACATTCTATAAGGTATGCGAGATTGTTGATTTCGTCGCGAATTTCGCTCCAAGAACGTTCACCGAAGGTTCCTTTGGGCAGGAGTCCCTTGGAGATGGCGTAGTTGCGTATGTTTTCTTCGGTTTTCAAGTAATCGTTTTCGAAAACTCCCAACTTTTGCGCCAGGAGCATACGTCGAATGATGGTTTCCTGCAGATGGTCGATATGGATTGGCTCGAACTCCGTTTTTTCGGGATCCTCCTTTTCGTCTTCGATATGCATCATTTGGGCGACGCGGAATTCAAAGGGGTCCTTGAGGAATTCCTTGAACTGGTAGATGCTCGCCTGTTCGGGGAGCCGCGGGTCTTCGCCGTCGGCTTCGCTAGGCGTGAAATTCGCGACGGTAGTGCTGTCGCCAAATTCCAGTTGAGCCTTCTTGTTACGGATTTCACGACGGGTGTACAGGTCTTTCCATGGCCGTGTTTCGTCAAGAGGCACGTTTTCGTCGGGCCAAAGTTCCTTGAGAACAGATTTCTCTTTTATGCCGGACGCCTTGACCGCATTTCTCAAGAAGTTGCGGATGTCGTTCACGATAGACGAAGGGTAGAAGTCTTCGTCTTTTTGCAGGTCCTTGTTGACGTAACTGATAAAGAACCCTTCCGCGGCACTCATGAGTTGGCAGAGGAATGCGTAACGGTTTCGGCTTACGACCGTGTCGTCTCCGGGCCAGGGGCGGCAGGATTTGCGCAGGTCAAGCGTGTTTGTGTTGCGTACACCGGGGAAGTTTGCCGCATCGGCCCCCATGAAGAAGAGGTATTTTGTGGGGATAATCCGGTTGGGTTCGAATTTCATGAAGGTCAGCCCGTTGATAAACAGGTTGCCGCAACTGTATTCCGAGCTCCGTGCTGCCAGTAGCAAAGTCTGCGAAATACACTTGAACGAAACGGTCTTGCTGCCGGCATGATATTGACACTCAAGATTTTCACGGGCGGCAGATACCGAACGGTAGATGACGCTTTCTCCCATCAGTTCGTTGGATGGGTTTCCCATGCAAAGCCACGAATCCAGGAATTGATACAGGTTGGGAAGTTCGTCGTACGGGATTCCTGCCGCTCCCTGGTTGCACCAGTTTTCCAGCGAATCGATAGCATCGACGAACCGATAAAGGGAATAGCTGTCGGCACTGCTGATGTCGCTGTAGGGAGAAATTTCTCCATCGTCGGTGGCGACACTTCCGTAACTGAATCGGGAAAGCAAAAGCCGCCGTGTCGCCGTAATCCAGGATTCCTCGTGCCGACTTTCACCGTTGTCTTCCACGATGCGGTCGCGGTAGATGTTCATGTTGGTGGCCCAGAATTCCCAGGCTGCAATCTCGTCGCCATGAATTTTTCGAACATTCTGCACCACGGGATTGCGCACCAGAGCGAAAAAGTCGGGCCTTGAAAGCCCGCCCTTTTCACGGATGGAAAAAAGGATGCCGAGTGCATTTGCCGTAAGGGAGTCGCGGGCGGCAGAGTCCACGATATTGAAGGGGACGTGGAATCCGTCGCGGGTCTGGTCGAAAACCTGGAAAATGGCTGTACGGTAATCGTCGATATTAGGCGACACGACAAGGATGTCCGCAATCGTCGCCTTTGGATTTCCTTCGGAATCCTTTTCAGAAAGCAGTTTGCAGATGCGTGAATGGAGCATTTCCACCTCGCGGATTTTCGAGGGGGCTGTCGTCACGCTGAAGGATTCGTCTTTCGTAAAGGGAATTCTGGCAAGGATACCCGCATTTTCGTTGAAAACGTTTTTGCGGTTCGCTATCATCCATTGCACGTTGTGGAGCAGTGTGTCGCAGGACGTTTCCCTATTCCGATCAACGATGGAATTGCTGTCGAACATGAAATTGTAATCGGTAGCGAGGCTCCACAGCTTGATGTTGTCGCGACCCGCCTTGCCCCAATCGCGCAGAAGCTCGTTTTCGTCTGCATCTACCGTTTCGCTTTCATCGTCGGGACTGGTGGCAAGTTTCGGGAGCGCGAGTTTCATACTCTCAAGCGGTTTGCGGGTCCCGCTACAGTCTTCCCAGAATGCCATACACGGGTTTTGGATATACGCATAGACCTGGTTGCCTTTCGCGAATTCCTGCAAGATGACGCGGTAAAACTGTCCCATGCCCGAAAGCCCGAAAATAAAGACAGGAAGTCCGCTTTCGTAGTGGAATTTTACACTGCCGTCTTCCCCTTTGCAGGCCTTGTACAGGTAGGGGAGGGTGAGATAAGTGATTTCTCTTCCATTTTTTTCAGCGTATTTGTCGAATACCCGGGTTAGAAGGGACTTGTCGCCATCGCCGGCATGGAAAAGGGACGAATACAACTTACGCTGCCAGGATTCGTTTGCCGCGGCCGTCTTGTCGCGGGTAATGAAGAAATCCTTCAAGGAGCCTTGTTCCCAACAGTCGAGAATCCCCTTTGCGCTTTCGTTAGTTTCGGAATCGGCAATGAACCCGCTAGGACGGCTCGTCTCGTATTCCAGGAACAGCCCCGCCATCACGTTTGCAAAATCAAAAAGTCTGTTTTCGTCTAATTCGCCGTCATTTTCGAGATAGGACTTGACGTTTTCGCCCAATAGTTCATAATTGCGTTTCCCGTCCGATGCCTGCTGCAGGTAAGAGATGATGACGTTCGCGAGCATGTCGGAACTTAATTTCTTTTTAGAGTCGTCTTTTCCCACCAAAATGTCGAACAAAAAGCGGTCAATGGTGCTCTTGTTCAGGTTTGCGAGCACGCCCTTCTTTTTCACCCAACGCAGGCGGAACCATTGCTCCAGTTTCGGGTCCGGGAAAATGACTACGGGGGCTTCGAATGGATTTTTCCAGACAGATGAAATCTCTTCGATCATCTCGTCGGCGAGATGTTCCAGATTCAGGGCAAATTTCAAGTGTAGCATATTCAGAATCTAAAAAAGATTTATGGTGTTCCTTCCTACATATCGTAAAAAAACGCCAAAATGTCAAAGTAGGCATGATGGCGTTTCTCCAAACGGTAGGATGTTAGAACTTTATTCGTATCACGATGGCGTTCTCAAAGTAATCGGGATTGCCGCCGATACGCCAGAGGGAAGATTCGTACCCGTAAAGATTGGGACGTGCCTTGCGGAGGATGGCTGCTCCGTTTGCCCGCAGGTAGCCCGCTTTGGCTTTGCTGCGGAAACCCTTGATGACCGCTGTCAAATCCTCGATGTTTACGCTGATGGCGTTGTGGTCGTGGGGGTTGTAGGGCTCGGCCTGTACTTTGGTCTTGAGCGAGGCAAAGACATCCTGGTATTTTTGTCCGACGGCATCGGGGGCACTGGCGAAATGGAATCCGGCTGCGCTGTTGGAAAGGTCCTTGAACTTGTCGATTCCCGCAAGCCAGGGGTGGTTGGACGCTCCCACGATTCCCATGGTAAAATCGAAATGACGATTCGCATTTTCGCTGAAATAGCGGATGAACATGGCTTCGGCGGATTCCCTTTCGGAATCGGGTTTCAGGGTGTCGCGGGCGGCGGCAAAGAGGATGGCCGCGGCGTCAGTTTCGCCTGTGGATATGGGGGCATTGTTGGCGTAAATGCGTTGGAAGTCGCTTTCGCCACGAAAACCGCCATAGACAAATGCAAACAGGGCCTCTGCCGCCACGGGCTTCAAGATGTGCAGCAAAATCGGGGTGAAATTTGCGAATACCATGGAACGGCGGTGCAGGAGTTCTGTCGCCAGAAGGCCGTCCTTTTCCTGTACGGCAAGAAGCAGCGCCCCCACGTGCAACAAAAAGGAATACTGGTTGGCGTCCAGGTTCTCTATGTTTGCGGGCAGGTAAATTGAAATTTCCGCTTGCAGTTTCTCGGGCAGGTAGGTGTACCACGAAGGCGTGAAGTAGGCGCTGCCTTCCACATTTTGCATCTGGGAAAGTTCTGCGGTCTTCGGTGTGGCCGTGCCTGCGTAGTCCAGGATGCCGGTTTCGCTCCGGGTAAAGGCGTAAATGTTTGTCGTTCTGGTCGTTTCGACCTTGACGAAGAAGATGTCTTTTGCCATACTAGGCCTCCTTGCTGAAGGTTCTATTGCAAATATACTTTCATTTTTGTGTCATAAAATGACATATTTCGAAATTCTGAAATTTATTTCCGTTTAGATTTTTTTTATGAAGTTTTTTACCAGGGAACTTTTTCCGGGTGAAATGGCTGTTTTGGGTTGTCCAGCAGAATCACGCTCCCATCTTTTTTCTATCTTTTCCGCCATGACTATTGAAGACTGGCGTGCCCGCATAGACGCCCTGAACGGGGAACTGATCACCCTCTTGAACAAGAGGGCGTCTTTTGCCCATGAAATCGGGAAGGTCAAGAAGCAGGCGGGGTTGCCGGTCCTGGACGAGGGCCGCGAAGCCCGGGTCCTGAATGCGGTGGGGGAACTTGCCCAGAAAAGCGGCGGCCCCCTGAGCGAGGAATCCATCAAACGTATTTTCCAGGTCGTCATGGAAGAGACCCGCAAGGTGGAGGATTGATGAAACGGTTCACTTTGGTGGGTTTCGGCCTTTTGGCCAGTTCCATTGCGGCTGCGGTCAAGCAGGCCAAGTTTCCGGCCATTATCCGTGCGGTAAGTTCTGCCGCCACTCTCAAACGGGCCCGGGAACTGGAGCTTGCCAACGAGTTTTTTGAATACGATGCGGTGGAGGAGTGGTCCAAGGACAGCGACCTGATTTTGCTGTGCGGACCCATTCTCCATATTCTGAAGACCATGGAGGCCCTGAAGAACGTCTCCTGGGCCAAAGGTGCCGATGCCTCGCGGCAGGTGGTGGTGTCCGACATCGGGAGCACCAAGGTGGAAATCTGCAAGGTGGGTTCGACCCTGCCTGCCCCCTTCCGTTTCGTGGGGAGTCACCCCATGGCAGGTTCCGAGAAGCGGACCTGCGAACACAACGACCCCGCCATTTTCGAGAACGCCTACTGGTTCGTTTGCCCTCCCGAGGGCATGCCCGAAAGCGCTTACGAGCCCCTGCTATCCCTGGTGAAGTTCTTGGGAGCTACCGCCGTGGTGTTCCCGCCGGAGCATCACGACGCCACTATGGCCTGGGTTTCCCACATGCCCCAGATGCTCAGCTCGACGCTGGCGGGGAACCTGCCGGAGCGCCTGCTTTCTCACAACTATCAGCATTACGCGGGCAGGGCCTTCCGGGACATGACCCGTATAGCCGCCTCGGGCTGGGGAATGTGGCACGACATCGCCGTCACCAACAGGAACGAGACCGTCCGGGCCCTGGAAGAGGTCCGTGCGGGCCTGGACCGCACCATTGAGGCCATGAATGCCCTGAAGGTGGTGGACGGCTCGGCGCCTTCCTTACCTGCTGCCGATGATAAACCTGTCGACGACAACTCTGCCGCCCTGGAAAAGATTTTCAAGGCCGGAAACGACGGCCGTGCAAGCCTGTTCGCCCCGGGCCGCAATGCCGCCTCCGCATTCTTCGAGATTACGGTCCAGCTGAAGGACAAGCCCGGTGCGCTGCTCAGCGTGCTGGAACCGCTGGCACAAGAAGGTATCAACGTCCGTGACGTGGAACTCATGAAGGTCCGGGAAAACGTGGCGGGCACGCTCCTGCTCGCCTTCAAGACCGAAGACGAGGCCGCCCGCGCCCTCAAGCTTTTGAAGTATCTGGATTACGAGGTGAAGGAACGGTAATGGAATTCTTCCTGAATCCAGATAGGGAACGGACGAACTTGACCCTGGTCATGGCTCTGCTGGTCAACGGCCGCACTGTGCTGGAGGATTTCTCCTGGTCGGCGGAAGGCCGCGGTTTTGCCAAGGTCCTGGAAGAATTCGGGCTTTCCTATTCACAGCAGGGGCATGCCCTGGTGCTCACCGGCAAGGGATTCCAGTATCCCGTCCCGTCGCTACTTCCCATCGATTTCGGGGAGCGGGACTGTGTGCTTCTGTGGACTCTCGCAAGCCGCGACACGGAGCAGGTCTTTACCTTCGCCGCCGAAGAGGGCGAGGCGGGGACTGCCGCCGTGGCTCTTGCCAAGGAACGGCTCCAGTCCTATTTCAAGATTCATGTAGAATCCGACGAACCCTGCTGTTTCAGGTTCCGCTTCGACACCGCCGAGCCCGCCCTCAAGAAAGATTCCCTGGGGAGCGTTCCCTATATCATGCGGGCGAGGCTTCTGATCCGGGCCCTTGTCCGTGGGGAATTTTTGAGTTTCGAGGAAAAGACCGTTGTCCGCGACCAGTGGACCCGCATGCTCCAGTATTTCGGAGTGCCTCTCCGTTACGAGGGCCGCGGCGTGGAACAGCTCAGCGAATTTGAACGCCGCCTGCTCATGGCCCAGGGCAAGAAAGTGGAACGCACCCAGTTCACCGAAATGTCCGAGACCAAGGTAATTACGGGCCGCGACTACTACGTGCCCGGCGACTTTACCGAGGCCTGCGCGCTGGTATTGCTTTCTACCATCGGGGCTGTGCCCAAGGGCAACCGCATCCTCATCAAGAACGTGGAACTGAACACCAGCAGGGTGGGGGCCATCAACTGCCTCAAGCGCATGGGTGCAAACATCGAGAATGTGACCCGCCGCGAAAAATACGGCGACGTGTTCGGTGACTTGGAAGTTTTCCCCGTGGATGCGGGCAAGCGCCTGCAGGGCCGCCGTTTTGGCGAAGATACCGTGGCCACCTCCATCGAGGAATTTCCCCTGCTGGCCGTGGCGGCCTGCTTTGCCGAAGGCGAAACCATTTTGCGGCTGCCCAAGGAACAGCGCAAGCAGTGGCGCCCCGTGAACGAGGCCCTGGCCGAAAACCTGCGCAAGACCGGCGTAGAGGTGGGCGTCTATGACGACGGCCTGGTGGTCCGCGGTCTCGAGAACATCACGGCGGTTCCGGAATTCGACGGCGGCAAGAATCCCCAGGTGGGCCTTGCGCTGAACGTGCTCGCCCTTGCTCTCGGCTGCGACGAGCCCGTAGGCCACACCGAAGTGGTGGAGGAACATTTCCCGGGAATCCTCAAGAAACTTTCCGACGCCATGGTGGACGAAAACGTGGGAGAACCCGGAACGGTCCCCGATGGGGTAGAGGCGCAAAAAGGGTAGGGGGAGAGCATGAAAAAGTTTTTCGAGAAAATCGGTATCGTCGGCTTCAAGGACAAGAGCGCTGACCTAGTGTCTGCCCTGGAACAGATTTCGGCGTGGGCCGAAAGCCACCCGAAAGTCTGCTTCTACGCCCTGGATTCCCTGAAGGGCCTGGTGAAAAAGCCAATCCGCGTGGTCAAGGAATCGGGACTTTCGAACATGGACCTGCTCTTGGCCATCGGCGGCGACGGCACGGTGCTTTCGGCGGCCCACATCGCCCTCGGGCACGGCATTCCTATTCTGGGAGTGAACGCGGGTCGCGTGGGATTCCTGGCGGAGTCCCGCGTAGAGGGCCTATCCAAGACTCTCGACGATTTGCTTGCGGGGGAGTTCTCTACCCGCGAACGCATGATGATCGATGCCGCCGTTTATATCGGGCGCAAGTGCCTGTGCAAGCAGACGGTGCTGAACGAGGTTCATATCCGTGCCCACGCACCAGACCGCATGGTGAACGTGAACGTGGTCTATAACGGCACGAACCTGACGGAATACTGGGCGGACTCGCTCTTGATTTCGACCCCTACGGGTTCTACGGCTTACAACTTGGCGGCAGGTGGGCCCATTATCCATCCGGCGACCCCTGCGGTGGTGCTCACTCCCGTGGCGCCCAGCAGCCTTTCTGTGCGGCCCCTGGTGCTGTCCCTCACCTCCAAGAAACTCCAGATCGCCTCGGCGGTGGACCGCCCCCTGGACCTGGTGTTCGACGGGCGTTTCACCTACCAGATGAACCCCGGACAGCATGTGGTTCTGGCCGAGAGCAAGGCGGTGACCACCTTTATCCGCATGCGCCATACCGGCTTCGTGGGGGCCCTCCGCGAAAAGCTGGGCTGGACCGGCAAGCCCAAGCTGGCTTAATTCCTATACCTTTTTTGCCTAATTATCCACGTAGGAAATTTTTTTTACTATTTATAAAAATAATTGATTGAAGATAAATAAATTATTCATTTGGTGATATTAATCTTTGGATGGTCCTCGTGGCGGTCTAAAATTCAAGTATGTTTGGAACGATGAAGATTAATTAGGAAAACTTAAAAATGGAAACGGACGGTCATTCCCGCCCGTTTTTTTTTGAAGTCCCACCCCTTTGGAACAAGTTGAGAATGACATTGTGGAATTAAATCTCAATAGTTTCTTCGTCGCTTTTGATAAATGCCTTGAGGCGTTCTATGGTGCGGTCAAAGTCGTTCTTGATGGAACATTCCCACACAGTGGCGACGCGGTAGCCCGAGAGTGAAAGCTTCCAGTTCGTCTTGACGTCGCGAACCAAGTTGTTCGTGAATTTCTCGTTCCAGAATTCAGGATTGCTCTTGGGCCTGTTCGTGAACTTGCATCCGTGCTGGTGCCAAAAACAGCCGTTTATAAAGACAACCACGCCGTACTTGAGAATGAATAAATCTGGAGAGCCGGGCAAATCACGACGGTGCAGTCTATATCGCAGTCCCGCCTTAAACAGCTCCCGCCGTACAAGAAGTTCGGGCCGCGTATCTTCCGAATGCACCGCCTGCATCATTTGCGAGCGGTTCATGGGAGCACGTTTCCTTGGACGGCGCTTTTTCATATTCAAATCGGGCTATTTTTCCCAGCGACGGTATATGTTCGCGAGTATCGCGCCGGAGATGTTATGCCATACGGAGAATATGGCACCGGGAACAGTCGCCATGGCGAGGCTCGAGAACGAAGTCGCCGCGAGGCTCGTGGCAAGGCCGGAATTCTGCATGCCGATTTCGATGGAGAGCGCTTTCGTCTTGGGCGTTGAGAATTTCAATAATTTTCCAAGTCCAAAGCCGCAGCCATAGCCCAGCAGGTTGTGGAGTATCACCACGGCAAACACGATGGCGCCTGTGGAGAGAATCTTTATCGCATTGTGCGAGACGACTGCGGCTACAATCATCGCAATGGCAATCACCGAGACAAGGGGCAAGACCCTCACGGCACGAGCAGTCCATTTGCCAAAAAACTTATTGATAACAAACCCGAGGGCAATCGGCACGATAACGACCTTCACGATGGAGAGGAACATGGCCATCACGTCCACGTTCACGGTGGTGCGCAAGAGCAAGTAAGTAATCGCCGGAGTCAGCACGGGAGCGAGCAGCGTATTCACGCTAGTCATGCCCACGGAAAGCGCCACGTCGCCTTTCGAGAGGTAAGTAATCACGTTGCTGGATGTCCCGCCGGGGCACGTGCCTACGAGAACAACGCCTGCCATGAGGGCGGCATCGAGGCCGAAAACCTTAGAGAGTAAGAATGCAAGTGCAGGCATTATAATGAACTGCGCCGCGCAACCGACAGTAATTTCCTTAGGGCGGGCAAAGACAAGTGCAAAATCGCTCAGCTTGAGCGTAAGCCCCATGCCGAACATCACGATCATCAGCAGGTAATTCACCCAGCTGATTTCAATCCAAAGCGTTGATTTGGGCAGGAGCAGCGAGAGCGCCGCAATAGCCAAAATGATAACCGCCATCCACTTGCCCACAAATTCGCTAATTTTTTCTAAGACATGCATTTTCCCGTTTCCTTACGGATAAAAATTGCTTTTCACAAATATAAGAAAAAGGCCGCAGCATTTTATTGCTACGGTCTTTAATGCTTTTGGACCCTATCGCTTCGCTCCAGGGTGACTCTTGAGGAGTGGGTTGCTTCGGGGCTTCTCGCCCCTCGCAATGACAAATGCGGGTCTGGATCCTTCGACTTCGGGCTACGCCCTCCGCTCAGGATGACACTGAGTCTTCTTTCGTCTCTCGTCTGTAGCGAGTCGCGAAGCGACGCAGCGTTCTCTCGTCTAAATTACACTTCCTCGATGGTAGCATGATATTCCTGCAACGACTTCACAGCACCATGGCCGTTCCTTACGGCGGCGATGCCCTTCACGGTGTTGTAGGCACCAGCGAGGGTCGTGATGTACGGAACCTTGTACTTGATGCTTCTCCCCAAAGAGGATAACTCAACTAAACCACTGAAGTGGCAAGTTTCGTATAGCGTCCGTGGCTGCACTCGGTCATAGAAAAATAGCGCTAGCGCAAGCTTTTTTCTGCGACACTCGTTTTGCACACTTTTGATGGCGGCCTTGCGGATAGCGCTTTCGTCCTTGATGGCGTCGCGCTTTGCCCACGGCGTGTTGATGATGAGGTTCACCTGCTTGTTCAGGATGATATCGAGAACGTTCGGGCG
>CAKUWY010000011.1 GCA_934699585.1 uncultured Fibrobacter sp.
CGTGGTCAACGTGGCCGATGGTGCCGATGTTGCAGTGCGGCTTGCTTCTATCAAAATGTTCTTTTGCCATTTTATTCTATCTCCGTTTAGTGAGAGCCCAGATCGGGAGTCGGACCCGAGACCTCTTCCTTACCAAGGAAGTGCTCTACCACTGAGCTACCTGGGCATTGGGCCTGCCGCTACGTTGCCGCATTGGCGGGCCTTGTGGTCGTGCATCGTCGTGGTTTCGAACCACGGTAGGCGTGAGCCAACGGATTTACAGTCCGTCCCCTTTAACCACTCGGGCAACGATGCATTTGTTTCGAGCCAAAGATAGGAATCGAACCTACGACCGGCTGATTACAAATCAGCTGCTCTACCAGCTGAGCTACTTTGGCACGCACTCTAGTACCCCTAAAGATAATAGAGTGGACCAAATTTAATAAGATTTGATGCGTTTTGTCAATAAAAATCAAGCACTTACGCAAAAAAAAATGCGATTTTTTTCTTTTTTCGCAAAAGTTTTGTCCACAAAAGGGGTGTGGAGTGTTGATAAGTTGTTGATTTGCAAAAATCGCCAATTTTCGCCGCTTTAGGCCATTTTTAGAAAAACATCCCCATAACCGATGCTTTTGACAATGATTTGTATATTTTAGTCCATGGAAACTTGCACTTTCAAGCATACGGCACGCATTGACGTTCGCTACGCCGAAACCGACCAGATGGGAATCGTGCACCACTCCGTTTATGCCGTGTGGTTCGAACAGGCCCGCACCGAATACTTCCGGGAAGCAGGAGCAAGCTACGCCGACATGGAGGCCGAAGGTTTTTCGAGCCCCGTCCTAGAGCTGAACGTCCAGTTCAAGAACCCCACCCACTATGGTGAATTCGTGGATATCGAAACCACCATGGTCCGGGTTGACAGGCTCCGGGTGCGCTTTTTGTACAAGGCGACGGTAAACGGCAAGCTCTGCACTACGGGCTCTACGCTCCACTGCATGCTGAAAGACGGCAGACCCACACGGGAACTGCCTTCGGGCTTTGCAAAGTTCGAATTCGTGAACGAGGACGCCCAAGCCTAATGGACCAGCCCCTCGCCGAAAGACTCCGCCCGCAGAACCTGGACGAATTTCTGGGCCAGAACAAGATTCTGGGCGAGCAGAGCCTATTGCGCAAGAGTCTCGAGAACGACAGCGTTCCCAGCATGATTTTCTGGGGCCCGCCGGGTTGCGGCAAGACCAGCCTCGCCCACGTAATCCGCCAGCACACCAAGAAAGCTTTCGTGGCTTTATCTGCGGTAGCCAGCGGCGTGAAAGAGGTCAAGGAAGTCCTGGCCGATGCCCGTAAGATGAAGGGCATGTTCAAGGACACCATCCTGTTTATCGACGAAATCCACCGGTTTAACAAGGGCCAGCAAGATGCGCTGTTGGGTGCCGTGGAAGACGGCACGGTGACGCTCATAGGCGCCACCACCGAGAACCCGGGGTTCGAGGTCAACAGCGCGCTCCTGAGTCGCTGCCAGCTGATACTGTTTGCACCCCTGAGCAAGGACGACCTGCGCACGTTGATTTTCAGCGCCCTGCGGGACCACCCCCGCGGACTGCAGTTGAAAGACGTGGAAGTCGAAGACGCCGTCGTGGAAAAACTCATTGCCCAGTCCGACGGTGACGCCCGATTTTTGCTGAACCAGATCGAATGGATTGGCAAGAACCTGGGTGACCGCAAGGTCATCGACGAGAAACTCCTGGAAGAATTCCAGTACAAGAAGCCCCTGCGCTACGACAAGAGCGGCGAAGAGCACTACAACCTGATTTCGGCCCTGCACAAGTCGGTGCGCGGAAGTGATCCGGATGCCGCCCTCTACTGGTTGCACCGCATGTTGCAGGGCGGCGAAGACCCGCGGTTTATTCTGCGGCGCCTCATGCGCATGAGCATGGAAGATATCGGCCTTGCAGACCCCAACGCGCTACTGCTGGCCACAGCCGCTCGCGAGGCCTACGACTTTATGGGAATCCCCGAAGGACTCATCGCCCTCGACGAACTGGCCGTTTACCTGTCGCTTGCTCCCAAGAGCAACAGCCTGGAACTGGCGGGAATGAAGGCCGACCAGATTATAAAACAGACGGGAACGCTCCCTGTGCCACGGGCTTTCCGCAATTCCGTAACCAAGGTGGGCGAAAAGCTAGGCTACGGAATTGACTACCAGTACGACCACGACAGCCCCGGTGCTTACTCCGCACAAGAACATTTACCAAAGCAGCTGGAAGGCACCGAGATTTACCAGCCCAAGCCTTACGGAAAAGAAAAGGCTCTTGGAGAAAGGCTTGCGCAACTAAAGCAGATTAAGCGGGAACGGAATTCTAAATAGGAGATCCCCGCCTTCGCGGGGATGACAAGTGAGGGGCGCGGGGATGACAAGTGAGGGGCGCGGGGATGACAAGGTAGAAGCGGAATTTCATCGGCACTAAAACTGCCGAAGCAGTCTGATTCTCTCCGGCGTATCGGGATGGGTACAGAACATGGTGTTTGCCTTGGCCACCCAACCTGTAAGCTTCATGTCATTGTCAAATTCTTCGTCGGGGTGTATGATATACAACTGAGCCACATCACTACGATGTACATTGTCAAGGCCGGGATTGTCAGAAATTTTCTGCAGGGCAGAGGCCAGGGCCAGAGGGTCTCCGCAGAGTTCGGCGCCGCCGGCGTCGGCCACGTATTCGCGTGTACGGGAAATGGCCATACGGGTAAGCCAGCTGAAGAAATACCCGACGGTACTCCATATGATAAGCGCCACCAGGAACAGGATGATTCCGAATATGGCGCCACCGCCGCCGCCATTTTTTTTGCTGCGGTTGGTGGTGCGGCGGCGGGGCCCGGTGAGCAGCCCCATAAGCATCCGCACGGCCATGGACCGGATGGCCGCAAAAATCCCGACGAATACAATACACACCACCATCAGGCGGGTGTCACGGTTCTTGATGTGGGTCAGTTCGTGCCCGATGACGGCGGCCAGTTCCGCATCATCTAGTTTGTCTATAAGTCCAGTCGTGAGGGTGATGGTGAAAGATGGAACATCTACCCCGCTGGCAAAAGCGTTCAACTGGTCATCTTCAACGATATTGATTTGGGGCATCTCGATGCCCCCTGCGATGCAGAGGTTTTCTACCAGGTTATAGACCCGCAGGTTGTCCTTGCGTTCCGTCGGCTTTGCGTGGGTGATGTGACGGATGATAGCGGTATTCGTGCAGTAGGCGATAATGAACCAGAGTCCCGTCATGCTAAGGGTGAAGGGCATGGCGTCCTTGAAATAGTACCAGATGATGGGCCAGTGGAAGGTGGCGGCCTGGGGGCCCGGCGGGCAGGCTCCGTCCCAACAGAACCAGCCGAAAAAATCCAGGGTCATAATCGCCAGGAGAACCATCCCGAGAAGAATCACGGGAAACATGCAGAGCAGGATAACCGTATTGCGGTTATTCCGCCAAATCTGTGTCTGGAGCCCGACGTATTTCATACAGGTCGCACCTTCGGTGCTTTGAGGTGTGGGCACGGTCACCCTATCGCTATGCTCCAGGGTTCCCTTTGAGGTATGAGGCTTTCAGAACCGCACCAAAAGCACGCTACTTTAGCTCAAAGGATTGCATCGCAAGCCGCCCCCAAAGGGCGTAGCCCGACCTCACCGCTCATACCTCTAGAACTTCACCTCGGGGGCCTTGTTGAGGGTCTCGCGGTTTTCGGTGGCCTCGTACATGGGGGCGCGCTTGAAGCCGAACATTCCGGCCACAATGTTGCTGGGGAACACCTCGCAGGCGTTGTTCAGCTCGCGGGTAGCGGAGTTGAAGAACCGGCGGGCGGCGGAGAGCTTGTTCTCGATGTCGGCCAGTTCGTTCTGCAGCTGCAAGAAGTTCTGGTTGGCCTTCAGTTCGGGGTAGGCTTCCAAAGACACCCGGAGTCCGGCAAGAGCGCCAGACAGAGCCTTGTCGGCGGCAAGTTTCTCGTCGACGGTGGTGGCGTTCATGGCGGCGGCACGGGCGGCAGTCACCTTTTCGAGGGTTTCTTTTTCGTGGGCGGCATACCCCTTGATGGTCTCCACCAGCTGGGGCACCAGGTCATAGCGCTGCTTGAGCTGCACATCGATATTAGCAAACGCGTTTTCGCGGTTGTTGCGGAGTTTCACCAGGCCATTGTACATGGCGATGAACCAGCCCGCAAGAATTACCACTACTACAAGTACGACGATTCCGACAGTCATAAGGTTCTCCTTTTTGTTTTATGGGAAATGTATATAAAAAAGGAGATCCCCGAACAAGTCGGGGAAGACAAAAAGGGGACAGAACGAAAAATATGGCCTAAACAGGGTCGTTGACAGGCTTACTATAGTCCCGTTCGCCGAAGAGGGCGGTGCCCACGCGGATCATGGTGGAGCCTTCTTCGATGGCCACTTCCAAATCGCCGGTCATACCCATGGAAAGCTGGTCAAAGTTCGCGAATATGCCGCCCTTGGCCAAAAATTTCTGCTGCAGGTTCCGCAAAAAGGCAAAGCACTCTCGGGAATCTTCAGCCACGCCGGTGTTCTTGCCGATGGTCATGAGCCCCCGAAAACGGAGGTGGGTGAACGCCGTTTCGCCGCGGGCAGCCAAGCCGTTCAAGAAAGCCTCCGCTTCGTGAACATCCAGACCGCTCTTGGTCTCTTCTTCACCGGCATTTACCTGGAAGAGAATATCGAGGATTTTGCCCGCACCATTCTCTCCGGGGAGGGCCGCGCAGACCTTTTCCAGCTTTTCCACCGCCTCCATGCTGGCGATGGAATGGATGCAGTCAGCAACGATGGCCGCCTTCTTGAGCTTGTTACTTTGTACAGGACCTATAACATGACAGCGGACACGGCTTCCGTCAAGGGCCGTACGCGGCGTTGAGAACTTGAGTTCCGCTTCCTGCACCCGATTTTCGCCAAAATCGGTAGCGCCCAGGCTGATGGCGTTTTCTACGGCCTCTGCGGGGTGGAACTTGCTCACCCAAACGAGTTTGACAGATTCACGGCTACGGCCTGCAATTTTGCAAGCGGTTGAAATTCTTGCCTCCAGCGCGGCAAGGTGGGTTCGCATTTCTTCGAGAGTGAATTCCATTTTTACTTCTTCTTTTTGCGCTCCGCCTTCACATCACGTATGGCGGCTTTCAGCGCGTCCTTTTTTGCCTGTTCCTCTTCGGGAGTGGGCTTGGTGTCTTCGAGTAGGCGGTCGGCCCATTCGTCCCAGAAGCGGCAGCGTTCACCTTCAAGCTTCATCTTGGCAAATTTCACCGGCTCCGTCTCTACGGCAAGGGTCACCATGGATTCCTTGTAGGCCTGCGGGAGCCCCGCCACATGGGCCATTCTCTGCTTGAGTTCTACCACGGTGGCATCCAGAATGTCCACCTCGAAACGGCGTTCCACGTAGCGGCGGGCGATAAACCCGAGGGTCATAAAGTAGTCGCCCTGATTGCCTTCGGCCAAATAGTTCTTCTGGCGCAGTTCCTTGAGGGCGAGCACCGCCTCTTCGTAGGGCGGAAGCCTGGGAGCCGCACCCACCTTCGCAAACTTTTTATGGAGGAACCAGCCGAGAACCACCAGCACAATCACGCCGAGAACAATGAGCAAAATGAAAAGCCACTGCGGGAGCCTGGGGTCGTCCAGGGGGTCTTCGGACTCCAAAATATCCGTCTCTTCGCCGGTGGTGCGCATGGAGACCTTCACCGCCACGGGGTCCGTATTGACCTTGACCGTATCGCTACCGACAACGGCCTGGACCTGCTGGGGCGCAATCAGGAAGTCGCCGCTCACGAAAGTGTTGAGGGTCGCAAGCCACACGAACCTGGCGGAACCCTTGGGCATGCCCTCGGTGACCTTCTCGTTTTTCATCTCCTTGACTTCGAAACTGCCCAGGTTGCCCACAAAGCTGGGCAGAT
Source organism: uncultured Fibrobacter sp. (assembly GCA_934699585.1). Lineage (GTDB taxonomy): Bacteria > Fibrobacterota > Fibrobacteria > Fibrobacterales > Fibrobacteraceae > Fibrobacter. The sequence continues at coordinate 5,920 of CAKUWY010000011.1, forward strand.
CCACGACGGCGTTTTCGGGAGCGGTAACCTGGATTTCGTAATTGAACATGTCGCCCACGAACACCTGGGCGTTATCCACGTTGGCCTTGACCGAGACATCGAAGGCAAGGGCCGGCACGGCGCATATAAAAGCAAAAAATAGGGCAAAAATACTTGAAATGCGGAACATACGAACCTCTGTGCCTAAGAATATACAAAAATAGGTGTGGGAAAAGTCGTGCCGAAGAACGCAACAATCCCCCAAAACAGAGCACGAACAAACGAACAAAATATCTATATTTTCACCCACGTATGTGCAAACGGGTATTTTGCAACGTTTTTAAGGCATTGGTGTTGGCAATCCTCTTGCCATTCTATGCAAATGCGCAAGGTTCAGATTCTACGACGGTCACACAGCCCGATTCGGCAGTTACCACACCGGAAAAGCCCGCCGCAAAACCAGACGCATCTGGAGTCACAAGCGCCTTCGAGAATACCATCTCCATTATCACGCTGGTGCTCCCCCACAATTCCCTCAGAAATTCCAAGACGCTGCACAACTGGCCCTTCTTTGCTTTTTCTGTGCCGGCGTGGGCCCTCAATTTCAACATCCAGAAAAATATGGGACCCCTCCTTACCCTGAAGGGGTCTTCTGGAGGGAATCTCGGATTCGAAGGAATCAACCTCCGCGCAGGAGTCAGCCTGGAACTGATTCACCTGCTAGAGCTTGGCGTCCAGGGCTTGGGCGGGACCGCCATCAACTACGGCGAGACCGCCACCTTCATGGGCGTTTACGACCCTGAAAAAAGGGATTACCGTCAAGACGTAACATTTACCGAATACCTTTACGGCATCAACTACCACGGTGCACTGACCCTCCCCCTACTCGCCTTTTTGCCCAAGTCCGACTGGACCAAGATCATCTTGAAAGGCACGGCCGAGTACACCTACTCCGGCTACACCGGAGCCGAAGACAAACAGGTCTGGAAGGCCGGGGGGCAGAACATGGTTAACGGTTTCAGGTACAAGTACGGCGGCACCCTCATCTACATGCTGCCCTTTGAGCGGGTGCCCATGTTCATGTTCGCCGCCACTGTAAGCGGGTTCAAGCACGAATACGACTTCGACGACACCTACAAAGATTACAATCCTGGATTCAAGACCGTGAACCTCACGCCCATGGCATCTGTCAAGATCAACGACAAATGGAACGGCATGCTGATGCTCGCTATCTCCAGAGACCGCAAGTTCGAAAACCGCCGCTACCCCACCACGGAAGAACTGCTGCAAAAGCAGGTCGATAGCGAATGGGACTTGCGGATGGTCATGTTCATCGCCAGCAGGAAGTTCTAAATTTGGCGGCAAGCTCAAACGCTATCGCTATAGGAGATGCCCGCCTGCGCGGGCATGACAACACGGTATGAATATCGTACTTTGCATTTATCTAGTATTACTGGCCATCATTGCCGCCCGAAGTGCGCGGCACGTGAAGGACATTCCCGACTTTTTCGTGGCGCGCAAGGGAGCTTCGGCTAAAGCTGTTGCAGGGAGCCTTGTGGCGACCATTCTAGGCGGGTCGGCTGTGATTGGAGCCATTGATTCCGGCGCCAGGCTGGGTGGGGCCGCCACCTGGTTCATGCTCGTGGGGGCCCTCGGGCTATTGGCCCTGATTCCCTTTGCAGGCCGCGCCTACCAACACGGGAAATACGCCCTCCCCGACCTGGTGGAATCGCTATACGGCAAGGGCCCGCGACTGGTAGCATCCTTGGTGATACCGGTCGCGTGGACCGGCATTGTTGCCGCCCAAATCATTGCGGCGGCAAAACTCCTGATGACTTTCACTGCTCTCAGCTATACCGCGGCGGCGATTGTGGCCGCGGCGGTCTTTACGGGATACACCCTTGCAGGGGGCCAGCTTTCCATTTTGCGGACGGACTTCCTGCAGGCCTGCCTGATTGTCCTCGGGCTTGTGGTTCTGGCAGGGTTCGCCCTTTTCGGCGGAAATCCTGCAAATGCCGCACCGTCGCTTTCTGCAATCCTACAGGGTGCCCCCGCCTTCCCCTTCAACACGAACTTTTCTCCCCTCGACCTGTTCCTGCTAATACTCACCTACGGCACCACCTATACGACAGGGCCCGACATTTTCAGCCGCATGTTCTGCGCCAAGGATACGGCCACAGCGAAAAAGGCCGTCTTCACGGCGGCAGCAATCCTTGTGCCCGTAGCCTTTGTCATCGGGTTCCTGGCGGTTTATGGCGTGGGCCTCGGCGATGTGCAGGGGGCTCGCATTACCGCCATCGCCAACGCGGTTCTGCCGCAACCCTTGATACCCCTGATTGCCCTGGCGCTGTTGAGCGTGGTTCTTTCCAGTGCGGACACCACGTTGTTGAGCAGTTCGGTGATTATCTGCGGGCTGATTCGTCTTGGTTCAACTGATAAGGAGATCCCCGCCTGCGCGGGGATGACAACGAAAGGGGCGGGGATGACAACGAAAGGGGCGGGGATGACAACGAAAGGGGCGGGGATGACAACGCTTACAAAAGCCCGCATCGTCATTCTGTTGAACGGGATCGTAGCGCTCCTGTTGGCGCTGGTATTTACCGACATCATCGGGACACTGCTGCTCGCTCTTGCCGTTTATGCGGGAGCCTTCACCGTCCCCATCTTGTGGGGGCTCTTGGGTCTCAAGGCAAAGCCGAAATTCGTGGCGGTAGCAATCGTGGCAGGAGGTGTTCTCGCCCTGGCCGGGAAACTCTGCCCCGCATTGCCGGGGCCCTTGGGCGCCCATACCGGCGATGTCTTGATGATTGCTGCTTTTGTGGTGAACGGGGTAGTGCTTGCGGTTGGACGGGAACATCTATCTAAGCAGGTATAAAAAACGGATCCTCGCCTTGATGATAGGAGATGCCCGCTAAGGTTGGTGAGCGACGCCGAACCACGCGGGCATGACAACGTAAAGTGCGAGAATGATGTAAAGCCCTAGCGATTCAGCAGCCTCTGGCTGCGGAGGGCTGCCGTGGGGTGTTCCCGATAGAAAAGCGCAAACAGGGGCGTGTAGGGAATCTCCCTTGCGATAAGTTCGCGCATGGCGTCTTTGGCCATTTTTTTGCCAAGCTTTTTGTAGGCATAGTTGTCGGCCTCAAATTCCTGACCCCAGCAGGACCAGTGGAAAAACAGCTTGAAGGGAATCGCCACCAGGTGGAGCCACAGCACGGACTGCCACCAGGGTAGCCCAAGACGCACCACCAAAAACAGCAGGAATCCCACCGCAAGGCACAGCAGGATTACCTTCAGCAGGTTCCGCAGAATCCCGTGCTTCAATTCACGATGGGCCTTTTCGTGCTCTTCCACAAAACGGTCTTCGGGTACCTCTCGCCTACTTTCGGGCAGGGGCACTATGTCGTTCAGCAGGGGAATCAGGCGCAAAAGCGCAAGCACACCGCCACGCCTCTGGGTGGCGCGCCTCTCGCGAATTTCAAGCACAGCCCGCGCCGCAATCTCCAGCGCAAGCAACGCAAACAAAAGCACAGGATAATCCATCGGGAGCTAGCCCAGGTTTTTCAGCACGGCGCTCAGGCGCTTCACGGATTCCTCGAAACGGTTCTTCTCCCATTCGGCAAAATTCTTGTCGATGGGATGAGCGCTCTCGTAATCGTCGAAGATTTCCTTGCCGCGGGCAATGTCCTTGTCAAGCCCGTGGGCCACGCCGTCGAACCATTCCTTTTCCAGAGTACGGTAGCGCTTGACCAGTTCGTCAAAGGTGGCAGGCATGGGCACCACCCGCGAAACTTCCCGGTTCAGGTCGCCCGAAAGCAGACGACGGAGCTCCCGCGGGGGCTGAAGCGCCAGGGAAGCATCGTTTTCCACCAGGGCTATCATCTGGTCCAGCACGTAGCGTTCCAGGTATTCTCCGTAGGTTTTCAAGGCCTTCTGGCGGACCCGTTCCCGCAAGAAGTTTTCGCCCAGGCCGTCGATGTGTTCCTTGGTATAAACGTCTTGAACCTGGTTCACCTGCAAGCGGCAGTATGCGTCAAACGCATAGTGAACCGTTTCCGCCCCGTAAAGGCTAAAGTAGGAATTGGGCAAAGCGCCCTTGCCCCGCTGGGCATACTTGTAGATGTTGCGGTCCAGGGCGTAGGCGTTCCGGGCGTAATTCCAGGCGGGCAAAATCTCGTTCAGGCGGGCAGGCACTCCCATCAGTTGCGGGTCACCGGAGCGAATCAGGGAGAAGGGGAACTTGACCCTCTGGGGCATGGTGGTCACACCGCTTGCAATCAGGGTAAAGGGCGATTCCCTGTAGTTGGCGGGGAACTTCACGTTCACTCCAAGGCCAAAGAACATTCCCTGGCCGGGCATAATTTCCTGGTCAGGCATGCGTCCCGTGTGGTTGCTCCCTACGTTGGCGCCATAGCCCAGGTTTCCGCAACCGTCGGGCCACAGGGCCGCAATCAGCAGGGAATGGTGGTGCATCTGGGTCAAGGGTCCCATATAAGAGCTGTTCACCTCGCCCTCTTCGATATGGCAGCAAGGCGCCACAATAGAAGACTTCACGATAGCCTTGCAGCCCACCTTCGATCGGCTCATCAGCACGGAGCGCTGGACCTCGGCGCCGGTATGGACCTTGACACCCATCTGCAAGTCAGAATTCTCGATAATCACGGAATCGTAAATGTGGGTGGATTCTTCCAGGGAGCTGAGGATAATGGTGTTGCGGATCTTGGCCGCCCCTTCTACGCGGGCGTGGGCACCGATCCAGCTGTTGCGCACGATGTTGGTATTACTCACCACCGCGCCCTTGCCCACCACGCCAAAGGGGAGCGAAATTTCTTCGCGGAAATTTTTCAGCTGTTCCTCGAAGGACTGCTGCACGTCGGATTCCGCCTTGTGGAAAAGCTGGGCCTCCACCAGGTCCATGGTAATGTCTGGGAACACGAAAAGTTCCCGACCGCCCATCTCGTTACCCACCGACATGGTAGAACCGATCATGAAGTTGATCTTGCCGCTGCTGACCAAGGTCCCCACGTTGTGGACCACGGCGCTGCTCCGCACCAGCACGTTACTCAGCATGGACACCTTATAGACCAGGGCGTTTTCCACGATGCAGTTGTGGACCAGGCTGTCGTAAATTCCCGTTGGGAACGAAACGTCGCCGGGCAAAAGAAGAGTGCCGTAAAAAGCGGGCAGGCGGACATCGCCCATGAACACGGAGCGCTGCACGCGGGCGGGGTCAAAATTGGGTTCCACCAGCACACGGTTCCAGTCCTCGCAACGGTTGCCGTTTTTTTCCAGGGTCGTAACCTCTTCGGCGGTCAGGTTGCGCAATTTTGCGACAGACGCCTTGATGGCCCTGAAATTTTCGGCCAGCGACGACAAATCGCTTGCCTTCAGCACTTTTTTCAACTTCAACAATCTTTGCATGCCCTAAAAATAGACTAAATTATGGGCGATGATGAAGGAAACCCTCTTCGAAATTATTCGAAAATGCCGTTTTAATATTTCCATCTACACCGCGGAAATATTCGAAAGGCGTTGTCAAGAAGAAATTATCCGCAGCGACGAGGATAAGAGTTCCTTCGTTTACCTCGAATTTGACTTCAAGACCATCAAAGAAATGCTCAAGACCGACGAGCAGAACGAAATCTTCTGGGAAGTGTTCCTGGAATCCCTGACCAAGAACAGCCGCGGAAGTGACATCATCGGGTTCCTGGAGAACAACTCCGGTCTAGGCATGCTGCTGCTGGACTCCAAACTAGAAGGCTGGAACCGCGTCCGTGGCCGTATCGAGCAGATTGCCCAGAGGCGCGAATTCAGCGCCATCTCCCTGATTCTGCCCAACGCCGTGCGCCCCATCGTTTACCCCGCCTGCATCCAAGACGAAAGCGAAGCCGCCAAGACGGGAACCTAAGATGAAAGTCCTGGTCATTGGCTCCGTCTACCCGCGGTTCCACGAAGACGCCGAAGTCCCCTGGCTGCGTACCTCCATCGCCCACCTGAAAAAGGCAGGCCTACAGGTGCAGGTTCTCGCCCCCGCCTACAAGGGGCTGAAATCCCACGAAATCGACGGCGTGCCGGTGAACCGTTTCCGCTACGCGCCCGCGAACCTGGAGATGCTCACCCACGAAGAAGGCGCCCCCTCCAAGATGGCAAGCAAGCCCTGGCTGCAACTCCTCGCCATCCCCTACATCATCAGCGGATTTTTCAAGTGCCTTGCCATCTGCCGCAAGTGGCGCCCTGACATCATCCACGCCCACTGGCCATTCCCCCACGCCTACATCGCCCTCGGAGCCGCTAAGTTGTTCAAAACCCCGCTGGTGCTGAATTTTCACGGGGCTGAACTTTTGCTCATCCGCAAAAAGAAATGGGTGAAACCCCTCCTGAAATTCGCCATCGGGCAAGCCCAGGCCGTGTTCGCCAACTCCAGCTTTACCGCCGGCAAGATCAAGGCCATCCGGAACGTCGATGTGGAATGGAGTCCGTACGGGACGACTTTAGATGTGGGCGGGGGACACCCCCGCAACGCCCCCGAACCTCACACCATAAACGACAAATTCAAGATCCTGTTCGTAGGGCGGCACATCGAGCGCAAGGGCATCTGCTACCTCATAAAAGCCGCCAAGTACCTGCCCAGGGACCAGTTCGAAATCCGCATCGTGGGCGTGGGAGACCTGACCGAAGAACTGAAGAAGCAAGCCGCCAGCATGCCTCCGGAATCTGCCGAAATCATCTTTACGGGCAAGCTTTCGCCGGAGGAACTTGCAAACGAATACAAGACCGCCAACGTCTTTACGCTTCCCGCCATCGTGGACAGCAAGGGCGATACCGAAGGACTGGGCGTAGTGCTCATCGAAGCGATGGAGCTTGGCCTCCCCGTAGTCGCCAGCAACGTCGGAGGGATTCCCGACGTAGTCGTTGACGGCGTCTCGGGCATCCTGGTCCCTGAAAAGTACCCGGAAGCCCTCGCCAGCGCCTTCAAGAAGCTCTCCTCGGACGCCGGCCTCGTAAGGGACTTACTCGCCGGCGCCCAAAAACGCATCGAAGAATGCTTCACCTGGGACGGCATTATCGAGCGACAAGTCCAGGCCTACGAAAAGTGCCTGAAAAGATAAGTGCCAAAGCGCCGACCGGAATTACACTTCTATCGTCACCCGACTGATTTTGTTTTCGTCCTTTTTCACCCGGACGATCTTGTCAATCTTGTGTTCAAGTTCGTTCACGTGGCTGATAATGCCCACCAGGCGATTTTCGCCAGCAAGGCCCTGCAAGGTATTGATGGCAAGTTTCAAGCTTTCATCGTCAAGAGAACCGAACCCTTCGTCCACGAACATGGTATCCAGCTGGATTCCACCCGCAGAACTCTGCACCTCGTCGGCAAGGCCCAAGGCAAGGGAAAGGGACGCCAAGAAGCTTTCGCCACCGCTCAACGTCTTTACATCGCGCTGCCTGCCGCTGGAATGATCCAGCACGTTCAAGTCAAGTCCACTCTGACTCCTGTTATTGGCGGCCTCGATACGGCGAACCAGTTCGTACTGGCCGTTGGAAAGTATGCGAAAACGGATGTTGGCACGGTTCACAATGCGGTCAAAGTAAGACGCCTGCACGTAGGTCTCCAGCATCACCTTGCCCTGACCTGAAAGCCCTCCGTTGGCGGTATCGGACAGATTCCTGATCCAGCCGCGTCTGCGGAGCTGCTCGCCCAGCGCACCCACCGTCTTGCCAATCTGTTCAAGTACATTCCGGTTCTGGGCAAGACGGGCAGAAACTTCGTTCTGCGAATGCGCAAGCGCATTGTGCGCTGCGGCGGCCTGTTCACGGCTTGCCTGCAGGGCCGCAACGTCGTATTCCGGAGCGCCTTCCAGCTGAGATGCAAGCGTTGACTTGCTTGCCTTCAGTTCGTTCACCTGCTTTTCGCATTCAGTAAATGCGGCAGTAGCTTTCTCCAGTTCGTGCTTGGATTCATCGAGCTTTGCCTGGATTTCGCGAATCTGCTTTTCGGTTTCCGTCTTGTTTTCAAAGGGCAGCTTTTTTGAAAGGTCTTCAGCCGCCTTCTTGGAAGACTCCACTTCGGCGCTTAGGCCCGAAATTTGCTTTTCCAATTCGATTGCCGCGGCCTGCATTTTTTCAAGTTCAGTCCGCTTTTCGGGAATCGTTTTTTCCAAGAAAACCTTGCGCTTTTCTCGTTTTTCTTCCTCAGATTTTGCGTATGTCAGCTCATCCATCTTTTTGCGGTTTTCGGCATATTCCCCATTACCCCGTTCCCGGGCGTCTTCCAAGCTGCAGTCACCGAAAAGTTCCTGCACCAGCGCCTGTACGGCGGCCTGCTTTTCTTCGAATTTTCCCTTTGCCTGCGATGCAAGGCCACTCTTATCGCTACGGCCAGATTCTAGCCCCGACAAGGCCTTCTTGAGCTGTTCCAGTTCCGCCTGACTGGGTGCGTCTACGGACTTGCACGCCTTATGGGGATGGTGCGTAGAACCGCATACCGGACAGGGCTCATTATCCACCAACGCCTCAGCCATAATTCCCGCCTGCTCATTCAAGAAGGCACGGTTTTTCGCCTCATACTCAGCCTGCTTTTCTTGATAGGCTTTATCGGCATCGACGTATGCCTTCTTCGCATTTTCATACGATTCGCCTAGCGTGGACAGTTCCTTGACATTCTTGCCCACCTTCTGCAAGTCCTCCTGTCTTGCCGAAAGCTTTTCGAGCTGAGCCTGCAATTCCTGCTTCTTTGCGCCTGCATCACCAAGGCCTCTGAAATCTTTTTCAAGAAGTTCGATATTCGCCTTGAGCGAATCAGAGTCTTCGTGATTCTTCTGGAGCAATCCCTTAAGATTTTTACACTCGATTTCTTTCTTGACTGCGTCGGAGCGGTACGATTCCAGCTTGTCGTATTCTGGAAGTGAATTCCTGAGAGTAGTAATACGTTCCTGCAATTGGTCACGCTCCGGCTGTTTGCCTTCGACAGCAGTTTTTGCGACCTTCAACGGTTCCAGCTTCGGCAAAAGGGTTTCAAGATCACCGGAAGCCTTTTTGAAAGCCTCACGAGTCTTTTCCACATTCTGGGCGCGACCAAGTTCCTTGTCCATATCGGCAAGACGCTTGCTACTTTCATCGGCTTCAGCCTTCAACTTTTGCGACGATTCGTCATCTTCAGCAAGAAGAGCCTGCACCAGATTACAAACGCCCTGCCAATCCGATACCTGTTTCTTTTCCGCCAGATTTTTCTGGCGTTCCAGTTCTGCCGCATTGGCAGATGTGCCGGAACATTGGACTTGCGCAACCAGGGTGTTTGCAGCCGATTCACTCCCGCTGCAAAGCTTTTCTATTTCAGCAGCCCGCTTCTTGAGTTCCTCCTGCAAGGTGTTGAATTTGTCCGTCTTGAAAATCCTGCGGAAAATTTTCTTGCGTTCGTCGGTGGACGAGAGCAGCACCTTCATAAAGTCGCCCTGGGCAATCATGGCGATTTTCGTAAACTGGTCGCGGTCAATCCCGATGATTTCTTGCACTACGGCGGCAACTTCCTTTTCCTTGCTCACGGAACGGCTCGTTGGCCCTTGTTTACCGCTTGCATCAGGGTAATAGAACGTGACGGATGCAGGCTCCTTTGTAAAGCCTTCACCACGAGCCTTGGGGCGTTCGTATTCGGGATTGCGCACCATGCGATATTCCCTGCCCGCATAGACAAAGGTTAAGTCCACAAGTGTTGGAGTTTCGGGTTTTGCATTCAGGCAACGGAACAACTTTGCATCATCACGGTTTTCGCCGCTGGCACGTCCAAACAGGGCATAGGTAATGGCGTCAAAAAGGGTCGTCTTACCGGCACCCGTATCACCCGAAATCAAGTAAAGCCCACTCGTCCCGAGTCTATCCAAATCGATGACCGTACGATCCGCATAAGGGCCGAAAGCAGAAATTACAAGCTTAGTCGGTCTCATTTTTCCTCCCAAATGCCATCAATGATGCCTTGCACGAACTCACTTTCCTCTTCGTTCAATTCGCGCTTAGTCATGTCGCTAAAGAATTCCCCGAAAAGTTCCATCGGGGTCTTCTGCTCCACCTTTCCGTCGCCTACCGTAACATGCTGATTGCGGGTGCGTTCGTTGTCATAATCCAGCATCATCAAGTTCGGGTATATTCCGCGCAATTTCAAGACCGCATCAGGCACGTCATTTTCGTCCGTGAGTTTTACATAAACAAAATCATCGAGTTCAAGGCCTTCGGTCAACTGTCTCCGCTGAAATTCCGGCGAAACAAGCTCTGCAAACGTTCCTTTGATTTCGCGAACATCATGCTTGGGCGTCAGCGGAACCTCTCGAACTTCTATCCCGGCAAGCCCGTCTGCAGATTTTCCCGCAAGTTCAACCACCGTCAAAGATTTCTTGTGGCCCGCCTCCGACAAAGAATATTTGAGAGGCGTTCCGCTGTAGCGCACGCGGGCGTTTCCAGCAGTATCCTTTGCCACGTTCTGAGGTTTGTGAATATGCCCGAGGGCTACATAGTCAAAGCCATCGAAAACAGAGGCATCCACGTTGTCGAGGCCTCCCACGTTTTCCTCTGAATCGCTCCGTTCGGCACCAGTCACAAACTGGTGTGCCAGAAGCACGTTGCGACGCCCCGGCGTAAAATGCATCTGGGCAATCGCCATACGCATGGCAGAGGTGTAATCCGTCACCTGGTCCCGCTCTTCGTCGCTGCCCAGGCAGGCGCGTACCGTCGCAGGACGCACAAAGGGGAGCATCCACACATCCACCTCGCCAAATTCATCTTGCAAGGTCACTGGAGCAAACTCGCCACTATAAACCGGTGACATGTGCACGCCCCGATCTTCCATAAGGCGTCCACCAAAGGCTATGCGCTCCGCCGAATCGTGGTTTCCACTCAACACAAACACCTTTGTGCCAGTCTCGGATAGCCGCACCAAAAAGTCGTCCAGAACGGCAACCGCCTCGGCGCTGGGCACCGACTTGTCATAAACATCCCCCGCTATCAGGAGCGCATCAGGCTTTTCTCCCCTAACCGCCTCCAGGATGCTCGCCAGGATATGCCTCTGTTCGTCGAGCATCGAATGTTCGCATATGCTTTTCCCGATATGCAAGTCCGCAGTATGTAAAAATTTCATTTTTCCTTCTTTTTTTCCCGTTAAGGGGCGTTCTTTGACCCGCCCGTAAATATAGTATCGTCATTATGGCACAAAATGTCAAATTTCTCCTTTATTTTTATCTTTCTTTCTATAATAAAGGACTTTGTATGACAATAAGCGTTGCCGAATGGACCTGCCCCGAATGCAAAACCAAGAACCGTGAAACCTGCAACGCTTGGATGTACGGCAGCCCTATTCGGCAGTGCAAGGCATGCCGTAGCGAATACCTGGACCGGCGATTCCGCGAAGTAGCCATTGACGGTTTTGACCCCCGAAGCAACAACCCCAAATTTTACATGAAGGGAGCCTTGTTTCTCCTTGTATTGGCACTGGTTGATGGCGGACTGGCCCTTTATCAGTATATGAACGGCTACTATTCGATGAAGGTCCTTGTCATTGCCGCTGCTTCCGTGTTGGGTTCCCTAGCTTGCTTCTCTATGTTTATACGAATCACGATGGGATTCCAGTCCAAGGACAATGAAAAATATATGGCCGAATCCAAGGCCCGACTAGCCGACCCAGCCTATGTGGAGAAACTGAGAAAATACGGCTACAAGGTATAAACCCGCAATTTACGCACAAATGAAAAAGCTTTTGATAATAGTTTCTCTGCTCTGGGCAGCCAACGCACTTGCTGAATCACAGGAGGAACTTTATTATCGTGCACTCAAGGCCGAAGAGGCTGGCGATATTCCCCACGCGCTGGACTTGTTTGATTCAGCGGTGGCGGTATCAGGACCATACACAGCAGAAATTCAAGAGATTATCGATGATTATCAAAGTGTCTTGAAGGAATACGACGAATACTCCGCAGACGATTCCGCCCAAAATCCCTGGGCGTTTCACACTTACGGCACCATCAACTACAGCGGCCTGCACTACAAGAAAAAAGGAACCTCTGACGCCGAAACCGGAGGCGAAGCCGCCGCATCGATAAACGCATCTGTAGAATACGAATCCCAAAACTGGAGTCACGCGTTAGAATTGAATGTATCGGGAGATTGGTTTATCGACAAGGACGACATGCCCTCCCTGGATACAAACTCCTGGGAAACTTCGGTCGGCATCGGCTACAGTCTCATCGGAAACGCCCTGATTCTGAATATCGGTGCAAGTATAAACTTTTCAGAAAATGAAGACTGGAATCCCGACTTTTATATCTGGGCCGAAAAATACCTTGCACAAAGCGGCAAGCAAAAATTCGGTCTCGTCACTAGCGCCTACAAAAATTTCGACGGCCCAACATCGGCATCATTCTACGGCACGTGGCACCGCTTTGCCAAATACGGATGGAACAGCACCATCTACGCAGGAGCAAGGTATGAATCTGACTCGCTCAGTTCCTTGTATATTCTAAAATGGCTCGGGCCTTCTTTAAGGCCATCTGTTTCGTATAAGTTTAAAACAGACATTTCCGTCGAGACAAAGTTGAACCTGTTCTACGGATTTGTGATTGACGAGCCCGCCACAACCTATGACGGCGTTCAAAAATTCAGCGGTTCCTGGGCATTCAACATCTCATGGAAACCGGGTATGTTCGGAACCTTTATCGGGTTCGAACAACTCTACCGGCATTATCTCAACACATCGGAATACAGCATCGGCTATCCTAAATGGAGCCTCCTGTCCAAATTGAAGGCCGGAATCAGGTGGAATATTTAAAAAGGACGCACGTGGCGTCCTTTTACATAACCAGAATGTTCGTAAAGAATTACTTGTGGCGGCCTTTGCCCTTTTGATCTTTACGGGCTTTCTTTTCGGCCTTGCGTTCGGCGCGGGCCTGGGCGCGCTCTTCTTTCAGGGCTTCCTTTTCGGCCTTGCGTTCGGCGCGGGCCTGGGCGCGCTCTTCTTTCAGGGCTTCCTTTTCGGCCTTGCGTTCGGCACGGGCCTGGGCGCGCTCTTCCTTCAGGGCTTCCTTTTCGGCCTTGCGTTCGGCGCGGGCCTGGGCGCGCTCTTCTTTCAAGGCTTTCTTTTCGGCCTTGCGTTCAGCGCGGGCCTGGGCGCGCTCTTCTTTCAAGGCTTTCTTTTCTGCTTTGTGTTCGGCAATTTCGGCCTTCTTAGCGTCCTTGCGCTCGAAACGTTCCTTGGCGCGGTCTGCGCGTGGATCTTCCTTTGCGACCTTGCTAGTGGACTCGTCGCCAGAAACCTCCTGCACGGCGGCATTTTCTGTAGCAGAAGTGGTTTCATCTTGGGCAAAAGAGGCGGCCGCAAAGAAGCCTACTAATGCCATTGTCATTGCTGGAATCATTTTCATAATGAACCTCGTGTGTTTAATTCTACCCCCTATGTCTTGAAAAATACCTCATTTTTGGAGGGTTTGCGAGGCTTTTTTTCGTGCATTTAAGCAGAAAATTTCGGGGAAACCACACAGCCAAAGGCCAAACGGGAAGAAAGCTCCCATTTTTCAAATAAGCTTGCTATTTTATCCTATTCGGCAAACGTGAAGCGGATTACCCACATGTCGGCATCGCTGCCCGCACGCACGGGCGGCCCCCAGCAGTCCACACCGGCACTCACCAGCCAGCGGACACCGTCTAGCATGCCTTCGCCAAAGGCAAGACGCCACACGAAGTTGATGACGATAGTTCCTGGAAAAAATTGCCCGTTGTGGGTGTGTCCTGAAAGGGCAAAGTCCGGCAAACGACCGGAATATTCAGGCTCGATTCCCTTGGGCTGGTGGTCCATCAGAATCCAAGGACGAGCGCTATCATTAGGAACAAGACTTGCCAGGGGAACACGTTCTATCCCGCGGCGGCGAGCCACCTGGAAATCGGTACGGCCCGCAAAGCAGGCCTGTCCGATACAGGCGCTGGAATCGTCCAGCACCACAAAGCCTACCTTGCGCATCCACTCACCGGGAGTCATGCCAGAACCCTCCTGCATACCCTCGTGATTCCCGTTTATAGCAATGGCGGTAATTTTCGCCTTGGCGGTGAGCTTTTTAAATAGGGAGTCATAGCCCCATTCATCCAACTGTTCCATCGAAACGTCGGCGAGGTCACCGCCGAACAGCAGGTAATCCGGCTTGACGGAATCTACGTCGGCAATCATACGCTCCAGCTTGGCCCGCCTGAAAAGCGGGTCCACGTGGACATCGCTGAAAAATACCGCCGTAAAGCCGGACAGTGCCTGCAATGTGACGACGGAGCTGTCTGTAACAGAACTATCGGCGACTGCAGCGGAATCCGTCGAAGCCACGACAACGTGGCGACTGGGCAATTTTACCGTCGTTTCTAGAAGCCTGTAGTTGCCGTTATGGGGAACTCCATAAACAAACAGCCCAATGGTCAGCAAGACCGTCGCCAAAAGCAAAATGCGACTGGCAAGCATCAACATCCGGGGCGGCATCGCCTTTCGCAGCACCATACGGCGGCCCAACCTGAACAAATCCCAAGGGATGTATAAAAGAAGGGCCTGGCAAAGCCACACCGAAGTGAAGGCTACCACGGCACAGCCAAACAGCATGTCGCGGAAAAACATGCCTAGAAATATGGAAACAAGAATCCCGAGGGCAATCAACTTGCCCTTTTTGTCGGAAGCCACAGGACTCACGTTGGCATAAATCAGGACAAGGCCAGCGACTAGGATGAACAGGAAAATGAACATAGGGTAAAGTTAGTAATCCTACGGTTTCAGTAGTAATTTGTTGTTTCCTTGGAGACCGTCATTGTCAAAACGAACGGTGGGATTCTTGCCGCTCTTGAAGGCAGTTTCGCTTTCGTAGAGGGATAAAGCCACGGAAACATCTGGACGGGTCGCGAAATTCGCCGCACCTGCAGCAACCTTATGCGTGAAGGAGAAATCCTGCGAAGTGGCGTCCTTGAAGGTCCCCTTGGGAATGCGGACAGTCTCTCCGATTTGTGCGAGGGCATTGCCCGTAGTGTCCACGAATTCCGCCACCATATAGACATCAAAGAAACAAGGAGCCACACCGGTGTTCTTGACGGTAATGTTCAATGTGCTTGTGGTATCCTTGGCCGTTGCGACGGTCACCAACTCCGCACGGGTCACTGTGAAATTATAGCCAATGACCTTGGTCATGGAATCTGCCAGCGCCTTGTTTTCGTTATAGAAGCGGTACCCGCAATCATCGAAACCCTGGTCCAGTACATAATAGGTCAAGTGGGCCGTAGTAATGGCATCTACCCAGCGCTCCGGAGTCCACTTGAGGTAGCCACCGGGAATCACATCGGTATACTCCAGCATGAGTGCGTAGGCGCCGCAGTTTTCGGCAACGGTGGGCATGTTCGCCTCGTAGGCGCGCACCAGCGAATCTGCGGTTCCGGGAATGCCGATAAGGCAGTCGTCGCGTTTGGTAATGCCGAGGCTAAGCGCATAGGTATAGACGTCGCCATAACCATCGGAAGGCAACACCAACAAGCTTTTCTTGAATACGGAGGCATAATGCTTCAGCATGTCCTTCTGGATTTCCACCGAGGGCATGTGGCTTCCGTCCAGATTCGAGACATGCCATTCGCCCCATTCGCCGAAAGAACGCACATCGATGTATTCAATGCGCGGGTCGCCATCATACTTTGCCGCAAGGGCCGTCGCAAAATCCTTTGCGGCCTGCAAATAGTTCGGGTCATCCCACACGGGAACGGTCGCGTTGGCGTTATTTTCCTTGTACCTGGCCGTAATCTTTTTCGCGCCCGCCTCGTAAACAAATTTCGGGGTCCAGTCATAGTTCTCTTCGGGGGTGTTGTTGTCCTTGATAAAGCTGAGCGAATACGGAAATACACGTAGGGCGTAACCCATATTGTGCGCAGTGAGTGCATCCAGCAATTCTTCCAAATCGCTCCAGTCGTAAACATCCTTGGCCGGATTCAGCTTGTTCCACTGCTGGTAGCCGGAACCGTAGGTAACCAGGTTCCAAGCTCCGTTTTTCAGGGAGCCGTGAGGCCCGTATTCAAAGCCGGGATCAAAAGTCCATGCGGCTTCGGTAGGCACCGTAAAACCCTTGTGGGGGTTCGTGAGCGGCCCAACGAAAGGCTTGAGGGAGTAAGTGACTTTGGTGGTGTCCGGGATTGTCGCGGAACCGGAGTCGCCGCTGTTAGAGGATGTCATTTCGGCCCCTGAGCCGGAATCACCGTTTTCACTGGTAGATGATACTTCCATTGACGAACTCAATTCTTCAGCAGCACTGCTTTCACCACCCTCTGGGCCGGAACTACTTGAGTCACCACCACAGGCGGACAACGTAATGGCTACGGCAGCCAGGAAGGCCTTGAGGTTATTGTGCTTCATAGAATCTCCAGGTGTTCTTCTTAATAGAAGATGTTATACATGACTGTTTAGGCAATCAGGCACCGTGCTTGTGTGAACAATTTTGCCTATGATTTTGCGGAAATAAACACCGAAGTAGAGCATCTCCTACTTGGAATATATATTTTTTTACCTTAAGTTTGTTCGGTGCGTGAAGTAAAAACTATATACGCGACTCTAAGCCGCTTAAATCAAGCTTATACGTTCCCAAAACAATCTTTTCGTTGCTCAAGAACATGAGCATGTAAATCGGGCAATATAAAATGCTGTCTTTAGTACGGATGTTGTCATTGCAAAACACCACTGCCTGCTTAATTGCATAGTTGGGAGTCTCCATAACATTCTTCAGGGCATTGTGCCGCTTGTAATCCTTGCCCGACTTGATTTCTATAGGGAGCACGTTTCCGTTCTGCTCTATGACAAAATCCAGTTCGCCCTGCTTTTTGCTGTTGAAATAATAAAGGTCAAAGCCGTGAGCCCTGAGTTCGGTCGCGACGACATTTTCATAAACAGAACCGAAATTGATATCGGGGTCACCATTCAAAATTTTCAGCTGGATTCCGTTTGCATATTGGCAGGTGAGCAGCCCAACATCGTTCAAGAACAACTTGAACAGATTCCGCGAACGCGAAAGCAACAGGGGTATTTTGGGTTCATCTACATTATAAACAGAAATCGCCACGCCCGCTTCCTTTAACCAGATAAAGGAATTTTCATAATGAGAGAATTTGAGATTCTCGTTCAATTTTTTCAAGATGAATCTCTTGTTCTGGTTGTTCAGTTCCGGCGGAATCAAGTCAAAGATTTCGTTCAGATACAACTTGTTCTTGGGGTCGTATTTGGCGATATCCTTCTTGTACAATTCAATAATGCTTTGTTGGATTTCTACGACATTCTGGATGTTGTTCGATTCCAGATACTCCGCGACCGCGGCGGGCATTCCGCCAATAACCATGTACAGGCGAAAGATGGCCATCATTTTTTCATGGACAAGCGCATCCACTGCGGTCTTGTTTGTGAAAGCGGAGCGAATAGATTCCAGGACTTCCGGCTGCACGCCTACCGCATTCGCAAATTCCTCCAAATCCAGAGGGAACATTTCCTTGATACTCAAAAAGCCAACCGGTAGGGAACGGATGTCCTTGAGTTCCACTCCAAGAAGCGAACCGCTCATGACGTAACGATATGAGCCTTCCTCGACAAGGAACTTGATTGCCGTTACCGCATTCGGACATTCCTGAACTTCGTCCAAGAAAATCAGGGTTTCGTTCTTGACCAGCTTCGTTTCGGTGTATGCCGACAGACGGAGCAGAATGTCGGAAGTGTCGGTGCCGTCAAATATCGCCTTGGCGGCAGGCGACTCCAGGAAATTGATTTCAACGAAATGCTTGAAATGCTTTTTACCGAATTCGCGAATAGAGCTGGTCTTGCCGATTTGCCTTGCTCCCGTAACGAGCAGGGCCTTCTTGTGCTTGGCGTAGAAATCGACCAGATAGTTGTCTATTTTGCGCTGAATCATAGGTTTTTCCCGCTTTTCTAACCTTAAAATAACTAATTTTTGCCGCTTTTCCAACTATTTTTGACGTATTTTTTCCGTTTTTCCAACTTTATGCAAAAAAAAATGCTAAAACGATGCGAAAAGAGGCCGTTTTAGCAATGTTGAGAAACTTCTTCCATGATGCCGTAGATGGCGTCTGCCTTAGCGTTGTCGCAGTCGATAATCAGGGCTATTTTCTTTTCCGTGTCCATAG
Organism: uncultured Fibrobacter sp.; assembly: GCA_934699585.1. GTDB lineage: Bacteria > Fibrobacterota > Fibrobacteria > Fibrobacterales > Fibrobacteraceae > Fibrobacter. The sequence continues at coordinate 24,055 of CAKUWY010000011.1, forward strand.
TAGGGAATATATGAAAAAATGAAAGGAATGGATGAATTTTTTTGATGTTGATTGAAAAATAAAGTATTTTGAACAGGAGGTGTAATTGTGCTTGAAAAATATAGAACAGAAAAATGTATACGATTCTATTATGAGTATGACAGAATTATAAAAGTCTGTCCTGTCCATAAACATTTTCTTGATTATATGAGTAAGGAATACGTTAAGTTATCTGATGTGTCCAATGCGCACAAAGATGTTGTTAGGATATTTATAAAATATTTCAAATCAAGAATAATTGAAGGCGATTCTGCGGCCACTATATATATAACGAAAAAAGGGCCTTCTTATAAAAAAGTAATTGATGATTGTTATAAGATTTTCTTTAATGTTGAATCTGTTCCAGATAATCCAGGCGAAATGGATGACGTTTTGTTCAAAAATGAACAAGATTGTTTTAAATTTTTTGAATGCGTTAAAGACCTTGAAAAAAAAGGTGCATCAAGCGAGAATGTTGACGACTCTGTTTTAGAGGAATTTAAGTTTGTGGGTGCATTTTCTAGGTTTGTGTATTCAAGTAGGAAAATTGAATCCTTGTCATTCTTTGGACGGTTCTTATTTGATTATCCATTTGATGAAAAAAAATCTGAGTCAGAAGATAATAGGGAATGGCGTGAAAAACATAATGAATATTTTGAGAAAATAAAGCAAGATAAAAAATCAGAAACGGAACTTGTGAATGCACGGCAATGGTATGCAGAACAACTAAAAAAAAATAGATTTTGAATTCTTAACTGAAGAAGAAAAATCTTTGTTCCTTACTGAAGCTTTCGTTGCCTTCGCCAATATATCATCGGCAAAATCAGGAGGGATAGAGGGGTTTGTTCCTGAATTAAGGAACTTGCTTTATATAGGACGATACTATAATATTCACCTTTTGCCTTTAAGATTTATTGAATGGAGAAAAGGTTCCGAAGAAGAAAAAATGGTTGCCAATATTGCGCATGAAACTTGGCGAAGATGTTGCGGTTTTGATATGCTTTATAATGAAAATGACATAAACAATGCGAGAAAAGAAAAAAAGAGTAAAATTGTTGTAGATGCTCAATTTGGAAAAAAAGCTCGCAGATGTGATGTGATGCGCCTATTGACTCAACAGCCTTCAGAAGAACTGGTTAGTAGGAATGATAACGCATCATCAGTGTTGAAAAAATTTATAACAAATATACCGTTATCATCTATGAATAAGAGCGGCTTGGAATCAGAAATACCTGATATCCTTTGGAAGTCGTGTATGGAGGGGTCTAATTTTATCCCTGAACTAAAAGAAAAAATAGCATCCCTTTCAGACGATGAGCGAGAAAAAGTTGAAAGATATACGAAAGAATATGTCCGTAGTAATAATGTATCTGATTGGAAGCAACAATTTTCAATATCGCCGAAACTTTCTATTTATAAGTCCGGTTATGGATTGTTGACTCATTATAATTTCTATAATAGTGAGTCAAGTAGTTTAGATAAAATGAATGAAAGACTTTTGGAATCGTTATTGAAAGGGTAAGAGCGTTTCTTCCCCCTTTTTTTTCTCTTACCCCTTTTTTTTCTAAAAAATCAAGAGTTTTTGAGTCTCCAAATAGCAGGGACAAGAAAGTAAATTCTGATGGCAGTCAATTCAAAGTGTTGGCTGCTTGAAAGCGCTGTTGCTTTCAAAAAGACTAGAAAAACTTGAAATAGTATTCTAGTCAAAGGATTTCTTATGAAATCGAATCAATCCCAGGCTAATCTGAACCATCATGCGGACCAGATGAACCCGAACAACTATCAGTACCAAGCTCGCATGGATAATCATGCTAATCAGCTGAATCCCAACAACAAGCTTTATCAGGGGAGGAAGAAGTAATTAGCCGAAATCGGAGTGCATAAGCCCGTTTCAAAATAGTATTTCTAGTTGCATTAATTTGTAATAAGGAGCCCATTGGTTAAATGGGCTATGTACTTCTATTTCTTTTTTTTCTTTTATCGAACTCTTCTGAGCATTTTCTCATGAAACGAACAACCGTAGGCGATAAAATCGGATTAGAATCTTCGGGCCACATAAATTGGGAAGAAAGCGTATTTCCTTTTCGGTTACATAGGAAATCTAGAAATAATTTCAGCTTAATGATGGATGTTCGTGTTGCTCTGTATCGATAGTGTTTTGTGTAGTTGTCTATTAATTTCTTTTTGAATTCTTCTGGATCAAGAAACCCCTTGTTTTCTTTTTTTGCACGATTGTATTCAACGGTTGCAAATTTATCGAGTTCATCATGAAAAGTTTTTCCGTTAAAAAAGCCTTCGCTCGTTTTTCCTACGCCGATTTCCGTGTATTGTGGGGTCAATTGCGAAAGAAGAGAATCAATGCTTTCGTTGACTCTCTTCCATTCTGTTTCCATGGAGCTCTTTTTATTTTGACTTGTCATAGCACTTTTTTGCTAGGTTGGTCGCCTTTTCCAGTTTCTTTTGGTCGGCCTCATTCAATTTTTCAATTGAACCAAAATAGCAATGCAGCGCTCCGATTAAGCATGAGCAGTATTCCAATTTTTCGTTATAACCGGAAACTCCTTGTGTTCCGAAACTTCCGTTCATGCATTCTTTCATGAGTTCATATTCGACGGTTTTTTCAAAGCGTTCTTTTTTGGCGTCGCCAACCTCGCACACACCGGGTAGAATAGCGAAGGAAAGTCCGCATGCGATAAGGCAAGTTAGGATAATTTGTTTCATTTGGAGGCTCCTTGGGTAAGAATGTTGTATTTCTTAAAATAATAAAAAAATTTACAAAGTGCTTCAAATTGTGAAAAAAAACACCTTTTCCCCTAGGGGAAAGTAAAAACTGGTGAAAACTGGTAATGGATTCAAAGAGAAATTGGGAGTGAAGGGCAATGCCGCCCTTGAAAAAACAAGATGCCATAATGGCGAAGGATAAATTATGAAAAATCAATCTGTTTTGCCTTTAAATCGCGCTTTTTCACAAAAATATGGCGCTCCCGGTCAAATTTTTTGCGAAAATGATGCTAAAAGTGAACTGGGTCGAATAAATGCGTTTCTTAAGGACTACAATCACGGGGTTGCAGCGATAGCAGAATTTATAGCTTGTCGTTGTCGTTTTATTGCTGAAAAATACCCAAGCTTGAGATTGTCGGTAGTTGATATACTCCAATTTCTTGTTGAAAGGCGTCCTCGGGGAATTTACCTCCGGAATACAAATACGCGATATAGATCAGAATTCTCTGCTGAAGATTGGGAACGAGAGTCACTAAACAGGTATGAATCCTTGAAGCCGAGTGCATTCAAACTTTTGAATCGTCCTTTTAAGAAGGGTAAAGCTCATTCTAGGAATAAGTTAAGCGTAAATGCAAGTGAGGCGTCTACTGCGAATTTAAAGAACGAATTCGATATTATCCTAGTTGGCGGAAACGCATCAAAAAAAGAAGCCTTGGAAAAAGAATTAGGTTTTCTTGTACGACAAATCCTCGTTGAACGCAATGCTAAATCGTGTTCAAAGTTACGTGCGTTATGGAATGGTACGCATATGAGGGATTTCGGTGTTATTGTGTGTCTTTGCAAACATTTAGCGCATCGAGCAACTGAAATTGTTGATACCTGTTTTAAGGGACCCACAGACTGGATTGTTTATAAGGCGCATAATGATAATTGTAAGATAATTGCGGATGCGATAAAAGCGGCAATTAAAAAAAGTGGGAGGTGCGTATGATGAAAAATTCCTTCATCCACACACCGCTTCGCGTGTTGCTCGTGGGCAGCAATTTCTGCCGCAAGAATGAGCCGCGCGATGCTTATGGCGCGAGTTGCCTTGTCTCCGCGTTCCGGAATAGCCCGGCTAATGCAGGCGATACGCTTGATGTGTTCACTAGCGATTTGAATCGCTTTCAAAAATTGAACGGCGATTTCAATATCGACTGGAATCTCGTGGCAAGCGAGGTTGTCACCAGGGCGCTTATCGGTGGGTATAATGTAGTCGCATTCAGCGTGTTTGGCTGGTGCGAGAAGATGGTTGCGCTCGCTGGCGCGGAACTTCGCCAGCGCGTGCCGGACATCTTCATTATGCTGGGGGGAGCCTCCATTTTTGGGAGTGAAGAGGAACTCCGCAGGCGTTTTCCGTTCGCGGATATGTTTACGCTCAGCTACGGCGAAAAGATATTCGCGAATTTGCGCCGCTATATCAACCAGGGCGTTGCCCGCGTGATGGATTTGCCTAAGTTCGGGGATCTTGAATCCCCCTATCTTTCGGGCGCCATATCTCTTGACGGTGGCGTCAATACTGTGCGTGCAGAAACCCGCCGCGGTTGCTCTTTCCGCTGTTCGTTCTGCAAGCATCGCGATACGCTTTCGGGCAAGGTGTACCGCATAGATAATTACGAGCGTCATCTTGACGAACTCAAATTGTTCAAGGAACGCGGAGTGAAAAAGTTGAACGTTCTGGACCCGCTCTTCAACGATTATGAAGGGCACGGGGAACAGTACCTAAAGCTGATCCGCAAGGTCGGTTTCACTGGAAAGGTTTCGCTGCAGATTCGCCCGGAACTGTTGACGGAGCGCTTTATGGAAGAGGCTTCGCTGAACTCGAACGTGAGTTTCGAAATAGGCGTGCAGAGCCTTGATCCGACGGTGCTCAAGACTATTCAGCGTGGTGGCCACAAGACCGAAGCGCAACTTCGCGAGAAACTGGACCGTTGCAGGAAACTTGGTATAGCGACGATGGTCACCCTGATTTACGGGCTTCCGCGGCAGACCTACGATTCCTTCGTTCGCGATATCGGGATTGTCAAGAGCTACGGTGTCGGGAAGGTGGGGGCGTTTCCCCTGCAGGTCTACGCAGGCACGAAACTTGCCGAAGATATCGGGCAGTACGGTCTCACCTTGAAAGAGGACGCATTCGGCATCCCCGAAGTGGTCGACAATCCCGCCCATGATTTCGAGAAAATGCAAAAACTTGCGGAAACCGTCTAAAAAGATATTTTCCAAACGACCAAGTAAACCCCTCCCCGGCCTTAGCGCTCGGGGAGTTTTAATAACCCAAATTTAGGATTTTACTTTCAAAAATATACTTTAAAGACCTAATTTAGGGTCTTTAAAATTTAATCAAATTCTTTGCAACTTCTTGAACGAGTTTCTTGGGGACGTCGTTTGACTTGGCGCGTTTCTTGAAGCTGGCGAGGGCGTCTTGCACTTGCTCGAGGATGCGCTTATAGCGCCCCTGTACGAGGCCCGCGCTTTTTGCCGCCGCCTTGAAGTCGTCGAGGGTGAATTTTTCGCGCTTGCCGTTGAAGGTCATCTGGTGCGTTCCGGTCCAGCGACCGGCGGGGTTGTAGGCGTAGGTGACGTCGAAGGCGGGGGCAAGCGACCAGTTGCCACGCTTGTCCATCAAGAAGCCGATGTTTTTCGTGTGGTCGTCCTGATTCCTCGCACAAATGTTGAATACAGTCCTGCGGTACATTTGCTCAATGTCGGCGGTAGTGAGCCCGATTTGCCTTGCGATGGCGAAGGCCTGCTCGTAGCTGTACGCCCCCGCAATGTTGAAGTCGTAGTGCGCAATGGCCGTAAGCGACTGGTAGTGCAGTTTGCCGCCGTTCTCGGTGCGGTCGAAGCGGCGCGTCATGAAGTGTCTGTGATCGCCATCTTCCAGCAGGCGGCATTCCGTCATCTGGATTCCGGCTTCCTTCGCGATTTGGCTGTAGGTGTATTCAAGCGCCCCGAAACCTGCCGGGTCAGCGTTTTCCTTGTCGCGGTTGTTCTCGATGTCGTCGAATTTCAGGAGCCAGTAACCAAAGCCTTCGGGGGCGCGGACTTGCCCCGAGAGCACGATTCCTGTAGAATCGTCATAAGCGATGAGAACCTTTGCGCGGGCGCCTCCGGCAGATGTCCCGACACGGACAATCTGTTCGAACGCGTCTTTCTCGCGGAGCCTGACCTTTACTTTTTTGCGTTGGTCCAAGATGTTTGCCGCAAGGGTGCGAAGTCTTTCGATTTCGAGCGGTTCGCTCTTGACGGGGTCGGGACCGACGACGGGGTAAAACTCGAGTGCGCCCATGCCGCGCGAGCCGGTGTAGCAGAGCCGTTCGAGCGCGGTAAAGCTTTTAGGGTCCCTGCCGTTCTGAACAAGCCACTGGTCGATAATCTTGTTGCCAAACTTGTCGGGAACGGAATCGGCGAAAAGCCCCGGCAGCCTATGGAAGGTGGCGGGAGAAAGGTCCTGAAATCGGTAGATGGTACCGCTGCGTACGGGCATGGCGACTGGCGCGGGTTCTATGCCACTGCGGACGAAGTCCGGAGCGTATTCGAACGAAGCGAATTCGTCGCCCTCTTTTTGGTAGAGCGCCCCGACAGTCGTTCCCCAGAGCTTAACCTCGACGGAGGTCATTTGTCCTCTCCCCATACCCAGGGGGCATTGGCGGCAGCCTTCTTCTTGCGACCGGCGCGTTTGCGCTGGGGCAGCTTTTGCGATTCGCGGAGGAGCATCATGGGGCTACGGCTGTAATCGGGAACAGTGTTGACAAGCGATTCTGCAAATCCAAATTGCAACAGTACCTTGACAAGGTGCGAGAGGCTTACGCTCTGGCCCATTTCGAGTCGCACTAATGTATTCTTGCCGACGCCCGCCTTTTCGGCGAGGGCTTCGCGCGAAAGGTCCAAGGCAATGCGGTGCGCACGAACGCGTTCACCAAGCTCCTTGAGAGCGGTTTGTTCTGTAAGCGGTGTTGCCCTGTACATGTTGACCTCCTGGATATCTATCTTAAATATACTAAATTTCCGTCTATAAAACAGCCCTATAATGGGTTTTTAATTCAGAAATTGTAGTTTTAAAACCTAATTTAGGGTCTATTTAAAATATCTTCAACAATCTGCTTGGGCGTGAGGCGGTTCTTTTCCATGAGTTCGCCGTAAGGGACCTTGTCGTAGAATTCTTTCTTGAGGCCCTTCACGAGCACGCGCATGCTTGTGTTGCCGTAGAAGCGGGCAATCTTTTCGCCGAAGCCGCCATCGACCACGCCGTTTTCCAGCGTCACGACAACCTGGTGGTCGGCGCACAATCCCGTAAGCGTAGCCTCGTCGATGCCGGTGGCAAATCGCGGGTTGATGATCGTCGCGTCGATTCCTGATTTTGCGAGTTCCGCCGCGGCACTTTCAGCGAGGGCGTAGTAACTGCCGAGACCAATCAACGCCACCTTGCTTCCGCGCTTGTCGATCTTGAATGCGTTGAGCTTGGAGTAGTCGGTGTCGAATTTCACGCTGCGGTGCGCGACCCCGTTCGGAATACGGATCGCCATCGGGTGTTCTGTCTGGTCAATCGCGTAATCCATCATGGCGATGGCCTCTTCGACGCAGGTGGGGCAAAGGTACACCAGGTTCGGGATGTTGCTCATCATCGGGATGTCGAAAATGCAGAGGTGCGTGGTGTCGTTCATGCCGTCGGCGCCGGACATGGTAATGAGCAGTGTGGCCGGATTGTTGTTTGCGCAAAGGTCCTGCGAAAGCTGGTCGTAGGTGCGCTGGATGAACGTGCTGTGAGTGCTGTACACGGGCTTTGCGCCGCCCTTCGCAAGACCCGACGCAAGCGCCACTGCATGTTCTTCGGCGATGCCCACGTCAATAAACTGCTTGCCCGCTTCTTTACGGCGGTCGGCAAAGAACCCGATGCCCGCAGGTACTGCGGAATGGATTACGACCACCTTCGGGTCTGCCTTGATTTTCTTCATCAGGTAGTCGCCGAGGATTGCGCCGTACGATTCACCGTTGCCCCAGTTCACGACTCCGGTCGGAATGTCAAAAGGTGCCGCCCAGTGGAAGCCTTCCTTCGCGTTTTCGGCGAAGCTGTAGCCCTTGCCCTTGAGCGTGTGGATGTGCACGACCACGGGTTTAGTGGAATCTTTCACCTGCTGGAATGCGGCGATGAGCGATTCGATGTCGTTACCTTGTTCTACATACAGGTAGTCAAAGCCGAGGCTCTTGAAGTAATTGTTTTCGCTCTTGCCCTGCGTGGCGCGGAGTTCTGCGAGGCTCACGTAAAGGCCGCCATGGTTTTCGGCGATGGACATCTCGTTGTCGTTTACCACCACGATAAAGTTCGTCGCATATTCGCCCGCATTGTCGAGGCCTTCGAATGCCTCGCCTCCGCTCAAGGAACCGTCACCGATGACAGCAATCACGTTGCCCTTTTCGCCCTTGATATCGCGGGCGGTCGCTAGCCCGAGCGCAAGGCTCACGGAGGTCGAGGTGTGGCCAATCATGAACTGGTCGTGTTCACTTTCGCAGGGTTCGGTGTAACCCGTGACGCTCCAGTACTTGTCCGGATTCAGGAACGCTTCGGCGCGGCCTGTCAAAATCTTGTGAGTGTAACTCTGGTGGCTGACGTCGTAGACAATCTTATCCTTGGGCGATTCAAATACATAGTGCAGTGCGATGGTCGGCTCCACGAAACCGAGGTTCGGAGCCAAATGACCACCGCATTTTGAAATCTTGTTCAAAAATGCCGTGCGGATTTCTGCCGCGAGCGCCTTGAGGCTTTCCGTGTCCATCTTCTTCACATCAGCAGGGGATGCAATCTTTTCCATCAGCATAAAGAACCGTCCTTGAAACTTAGGCGTTCAGTACAAAATACAAAAAACACGTTCTAAAACAAAAGATCCCCGCCTTCTCCCCAAAGAGGATAACTCTACTATGGCAACGAATTGCATCGCAATTCTAGTTGCCAAGTATCGTATAGTGGGGATGACAAATGAGGTGCGACGCTTATTGCCGTGGATCCTATCGGTCGCCTTACGGCTCCCTCCAGGATGACTGCTCAAAGGCACGAAGTGCCGTGCTCACGCCTCAGAGCGCAGCGACCCCAAAGCGCAAAGCGCGACCTCACTAGTACCTATAGTGATCCGCCTTGTACGGGCCTTCGATCGCAACGCCGATGTAGTCGGCCTGGGCCTTGGTGAGGGTCGTCAGGTGGACGCCGAGTTTTTCCAGGTGGAGGCGTGCGACCTTTTCGTCGAGGATCTTCGGGAGCGTATAGACGACGCCGCTTTCGTACTTGATGCCGGCGACGGTAGCCTTCCCTTGGGCGTTGAGCCAGAGGTCAATCTGTGCGATGGTCTGGTTCGTGAAGCTAGCACTCATCACGAAGCTCGGGTGACCGGTAGCGCAGCCGAGGTTCAGCAGGCGGCCTTCGGCGAGCACGAGGATGCTGTGACCGTCGGGGAAAATCCATTCGTCGTACTGCGGCTTGATTTCGTTGCGGACGATGCCCGGAATCTTCTTCAATCCGGCCATGTCGATTTCGTTGTCGAAGTGGCCGATGTTGCCCACGATGGCGCGGTGCTTCATCTTGCTCATCTGAGCGGCGGAGATGATGCCGGTGTTGCCGGTGGTGGTCACGAAGATGTCGGCCATGCTCACGACTTCGTCGAGGGTCTTGACTTCGTAGCCTTCCATCACGGCCTGGAGTGCGCAAATCGGGTCGATTTCGGTGATGATCACGCGGGCGCCCTGACCGCGGAGGGACTGTGCACAGCCCTTACCCACGTCGCCGTAGCCGCAAACCACAGCAATCTTGCCGGCCATCATCACGTCGGTGGCGCGGTTGATGCCGTCGATGAGGGAATGGCGGCAGCCGTAGAGGTTGTCAAATTTGGACTTGGTCACGGAATCGTTCACGTTGATTGCCGGGAACTTGAGGCGGCCGGCCTGGGCCATCTGGTAAAGGCGATGCACGCCGGTAGTGGTTTCTTCGGAAACGCCGCGGAGAGCTTCGCGAGCGCGGGTCCACTGCTTCGGGTCCTTCTCGAAAATCTTCTTGCAGGTGGCGAGGAACACGCCCCATTCTTCGCTGTCCTTCTCGGGGTTGAATTCGGGTACCTTACCGGCGTCTTCGAATTCGGCACCGCAGGTCACCAGCATGGTAGCGTCGCCGCCGTCATCAACGATGAGGTCGGCGGTCTTGCCGTCGGGCCACACGAGGGCGCGGGCGGTGTTTTCCCAGTAGTCTTCTAAGGATTCACCCTTCCAGGCGAACACGGGCACGCCCTGCGGATTTTCCACAGTGCCCTTCTTGCCTACCACCACAGCGGCGGCAGCGTTGTCCTGCGTGCTGAAGATGTTGCAGCTGACCCAGCGCACGTCGGCACCGAGGTCTACCAGCGTTTCGATCAAGATGGCGGTCTGTACCGTCATGTGGAGGCTGCCCATGATTCGCGCACCCGCGAGCGGCTTCTTGCCTGCGTATTCCTTGCGCAGCGCCATGAGGCCCGGCATTTCGGTTTCGGCGAGGTCGAGTTCCTTGCGGCCTTCCACTGCAAGGTTGATATCCTTAATTTTGTATTCCATAATCGTTCCTTTTTGGCACGGGTTTTGCAACCATTCCAGGCACAGATTTTGCGACCATCATGGCGACTTATGGCTAAACCGCGCCGATTTTATTTATGCATAAATATAGTTATATGCATACAAACCGTCAAGCATATATGGATTTCGAGCTCCGAATTCCTCTTGCACCCAGCAACCCCTAATATCTACAACCCATTTCCTCAAGCGGATCCCCGCCTGCGCGAGGATGACGTTCCTCCCCCCTTTTTCCTATCTTTCCTCCCATGGACAGAGCACGACGTCGCAAATTTGGCCAGAACTTTCTGGACGTCCCTACCGCAAAGCTGATTGCAGGGGACCTGCCGGCCAATGCAGGCGACTGCGTGCTGGAAATCGGCCCTGGGCACGGCGCCCTCACAGAGCACCTGCTGGACCGAGCCGTGCAACTCACTGCCGTCGAAATCGACGAGCAGTGCGTTGAATTTTTGGAACAAAAATTCCAGGGCCGCGAAAACTTCCACATCCAGAACATAGACTTCTTGAAGTTTGACCTGCAGGCCTTTCTGGACGCCCACGAAAAGCCCTGGGTCACGGGGAACCTCCCCTACAACGTTTCTACCGCCATCATCGCAGGGCTCATGCCCAAGCTGCACCTGACCAAAGGATTCATGGGCATGGTCCAGCTGGAGGTAGCCGAACGCATCTGTGCCGCCCCCTGCAGCAGCAATTACGGAAGCCTCTCCGTTCTGGTGTCCGCCTACGCCGAAACGCAAATCCTGCGAAAGATTGGACCCGAACACTTTACGCCCCGCCCCAATGTGGATAGTGCTACCATGCTACTTACCCCCCGAGCAGACGCCCTGCAGGCCCCCGATGGATTCTTCGACTTTGTGCGGGCCGCTTTCACCCAAAAGCGCAAGACCCTTGCCAATTCTTTTGGCCGAGCTTACGACAAAAAGAAAATCCAGGAGGCCATCGAGCTTCTGGACTACCCCACCACGGTGCGCGCCGAAGAACTTTCGCCTGCGCAGTTTCTAGAATTCTATAACATTCTTACAAAAGAAAAAAAATGAATAGGCCACACATAATTATTCACCCCAGCGATATGGCCCAATCCGATTGGGTTCGTTGCATTTTGCCCTTTATGCAATTCATGGGAACTAACGCCCACCAAATAGTGCCATCTATCACCCATATCACCTGCACAAACAAGAATGTACTGAAGCAGACGCGCTCCATTATCATCCAGAGGCCTACCGCTTCAGGGCGCATGGAAACTGCTCTTGCCTACGCGGCGCTCAAAAAAGAATGCGGATTCAAGCTCATTACTGACATCGACGATTTAATTTGGGATTTGTCGCCTATTATACAGTCCTATGCCAAGGGCATCAACAATTACGACAATATAATCATGACGCGCCTTGATCGCGTATTGCCGATATTTGACACTATTGTCTGTGCCACCCAGTATCTTGCCGACCGTATCAAGAATGATTTTGGAATTGACTCCATCGTAATGCCCAACGGGGTTTCCCGTTCCCTATTTGGTCATAATAACAGAACCACGCCCATCACAGGGAAACCAAAGGTAATGTACGCAGGCAATCTAGGCCACTATACGGACACAGACGTAGGAGATTTCGAAGGCCCTTGGATTCCTTGGCTCCGCAAGGCTATCGAAAATGGGACAATTGATTTTTACTGCTTTGGTGAACCACCCTTCTTAAAGGGTCTTGAAAACTCATATACACGCATTCCTTACACAAACATAATGCTATTCCCTTCTACGGCTGCAAATATCCGCCCCGATTTCTATATCGCACCCCTAGCCGAAAATAATTTTAACAGGGCAAAAAGCGACCTGAAGTTAAAAGAAGCCGCAGCACTAGGGGCCGTATTTATCGGTAGCGATTTTGATAAAAGTCCCTACAGCTACGCCCCAACGGAACAGCTCATCAAAAACACGGACTCAGTCGATGTCCTTGACGAAAAATTCAGGAACCTGTGTAAGCCCGAATCATTTATGAATGCCATCCAGTGGCAAGAAAAAATTTCGATAGAAAATCACTGGTTTTACGAAGATGCGGAGTTTCAAAACAAATTTATTGCTTCGCATACTTAAGCCCAACTCCAATATATTTCCATACAAAAAGTCCCCTGCTCTGGCAGGGGATTTTTTAACAAGTTCAGCCTCTTTTAGAACGGACGCACGTATGCGCCATTCAACAGTTGACTATACATCATCAACAAGATATCCGTAAAGTAGCTAGACGAAGAATTCGACAAGCTAGTGCCATTAACCGCGTCCGTGCACTTGGACAACCAATCCGCATTGCCCGATATACCCGTAGCGCACCACGCAGCCAGCCACTGACTCGGGATAAGGTTCCTAGCTTCACCATCGGCGCCCACAGATGTATTCCATGAGTAGCTCGTACTAAGTGCAGCCACATTGCTCGGATCTCCTCCGGACTTTGTCGTAATGAAGCTGTTCAACTTATCCAAGATAGCCTTGGCACGTTCATCTTGGAACCAGTAGTAATCCCAAGCAATACGCCAGGGGATACGGACAGATTCCTTATCAAACAACCAATAGCTATTGGTTGCCGAACTATTGGGAGGATTCTTTGCAACACCAGAAGCGTCGCTCCAATCCGGGAAGACACCAGTTCCCGCATCCTGAACATTTTTCATGTATGTGTACATGGCATCCAGAACACCATTCCAATTATGGTTCGGGTCCACCTTAGCAAACAAGCGAATTGCCACCGGAGAGAAGTAGCTCAAGTTGAAGGTCGGATTACTCTGCCACATGGAAGTATTTCCTGAAAGAATCAGCAGGCTGGATTGCTCTATTTCCGTATTCCAAATTGCGTTGGCAATCTTTAAGGCATCATCCAGGTATTCCTGCGCACCCGTCTTGTAATGCATGAGAATCAACGACGTGGCAATATCCAAGTCTGCATCGGTAGCACTAGAATTGTCAACCGACTTCAGACGGAAACTAGAGGTAATCCAAGGCGTGAGGTCAACCCCGAAATAGCTTCTAAAGCCTCGAGAATAATTCCACAGGCTCTTGAAAACCTGTTCGTCTCCCTGGAAATAAGCAATCAACATTCCATAACCGGTACCTTCAGAAACAGTACAGCCACGGAACTTCATCGATCTCACTGTGGTTTCCTCTACCTTGCAAGAAGCCTTGTCCGCCTGAGCAGACCAAATCACACGACCCACAGGGTCGTAACCACCGAAAACCGTCGAAAAATCTGGAGCCCATTCGGTGTAATAGGCAGCCTCATCCTTCATAGAGACAAAGTGCCCATTCAGCCAGGATGCATACTTATCCGCAACCACCTGCATATTGGCATTGGGAGACAGAGCAACCGAAGACGGCGTAGAAGAGCCTCCTCCTCCCTCGCCCTCACTAGTGGGATTTGCCGCGGTACTGTCAGAAGAACAAGCCACTGTCATTGCCATCATGCCACAGAATGCCGGCCACAAAAGCTTTTTTAAAGTCATAAGAATCCTCTTTTGGGTTATTGCGTTAAATATATATAAATACAATCCTAAAATAAAGAATGTAATAAAAAAAAGAGAGGGAGCTTTTGACTCCCCCTCGAAAGAACAAAGTGCGTCCTGTGATTACTTCACCAGAATCTTCTGGCTCATGTTCACAGCCTTGCCAGCAATGCGAACCATATAGACACCGGCATCCAGACCCATCAGGTTCATGGAAGAAGCAGCAGAGCCCTTCATCACAATCTGACCCTGAAGGTTCAGGATTTCCACCTTGGCATTGGAAATGCCAGAGAAGGAGAGGGTGCGACCGGAAAGGATAGCCTTGGCGCTGGACATGGAGACATCGCCGATTGCGGTGTTGCCACCTTGGCCACCACTGCTACCGCCATTGCTGGGGGTCGGCATCGTACCACCGCTAGCCGCGCAGCCACCTTGATAAGGGCCGATAGACTGAATGTTGAAGGTGTACTGACCAGGTTCGGCCTGAATCTTAAACTTCACGGCAACAAGCGCGGCTGCAGCCTGTTCTCCAGTCAAAGTCACTCCAGACTGTTCAATAGCCCAGTCAGGCATAGCAAATTTGCTCCACGGAATATCCTCAACGACGTTATCGCCCTTCTTCAGGTCATAATACGGAGGACCGTTCTTCAACTTTTGGTCACCCGCATCGCCCTGGCCCAATTCAAGCATGGCAGGCACTGTCGAGGAGTAAGCGATGCAAATGCCGCCCCATGCAGTAGCAACGCCAGCAGCAGGAGTGGGGTCAGAGGCACTGGTTTCGCCAACGACGTTAAAGCCGATACCGACAAAGGGGTTGTAAGTAAGTGTTCCCTTGTCGAGGTTTGCCGTACCGCAAACACCGGAGCATTCAGCGATGATGGGCTGCAAACTGTTTTTGTCATATTCGTTACCCTTATCAACAGGCCAGGTCACATTGGACTTACCTCCGTCCTTGTTGTCATCGTAGCTGAACCAGTAACCGAAGGTCTTGGTATCGTTACCGAGTTCAGTCTTCACCTGTTCAAGGCCATCGCCACCATTCCAGGTGACAAAGCCAAAAGCAGATGCACTGAGCAAAGCAGAGGCTGCTAGGATTGTTTTTTTCATAATTCTCTCTCTTTTTTTTGTTTGTGCCCAAAGCGGGCTGGTTTGCCGTTAAATATACCTTATTTTTTTAAAAAAAGGACGCAGTGCCAAAAAAAAAATTTTTTACATAGAAATCCCGTCGTTTTCGTCACCTGTTTACGGAACGAAACTTTTTTATTACGTCCCCCAATGTCCACAACTGAATCATTTATATATTTTTTAGGGCAATTAAGGAAGGTCCGCTACCATGAAGTTGTTTCGTAACTTTTTATTTACAATGTCGCTTGCAGTAATGTCTATTTCGGCCAATGCACTGGACGACACTCCAAAAAAATTAGGGCCCGTCTCCTATTATGGAGCCCTACACACTCAAGGAAACAAAATTGTCGGCGCCAAAAACAACCAGCAAGCCATGCTTCGAGGTATCAGCTTGTTTTGGTCGGACGCTACGGGAAACCCCTACTACAGAAACACCGTCATTAACTGGGCGACAGACAACCTGCATATAGATGTTTTCCGATTTGCCATGGGCATCCAATACTACAACAGCCAGGGCTCTGCTTCCGAACCACTGGTAACCCAAAATTCCTACATGGGTAACCCAGAAGGTTTCCTGTACCTCCTAGACAAGATGGTCTCCGTTGCCATAGAGAACGACATCTACATCATTGTTGACTGGCACAGCCACCGTGCCCACCAAGAAACTTCAGACGCATTGACTTTTTTCAAGACCGTTGCCGAAAAATACAAGGATGTTCCCAATATTATCTACGAAATATACAATGAACCCGTTTCTGCCAGCTGGTCGAGAGATATCAAACCTTACGCCAACACCATCTCCTCTGCCATACGACAATACACCGACAACCTAATTATTGTGGGCACCAGTAGCTGGTCGCAAAACCCGCAAGAAGGAGCAAAGGATCCTGTTTCCGCAAGCAACGTGGCCTACGTGCTCCATTTCTATGCCGCTACCCATAGCAAGGGAAACTACAGCGGGAAAATTGAATCGGCATTGAATAGCGGTTACCCCGTATTCATCAGCGAATGGGGTACCACCAGAGCCAACGGCGACGGAGCTCCTGACCAAAACGCCACCAACGAGTGGACTACCTACATGGACCAAAAACAGATTCCTAACTGCAACTGGAGCTTTAGACAATATACAAGTCATACCGACGGCAAAAGTGAACAATCCGCATTCTTTACAGGGGAGATTCCGCTAATAACGGAGCAGGCTCTAAGCGATGCAAAATTGACAACCTCTGGAGAAATCGTAAAAAAATACCTTGTCAACCACGCCCGCTCATGGGCAGACTCCCTCACCAAAGGCAAACGGGACGGCAATTGTGTCATTAGCCACATAACCGCCAAAGAAACAGATGGCACCGTTTCGGGAAAACTCCTACCAGATTGTGACTATAGTTCCAGCGACGAATCAGTAGCAACCGTATCGGGAACCGACTTGATAATTAAGAACCACGGCTTTACTTTTCTAACCGACAAGAACGGCTCCCAGACTGTAGTGTATGTAAAACCCATTCCCAACCAAACCATTAATGGGTTTATGGGTGTTTCCTGTGATTACTTGGGAAATTGCACAACAGATAGGGGCTCAGACCGTTCTCTGGATTACGATGAAGACGGCAAGAAGGAATGGACCTACCCCCCATCTAGCGAGACAGAGCAGGGAAGTACCTTTACGTTAGAATCCCTAGACCCAAGCATCGTGAATGTCAAAAAGGTCAAATGTAAATCATATTCCTGCTCTGGAGCTCAAAGTTCCATGCCTTCAATATGGATGTATGAATTCAACAGCTTTGGTGATGCAAAAATTGCCGCTTCTGCCCCTGCAGTAAGTGGCTACAGGGAACTCCACGATACTATCGTGGTACACTACACAAAGGCTCCTAATAGAATTCCCGGCTTTGGAAACGAAAAATTCGCCTTAGGAGAAACAAAAAAAGAGGTCCTGCCCGATACATCCATCTTTGGCACCCCCATCTCCTGGTTGTTCGATAATGAAGATTATTCTCCCTACCTGCAAAGAGTGGGAATTGACGCTGTAGCGGGGAATCAGAAGGCCATTGTAAAAGTCACAGCCAAGATGCCAGAAACAGACGTTTTAGCTCCATACGAAAGAACCGTGGTATTCACCATCGGCGACACCAGTACTGTTGACACAACCAAGAATTCAAGCGACATATCTTCTTCATCGTCTGCAAATCCCATAACACCGCCCCAAGCATTTACAACAACCACAGCATATCTGCAAAGTCTAAAGGCTGGCGTTTCAGGTAAGGTACTCCATATCACAAGCAGCAAGCCTGCCGTCATCTCTGTCGATATTTACGACATGCTGGGGAATAGGGTATTCCAGCAGCTGACCATTGACGCCGCAAAGACACCAAATGTTGGACTGAGCGGGCTCCCGCAAGGCAACTATGTCGTGAGAATTCGTCAGGGTTCAGAAAAACTCACCCTCCGATGGGTGAACAAGTAACGAACGCTGTAACAAGCAAAAGCCCTAGCAGTGCTAGGGCTTTTATATTGTTCTAGATTCCAGACGGTGTTGGGACCTTATTTCTTTTTGACGGGCTTGTAGCTGACCTCGGGGCGGATCTGCAACCCGATGGTCACTAGAAGCGAGACAATCGGCTCGTGATGGTCTTGAGAAAGGTCATAAACCGCAACGCCAGCCATACCTTCGTTCTTGACCTGCTCCGCCACAGCCTTTACAGAAGGAATTCCCATAAAGACAATGGATTCGGACTCGCTGACTGCCACTTCGGACTTGGAGGCTTCATCAAAGGTAACCTTGTAGTCCGGGGTATCGAACTTGCCCATCAATTCGGCATAAGATAGGTAACCTTCGTTACCGCTTCCAGTACCCTGGTGGGCGGTTCCCAGACCCTTGGCCCCAGTAAAGGACTTGCCATACATGTAAATGACGGGTACCAGCAAATCCTTGTTCACTCCAGCCCCAGCCACGGCATCCAAAGCCTCCTTGACGGAATTGGCACTCTGATTAGGGACCAACTTTTCCGATTCCTCGGTCATTTGGTCCGCCATGAATACGTCCACATAAGAAAGCTTGTTCAGGGCTTCGGCCTTGTAAGCTCCCATGCCTACACCCGGATAAACCGTAGCGGCAAGAATCTTACCATCGAGACCTTCTTTTAACGCATCGACCAGCTTTGCAAAATCACCTGCATCCTCTTCGGTCAGATTCTGCCAATCCAATTCTACACCGTCACCACCCTTTTCGGCAAGCCAGTTTTTCACATTGGAAACAAAGGCCTTCAAGGCGTCGTCAGAAGTGGCAATAGCCTTGAGGCTACCTTCTGCCTCCATACCACCAACAGAAACAACCAGCTTGACTCCATTATCCTTGGCCATCTGCACCAAAGTCTTGAAATTTTCAGCATCATTCTCGTCGGCAAAGGCCAAGGCACCATCTTCACTCGGAACAACGGCCGCATAGTGAATATTGGTCACCGTATTGTAGCGGATATCCTTAGGATAGAATTGAGAATACTGGCTCCAGTATGGGTAGTAGCCCACCACCTTATCGGCAGCAGACGCACCCAAAGCACAGCCAAGAATCAAGGGAAGAACAATTTTTTTCACATTCATAATATCCCTCACCTCACTTAATTTCACGGGCTACGCCGTTGTCATCGCAATAAAGTTTATCTGTTGTTTCAGAAACATCCATAATAGGCCTGACCGGATTTTTCTTTTCAGCAGCGACACAGTGACGATAAGTCCAACCATGAAGTTTACCATAAACCAAATACTGATAAGCCACGGCCTTGACATCTATAGGCACCTTCTTGAGTGCGGCGAGATCGTCATCCTTATCATACATATTGAAGCTGACCACCAGAGACTTTTGTACTGCTGACAGTTGACCGTCTTGAACGACCTCTACAGAATCGCACACCTCCGTAGAATCGTAAACTGCACCCTTATTGTAATAGGAGATTGTATCACCTATCACGTATTCCGCAGACGCTGCCTTGGGATCGGTCTTGCCATAGACAGAAGCAAAATTTCCCTTTTCATCGTACTTGACGCTATCAACATAAACCTTTGTTTTGGTCGTATCACCTCCTATGACAAGATATACTTCCCTATAGGTTTTATTCACGGTACAAGAAACATCATACGTGGTTATCGGAGTCCAAACATCCACCCAATCTTCCTCCGGGAATCCCACATAGAACGGTGTAACAAAGATTTCGTGTTGTACAGATGTGTCCTGAGAAAATGCCGCAGTGTCCTTATCATACATTTTCTGATAACGATCTACATCCATGTTCGTTTTCAATGAATCATTGTGGTTTCGCACAAACTGTTTTATTTGCAGAGAGACCAATTCAGGATGCAGTTCCATATAGACGGAATCAACAAAATCCTCCGGGAAATTTTCCGCATAAAGTTCATCGTCGTCAGCTTCCATCGACGAGCATGCCGTCATGAGCACTGCTGCCAAAGTAATTAGATATAAGCGAATATGTTTCATCTTTATACCTCTTAGAAATTCACCGTGACATCAGCCACAATCACGTTTTTTTCGATAGACATTTTCTTGCTACTGGTCTTTCCGCTTTCGTCTGTCCAGCGATATCCCAGTTCGTTATTGAGAACACCATACTGCAGGGAAACATAAGAAAGGGGTGCGATTTTCATGCGAAGACCACCCAAAAGGAGCGATTCCGTTGATTTCTTAATCTCTAGGTTTTCTGCCAGAGCGACCCCGTTCCCAAAATGACGTTCATAAGCCTGATAACCCGCAAGCAGGGCGAAGGGTCCCCACACTTCCAATGTAGCTCCAGCCATAACTCTACCCGCATTTCGTTTTAGGAATTCATCTTCTTCACTATAGGCATAAGACCCCTGCAGAATCAGATGCCGATCCAAATTGAACAACACTCCAAAATCTACACCCAAGCCACCGGCCATTTCGGTGTAGGTGTTGGTTTTCTCAACGGACTTTTCTTGCTCAAACTGCTTGAAACGACCGTTAAGAGAAACGGCATCGTTCCACTTCAAATCGAGAGCCAGGGTAAAGCCCTTGCGGTCCGGAGTAGCCATGCCGTAGGGCTGGGCCATATCCACCGTGGGGTCCAAAAGGGAGAGCAGCTCACCCATCTCCAGTCTTTTCAGCACAGCGGCAGAATAACCATTACGGTAGAAATGAGCATTCTTGTAGTTATTGTAAAGGCGAGAATACAAGTACGAGCTTTCGCCCTTGTTTCCAATAACATTCTTTTTACCAGACGTCATCAAATTCGTAGCATTAAGTGTATTGGAGTTATAGACACTCAAATAGAGATTCTCCAAGCTTGAGGAACCAAAACTGGCCATCAGCATGCTATCAGAAGTGCTCCTATAGAATGCGTTAGAATTTAAGACTACAGCTCCGCCCCTATAGGTCGGGGTAGAGGCCATTTCAGACCAGAAATCATCATCCACCTGAATATATTGCCCTTTCAAATCAAGTTCGAGACCCGCAACGTTTCCGTTAACAAAGGGCTCTACATAGAAACTACCGCCATGAAGTTTAGCATAGGACTCGTTTTTAACAGAAGGGTTAGCCTTTTCACTTTTCGATAGATAAGCAATCGAGTCCCTACTGCCATCAGGGTAAATCACAGTTGCCTTATTTATTACATAATTGGAAATAGATTCCTCTACCATGTAGTCTCTTTCTACTTCCCAGTTTGACTTAGCCATTTCACCCTTTACGCCGAAACTGACGGGAAGGTTGGGCAGAATCTTCTGAGAGGTAAATCCAACCTCACCAGAAAACACCCTGTTGTCTTCATAATACACCGTGTCCGTATTGGCAATTGTCATGGAACGACGGCTCATGAGACGGTCAAAGGCATCTACGTAGTTTCCTCCGACGTAAATGCCCATGAGGCCAATACCCGCACGTCCACCATAGACATAGCGATCGGTAAAATCAAAGTCAAAGAAAACCTGATCCGTCTTTTTACCGATATTACGCATTCTTGCTCCAGTGGCCTGCAACATAATATCGTCAATGATTCCTAGCTCACCACTATGGTATTCGGCATTCACACCTTGCATCAAGCGGCGGCTTGTGGTATCCAGGTTCCTCTGAGAAAGAGCATAGACGCGCTTTTCGGCGAAGATTTCCGGTTCCTGTAGCAATTCGGGCTGCGGGGTTGCCAAGGTTAACGGCGAGTAACCCACACGCATATAGCCCAAATTGAAGTCCAGGTGATTGTTAAGGATAGTACCGTCATAAGAGAACCAGTGCCCGATGATGGGGTTGTTGTTCTCATCGTAGGCGCTCTGCCAATCCTTGTGCAAACGCATCTTCACGTTTATCTGCGTTTCAGAGGTGGGGTGCGCCGAAAGGTGCAGGTCCACATCTGTGTAAGCCTGGGTCTCCTGAGATGGAGACTCCTTTGCAAACTGTTTGGAATGAGCCTTAACAGCATTCACTCCGGCTTTTGCCGTTCCGTTAATCCTCAAGCCAAGTACAGCGTCGTTAAGAGAGTCTAGCTTTTCAATCAAGGACTTCTGCTGGACAACTATAGAATCTTGCCCCTCGGCAGCAGCAACACCAGCCGAGAAGAACAAAGCCATGGCAGGGAAAATTACAAACTTTTTCATATTAGAATTCATCTTGATTACCCCCCATTAAAATTCCACGTTAATGGAAGCTTCCATAATCGTTTGCGAGAACTCACTTTTGAAACGACCCGTAGGATCAGCAGCAACCGTGTAGTAGTCCGGCAGATTCACCGCTCCTCCCGAACCGGCAGCGACAAGGGATGCCGTATTGTATTCGTTTTCTACATTGACCATACCGAAGTTGATGGAAAGCCACGCGTTTTCGGCAACAGTATAGTCAAATCCGACCATCCACTGCATCTGTGTGCCCTTCATTAAGGGAGCAACAGTCCAACGGTAGTCGGCCCCAATATCGTTATATTCGGTGGTAATCATCTGCAATCCAGCGGCAAATCCCAAACGGGGCAGAAATTGCACATACAGGCCGGCGTTGATAAAGTCGCTTTTCAGTTCCCCTGTTCCAGCAGCACCTACTATTGCGGCATCCAAATCCGCCTTGCGTTCGGAATGCTTGTAGGAACCAGAAAGTTCCAAGGGCTTACTAAAACCAATCAACTTGAATACGTCAAACTTGGCGCCGCCACCATATTCAGTATAGGCAACCTTCTCGAAACCGATTATCGGATTCACCTGCTGAAGCATTGTGAACAAGCCCTGAACCTCCGCATAGTCCTTCCATCCGAACGTGCCAACTGCCTGGGCGCCCAAACGGTTCGATGTGGCAAGTCCATTAGGCAGGGCCATCTGCAATGCAGGATCATTCAAAGTTTCCAACAAGGCCAACTGAGAGCGGGTATAGACATTAGTTCCCCAAGAATTCTTATTGTAGGGAGCAATGTTGTAGCTGTTTGTCTGACCTCCCTTAAATCCATTATCGTCTGTACCCAAGGACCTAGCTATCGGAGAGAACTTGGGAGCAAAATTGTACAGAGCGTCGAAAGAGGAATACAGGGGGGCGTGGACTCCGTACTTGACCACGTTTCCATCTTTATCAGAATTCAAGATGCGCTGGGCAAAGAAACTTGGAGACTGGGCAAGGTTGTTGAACCAGTTACTGTCGTTACGAATTCCATTCACGCTTAACACGGCATTCCAGTTATCCGCCTTGTAACCAAGGTTCATGGTAGCAAGAATCGCAGAACCGTTCAGTTTTTCATCGGTCACGTTATCCTTATAGATAGTTTCACCATCCTCATCCGTTCCATTTTCAGTGTAGGTGTGAGTATAGACCTTGTCGTTAGACATGGCGTATTCAGCCACTAGGTCGGCCACCAGATTTTTCTTTCCCATGATTCCAGCCACATCGGCACCCACACGTCCACTCACCACCATGGTCTGCTGTGCATCAACATCAAAGGGGTTGATGGATTCCTGCTCATATGGCTCGTTGATGATGTTTTCTGGATGACGATAGGTATAGCCGTAGGTATCCTCGTTATCGAAGATATACATGGGCGTCGCAGCCACATAGACGTTCTTTGAAAGCGGGAACAGTTCCAAGTTACCGGCTACCAACCACTTATCCATATTGGAGGCAAGGGTAGCACCAGGTAACTGCTCGTTGGCCATGATGTTGCCCTCAGCACCGGAGAAATCCAGAACCGCGGAACGATTAACACGGGCAAGCATTGCCTCTGCTCGAACCTCACCTAAAGCAGGGCTCAATTCCTTGCGGAACTGAAGGTTTACACCCTGCAAATTACGCTGATTACCTTCAATCAACTGTTGCTTTTGTGCCATATGGCGCTTGCGGGCGAAAATCAAAGGCTCGTACATAATATCAATACCCGGCAAGTACAAGGTCAAGGGAGAGTACTGCTGACGGAAATCACCAGCCACCCAATAAAAGGAATTTCCTAGATTACCCTCGACATTAATCCATTCCACCGCCAAAGTTTTGGATGCAGCTGCAAAGTATTCTTGCATGCCACCACCCAAGCGCATCATCACATTGGCGCGTACACTTTCGTATGGGCGAAACCTAAAGTCGATGTCGGCGCTGACAAACTCGTTTCGTTCCACATCCGGCATCTTGTTAATACCAGAGGGATCCTGGTCGGTGTCAAAACTAGAACGCTGTGCCACCGCACGAATGCTTCCTCCAATTTCTACACCACGCTTAGCCAGCGCTGAATCCGCCTTAGCTTCTATTGTCTTTTGATTGTCCGCCACAGCTGTAGCGGAGGCCATCGCCGTAGCCATCAGGAGAACAAATACACTTGTCTTCATATTCATCTCTTATTCCCTCCCTTAGAACCAGGCCTTTGTTTCGGCGGAAATATAGTGGAAGTGGAAATCATTTTCAGGAGCGGTCTCGTCGGAATGGGTCATGTACTTGTAACGGACATGCAGGCCCACACGTCCCGCCAAATCCCAGTCGAAACCAAGACCCATAGCCGTTTCTAAATAATTAATAGGAGCTTTCTTGTAGTAATACACATTCACAGGCATGTCCGTCACAGCTGTCGCGTACTGTTCCAAAACATAGGCCTTTTCGGAGCGGAATGTTTCCAGGCCTAGAATACCCACAACATGGAAAGTGGGCGTCACGGCCACGGCCGGTTCAAACTGGCCATAGAAACTGGTCATCAACATATCTTTTTGTTCTTCGCTATAGGCAATAGGCGCAAAAGTACTCGAAACACCAGAGAGTGCGGCGTAGCCGGTCATCATGATGGTGCGGTCAGTACCAAACCAATGACCAATGTCATAGCCTCCCATAAAGGAGAAGAAGCTGGACCACTTGGCATGGGTCGGGACTTCACCTTCGTTAACCTGCGAGGCATTTTCGTAAGCCACGAAGGATTCCCAAAGTTCCCAGGTTCCACCCCAAAGGCCACCATTTTGGCGATACTGCTTAATGCCACCCCCCGTTTCAAGATTGGCACCGGCACGGGCCACATAATGGGGTCCAGAAGCATTACCGGAGTCTGCTATAAAGAGAGGCTTGTGTTTGGTCCAGGAATTGGAGCTTTCCCACATGTTGCGGCCATTCAGGCGGTAATTGAACAAAATGACATCTTGACCTTCTTCAATCTGTCTATGCTGACCATACTGCACATCGAAATACCCTCTATTAAAGGTGGGTTCGATTTTCAAGTTCAAGCCCATCATATTGGGGCTATAACGGAGAGAGCCACCATTCAAATAGGCCTCATCCTTGTGCCACCCCGGAAAGCGAGAAGGGTTACTTAAAGAATAGGGAGAGTAAAATTCCTTGGGCAGATAAATACCTTCCAAGGTCATGGGCCAACCATCGATATACTTGCTCTGGACCTTCACATAGACGCCCACCTGAGGGGTATTCATAGAAGATTCATGGGTTTCACTGGAATAGCCCGAACTGACATTCGTTGAATCATAGCCAAGCACTTCTGCAGACTGGTAATACACCGATGAGTCTGTAACGCTCAAAGCCACATCCGCCATCACATACAGCTTAGGCGTGACATTTCCGCGGACATCGACCGTTCCTACGTGAGTATTCAGAATCGTGGGTGGGTAACCTTCCTTGATCCACTGGTTACGGAATTCCGGTTCATAAATGATGGCGTCATCGAACATCACACCCATGTAGTTCAAGCCCACAGTCAGGTTGTCGGCAATTTTATCCTTGGCCAAGCGTGCGGCATAAACACTGCCACGATAGTCGTAGCTACCCGACATTTCCAATTCGCCAGGCTGGCCGCCGTACATGCGAAGACCATCGCGGTTTCCCACATCCATATCGGCGGGCTGAGACACCAAGAACTGGGCATGCATATTGAAGGGTAACTGATAGACATTGGCATATACGCCACCGAAGGAACGGTTGGTCCAGAAGGCTCGACCGCCTTCCTTCACAGGCTTGAAGGACTTTTCCTTATAGTAGGTACTCACCGTCTTTTCGTCTTCGAACAATTCATACTGCCAGGCGAAGCGGGGGTTAGTTTCGCGTTCCCACATAGCCAAGGGAGAGGTGTTGGCCCAAATAACGCCACCTGCGGTCAAATAGGCTCCAAACACACCAGCGCGAATATCCACGCCAACATTCAATTCTTCGTTAATGGTAGAAGAATAGAAGTCTGTGGAATGGTCGAACATGACACGCTCGTCATTTGTCGGGACCCCTGTGGGCTGCTTGCCCAAAGAGTTGGTGTAAAGGCCCGTCAAATCAAAGGGGAACATCAGATTCGTGAACAAGGTAATGTAAGAGTTGGGCATGGCCACAATGTTCACGTTCAGCATAGCATCAACAGCCGTACGCGCGACGTCGTTCTGGACCCAGGGACTCCGTTCGGAATAGTGGAAATTCTTCAAACGGAAAGCCATATAGCCAGACACCGCCAGCGGAAGATCATCCTTGCCGAGCAAAGTGGATTCCATGTTCCCTGAAAGCGTATCCAAGGAAGCGTGGATGGAATCTAACTGCAGCTGGGGAGGCAAAGCCCATGCAGAGCTTGCCAAAAGAACTAGGGTAAATACAGATAGTAATTTGCGCATAAAAACCCCTTAAATCTCATTCCGGAACGGATAGTTGGCCGGGCCTTCATAGGGCTTACCGTGTTTCTTGATTACAATATCGTCAATCCAGACCTTAAAGGCCTCGTTTTCATCTTTGCGGACTTCGAGACGGAATCCCTTGAAGTTGCTCCAGCTGAAGGGCAGCATAACTTCGCGGGTGTTCTTGGCATCCCAATAAACGCCCGTCATACCAAAAAGCTTAAGGGGTATGCTGAAATGTTTCCACTCTGTCGTGATTTCGCCCAAGCTTTTGGAACGGAGCTTGACCTGCAAGGATTCGCCACCGCTCTTGACGCCATCATCTACAAGCACAAACAGGGCGTTCTCGCCGCCCTTGTCGCCCTTGATCCAGAACTCCAGGACGCCCTCTTCCAGGTACGGGGTCAGGTCAACGGAACCCGCAATGCAGATTGCCACACCGGAATAGTCGCTGGCAATAAGTTCAATCTCCATGGAAAGGGCCCCTTCCATAGCGTACTTGTCCGTGAGTACCGGTTCAGGGTTTTCACGAGGATACTGATAGGTATAGCCACCACCGCGGGGGATAGCTTCGCGCATCACCACAGTCACGACCTCCTTGTCAGGTCGGAACGGCTTGGCCACCTTCGCCGTAAAACGATATTGGTCCCTATCGCGATAATCGCTGAAGCCGTAATAGCTCGCGAAAGATAACGACGTCCACAGCAGCGAAACAAGCACGCTGCAGTATAGCATTCGGCAAAAATTTCCATTCATATTGGTCAAATTTCTCCAAAAATCAAATCGCCTATAATATAACTTGTTTTTTTTAAATAAGATATACCTAATTTAAAATATACACTCATATTTAAAATTTTTCGAAAAAAAAGGAATTTTAGCCCCTTTATAAAGTGTTTTCTTGGGTAAACACATTGTTTTGAGGAATGCGGGGCAAAATAAAGCCAATTATTCTATTTTCTGGCTATAATTGAGGTTTTTATGAAAAAATTGCTCCCCTTTTTCCTTTCCCTAGGAATAGCCTTGACCGGATGCTTCGATGACGACAACTCCCCCACCAAGGCGGAAAAGAAAGAAAATGATAGCCAAAAGACCCATGCCGCCATAGATTACTCTGCCGGTAGAGCCATGAACCAAAGACTGGGAAAAGGTATCAATTTAGGCAATTCCTGGGATTCCCAAAGCTGGGGCAAACTGGACGGAGGCTGGAGCAACCCTATCCTTGATGAAGATTTTAAAACAATCAAAGACGCCGGCTTTAACTCTGTGCGCTTGCCCGTACGGTGGAACGAAGATTCCGACTACGAAACCCACACAGTCAACCCAGACCGTCTGAAGGGAGTCAAAGAGGACATCCAGCTGGCTATCGACCAAGGGCTCGCCGTGGTGGTGAACTTTCACCACTACACAACCCTCAATAATCTCGGGGGTGGGGCATACCGCGGAAAAGCGGATTCTGTAGCCCTCTTTGAAGCCGAAAAAGCCCACTTTTTGGCCCTGTGGGATCAGGTCTCCAAGGAACTCAACAAATTTCCGGATTCCCTGGTAGTGCTTGAAATTCTCAATGAGCCCACCATTCCCGGTGCAGATATCGTGAACGATATTATGCTCAGTGCCTATGAAGTCATCCGCAAGAACGCTCCTAAAAAGACTATTATGTTCGAAGCGTACCATGCGGCAAAATTTGCCGATTTGGTAGATTTAGAACTTCCCGAAGATGGAAACATCATTTACAGCGGCCATTATTACGAGCCGTACAATTTTAGTCACGAGGGGCATGGCGACGAAGCCTGTGTTGGGGACGCAGCCTACAGCAACACCGCTGCGGGAGACCTGAAAAACTATGTGGCATTGGCTCAAAAACTATACCCCGATGTGAACGGGGGAAGTGTCCCTATGAACATGGGCGAATTCGGCGTATCTGGCGGCAAGGGCACCCAAAGCAGCTGCAACCGCAACGGGACCCCAACCTCTGACGCCAAGAAAGCCCTATGGGCAAAAAAATCGGTGCAAGCCGCCGAAAGTTTCGATATTTCATGGCATTATTGGGGATTCACAAAGGTTGGTGGTTTCGAAGCCTACGACAGGAACAATAATAAGTGGTTCCCGGGCTTCCCCGAAGCATTCTTCAGTAAATAGTTTTTCGCAACTTAAAGGCGCTTCAAGGGAAGCGCCTTTTTTGTGTGAGCTTTTATTTGGCAGCCGTTACTTGACCGTTGACGGGTTACTCAAATACTTGTCAAAGACCGCCTTGATTTCTGAATACCAAGAATTCAAGCCCTTGTTGTAAGCCTCAAATCCCCCAACACCCGCAAAACCCCAGTAGTGCCAGGAGAAACCGTATTTTTCGGCCTGCTGGATAACAGCTTCAGTCCATTGGGCCCGCTTGGTCTCTGAGACTCCACTACCACCATTGGTTGATGCAACGCCAAACTCACCCATATTGATGGGTACACAGCCACCATTGATATCCGGGAAGGCGGTAGCAATAGATTCTGCGAAGCTCTTAAAATCATTCTCTATCGTGGTTTCACTGAACGAAGCATTGGCATTGTAGTCATAGCCATGTCCTTGATGGGTAAAGGTGTAGGGTTCGTAATAATGACCAGAGACTATGATGTTTCCATCGGCAGGCAAATCCAAGCTAGGAATCTGCGCAAACTTGGAATATCCAGCAGATTCGAACATAATTGTCTTGCCTGGAGCGTTCTGGCGTATCACCTGGTATGCCGAAGTCATTAAATCATTCACCTGGGCCATCTGTATTCCATGCGGTTCATTCAGGATTTCCAATACAACTTTATCATCATCGTAGGAATTCATAGCCGTGGCAATGTTTTTCCACATGTTCAAGAATTTCTGTTTTTCAGTATTGTACGAACCTGGATTGGTAGAATAATTGGCAGCAGCATCATTTAACTTATTGTGATGGTGGGCGTTTACAATAACCACAAGGCCCTGAGCAAGAGCCAGGTCAATATCGGCCTTGACACCAGCCAGCCTTGAGCTGTTGAGAGAGCCATCATAGGCCGCATCATTTTCCCAACGGACAGGCAACCTTATGGAGTTGAACCCAGCATCCTTGGCCGTCTTGAACCAACCGTCCTGGATACAGTTACTCCAACCGCAATCATCTGAACCTTCAGACTCCCAGGAGTTTCCAAAATTAATGCCCCGACCTAGTTTCTTGTTCATGGTGCGGCCCTTGGAATAATCTACAGGGGCTTTGTCTAACTTTTTCCACATAGAGGCATTGCATTGGTAATAGCTTGATTCGATGTTCACTATCGCCAGGTTGTTTGATTCGGAACAATCCCCCTCCTTTTGCGACACTTCGGCATTAATTTTTTCTTCATCAGACATCTTCTGCCAGTAGTTCTGCTTGCAGATGACATCGTCCTCCTTGTACTTACCAGTAGTTCCATTTGTCGAGGAGTTACACTCACCTAATTCGGCGGCAACTTCGTTGCTATAAAGGAGGGCTGCAGAAACCTCCTGCCAACTGGAATCCTTGCAGAGGAAGGTCGTTCCGTTCTTTCTGCTAAGTGTATTCGTATTTGTCGCGATGGCACCATCATTTTCTACGGTACACTCTCCTAATCCGTATTGGTAAGCCCAAAAATTAATGGGACTAAGATTCTTCACCTTGATGTCGCTATTTCCGGTAGCACTCTTCATAATGTTCACCATCGAAAAAAGATTCTGCTTATACAGGGAATCTGCAATTTTTGTCTTTAAATTCACATCATCCCATGTTCCGTCCACAGCGATGTCTGACGCAATGGTCGCAATGTTGGATGCAGCGTCAGCAGGATTGTCCTCCAAGGTGAGCGTAATGGTTGCAATAATCAAATTCACTCCAGCCTGATCAGGGGTGCTTGTATTGATAGTTTCAAAAGCTGTCTTATCATAAGCCAAACCCAATGCGGCCTGAACTTCCTTTTCCGCTTGAATCTTCGCCTTGTCAAAAGGTACAGAATCCTTAGCCACCAAGTAAACAATGCGGTCATAAGCCAAACGTGTCAAAACATTGACGTTTGCCAATGTCCGCCCCTGCATATTCATTACAGCATTTAGCGTAATGTTTGCCTTATTCTGGGTAAACAAATTAAAGTACGACCCAGAAACAACAATGTTTGCGTAGTTAGAAGTTATGGTGCCCTGCGAAGAAAAATTGCCCTGGTCGCTGGACACAGCTGAATTCACCGTCATCGGAGAAATTTTCATGGACGAAGAATCCAAACCATAAACACTTACGGTAGCCCCCTTTTGGAAAGGCCCAAATTCAGCGATGCCGCTGACATTGTAATTCAGATTCGCAGAAGCCGTGTAGACCCCTGGCAAGGTAGAAACATCAAAAGGCAACGCCCCCGACGCCGAAGAATTGCCAACAATGGTTCCTGGAATAGTGTAAACCGATGAACTTACGGGAGAATCGTTCGAATCGCTAGATATATCCTCGGATCCCTCAGGCAAGGGATTCGAAGGGGAGCTGCTGTCGGAGCATCCGAACAAGATGGCAAAACCAGCAACCAAAATTGCAAAACGATTTTTTTTGTTGAAAAAAGACATAAAATCCCCTAGGGCAGCAGAATGCCCACTTTTTTCCATAAAATAATCTTTTATACGCTATAATTCCACGATTGTATGAAAAAAATGCGGTTTCCGCAGAAAACAATTATTTACTTTCTGCCGCAACCGGAACAAATCGTGACGATTATCACACTACAGGCCCTTTTCCAGGCTGTAGTCCGAAATCTTGATCAGAGTATCGAGGGTGGCCTTCAGGTAGGCGCCCTCTTTTTGTACACCGTCCGAAGGGGCGGAACTGCCGACAAGAAGTTCATGTTCTTGGCGGGTGTCGCCATCGGCAAAGAGGTAGGTTTCGTCGAAGGAGGGGTACTTGGCCACAAAGCGGTAGCCGTCAAGACCGATGGCGGAGTAGCCGGAGTAGGCCCCCAGGGAAAGGCCCAATTGAACCGTGTCAGCGGCGTCGGTCTGAACCGCGCCACCTCTCAACAAGTTATGTCCCATGAAAATGTTGGGTACGGCAAAGCCCGCCAGTTCCAAAACCGTGGGGGCGATGTCGATTTGGGCCGCCGTGGTGGTATCGCGGGTGGCGTCCAAGCCTTCGCCGTGAATCATGAAAGGAATCCAGCTCACGTTGGAAAATCCGCCGCCGTTCATGGTAGAAACGCCGTTTTCGCCCAGGGGGAATCCGTGGTCCGCCATGACAATCACATAGGTATTCTTATACCATTCCTCGTTTTCTACCGCGCGGACGAACCGGGCCAGCTGCCGGTCGGCATAGCCCATGGTCACGTTGATGCGTTCCTGCAGGGGGCGGTTCTTTTCTTCGTCGGTCATGCCCGCCGCAAAGTTGAAGGGGTAATGGTTGGAGCGGGTCATGAGGGTGGCCAAGAAGGGCTTACCCTGTTTTGCGAGGGTGTCGCGCACATATTCGATGGCGTTGTCCATGAAGGTGGAGTCGTCTTCACGCTCGCGGTTGTAATGCTGTTGCGTGTACCACTTGGACATCCAGACGCCCAGATTGTCCCAGGCGGGGTCGGCGGCAGACATGTAATGGGTGCTGTAGCCGTTCTCGGTCAATACGGAGACAAAGCTGGGGAGCGTCACGTGGGCAAGGTCGGTGGCCTGTGCCAGGCGGGAATGGTGCGGGATGCCGATATGGGTAGAAAGTACGCCGCCGGTAGTGGGAACGCCGCTGGTATGCATGCGCATCCACACATGGGAATGTGCCGCCAGAGAATCCATAAAGGGCGTAGGCGACGGCTGGATTTGTGGGTTCATGTAACCCGTGTTGAAGCCCCGCTGGGATTCCATCAACACCAGAATGAAGTTGGGCCGCATTTCCCGCTGGGCCGCCAGTTTTTCGCTCTGGAGCAGGGATTGGGTCGGCACGCGGTAAAGGGGCAGGTGATTACCCGCATCGCTATCCACAAACTGCCAAAGGGAATCCCCTTCCACCTTCTGCCACAGGTTCTGGTAGGCCATGCGGTAGGTGGCAAGGTCCGCTTCGGAAAGACCCTGCGCCGTCTTGGATTCGAACAGGTCCCGATAAATCAGCGATACCACCGGACGGAGCTTTGTCATGCGGGCGTTGCCTGTCCAGATAAAGTAAACGAACAGATAAGAGGCGACGTAGAACACCAGCATGGCGATGACGGACTTTTTCACATAGAAACGGCTTTCGCAAGAACTGTCGGCGCCGACGGTGCGGGGGCAATACCACTTGCAGAACAGGCGGTACAGGCCGTAAGCCGCAGGCAACATCAGCAGGAGCACCACGAACTGCAGGTAAGGCACGGACAAATCGTTGGCCACGTAGTCGTAGAACACGATGATGGACGAAGTGTCCTTGTAGGTGTCCACCAGCCCGAAGGTCAAATGCCCGCCCAAAAAACGCTGGGTTTCGTTGTCCAGAAGGGTGAGCAGCAAGATTGCGCTATGAAAAACGGCATAAAGAACAGCGGTGACTTTTGCAACTTTTTGGCCAACTGCAGGTTTGGAGTCCGGTTTGATTTTGGAGACGAGAAGTGCGACCAACGCTCCCAAGACGATAAACACCACCAGGGCGTTCACAATCCACATGAAGTCGATACAGACCGCATGAAAGATGAACCAGTCCGGCTTAGAGACAAAGGGGAACCCGTAGGGGTTGCTGCGGAACAGTAACAGGACCCGCAAGACGATGTGGACCACCCACACCGCCAGGGATATCAGGACAAGTTTCTGAAAGGGGGCGCAAGCGCCTCCCAATTTTTTGAAAATACTACCCAACAATTTCATACGGAACCGTCTTAAACGATATAATAGAATCCAAGCTAGAAAAATGACCCCGGCACCGTGGCCGGGGTGACATCGTAATACAAGATTTTTACTGGATCCTATCGGGTTCTGCGAACCCTCCAGGATGACAGTTAGCGATTACCCTTCGCGGCCAAGCATGAACGCCTTCTTGTTGCCTTCATGGAACTTTTCGGCGAAGAGCTTGTTCAAGGCAACCGTCCACTGTTCCACAGTGAAGTCGAAATGCTTGCTGAGCTTGCCGAGCATGGCGACGTTCAGGGCCTTCACGTTCTCGAGCTTCGAGACATCGATGTCGGCCGGAGTGAGGAGCACGCCGCCCTGCTTGAGGAAGGCCTCGTTCACCACGACCTGCGTCTCGTCGAATACCACCAGGTAGTCGGCCTCGCCCGTCGGGATCATCGGGGACTGCACCTCTTCGCCCTTCGCAAAGCGGACGTCAGATGCGATGGAACCGCCGCGCTGGCTCATGCCGTGCACTTCGGCCTTCTTCACGTCGTAACCCTGTTCGAACACGAGTTCTGCCATCACGTCGCTGGCCTTGATAACGCCTGTGCCACCGAGGCCGGCAAATTTCACGTTAACTACGCTCATACAAATTAATCTCCGTTAAAAGTTGCCGTTTTTCTTTGCGGCGGCTTCGGACTCGGCGAGAGCCTTTTCCGCCTTTTCCTTGTTGGCCTTGTCCCAGGCAAGGATGCTCTTGAGGGCAAGAATGCAGGGGCTCTTCGCCACGATGAGCGTGAGCTCGTCCTTCTCGAGGGCTTCTTTGACGAGGCGCTTGAATTCCTCGGGTTCCTTGACCTGGTTCACTTCGTAGACGTTGTCGAAACCGGCAGTCTTCGCGATGGCACCATAGTCCAGCTTGTAGGCCGGGCTGTGGTCCAGATGGCGGCCCGTACCCGGGTGTTCCTGCTGGCCCGTCATGGCGGTGATGCTGTTGTCCAAAATGATGACCACATGGCCGGTGTCGGGGCGGTTGTAGCCCGCTTCCACGAGGCCGGT
The DNA here is from genome assembly GCA_934699585.1 of uncultured Fibrobacter sp. Classification (GTDB taxonomy): domain Bacteria; phylum Fibrobacterota; class Fibrobacteria; order Fibrobacterales; family Fibrobacteraceae; genus Fibrobacter. Next base: position 57,913 of record CAKUWY010000011.1, read on the forward strand.
GATGCCGCTGTGCACGAAGGTGGAGTCGCCAATCACGGAGACGACCTTCTTGGCCTGTTCCCGCGGGAGCACGTTGCGGAGGCCAATGCCCATGCCGATAGCGGCACCCATGTCAATCATGTAGTCCATCGCGCTGATGGGCGGGAGGGCTGCCAGCGTGTAGCAGCCGATGTCGCCGGAAACGATGCAGTCGAGTTCCTTGAGAACCGCGAAAGAGCTGCGGTGCGGGCAGCCCGGGCAGAGCATAGGCGGTTTGCCCTTGACCGGAACCGGGTCCGGATTCCTGTCGCCAGCGATAATGCGGCGCACGCGGTTCACGTCGAGTTCGCCGAAGCGGAAAATCGGGTCGTACTTGCTTTCGCACTGGATGCCAGCGGCCTTGATGTTCTCGGCGAGCCACGGGTCGTTCTCTTCGATGACGAGCAGGCGCTTGCCTTCGAACTTACCAGCAAAATCCTTGATGAGCTGCATCGGCAGCGGGTAGGTCATGCCGAGCTTGAGGATGCTCGCTTCCGGGGCAGCTTCACGCACGTGGTGGTAGCTGATGCCGCTCGTGATAATGCCCATGTCGGCGCTGCGCATTTCCACCTTGTTCGGGCCTTCGGCCACGTTCCAGGCTTCCATCTCGTCCATCTTGGCACGGAGCTTGCGGCCCGCGGGCTTAGAGAAGCCGGGCACCATCACGTGCTGGGCGATGTTGCGTTCAAAGTTCGGCACCATCGCCGGGAGCTCTTCCTTCGGCACCACGATGGACTTGGAGTGGTCCACGCGGGTCGTCATGCGGAGAATGACCGGAATCTTGAACTTTTCGCTCGTCTGCATGGCTATGCGGAAGAAGTCGTAGGCTTCCTGCGAGTTGCTGGGCTCGAACATCGGGCAAACGGACGCCTTCGCGTGGTTGCGGGTATCCTGCTCGTTCTGGGAACTGCCCTGGCCCGGGTCGTCGGCGACAATCCACACCATGCCGCCATCCACGCCAGTGTAGGTCGCGGTGTAGAGCACGTCGCTTGCCACGTTGAGGCCCACCATCTTCATGGTGACCACGCTGCGGGCATGGCCAAAGGCTGCACCCAGGGCCACTTCGGCGGCGACCTTCTCGTTCGGGGCCCACTGGGCATACCCGCCGAGTTCAGAATAGTCCTCGAGGATTTCGGTAGAGGGGGTACCCGGGTAACCCGCAGCAAACTGCACGTTGCAGTGGCGCATGGAAAGCGAGATGGCCTCGTTTCCCGAAATCAGCATCTTTTTCGCATTCGGATCAAAAGCTGGCATAGCGTTCCTTTTGTTTGTTCCATTCGGCCCAAATGTAGAAAAAAAGCTGACAGGCAGTGGTTGTCATTTTGAAAGACCCTGCTCAATTTCTTCAATAGTCGGAATCGTCCCTTCAACCTTTTCCGGGTAGAACTTTTCCAATTCATATTCCGAAATACCTATGGGCTGAGTACTAGATTCTAGTGCATATTGCGCCTGAACCCTGTCCTTTTCCTTACAAATCAATAAACTGTTCCCTTTCGCCAACCATAATTCCGTATTCCCTGCCAACATAGGCAAAACCGGTACCCAGTTCAACCAAGAAACGAGTAATATTGTTCAGTAGGCTATCCTTCAACAGCCGTTCGTTATAACGTCCCGTAATGCCCGTAAAGGCAAAATCATAAGGGTCCTTTGTCAGTTCCTGCGCCAAATCGCTTGTTTCGGCAGGGAGCGTCCTTTCAAAATTCGTCAACGCCTTTCCTTGGCGTTCGTAAAGGTCGGTCGAAAGCATATTTAGAAGTGTTGAACGACTCTAGCCTTTTTCTACAGTCTGTTGGACAAAAAAAAGGGCTTTTTGCGGGACTTGCTTAAATTTGTCTATTAGAAGTTTGTGGTGTCCCCAGGGTACTTGATACAATTGCTCCCCAACTTGGGGAGTAAATTCAACAAAAGATTGGTAGATGAGGTAAAAATTCTTCATATACAGTAAATTTGTAGGCGAGAAACAGGTGGCGTCCGGATTCATTTTCTTTAAATCAATGCTCAGATTTTTCATAAAATGTCCTCCCCATCTGCTTTCGGCTTTCATAGAAACGACGTCCCGTCCCAGTTCCCAATAGAACTTCAGCAATTCTGTGTTAACTTTGATAGCAGCCTTTATCTGGCTCTTGCGGTAGCGGGTAGAAAGTTCTTTTACCCAACAAGTATAATCCTTGTCCAGAATTTTTATTGATCTTTTTGCCATACAGCCTCCTTATAGCCACAAATTGCGGTCGGTTGATATTAGAGGCGTCCTTGCAAAACTGAAAAGCCGATTAAAACAAGAACGCACCTCGCCTTTGTACAGCGAGATGCGTCGGGCTTTAATGTACCTAATATTTGAAAAACTGGCAAGCCTTGTAAAAAAATTTTACAAAGGGCAGCATTTGTCCCTTTATCCTATAAATCATACAACAACTTTAACAATGCCACATCTTTTGCTTTATTTTGCGGTTTAAAACTTTCTATAACTCTATTCTCTACTTCAGAACCATCTTTTCTACAGGAACTCTGTAGCTGCCGTGCAAAACGTTCAAGAAACGCCCTTCGCAAAAAGTCGCCTTCATGAGCCCATGAATCGATATAAAAAACGAAGGTCTTTTCACCTTCATTTTGCCTATTTCTTTCATCTAACTTCTTCTTTAGCAGATTCACAACGGTTGATTTTCCAGATCCCCAGCTTCCTTCAAGACCAATGGTCAACCCCTTGGTATTCGGCTCCGTTATCAAATCGAAAAGTCTATCGGCAATCTTTTGGTGGGTTCCATCTTTCAGCCAGTCTTCATCCGCAGCAGAATCATCCATTACCGTAAAATCCAACGATTCATCCATTATCTTACCCCATTAAAATAAACTATTTGTATTACCCCAAATTATCCAACAGCACCTGCGTGCCGGGGCTATCCGATTCGATGTTTTGAAACACCGAGCTCAATTTGGACAAATTCTCCTCTGTTTTCCTATCAGAACGCAAGTTGACCAACGCATCTATCAAGATTTTTGGACTAATGTTCTCTACAGGAACGGTATTTTCTATGCCATACTTGCGAAGGCGCAAGGCATTGTCAATCTGGTCTTTGCCTAGAGGGAGTATCAGGAATTTCTTATTATTGTAGACGCACTCCTTGATGGTGGCAAGGCCCCCGTGAATCAGCGCAAATTTCAAATTTGAGGCGGCAAGAATTGCTCGTTGCGGGACCCAACTTGCAAAAGTAATATTCGTTTGATTCCTAAATTCAGTCCATTCATAGTCATTAATCAACTTGGAGCCAACACCGAGAACCAGGTGATACCCATTCAGTTCCGCAGACCGCATTGCCTCGCACATACAATGGAACAGGTGGCGGGCCTTACCCTCATAATCCAATACCTGTGAACCGGCCGTAACGAAAATGAGTTTGGGATACAAATTAGTTTCACTTAAGAACTGATTCCAGGACTTAACTACATTATTGGGAAACTTCAAAACAGCTTCATTCAAATTGCCTAAATCCTTATTCAAGATACACGGTTCCACATAGTGGACTTTTTCACCCGGATTATAGTGGGCGTATTCGTATTCACGAGGGCACGGAATCAGTTCATCAAAGGTCTCCAAGTCCCTGACAAAATCTTCAATATCAATTTCAGGGTCTTGCAGCAAATCAACGGGATCCTCCCCTGCAGCAGCCTTCAATTCTGCATATCGGCTCAAATTCACCAACTTAAAAAATTCCGTCGGCGAAAAAGCCATCAAATTCTGTATTGCACGCATGGCAGGGTCTTCGCTGGGATGTCTTAAATATGTCGTGGTAATAATGACATTCACATCATAAATTTTGTGGATAAGCAAACTTTCTAAGGATGTAAAATAACCCGAGACGAGCAAGTCGGGATTGACATTTGTCATTGTTTGGTAAAAACGCAAAGCATCTTCATACAAGTCTTTATTTAATTTGTCCTTGTACTTGGCCAAATCTGTACCGAGTGCACTATAGGCGATTGCCCAGATATGGTCAGGACGCCAACGTTCGTTTGGACTCGTATGGCTTTCTGTTGTATAGCCCTGGGGGTAGGTGTTTTCGAAAATCCGTGAATAGGGAAAAGAAGTGACCGCACCGTTAATAGCAATCGGGAAAGCATTGACAACGCCCTCACAATCAATGATTCCCATATAATTAACGGTGTGACCACTCTTGAGCATATCTTCTGCCCATTTCAACGTGGGTAGCCAGTGTCCCTGTTCCTTGTAAACATCGGGCCAAAAGAGAATTGTTTTGGGCATTTGATTACTCCTTACTCTGTAGTGTTAATTTTTAAATAGAACGGGCTAAAAAGGGGTGGGGCATTGTTCTATTCCTTAATGCATCGAATTGACATATAATAAGCAGTCCCAAATGTAGTCCATCGAAAGTCTGTTCGATCTTCAATAATAGCTATTATATTTTTACTATTGTAAATAAAACCAAAGTATGCCACAGACTTTTCCACGTTCTCTTGATCATTAAATCCACCATAAGGAGTGTAATATCCAGCAGGAATTGCTGCAAAACCTGACGATGTAATGGATTCACTAATATTCCAATAAGATGAATTCTGGATTTTCATTTTATCAATAGCTTTATCTCCTAAGAAACTGATTAGAGTCTCGTATTGCTTTTTTGTTGGAAGCGACCAACCATTTGGACAGAGTTTCCTGTAGGAATCTGTATCTGTAAATGTAAATTTTGATTCATATAATCTTCCATAAATAGAACAATCCCCTTCTGCTGTTTTTTTCCACTCGCCCCCGCCACACAATGATTTGCCCGCCCAAATTGTACCACTCGTATCTTTGGGTAAATAATTCAGATTTTCAGCCATCCAAACTTGTGTACCTATAGTAACAGTTTTATAAACTTGTCCATCTCGTAAATCCGTCAGAGTATTTTTTACGGCATCATAAACGCTATTTAACGACGACGAACTTACTATGTTTATCTCGCTACTGCTTGATTCTTCAGTTTCTTCAGAACTTGATGATTCTTCTACATTTTCGGAACTAGACTGCGTTGTTACCTCGCTGCTACTAGATTCAACTTTGGAACTAGAGGACTCTGTTTTCACACTACTGCTAGACACCTCCGAACCTGAAGATTCTTGAACATCACCACTTGAAGAATTCGGTTTATTATCACTTGACGACGAAATAATTACCACAGAGGAAGAGGATTCTTTTTCACAATTGGCTAGATCTAGTACATATGTTTCACCATCTTCACAAAGATACAGTTTGGATTCTTCGCTGCTGCTAGATTCAACAGGTTTCTCTGAACTAGAAGAGGAATCGTCGTTGTCGTAACCGGACAAACTAGATTGCTTCGTTTCACTCGCAATGACGCTGCTGGACGACGAACTGTTGCTAATAGCAATCCAGGAGCCGCCTTTGCAAATGTGTTCTACATCGCTATCAGCTGGTTTGATTATCGTTCCCTCATTGGTTGCATCGCAAGGAATTTCCGAACTATGAGAATTTGAACTATTTTCAACGTCGGGACTACTTGAATTATCGCCACCACAGGAAATCATCAACAAAAGAGAAAATAAAAAGAAGATAATTTTCAGATACATTAGTTGCCTCCTTTCTGCGTTTTTCCCATACGAGCTGTGTAGCTTAGGTGGATGATCACATCCTCAATTTTTGACAAATTAAGTGAATGACTGGTTCCTTCGTCATTGTTTCTTGTGTTGTCAAAACCTGTGATTTCAAGAGACCATTTGGAATCAACGGCACCAGCCCCTTCAAATGGCAAGAACTTGTCCGAGCCAAAACGGAAATCAAATTTTCCTGATTCTTGATGAGCTGTACTCGTCGCCATGGTCTGAGTACCGATACGATTACCGATTTTGTCTCCGATTCCTTTCAAATCAAGAAAATTCTCAGTTAAGGACAATTGTGCGTTCAAGTAATGGCCTCTGTAATCTGGAGCAATTATTTCAACTCGGACATCCCTGATTCTTCTAAAGTATTGATCCGGGAAGTCCTTAGAAAATAGAGTTTCTGGAATAATAAAGGAACAATCTTCTCCTCCCCTTAATGTTGATAAAGGCCTCTGTGGACAATTAAGGTCATCTTCACCTTGCCTCTTTTCCAGTTCCCACAAACTTACCGGCCTCGTTATTTCCAATTCGTTCCTGTCGTTTTCAAGGAAAGCCACTTCCATGGCATGCAAGTCGGCAAGCAGTTTTTCGCCGGCAAGCAAGCCACTATACAGGCCGTCCCAGTAACTGCCACTGCCCTTGATGAACGACTTGGCCGTTTTAGGATTTTCCTCGGTATCACCGATTTCAAAGTGGTAGCATTTTTCCGCTTTTCTGGCAACCTTTACTGCCAACTGGAAGAGTATTTTGTATATCTTGCCTATTTCAGTCTTGAGCCACTTGTAAAGTTCCTTGTTGGTGTACTTTTCGGACAAGTGCTCATACATTTCGTCCTTCAGCTCGATTTCCCTTTCAAGGTTTTCCACCTGTTTGTTGATGTAGTCAATCTTGATTTGATCCACGAGTTTTTTCTTCTGGACGACCTTGATTTGGTTTGCTTTGGCGGTCTTCTGCATGGTCCAGGACTGCTCTGTGCGTTCCTGCTCGCTGAGTAACTTGCTGATGGTAGAGCCGACCTGCTTCTGGGCAAACTCGGAAGCCTTGCTTTCGGCCTTGTTGATGAGCATTTCGGCAATTTTAGAACCACCATAAGCAATGGAATCAAAGGAAGGTCCACCAAGGCCATTCATGATGGCTCCGATGCCAAGGTCAGGAATCTTTGCCGCAACGGAAGCGGCCTTACGGACACTTTCGACACCTTCCTGGACTTTTTTGATGCCGTCCAAGGCCTTTTCGTACTTGGTTTCCTTTTCGCTCTTTTTGAAGAATCCAGTCTGCTGTTCCTGTTCGGCCTGGAGAGTTTCCTCTTCGGTCTCGGTGGCTTCCAGTTCCTGTTCCAGTTCTGTCACTTCCATTTCGGCCAGAGTCTTTTGGAGCGTCAGGGCGGTCTTTTCATGGTTTACTCGCAACAGGGCCAATGTCTCGCAATCGTACTTTTCGAATGCAGAAAGCAAGTCCCTGCCCATCTGCAGGATGTCGCGAACAATTTCCTTGGCTTTTTCCACCATCACCTTGAAGCGGTAATAGGGCAATGCCGAGGATGCGTCGGCTAGGGCTTCGCTGATAGAAACTCCGCTCGCCTTTGCCTTTACAAGCATCGCTGGGTCGATGGGTGGTGCGAACAGGGCAAGAGTCCGCTTTACGCCTTCGATGTTCAGGCTGTTGCGGATTTTATAAAGCCTGTCGGCCACGGTATCCCAGTAGCTCATCAGGGTCTCGTTGCGCGGCACGTTGAAATAGAACATCATGCCCGTAGTATTGGCCAATTGCATGGTCTTGCCAGGAAGCAGACGTTGAGGCGTCTCCTTTTCGCGGCACTTGCCGGTGAGCATGGTGTCCTCGTATGTAATAAAAGCATTGTTCATCACATCGTTGCCGTAATTTAGCAAATCTATGACCTTGAGCTTCGATTTATGTTTAGGGTCTGGAACTTCGGCACTCTTCGGGCCGAGGATTTCTGCAGCCAAAACATACATCTGCACTGCCAAATTAACCGATTCGGTAGTATCCTGAGTAAACAACTGATCACCTAGGCCTATCAAGGCATCAAGGTATTTCATCACCACATATTTCTGGTAGGCGACAGGCCTGTAACGGGCAATCATCTGCGGGTCAAAGGGGTCGTTTTTCCAGCGGTCCTGCAAAAGGAGTATCGCTTGGCGATCTGGCAGGGCATCGTGGGGTGTCGGGAATGACAAATCCGAAAGGATGGATTTATCAGCATCCTGGTTTGCGAAGAAGGGCAAGAACTTCCAATATTTAGCCCCCTTGGGCAAGTCGCGGACAAAACGTTTTGTCCGTTCGTAGTTGGACAAGTCTATACGCGGGTCGAACACCAGTTGCAACCAGTTCAGGGCAGCCTCATAATTCTGTTCCGAGAGCATCTTGTCGGCCAAGAGCATCGGCACGAAGAAGAACAGTTCCCAGTTGTAGATAGATGTTGCCGAACCCCAGCTGAAATCTACCGTTGCAGACGGGTACGGTTCCGCCACTAGTGCAGTGGGCATGTAGCTGTTTTCGAAAAGCGTTTGGGACAAGTCCCATGCCTGCCAATCACCCGCCGTGTAATAGCCGAGATAGACACTGAAATAATAATTGTAGTAAGAATATGAATAGTAGTAGCTGTCTGAAACGGGCAAAGCCTCCGTTTCTCGGTTATAGAGCCACTTTGTGCCGCCATGCACAAACCGCCTGTGGAATTCACTAGCTTGGGGATTGGAAACCTGTTCCACTCGGTAATTGGCGATGCTATTCGCCCCTGCACCACCATCGCCTGAAACGGTACGAATCAAGTAGGTGCCCTTGGAGTCCATAAGGAAGAAGGGAGTGTCTGCATGCTTAACAAAGCCCATATTGACAGACAGTAGTTTGAACGGACCGCGTGTATTGTCGAAAATCTTCGTTCCATCTTGTAGAACCAACTGGTTAGATGAACTGTAGAACATATTGCCCACCAACTTGCAATTCCTTGGTACATGATCACTGACAAGTTCACCATAATGGAATGCGATACGGTTGCCTTCTAAATCGTACTGGTAACTGACCGATTCGGTTCCATCTGATGCCAAGGAAAGATTACCGATGTGATTGATCCTTTGTCCTTCCTCGTAATTTCGTGTGATAACGGTTTTCAGGATGTATGTGGTGGGGGATGCGTTGGCAGCATCTTCAGGTGTACCCACGGTTGGCTGGCTACTTGCTACCGGCACCGAAATAACAGTTTGTGTGTCCGTGAACTTGGGGAATGTTCTCCAAATTTCAAGGTTAAGTGTATCCGAATTATCGGATACATCGACAAAGAAGTATCTGTCGTCCAGATTCTCGTTGTCACCTAGAAGATAGTTCAACTGGTTTTCAGAAATGTCGTAAAGGGCTTGCTTGCTGACCTTTACGCTAGACCATTTAGCACCTGTAAAATAAGCCCACTTAAGCTTAATTTCCGCATAGTATTCTATGGTTGCTGTAGCTTTTTCGTCTGTGGAGGAATCTCCCTTCTTGCGTTGTCTCTGCCCCTGCACCACCTGCAGCCAAACGATATAGAGACGGCCGTTCAGTATTGCGGGCTGTACGGCTGCTCCATCAATTTCCAAAGGCAGTTCCTCCCACGGTGTCCAGCTTCCGCCGTACAGTGCCGTGGCCTCGTATTTGCGGTAATAGTAGGCGTGGGGTTCGCCACGGGTACGACCGACAATGTGGAGCGTGTAAAGGACTCCAGCAGCACTCCCGCCGTCCTGCTTGCAAGCTCCAATGATATCCATTTCAGAGGTGTCACACACTTTTTTCAGGTAATCGCCCAGGGCTTCTGTCATGGCATTCTGGTCGTTCCCTATTTCGGCAAGGCGTTCCTCCAGTTCGAGGAAGAATGGTGTTTTGTCTTCACGCAGGTCGCCATCTATCCAGTTTTCGGGATAGAGGAATACCTTGCGATTCGCCACCCAAACCTGGAAATTCTTCATCCACTCCCATTGTTCCTTTTGGGTGTCATTTAGCGTGTAACTTCCTTCCAGTCCCATCAGGGCCCGTTGCACGAACAATTGGATACAGGACACGGCCTGAACTGTGCGTGAAATGGCCATGTCGGGTTCCATCTTCACGTCCATCAGGTAATAGGAGTATATGTCGTTTTCATCGACAAAGACCGATGGATAATAGGATGCCATTCCCGGCATCTGGGAATCGTTACATACAACAGCGGCAAGGACATCCCGTTTCAGTTGCCGGATTTTATCGTTCACCCCCTGGATAAACTTGTTCCATTCCGAGTTGGTTTTAGTTTGACGTAAATTTTTTTCAAATTTTTCAACAGAGAGAGAATAGTCGACATCATTGGCGTCCAGCAACTTTTCCAAATCGCCCGGAAGCGTATTGGTCTTCTTGTAAAGATAGAGCAGGTCTGCAAATTTACACCATGCCGCAGGTGAGTCTATGTTCACGGACGTAATCAGACCACTATCTCTGTTTTGTTCATAGACGATTTCCGCCTTTGTAAACAACTCCACAGCGGACTCGCTTGAAATCAGGAGTTTTTTGTCGAGGGTTTCAAGGCGGTTCAATTCGTTATACTTATAGACCTCTCCTAGAATCTGTGAAGACGCCGCAAAGGCGTAGACTACATTTTTTATCGTCTCGTACCTGTTGACATTGGCAATGGCAAAAGAAGACCAATTCCATTCAAAGCCCATATCTAAAGTTTGCGTAAACTGGTAGAGGGCCGCACAACGGAATATGTGATTGCAAAGATTATTGATTTGGGGATTTTCAGCAGAAATCTTCGATTGCCATACATCCCAGTCTGTTTCAGAATCATTTTCACTAGTGTGTAATGTTTTAAGCAAAGAAAGCAAGACTTCGGTATCTACTGAGAACTTTTCAGATAGAAGGGTCAAAAGGCGTTCCGCCTGTAGCTCCTCCGTCAGTTTTTCATAAAAAACGACTTCGTTTGATATAGCAGAATACCATGGATAATCCGATTCTTTACTAACAGAAAGATTCCAGAACAAGTTTGCGAATATCGATTCGATTGAATCTTTATAATCCTCTGTTATTTCTTCGGGCTTGTTCTTCCAACTGTTGAAAACGTCTTCCGCGTCTTCCCTCCCCAAAGACTTCATGATATTCAAAATCGAGGTTTCGTAATCTATCGCGGAGACACCATCGACTTCTGTTGTCGCCATACACTCGTCAATGGACGCCTGTATAGCGTCACCAACCTCCTTGGCAAATTCAGCAGATTCCTCATCCGCCATTGACTGGGGATCGAGAATCGATTTTAAGTCACTAACGGAAAGAGAAGATTTATTCAAGATTTCCAGTTCATCGATGGTTGCGTTACAAAATTCGCGACTGCCGAAACCAACAGGGAAATTAATTTCACTCAAGAAGAAATAATCGTCGACAGAAAGGCCGTTTCTTGAAATCCAGAGATTGTATTTGTAAAGGATATTCAGGCCAGTTTCAAGAGCGTCAGATGCTGTTGGATAGGTCTCTGGTCTCCAGCACTTTTGCAAAATCAAAAGGGCATCTTGAAGTTCGATTTCAAGGCAAATTTTGGCGGCTGTCGCAAGCTGGTAACGCAACTTTTCATTATTTCTTTTCGATTTGTCAAAATCACTGCCATATTCGTCAAACAGCGAATCAATGGCGAAAATGCTCTTGAGATCGTCAATTGTCAATGTAACTTTGTCAAGTAAAATCGCAGCTTCCGTCGCCGTCAAGTTAAGCCGCATTTTCAGTTCCTGAATATCAGCCAAATCATCCGGATTACAATTCCATGTCTTGGCGACATCTTCTGTACTCCAGCCCAAAGTGGCTCGACGACGGACGAAAACGGAGAGTTTGCGGAAGAATTTTTCCGCATCCGCATCAACCTCAAAATTAATGCGATAGCCATTCACATCTGCAAGTTGGAATGATTCCGAATCTACATTCAGTGTTGCTCCACTCCCAGCAAAAACATCAGATGTGAAAATTTCTGCAAATTCCTCGTATGTCAGTTTTGCCCTGTCAAGAACAAAGGCCAAATTGCGAAGGACATTGAACCATCTTGTTTCAGCTTCAATTTGTCTTGACTTATCAGGGAAGAAAATCCCCTGATTTCCATTATCTTCCAATCCCCACAGCTTTGAAGGTTCGATTTGATTTTGGTCAAAATCAGTAGATAGAACGGCCTTCTGATTTGCTTTTAAAAGTACCGCATGATTTTCATCTAGATGTAATTTATGAGCAACCTGACATGGGTTCAGTGACAAATTATCAAAAATAGAAACGAGCCTATCTGCATAAAAATTTCGTGGAAGGCTTAACGGGAAACATCTGTCGTCAAGCACTTGCATTGCAGATTTGTCAATATCCAATTTCGAATCCCACTTGCACGGATTCGCCCTTAAATCCGCCACTGTAGCGTCATCAGGAGTCTGGTTGCAAAGAGGAATTGCCCGTTCTTGAATGGAAGTCCTGTAAACAAGACTTTCCAACAATTCGATAGCCAAGTCAATTGTAGGAAGAGAAACCTCCGCATTGGCCTTTGTCATTAGAAGGTTCTTCACATCGGGACGGCGGCTAATAAACCTGCCGTATGCGTGTCCCTGCTTTAAGAATTCCAACAAATCCAATAAATAAGCGGACGCACTCAAAATGGACTGGTTCTGGGTTCCCGTATTTCTGTTGATTCGCCCGAATAGAGTTTTCCAGTTGGCGAAACTCTTACTTTTCAAGCGACTTGTCGCCACATTGGACGTGCGGCTCAATTTTAGAAGTTTGGATGCCTTAGGATTAGACGCTGTATTTGTTGCAGTGGTTTCGTTTGTTTCTTGCAGCCCTCGAGGTATCGAAATGATTGTATTGTCTGCTTCATTTAAACTTCCATGATACCGTTCAATGTCTAACGTAGCGTTTGCCACAAAATTTTTGGCAAGTCGATGGATCTTTGTTGCTAGCTCCTTGTCACCCATGCCAAGGCCATGCTCTGCCACAAATCTTTCTTCATCCATCAGGGCAATACTAGAAGCCGATTCAAAACCATTTTTTATAAGATAGGCTATCGCTTCGGGATTATCGGTCAATCGATAAAGACGCTGTATAATCTTAATTTTCTTGATTTCGGTTTCGTCAGCTTCTGCCAAGGGACTTTGTGAATCTTGATTATGCTTAGCTAATGAGTTTTGCAGGAACAAATCTATGTCGGAACTATTCAGGTCAAAATCCTTCCAAGCGTCCGATTGGAGTTTTTGAACCAAGGCATTCCATGATTTTTCGTCATCATTTGTAGAAGAAAAGCTATTTTCAAATTTGGAATTTAATTCCGTCTGCGGAAATTTGGCCTTTAGGCGCTCTTTCAAAGTTCTTACCGCAATTTGTTTTTGTTCCTCGGCAGTTGTGCCTGGGAACTGGTCAAGAGGAAGTGCCAATGCGACATCATGACACCAATATGAATATCGCTCTGCAGCATCATTAACCGCTCTACACCAAAACGCTGTAGTATTTGCGGAAAAATCATTTACCTGTTCATCATACTTTAGCAAGTATTCCAATTTCCATGCACCGAGTTCGTCATCTTTTGTAACATCTTTATCAAGTTTGGCGATAGGTTTATATTGACAATTTTCCGCATGGAGCAAAGTGTAGATACTTACTACTAAATCTGGGTACCAATTGCAAAAATCTCCCAAATCAATCAGAAATTTCAAGTCATCAACTTCTGAAGACGAAAGAATGGAATTTGATTTTTCTTGCCTTTCTATTAAATCGCGATAATTGGATTCTGATTCAGTAAATTCATCAAGAAGAAGTTGAAGACGATCTTTAACAGAATTAAGACTTAGCAATGTCGGACGTCCTCTTCGTCCTTCTTTCTTTATTGAATTAGGAATAGCAGTGTCACTACTTTGTAAAGTCAATTCCTTCGTTAAGAACATGTACAAAACAAAAAATGCAGAAAAAGTATCTTCTTGTTCTTTTGCAACATTTATTGATTTTTGAAGATTCATCCAAATTGTACTTTTGAAATCTTCTGCAGAAAGGGTAGAATTTATCGCATTTTCTGTAATTGCACTTTTTATTTCTTTCTTACATTCCTCTAATCCAAAAGTCAAGAGTGTTGAGACATCAACAACATCAGTATTTAAGATTAAGGGGTAAAGATATTCGGCACATGTAAATACAATTTCGTAATTTTCTTCATCAGTTAAATTTGTTTTGGGATTAAACGCACTCTTAAGACCTTCCACGGAATTCAACATCTCATGAGCAAGTTGAAATGCCTTAAAATAAGCGTAAACTTTAGATTGTTCAAGACTTTCACGACCAATAACCAACGGCAACTGTGTATTAGAAGTAAGAAATTCAGAAATTTTATCCTGTGCATACTTTTTGATTGTTGCGTTATTATTAATTACCGTCTGATAGTAGATTTTCAGGACATCATTCAGGCTTTCAAATTCTGATTTTACGGGCTTATCTGTTTCAAGGTCAAGAACGAAATTTATTTCTTGAACAGACTGACCATTAAAAACAAGTGGTGCAGAATAGAATGTCTGCGGGAGATTGCTTTCTGGTGTTGTTCCGCCTTGTCCATACTTTACTTCCGCAAAAATGGACGCCTTGTCCTTACCTTTAGCTTCTTTGCCATCCAGCTTAAGCCCCAGGGGAATGGATGCGGCACTGTAGCCAATTTCATAATGCCCAAAAGCATCTGTTTCCGTAGGCGTTCCAAGCATCACACGCTCAAAGGTGCCATACGACGAACCTGTAGCAGGCTCCTTGTAATAAAGGCAGAATGCAGCAACGCTGATGTTATCTTTCAGGGGGTAATTCAGCGTATTCTTGACAGTTCCATAGACTTTGCATTCGTCGCTAGCCAAAGACGCAGGAATGATGTTCAAAATGACTTTGACGCTATGATTTACAGAAATTGGAGCAGGAACATCGTAGGTCGTCAGTTCCTGTCCACTCAAATCTCGCACAACAATCCGTAAATTCGGAGATGTCCTCGTTACGCCTTGCTTTTGGAACGCCGTCTTTTCGTAAGTGCAGCTAAAATAACCGTTGGTATTTAATGTCGTCTGTTTCAACAATACAGGCTGGTCGTTCCACACATCATAGACATAGACAGTTCCCGCTTGCAGCGGTGTTGCCGGATTGCAGAGAACGACCCCACTGATGCTCCATACATCATCGGTGGAGACGTTGGCTATATCAATTGTACCCAGTTCAAAAGGAGTATCCATGGCCGCATATGTGTCGGACTCCCAAAGTAAATTGTTTTGATAGTCATAAAGCCGAATTACCAAGTTGGGATGGTCAATGGAATTATCCCCTTTTTGAAATGCCGACGAAGAGAAGATGAGTGAATACGAACCATCTCCAGCAGGGCTGCATTCTGCTATCCAATCTAACGATCCATCTGCAAGTCTATTATATGCCTCTAATTTTCCTTGACTAAAGGGAGTTCCATTTTGTAAAAGTATTCCAGAAACAGTCCAAGTGTATGGAACGGGATACGGCATAAATTACTCCTTTTTTTTACTCAAACCACAATTGTAGCCGAGAACAATCTTTTCACTTCCAGAATATGCATAGCGCTTAATCCATGCTTATAAATCTATACTGCAAAAATGGCGTTGTCAATATTTTTAATACAAAAAAATTTCTTTTTCCTGCATATTTGACAACATTCATTATCATCTTTGCAAAAATCAGAAATTTGAATACACTTTGAATACGGAAAGAGAGGACGCATTCGTAACGCAAACTGTATTCTAACCGTATTCAAAATTTTGATTTATCAAAAAAAACAAAAAGAACGTTGTTAACTGCAAAAAAGCATTGACTTTTCTGTTTTGGTAGCATAGATTTATTGGTATGGAGCGCGATTACTTTTTCAACATGGTAATGGTGGTGCGGGAACTTGCTCCTCATCTATCAACTCTACGAAATTACTGATGTGGAGGAGATAGAAACCATGGAGAAAAGGTGAAATAATAACAATCAACAAGGAAAAATCATGGACGGAAATAATTCTACATACAATCTAGATAATCAATTAGAACGTTCTGTAGAATGGGTGAAATATGCAGAAACTAAAAATGCTATTGCTATAGGCTTGCTTGGAGCGGCATTCATAGATGTTTGCAAAATAGAAACTTGGGCAAGTGTATGTGGGGAAATTTTAATCATTTCACTTGCAATTCAATTGATTCTTCTAGTATGTTCTTTTATTCCTCGTTTTTCATCACCGATATGTTTAAAGAGAAATAAAACGGAAATGAATTTTCATTACTATGGTGATATTTCCAGTGTCTCTCTTGATGAATATCGTTCTAAGTTGAAAGAGGCATATCCTGAATTAGCACATACTTCTAAATATTTTAAAGATGTAACTCATCAGATACATATCAACTGTGAAATAGCAATGGCCAAGTTTAAAATTTTTAAGTTTGTTTGCTATTTAATGTTCGTTTCAGGATTTTCCTTTGTTCTAAAATCACTATTTGTTTTATGAAAAAGTATAAGGAGAAAAAAATGGCTACTTATGATTATTGCGCAGGAAAAAAAAGAATAGAAGAAATTCTTGATAACAATGTAGATGTAATTAAACAAGATCGGTTGCCAAAGGAGTCAGAATTTACTTTTGATAATGCATATCAAAGTTGGATTACAGGATTATTTGTTGACATTCGAGAATCAACATTGCTTTTTTCTAGAGAAAATAAAAATGAGGTATCTAGGCTTATTAGGGCATTTACTTCGGAAATTATTGAAATTTTACGTTTAAATAAATGCGGAAAGCCGGATGATAACTTGCGTGAAATAGGAATTCGAGGAGATTGTGTCTACGCAATTTATACATCTCCTCAAAAAGATGATGAATATGAAATTGCTGATAAGGCATTTTACATTAATACGTTTATGAAAATGTTAAATGCACTTCTAAAAAAAAGAAATTATCCGATGATTTGTGTTGGTGTGGGTGTATCTACTTCACAAGATTTAGTTGTAAAAGCAGGAAGAGATGGTGTTGGAATAAACAATTTAGTATGGATTGGATCTGCAGTAACAAAGGCCTCTAAATTTTCAGGATTGGGAAATAAGGAAGGGAGGGCGTGTTTGGTATTTTCAAGCGATTCTTATGCAAATTTTATAGACCGCCTAAAGAAAGAAAATCCTGATGCTGAATCTTGGTTCACAAAAGATTACGATAATGAATTAGGAACATTTTATACTGCTAATATCGTTAGATCAGCATTTGACAAATGGATTGATGCTGGTATGAAATGACATATTACCTGAATAATTTATAAAAAAAGGAAACTTTATGTCTTTAAGAAAATGGTTATCCTTTAAGGATAAAGAGAACTGGTTTGAGTATCAAAAAATTGATGATATCGATACTCTGTTAAAATTTATTGTTGAAACTCGACAACCTATGTTCTATAGAGGTTTATGCGATGCTTCTTATAAGCAATATAATTCTATTCAAAGATATTGTGATGAAAAAGGTTATAAAGGTAGTTTTCACGAATATGAACAGCGACTTATTGAAGTTGCAGAACCAATATTTATAAATCACACATCTTCTGGGTCGTATAATGAATTGAGCGTTCTTAGTTTTTTGCAACATTACGGGTGCTGGACTCCAATTCTTGATTTTTCTACAGATTTGTCTACGGCTCTTTTTTTTGCTTTGGACGGTGTTGCGGCCTACAAGAAAAAAAATGATTTGTCTGATTATGTCTCAATTTATGCAGTAACGCAAAAACAACAACAAGATTTAAGTAACATGCAAGACATAATTAATCACTGTCAGGCGCCCATTGATAAAAGGTCTTTGGTAACATACAAAATGGCTGTCGATTGGAATACACCTGTTGAATTATGCGATCAATTTGTTTGCAATTCTTATAATTATTTAAAACTAGCAAACAAAAACATATTGGCTCAAAAGGGATTGTTCATTTTGAATCCATCTAATAACAAAACTTTGGAAGAGTGGTTTGATGGAAGAACCTTCGAGAAATGTGATTATAACACAGATAGGTTGTTTTATGGGAAAATGTTTTGTTGGGATATTAATAAAAAATTTATCAGGTTATTGAAAATTTACCTTGTATTAAAAAGAAAAACTCAAAAAACGATATATCCCGATAAAGAAAGGAATGCAATCCAAAAAGAATTGCGTGATTTAGCTGAAAAAATCACGTTCTAAGAAAACATTTTCAGTAAGAATGCAAACATTATGAAAAATGTTACGCCGGCCTGACGATATGCATTAAGTAATAACGGCTCCTTGAAAAGTTTCCGTGAAGTAACTGATGCGTAACGAAAGGTTCACCATATTTCTTGTTTTGAATGCGATAATGAATTGACTGCCGTTCTTGGAAAACGGCGAAAACGTCATTTTAGACATACTCTAGGTTGCATTTGCAATTCCACAAGAAGATGTTATACACGCCTGTTTAGGCAATCAAGCAGGGCACTTGTGTAAACAATTTTGCCCATAATCCAGCAGAAATAAACATTGGAGTAAAATATATTCTTTGGAAAATACTTCTCATTATGTCATGAATCGAAAACTTTATTCACTAGCATCATCTTCAACTATAAACTCACTAGCATTATCCACAACTATAATCTTATAGGTAGAATCTATGTTGCAACCATTTTTCTGTGTCGCAAATGTCGAGTAATCACGACTGTCTTCTGGAATGTAATGAGCGTTTATATAACTTCCAGGCCCGCCGTTGTCAATTGTAACAGAAATAGTCTTAAATAAAGTTTCTTGTTCTCCACAAAACGCCTTTTCATCGATGTAATATCGACCATAATTTTGTCCCGTTTCCCGATATAAATCCTTACAACTTTTTTCCAGGTTGACTCGTCTATCACATTCCTTACAAGGAATGGAATCTTTCAACAAATAAAGCAAGGTATCGTTTCTGTAAATTGCCACATGAATCGAATCTGCTTTTTTTGGTGTATATATATCCAAAAACAAACCACAATCAAGCTTTGATGGATCTGCAGGCGAGCAAGCATGGCCACAAAATATTAAATAAATAGCAACCCCCAGAAAATAAATAGAACTACAAGGCCTCATTGAATGACCAATCCTCATTCCACGTCCAATGTTTTTCATAATGTTTTTATACAATCCTTATTATTCAAAACAATTATCATTGTTTGTTATATGTATCTGGTACGTGGAATCTATACCACAATTATCTAATATTGGAATAAATGGAGAATACATGTCATTATGGTCATCAATATATAGAACATCTATGCTTGCTACGAAATTTTCTTTTAAATCCAGTAAAATCGGAGAAAATACAGCTTTTTTTTCTTTGCAATACGCTATTTCTTGGATTAAATATTCACCAAAACCCCACACATTTTTTAAATCACTATCGTCTTTAACTACCCACACTTGATTATCACTACATTTCGAACATGAAATAGTATCTTTAAAAACATATTGGATAGAATCATTTTTATAGATTAACACATGAATTGAATCAACACCTTTAGGCATGTCAAAACTTAAATGCAAGCCACATCTAACATGCGCAGCTTCTGGTGCCGGATCGCAAGCCAATAAGCATAGGGTTCCCATGATAGGGGCTATTGATTTAATAAGTTTCATTAAAAGACCAATCTCTTTCCCAAGTCCAATGATAGCCATAACGTTCTTGTACACCATCCCAACTTATATAGGGATCAATTTCTTTGCCAGTAGTTTTACTCTCATACCCCTCTTCATAAAACTGCCGAAGCGGCGACATCCTCGTAATTCATGCGTCTATTCAACTCTACAATTGTAATTGTTTATTATGCGAACCTTATACGTGGTGTCTATTCCACAACCATTATCAACTGGAACAAATGAACTAAATCCATACTCATCATCACCATCATAGACGTGCCTTATACTTATGTCATTTAGCTTTCCGGCTTGAACACTAAACGACATTGAAAAAAGAGTTTTCTCACCTTTACAATACGCAATCTCTTCAACAAAGAATTCTCCAAAGCCCCATTCAGAATTATTATTCAGTTCATTATTACTTTTAAAGAAATCTACTTTTTTTTCGCTACATTTCAAACATGGGATAGTATCTCTAAAAGTTGTACAAATTGAATCATTATTACAGATTTTCACATGAACAGAATCAACATTTCGAGGTAACTCAATGTCCACATATAATCCACACGGAGCCTCCTGTATGTCAGGATCACAAGCGCAGCAACAAATTATAAAAAAAAGAACAATTAAATTATTATACAAGTAATTAATTCGCTTCATTGAAAGACCAATCCTTTTCCCAAATCCAATGTTCATCATAACGTTCTTTTGCATCAGAATACTTATCTCTGTATCCCTTGTGAAAATGATTTTCATCACCTTCATATCCCTCATCATAATATCCTTCATAAAATCGCCTTGACCATTTTTCATGATCTTTGTTGTATTTTTAGATTGGTCATGCTATCCGTTCATTTTCTGACAAATTTCACACTTCTAGTCTTCTTTTTTATAAAGCGAAGGGAACTATCGTTCAAACATTTTAATCGTTGCAATAGCGAGCCGATTTTTCACTTATCAAGACTTTTGATGTAGACAAATAAGGACAAGCCAAAATCTGCTCTTCGGTAAAGATGTTTACGCCTTGATTCTTTAGCAAATTAAATTCAACATCCTTAACCATCCCCCCATTCATATATATTTCGATGTTTTCTCCCGATAGCCATATTCCATTGCAAAAAACGGATATTTTTATTTCTATCGGATTATTAAAAAAATGTTTTTTTTCCGGCAAACCAACAATTGTAGGATGGGTTTCCGTTTCCAATAAAGTCCCTTCGTATATTAAATCTACCTTTATTGAATCAGATCCATCAGGGGCGTAAGCGTAACATATAAAACCATTCATACACTCTGGATAATCTAGTGGAGTGCACATAAAGCAACAACACGCTAGCGAAATAAACAGAACCATTGATATTTTTGCAATATAAAAGCTTTTCACTATTAATAATCCTTCCACCAGTCTAAACATTGGAGTAAAATATATTCTTTGGAAAATACTTCTCATTATGTCATGAATCGAAAACTTTATTCACTAGTATCATCTTCAACTATAAACTCACTAGCATTATCCACAACTATAATCTTATAGGTAGAATCTATGTTGCAACCATTTTTCTGTGTCGCAAATGTCGAGTAATCACGACTGTCTTCTGGAATGTAATGAGCGTTTATATAACTTCCAGGCCCGCCGTTGTCAATTGTAACAGAAATAGTCTTAAATAAAGTTTCTTGTTCTCCACAAAACGCCTTTTCATCGATGTAATATCGACCATAATTTTGTCCCGTTTCCCGATATAAATCCTTACAACTTTTTTCCAGGTTGACTCGTCTATCACATTCCTTACAAGGAATGGAATCTTTCAACAAATAAAGCAAGGTATCGTTTCTGTAAATTGCCACATGAATCGAATCTGCTTTTTTTGGTGTATATATATCCAAAAACAAACCACAATCAAGCTTTGATGGATCTGCAGGCGAGCAAGCATGGCCACAAAATATTAAATAAATAGCAGCCCCCAAAAAATAAATAGAACTACAAGGCCTCATTGAATGACCAATCCTCGTTCCACGTCCAATGTTCATGATAACGATCCTCTACTCCCGGTCTTTTTTTATACGCTTCGTTCCAGTATTTTTCATCACCTTCATGGCCTTTATTATAATACCCTTTTTCATAAAACTGCTTTGACCATTTTTCATGATTTTCCTCAACACCTTTCTTTATATTCCCATACACATCAACATAACCTTGATCATAAAGGAACTGAAAATAATAAGCTTCTATTTCATAAGGGTTAGCGTGATAGCCTTTCCCCTTTGTTTTAGTCATGGCGACATCATTTTCCAAATCACCAACTTGATTAACATCTGTCATATTCTATTCCTTTGGATAAGTAATTAATTCTTTATACAACGGACTGGATAAGCATTGACCTTGGGTTCAGTGGGTTTTAAAAATGCAGCACTATAAGTGCTTCTTATACGAGCATAATTCTCCGCGGGACGATCTATTCTATTAGACTCCGAATCTGTCCAAAAATATGAATATTTTCAGCATTACAGGGAACTTCTATTCCGACACCCTTTTTTTTGTCGGGCCCGCTGGAACTATTATCATTGCAGGAGAATAACAGACATGAAAAAAAGAGCACAACACCAAGTAACATCTTCTTCATTTTACTTATCCTCCATGCACAGTTTTTTCATTGTTTGAGCACGCGTATCCAAAATATCCTCTACATTATCCGACAGATGCCCTACGGATGTTGAACATGTCAGATGTAGGCTCTTTTCATTACATTCAGCCTTATGGCGGTGCAATGTTCCACCCTCGCTTTCGCAGGCCTGCTCAAAATCCGAGAGGTCCTTTTCGCAGTTCGTCACTTCATAGTAGTCGTTGTCCAATTTTGTGTGGTAAACAACGCCATCATCATTTGCAGTCAAGAAAAAGGTCTGCATAAATTCACTAACATTCATTATACTTTTTAAGATTTGCACCCCAAAATCCTGTCGATGGATGCGGACATAGCAATAAAAGAATGGGTCGTTTTCTTCGATAGAGAAATATTCCTCGCCCACACCGGAAAATGTGACCTCGTACCAAAAGTCTGTCGAATCCATTGCATAGTCACCAATATCGGCAGGCATAACATCGGCAAAAATCTGGATGGAATCCACCTTTCTTTCCATAATCGCCTTTTCGTCGGCCGAAAATTCTGCGACCGCGTTGTCGTCTATAGTACCGCCAGCCGTATTTTTTTCAGAGCAGGCGGCAACTCCCCAAAAGAGCGTCCCCGAAAAAAGAGCCACAAGAATTTTTCCAAGTACCCTATTTTTCATTTTCACTCCCATCCAATTTCTGTGTCAGTGGAAACAACTGCAGGTTCAGCCGCAGCACCTGTTCCACCTTTTCGTCTTTCAAAATGATATTCTGAACCTGTTCGCGACATTTTCGCAGGACTTCTACAATCTTGCCATAGGCATCGTTTGATACTCCCATGGTGATTCCCGATATAAAGCGTTCCTCCGCCGAAAAACGGTCAATGGCATCAACGGCAAAACTTGCCATTTGCCTGTTCATGGAGCGCACAGCCAGGGAAATCGACTGTGTGTCACCAGCAATCAACTTGTCCGTCTGCGCGTATGTGCTGTCTCCTACCCTCTTGAGGATTCCCGAATCAACCTGAAACTTGATCGAGTCCATAATTTCCCTGGCAGAAACTTCGTTAACGCACTTGTTCGCAATCTCCTTTGGCATTGCCCCCGGCATGGCAGGGGCAAGCTCGCGTACCACCGGATGGATCCAAGAATCGTAATACTTATACGCTTCTGCACCGACAAGGTTCACCTTGTTTGCATTGGCGATGGACTGCATCTCGGCATAGGCGTAGCGTCTTTTTTCATCGGTCTTTGCCTGCGCATAGGTCACCATATTGAAGAAGTAGTCCCGTTCCATGCCGACAAAATTGAAGGCATCCGCCACCTTGACGGTCGCTTTCTTCCCGAGGTTCGCCTTACCCTCGCAAACTTGTTTCATGAACACCGGCGAGGCAAACCCTGCCATTTTTGAATAGTCTCGCCACGAGAATGCCGATGTGTGCTTTTTCCAGTCATAAAAATCCTGCAGATACTGCCGAAAGTCTTGATACCTTAAAATGGATTCCATACTGTTAAATCTATGTAGCCATAGTGGGAAAGTCAATGGTTTTTAATACAAAAATTTGTTTTTTAAATAATTAAATGAGTTTTTTACCACTTATCCACAAAACAAATAATTTTGAATACGCTTTGAATACAGCGCAATGCACAAAAACGCCGTCATATTCATAGCACCGTTTTGAAAAAGCGCCAGGAGAATTTCTCCTGACGCCTACTTATTCTGCGCTGGATCCTTCGACTTCGCAACTTCGTTGCTCCGCTCAGGATGACACGTGCATGTTACCCTAACCGCTCGGGCAGCGCTCAAAAGCAACTACTTGCCGGCCTTGTTCTGCTCCAGCTCGTCTTCGAGTTTCTTGGTCTGGGCGTTGTTCGCGTCGATGATGTTTTTCAGGTTGTCGATTTCCACGCCCTGCTTGGCCACCTGGTCCTTGAGTTCTTCGCACTTGGCGGCGTAGGTCTGTTCCGATTCAATGCGGTTGTTCAGTTCCTTGCGCAGGCAGTCCACGGAACCGCGGAGGGTGTCCACCGCCTGTTCGGCTTCTTTCAAGGCCGGATTTTCATCGGCACCAGCCGCCTCAGAACAGGCACACTTGCCGCCCATGAACTTCTTGGATAAAGCGACGGCGGCGGCAGCACCGGCAATCGCACCGACTAAAAAGGTTCCTGCTTTCATAAGAACTCCTTGTGTATTGATTCCTTCTCGGGAATATAGTAAAGTTCAAAAAGGAGATGCCCGCCTGCGCGGGCATGACAAGGGTGAGAAACCGCACCCGGATCCTCGCCGGAGTTTATCCCGCACTTGATGCGGGACCTGGATGACGAGGATGGAAAGCGAGGATGACAAGGGCGGCAGGTCCTAAAACCTCACTTCTTAGGTTTCGGGAACAGTTCCTTGATGATTTCGTCGATGTGCTTTTTCGTGTGGATTTTCAGGCCCTTCTTTGCAGGGGCCGGAAGTTCCGTCACGTCCTTCTTGTTGCCTTCGGGCAGGTAGAGCGTCTTGACACCCGCCTCCTGGGCGGCAAGCGCCTTCTCGTTGAGTCCGCCGATAGGCAGCAGGTCTCCCGTAAGGCTGACTTCGCCCGTAAAAGCAATATCCGGCGACACGGGCCTGCGGGTAAAGGCCGAAAGCAGGGACAGCGTAAGGGCGATACCCGCCGACGGGCCGTCCTTGGGCACGGCACCCTCGGGCACGTGGATGTGAATATCGGTCTTCTTGACGATGGCGGGGTCAATGCCGAACCGCTGCAAACGTTCACGAACAAGGCTCAAGGCAATCTGGGCCGATTCCTTCATCACGTCGCCCAGCTTTCCGGTGAGCAACAGGTGGCCCTTGCCCGAAAGGAGCTTGCATTCCAGCGTGAGGATTTCGCCACCTACACTGGTCCAGGCAAGGCCCGTAATCACACCGTGATGTCCAGGAGCGGGCAGGCGGTTCTCGGTAAAGCGGGGAACGCCCAGGTATTCCTGCAGCAGCTTTTCGGTCAGATCCTTCTTGACCTTCTTGCCCATGACAATTTCTTTGGCACGGTGTCGGACGATACTTTCCAGGGAGCGTTCCAGTTCACGGACGCCAGCCTCACGGGTCCATTCCCGAATGACTTTTTCGATGAGAGCGTCGGAAATAGAAATGTCCTTGTCCAGGGCAACACCGCAGCGCTCGCAGATTTTCGGAATCAGGAACTTCGCTGCAATCTGCTTCTTTTCGTGGGCGTAATAGCCGGGCAGGCGCACCACTTCCAAGCGGTCCCGCAGGGCGTCGGGAATTTCAGCCTCGGAGTTGGCAGTGGCGATGAACAGCACTCGGCTAAGGTCCAGACCCACTTCCATAAAGTGGTCCGTAAAGTCGTGATTCTGTTCCGGGTCCAGAACTTCTAGCAAGGCGCTGGCAGGGTCGCCCCTGAAGTCGGCGGCCATCTTGTCGATTTCGTCCAGCAAAAGCACAGGGTTCATGCATTTGGCACGACGGAGCGCCTGGATAAAACGGCCAGGCATGGCGCCAATGTAGGTGCGGCGATGCCCACGGATTTCGGCTTCGTCACGGACACCGCCCAGGGTAATGCGCACAAAGTTCCGCTGCATGGAGGCGGCAATGGATTCCACCAGGGTGGTCTTGCCAACGCCGGGAGGGCCCACCAGGCAAAGAATAGGAGCGCGACGTTCCGTGCCCGTCAATTTCAGCACGGCGATGTATTCCAGAATGCGGTCCTTCACCTTGTCCAGACCGAAATGCTTGGCATCCAGATCCGCCTTCACCTTTTTCAGGTTCAGCACCGTATCGCTGTAAACGCCATAGGGCATGGAGAGGAACCAGTCGATGTAGTTCCGCACTACCGCATATTCCGGCGTGGTGGGGTGCATCAGGCGCATGCGGGCGATTTCCTCTTCCATCTTTTCCATGATGGCCGGGGAGAAATTCTTGGCCTTCAGTTTCTTCAGCAGCTGGTCCGGTTCCGAGGAGGAATTTTCGCCGTCGTTCAGTTCGTCTTGCAGCTGGCGAATCTGTTCACTGATGAACCATTCCTTCTGCTGC
This sequence comes from uncultured Fibrobacter sp., assembly GCA_934699585.1. Taxonomy (GTDB): domain Bacteria; phylum Fibrobacterota; class Fibrobacteria; order Fibrobacterales; family Fibrobacteraceae; genus Fibrobacter. Next base: position 83,823 of record CAKUWY010000011.1, read on the forward strand.
TGGGCCATTTTCTGACGAACGCTCTGCTGGATCTTGACCATCACATTTTCGTTGTCGTCGGTGATGGACATGAGGGCCAACAACTTTGCGGCCATGTCGTCCAGAGATTCCGCTTCCAAGAAGTTCTGCTTTTCGGCCAAGGAAATCTGCAAGAAGGGGATAATCCCGTAAAAGGCATTCAGCTGGCTGTCCATGCCAAAGAAGGCATCTACCATGCCTTCGGCAATGTTCCGCTTGGCGGCATAGTCCCTGAAGTTGGAAAGAACGTCACCGAAACTTTCGGTCTTGTCCTTGTTGCCAACAGGAACTTTCCGGGGAGATACCGTCACATGCAAGAACCCGTCTTTCATGACCACAGAACGCAGGTCCACAATCTGCTCACCTTCCAGCACCACCTTCACGCAGCCGTTGGGGAAAGGCGTCACGTTGCTCACATGGGCGGCAACGCCTACCGTGTACAAGTCCAAGAGCGGGTTGGAAATTTCTTCTTGCTCAACATCCTTCTGGGTCACCAGAATAATTTCGCCATCGTGGGCCTCGGCGTATTCCAGAGCGCGGAGCGAAATATCGCGGCCCACCAGAATACGGCGGGTCGTAAAAGGGAAAACAATAGCGTCCCTCAAAGGCAAAAGAGGGAATATCTTAGAAAAATCAAAAGCCATATTTCAATAATAGTAAAGCAAGCAAAACCGGGCGTTACGCCACGTTCTTGCCGGCTTTTTTCGAGGATTTCTTCCCGGAAACCGCCAGAGGGTTCAAGCCCCTGCGGATAATTTCGTCTGTAAGCACCAGCTTCTTGGCCCCTGTACCAGGCATTTCGAACATGGCCTGCTGCAGGGACTTTTCCATGACGGAACGGAGCCCGCGGGCGCCCGTCTTTCGGCTCATGGTTTCGCGAACGATTTCCTTGAGGGCCTCGTCGGTAAAGTCCAGCTCGATGCCGTCCATGGCAAAGAGGCTCTTGAACTGCTTGACCAGTGCGTTTTTCGGCTGGGTCAAGATGTTCAGCAAGGCCTTCTCGTCCAGTTCTTCGAGAGCAACCGCAATAGGCAAGCGACCCACGATTTCGGGAATGAGACCGAACTTGATCAGGTCATCGGGTTCCAGCTGCTTGAAAAGTTCACTCAGGGAATTGTCGGATTCGCTCCGGATGTCGGCGCCAAAGCCCATGCCGCCCTTGTTCACCCGCTGGGAAATAATCTTGTCTAGCGTTTCGAAGGCGCCACCGCAAATGAACAGGATGTTCTTGGTGTTCACCTGCACCAGGGGTTGTTCCGGATGCTTGCGGCCGCCCTTGGGAGGCACTGCGGCAACGGTCCCTTCCAAAAGTTTCAGCAGGCCCTGCTGCACACCTTCGCCACTCACGTCGCGGGTAATGGAAGGATTCGCCGTCTTGCGGGCAATCTTGTCAATTTCGTCGATGAAGATGATTCCACGTTCTGCACGGGCTACATCGTAGTCGGCGGCCTGCAACAGGCGCACGATAATGCTATCTACGTCTTCGCCCACGTAGCCCGCTTCGGTAAGTACAGTCGCGTCGGCAATGGTGAAGGGCACGTCCAAAAAGCGGGCCATGGTCTGGGCCAAGAGGGTCTTGCCCGAACCGGTAGGGCCCACCAGAAGCAGGTTGGACTTTTCCACCTCCACGGTATCACCGTTCGGGTGGGCCTGCTTGTAACGCAGGCGTTTGTAATGGTTATAGACCGCCACCGAAAGGGCAATCTTCGCCTGTTCCTGACCGATAACGAAATCGTCCAGGTGGGCCTTGATTTCGGAAGGGAGCGGAAGGGGCTTCTGGCTTGCAACCTCTGCCGCCTGCTTTTCTTGCAAGGAACGGGACTTGTCCTCTTCGATAATCCGGTAGCACATGGAAACGCAGTCGCTGCAAATATGCACGCCTGCGCCGGCAATCATCTTGTCCACCTGTTCGGCGGACTTTCCGCAAAAGCTACACGTTACCGCAGGGCGGTTTTTCCCATTCCTGTACATGAATCTTAGACTCCCTCTTTACGCGGGACAAAGACTTCGTCGATGACGCCGAAAGCCTTCGCTTCTTCTGGTCCCATATAGAAATCACGGTCCGTCTTTTCGCGGACTTCGTCGATAGACTTGCCGGTGTGCTTGGCCACGATTTCGGCAAGGGTATCCTTGGTGCGGATAATTTCTTTGGCAGTAATCTGGATGTCGGTGGACTGGCCCGTGGCCGCACCAGAAGGCTGGTGCAGCATAATGCGGGAATGGGGAAGCGCATAGCGCTTGCCCTTGGTACCTGCAGCCAAGAGAACCGCCGCCATAGAGGCACAATTACCGATGCAGATGGTGGCGATGTTCGGGCGCACATGCTGCATGGTATCGTAAATGGCAAGCCCTGCCGACACGTAGCCACCGGGGCTGTTGATGTACAGCGTGATATCCTTTTCGGGATTCTCGTATTCCAGGAAAATCAGCTGGGCCATGACGTTGTTCGCCACTTCGTCGTTGATGGGCGTGCCCAAAAAGATGATGCGTTCCTTGAGGAGTCTCGAATAGATATCGTAGGCGCGTTCACCACGACCCGTGTTCTCGATGACGGTAGGGATAATCATTCAGTTTACCTCTTACTTGGATTCTTCGGCAGCCGGACGGACACCCACGATAAAGTCGGCAGCCATCTGGAAGCGGAGTTCTTCACGAAGCTGGTTGATACGGCCAGACTGACGGAAATGGGACTTCAGGTCGTCAAATTCGATGTGGTAAGCCTTGGCCATTTCCTGCAGGCGAGCGTCCACCTGGGCCTGTGCCGGGCGAATCTTTTCCTTGTTGGCCACGAATTCCAGAATGCGATGCTTCTTGATTTCGCGGATAGCTTCGGGGGCCAAAGTCTTCATCTGTTCTTCGGTGGGTTCCACCGCATCCTTGGGGTCCTGCACATTGCGGTTGATGGACCACTTGATGAGGTCTGCCACGCGGGCATTGGGAACCTCGAAGGGGTTCTGTTCGATAAGCTTGTCGATGGCCTCGTTGATGGCCTTGGTCTTGGCGGCATCCTGCTTCTGGTTGGCAAGGCTTTCGGCGATGTTGCTCTTGAGCTCGGCTTCGTCCTTGACGCCCACCTTCTGGCAGAATTCCTCGTCCAGGGTAGGCGGAACAATCTGGCGCACATCCGTCACTTCCACCTTGAACTGGGCGGTCTTGCCGCGGTAGCGTTCGTCCTTGTGGTCGTCGGGGTACTTGAAGTTGATTTCCTTGGTTTCGCCGGCGTTGGCACCGGTCAGACCCTCGTCAAAGCCGGGGCTGGCGGATTCACCCAACAGGCTGCGGAATTCGCGGTTCTCGGGCAGTTCCTGCTTTTCGCCGTCAATCACCACTTCCAGGTAGTTGCCCACCACCACGTCGCCCTTCTGGGCTGCGCGGTCCACATGTTCGTCCTTGCTCCACATCTTCATCAGGTGGTCGAATTCGGCCTGGACTTCTTCTTCGTGGACTGCGGTCTGAGGAACGGTCACACCCGTGTCGGCGTAGCCCTTGATGTCGATTTCAGGGTCGATTTCCACTTCTACCGTCATGGTAATGGCGGATTCCTTGTCGTCGTTGAACTTTGTAACCTTCAACTGGCCCACGGGGATGATGTTCGCCTTCTTGAGTTCGGCGTTCAAGACGGCATCCACGGTTTCGTTCACGACCTCATGACGGATGGAATCGCCGAACTGCTTCAAAATCATGGCCTTGGGAACCTGGCCCTGGCGGAAACCCTTCAGCGTCACCTGCTTTTTGTACTGGGACAGCTTCTTTTCAAAAGGAGCCTTCAGGTCCTCCTGGGGGATAGTGACTTCGAGGGTACGCAGGGTTGCGCTGGTTTCTTTGATTTCAACGGACATATAGACTCCGGTATTCGTTAGTAGATTAAAATTTCTGCGAGGGGTGGGAGTCGAACCCACACACCGAAGTACCAGATCCTAAGTCTGGCGCGTCTGCCAATTCCGCCACTCTCGCGATTTGAGCACAAAGATACAAAAAAATACTCGGAATGTGGGACCTCAAACCAACAACCCATCTTTATACGCCCTATCCCCATTCATTTTTCTCTACAATGTACTATCGCCTTTTTTTGTTTTTTGTAAAAGGATTGTTCAAACTTTTTACCAAAACGCTTTCTTGCTATATTATCGTAATGGCCTTTCAAGAAAAAAACGCGATCAGACCTTCGATGTACTCAAGGGACTCCTAATTTTATTTGTCATTGCCGGGCACAGCCATTTCTCTTTCACAGTGGAACACTTTTTCGTCTCTTTCCACATGCCCGCGTTCTTCTTTATTTCGGGATACTTCTACAAAGCAAGGCCCCTAAAGGATTAACTGAGGGTTGATTTTAGGCGCTTAATCGTCCCCTACCTCTTTTCTTGCTTTCTTCTAGTTCTAATCGCCCTTTTAAAGGACATCCTTTGTGGCACTCTGTGGCAGTCCAGCTCGAAGCATGCTCTCACCGCCCTGCTTGGAGGCCCACCGATAATCCCACTGCCCATTTTGAACAAAGTGGTTGAACTAGGCCCCCTATAGTTTCTCACGGCTCTTTTTTTCGTTCGGCTCATAGCGCATTTTCTTTTCCAAAGCAAAATTCCTCACTGGTTCAAGGCGACAACCATATTCTTGCTCAGCATCGCCTGCATGAAAAACTCGGTACGCTTTCACATATTTATTCCGTGGTATATCCCTTCGGCATGCTGCGCCCTCGGGTTCTTCTTCGTAGGAAATCTGCTCAAGTCATTTGGTAACGTTAACGCAAAATCACCAAGAGCAAACCAACATCCAATTTCTTGGGTTTCATAGGGAAATACAGCCTAGCCATCTTCTGCTTCCATGCTATCGAGTGTCCTTTTTTCCCGTGGGACACCTTTGAGCCGTTCATCCAAAGTTACGGCCAGCTAGCAAGCCTTGCCATTTTCCTGATGCGAGCAGGAATCCTGTTGTTGATAACCCGATGCGTTATCGGCATACCCTTCTTCAAAAAAATTTTCAGTTACAGCTAGACCCTAGTTTCTGGCAAGAACCTGCAAATCACGTTTTGACAAGTATTTTGTAAAGAAGATTACCAAAACTTCCACGACGATTGTCGCAGTCGCAAGCCAAAGTGAAACGCCTCCCGTCTTCCAGAAACAGACAACGCAGGGAATAAGTAAAAGGTGAATATAGAATACCTTCGTAAACAGCCTGCGTTTCTTGGCATCCACAGAGAGGAACAGATAAATAAAAATGCTCAACTCCGAGCAGATTTTTGCAACGGCAGCACCGAAAATTCCGTAAGTAGGAACCAACCACAAATTGAATAGCAGATTTGCACAGCCAGCAATTGCAGCAAGCACAAGGTATTTCTTCTTGGATTGAGAAATAAGCCATTCGCTCCACGGAACCGAAAAAAAAGATACCACCAGCCAGCAGGCAAAAAGAAACATGAGTCTCGATGCCGGGAAATCAATCGATATCGGCACTATTTTTGAAAAGATGAATTCTGAAAACAAGAGCGCAAAAAAAAGGAAACCTGCACTCATCACGCCCAGTATCTTATGACTTGACAACACAAGCCGGTCCGATTCTTGCTCCGCGCTTACTTCTTTTAAGCGAGCTAACTGACGTCGTAGCGGTTCACTCAAAGAACCTCCCAATAAAAAAACAAACAAAGCATAACGATAACAATAGTCGTAAATCCCCACCATAGCATTTCCACCAAAAAACTTCAAGAAAAAGATATCTACGTTCTGGTGCAGCAAAAGCAACGCCGAAGAAACAAATAGAATAAGGGATCCCTGATAACACCGCAACCCTTCTTTCCATTCCCCCTTATTCGGAAGCCCCAGGGAGAAACCATTCCTAGGACCGACAACCCACAGGGCAATTGTGGCCATCGCCTCTGATCCAACATCCATTACGGCGAAATATTCGATAGAGGGAACATGCACAAAATAAATCAGGGCCAGCAGTAGTCCCTGCCTAAAGAACTGGACCAAGGAATTAATACCCGCAAGGCCCTTCCTTGCAATCAACCAATCAATGTTTACAGGTCTTAAGAAAACCGTCAATAAGTATATCTTCAAAACTGTTCCACAAGTCCAGTCTAAAGCAAAATATGTGGCAATCACTACCAACGCAAGTCCAACAACCAAACATCCCCGAATATAGCCCATTGCCGTAAAAATTTTTCTATCTAACACAGTGTCGTCAGGTTTCTCAATCAACGCAAAAGACGACATACCAAAATTCAAGACAAAATTGATGTAGGTAATAAGGGTATAGGCAAAGGCCACCTCTCCCCAGCCCGCGGCACCAAACTTGACAATAGCAATACTAGTTATTATAAAACGGACAAGCCTGCCCAATCCTTGAGCAGTGCCATTTACAGTCGCATTTAAAAGAAGGGAATCTTTTCTCATGAACGTTTCTTCCACTTCTTATATAATTTTTGGCGCAGAAATTCACGAATGTGCCAAAACGTCCACACCAAGCCCCCTTCAATCGAAATAAGATGAGACCGTGGATTTGGGCGTTTTTCATTAATTAAATCTAATAGTTTTTTTCCATTCAGTTTCCAACGGAAACGAGGGGCCACATAGTCAAACATTTTTTCACCATCGTTTCTCAAGGATTCTTTAGTAGATTTTTTTAAATAATCGCGAATAGCTTCATAAGAATCAAAAACAAACGGAGTAACCTCAGGATGTGCACAATGATTCAAAGCAAATGCTGGTTTATGAGCAAATCCGGCTTCAGCAAGAGGTAAATTAAAAAGTTCCCATTGTGAAAAACTTACTAAGGCATCGCATTTGGAATAGTATTCCGCCAATCCTTGATCCGAAATAAAACCAGGAACTTCTATCCCCGAACTCTTTAGTACCTGAACAGACTCCTTATCGCCTCGACCAATTACTGTTATCCGACAAAAGTCTCCCAGTTCCTTTTTTAAACGGACAATCTGGTTCAATCCCTTATATTTCCATTCCTCTTTACGGTAACGAGTTACTGCCAATATCTCGATTGGCGTCTGAGTTTTAGGCAAAAAAACCTTATAAAAACTCTCGTAGTGGTCTGCGCCATTATATATCACACACGCCTTGGGCCAATTCAGATATTCAACACCATACCTACTAATTGAAACAATCTGATCTAGCGCAGGATATATCTCACCTTGACGATTCCCAATTTCCTCAAGTCTTGTTTTTCTTTCTTCGGGCAAACACAGTTCTACAGGCGGGTACCCATGTTCGTACCCTATCGTTACAGCACCACAATTTTCCTCTGCCAAAAAACGGAAAAAAGGATCTGTATGAGCTATAATAACATCATATTGTTTTTTTTTCAAACACCATCGCAACCCCTTCAAATGTGTCGGAACGCGAACTGATCGAACCCCTTCCGGCACCATTTTACTGCAAAGCTCACAAGCATACAGGTCCACAGTCATTCCCGCTTTTACAAGATAGGGCAACTGAGAGGCGATGACTCGGGCAACTCCATACTCAGGAACAAAAACCGATGTCAATACAGCGATTCTCACTTATTGCCCTTTCTGTATCCACGCAAAGAAAAAAGCACCCCCATATACCAAGCCCCCCATCCAAGCGAAGACGGAAAAAGGGGAAAGACATCAAAAAAGCCCAAAGTCATAAAAACAATGGCACCACCTAAGAGTGCAAATCCAAAGCCATCCCATTGGTTCTTGATGTATAAGAAAAGCTCTCTAAAGCAGACCAAACACAAAGAGCCCAAGGCCAAAAAACCAGCCATTCCCTGTTCTGCCAGAATCATTAGGTAAATATTATGAGCATGGCCTAGCCTTGGTACAAAACGAACCATCGGGAACATAACAAATTGATCCAGAAACAGCCTATTAAACCTAAGAAAATTGCCGGGGCCGCACCCCCAAATTGGAAATTTTTTTACAACATCCGCTGCAGTAAGCCACACCCCAAGTCTCCCAAGAGAACTGTTATCCAATTTTCCTTCCGCTAATAAACTGAAACCTCGTTTAATCAACAAATCATCGGGCAGAGCAATCCATATCAATACCGCAAAAACTGCCAAACTTGCAAAAATTAGGATGCCCCTCCCAATTAGGGGAATCAGCTGTTCCCTCATATTTCTCATAAAAAAGCAACACGCAGTAAACACACCACCAACACCAATTCCTATAAAGCCCATTCTAGAACCAGACATGATTACACATATACACACGGACACCGTGCCTAGAAAAAGAACTGGCCACCGAACCAATTTTGACAGCCAGCCATTAATAAACCAAATTGTCCAAGACGCAGTAATCAATGCAGCCAGATTCGTAGCACTTAATGATGGTCCACCCACACGATCTCTATAGGCGACAAGATATTCGATAAAACACCAAACCACTATATAAAAAATATGCGCATTCAGTAAGTTTTGCACCCGCTTACAATCCCAACGAAACAACGATACAGCGGCAAATAAAACAAGTCCAATAAGGTCCACAAAGAAAAACACCAAGTTTACATTATAGGGCCGCTTCAGAATCACAAGCCCTAAATACAAAACCATCACTAAAAGGGGCGTAAACCACAAAAAATCGGCCTTCACTTCCCTTTTTACTGCACCCATAAGAAGATACGCCAGATTTGCCACCATCAAAAAATATAGAGTAAGATATATTCCTTCTTCCATAATCCAATGCATTGAAATAATCAAAAAAAGGCTTCCCACTACCGGTTTAGAAAAACATGCACTTAGTAAAAGTCCAAAGGTGGCAATTACTAATGCCAAAATACCAGTATAATTTTCAGAAGACGGAATTAAAAAGACGGCTGTCAATATGACAGGAATGACTACAAAAAATAGCGTACCTTTCAGCTTCATTTGCGTAAGGCAATCTTGACTTGTTCAAGCTTTTCTTTCAATTCTATGTGATTTTCTATTTCGCCGGACAAAAGACCAGCCAGCAACAAATACACAAAGACCATGAAAAGGGATGCGCCAAAACCGGCAACCGCCCAAATTCCCCGCTTGGGTCGAGTCTTCCAGTCTGCTACATAAGCATCTTGAATAATTTGAATGGCCGGCTGGCTCTTGAGCCGTTCTGCCTCTGTCATCATCGCCTGCGCCGAAGTCATTTCCAATATAGAAAGGTACATCTCCAATTCAGCCTGCCTTTGCTTCTGATACAGTATCTTGGACATCGCCCAGTTGGAATTTACATACAGCGTCTTTTCGGACGGCTTGTACCCCTTTGAATACGACCCCCTAAGTTCTTTAAACTGTTGTTCCAAAATAGTCCTGCGTTTTCGCATTTCTGCAGCACTAGCATTCCTCTCGCCTTCGCTCTTTTCAGAAAGCTTAAAATTATTTATCTGGCCTTCGTATGCTGCTAGAGCCGTCATTGTAAGCTTCATCTGACTTTCCAAATCGACCAAATTATTTCTTCTATAAAACTTGACTAGTTCTTCACTAATACTTTTGACACTGTCCATCAAATCACGTTGCGACTTCTGCAAATACTCTACAGAATAACGCAACCCCTGCTTTTGAAGGTCTCGATACTTTTCATTGGCTCTGTTAACCATAAAACGTACCAAATCCTGAGCCATATATTTGTCTTTCGCTTCAAACGAGCATGAAATAACCCCATCTTCATCATCAATCCTTATTTCTTTGTTGAACCGTTTTAACAAAAGATCCTTAGATTTTTTTTTGTAAAGGGTATCCAACCGAAATTCCTGTATCGTCTCAAGCATTACGTCTCGACCGGTAATAACCTCCATATATAGTTCCCTGGCTGTAAGATCCGCAGACGACGCCATAAGACTAGAAAGAGACCCACCAAAACCAGAAAGTCCTTTTCCCTTCCCTGCCATAACAGAAGAAAGCATACTCATGGCACCATCGCTTTGAGAAGCATCTATCTGGATACGAATTTCACTTTTGTAGTATGGGGGGAGAATCCAGGCGATGCCAAAGCATATACCAGCAACGAGAAATGGAAGAAGAAGCATCTTCTTGTGAGACAGAATATAAAGAAGAAATGAAAAATACGACATAATTATCTTGCTGTAGTAATAATAATTGCAGTTGCTACCACACTCAAAAGAGATGCAAGAAACGTAACGACATCTTTTACGGTTTCGTAGCGACTTTGAGGTATTTCGATGTAATCTCCAGGCAGGATTTCGTCCTTGTGCGGATCGATACTCATATTTTTCCCATCACGAGTTACAGAAACTTGGCTCCACGAACCCGTCATAATGGTCACACCGGAAGCCGCAATGTAATCAATGGCATGAAACTCTGGATTGTAAACGGCACGCCCCATGCGGGCGACAGCACCACCCACATAAACTGCGGGCTCCCTATGCCAAAATTCTATCACAGTCTTGGGCTCAAGTGTCATATCCCCTACATCCTTTAATTCATAAGTTTCCGCTGCTGCTCCTGGTTTCTTTATTTTGACCCACTTAAAATTCATTTGCTGGTCAATATGCGCTTCACTCAAATAAGCGAGGATTGTTTTTCCTGGTATGCAAGGAAGTGTTTTCTGTGCACCCTGGACCTCTATCGTAATAGAGGCTTCCTGTTTGGAAAAGGGTACGTAAACAACATCCTCCTGCTCCATAGTCACATTGACGGCATCGTTTCCCTCATTCCCATACAAAGAGTAATCTATCCGCAAGGTATCCCCTCCTCGACGGATTATCATTATATTTTTTCGATCTGCAGCAGGAAGCATTCCCCCAACCATATCCAAAGCCGTACTCAATCGCAACTGAGGATCTGCCGTACGTCGTCCCGGAACGGCGACAGCACCCAAGACAGAAAACTGTATCCACTTCATATGAATCAACTGAATATGGGTATATTTTGCGTCATATTTGGTATTCAGCAACGCAAGAATCCTCGCCTTTGCCTCATATAAAGGCAATCCATCCACAAATACAAGTCCACACTCAGGAACGGACACATTCCCCTCAGGTGATATCTGGACAACATCCAGACCTTTTACAGTCAAGATTTCAAAATAATCGCCAGGACCAACAACGTATGTTGAATCAATTACTCGAGGCAAATTCAGAGGCTGCTGCGCAATGGGGTTTCTCTGAGTTGGAACATTGTGATCCTGAAAAACGGGAACAACCGCATTTAGATCCAATGCAAATATTTGACAGGCAATCAAAAAAAGAAATAGAATTATCCGTTTCGACATACCTTGAAAAAATACAAAAAATAACTTTCAAAACACACTTGTACACAAAAAAACCCAGTCCTTAGGACTGGGTCTCGCTATAGCTAATAACTATTAAGACTTGCCTTCGCCTTCAACCATGCTTACGGCATCGGACTTGGCAGCGTCAGCAGTGCCCTTCTTGGCCTTCACCACGATTTCGTCTTCCACGAGACCCACGAGGGCCATTTCGGAAGCGTCACCAGGGCGGTTGGGGCCGAGCTTCAGCACGCGGGTATAACCACCGTTGCGGTTTGCATAGCGCGGGCCGATTGTGGCAAACAGGTCCTGCAGGACCTTGGGATCCATGATGAAGCGGGCAGCTTCACGACGGGCAGAAAGGTCGCCCTTCTTGGCATAGGTCACCATGCGGTCTACCACGCCACGGACAAGCTTTGCCTTGTGGAGGGTTGTACGCACATAGCGCTTGCCCTGTTCGGTTTCCATGCCCTTTCCAATGATAGAAGTGGCAAGGGCGCGGAGGATGGCACGCTTGTGCTGGGCGTTAACGCCGAGTTTCTTGTTTTTTACACCGTGTCTCATTTTTAATCCTTCAAGTATTCATCGACATCCATGCCAAAAGAGAGGCCCATGGCTGTCAACACCTCGTTAAGTTCCACCAAGGACTTCCGACCGAAGTTCTTGTATTTGAGCATATCGTTTTCCTTGTTGCGCACAAGTTCACCGACCGTATGGATGTTGGCCATACGCAGGCAGTTGCTGGAGCGAACAGAGAGTTCCAGTTCATCGACGCGAGTGCGGAGCAGTTCCGCGATGCGCTGGTGTTCTTCGTCCTGGCCTTCAGCACCTTCGGTCACCAGGTCACCTTCGAAGTTGATGAAGATTTCCAGGTGGTCGACGAGAAGCTTGGCAGCGTAGGCCAAGGCATCTTCGGGGTCGATGGAGCCGTCGGTGGTGATTTCCAGTTCCAGACGATTGTAGTCTGTCTTCTGGCCCACGCGGGTATCGCTGATGTGCATTGCAACCTTCTGCACCGGGTTGAAGTTCGCGTCCGTAGCGATAACGCCGATCGGAGCGTCCTTGTCCTTCAGTTCGTCGGCACGGACAAAACCGCGGCCACTGGAGATCTTCACGTCCATGGAAAGCGATGCGTTACCGTTCAGAGTAGCGATATGGACATCGGGGGTCAGAACAACCACGCCCGGGTTTTCCATAAAGGACTTGGCAGTAACTTCGCCGTCACCGGACACGTCCAGGTGCAAAGTTTCGTCGTGATCGGAAAGGAGCTTCACGCGGATGCTCTTGAGATTCAGGATGATATCGGTGACATCTTCCTTGACACCGGGAATCGTCGAAAATTCCTTCTCGACGCCTTCGATTTTCACGGAGACAATGGCCGCACCCTGCAGGGAGGAAAGGAGCGTGCGACGGAGAGCGTTACCGAGGGTGATACCCCAGCCACGTTCCAAGGCCTCTACGACAAACTTTGCATAGCGGCCGTCTTCGCCGGTTTCCACTTTCTGGAAGCTGCGCGGCATTTGAAGTGATTTCCACATCATTGGCGATACCTCTTTGGATTAGACTCTTCTCTTCTTTTTAGGACGGCAACCGTTGTGAGGAATGCCCGTCACGTCCCGAATAGAGAGGACTTCGAGGCCCGCATTCTTGATAGCGCGGACGGCGGATTCACGACCACCACCGGCGCCCTTGACGCGGACATCCACCTTGCGCATGCCGAGATCGAAAGCCTTGTGGGCAGCGGCTTCGGCAGCGAGCTGGGCGGCAAACGGAGTGCTCTTGCGGGAACCCTTGAAACCGGCATTACCGGGAGAACCCCAAGCGACCACGTTACCGCGAGCATCGGTGATAGAAACGATTGTGTTGTTGAAGGTGGCGTTGACGCAGGCGATACCCTGGATGTCGATACGCTTCTTGCCCTTCTTGACCTTGACTTCTTCAGCGGCAGCAACCGGAGCTTCGGCAGCGGCAGCAGTTTCCTTAATTTCTTCTTCAGCCACGAGGAATCTCCTTACTTCTTCTTGTTAGCCACAGTTTTCTTGGGGCCCTTGCGGGTACGGGCGTTGGTGCGGGAACGCTGACCGCGGACCGGGAGGCCCTTGCGGTGGCGGATGCCGCGATAGCAGCCGATATCCTGCAAACGCTTAATGTTCAAGGTGATTTCTGCGCGGAGCTGACCTTCCACAGAGTATTCGTCTTCCAAGAGATGACGAATCTTACCTTGTTCTTCTTCGGTGAGGTCATCGCACTTCTTGTTCTTGTCGATACCCAGCTGGGCACAGACCTTGTTTGCGGTGAACAGACCGACACCATAGATTGCCGTCAGACCGTACTCGACGGTCTTGTTTTTCGGTAAATCGACACCAGCGATACGTGCCATACGATCTCCTTATCCCTGCTTCTGCTTGTGACGGGGGTTCTTCGAACAGATGATACGCAATACACCCTTGCGGCGGATGATCTTGCAGTTTTCACATCTGGGTTTGATGGAGGCTTTGATTTTCATAGGTTTGACCTTTTTTTGAATACCTATTACTTGTAACGGTAAGTGATCCGCCCACGATTGAGGTCGTAGGGGGAAATCTCTACCAACACTTTGTCGTCCGGCAAAATTCGAATGAAATGCCGACGCATCTTTCCTGAAACATGGGCGAGGATCTCGTGACCATTTCCGAGCTGAACACGGAAGAAAGCATTGGGGAGTGCTTCCAACACAACGCCTTCTACTTGTATTCCTTCTTCTTTAGCCACTAGGACGCCATCCTGCCGCGAATGCGGCCATGCTTGAGGAAACCTTCATAGTTCTTGGTATGCAGTTGGGCTTCGAGTTGACGAAGCGTATCCAACGCCACACCGACCACGATCAAGACCGAGGTGCCCCCAATATAGAAACTCATATTGAGTGCGTCTTTCAGGTGAAGCGGTCCGACGCTGATTAAAGCGAGGAACAGGGACCCCGGAAGAGAAATTCGGGTCAAAATGTAGTCTATATACTCTGCAGTCTTCTTGCCAGGACGGATTCCCGGAATAAACCCACCACTTCTCTTGAGGTTTTCGGCAATGTCGTTAGGGTTGTACTGGATTGCCGTGTAGAAGTAGGTGAAGAATATAATCAGGAGACCGTAAATCACGCTGTAGGTGATGTGTCCCGGAATGAAAGCGGCAGCGAAAGCCTGCATCGCAGACACGTTCGGGAACCAAGAAGCGATCATGGCCGGAATGAACATGATGCAGCTTGCGAAAATCACGGGAATCACGCCAGCGGTGTTCACCTTGAAGGGCAAATAGCTGGACTGACCGCCCATGACCTTGTTTCCGATGGTCCGGCGAGGACTTTGGAGTGGAATGCGACGGTTCGCCTGCTCCACGAAAACGATGAATCCGATAATCACAACCACCACGGCCAAGATAAAGATCTCGATGGCGAGGGGCTGGATACCTTCTTTCAGCATTTCCAGTTCGGCAAGGACGGCTCGCGGGAAGCCGCCGACGATACCGGCGAAGATAATAAGAGAAATACCGTTACCCACACCGTGCGAGGTAATCTGCTCGCCCAGGTACATCACGAAGATGGTACCGGCAGTGAAGGTCAGGGTAGCAAGTAAACGGAAACCGATGTTACCGAGTCCCGAAGAGAAATCATCGGCCAGCACAGAAACGCCAGTTCCTGTGGCGGTGGTCACCTTCAGGGAGGAAAGCCATACCGAAATACCCCATCCCTGCAGGGCGGCAAGGGCCACCGTAAAGTAACGGGTGTATTGGTTCAGCCTGGCGCGGCCCTCCTGACCCTCCTTCTGGAGCATCTGGATGGCCGGAATCACGGAGCCCATCAACTGGATAATGATGGACGCACTGATGTAAGGCATGATACCCAGGGCAAAGACCGTCGCTTTCGCGAAGGCACCGCCCGTGAAGGAGTCATACAGGCCGAACAAATTATTCGAGTTACGGAAGAACTCCGCCAGCACGGCAGAATTCACTCCGGGGATGGTGATGTGGGCGCCAATGCGGTAGATGATCAGAATACCCAGCGTAAAAAGCAACTTCTTACGCAGGTCTTCGATCTTGAAGGCATTGACGAACGCATCAATAGCTTTCTTGAGAGCTTCCATTAGACGATCTCGACTTTTCCGCCAGCAGCTTCGATGGCAGCCTTGGCCTTTTCGCTGATGGCGTTAACCTTAACATTGATAGCCTTGTCAATTGTGCCGAAGGCAAGAACCTTGACCGGACGGTCCATGTCCTTGATGAAACCCTGGTCGAACAGAGCCTGGGCGTCGAACTCGGTCACGCTCACCGCAGCGAGCTTCTTGAGGTTAACAATCTGGAATTCAACACCGACGTGCTTAAAGCCACGCTTCGGGATACGACGGTGAATCGGCATCTGGCCGCCTTCGAAGGCGACACGGCCGGCCTTGGCGCTCTTACGGGCACCGGCACCCTTCTGGCCACGGCCAGCGGTAGTGCCGAAACCGGAACCAGGACCGCGGCCGATACGGCGGCGGCTCTTGCCCTTGGCAGCCTTGCCAGGATTGAGAGTATTGAGTTCCATCTTAGATCTCCTCGACCTTCACCATGTCACGCACGGCATTGATCATGCCCTGGATGCTGGGGGTCAAAACGTGTTCAACAGACTGTCCAATCTTACGGAGACCAAGAGCGGCCACGTTGGCGCGGTGCACCGGCAGACGGCGGACAGTACCCTTAATCAAAGTAATACGAACTTTCTTCATGGTGTATTACTCCTTAGGCATTGGCACCGCGGAGGGCGGCGCAGTCCTGTTTGTTCTTCTGAGCCAAGAGACCTTCGAGGCAGGCGCGCACGACGGTGCTCGGGTTGGAAGAACCGTGAATCTTTGTGAGGATGTTACGCACACCGGCCAGTTCGAGAACGGCACGGGCAGCAGCACCGGCGATAACGCCAGTACCGGGAGCAGCCGGCATCAAGAGGATGCGGGTGGCACCGCTCTTGACTTCGATGTCGTGAGGAATGGTGCCGTCCAGCAGCTGGACTTCAACGATGTTCCTCTGGGCGGCTTCGGTACCCTTGCGGATAGCTTCGGAAACTTCCTTAGCCTTGCCGAGGCCAACACCAATCTTGCCGTTCTTGTTGCCAACGACAACGAGAGCGGAGAAGGACATACGGCGACCGCCCTTGACGGTCTTTGCGCAACGGTTGATGTGTACAACCTTGTCTTCAAATTCAGAAACTTGAGCTTCGCGTTCCAAAGTGTACCTCACTAGAATTTGAGTCCGCCTTCACGAGCTCCCTCAGCGAGAGCCTGAACGCGACCGTGATAGATGTAACCGCCGCGGTCAAAGACCACGGATTCAATGCCCTTGGACTTAGCGATTTCGGCAATCTGGAGACCGAGCTGCTTAGCCTGCTCCGACTTCGTCATTTCGCCGAACTTGCCCTGGAATTCCTTGGCAGTCGTTGCGACCTGAACGAGAGACTTGTTGTTTGCGTCATCGATAATCTGGGCGACCATGTGAGACAAGGAACGGCGAACAGCCAAACGAGGGCATTCTGCAGTTCCGACGACAGACTTGCGCACACGAGCATGGCGTGCGATTCTGGACTGGATTCTTTTCTTAGCAATTGCAGTCATAGTTTACCCTTATTTACCTGTCTTCTTACCCTGCTTACGACGAATAATCTCGCCTTCGTACTTGATGCCCTTGCCCTTATACGGTTCAGGACGACGGTACTTGCGGATTTCGGCGGCAGCCTGGCCAACCTTCTGTTTGTCGATACCGGAGATGGTGATCTTCAGGGGGTCCACGGCCTTGAGCTCAACGCCCTCGGGAGCCTTGAAGATGACCGGGTGAGAGAAGCCGAGAACCAGGTTCAGGTCCTTGCCCTTCTGTTCCACGCGGTAGCCCACGCCCACGATTTCAAGAGTCTTCTGGAAACCCTTGGTCACGCCTTCGACCATGTTGTTGACGAGAGCGCGAGTGGTGCCGTGCATAGCACGAGTGAACTTTTCGTCGTTAGGACGGGTGAAGGAAAGCTTGTCACCGTCGAGCTTGATGGAAATCAGTTCGTGAACGGTGGTTTCGAGCTTGCCCTTGGGGCCTTCGACCTTGATGTTCTGACCATTGACGGCGACTTTAACGCCAGCCGGGATATTGATAATAGCTTTACCGATACGGGACATCTTTACCATACCTTTGCGATGACTTCACCACCCACGTTTTCCTTGCGGGCTTCGTGGTCGGTCATCACGCCTTTAGATGTGGAGATGATAGCATAGCCAAGGCCGTTGCGAACGCGGGGGAGCTTAGCGGCGTCAACATAGTGACGAAGACCCGGCGTAGAAACGCGCTGGATGCCCTGGATAGCGGATTCGCCCTTGGTGTAGCGGAGCAGCACCTTGAGGATGCCCTGCTTGCCGTCTTCAACCACGACGAACTTCTTAATGAAACCTTTTTCCTGCAGCACGCGAGCGATTTCACGCTTCAGGTTGCTGGCAGGGATGTCCACCACGGGGAGCTTTGCCTTGGAGGCATTGCGCACGCGGGTGAGCATATCGGCGATAGGATCTGTCATTGCCATGAGTATACTCTCCTTACCAAGACGACTTTGTGATACCGGGGATTTCGCCGGCGAGTGCCATTTCGCGGAAGCAAATACGGCAAAGGCCAAAGCGGCGCATAAAGGCGTGCGGCCTACCGCAACGCTTGCAACGGTTATACCCACGAACGGTATACTTCGGGGTACGCTTGCATTTTTCAATCATTCTTCTGCTTGCCATGGTATTACCTTACTTCCTGAAGGGGAGTCCAAGTTCTTCGAGAAGGGCACGACCTTCTTCGTCCGTCTTAGCGGAGGTCACGAAGGAGATGTCCATACCGAATGTACGGGAAACCTTGTCGATGTCGATTTCGACAAAGATGGTCTGTTCCTTGATACCCAAGGTGAAATTGCCCATTCCATCAAAGCCACGACGAGCGAGGCCGCGGAAGTCGCGGACACGGGGCAGGCTGATGTTGATGAAGCGGAAAAGGAAATCCCACATGTTGTCACCGTGGAGGGTGACCTTGGCACCGATACCGATGCCTTCGCGAAGGTGGAACTGGGCCACAGCCTTCTTGGCGGTGGTGACCACAGCCTTCTGGCCGGTGATGGCAGAAAGAGTGTCCACGGCTTCGTCAAGAATCTTGCGGTTCTGAGAAGCAGCGCCCACGCCCATGTTGATCACGATCTTCTGGAGGCGGGGGATTTCCATCACGTTCTTGTAAGCGAACTTCTGCTGCAAGGCAGGAACGACTTTTTCGAGATAAAATTGTTTCATCTGGTTCATTGCGTTACCTTACACAGCCTTTCCAGTCTTGACACTGGTACGAACGCCCTTCTTGCCCTTTTCGCGAACGATGCGGGTACGGACGGGGGTATTGCCTTCGAGAAGCATCACGTTGGAAATGTCGATAGGCAGTTCCTTTTCGATGATGCCACCGGTTTGGTTGGTCTGGGACGGCTTTTCATGACGCTTGCGGACGTTCACGCCCGAAACGGTCACCTTGCCGGCCTTGACACTGATCACGGTGCCGGTCTTGCCCTTGTTGGCACCGGAAATCACCTTGACGTTATCATTCTTTTTGATGTTGGCCATTAGAGAACCTCAGGTGCGAGGGAGATGATCTTCATGTATTTCTTGTCGCGGAGCTCACGAGCCACCGGTCCAAAAATACGGGTTCCACGGGGTTCGCCATCCTTAGTGATGAGAACCACGGCGTTGTCCGAGAAACGGATGAATGTGCCATCCGGACGGGCAATTTCTTTGCGTGTGCGCACGACGACAGCGTCGGCCACGGAACCCTTCTTCACCTTGCTCTGGGGGATAGCGTCTTTAACGGCTACCTTGATGACATCACCGATGCTAGCATAGCGACGGTTGGTGCCACCCAAAACACGGATGCAGGCGACTTCCTTGGCTCCACTGTTGTCAGCCACGACGAGTCTGGTTTCTTCTTGAATCATATTCGCCTTACTCCAAAACGATTATTTCTTCTTTTCCACAATCCGAACCAGGCGCCAGCGCTTGGTAGCGGAAAGAGGACGAGTTTCCATGATTTCCACCAGGTCGCCTTCGCCCGCTTCGTTGTTTTCGTCGTGAGCCTTGAGCTTCTTGGTGGTGGTCATGATCTTGTTGTACATGGGGTGACGCTTGCGGTTTTCAACCACAACCGTGATGGTCTTGTCCATCTTGTCAGAAGAGACGACACCCTGCTTGACTTTACGAAGGTTTCTATCCATTTCCTGCTCCTGCCGGCTTATGCCTTGGCCTTTTCGCTGAGGATGGTCTTGATACGGGCGATGTCCTTGCGGGTCGTCTGAATCACAGAGGGTTTTTCCAAATTACCGAGCTTCGCAGTCATGCGGTAATTGAACAAATCGAGATTCAACTGAGCCAGTTTTTCCTTGAGCTGGTCAACGCCCAGTTCTTTCAATTCACGTGCTTTCATTAGATCTCCGATTCTTCGATGATTTTGCACTTGAGGGGGAGCTTCTGCGAAGCGACATGGAGAGCTTCCATGGCCAGTTCGCGTTCGACACCGCCCATTTCGAAAATGATGCGACCCGGGAGGATAACGGCTGCCCAGAATTCCACGGCGCCCTTACCCTTACCCATACGAGCTTCTGCAGGGTGACGGGTAACAGGCTTGTCGGGGAACACGCGGATCCAGACGCGGCCACCACGCTTGATCTTACGAGTCATAGCGATACGGGCAGCTTCGATTTGGCGAGCCGTCAGCCAGCACTTTTCAAGAGCCTGAATGCCGAATTCGCCGAAGGCCATGGTGTTGCCACGAGTGGCGACGCCCTTCATGCGGCCTTTCATCTGCTTACGATGTAATGTTCTTTTAGGACTCAGCATAATTACTTCTCTCTCTTGTTGTCGTTCATGACGTCCTTGCCAATCTTTTCACCGTGCATGATCCACACCTTGATACCGATGGCACCATAAACGGTCTTGGCAATGGCAGTCGCATAATCGATGTCAGCGCGGAGAGTGTGCAGAGGCACGCGGCCTTCGGCATACTTTTCAACGCGGGCAATTTCGGCACCACCGAGGCGGCCACCGCACTGCACCTTGATTCCTTCCACACCCATGCGCATAGCGCTCTGGATGGCACGCTTCATGGCGCGACGGAAAGAAATACGCTTTTCGAGCTGACGAGCAATGTTTTCGGCCACGAGCTTCGCGTCCGTTTCGGGGCGGCGGATTTCGTGGACGTTGATGTAAATTTCCTTACCCGTGAGGAACTGGAGTTCACCCTTGAGGCGTTCCAGCTCTTCGCCCTTCTTACCGATAACGATACCCGGGCGGGCAGTGAACAGGTTCACGCAGACTTTCTTGACGGTGCGTTCGATGCCCACCTTGGAAAGGGAGGCGTGTTCGAAACGCTTCATCAGGTAGCGGCGCAGCACGATATCTTCGTACAGAAGATCGGCAAACTTGTCTTCGGCATACCACTTGGATTCCCAGCCGCGGATGACGCCAAGACGAAGACCATTCGGATGAGTTTTCTGACCCATTTTAATTACTCCTTGTTGGCCACAACGACTGTGATGTGAGAGAGCGGCTTTTCGATACGGAAAGCACGGCCCTGGGAACGGGGGTGGATACGCTTCATGATGGTACCGCCGTCGGCAGTGATGGTCTTGACCACCAGTTCTTCGGCAGTGACCGGAGCGGCAGACTTCTGCTTGAAGTTAGCGACAGCGGACTTCAGAGCGTTTTCTACCAGCGGAGCACCCTTGGTTTGAGTGTGGAGGATGGAGAGCATTGCAAATGCCTCATCCACGGACTTGCCGCGGACCAGGTCAACGACCCGGCGAAGCTTGCGCACGCCGTAGCGCACGTTTTTTACTTTAGCAACAGCTTGCATTATTTCTTTCCTCCAGCAGCGGTTTCAGTCTTTCTGTGTCCGCGGAACGTACGGGTCATGGAGAATTCACCCAGCTTGTGGCCCACCATGTTTTCGGTGACGTACACAGGGATGAACTGCTTGCCGTTATAGACGGAGAACGTAAGTCCGACCATATCCGGGACGATTGTGGAACGACGGGACCAGGTCTTGATAGGCTGCTTCTTGTCGGAGCCGGCCATCGCCTGGGCTTTGCTTAAAACGTGGGAATCCACGAATGCACCTTTCTTAAGGGATCTCGACATGAATTAGGCCCTCTTCTGACGACGACGCACGATGTACTTATCGGTGCGCTTATTGTTACGAGTTTTGGCACCCTTGGAGTTCTTGCCCCAGGGAGAGCACGGATGGCGACCACCAGAAGTACGACCTTCACCACCACCAAGGGGGTGGTCCACCGGGTTCATCACGACACCGCGGACGGAGGGACGCTTGCCCAGCCAGCGAGAGCGGCCGGCAGAGCCCGAAGATTCGTTCATGTGATCGATGTTGGAAACCTGACCCACAACGGCAAGGCAATCTTCCGAGATGTAGCGAACTTCGCCACTCGGGAGCTTGATCTGGCAGAGCTTGCCGTCCTTAGCCACCAGTTCGGCACCGGCACCAGCGGAACGAGCAATCTGGGCACCCTTGCCCGGCTTCATTTCGATGTTGTGGATAATGGTGTTCAGCGGGATATCGCGAATCGGGAGAGCGTTACCTACGCGGAATTCGGCACCTTCGCCGGAATTCAGCACGTCACCGACCTTGATTTCGGCCGGGGCGATGATGTAGCAGCGCTTGCCGTTTGCATACTTGACAAGAGCGATACGGGCGGAACGGTTCGGATCGTATTCCACGGTTTCAACCGTGCAGGGGATACCTGCGAACTTGCGCTTGAAATCGATGATACGGTACAGCTTCTTGTGACCACCACCGCGACGGCGGGAGGTGATTTCACCTGCGTTGTTGCGGCCGGAGCTGCTCTTGATACCTTCGGTAAGAGGCTTGTACGGCTTGGCAGCGGTGATTTCCTTGCGGTCACCAATCTGCTTGTAACGCAGAGTCGGGGTAAGCGGGCGATAAGATTTCAGACCCATGATTATACTCCTTCGAACTCGGCAATCTTTTGCCCGGCCTTAAGTGTGATGTAGGCCTTCTTCCAGTTGGGTTTCTTGCCAGCGACCATGCGGACGCGCTTGATCTTGCCGCGGTTGATGAGGGTGTTGACAGAGTCAACCTTCACATCGAAACGCTTTTCGATAGCGGCCTTGATTTCGTCCTTGGTGGCCTTCATGGCGACTTTGAAAACGTACTTGTGCACATCCTTGCGAGCGTCCACCATATTCTTGGTAGATTCTTCGGTAATGTGAGGTGCTACGAGAATTTCGTGAAGTTCTTTCATTAGCGGCCTCCTTCAAGTTCGTTCAAAGCGGCTTGAGAAACAACAACATTGTTTGCACGGATGATGTCGTAGGTGTTCACGTCTTCGACGCGAGCGCAACGGCACCAGGGGATGTTGTTGGAAGAAAGGTACAGGTTCGTGTCAGCGCCGCTCGTGATGAAGAGCACATTGCGCTGTTCGATACCGGACTTGGCGAGAACAGAGAGGAGGTCCTTGGTCTTCGGGGCGCCGAAGCTGAGAGCTTCGAACACGAAGAACTTGCCTTCTTGAGCCTTGGTAGCCAGGGCGGAGTGGAAAGCTATCTTCTTGACCTTCTTGTTCACCTTTTCAAAGTAGTCGTGGGACTTGGGACCGTGAGCCTTGGCACCGCGAACCCACACAGCGGAGGTGTTCTGACCGGAGCGGGCGCGACCCGTGCCCTTCTGCTTCCAGGGCTTCTGGCCACCACCGCTGACCGAGGACTTGTTCTTGGTCTGGGCGGTACCCTGACGGGCGTTGTTCAGAATAGCCTTGATGTGCAGATACATGCAGACCTTGTTGACTTCTTCATCGAACAAAGCCGGGAGCTGAATATCGTTTTTGAAATCGCCAGTTGCGGCGAAGAGCTTTGCAGTTGCCATTAGTCTTTCCTCACCACGATGATGCTGTTCTTTGCACCGGGGACAGCGCCACGGACAAAGATCAGGTTGCGGTCGCCGTCGACTTTGACGACCTGGAGGTGCTTGACGGTCACTTTCTTGTTACCGTATTGACCAGGCATGCGCTTGCCCGGGAACACGCGACCCGGATAGGAGTGAGCGGAGGTGCCGCCCGGTTCGCGCATATTGTGCGTACCGTGAGAACGGGGACCGCTGTGGAATCCGTGGCGCTTGATGGCACCAGAGAAACCGTGACCCTTGGAAATGCCGGAGACGTTCACCATCTTTGCATCGGCGAAGTCTGCAGCCCCGAATTCCTTGCCTACCGGCCAGGCTTCGAGATCGGCAACATCAAATTCGGCGAGGTGCTCGCGAACAGCGACATCGGCCTTCTTGAAGTGGCCGATTTCAGCCTTGTTGGCGCGATGTTCTTTCTTGAGACCAAAACCGATCTGGACGGCAGTGTAACCATCCTTTTCTTCTGTCTTGTGGCAAACGACCACACACGGACCGGCTTCGAGAACCGTTACAGGAACGCATTCGCCCTGTTCCGTGAACACTTGGGTCATTCCCAACTTCTTTGCGAGAATACCATTCATTGTTATTAGACCTTAATATCGACCTCGACACCAGCCGGCAAGTCAAGTTTCATGAGGGAATCTACAGTTTGAGGAGTAGCATCGATGATGTCGATGAGACGCTTGTGAGTCCTGGATTCAAACTGTTCACGAGAAGTCTTGTCAATATGCGGAGAGCGGAGCACCGTATATTTCTGGACTTTCGTCGGGAGGGGAATGGGGCCCGCGATACGGGCGCCCGTCTGCTTAGCTGTATTCACAATGTCTTGAGCAGAGCGGTCGATCATACGATGATCGAAGCTCTTCAAGCGAATACGAATGCGTTCACCAGCCATGATATTTCCTTACTTGATGATTTCGGTTACGGAGCCAGCACCAACGGTACGGCCACCTTCACGGATAGCGAAGCGGAGCTGCTTTTCCATGGCGATGGGGGCGATCAGGTT
>CAKUWY010000012.1 GCA_934699585.1 uncultured Fibrobacter sp.
CATGACAAAAGTCTTCCTCGTCATCCCCGCGCTCTCTTCGTCATCCCCGCGCTCTCTTCGTCATCCCCGCGAAGGCGAGGATCCGTGTACATCCTTCCAGCGGATGTTCGCCTACGCGAACATGACGAAAGCCTTCCTACCGTCATCCCCGCGAAGGCGGGGATCCCCTTGCATCTGTAAAATTCTCACTGTAAACAAAATTTTCAGGCATATTTCGCCTCAAAAAAGCGTCTATACATGTAGATGGGGCCTTTCCCTGTCTGCGACACGGGCGCGTTCCCGCATGGTGGAACTCCTGACGCTGTTTTCGCGTCACAATCCCTCGTTCAAGGCTTTCCTAGACACCATCGACCTTGCAAGCTTGCGAGGATCGAGCGAAAACCTTTCCAGTGACAAGCATGCAGGCTCCGCGGACCTCGTTTTCGAGGCGAATCTCAAGGATGGCGGCATCACCGGGCTCTACGTGGGAATATTACCCTTGTCGCGCTCACCGCAATGAAGTATATTTGCGCTAAGCGCAATATACCGCGCCTCGGTCATATCGGCAAGTACACTTGCCGCTGCGACTCTCGGCTTAGTATATTTGGGAAATGGAGAAGTTCTCCGTGTCCTTTCGTGAGGCGGCGAAGTACCTGCTCAAGATGCAGAATACCGATGAGGGGAAGGATTTTATCAAGCAGTCGCTTTCGTATTTCTTTTGGAAGTGGCCCTACAAGAGCGAGGTAATCAAGATGGATAGTCCGGAAGCCATTGCGAACAAGGGTTACGAAACCTTCGGTGAGCATTTCTTCAATGCAGGCGAGGCAAAAGGCGAGTCCAACGTCATCAGTGTCTTCGAGAAACTGGGTGTTTCTCCCGAAAAGATTGCCGAGGCGAAGGCGATGCTTGCTGCGCTTGCGAACAAGTAACCACCATCGCCATCCTCGGTCCCCTCTTTGTCATCCTCGCGCAGGCGAGGATCTTTTCATTCGTCATCCCCGACTCGGTCGGGGATCTCCTAGAAGTCCCTCCCCTTATCAACAAAAAGCCCCGGACGGTGTGTCCTGGGGCTTTGATTGGTTAGGGGTAAAGGGAAGGCTCCCCGATTTGAAGTGATGTGGGGAGCCTTGGACGCTTACATGCTGTTTTAAGGGAATTATATTTTTACGAAAGAAAAACTTATACTCTTTCCCTTAAAGCAGCTACCATCTCAATCCACATGTTAAATCACCAGGAGCAGTTGAGGGTACGACAAAGGTATAAGTGGTATTACTTGCTACAGTGCAGCCATGCCCATTACTTTCGCTATTGTTATTTGGTATAGTAATTGTACAAGAGGTTTCTGACAATGTACCAACATCTCTGTCGTTACTCGAATCTGTGGTGCTAACCTTACAGTGCATTACATTAGGACCACTGCCACCTCCAACGGTTCCTGTTTTTAACGTGTAGGTTGTTCCCGCAGTATAAGACCGATATGTCGTTGTCAAGGAGAGAGGTGTACCACCAGAGCCACTACTTGCCGGGGCTGCAGAAGACGAGGATGGCGCAGCACTGCTGGAGCTTGTTCCACCACCGCCACCAGATCCACCACTGCAAGGGTTGGTACCAGTCGTTTGCAGTTCAACCCATATTCCATTTCCTTGGAAATAATAACCTCCATCTACTGCGGCGATTCCATGATTCGCTAAGAAATTAGCACAGTTTGTCGAGTTATTCCAACATCCATTATCTGAAGGCTTGATATTTTCATGCCATCCATTTATTGTCCATGAGTCGGCTGCATTTACGTTAATCCTTGTGGCCGAGGTAAAGAATACGCACCCAGTGAAATTACCATTTGAAACATTTCCTGTAGTAATGTTGTTTTCGCATCCACTTCCACAGTAATCTGCACAATGGCATATTACAGGTGTTGCAGCGTTATATGTTATGGAACAATTATGGGAATCAGTTCCGGCTGTATTTGTCAAACTCACTGTATAAGATACCGTACCCGCAGAAGAAGGCCCGACAAAGCCGGGTAGAGCCCCGCCAGTGTATCCATTTCCGGTAACAGAAGTTCCTGAAATCGTATAGCTACAACCGTCTTCACAACCTGTTAGATTCTGCGGTGTTATCGAAACAGATGTACTCACAGTTTCTGTCTGATTTGTGGGACAGCTAAACGATGGAGCCGCAGCATTAATCGTCAAAGGAGCAGAACAAGAAGCACTGATATTGTTATCACACGAATTGCAAGCGAGAGTGAGCGTCTTGCTTCCTGTATTATTTGCTTTTTTCGTTTTTGTCAATGTCCCGTTTTTCTGTACTTCAAGGTTGTTTTCCACAGATCCACTGGCATCTGTAAACGAACAATTCCAACAATGTAGGTTCCCGTTTGCAGTGAAGATATAATCATCTCCCCTACCCAACGTGGTCGGCGACACCGAACAGGTGAGGGCGGGGCCAATATCCACGCTTCCTGTACAAACGGTATTACCTTTGTACGTAAGGGTGTATGAATAAGTGCCAGTTGCCGTCGGAGCATTCATTTTATTATTCCAGCAATGCGTAGCGTCACAATTTATGGTTTTCGTAGAGTTGTCCATACTCCATATCATGTCCACGTTACCGCTAATGTTGGTTATGTTCGACACATTCAGCTCAAGTTCCTGCCCCTGATACAAACTTCCGCCAACACTACAAGTGGCCGTCACTTCGGTAGAGACTTTCTTCTGCACCACAAATGACACTTTGCACGGGGTAAACGGCTTGTCGTCATCGGAACTGTGCACCTCGTAGGTGTGGCTGCAGCCACCGTCGGTGGTACACTCCTCTGCATTTCCGCTCTTGGTTTTTGACAGGGCCTGGTTCCCGCCACCAGAACCAGAACAAGAACCGTCTGTACAGGCGCTGTTTCCGCTCAGCGGGCTTCCGTCAAACCAAATTTCGTAATTACAACTGTTCTGGGGGCAGTTATTCAGCTTGAAGTTGAACGCTGGCCAATCCGCTCCGCTAGCGATGTTGCTCGACGTAGCGTTGCTGCAGCTGATGCTCCCGATAGTCACCGCAGGGGTACAGGCGGTAGAGTAGGTTTCGCCACTTGCGTTAATAGCGGAAGCTGTGAAATTGAAGGTGCTGCCCTGGTAAGATTCGTAGGGGTTGTGGTCAATGTTCCAGGTTGCCCGATCGCTCGTCCAGAGTGAAGGCTCAGATGTAGAAGTGACAACATCGCTGGAATTCACCTGGCCCGTCACGGCATAAGAAGCCACTTTAGTCTTGTTGCTCACATCAGCAGAAATTTCCCACCTGCTGTTCTGTTCATTGTATGCAACTTGGCAGTTGGAAATACCCACGGCGTTTTTACAACTAGAGGAGACAGAGACGTTGGACACCGCATCATCACCAAGATTCTTAATTACGACCTGTTTTACATTCTCGGGATCGAAACCCTGAGCACCCTCGGCGAATGTCTCTACCACGTCAAAACTTGCGGTTGAACCCGTGAATCGCACCGATTGGCTTGCGAAATCGTCA
Source organism: uncultured Fibrobacter sp. (assembly GCA_934699585.1). GTDB lineage: Bacteria > Fibrobacterota > Fibrobacteria > Fibrobacterales > Fibrobacteraceae > Fibrobacter. The sequence goes on from CAKUWY010000012.1 coordinate 3,499, forward strand.
GCACCCCAAGTATCATTTTCGCTCAAAAGCCATACTTCCATTTGGCTATTGTTGGGATTTTCTAGAGAAATGTTTAGCTTGGAGGCTCGCAGATTGACCGCTGTTGTCAGGGTAATGGTACTTTCCGTTCCTCCGGCGCTGATTACAGAAAGGGTCCCGATATCGGCATGGCGCGTACATTCCGTGAATTTGCCGGTCCAGAACATGCCGCAGTGGGCACGGTGATTTTCGGTGCTTGCGGACCAAGCTACTGTTTGGTCATCGGAATCAATGCAATCGAGCCAAGCTGTAGCGGCCTTGACATCTACCCCGTTGTTGTCGCGGTAGCCATGTTGTCCAGCGCCGTCCTGGCTGAAGTAGTATCCCGTACTTGGACAGGAAGTTTCGGACCCGTTATGCCCACTACAGGCGTCCGTGCCATTCTTGTAGTAGTAAACCGGAGTACAGCGTTTGCGGTCAAACCAGCCAGAATGTCCAAGCCAGGGTTCCACGGTGGTCTCCGTAGGAATAACACCGTCGCTTGCGACGGCCGAGAAGGAACACTTGACCGTCGGGTAGGTGTCCCAACATTTGTCTGCGCCGTAATCATCGCTGCTCCAGCCGATGCCATATATCTTGAAGTTGGGGTCGGCCATGCTGAATCCAACGTACTCGTGGTCACGAGAATTGTAGTTGTTGGGCAACTCGTCCAACTTCAATGAACTGGTATAGGCGTCTGGTGTACCGTAGTAGTTTCCTGAGAACACTGTCAATTCCAGGGTGTTGGAGTCTGTGAGCAATGCTTCTACCATCACCATGGAAGATGGCGAAACGGACATTGTATTTCCGTTATTTTGGGGGGTCGATGAGATGCAGCCTTCGGTGCCTCCCTTGGTGCAAAGGTTTGTTTCCAGCTTGCCAGAGGTGTTCACGAACACGTTCAACATCAGGAACTCGGTTCCTGCAGGATTAGAGTGTAGCAGGAATCCTGATTTAGCGATATTGGATGCGGTCTTGCCAAAACTAGACGTAGCCTTGGGTAGCTGCACCAAGGCCTTGAGGGTGCCGCGCAGGCCCGGCTGCGTGGTGCTCATAACCTTGACCGCCTCGCGGTTGGAGCGGCTACTACCCCTGGAGGCCGCATTGTCTATGGAGATGCACTCATAGCTGTCCTCGATGCTGCTCATGGAGCCCTCTACCAGGTGCCACTTGGAGTTGGTAAAGAATCCATTGGCGTCAACAGCGCCAACGCATACATCGTCCGGGGAGTTTCCACAGTTGTCGATACAGTATTTCGTATTACCGCTACTGCACTCAACTCCGCCCTGTTTGAATTCGTCAAAGAAACAGTGCTTGTCCACTTCGCCGAAGTGGGCAAGGATGACGGCCTTGTTGTCTTTTATGACGAAATTCATATAGTTTGAACTTGTGATGGGTTCCGTAGTGGGGCAGGTATTGCCACCATTGTTTTCACATTTCCAGTAGTTGAAATTCTCGTTATCGCCAGCGTTCCTTAAGATGGATATTTTTACAGTCTCACCATTGTACAGGTCCATGGTGCATGCTTTAGGAACGCTGTCTTTGACATCATCGTAGTTGCAGGTGATAGAGCGTGAGTTCCCGTCAATTGTTAGGTACGGATTTTTGCCAGTTCCCACATTCCCCGTAAAGCCTACCTTGACAGAACTTTTACGGGCTTTGGCTATAGCCTTGAGAGTATAGGAGCTGTCCGCCTTAATGGTACTGCGATCCAATGAATTGTTTTCCATTGGAATGATAACCACACAACCGCTGATGGGCTTTTCTACGAGGGTCAGGATATCTGAGCCTCCTCCTGCGGGAACAGTCCAGGAATTATTTGTATCCTCGATGGCAGAGAACACTGATGGTTCTACCCAGATTGAATCGGTGGGGCAATCTGGCCATTCGGAGGCGCTGCGGTGGCCTACCGCAGGACAATCGTCTGGCATGGCTTCGCAGTATTTGTCAATTTCCTCGTCAGATGGATCAACGCGGTTGATGGTGGCCAGGTTTGCCACATGAAGTTCTGACATAAAGGGCCAGGTGACTGCATAACCTTCGCCCGCAAGTAACTGGAAGAATAGCGTTCCGTTGCTTACATCTTCGGTATATACATCGAACAGTTTGAGCTGGCCGTCGGCTCCCTGTGGGAAGGTGAATGAACAAACGCCATTGTTTATGTGGGGGCTATAGCTCTCGTTCATCACGTAATTCCAGCCGGTGGGCATCGAAGAAGGACATGCGACTAGAACTGTTATAGGAGTGGCGTGCGCAGGGATGTTTGCATGCACTTCGGCACTTCCATGGGGGGACATCTCTTGAACAGTCTCCACGAAGGAGACTTGAGGAGCGCTTCCCAAAGTCCCATTGACGACCACCCAGAAAGGAACAATAGCGTTGCCACCCCCGACATCACATCTGTAAACCTTCTGGTCTAGGAGAACACCAGCGGCCTCGTTGTAGAGGTCTCCTGTTGCCGGAAGCCCTGCTTGACAATTGATGTTGAACTGGTTCGCCGCAAGGTTCGAGCCGTTCAGCTGCACGATGCTGTAGTAGTCGGAGAGTTTTCCATAGGGATCTCTGGGAAGGTAGACGATTCTCGGCAATACGATAAATGATGGCTCAAGCGTGGGAATTGACCCATCGGCGGCCTTGACCAAATTTTCATTGCTTGCATACTGGGTTTCCACGGTTACGCCCAACTGCGGAGCCATGGAAATGTAGTAGGAGTCCTTGCCACCGTCAATGACTTCCAGATTGTCGTGGCCGGTACTGGTGCTGGTGCTGGCGCTTGCACCTGAACATCCGCCACTACCATCGTTTTGGCAAATAATTCCTGCATCCGTTAAATCCTGGACCAGAGGCTGGTCAAATGTCAGAGTAGATGACTGGAACCTGGTTGTTGCGCAAGCCCTGGCAGGAGCGTACAGCGTTCCTGTCAGGTTAAGCTGACCTGATTCTCCAATGTTCTTTTTGGTATAGATGAAATAATGTTCCACGGTTTGCTGAACATAGTTTGCACCTTCCCTAAGGAAAAGAAACACCCTTGTATCAGCCGTGGTCTTGGGCAATCCATTTTGGCCTGCTTGGAGGCGATTGTCCACAATAATGACAAACCTGCCTTTCAGGGGGGTACTTGCGTCCGGGTTGTAGTTCTGTCCTGGACTGCCGCCCGTTATATGCACCACCAGGTAGCCGTTGTAAAGGTTCTGTTCCCTCTTGGTGTCGTTCTCGGCATTTTCCTTGTAACAGTCGTTGAGAGTCTTTTCAAAGCCGCTTTGCGGCCATGTGGTGATACTGGCGGCACAACCCTTTTGGGCGTAAGGCATGTAAGCCGAAGAATCCGTTATCAGTGGGTCATCTACAAGGTATTTGGAACCGTCGCATCCTTCGGAGCTTTCGTCCCAGATTTTATCGCAGTCTTCAAGAACGGATTCGGCACAGGCGAATTCCCTTTCGTTGGGCATGGAATTTGAAACAGTTCCATCGGCCCTGAACCACGGCGTCACACGACAATCAGGCCGGTAGGTGTCGCCCTGTTTCTTTTTACAGTAGGGAGACCCTGTCGCTTTGCTTGCGCTCATGTCATAGTTATAACCATTGTAGTTTTTCAGGTCGTAAAAGACATTGCCTCCCACAAAATAGGCGCCGAGAGAAGTTGGTGCTTTAAACTTTTGACTGACTTGTCCATCGTTCAATTTCCAGACATCGTAGGTAGGAAAACCATAGATGAGCTCACCTTCGTTGTAGTCCCTTACATAATCCGTCTGCATCCATTCTTCATTATGTCCGGTGGCGACCCAATCCCGCCAATCCGAATTGTTGTATTGACGGAATTCCACATCGGTTACCCCTCCAGAGTAATACATGGCATACTTGTTATCGCCGTCGTTAATGGTATATTGGTCGTATGGCTTATAGGTACTTGCATCCCATGTTTGCCAACCATTGTTAAGGAACTCTATATACCATGTGCCGGGGCCGTATCCCCAGTCGTCATGGAATTCTATATCGGAATATGAGTCTTTCCAAGTCCCGCAAATATCCTTGTTGTCGGCGCTCATTATGTTGATACCTGCTCCATACATATATTTTTTTATACGCCATTGGTCTCCTGTTGACTTTCGAGACGAACAATCCTTTCTATATTCGGCAATTTCTGTTATAGTCTTGTTTTTCAGAGAACTTTTAAAGGAACTCAGAGATATGGCACTTGCAATAAAGGCTTGCGAAGAGGAGTCTCCAAGAAGAATCTTGTTGTAGCTGCCTTGGTTGTCGTCTGTATGAACTAGACGCCTTCCTGAGCCATATTTTTCAATCGAACCATACCATAGGTTTCGGGGGCCAGGCATCCACACATTTCCGTTCACTATAAAAGGGTCTGTGGTCGCTTTGGAAACGATGGCTCCAGAATCGGAGACGCACAAATTGCCTCCAATCCTTGTGGCGCGATCGCTTGCGTCCTGGGCCGTTTGGTAGAATCCGTTCACGGTCATGTTCCCGTCGATTATCATGGAACCGGTACCGGAGTGTTTCGCGTCTCCATTGAAATAAACACTGCCGAACGCCTTTTTGATGAGGCCGTCAAAATTTCCGCCAACGTAAAAGTCAGTCGTTGTGATACCATTGTTTTGGATAGAAGCATTTCCGCCGATGCAAGCCGTCTGCCCGACTTTCAAGTCATTACCAGATAGGGTTATATTTCCGGTCACAATCCAGTTGTTTTCCACTTCCGGGGGGTTGCCGCTCCAGTTGCCGTTTACCACAGCGGAAGTCATCACAACCTTCCCCGCGGAGGTGTATGAGCCTCCATAGTAGGCAAAGTTGAAATCAATATCAGAGTGATGCTGCACCTGGGGTATGGTCACCTGATAGAGTCCATCTACATTGAGAATGGCAATTTCATTATGGTAGGCCGCAGCTACTTCTATACTGTTGACGGTGTCCCGACGAGCGAGGCCCTGTGATATTATCTTCAACTTGTATGTAGAGTTCTCAACATTCACACCGGCGAGCCAGACATGGAATTGTTGACCATTGCGTTGCAGGGAACGGAGTCGTCCATCCAGGTTTATTGCCTTACGGGTTCCGTCTGGTAGCTTGTTCGTGGAGCTCAAGTATTGTCGGATAAGGGCTCCAACATCATTGGCGTGGAAAGTCATCCAGGTGCGGGCATTATCTATGCCGGCAATGGAGCTTTGATAAGCCTCGCGCTCCATCATACGAGAAGCACTGGAACGTCCCTCGCTAGTAATCCACTTGTAGGTAGCTGTGGCGGCAATGGTTGCCACCAACATGAACAGGAGAACTGTAATGAGAGAAACACCAGATTTCCTCATTACGCATTTCACATTCCACATTGCACACTTCATAATTCCCTCCTAGTCGCTGGGGCCGTTGCTTGGAGTGTGTATGACCAAAGTGTCGCTACCTACTTCTCCATTGTTGTGAATTGCCAAGACCAGCCGGAAAGCTTTGATATTTTTTTTGTCCTTGATTGCCGGATTGTATCCGTCATGGAACTCGTAAGTTGCTGCAGCCACCTTGCGAAGTCTCAGATTCTCGATGGTGAGAGTTCCATCATGGGCAAGGGGCGAGTAAAAAGAGAAAGTAAAGGCGATGCAGGCGTCATCGATTTTTTCGGGGACGGTAAATCGGACGACTCTTCTTCCGTCACCATGGTTTCTATCCAGTGGAGGAAAGAACAAAAAATCATCCACTAAAGTTGTCCCATTATTGCTTTTGGGCGGTTTTCCGGTGGTGTAACTTCGGAAACCAACGGACATGTGATCTTTCCCGGGAACGAAGAGTAGGCTTCTGTCCACATTGCTGGTGGGTAAGGGCATATTGAAGGAGAGCTCGTATTCAATGTCCTTTTCCAAAGTAATGCGACCTCCCTTAACACTTGCATCTGCGCAGGCATTGCGCCAATGCAGGTTGCCGTCGTCCCACTTTCCGACGGCGACGAGTTGGTTGAACTTGCGTTTGTCTGCGCTTAGAGTGTCCTCATCGTCGTTGCTCCAATTTGAATGGAATGGACCCACCTCGCCGCTTGTCAGTTTTCCACCCAGCCTCTGGCTGTTGCCGGACCCATTTATGGTGTTCGATTCGTTTGCTACAAGGATTGGAAGATACAGGCTGTCGTCGTTTAATTCGCTACTAAGCGTCTTTTTTCTGGGGACGAGCCTAAAGAAATTAGCCGAAGGATCAGCTATCGTGTCCGTCATATCTAAAGGGAATACACGCAAGTTATTGCTTTTTGCGCGTGGTTCTGCAGGAAGGACTTTGAAAAGCTTAACTCCTGATGCTATTTCAACTGCGTGGCTCTTGGCGGTCAGTGCATTTTCGCCCTTTGGTCTGCAGATGTTCGTGTTGACAGTGCTTGCGCCGAAAGGCTCGTCGATTGTGCGACAGGAACGCTTCAGAACGTCCCCTTCTACGTACCAATGAATTTCTTCTACAGCCTGGAAATGCCCCTGGGCGTCGTAGCGAACGTATCGGAAAAAAATACTGTCTGTGTGATTCGAATCTCTGGTGGATGCCATCACTCGGAAAGATGAAGAATCCCTATCATCCTCTGTGACGTTATTCGGGTCAAAATATACAGAGTCCTTGACTCCTCCAAACTTGTTACCGTAATCGACATTATTTACAACAACGGGGGCGTCCTGCTCCATTGAACTTTTTGCACCCATTTGGGAAATGTCCGCCTTGAAGATGGTTGCTACATTCTCTGCGTCTTGGGTAGCACGAAGTTGGTTCTGTGTTCGTACGCGAAACTTGGTTGAATCGGTGAATGCGCGTCCGGCGATGATGACGATAACGCCAAGAAGACCCATGTAAACCACAAGTTCCATAAGGGTGAAACCGGCTTTTTTTCGTCTGATCATCTGATTACCCCCGTGATGTTTATAGAATGGATTGGCTTGGGGCCGAGAGGCCACTCAGAGCCAATTGGCCAGCTGACCTTCACGTTGATGCGTTTTGCATAGACATGGGAAAGTGGATCTGCGCCTAGCACGACGGGGTCATTCTTTATCCATGATGAGGTTTCTGCCTGATAGAAACTGTCGAGTTCCACCCATAACGAGCAGAGGTACCTGACTTTCATGTCCGGTCCGATACCCGGGCGATCCCAGGTTCGTGTCACCTGAGTCACTAAAGGTTTTATGTTGCCTTCGTTATCCTTGGGAAGAACCTCGTCCTTAAAGTTCGCCAGTCCTAGAGCACCCAAGCTGTCGAGAATGCCCTGTGCGACTTCCGTAGCTCCATCGCGACCCCGGATGCGCAATAAGGACTCATGATTGCTCTTTTGCAAGTTGGACAAAGCTGTATAAAGAATGCCGAGGACCAGAGCGGCCACAACAACTTCCATGATTCCGATGCCTCGCTTGCTGCGGAGAAACGAGTGCTGGCAATGGTATAAGGCAGAAGATTCCTGTTTGCGCATTGCTGACTCCCTATATTCCTGACCAGTCGGTATCGTCAAACTTCATCAATGGAGTAAAACGATTGTTTTCCTTCACCTTGGCGGCAGCACCATACCGTCCCTGCCCCCCATACTGCATGGCGAAAAATCCCTGAACCGGAGCCGCCGAGAGTCCCCGTCTGGGGGTGAACTCCGCTCCGTCTGTCGCAAAGTTCACAAGTCCCAATGTGGCAGAAGGGGTTACCTCGCTGCTCTGAAGGATCCTGTTGGGACTTTCGAGCATGAGGCCATCGATTCGAACGGCGTTGTTGAGTCCGACATTGGTCACCTCGGAACACTTCCCTTTGTATGTTCCCAGGTTTTGGGCGTCTTCACGCACCACACACAAAGATGAGTTTAGCCGCCTTGCTTCGTTAGCCGTGCGTTCCATAAAAGCGGTTACATTGAAGGCTGCATCCTTGATGCGAGCGTTGGCGACTGCACTCTGCAGTCCGGCAACCCCAATGCCTGCAAGGATGCCCATAATAGTGATTACCGCCAACACTTCTGCTAGCGTAACACCAGCTTTATGTTTCTGATTCACAATCATACACTGCAGCCCACCCAAAAGTTCGTCTTTCCCCTTGTAATGCACAAGGTTATCTATACGGACAAACGCGGGACGCGCGGTCTCGCATTCCGTCTTTCTAAAATAGCTTGTATGTATTTTCCCTTTAGAATAAAGGAATCGGCACGTTGTGTGCATTATTTGGGCACAGTTTTTGCGCCCGGAGCAGGCCCAAAGCCAGCCCGAAATCATCCCCAAAGCCGACTTCCGCGTTTATCCGCATTTGGGCACAGTTTTTGCGCAAGGAACCAGCTAAAATGCCTGCGTCTGAGCCTACCCGCGTTTATCCGCATTTGGCTCGATTTTTGCGTCCGGAGCTAATCGAAGCTAACCTGCGCCAGGTCCGCGCCCGCCCCAAAATGTCGCTGTTTAAACCCTCTCCACCCACTCCCGCATATCGGTGGGCACAATGTGGGTATAAACGTCCAGCGTCATGGCGCTGGAACTGTGCCGCAACAGCCGCATGGCCACCGCCACCGGACACCCGCTGGCCGCGAGATTCGTCGCGAAACTGTGACGGAACTTGTGGTTCGACGCCCAGCCTTCAATCTTCAGCCGCGCGCAGACCTTCTTGATTTCACGGATGGACTTCTGCTTGTCGATTTTCAGCCCGTCCCCCAGGCTCCCGAACCGCTCCAGTTCCCGCCGGAGCCGCCCATTTATGGGCAGCACCGCGAACTTGTCGCCCTTTCCCACAACCTGGAAGCGGTCCCCCAGAATGTCGGCCTGCCTAAGCCCCGCCGCCTCGTGGACCCGAAGCCCCGCATAGGCCATCAGCGCCCACAGCATCCGCATCTCGGCCGTAGGCGCCGCCTCCACGATGCGCTCCACCTCATCGACGCTCCAGGCGTCCCTTTCCACCTTCGCCACCCGCCGAAAATCCACGAACTTGAAAGGCTGGGCCCGCTCCACCCGATTTTCCCGGTAAACCCAGCTCAAAAAGCACCCGCACACGCGACACTTGTGCCGCGCCGACTTCCCCCGGAGCGACGCATAATACTTCCGCGCGAGCCTCTCGTCCACAGAAAGCAGATCATGGACCCGCTGGGCCTTGCACCATCCCGAAAAATGCTCCAGAATACGGCGGTACTGCTCCACGCTGCCCAATTTCAGGCCCGGACGCTCCAGAAACTCCCGCACGGCACCCTCCATGGGCACCCCCTCCAGCACCTCCCCGGGCATGGCGAAACGCAACACCAGAAGCCTCTGCAGGCACTCCTCCGCCACCCTCTTGCAAGTGGTCCCCAGCGACCTGTACGAAATCACGCCGCCCGAATTTTCCCGGAGGTACCAGGTCTTTATCCCGCGACTCTTGTGCCGCTGTACCACCGACAAACGTTTCCATTCCATAAACACCTCCTAAAAAGGAAGATGAAATCTATGCAAAGCTCCCACGGATGGGGTGTGCACGGATTGTCACACCGACTGCAAACATCCCCGTTTTTCGCCAAAAGGAGCGACTCTTTCCTACCTAAAAAAAGGGGGGAATGCCTTCCCCCTGATTGCAGCCACGGCGTCATGGCGGGCCACGACCCGCCATCTAGCCGTGTCTTTCATCACCCCCTTCTCCTAGGGGGTTGTCATCCCGGCCTAGTGCCGGGACCCCCTAACACCCCCGATTTCTCCCGACAGACCTATAAAACCAGGTTTTTGAGGCGATTTATATGTCTCCAAGAAGGCGGTGCGTTCGACATGTACCTATAAAACTGGGAAAAAATGTCTTCTTATATGCCCTTTTTCCATACAAACTAACAGAATTTCGCCAAAACAGACCGTTTTTCGGCCCTTTTTCTGAGCATGATGCCTCAAAAAGGCCTCTCCGAGGCATTTTTTTGATTTCAGGGGCATATAAAAGTGGCAAAACGCGCCGTTTTATAGGCCCAATTCCCAAAATCACATGCCCAATTCTCAAAAATCAACATTTGCAAGCGCTCACACCTATGTCCCGGGGTCATCCTCGCCCCGGAACGCGGTCCGGGGTAAACTCCGGCGAGGATCCGCTATCATCTGTAAAATCCACACCGTAAATTTTACAAACCTTTTACATTGCAAGCATTGCCAAAGTCCATAACTATTCTATTTTCTTTCCCGAGCGTTCAAAACACCTCCGAAACACCCCCAAAAGGGTGTTTTTTTTGCTTTGGGCACACTCTGCCCGCATCTTACCGGAGGAAACATGAAAAAGACCATTCCGCTTAACATCGTTTTTACATATCCAGTTCACTGGAAAACTTTTGAAATTCTTCGCGATTTTGTTCAAAATTTCTACGACTCTGTACCATGCAATGAATGGTACCATCGTTTTCAGTATGAGTACTGTAACGATTCTCTTTCCATGTGGGTCGATAATCAATCTTTTAGTTATGAATGGCTCTTACATATTGGTGCATCCACAAAGACCAATTCATCAAAGTCACATGCTGGTTATTTTGGGGAAGGATTTAAAATAGCATCATTATGTGCATATCGTGACAAAAAGTGGAAGATAAGGATGTCTTCTTCAAACTGGCGCCTCGATGTCGTTAACGTTGATAAAAAGATAGACAATCAGTCTGTAAAAATGCTTGCTTATGATGTAACTATTGGAAAGAAAACTGAAAAAACAAAACTTCTATTAGAGGGTGTTTCTGAATATGATTTTAAACTTTTCAAAAATGTATTAAAGAGCTTTTATTTTCCCGAAAACATTCTTTTAGGTAAACCCATATGGGCGGGGAAAAATGAGGCGGTTTATACAAGAAGTAGTTCCGAGTACGCAGAAGATTTACCCTATAATGACTGTTACGGAAGAAAAGGAATCGTCTTTTGCGGATATCAAGTTCGCGGTTCAATTCCTTTTAATTTGGTTGTTTGTGATCATACATTTAGCCAGTCTGATAGAGAGAGAAAGACTCTCTTCCGAATGGATGTCGTTGACGTCCTTAAAAAAGTCGCTAATCGACTGCCTCCAAAGGCGGCTGCAGAAGTCTTGGAAAAAATGCGGCGGCATTGGCTATCCTATATGAAAGGAGAATACGACTTTTACAGTTGGTATCCGGTTATCAGAAATCTTGTTCAAAGAATGACCTTGTCTCATACGGTTGTTGAAGATTTTCGTAACAAATATCCGAACCTGCTAACCATTTCAAAGACGAAAACTATTCAAGAAAGGAATACTCGTGCCCAAGCAAAAACCTGGTTAGACTCGTCTCCCCAAAGGTATGTTTTGGTAAATGACTGTTTTCTCCTTCTAGGCTATCATTCTCTTGAACAAGAGTGCGAAAGTATGGGCGGCTTGGTGAACGATGATTATGTTCATAAAGAATTACAGCACAAGTGTTTCGAAATTCTGGAGGATATGTGCAAAAAAATCTATGACAAATTTTTTATTATGGAAAAATTCCCCAAAAGAAGGATTATTGTAAATCCAAGAGCGTCATATCACGGTATGGCGCAAATTCAAAAGAGATACACGAGCGCAAGAAATAATGAAGGCCTGCCAATTCGTAATATGGTTCAATGTATCTTTCTCAAAGAGTGCATTTTCAAAAGAGAACACTTTTACGATGCCGTATCAACCTATGTTCATGAACTTTGTCATATGTTTGGGGGAGATTGTTCAGAAAACTTTAGCCGAGGACTAACCAAGTCAATGGAGATACTGTTAAGCGAAATTGCGGTTGTTGAGAACGCGCATGCTAAATGGATGGATTTGTTTAAATAAAGCCCCCGAAGAAACCCTTACCGGGGGCATGTTGGAGATTGGTTACAGTTTTCCCAAATCCCTGAGCATCTTCTCGTACTTCTTGGCGAGTTGCTCCGCCTCGTCGGCGCGGGCCTTTTCTGAATCGGCCAACTTTTGAATCTCGTCTGCACGCTGGCGTTCCTGGTCAACGGCGATGTCTATTTCTTCTTGCCAAGTCATGTAGCGTATCCTCGTATTGTTATCGGTTTGATACCATTTCACCAGCTTATCAATGTCCTCGGTTTCCGGGGAGATTGGCTTGCTGGTGGCGAAGTACTCCAAGTATTCCCTAACGGCTTTCTCGGCGACTTCGCGGTATTTCTTGAATATATAAAAATTTTTGAAGCATTGGTCACCCATCTCAATTTTGGGGTCGTCTGTTTCCAGATTTTTGAATCTGTAAACAGCGCGGCCTTGCTTGAAAATGTCGTCGGGACAGATGAAGATGATGTAGAGTTCCTTCAGGTTACGGTACTTTTCGCCCTTGCTTAGGGCTTCGCTGTCGCGCATGGCCTGGTAGAAACGTGCCCGCTTAGGGATTTCCTTGGTGTCCTCCATCTGCATTTCAATGTCAAAACAACGGAGGGATTCACCACCGGGTCCTGTCTCTTTCACGAAGACGTCGAAGCGGACACCCTTGCTGACTGGGCTTACTTCGACGGTCTTTTCCGGCTCGGGTTCCTTGAGTTCGTGAATCTTGATTCCGAGAACCGCTTCCAGAAAGGGCTTGGCGATTTCCTTGTGGCTGAATACCATGGCGAACATGAACCTGTTGGTGATGGTGAGTTGATCAAAGGGTGTGCATTTGTTTTCCATTTGCCGTCTTTTCCGGGAACGCGCCCGTATCGCAGACGGGGAAGGGCCTCGTCTATGTATAAGACGCTTTTTTGAGGCGAAATATGCCTGAAAAATTTGTTTACGTGCGGATTTTACAGATGATAGCGGATCCTCGCCTGCGCGAGGATGACGAAGGGAGAGGGTGATGGTAGGGATAGGAGGTGCCCGGTCAAGCCGGGCATGACAGCGGGAGGGGCGCGGGGGTGACAAAGAGAGGGCTAGGATGACGAGGAAGGCTTTCGTCATGTTCGCGTAGGCGAACATCCGCTGGAAGGATGTACACAGATCCTCGCCTCCGCGAGGATGACGAAGAGAGGGCGGGGGTGACAATGGAGGGGCGCGGGAGGGCGGCGGACAAAAAAGCCCGCTCAAAATGAACGGACTGCTTAGGCTTTTACTGTTGCGCGGGTTATGTCTCCGGCGATTCGATTTCCTTCTTGAGTTCGAGGACGGTCGATTGGGGAAGCCCTGTGTTGCGGGCCACTTTTTCAACAGAATCCCCGTCTAGAAGGAAGTTCTTTGCCACTTCCTTCGCCTTTTTCCGAGCCGCACCGTATTCCCAGTACGACTTGTCGATGTCTTTCATGATGTTGCTGAGCATATATCCTGCACTAAAATTACACAATTTCACTTCGTTTTGCAATACCCTGAACACGGGATCGCCCGCAAATTCGCTGAAATCGGCCTCACGGTTGAGCGTGTCGATGGCGCGGAGCCACTGGGCGATGCGGCTTCGGTCGCCGGCGAACTGTTCGGCGTGCTTCAGGAACTTGTTCACCTCGATAAGGGTCACCGTCTGCCGTTCGAAATACACTCGCTGTTCCTGGTTGCGCAACTGCACCGTGTGGAGGTAGTTCGGCGAGCCCTTGAAGGCATCGAAGAACTGGAAGCTTACCACGTGTAGGTTCTCGAGCGGAGTGAAGTCGCCCGGCTTTTCCATGCTGCCCGTAAGGCGCGCCACGTAGAGGACCAGGCGGTCGCTATACAGCGAATCGTTGTTCTCGTGCTGGACGTCGATGGAAATGCGGTCGCGGGGTACGCCGTTGCCGCGGTCGTTGGTCAGGAGCAGGTCGGGTTCGACACTACGGTACCCAAGCTCGCCGGGAATAAAGGGGTTCACGAGCTGCGGGTTTTCGATGCGGTCCGAACCGACAAGGTTCAGCGCCGCGTTGATGAGGTCGGTAGTGAGCATCAGGTTTTTCTCGCTGGCGAGAATCTTCTTGATGCACCCGTCGTTGTAGAAATAGACGTTCCGGTGCTCGTATTCCTTGACGATTGCATCGACGTCCTGGCCGTTGTCGTTTGCGGTTTTGAGTTTCTTGAGAAAGATTGCGAATTCTTCTCTTGTCATTTTTATTCCGTTAAATGCGGGAACGCGCCCGTATCGCAGACGGGGAAGGCACTCGTCTATGTATAAGACGCTTTTTTGATGGAAAACTAGCCTGGCAGCTTTAAATTGATGCATTTTACCTACATTTAACGCAGTTTTTGCGTCAAATTAACGCATTCCACCCCCTCTACCCTCCAGAACCGCCGTTTTCACCCCGAAAAGGCGGTTTTGGCCGCCTTTGTAAAATATTTTGAACTATTTCCGAAAAAAAAAGCTATTTTAAATCAGACGGGATCTGGGGGTCCGGGTTTAGGGAGGTGTACCCGCCCCGGGGTCTTGTCGTAGGGTGATTTTTACTTATGAACAGGATTTTGAACATTTTGGCGAAATCCCGCCTTGTACGGGACATGCACAGCAAGGCCGGCGTCACGCTTACGGAGGTGGTGCTGGTTATCGCTGTTATGGGCATTCTTTCGGGCATGGGCGTCTCGGGATTCCAAAGTGCCGTCGCCAATGCCCGCACCAAGGACGCCACCTATAGCATGACCGCTTTCATGGAGTGGGCCGCCAACGAGTCGAAGCGTTTGAGTTCGGCTCTTTGCGTAAAGGTGGACCCGAACGACTCCCATCTACTGGTGGCATATGCCTCTTCTTGTAGTGCTACCGCAGGGGCGACAAGGCTCGACACTCTCATACTGGAGGGACCCGTCACGATTGTAAGTGGAAATGTGTGCCATAGCGAAAATATCGGAAACGATAACTTCGCGGCCAACGGTGCCGATTTTTTCCCTAAGCAGGGCCTTTCCGCAGCACCTTCTCAAGGTTTTTTTGTCGTGAAATATGGCGGCAGAGAGCTTCGTGGAGCGGCATCCAAGGACGCCGGTCAAAACAGTTTTGCGCCGTTCATCAGTTTCGATGATTGCGCCTGGACAAAAATATAGGGAGGTGGCCATGCCCGTTGAAAGCTTTCCTGTAGTCAACCCTCGCCTTCGTCGCAAACGCGGTATCGGCATAATGGAAATCGTTGTTGCCTCTATGGTGCTGGGCATTTTGTATATGGCCGTGTCCAACCTGCAAAAAGGCAACCGCGAAGCCTTGTTGCGCATTCGCGGTCGTGACGGCGCTACCATGGTCGCACAAGACGTGATGGCCTCTCTTGATGCGGAAGGACTTGCAAGTCTCACTGACGAAAAACTGATTGACAACGGGGATGGAACCTTCAGTTTCGCCGAAGTAGATGATTTTGGGAACGCACATGCAGAAAGAATTACCGTCACCAAGCAATGGGAAGCACAGCCAGGTCTAGTGCAAAACGCAATGAGTATCGACTACACCGTCGATGTGAAGTTTTCTGGCGACGACCTTTACAAGGCGAAGACTAGTTCGATGCTGTTAGGAGACTCTGCTTTATCCCATGTGTACGCCAAGCAGGTCGAGGTAATTGTTAGTTGGTGTTTCAAGTGCAAGAACGATGACGATGGCAACCCTATACCCAATCAATCCATATCGGTCTCGGGGGTAATCAGATGACAAGCCGGCAAAAAGCAGGGTTCACCCTCATTGAACTATTGGTCTATATGGGCCTTTTAGCCTCTATCGTCATTATCGCAGGCCACGCTTTTTCCGACTCAACCAAATTCAGAGTGCGTACGCAAAACATACTCAAGGCTAGCCAGGAATCGGAAAACGTGGGAATGCTGTTGAAATCGGATATTTCGCAGATGGGTTCAAAAAACTCAAAAGAAGCCGGTGATGCAATTACACCCAATGGCGAAAAAAGGGGTGATAAGTTCGGAATGGTTCGCACGGCGGTATATATGGACCCCAACAACGCTGATTTGAGCAAAAGGGATTATTCGTCGTTTGAAGTATGTACTCTAGGGGAAACAAATTGTGACGCCTTTGTCGCTGACCCTGACGACGCCCAATATGCTGTCCAACATGCAGACGACGATGCAGCAGTAGAAGAATTACCTAAGGCTGGCGATTATAGTTCCCTGTTTTTCCGATATGTTCGCTATGACGACCAGGGACACTACAAGGCCGTGGAAGAGGCTCACTGGTATGTGGAAGCCGGCGTGCTGAAGCGTACATGCCGCACGATTGCGGGAGACAACTCCGTATGTGGAGACTCCAGCCAAACAAGGGACGTTGCCAAGGCCCATGCGGTGGAAATCGCGACAAAAGTGAAGCGGTTCCAAGTAACCCCTGTCACGCCCGGAGACTATGAGCAGCTGTTCCCCTCTGCTGGTGGCGAAACTTTCAGCCTTATTCCCCGAAAAGGAGCTGGCTATGAAAATGTGAATGTGTCAAACGAACTGGGCGAAGTCGGCGCTAGCGGCACGGGCCAAAAAATAGGCGGCTCCAGTGGTCCGTTCTTTTCGAACTGGACTAATGATCCAGGACCAGCCAACGACCACCTGCTCCCTGAAGCGAACCGCAAGGTAAATCAGCTTATTGCTGCCAACCCCGTCAACAACCCGGTTGCGTCGTGGAGTACTTATTGCGAAAACCAGGGAGGGAAATTCCAGCTGGTTCCTGATGTGGAATATGAAATTTCCTTTGAAATGGCTCTACCTCCGAGTACGTCCGACAAGAGCCTCCTGTTCATTCCAGGAAGGGACCACATGTCCGTAGGTTTTCGAAGGTTTGCTACGGGAAATCCTCCCCAAATAGATGGAAAAGCGTTAATCGAAGATTTTATGTTTTTCCCTCCGCTAGACGCCAAGTATGGCGATGGGAAAAGGACCATGCGGTTTACTGTTCCAGAAACCATCGACGGTGTGTGTATCGCCTTCACCTTTGCCTTTTATTCGCCGCTGGCGTCGCAGGGGGCCATTACCATCAACAACCTGCGCCTTCGTAAGTTGCCGTACATACCCGACAACAATTTGGCGGTGGGTGCAGTCCCCGTTGAGGACAAAGAAAACGTCAGGCTAATGAGGGTTTTGCTAGAAGTCGCCCGTGGTGGAAAGAATGGTAAAAAGGGAGAAACGAACACTGTAATTCTGGTGATTCCCACCCCCAGCAATGGTCGCAGCGACTAGGAGGGATTTATGAAGTGTGCAATGAGGAATGAGAAATGTGCAATGAGGAAATCCGGTGTGTCCCTCATTACCGTGATGCTGTTCATGCTGGTGGCCACCATTGCGGCCACAGCCACATACAAGTGGATTACCAGTGAAGGTCGCTCCAGCGCGAGCCGTATGTTGCAGCGGGAAGCGTACCAGAGTTCCATTGCAGGCATTGAAAACGCCCGGGCCTGGATGACGTTCCACGCCAACGACGTGGGAGCCCTTATCCGTCAATACCTGAACAACAACCCGCGTATTCCCATAAGCCTAGACGGAAGACTCCGCGCTCTCCAGCGCCAGGGGCAGGATTACCATGTATGGCTCACTGGCGTGAACACCGAAAATTCTACATACAAACTAAAAATTTTGTCCAGCGGCGAAGCCCGTAACGGTTCCCGCCACAACGAGACTGCTATTTTCGATGTTGACGGATTGTATCGGGTCACGGTACCCCAGATGCAGTTCCACCATACCATCGATTTTGACTTTGCCTATTACGGCGGTTCCTATACTTCTGCAGGAACCGTGACAATGACTTCGGGCGTGGTGAACGGAAACTGGTCCGGAAACCCGCCCGTCGTAGAAAAAAATTGGATTGTGACGGGAAATGCATCGCTATCCGGGAATGACCTGACCGTAGGACAAACTGCCTGCATTGGTGGAAACGCCTCCATTGAGAACAATGGTATCACCACAACCGACCTCTATGTAGGCGGAGATTTTGACGGGCTGATTAAACGAGCCAGTGGCAGCGTCTATTTCAACGGTGACGGAAAACACACCGGTACGGGTTCCATGATTATCGACGGGAACATGACCGTGAATGGATTTTACCAGACTGCCCAAAACGCCAGCAACCGTGCGACAAGAATTGGCGGGAACCTGTGCGTCTCCGATTCCGGTGCAGTCGTTTCCAAGGGAACTTCGGACATATTCCTGGTGAACGGGAACGTATGGATGCCTGGTCCCCATAACCTGTGGTATGGCTCCGTGGAAGGGTATGGTTGCGTGTGTAACATTTACAGCCCTGCATGGGCCAGCGATCCGAGCCATCTCGTTTCGTCTGGAACGCCGTGTACAAAATCCGGTGCTGATTGGGGCGAAGGGAGAAATTACGTCCAGACTAGTTGCGCAGGCAAGCGCCTGACGGCCACCGGCGACAACCAAGGCTCTTACGACAAGATCATTCTTGGCGATTCCACCTCCGACGTGCTGTTCATCTCCAGCGCCATATCCCAGGCGACATACACCAGTACGTTAAGAAACGGGAAAAATTTCACGGAGAACGCATCTTACAAAAAGTATTGCCCCGATGGTAAAAAAATCTCCTCCGCGGACGAATGGAGCATCCTGATAGGTTCCGGTGGTTCAGGCTATATGGAAAATTTCCCAATGCCATCTTCACAGAAAAACATTTGCGGTACCTGGGACAGCCCCCATTGGGAAAACTGGAGTCCTTCTGCTTACTATGCACTGTATTCCCGCGGTTGGGAAAACTGGAACGGAAGCCAGTACAAGCCTTATACGGCAATAACGGAAGCCGAAAGGAAATATGGCTTATATTACACCGGTGGTGCAACAGATGTGAATTTTGGCATCTACAACTTGCCCGATTGGTATGTCTTGCAGAACTGGGTGAATGACCAGCAGAGGCAGATTCGTTTGCTTTATGAACGTGGAGATAATGGACGTTATGGGTACAATATTTTCAAGCCGGATCCGGCCAGCGACCAGATGGGAGGAAAGTTTACATCGCCCGTTAGTGTCGGTGCCTACTACGTGGGCGGCAATGTTTTTTACGACGTGAGAGACGGATCCTATAACGGCTTCAACTACGACATGGATGCCAACGTCATAACAGGCTCTCCTTATTGCAAAAAGAGTAGCGACCAGTACCGCCCCACTTGCGGAGTGACCCCTTGGTTCAAGGCCAACGGAACCGTATCGACATCCTTGCCCGACGAAAGGGAGTTCACCTGTGCCGAAGGCGTAATGACCGACTGTTATGGCATATGGGAACCCAGCGACCATGGTTGCGACGGATCCAAGTTCCTGGTTGACGACCCGGTGTGCACGCCCTTTGACGACTATGCAGGCTATGCCACCAAGGGGTGCGCCGCCAGTATCACCAGTTGGGGTCAAAGCGGCTTTGAAACAGCTCTCAACAGTTGTTATAGCCAGACTGTCGCAGATGATGCTCTCCGGGAAACGAACCTTTACAACGGCTACCTTGTGGTTCGCATAAGCAACTCGAACAGCAATTATAATCCTGACGCGAACAACCCCCTGGACGGGAATTTCATCATCATCGTGGATAACAAGCTCGGGCCAGGTCAGAACGGTCTGCCCAAGACGACCGCCAACTCAAGAGTATTCTTGTACCTCAACAACGGAGCCAACTACCTCCAAGGAAACCTAGACCACTATTTCATCTATATCAACAACAGTGCTCAACGCATAGAATCCGCGAACTTGCACTTGACAGGAACGCTCTATTCCCGTGCGGCATCCTGTGCGACGGTTCGGTTCCAGAGTTCAACATTGACTTTTGACAAGCCCCTTGTCGATGACCTGACTACTGCTGGCGTTATCAACAATTGTACCGACCCGAACAATGGTGGTGGTGCCGGAAATGGTGCCGAAGGCAACGAAGGTAATATGGAGTTTGAAATTGTGGAAGGCGGTCCTGATTCCTACTACATCTCCATGGCGCCTCAATTAGCAGTACGCTTGGTGTCGCAGTCCGAAAGTAGCGAAAAACTGCCTACGGGTGACAACGCCGCAGAGACCTTGGACCAGTCTTTTATCGTGCTGCCTAGGGTAATTTACCTGCCCAGGGATGCATACGGCAAACTCTCCGACTACTACAACATCGTGCCTTTGAACGGAACGAACTTGGAAAATGTTCATGTAGAAGTCAAATGCGATAATGGTCTTCCGACTGCAACGGATTTGTATGACGGCACGCTTTTAGACAGAAAGGTTTACACATGCAAGGCGGAGGCTACAGGATTCCAGACCATTCCATTCTGGGTTGCCGTCGGCGGGGAATTGAGAGGATCGCCCCAGGTATCGTTTGTTGAAAGCACCCAGGAAATGTCACCTACAGGTACTGCCCATGTACACGTAAATCTACCGGCTCGAGGCAGTGCCATGACGCTTCTCGTCGGCTGTCCCGCAAGTATGCCATCCGGCTGGAATTACGAACTGAGAAGCGGAGGAAACATCGTCAACGGTACCTGCGTATTCGAATTCCAGCCGGGACCGGCGACCCAGTCGGAACTGTTCGAAATTACGACCAGTAATGCTAGCAACGGAACCGTGATATTCCAGCTGCTTCCTGGCGAAGGCTACTCGATTTCTGCACCCTTCATCTCTGAACTCCATGTGTCTAACTTGGCAACCATCGTAAGAGAAAACCCTACGCTAGAAGAAATTGACGCCTACTGCGAAATCTATCCTGAAAACTGCCCGGAGGCAGGTCACCGCGAGGCTCTCGAATGGCCGGATTGCCCCTTAGATACGACTTGGGTGGAGGCCATGCCAAATGCTGCAGTGGTGGACACAAATAATTCCTGGACTGTTCCTGCCGGCGGCGTCGGAACAATCAGTTTGGAGGGAAAGGATGTCGAGGGCTGCGTGGTCGTTGTCCCTATGGACAACAATACCCTCAGTCGCGACACCGTCAAAGCAGACAGTTCCTACAAGCTCAGGGCCATTGCAAAAGCAAAGAAGAGTTCCATCAAGGTGGGCTTCAAGGGCGACGTGGGTTCAGGAAAGAATCCCCGTATAATAATCGACATCAACACCCGTGACACTACCTGTTATTACGATGATGTCAAGGACAGCGTGCCCAAGGCATGCACCATGGACCTGTACAATGGCGAAACGGTAAAGGTTACCATTGCAAAGAACGATGGCCAAAACGCCAACTTCAACTACTGGAAATGCGAAAACAACGGAGGCAATACCTGCCCCACTACCGATCCTATCACCAGTGCCGACTATACGAGTTTCACTATAAAAGACAACAAGGCCATCATCTATGCCCACTTCGGCGAAGTGGACGAGCACTGTTTCTTTGACGAATTCAAGCAGGGTGGAGTTGAGTGCCGTAGCGGAAATACAGAATACTGTATCGACAACTGCGGAAACTCCCCGGACGATGTTTGTGTGGGTGCGGTTGATGCGAACGGGACCTATACAAAGTCCAAGTGGCACCTGGTAGAGGGTTCCATGAACAGCATCGAGGACAGCTACGAGTGCATCTCCATAGACAATGCCGCCTCCAGGGGTAGCAACCGTTCCAATCGCGAGGCGGTCAAGGTCATGAGCACCACGCAATCGGGCCTCCGCGGCACCCTCAAGGCCCTGGTGCAGTTACCCAAGGCCACGTCGAGCTATGGAAAGACCTCTGCCAATATTGCAAATTCCGGATTCTTGCTCCGCTCCAATGCAGAAGGCACCGATTTCTTGATGCTCAGCGTGTTCGTGAATACTTCGGGCAAGTTGGAAGCGACACTTTGCCCCAACGCCGGAACCGAGAACTGCATTGATTCCATTCCCAAGAAAGACGGTAGCGCGTTGTCCGTGAGCCCCTCCTCTATGGTGATGGTGGAGGCCTTGCTTTCGGATTCCAACACGCTGGAATTGACGGTGTTCTCAGGGAACTACTACGGTACACCGGACACCTATACCAGTTCGTTTAAGTTGAACGACTTGCCCAACAGCAATACCTCCCGTGACCACGAGTACGTGGGATTCAGCATGGCCGACCCGAACTTCAAGATATACGGCATTGGCTGGAGCAGCATCGACTACGGGGCGGACAAATGCTGGGACACCTACCCGACGGTCAAGTGTTCCTTCTCCGCCAAGGCGACCAATGGCGTTATTCCTACGGAAACCACCGTGGAACCCTGGCTTGGGCACTCCGGGTGGTTTGACAGCAAGAGTTGTACTCCCGCATATTACTACGAAAACGGTACGGACGCCTGTAGCGGGCAGAACGGGGCCGAAACGTCTTGCCCGAACACGGGGTACTACTTCAGTCAGGAAGGAGCCGGTCAGCACGGCTTCCGTGACAACGGGGTGGATGTCAAGGCCGCCAAGGCCTGGCTGAACTGCGTGAGTCCGGACGATCAGGTGGTGGCATGGGCTGCGGGAACAAACCGAGCCCACTGCGGCATGTTCTGGACAGGCTCGTTCTCGGAATGCGTGAACCACGCTGACATCGGAACGCTTTCTTCCATCAGCTCCGGAGGAACAGAAAGCACCATTACCCTGACAGGTACCGTAAACCTTCGCGCCTCAAAACTGAACATCGTTTTGGAAAACCCGAACAACAGCGAAATGGAAGTATGGCTCCTGAGCGAAAACAGCACTTGGGGTGCCGATGACTATGCCAGCCGCTCGGTGCGGTTTACGGGGACGAGTGCTTCCTTCGACGTGATTGAAAACTTCGCAGATGGTGCCCAAGGGTTTGACCCGGAACACGTGAAGCAGGTAGTGATCAAGAACCACGGCGAAAATACCGTATCCAACGTTTCGGTTTCTTCGACCTGCAAAAATGCCGTAGGTATTTCTGAATGCGAAGTGGCGTATAACGATCAAACCCGCAAATGGGAAATTTCTGCGGATGTGAGCAACAAGGAAAAGGTAGCGTCTTACAGTGTGACAGGCCAGGTGAATTCCGCCGATGTGGTAACCTCTACGTCTGACCCCGTGGAATGGAACAGCGGAGCCAACGGCGACCGAGCCACCTGGAAGATTGACCACAATCCCTACGAATCCTACCAGGGCAGCACCTTCAATTTCTTCACCGCTGTCACAAATGCGAGCGGAGAAACCTTTTCAACGAGTTGTACGCCTGCCGTGACCATCGGAAGCATTACCTGCAGCAACACCTCTGCAAGTAACATTCCAAGCGCTTCTGCATGGCCAGCATTCAACTTTAGGCTGAACGGCTGCCCCCAGGGTAGTTGCGACTACGAGATTTACTTTGACGGAAACCCCTTGAGCGGAAGTGATGCCTGTACAGACGGTTCGTGTTCCGGTTCCGGCTCTGGTTCACTTTCCAAGACCAAGAGCGGAGAAGCCGAGGAATGCAATACCGACGGCGGGTGCAGTCATACCTACGAGGTAAGGAGTACTAGCGACGACAAGCCGTTTACCCCGTGCAATGTGTCGTTTGTGGTCCAGAAGAAAGTTACCACCGAAGTGACGGCCACTTGTAGCGTTGGCGGAAGTTTGTATCAGGGACAGCCAATCCAGCTGAATGTGTCGAATATCACCAATATAAGCGGTAATGTCAACATGGTGTGGACCTTCAATGGCTCCACAAAGACAATCGACTGTAATTCTAGCGGATGTTGGAACAATACCATGAACGCTCCCGCGACACCTGGAACGTACTCCTATTCGTTGTCCTATAACGGCACACCTGTTGAAGGTTGCTCCGGTACGGTAGAAATTGCTCCGGTACTGACTTGTTCTGTGACGCCGACAACATTGAACAAGGGAGATACCTACACGTTTACGGGAGCGAACGTGGTGAACTGCTGGAGTTGCTCCTATACATACGATAGCGGAACCGAAGGGAATCACAATCCTACAGACGCAATCACGAAGACTGCATCGACAACGGGTACAAAAACTTTGAGTTTGAGCTGTTCCTGCAACAACGGAGTTACAGGTTCCTGTTCAAAGAACATTACCATCAACCAGGCTCCGCCTTCGTTCACTTGCGAAACGAATAAGACTGCGACAGTAAGCACTTCCGTCGCGTTTACTCCGCAGAACTTGAGCGGATGCGAAGATGGCTGTAGTTATACCATTGCAGGAACTTCTGTGACTGGAAACGGATATACCAGCGGTGCACTGCCTGGCTTTACCGGGCCGTCTTCTGCCGGTACGGTGTCCTATACCGTTAGTTTGACAAATTCTGCAAACACTACGTCCCACGCCTGCTCCGTCACGTGGACCGCGGTAAGCAGTAGCAGTGCCGCCGTGAGCAGCAGTAGCAGCGCGGGTGGTGGATGCACATGCGTTGCATTTGTTAATGGAACAGGCGGAGGCTATGGGGATTGTTACAAATCTGGCCTAGAAAACATGGGAGCCGGAAAATGCTATGCCATAAATCCCGACCGTAAACCCGTTACCGATCAATGGATAAACAACCAAGCAACCGATACCTATTGGTGGACAGAAGTATCCTGCACCAACTGGACAGGCTGCTCCGGTGGTGGCGGTGGCGCAAGTTCCAGCAGTGCAGCACCATCTTCGTCTAGTGCTGGTGGCGGAGGTGGTGGTGGAACCATCACATTGACATATGGTGGTGATTTAACCACAATAACTGCGGGAACATACACAGTTTACTCAACGAACCAATGGAGTGGTGTCATGAGATGTGAAGCAGATGAACAGGTAACAGTGACTGTTAATGGAGCCTCCAAAACGGTGTACACATATAGGAGTTCTCTTGATGGGGCTAATCCAAGAACAAATGTCTCGGTGACCCTAGTTGTACCCTCTGGTAAGACAATAAGGTGCAATACCGATTGGTAATGCGTTGCAATATTGATATCCATCCAAGGCTCCCCCACCGGGGAGCCTTCTCTTTACCCCTAAAACAATCAAAGCCCCAGGACACACCATCCGGGGCTTTTTGCTGTTTTAATAAGCTCTAGCGGATCCTCGCCGGAGCCTGTCCCTGCTTGTGCTGAGCAAAGCCGAAGCAAGCAATGTCGAATGGGCGAGGATGACTTCGGGAAAGAGCGGGGGGTAAGTGCGTTTTTTGCGTGAGCGGGCACATACATTCTCATAAAATCTCTCAAAAACGGCTAAAAATGCCTTTTTTTGCCTTACGAAAATCCCTAATTCCGCAAAAAAAGGATATATTTAGGGAGAATGAGGTTTATTATGAAGAGGAAAATTTTCGCGGGACTTTCTGCCTTTGCTTTGGTCGCAGGCTTCTGGGCTTGCGGCGATGGAAGCGTTGAGGCCTTGAATGACGACGACCTGACCGTAAAGGGCTTTTTGGAAGATTCTGACGTGGACACCACTGCCAAATCGGGGTTCTTCAAGCCGGAAGATGTGGAAACGGCCAAGGCCGACTGCCTGCTCAATGAAAAGTGCAAGGCCGCAATGGATAAGGCTGCTGGAGATTCGGTGGTCCCCACCAGCGAAGCGGCCATTCCTACGGCCTATAGTTCCAGTTCTCCGGCAAATCCGGGTTCAAGTTCTGCAAAGGGACCTATTGTCAACTATTCCTCTGCGTCCGTTACTCCTGTTGCAGGATCGTCCTCGTCGGCGACTAGCAGCGGTCAAACCACCGTGTCCAGTTCGAGCGAAACTGCTATCGCGGATTGGACTAACCCGGACGCCTCTTGCAAGGTGAAAACCTCTAGCGCGATACAAAAGGGCGGGACTGGCGAATGGACAATTGATATGGTTGGAGCGTGCCCGGATTATCTCACAGACAAAGCCGGGAATAAAGCGTGTAAAGAAGCTTTTGCTAGTGCCGACTGTGAGATGACTTTGACTGGCTCTAACGAGAAATCCACGACGGTCAAGTGCAATCAATCTACGGTGTCCGCAACCTACGCGGGTATCGGGTCTTTCGGAGCAAAGATCAAGATAGGCGACAAGGTCCACGACTGCTCGGGAAAGGTGGAGGTACAGGGGACCCCGGTAACGGGGTGTGAATGCTCGGTAGATAATGCAAAACCTGACGTTAAGAACGGAGATGTGACGGTTACCTGGACGGTATCGGGCTGCAAGGCCGGAACTGCCGCAGCAGATATCGGTACATACGCATGGACCGGTGCTACCAGCACAACTGCTACCGCTACAGCTACCGTTTCCGCTAAGGGTGATACAAAGACGGCTTCGGTGAAGGTGACCAGTACGGAGAATGCTTCTATGAACGTGACCTGCCCGACGGTGAAGGCTATAAATTCTAGTATACCAGACTATCTCCTGACGGAGATAATGAATGACCAGAATACATACCTAAAGGATACGAAATGTGTCGAAACGTATGAAGGCTATTGCGTGAAGGTCCCCAATGGACAAACGGTCGTACTTTCTGGAAACGCAGCAGGTGCTTCCAGTATTAGATGCGTTCATCCATGGCAACAAGACTCGTGTTCTGTAACCCTAACATCAGGTTCCGAATCTATGTCATATGGTAAGGCTGATACATCTGGTGTATATTGGCAAGATAATTGTGGCATATACTGGCCAGAGCCGTTTGCTGTTTCCTCGCTAACGGATCATGCTTTTAGTGTGGAATTAACTAACGCAACAGAAGTATACTGTTTCGTACAGTAGGTTTAAGTTTAATTCGATTGCGTTTGATTCAACAAACTGAACCCCGCGAAATTGTCCGCGGGGTTTTCTTTTTCCCGTCCGCCTTGTAAAAAGAATCTTTACAAGGCTTTTTTCTTTTCAAAAAAGAGTCTTATTCTGTACGGGGCATTCCGCCCCGCCGTACACCGGGACGCACCTGGATAAGACGCTATGAGTAAAAACAAGCAAAGAAAAACCAAACCCGTCCGCAAGAGACCTATTCCCGAATCGCTGCAGGGGCAAGTCTATCTGGATCCCAGATACGACACCGGCTTCAAGGAACTCTTTGACAGCGAAAGCGCCCTCAAGGATTTTTTGGACGGAGTCCTGCAACTGGAAGGCGACGACAAAATCAAGAACCTCACCTTCACCTTCGACAAGACCATAACGATGCGTTCCGCCCGCAGCAAGAAGGTGATCCTGGACATCTTCGCCACCACGGGAACGGGGCGGTTCATCGACATAGAGATGCAGAAGGCCGAACACGACTTCTTTACCGACAGGGCTGTCCTTTACAAGGCCTTCTTGATCATCAAGGGCAAGCAGGAGATGGAACGGACCAAGGAGTTCCAGGCACTTCCCAGGGACATACGAGAAAGCAAGCGGTACGTGCTTCCGGAGACAGTCTCCATCTGGATTTGCGACTTTGACCTGTCAGGCTCCAGAGATGACGAATACATAGACGAGTGGGCACTCTATAGTCGCAATGCGCTAAAAAACGGCAGTGCTGCACCCGTTTTCGGGAAAAATAAGTATATTATGATTAGTCTGCCCAAGTTCAAGAAATCCGAAAGCGAAGTCTCTGGATCCGTGGACGCCTGGCTGTACCTGCTTAACCATGCTGGCGATGGCAAGGAACTGCCGCATTTTGGTAACGAGATTCTGGAAGAAGCCCTGGAACGCATCCGGGTGGACAACGCAGACGACGAACTCTTGACGAAGCAGGAGAGGGACATGGTAACACGGGAAGAGATAGATACGATTATTGCCAGCGGCATACGTCGTGGCACGGAAAAAGCCTGTGCCGAAGCCTGTGCGAAAGCTAGTGCCGATGGCCGTGCAGAAGGCCTTGCAAAAGGTCGTGCTGAAGGTCGTGCAGAAGGAATCGACATTCTGGAGTCCCTTGGTGTGCCGGCCAATCTAATCGAAAAAGCTCGGAAAATCGTAGCGGAGAAGCTACAAGATGAGCTAAAGTAGCGGTAAGGTTAACTACAGAAAAGCCCCACGGATATAAAAGTCTGCGGGGTATTCTGTAAGCCGGAGATTTTTCAATATCAGTTTGTTACAGTGCAATTTACAGCATCTGCACCATCTGCCTCAGTAACACAAACTTGGCCGTCATTAGATTGCACAGCGGATATCGACAAAGCGCTTCCCGGAGAGACGTTGCAGTTTCCATCTGTTTCGGTGACACTTGTAGTACCCGCAGCGAAAGTATAAGAGCACGATGAAGATTGCCAAGAATGAGTACACCTGACGCTTTTTCCATCGCTCAACGCCGTTCCCATTACGGAAACACAGCTTCCGACAGGCACTGAAACTGAACCGCCAACCTCTTCAATTACATAATCCGGCAGGTCGGAGTTTATAGCCTTTACCGTTGGGCAAGGCACGTTCATAGAGGCGTTCTCCGTGCTGGTGACCTTCACCGACGCCTCCTTGGTATCGCCCTTGGCAGAAACCGTGGCTGTAGCCGTGGCAGAAGTTCCCGTAGCCCCAGTCCAGGCGTAGGTCCCGATATCTGCGGCGGCAGAGCCAGCCATACAGCTCGAAACCGTCCAGGTGACAGTTACGTCACCTTCCTTAACGTCCGGAGAGGCGTTATCCACTGAGCATTTGCAACCTGTCACGGGCGTTCCTTGCACCTCAACCTTTCCCGAGCAGTCGTGGACCTTGTCGCCTATCTTGATCTTTGCTCCGAAAGACCCGATACCCGCGTAGGTTGCTGCGAAATATCGGGTTTTTCGGGGCTTTTATGTATATTTGTAGCGTTGCTGTACGAACTTTCCATAGAAAAACTGGTGCAGGGGGGCGAGGGACTCGCCCGCCTGAACGATGGTCGTGTGTGTTTTGTGCGGGGAGGCCTCCCCGGGGAACGCTGCCGGGTGGAACTGACCACTAGCAAGAAGGACTTTGCACGGGGTCGGGTGGTGGAAGTGCTGGAAAAGAGTGCCGACCGCGTGCAGCCCCGCTGTTCATTATATGGGAAATGCGGTGGTTGCAGTTTGCAGCATCTGGATTCCGCGAAACAGGTTCCATATCTGGAACGGGTTGAGCGGGAAAACTTCAAGCGGATTGCCCATCAGGAACTCCCAGCCGATTTCAAGATTTACCAGGCCGAGCCCTGGGGTTACAGGAACCGCGCCCGGGTGGTTTACCTGGGAGAGCGGGATGGCCGTTGCCGTTTCGGATTCCGCAAGCAAGAGAGTAACGGGGTGGTGGCCATAGAGAATTGCCCGGTGCTTACTCCCGGGCTGAACGATTTCTTGAAAAATGCCAAGGCCGCTGAAATTTTCAAGGGACTAAAACGCATTCCGAAAGATTTGGAGCTGAACCTATTTGACGACGGCAGGGGTCGTGTGGCCTACTACTACCGTGGTATGCCCGAATTCCGCAGGCAGGAATGTTCCGTCAGTACAGTCAAGATGGGCGGGAAAGAAATTGTAAGCGACGCTTCCGTGTTTTTTCAGAGCAATCTTTCGCTGTTGCCCCGTTTGGTAGAGTCCGTGCGGGAGGCGGTGGACGAAGGTATCGCCTCGGGAGCGGCGTCAGACCAGTGGCTGATAGACCTTTTCAGCGGTGTCGGGTTCTTTGCCGCCATATTGCAGGACAAGTTCAAGCGGGTCACTACGGTGGAACGAGAACCGCTGTGCCTTAGGTACGCGAAGGTTAATTTGTCTGAAGTCCAATGTAAATCAGATTCCGGCTCCCCGGATCACTGTCCGGGGCAGGCTCTGGCCGGAATGACGAAGGATGGATGTTCCGTTGAAAATGTTTCTGCGCCGGCGGAGGAATGGCTCGCGAAAAACGTGGTGGACAAGCCTGCTACCCTGATTGTGGACCCTCCCAGGACAGGGCTCCCGCCGGAGGCGCTTACGGCAATTGTGAAGAGCTCCGTGAACCGGCTGATTTACGTTTCTTGCGACCCGGTGACCCTGGCCAGGGATTTTGCAAAGTTCAGTACGGCGGGATTTACCCTGAAACGTGCAGAAGGTTTCGCTTTTTACCCCCAGACTCCCCATCTGGAAATGATGTTCGTGCTTGCCCGCTAGAAACGGGCGATTGTCTGTGGACATTGGGTGCCGGGCGTTGGGCGTCGGACGGTGTAATTTGCTAGATTGTGAAGGTTAAGAAGAGGTGATTATGAAAAAATCATTGTTTTTGTTGTTGATGGCTTTTGGCCTTTTGTTTTCGGCTTGTTCCGTGGAAGAGCCTTCCGTTGTTTGTGGCAGGGAATGGAATCCGGGCACCCAGGTGGTGGCCGATACCGCTAGCGAGTTTGCGTTGAACGACCCGCTGATTGTGCAGTTCCGCTACGGCAAGAATTTCGACTTTACCAAGTTGACCATCGCCTTTTACGAAGGAACTTTGGCCGCCAAGGGCAAGAAGATTTGGGACCGCGAAGTCGCCGTGAACGAGAAGCTGGGTTCCTACACTCTGCAGGGAAAGTCCAAGAGCGGCGGCCTCATGACTGTCCGTGAACTGGCCCGCCAGAAACACCCCGGTACCGTGGTGGTGGAATTCAGCACCGAGGGCCGTGTCCTTGCCTCTAAGGAACTGAACATTACAAAGAACAAGTAATCGACTTTTGCGACAGGTTTACTAGGAATGCGATTGAGTAGATGTCTTGATGTTTGCGGCGTGGCCCTTGCGGCTTTTGGCCTTGTGCTTTTGTCGGGTTGTAACGAATCTACGGTGACGGTGGGCTACAGCCTCCCGGCCCCAGTGGATTTGGAACTTTATGCCGAAAGTTATTATGCTACAGTAGATATGGAAGGCACGGAGCAGATGGGAACCATCACCGCCGCCTACGACGACTTGAACTATTCCTCCAGTGGAGACACCCTGAAGGTAAAACGCAAGTACGTGATGGACAAGTCCCGTGGCTACCTGAAAAACTTCATGCCTACGGAACTGGCTTTTCGCATCAAGGAAGTGGACCTTACCGCCGTGGACCGTGCGGTGATTTCTTTGGAAGGAATTGACGACGGCTACGATTCTCTCTTGGCCCACATTCCCATGCCGGAGCGCTGGCGCAAGCAGCTTTTGAATCCGGAATACAAGCCCCACCTGAAACGCCTGGAAAAGCACCGCTGGGAAATGACCCACTTGCTTAAAGGGGAAGTGCCCACCAAGGGGAACATTACCAAGCTGCTGGAAGAACAGGGCCGTCTGAATTTTGCGCTGATCAAGATTGATTCCGTGGTGGTGAAGGGTTTCGAGAACCGGGATCATCGTCGTTGCCTGGACTACGTGGTGTACCTGACGGAAACGGAGAGTTTCCCTTATTATATCTGGGAGCAGCACGTGAACAGCAACATCATTCCTGAAAAGTACCAGGCTTACAATTCCGGACTCAAGGCGGAATACAGCACAGCCTTCGAGGTGATGATGGAACCGGAGACGGGAATCCCCTGCCAGGAGCGTGAAGTGAAAGTAGGGAAGCATACCATGGTGCACCCTGTCACCAAAGATACGGTGGTTTTCGAGAGCCACATTACCAATGAACGCCTGTTCAACCTGAAAAGGGCCGAGGAGAGCGCCGAGTAATGGTTTCTATGGGGTGTGGATTGAAAGGTGGGGAAGCCGTGAAGGGCTTTGCGAAGTCGCTCATTGCGCTGTTTTTGCTATTGATGCTGTCCCTGCTTTCGGGTTGCGCGAACCACCCCTCGCCCCAGCAGACCATGGTAGATGACCGCTACCTGGTCTATGAGCAGACCTACAAGGCCTATGCCGAAGCCGAAGAAAAGTACTTGAACCTGCTTTTCAATATCGAACGCATGCCCGAAGAGGAAGAGCTGTGGATGATGAAGCGGGACCAGATGCTGGAACTTTTGCAACTGCGGGACCTGATGCTCCAGGCCCGCAGCGAGCTGGACGATGCCGTTCAGGACTGGGAAAAGCATTTGCAGGAACTCCAGGCGGAAGCGAAGCAGGCCCAAATCAAACAGTACAATCCGAATTTTTCGGGGCGAGACGGCCAGCGGTCGAGTCCCGGGCAGTTGCTGCCCGGCGAAGTGAAGGGCAAGAACCAGCGGTGGTAAGGCTATGGCCATGAATCTTTCCAAATCCTATCAGGAGCTGATTTCTTGCTGTAACCACCAGGTGTTGGTTCTGGACGGCGGTTTCAATGCCGTGCTCCAGCGGTTGAATCTGTCCGAAGCCGATTTCCGCGGGAAGATGTTTGCGGACCACTTCGTGGAACTGAAAGGCAACAACGACGTGCTGTGCCTTACCGCGCCGGACAAGGTGAAAGGGATTCACCTGGCATTTTTGGAAGCGGGGGCGGACCTGATAGAGGCGAATACCGCTTGTGCTTCTAGTTTCGGTCAGACCAAGTACCGTCTAGAGCACATGGCCTACGACATAGCCAAGGCGGGCGCCCAGGCGGCTTGCGAAGCCGTTAAAGAATTTAACGCCTGGCGCAGGGTCCAGGGAAAGATGGTGACGCCCAAGTTTGTGGTTGGGGCTATCGCGTCTATTTCTTCTGTGACAGATTTTAGTGAACTTTCGATGGCCTACGGCGAGCAGGTGCGTGGACTTTTGGACGGCGGCGCCGATGTGCTTTTGGTGAAATCGGTTTCAGATATGCGAAACTGCAAGGCCGCTCTCTATGCCATCTGCAAGGAATGCGAAAAGCGGGGCGAACTTTTCCCCATTATGGTTTCGGGAAGTTTTGTTGGCTCAGGCGGCCGCATGGCGGCAGGGCTTTCGGCCAAGGCCTTTTGGCATAGCGTTTCCAGTTTTCCGATTTTCAGTATTGGGTTCAACTGTGGCCAAGATGCCGCTGATATACGCACTCTTATACGGGATGTAGATAGTGCCCGCGTGCGCTTGAGCGTATGTGCCGACAAGATAATCCCGGATGAGGTTTCGGTGAACATCGTAGGGGGCTGTAGCGAGACCACGCCCGAGGCAATCCGGACCTTTGCCCGTGTGTATGCGGCAAGGGACCCCCGCAAGGTGCCCGCCCGTGACTACAACATGCTGTTGAGCGGGCTTGAACCTTTGGAATTAGTCCCTGAACACAAGCTTGTTTCCATTGTACCGCCTGGAAAGTCCGGGCCGATTGTGCGTGTGGACCTGGATGGAGGGCTTGCGGACCCGAAAGCCGAAATGCCCCGATTCTTGAAGGACTTGCTGGAAAAACCATCCATTGCCAAGTGTCCGGTCATGATTGAATCCATCCGGTGGGATACCCTGCTTTCGGGCATGGAAAACGAGCAGGGCAAGGGAATCGTCAAGTCCATCAGCCTCAAGAAGGGGGAGGACGTTTTCTTCTTTGAGGCCGAAGAGATTCGCCGTCACGGCTTTGCCGTGGTCTGCAGGGCAGAAGATGAACAGGGACCTGCCCTGACCTATGAGCGTCGCACGGAATTGATGGAACGCATGTACCGAATGTTGGTGGGCCGCCTGGATTTTGCGCCCGAAGATATCCTGTTCGATCCGGTGGTTTTGCCGTTGGGTACAGGCCGGGATGAATATCCGGATTCGGCCAAGGAATTCATTGAGGCCTGCCGTTTTGTGAAGGACAATCTGCCCCACGCCCATGTGGTGGGAGACCTTTCCCTGCTGGGGTATGCCTTCAAGGAAGACGCCTACTTGCGGGACTGCATGAATTCCGTGTTCCTGAACCATGCGACCATGGCGGGCCTGGATTTTGGAATCGTTGAAGGCGATTCCATGCCCGCCTACGAAGAAATTCCGCTGGAGCTTCGCCACCTGATAGAAGACTTGCTGTTCAATCGCAATCCGGAGGCTACGGATGCCCTGCTGGAATATGCGGAATCGTCGGTCAAGAAAAGGGCGGGTTCTGCAGGAACAAAAATTTTCATGCCCCGGCTAGAAAAACGTTTTGCCGAATTGAAACGGAACTTGGCTGCTAAGCGGGAATCTCTTGGGGCTGATGTTCGGATGAAACCTCCTTTTGACTCTAAGTTCGTTCTTGCCTCTATGGATTCCCTTGTCCACGATATCGACAGGGATATTCTGGACGAATTGCTTTTGAATTACGGGTTTCCGGTGGTGGATCTGCAGCAGGGGTGCACCTGTGAAAAGATTCTGGAAACCCTGGTCTGCGAACAACCGGACATTGTCTATCTGTCGGCGCAGTTCACTTCGGGACTCCTGGAAATGATGCATGTGGTCCGGGAATTCAAGAAACAGGAAATTGGAATTCCCCTGCTTCTCGGTGGCAGCGCCGTGTCCGACGGTCTTGTGGCGGCACGGATTGCTCCCGAGGCCCTTGGGCCTGTGGTCTATGTTTCCGACGTGCGGAAGGTGGTCAAGGTGGCGGAAGCCCTTGTAGATGAAACCAAGCGCCCCGCGTTCCTCGAAGCCCTGAAGGCGCACCAGAAGAAGGTGGCGGGGGTGTGAGACTAGTGATGAGTTGTCAGTTATGAGTATTGAGTTTTGAGTGGCCAACTATGAGTAACATTGTGTTTCTATTCTCAACAAGTCTTATTTCTTCTATAACTGACGACTGATAACTCACAACTGATAACTGGTAACTGCGCCAAAGGCGCATATCCCTTGACCTTACGGCCCCCTTTTGCTAAATTTTGCCCGTTTTGAAAATTGAACTTGTAAAGACCCTTGCCGAACCCGAAGACCGCTCCACGGTCTGGTCCCGCGACGATGCTCCGGAACTGTTCGACGAACTGCACCTGGTGGGTAAGCTTGAAGCGAAACTGCTCATAAGTCCCGAAAGTGGGGACCGTTTTCTTTTGACGGGCAAGCTTTCCGGTGTGCAGAACCTGGTCTGTTCCCGCACTCTGGAGCCCTTCGACAGGCCTTTCTCTACCGAGATGGTGGTGGAGGTGACCCGCTGCCAGGTGGCGAATCAGGAACTTGACGACGAAGATGCCGACGTGTACGCCTACCGGATTCCCCAGAACCAGGAGTTCGTGGAGGTGTCCGAGTGCGTTCGGGAGCTTGTTATCCTACAGGAACCCCAGGCTCCCGTGAAAAATCCCGAAGAAAATTTTATCTTTGAACCAAACAATCAAACCGACGAAGGTTCCGATGGTGCCGAAAAGCCTATGGACCCCCGTTGGGACAAACTGAAAGCTCTCAAGAGCAAAATGGAAAATAGGAGTTAAAAATGGCCGTACCTAAAAGAAAGACCTCTACCGCCCGTCGTGACAAGCGCCGCACCCACTGGAAGATGGAAGCGCCCGCCATGGCTACTTGCGACCACTGCGGTTCTGTGAAGCGCCCGCACCGCGTATGCCCGGTCTGCGGTTTCTACAATGGTGTAGAAGTTGTCGACATGAAGGGTGCCGAAGCCTAATTGTTCTAAATTAAACGAAAACGGGAGGTTTCCATGATTCGTGTAGCTCTGGATGCTCTGGGTGGCGATTTTGCCCCCGATGTGGTTGTTGAAGGCGCCGTCAATGCGGTGAACAAGAACTCCAATGTCCACGTTGTCCTCTGCGGCCCCGAGGCCGTGGTCAAGGAAAAACTGGCAAAGCTCGGCTATGCGGGTCAGGGAATTTCTGTCGTCGATGCCCCCGATCCGGTGGCCATGGACGAACACCCGGTCCAGGTTCTCAAGAAGAAACCCCATTCCGGTCTGGTGACTTGTGTCGCCCTCCAGAAGAAGGGCATGGTGGACGCCTCCGTGAGCGCCGGTAACTCCGGTGCCATGATGGCCAGCTGCCTCATGCTTCTGGGCAAGTCCAGCGAAAAGTTCAGCCGTCCGCCTATCGGCTGCGTGATTCCTACTGCCGACTGCCCCATCATCTTGGTGGATGCCGGTGCCAACGTAGATGAACGCGCCTCTACCCTGGTGGATTTCGCCATCGCCGGTTCCGCCTTCGCCGAGACCTACTTCGGTTACCAGAACCCGAAGGTGGGCCTCTTGAACATGGGCGAAGAGGAACACAAGGGCCCGGCAGTGCTGCAGGAAGCACACCAGCTGTTGAAGTCCGCCCCGGTGAACTTCATCGGTAACATCGAAGGCGAGACCCTTATTATGGGTGCTGCCGACGTGGTGGTGACCTCCGGCTTTACGGGCAACGTGGTTCTGAAGATGCTGGAAGGTTTCTTCGAACTGCACCAGAAGATGTTCGGGACTATTGATACCGAAGCGGGCCGTCGCTTTGCCGAAATGTGGGATTACCGCATGACCGGTGGCGCCTTGCTCCTGGGTCTGAACGGCACGGGCATTATCGCCCACGGGCGCTCCGATGCTCTCGCTATCGAGAAGGCTGTGGAAGTGGCTGCCAAGTATGCCGAGAAGGGCGTGTCCAAGAACGTGAACGAACGCCTGGCCGCCATCAAGGACGAACCTGCCGAGGCCAAGTAATAGGTTTTCGTTAATTTGTCTGCAATAAACTTTTGAGGACGGAGTTGAATGACTCCGTTCTTTTTTTGTTTCCGTTATACCGAAATGTTGACGTTACAAAAATGTTTTATTTCTCTTTGATTTGCTTGGAAAGCCTAGTAATGGCATGATATTATTTTAAATTTGGATAGTAACAAAAAGCGGTTATCCGCAGAGGTGATAATGTCCAAGACGATTTTGCTTTTCCCTGGTCAGGGTGCCCAGTATGTGGGCATGGGCCAGACTCTCGCATCCACATTCGAGCCTGCCAAGAAGCTGATGATGCAGGCCGACGAGATTCTCGGTTTTTCGCTTTCGAAACTCATGGCGGAAGGCCCGGAAGATGTGCTGAAGAGTACCGACAATACCCAGCCGGCACTGTTTACGGTGTCTGCCATGGTGATGGAACTTTTGAAGTCCGAAGGCTTTGCTTTTGACTATGTGGCCGGGCATTCCCTGGGTGAATATTCCGCCATCTACGCCGCCGGCGGTTTCAGTTTTGAAGAGGGGCTGCGCCTGGTGCGGACCCGCGGTGAACTCATGGCAAGTGCTGGCTCCAAGAACCCTGGCGCCATGGCCGCCATCATGGGTCAGGACGAGGCCAAGATTTTGGAACTTTGCGAGGCGGTGAAGGATGCCGGCGTGGTGGTTCCGGCCAACATCAACTGCCCGGGCCAGATTGTGGTGTCCGGTGCCGTTGCCGGTGTGAACAAGCTTGTAGAAAACTGCGGTGCTGCCGGTATCAAGGCCATTCCGCTGGCGGTTTCGGGCGCTTTCCATAGCCCGCTGATGCAGTTCGCCCAGGCAGGCCTTGCCGAGGCTATTGCAAAGACCACTTTCAAGGACGTAGAAAAGCCGGTGATTGCCAACGTGGTGGCAGAATCCGTTACCAAGGGCGCAGAAATTGCCGACCTGCTGGTGCGCCAGCTGGTAAGCCCCGTCCGCTGGAACGACTGCATGAACAAGGCTATGTCTCTGGGCGTGACCCAGGGCGTGGAAGTGGGCTCGGGCAAGGTGCTCATGGGCCTCATGAGAAAGATTAGCCGCGAAGTGAAGGTCACTCCGGTGGAAACCATCGAAGCCTTCCAGGCATTGAAGGGGTAAGAGCGCGGCACTGCGTGCCTTTGAGGTATGAGCTCGCTCGTTTCACTCGCTTTGAGCAGAAAGCAGGGCGCCGAAGGCTCGATTGTGCAAGCTCAAAGGGGCGTCGCCCCGACCTCATAACTCAAAGTGCGAAGCACGACCTCAAAGCTATTAACTACAAACCGCAGGAACAATTATGGGAAAACTTACAGGTAAAAAAGCGATTGTGACGGGAGCTTCCCGTGGTATCGGCCTTGCTATTGCCACCGAACTGGCCCAGGAAGGGGCCGACGTGGCGATTCTCTCTACCTCCGTCAAGGAGGACCTGGCCGCCAAACTTTCTTCCGAACTTGGGGTGCAGGTCAAGAGCTACGCCTGCAATGTGGCCGACTCCGAAACGGTGCAGTCCGTGTTCAAGCAGATTATCGCCGATATGGGTACGGTGGACATTCTGGTCAACAATGCGGGAATCACCCGCGACGGCCTGCTGATGCGCATGAAGGACGAGGATTTTGACGCCGTGATTGCCACGAACCTCCGTTCCGTGTTCCTTTGCACCCGCGCCGTGGCCCGCACCATGATGGGCAACCGCTCGGGCCATATCGTGAACGTTTCCAGCATCAACGCCCTGCGTGGCCAGGCTGGCCAGTCCAACTATGCCGCCGCCAAGGCGGGGGTGATTGGCCTTACCCGGACCAACGCCATGGAACTGTCCTCCAGGGGCATTACGGTGAACGCCGTGGCACCCGGATTTATCGATACGGACATGACGGCCAAGCTGAGCCCCGAAGTCAGGGAAAAATATGCCGCCCAGATCCCCCTGGGACGCCTGGGCCAGCCCGAAGATGTGGCGAAATTGGTGGCTTTTTTGGCATCGGACGATGCGAAATACATCACAGGCCAAATAATTGGCGTGGACGGGGGCTTGAACGCCTAGCCAATAATTTCTAAATTTTAACTAAACAAATCCAAATGGAGTAAACAATGACACAAGAAGAAATTTTTAAGAAGATCACCGACGTTATCGTTTCCAAGCTGGAAGTGAAGGCCGAGGACGTGAAGATGGAATCCGAGTTCAGCAACGACCTCGGTGCCGACTCTCTCGACCGCGTTGAACTGGTGATGGCTCTCGAAGACGAATTCGAAGTCGAAATTCTCGACTCCGACGCCGAGAAGTTCCAGAAGGTCGCCGACGTGGTTGCCTTCATCGAAGCCAAGAAGGCATAATTTAGGCCTGCTTCGATAAAGAAACTGGACAGGGTGGCCCGGATGAGGCTGCCCTTTTTTAATAGGGTGTAGAGATTAGAGACTAGGATCTAGTGAATAAGAATCACGCACTTCGTGCGTCTAAAAAAGATTTCCACTACCCTAGCCCCTAGCTCCTAGCCCCTAAATCCTAGATGCCTATGGAACAAACCAACCTTTTACACAAGATTTTCAAACTCTGGTTTCGCCAGAAGTCCGGTGGCGGGCTTGAGGCGAAGCTCGGGTACAGGTTCAAGGACCCGGAACTTTTGGCCCATGCCCTGGTCCACCGGTCCTTTTTGTCGGGCACGGACATGCCCTACGAGAGCAACAACGAACGCCTGGAATTTTTGGGCGATTCCGTGCTGAACATGCTCACCACCGAGTTCCTTTACAAGATGTACCCCGACGACCCGGAGGGGGAACTTTCCAAGCGGAAAAGCGCCATTGTCTCTGGCCATGCCTGCGCCCAGTCTTCTAAGGAATGGAGCCTGAGCGAGTTCATCAAGATGGGTAAGGCCGAAGCCAAGATGGGCGGTCGGGGCAAGGAAAGCATTCTGGCTGACGCCTACGAGGCGGTGCTGGGAGCGGTGTACCTGGATGGCGGGCTGGAAGAGGTCCGTGCCATTCTGAACAGGTTTCATTTCCCTCGGGCCAAGGAAATTGTCGTGGCCGAAGATTTTGTGAACCACAAGAGCGCCCTGCTGGAATACCTGCAAGGAAAGCTCCATACGGTGCCGGAATACGTGCTGGTGGAAGAATCCGGACCCGAACACCAGAAACTGTTCACTACCGAAGTCCATGTGAACGGCAAGGTTTACGGTCGCGGCCAGGGTGGAAACAAGAAGAAGGCTGAACAGGAAGCCTCCCGCGTGACGCTGGAGATGCTCTTGAAAGAGAATGACGGTTAGAGTCTCGTCATCCTGAACGGAGTGCGAAGCACGAAGTGAAGGATCCAGACCTGAGGATTTGATTATGAAAAGAAATAAAATGCAATTACGGCCTACGGTGTTGGCTGTCGCGTCCCTGATGGTGGTATCCCTCGCCCTAACCGCCTGCAATGAGCAGGGGTCTGCGGGCACGAAGTCTACGGGCAAGAATGTTGATTTAAACTGCCCCGAGTTGCCGGTCGATACTACCGCCACGGGCGAGTTCGACCCGATAGCCTCAAAGGATGCCCGCCCCTGCGGAACGATTACCTTGTGGGGCTCCGCGATGCCGAAGTCCTTTAATATGTGGGAAGACTACAACAGTTTCTCGGCGGAACTCATGGGCATGATGTTCGAACCTCTCGTGAGTCTGCACAGCACCGAAGACCGCGAAGTGGGAATCCTTGCCGACAGCTGGAATGTGTCCGAAGACGGCAAGACGTTCACCTTCCACGTGGACCCGCGGGCCAAGTGGAGCGACGGCAAGCCGGTGACCGCCGAAGATGTGCAGTTCTACTACGACGTCATCATGGATGAGAAAAACCTGACGCCCATTTTCAAGGTGGGACTCAGCCGCTTTGACCGCCCCGAGGTGGTGGATAGCTTGACCATCAAGATGACAGCGAAGGAATCCCACTGGGGTAACTTTTGGGAGGCCGCGGGAATGCTCGCCTTCCCGAAGCATGCTTGGGCAGGGAAGGACTTCAACCAGATTCGCTACGAGTTCCCGGTGGTGTCCGGTCCGTACAAGATTAAGACCTTCCGCGAAGACCGCTATGTGGAACTTGCTCGCCGCGCTGACTGGTGGGGCTTCAAGAAGAACTGGAACCGCGGCAAGTACAACTTCGAAAAAATCCGCTATCGTTTCATGAATGACCAGACGAAGGCACTTGAGGCCTTCAAGAAGCAGGACATCAACGCCTACGCGATTTACACCAGCAGCATTTGGATGAAACAGACTGACTTTGACGCCATTCAAAAAGGCTGGGCCGTGAAGCAGCGTATCTTCAACAAGGAACCTATCGGTTTCCAAGGCATGGCCATCAACTTGCGCAAGCCGCAATTCCAAGACGTACGTGTGCGCCGTGCCCTCAACATGCTCCTGAACCGCGAAGCCATGAATGAAAAGTACATGTACAACCAGTACTTCTTGCTCAACAGCTATTACCCTGACTTGTGGGAAGGCAACCAGAATCCGACGGCACCGCTCTACAAGTTCAACCCGGATAGCGCCCGCGCCCTCTTTGCGGAGGCGGGCTACAAGGTGAACGCCCAGGGCGTGCTCGAAAAAGACGGCAAGCCGTTTGCTATCAACTTCATCACGAGCCAAGAAGACTTGCGCCACCTCACGCTTTTCCAGGAAGATCTGAAGAAGGTGGGTGTTATGGCGACCATAGAACAGATGAGCCAGAGTACCTTACGCAAGCGCCTGGATGATGCCGACTTCGACCTTTACTGGGTGAACTGGGGTGCTGGCCGCCTTCGCGACCCGGAAGCCAGCTGGAATTCTACGACAGCTCTGCAGAAGGGTACGAACAACTTGGCCGGTGTGCAGGATAAAGTCGTCGATAGCTTAATCAACTTGCAGAAGACGGAATTCGACCTCGCCAAACGCAACGAAATCTTGAAAGCGCTGGATAACCGCCTCGCCGAAATCGTGCCTTACGTGCTCATGTGGCAATGCGACCACCACCGCATTCTCTATTGGAACCGCTATGGCACTCCGGATAAAGTCTTCGACCGCTTCAACCGCGAAGATGCCATTCCCGTTTACTGGTGGTTGGACCCCGCGAAGTCTGCCGCCCTTGACAAGGCCATGAAGGCGGGGGAGAACCTGCCGATTCCGGAATACGACGTGAGGTGACGCCATCGGTGTCATTCTGGAGCGGAACGCAGTGAAGCGACAGAATCCATTGCTTTCCTATTTGTAGTTTTGTATTTTCCGCCTTATGCAAAAGAAAGGCTATACATACATTTTATTCAATAAAAAGAATGGAACATTATATGTTGGTGTTACGAGTGATTTGAAAAATCGAGTGACTCAACATAAAGAAAAAATCTTCGAAGGATTTACCAGGAAATACAATGTGGATAAGTTAGGGTATTTTGAAGAGCATACTGATATGCGCCATGCCATTGAACGTGAAAAGACCCTGAAGAATATGCTTAGGGAAAAGAAAATAGGATTAATTCAATCCATGAATCCGGAATGGAAAGACTTGTTTTATCTGCTGTAATGGACCCTATCGCACTTCGTGCTCCAGGGTGACAGAAGGAATGTCATTCTGGAGCGGAACGCAGTGAAGCGATAGAATCCATGGACCCTATCGGTCGTCCTACAGACTCCCTCCAGGGTGACAGCGTAAATAACGTTCCCTCCAGGGTGACAGCAAAACAAAAAAGCGTGCCTTTCAGCACGCCTTTCTATTAGCTAAAGACTAGTGATTAGCGACTAGAAGAAGAATTCGGCACCGACATAGAGGCCGGTGGCATCGCCGTCATCAACCTTTCCGCTGCGGATAAAGAGCTTTGCAATCAAGTCCAACTGGTTGGGAATCACGAAGTAATCGGCACCCAGCCAAATGTTGATTTGCTTGTTGCCGTCGTCATTGTGTCCTCTTTCCGTTCCGTGGTCGTCCCAGGTGCTTTCAGTCAAGCGATATTTGAGTTGCAGGCCAACGAAGGGGGTCACGCCCACGTCAGGAACGGTGTATGCCAATTCGCCGCCCAGGTGGATGTCAAGTCCGCGTTCATTGTCGTCGTGCTCAAAGCCCCAGAGAACGCCAGCTTCGGTACCGAACTTCATGCCGGGAACTTCGTTGATGGGCATGCTGAACTGGGCGCCAGCGTAAATGAAGATTTCATCGCTGGTTACCTCATCGCCGCCGATAGGCAAATGAACATCGCCAAAGATGGTAATCATGGGAGCAATTCCATAACGGACTCCCAAAGTCAGGTCACGGAGACCGTCACCGCCATTGGCGCAGCCATCGCAATCGGCCTCGCTCCAGAACTGGTAGCCCCAGCTTTGCAGAGACAGTTCCAGATTCTGGATTAAACTGTAACGGGCTCCAATTTTGAGACCTGCTTGAGACCACGGGTCGTCCCAATCGTAGTAGAGGCCAGCTTCGGCGGAACCCTTGCCGGCTTCGAGAACCGGGTAGTAATCCCAAGTGGCAAATGCGGCACTTGCGGCGATAGCCGAGGCCAGAGCGATTTTCTTGAGCATGGAAAACTCCTTGAATGTGTTATTTTCGAGCGCAAATATAGAAAAAGGAGTGGCGCGGTTCTTGCGCTAGCCTTTGAACTTCAGAAATTTCCAGAGGTATTTGGCTGATTGCAAGGGGGTTTTCAGGAAGGCAGATTTCTTGTACCCGCTGAGGGCGAAACCTTGCAACACCTTGTAGAGCCCGATTTGCTCGTCGCGGTCGATGTTCAGCAGGAACTTGCGGAACTTGAATTCAAAATCGTGGGTGCTTCCGAACTTGAGATAGCAGGTGTTTTCGTAGTTCTTGAGGAATGCCTTTGAAAGGTTCCCGCATTCCAGGCCCTGGTGCACGGTATTGGCACAATACCGTCCGGCCCGCATGGCCGCCGCGATGCCACCTCCGGTGAGGGGGTTCGTGTGGTGGGCGGCGTCGCCCACCAGGGCAAAACGGTCCAGGATGTAACTCTTGAGGGTGCTGGAGACCGGCACAAGACCGCCCACCACCTTGTTCACCTTGGAGCCGGGGAACAGCTTGTCTAGCCATTCCTGGGTGGTTTCCAGGATGTTTTTTTCGTGCTTGCCGCCGAACAGGAATCCCGCACCGAAGTTGGTGACGTTCGATTTCTGCTTCGGGAAACTCCAGATGTAGCCGTCGTTGATAAAGTCGTGGCCCTGCCAGAAGGTGAGATAGTCGGGCTTGGTCAGCAGGCCTTCTACCTGAATATCCACGCCGGTGCAGGTCATGGTGGGGGCCTGCAGGCACTTGAGCCCGAGACT
This sequence comes from uncultured Fibrobacter sp., assembly GCA_934699585.1. Classification (GTDB taxonomy): domain Bacteria; phylum Fibrobacterota; class Fibrobacteria; order Fibrobacterales; family Fibrobacteraceae; genus Fibrobacter. The sequence continues at coordinate 46,640 of CAKUWY010000012.1, forward strand.
CCGTCCGATGCGGGCTTCTACGCCTTCTGCCGAAATGACCATCTTGGCCCGGACTTCAGATGTGCGCACAGCATCCCCGAGACCTTCTACCACGCGGACTGTGCGGTAGCCGTTGGGTTCCTTGCCCATTACGTCGCTTACGGACTCGGCTCGGGCAAGGGTCACCAGTTCCACGCCGTCATTTTCGGCCAGGTGGGCGAGCAGGGGGTCGAACTTTTCGCGGTTCAGCATGAGCCCCATGCCGGGCTTCGGGACCTCGATGTTCACGCCTGCAGGGCCGTAGATGTAGATGCCGTTGATGATGGTCTCGATACAGTCTTCGTCGATAGGGCCGTATCTTTCCAGGTCTGAAAGGTTTGTGCTGGCCTCGCCGCAACGCACCGGGTAGCCGATTTTTTCCCGCTTCTCCAAAAGCAGCACGGAGCGGCCACGCTTTGCAAGTTCACGGGCGGCAACGGAACCGCCGGGGCCCGCGCCGATAACCACAACGTCATATTCTTCACGAAGCATCGGCCACCTCCTCAAGCGTTAGTGCCCCTACGGGGCATGCCCTGGTGCAGGTGCCGCACTTGGTGCATTTTTCGTGGTCGATTTGCAGGTCCAGGTTGTACATGTCTAACGCCATGGCGGGGCATACGCCAACGCAGCCTGCACATTCTAGGCATTTTTCTCTGTTGTGGACCAGTCTTTTCATATTGTGAAATATACAAAATATGGGTGCGCGCTTACGATTCCGGTTCCGTTTCGGGAGCTTCGCTCTCTTTCTTGGCGGGCTTCAGGCTTTCGGCCTTGGCCAGCATCTTGCGGGCCTGCACGGCCAGAATATCGCCATCGCCCAGTTCCAGAACCTTGTTCAAGCGGGTGATGCCCTGCTCCAAATCCCAATTTCTGTTGACCCGGATTTCGCCGATGTTGTAGAGGGCGCGCCGCGCCAGGGTCACGTTGGTTTCTAGGGAAAGACCTTTTTCCAGAAGGACAAGGGCAGAATCCAGGCTGGTCTTGGATTTGGCCGTTTCACCCCATTCCAGCCATTGGGCGCTGGGAACCTCGATAAACACGCTGGGGCTGGTCATCAGGTCCGCCAGTTTCTTGATGGCGGGGGAATCGACGGGGTGTTCCTGCAAGAGGGCGTTCATTGCCTGGCTCAGCGTCCGCTGAGCGGCTTCGTAGTGGGCCTTGTTGGCCTCGTCCAGTCCTTGGTCTATGAGGGCCCTGTTCCGGGCTTTCCGCGCGGCCATCGGGTTTGCCGCCGCGTTTTTCTTGAGACGTTCTGCCAAGGCGTCGGCCTGGTGCTCTTGGATAGTCTTGAGCCTGCGGGGAATCTTGCATCCGGCCAAGGCCCCGAGCCCGAAGGTTACGAGGCTTGCCATGCCCACGGCGCCGAAAATGCCGCCGTTCAGCGCGAAGTTCACCAGAACATCCAGGGCAACACCTGCGATGGCAATCCCTTTTGTGAGTGCCGAGACCTTGTCGCTAGAAGGCGGGAACGCCACCGCCCCCAGCATAAAGCACAGGGCGACACTTACGCCCATGTACCGCTCCACCGCGTAGTGGTCAAAGAAGGACGTTGCCGTAAAGAGAGACACGAAAATTCCGCCAACGAGGACAAGTCCTGCTGCAATGCCGGACGCAACCGCCACGCCCCACCGGTCCGAAAGCCTGTAGTAGGCAAAGCAGAAGAAACCCGCGAACAAAAGGAAGCTCAACACTCCCGGAAAAAGAATCCAGCTGGTCAGAAGCCTGTCGTATTCTTCTTCGGCGGGCACAAAAGCCAGACGGTAGCGCAGGTGCTTGTCGGTGTAAGCCTTGATCCACTTGTTCTGCTCGCGGACAAAGTCGTTTTCTTTAGGATAGTAGTTGTGCTCCTTGATAAACTCATCCTTGCCGCCCTTGATTTCCCACCATTCCCGGAATTCCTTTTTCATCTGCTCTACGCGATCTTCTACCACCAGGGCGCCGTTCTCTTTCAGGTAGCGTTCACGGAACTGTTCGAATTCTTCGTTACGGGTCTTCTCGTCGGCCTTGAGGCCAACAGATTCGAACTGCTTGGCTCCTTCCTCTTCCCACCACTGATCAAAGGTTTTTTCGATGTTGGATTCCCGCTGTTTCTGCTTGATTTGCGGCGAAAGAGCGGTGACGGCGTTGAAAATGCCGATGGCAATCACCAGTCCGAAAACGATATAGTGGTGGACTTTGAGTCCCTTCAAAAAATCCTTGACGCTATCCAAAATGTCTCCCATGACACTACCTGTTGTATTCCCTGAGTTGGTTCCAGAGGAAGTCCGTGTTCACGTCCCGGTATCCCAGGGCGTTGACTTTCTCCCTTAATTTGTGCGCGATTTCGAAAAGGTTCGGGCAGCTTTGCATCCGTTCGAAACTGTCAAAAATGGTGAGCCGGTCGATCCATTCCGAAAGCTCCGGGAATCTTGGGTCCTGGAACTTGTTTTCCCTGCCTGTCTTCAGGTATTCCAGATACCGGTCCGTAATGCGGTAGCCGTCTTCGGTAAAGATGTCCATGGCCCGTGGGAACAGTTTTTCGCCGGTAAGGTATTCGTGGACGATGATGCCGAAGCTGAAATAATCTACCGATGACGAAAGGTTCTCGCCCATGATGGCCTGTTCTGGAGCGCTGTAGCAGGGCGTCAGCTGTCCGCCATATTCATTGACGGTTTCCCGCAGTTTCGCCTGGGCGTAACCGAAATCGCAAATCAGAATCTTGTGGTTGTTCTTGTGCAGGGGATTCTGGCACAAGAGCAGGTTCTTGGGCTTCAAGTCCTTGTGGATGACCTGGTAGTAGTGCAGCTGGCTGATGGTGTTGGCCAGGTAGGCTATCTGGGCGATGCGGTGGAGGATTTCGTCGTCGGTGAGCTTTGTCTTGAACATCTTGTCCAGGGAGCAGCCCTTGATGAATTCCATCTTGAGGTAGGGATGCCTGCCGGCGAGGCCTCCGCCAAAGCTCTGGACCACGCCTTCGATGTTGGTGGCGCGAATCAGGTTGTTGATGCGGATTTCGTCCTGGAAAGCGCTCAGGAGCATATTCAGGCGGTGGAGCCTGTTCTTGCCCGGTGCCGCCCAGAACTTGCAGATTTTTACGACGATTTCCCGCTCGCCAAAATGGTCGTTATAACCGGGATGCTCAATCCAGAAATTTGCCCGGTAAAGGTTGTTGGTGCCCTCCAGGGTGAGGGGTTCCACCAGCTCGATTTTTTCCATGGCTCCGCTGTGCAAGAATTCCGGGTTCTGGTCGAACCACCTTTGGTATTCTTCCATGGTGTAATGTGGCCGGAGTGCCAGGTTGCGGGAAACCCGATCCAGAGTCTCTGCCAGGATGTTTCGCAGCATACTCCAAATGTAGATAAAACAGTTATGAGTTACTAGTTTTAAGTTACTAGAATGCTTTAATAAAAACTCTATTAATCAACAACTAGTAACTATTAACTAGCCCGTAGGGCGTAACTGTGCCGAAGGCGCTATTCCATCGTCTTTTCCAACGCTTTGGTAATCACGTTGTAGGCGTCTTCTACCGTGTCGCAGAAATGGAACAGCTTGATGTCTTCCTTGTCGATCATTCCTGTTTCGGCCAGGTAGTTCCAGTTGAGAACCTTGTTCCAGTACTTGCTGCCGAAAATGACCACGGGCATGCGGTCGCCGTATTTCTTGGTCTGGATGAGGGTGAGAATTTCGAACATTTCGTCCAGGGTACCGAAACCGCCGGGGAAAACCACCATGGCCCTGGCCAGCTTCATGAACCAGTATTTACGGATAAAGAAGTAACGGAACTGTAGGTTCAGTTCGTCGTCGATATAGGGGTTGGGGTGCTGCTCGAAGGGAAGCCTGATGTTGAGGCCGACGGAAGAAGTTCCTACGTCGTTGGCGCCACGGTTGCCCGCTTCCATGATGCCCGGGCCGCCGCCGGTCATGATGGCAAAACCCTTGTGCTGCTTGTTGGCCCAGCGGCCAAGCTTTGCGCCCAGTTCGTGGGCGGCGTCGTAGTATTCCGCTACGGTTTCCAGACGTTTAAGGCGGGCCAGTTCCTTTTTGTCCTTGCAGCCCTTCATGCGCTTCTTGATTTCTGCCATGGGCAGCGTGCGGGCCGAACCGAAGAACACGATGGTGTTCTGGACACCTTCCTGCTGGAAAATCTGGTTGGGTGCCATGAATTCGGCGATAATCCTGATGGGGCGGCCACTGTCGCTGTCGATAAAGTCCATGTTGTGGTAAATCATCTTGCCCGGAATTGTCGAAATTGCCTGTTTCTTTTTTGCAGCCATGATAGTCTCCTTGTAGGGGCTAGGATCTAGAAGTATTTTTTGAAAAAATACCTTTAGAAACCGCAAAAAGCAACAAAAAAACACTTTTTTTTGCTTTCATTTGAAAAAATCGTTATATTTAGGGTATGCTCGTAAAAATCTGGACAGACAGTTTTATCATCACCGGCGAAATCGACACCCTCCGTGACGAACGCCTTACCGACTATATCCGCGAGAACAAGGACTTTATCGCCGTGACCCAGGTGAAGGTCAGCGACAAGACCGAAAAGGATTTGTTCCGCACCCACTTCTTGAACGTGAGCACCCGCCACATCGAGATTATCTTACCGGCGGAGTAGTTTAGCCCGTGGCCTAGCTTGCCGGGTTTTCTGGGCTGTCTAGCCGGAACACCTGGGAAAGTTCGCTGTCGCTCAGGTCCGCAAGCCAGGTCTCTCCTGCGCTCACCGTCATTTCGGCAATCGCCTTCTTGGTTTCCAGGAGGGCGTTAATTTTTTCCTCGAAGGTGCCCTTGGTGATGAACCGGTGGACCTGCACGTTCCGGGTCTGGCCAATGCGGAAGGCCCGGTCGGTGGCCTGGGCCTCGATGGCGGGGTTCCACCACAGGTCGTAATGGATGACCTGGGAGGCAGCGGTGAGGTTCAGGCCCGTGCCACCAGCCTTCAGGGAAAGAATCAGCACCTTGGATTCGGGGTCCTGCTGGAACGAGTCCACCATGTTCTTGCGCTGGGTCTGACTGCAGCCCCCGTGATAGAAATCTACGGAAATGCCCAGTTCCTTTTCTATGGATTCCTTCAGCAAAAATCCCATCTCGGCGAACTGGGTGAAGATGAGGGTCTTTTCGCCCTGCTCCTGGATGGAGGTGAGCAGGTCCAGGAGCATCTGGAGCTTGCCGGAGGTGAGAACCTGGCCTGGATCCTTCGCACTGGCGTGCTCAGGATGACGATTTTCAGCATCATCTCTCTCGTCTCTTGTCTCTCGTCTCTCGTCTAACCCCTTCAAGAACGTGGCGGGATGGTTGCAGATCTGCTTGAGGGCGAGGATCATTTGCAAGATGAGGCCCTTCCGCTTGAAAAGTGAGTGGGCGTCCTGCGAAATTTCGGCCAGCTGCTTTTCTTCTTCCAGCATGGCCATGAACTTGTCCAGGGTCTGCTTGTAAAGGGCCGCCTGGGTGGCCGTCAGTTCGGCGTATTCGTTCTGGATAATCTTGTCGGGCAGATCGCTGATGATGTTCTTGTCTGTCTTGAGACGACGGAGCATGAAGGGTGCGGTAATCTTCTTGAAGGTTTCTGCCGCCACCTTGTCGCCGTTCTTCTGGATGGGCGTCTCGTATTTCTCGCGGAATTCCTGGGCGCTTGGGAAGAACCCCCGGTTTGCAAAGTCCATGATGGTCCAGAATTCCATGAGGCGGTTTTCCACGGGAGTGCCGCTCATGGCGATTTTTACGGGAGCCTGCAGGCTGCGCAAAAGCCTGCTCTGGTCGCTGTCCGCGTTCTTGATGTTCTGGGCCTCATCGATGACTACCGCATGCCAGGTGGCCGCTTTCAAAATCTCAAAGTCCTTGCGGAAGGTGGCGTAGGTGGTGAGCAAAATGTCGGAGTCGAACTTTTGCAGGTCCCGTCTGCCGCCGTGGTAGGCGGTGAAGGTGAGGGCCGGGGCGAACTTCTTGATTTCTACCTGCCAGTTGCACAGCAGGCCCGCGGGCATCACCACCAGGGCCTTGTGCTCCTGGAGTTTTCCTTCTTCCTTGATTTTCAGCAGGTAGGCGATAACCTGGAGGGTTTTGCCGAGGCCCATGTCGTCGGCAAGAATACAGCCGAAGCCGATTTCCAGGTTCTTGTACATCCAGGAGTAGCCCCGCTTCTGGTAGGGGCGTAGCGTGGCGTTCAGGCCTTCGGGCAGCGGGATTTCCGTCTCGCCCCGCCAGGCGTCAATCTGGGCCTTGGTCTCTTCGGTCAGGGTGATGGGCACGCCGTCGCAATCGCCGGTAAGGGCCGCCTGCACCAGCTTGGACTGTGTGGCCTGGGCCTGCTCCTTGGGGGCTTCCACCTGCTTCTTGATTTCTTCGATGTCCTGGGCCGAAATCTCGATGTATTCCGACTTGTATTTTAACAGACCGTCTGCCTGTGCGGCCAGTTCCAGAAATTCCTGTGGTGAAATCTGCTCGTCGCCCAGGGCCACCTGCCAGTCAAAGTCCAGCAGGTCCCCTGCAGAGAACATCCCGAAACTCATGCTTCCTTGCAGACGCATCTTGGCCTTGGGCTTGTTGATGTGCAAGAGCTTTTCGGGAATCTCCGTGCGGATTCCCATAATCTCGAGTTTCTTGAGGCCGTCCTGCAAAAACTGGAGCAGCTTTGCCCCCTGCATGACCACGGGTGTTTCGCCCCGGCTGTCCAGGTAGGTTTCTAGCGGCTTGAAAAATTCCGCCACCCCGTAGAGGATTTTCTGCAGGGGCACGAGCCTGGAATCGTTTGTCTGGAATAGGGTCGCAAGGCGCGCTCCATCTACAAAGACTTCCAGGGACACATCGTCGCCGGACTCCCACGCCTTGAAAAGAATCTGGCTCCGCAGGTCGAAATGCCCGAACACCGAGAACCACTGCCGGATTTTTTCGGGAATGGCATGCCCGCTGGCCCCCAACTTTCCGGAAACCCCGTCAAAGAAAAAGCTCAGCAGGTTCCCGTGGTTGGACTTGACCGGCCGCTTGTAGGTCCGGGCAAAACGGAGCAGCGCCCCGATAAACAGCGAAAGCACGTGGAGGGCGGGGGAGTCGATTTCCAGGTATTCTTCGTCCTTGGCGGTGAAGGCGAACTTTTCGGGGGCCTTCTGTTCCAGCTGGTCCACCAGCGCCTTGATTTCGGGAATGAAGGTGGTGGGGAGCCAGCGCATCTGGGCGGTGTCCCGCTGGACCCAGAAAATCTGCGGATAAATGCAGCCCTTGCGCACCAGGTGGAATGCAGTGAGGAGCGAAAGGTGCAGGTAACGCACCGTGTAGTGGTGCCACGAAAAGTTCCCCGGCGAAATGCAGCACAGGGCTCCCATGAGTCCCGCCACCGCAAGCCCCGACTGGATAATGGCCCCGTCTTTCTCCTGCTGGAAACTCCAGTGCCAGGGCGCCTTGTGGAAAAGCTTCAAGTTTTCCCCTTCCATCAGGAAGGTCTTGAAGTTGTAAGCCCTGAAATGTTCCGTGAAGGTCTTGAAATCTTCGTAGCCCGAAAGAAAATCCGTGCAGGAGGTGAGCTCGTCGGCGTAGCTCTTGCGGAAGTTGCCGGCAGGGCAAAAGTCCGGAAAGTTCGGCAGCATGGCGGGCAATATGCGGGAATAGTCCTTCAGGCTTTCGAAATCGAAATCCGGGAGCCTCGGGTGGAGTTCCAGGGTACGCACTCCCTTGAGGGCCTGCACCAGGGCAGGTTCGTTTGGCACGCTTGATTCAAGAGCCTCTTCGACCATAGCGGGCCAAATATAGCAAACCGGATGGTCCTTTTTTGACAATCCGGTGCTCATCTGTGTATTTTATATATTCTCCTGCCCTGCGTCATCCTCGACCGACTCTGTATCGAAGCGATGGAGGTGGGAGGGGTTTATACAGTTCTCACCAACACTTGTTGAAGTGTGCAAGTCGGGGGGTGGACTTCACACCCCTTTACGTGTTCGGCTCAAATAATCTATTTTAAACAAAAAGAGGCGATTTATGCGTATCAAGAACGGTTTTGTGCTGCGGGAAGTCTGCGGCGAGCAGGTGATTATGGGCGAGGGCATCGGGGCTCTCGATTTCGGCAAGCTCTTGTGCCTGAACGAGACGGCGGCATTTCTCTGGAGTGCTGCCGTTAAGCAGGGAGATTTCACGGTGGAAACGCTGACAGACGCCCTCTGCGAGGAATACGAGGTGGAACGCGACCGGGCCCTCTCCGACGTGCAGGCCATTGTAGAAAGCTGGCAGAAGGTGAACGTGCTGGAATGAATTACCTCTCGTGGCTATGGCAAAGTATCCGCGGAGTTCGCCTGAACGTGGCGCTTCGCGTGGCGGTGGGAACCCTGCAGGTTTCCCTCGGCCTTGCCATGGTGTGGCTCAGCAAGCGCTTTATCGACGATACCATCAAGAACGGTTCTGACCAGGACGTGGCCCGCATGGTGGGCCTGCTGGTGCTTACGGTGGTGGGAAACGTGGTGCTTCGCCAGGTGTATTACTACCTCACGTCGGTAGCCACCATCCGGCAGTCCAATGCGCTTCGGCTTTCCATGTTCGGGCGGCTGTTTACCCGCAAGCTCTACAGCGAAAAGGAACTTCTTTCGGGCGACGTGACCTCCCGTTTTTCTAAAGACGTGGAGCTGGTAAGCGAAGTGGCTACGGCAAAGATTCCCCAGATGATGGTGACGGCGATACAGCTTCTGGGGGCTTTTTTGATGCTCCGCTGGTTCGACCCGCGGCTCGCCTGGGCCCTTGTCCTCTTGACGCCGCTGGCTCTTGTGTTTGGCAAGTTCGTCTCTTACCGCCTGCGGAAAATGACCCTCAAGATCCGCGAAGGGGAGAGCCGTATCCAGATGCACGTGCAGGAGGGCGTAGAAAACAATGCCGTGCTCCGGAGTCTGGGAAGCGCCCCCTGGGTCTCGGAGCGGCTGGATTCCATGCAGCACACCCTCCATCACGACGTGGTGCGGCAGACCCGTTTTTCTGTGATTTCTCGGCTGGCCTTTGGAGGTGCTTTTGGACTGGGATACCTGTTGGCCTTTGTGTGGGGCGGTCTCGGGCTCCGAAACGGAACAATCACCTTCGGTGTCATGACTTCTTTTTTGCAGTTGGTTGGACAGATTCAGGGGCCCATCCTCTCGATATTGAACAACGCTCCCCGCCTGATTCATGCTACTGCAAGCATTGACCGCCTGCAGGAGCTGCAGGGCGACGGTTCGGTTAATGGCGCGGAAGGCACTTCGAAGGGTGTTTCGAAAGTTTCGTCGGATGGTGCTTCAAATGATGTTTCAAATGGTGCCTTGAAGGACGCAAAATCCGTGCCCGAAGGATCATCTGGCCTGGGCGTCCGTCTGGAAAATGTCAGCTTCCGTTACGCTACCGCCGACCACGATGCCGTCCGGAATTACACTCACGACTTTAAGCCCGGAAGCAAGACCGCCATCATGGGCACGACAGGTGCCGGCAAGACGACGCTGTTCCGCCTGATGCTTGGGCTTGTGGAACCCCGGGAAGGCCGCGTGCTTGTTTATTCTACGGACTCCAGCGGCCCCGCAGGTGCTTTTGAACGGCCTGTTTCGGCAAGGACTTGCGATTACTTTGTCTATGTTCCCCAGGGGAATACCCTCATGAGCGGAATGGTCCGGTATAATTTGCAGTTGGCAAAACCGGATGCTACCGAAGAGGAACTGCGGCATGTGCTGCAGGTGGCCTGTGCGGAATTCGTGTTCGATCTGCCCCACGGTCTGGACACGGAACTGGGGGAGCGGGGCATGGGGCTAAGCGAAGGCCAGGCGGAACGTATTGCAGTGGCCCGCGGACTCCTGCGGCCCGGGAGCGTCTTGTTGCTGGACGAAATCAGCTCGGCGCTGGACGAACCTACGGAGCGGGAGTTGTTCCGCAGGCTTTTTGCGGCCTATCCGAACAAGACCATGATTTTTATTACCCACCGGAGTGCCGTCGCCGAAATGGACGGGGTGGAAACCGAGAAAATTTTTTATAATTGATGTCATGAAATCGTCTATTGCTTTTATTGTCGGATTTGCAGCTGCCCTGTCTTTTGCCGGAGACCCTACGGACATGGATTCCCTTTTCCGCGGGAACGAGTATTCTCCCGAGCTTTCCGCTTCTTTGCGGGACACCTCTGCTGCCGCAGGCCCTGCCGTTCCCGGCAAGGCGAGTGCCGACAAGAAGGCATCCAAGGATTTGTACGTTTTACAGTTCGAAGCCGTAGGTGATTTCGATGCGGCCCAGCGCCGCCGTGCAGAACTTTCTGCCAGCACGGGTTACGCTATTCAGGTGGTGTTCGACGCACCTTTCTATAAGTTGCGCGCCGGCGGTTGGAACAACAAGAAAGCCGCCGACGACAAGGCCCGTGAACTTTCGGCCTACAACATCAGCGCTTTCGTCGTGAAAGTGCGGTAATTATTCCAGCAAGCAGATCCTCGCCTTCGCGAGGATGACGAAGAAGCCTTCGCGAGGATGACGAAGAAGCCTCCGCGAGAAAAATTTTCTATTCCAGCAGTCCAAGCAATTGCTTGATGTCCCGTTCGTCCATAGACGACGGTATGAACATGCGCTCTTCGGGTGAAACGTAAATCATCTTCCGTTCCGAAGACGGTCGGAAACTTCGGTCTCTCAGCTCTACCGCGGGGTTCTTGAGGGAATACAGGAACTTACCCGTCTGGATAAACTTCTGGCCCTTGATGCCCTGCTTGATGGCGTCCATAATCTGGGGCACGAGTTTCTGGTTCGGCCAGGGCTCCTTGTGGAGCTCGAAAAGCCTCTGCTGCAAGAGTTCTTCGTGAATGGGGGACTCGTGGTCCACGTAGAACTTGAGCTGCGTGATGATGGATGCTGCCGAAAGTTCGGCGATGGGCCTGTCGTGGGGAGTTCCTTCGATTTTCGGGTGCAGCACCGTATAGGGAATCACGCTCAGGTTTTCCGCACTGATGGCGTCGACGCTTTCGGATTCTTCTTCGGAGGCGTCCTTGGGCGGTGGCGCCACGCTCTGCTCGATGGCGATGGTGGTGACCATGTGGCTCACTTCGTCGCTGTTGGCCATGTACCAGAAGGGGGTCCAAAGGTTCAGCACCTTCCAGCCGATTTGACGGAGCAGCGTGTGGCGAATGTAGATTCGATCTTCGATGGATTCCCTGAAACGTTCCGTGGTGCAGTCGTCTTCGACCATGGCGAGGAACCGCTTGGAATTGTTGGCATCAACCACCACAGGGCCAACAGAAATACCGCACTGGCAGAAATAGGGCTCCACCGGGATGTTTTCGTCTTGCAGGGCCTTTAGGGCCTGGGCATAGAGAGCCGATTCCTTGGGCTTTTCGTCGGTAATATTCAAGGTAAGCACCTTCTGCAGGTACAGAATCCATTCCCAGAACAGGTCCGGTTTTTCTTTGGGCTTCAGGGCCATGTCGCTTTCGGAAAGGAACACCTGGAGTTCGCTCTTGGCAAGCGTTGCACAGACAGAAAGGGAATTGTTGATGGCTTTCTTTTCGGTGGTTTCGTATTCGCCGCACACGAGAATCGTATCCCGCAGGCGGTTGACCGCCCTTTCGGGAGTCTTTACGTAAAAACTGATGGACGGGTTTATAGGCTGGAAAAACCTTGCCGCCGGAGAATCTTTGGGCGTAAGGCTGTTGATGGCCGACTCGATTTCCATGCAGGTGGACTGGTGAAGAGCGATAATGCCGAGAGTGCGTCCCGGCTGCCTTTCGGCATGGTGGATGGCGGCTTTCGCGATTTCCAGGACCTTGTCAGAAACGACTTTCAGGGTCTGGTTCTTTACCTTTTCGCGGCTGGGCTGCGGCAGTTGACGAATGTCGCCGCCGTAGATTTTGCAGTTCGCAAAATCTATCATGGAGGAGTGGGCGTAGGTGGTGGAGAACCACAGTTCCCTGGTGGGAATCCCCTGCCTTAAACTCATGGTGAGAATGGATTCCTGGAACGCCTGGGTATGGGGCGTCTGGTCTTCGGGGTAGCCGTCCAGCGGCAGGTGCTTCAGGAGAGGCGCCTTGGAATCGCCCACCAGCACCGTCTTTTGGCCCTTGAAAATGGCGGGAAGCGCCTCGCAGACCGAAATGCAGTCCGCGTCCAGAATGACTACGGTCTGGAATTTCTGGGACGGTGGAAGCTGAAAACTCTGCTCCAGCGGGATAAAGGCGAAAAGGCCCGGATTGTCCTTGACGGTGTTTTGCACCAGCCTGAAGTTTGCGTTGCAGAATTGGTCCAGTCGGGAGCGGTAATCCCTGGTCTTTTGGGCGCGGGCCTTGGGCAAAAGGGAGAACAGGTCGGGGCAATCCTTGCCGACCTGCTGGATTTGCGTTCCTGCCCAGAAGTGGGCGAAGGCCTGGGCGATGTTCTGGCTCACGTTGTCGGCGTCTTTCAGGTAGTCGACCAGTTCCTTTGCTCCGAATTTTTCGATGGACTGCAAAAGCGACGTGGTGCGCACGTGAATTTCCAGATTGCCCCAGTTGGCGTTCCACAGCTGGATTTCGTCCAGCCACTTTTCGATGCACAGGCTCTCGAGAGGCGTTTCCAGGGAAAGTCCCTTCGTAATCTTGCGGGTGGATTCCTGGAGTTCCTTGACGACCTTCGCATAGTCCTTCATCTGAGGGAGGGCGTCCTTGAACAGCTGCCACTGTTCCAGAATCTGGAGCAGCAGGTCCAGCCGCGGGTCGTTCTTGTGGGTTTCCCTAAAGTCGTAGATGTAGGTGATCTTCTTGTTCAGCTCGAACCAGTTGGAGCGTTCGTAGAGCCAGTCGCGGCCCAGCAGGTGGTTCCCGAGAACGGAGGTGTCCTTGTAGGCCCGCTTGTTTTCTTGCAGCTCGATCAGGGTATCGATCAGGTCCAGCAGCTGGTTGTCCGAGGAGACGGACTTCGGGTCTTTCAGGACTTTCAAAAGCTTTTTCTTGGAACTGCGGTAGCGGTCCGAAAGGCCCTTGAGGGTGGCCTTCAGGCTGTCTGCGAATTCTTCGCGGACAGAAAGGATGTTTTCATCTACGGCGTTGTCGGTGTAGATTTCCGATGTCTGCCTGCGGTAGCGGACCCACTTGTCGCCTGCTTCGGGAAGCGCCTTCAGGGAATCCTGGTAGTCTTCCCAGCTGTTGGAGCGCAGTTCCCAGTCTTCAAAGACAGGAGTGTTCCTGTTGAAGTTCTGCAGAATCAGGTCGATGATGTCCGAAAGTCCGGAAAGGTAGATGCCCGTGGGGAACAGTCCCGTCTTTTCGACCAGCTCGATAAGGGGCTTCAGTTCGTTGGCCTTGCTCGAGGCAAGGGCAAGTTCCTTGGCAATCGCTTCTTGCTCTTCGACAGAAAGGCTTGGGACCCGCACATCCTTGAAGGCGTTTCTGGCTTCCTTTCCCTTCTTTTCAAAATACAGGTAAAGAATCTCGTCCAGGTCCGCTTTGAGTTCGCAGTAGTCCCTGTACGGAACGTTTGCGATTTTCTGGAACAGGGCGTCGGATGCTTTAACCTTGACGGCCGGGTTCTGGACAAATTCCGTCAGCAGGTCCGAAAGGGGTGCGTCGGAGGGCTGGATGTTCTTGTTTATGGCATCGTAATACCGCACAAAAGAATTGCGGGTCTTCTGGAGTTCCGGCAGAAGGGCGTCCCTTTCGGGGCCTTCGAAATTGCGGAACTGCGGGAACAGCCTATCCCTAAACTTTTGGGCGGTAGATGCCCTGCGGTAAACCACCAGGGTGCTTTTCTTTTCGGCGATGGAATCGGCCACCAGGTTCGCCGTGGCGCGGTCCCAGTCTGTACCTGGCAGGGCCTGGATGGCGTAGGCGTTGTTTCCGGCATCCTTTGCGTCTTCTGTGACCTTGGTGGTGTGGGAATCCGTGATGTACAGAGGATAGTGGTCCAGCGGCGAGTACAGCTTGTCAAATGTTTCTCCGTCGAACTTGGAATCCTTGGTCTGGAATCCATCGGCGGTAAAGAGGGCTTGAACAGTAGAGGCGGCGCTGGCGTTGGATTCGTCCAGCCCCAGTTCCATGCATTTTTTGAGGCCCAGCTTGACGGAATCAAAGAAGGCGAGGCAGATGCCGTGTCGTGTAAATTTCCAGTTTTTCTTGGCCGCCACCGCTTTTTCGAAGAGGGAAAAGTACAGCAAGATGCTGAACTGCCCGTTCAGGGTGGCGTCTTCTATGGTGGGGAGCGAAAGCTCCGTTTTCAACCGTTCCCGCAGGATGATGTTTTCGAGAGGAGGCTTCGAAGAAAGGGCTACCGTCTGGGTCTGGAGGTTCACATCCAGGGGCACCAGCAGGCTTGGGGAAAGGGCGTTCCCTTCCCACTTCAAGAATCCCAGCAGCAGGTATAAATCGGTGGTACCGAAGTCCTCCAACTTTTCCTTGAGGGCTTGCAGGATATGTTCTTTCACTTCCAGTTTTTGCTGGGGTGTGAAACTTTCTGACCTGGGGAGGAACGAGTCCAGTGGCAGGGGGCCTCCGGCCTGTTTCCACTTTTCAAAGAACAGGTCGCCGGTTTCGAGCATCAGGGGCGTCTGGTACAGGCCCTTGGTGTTGAAGTTCAAGAGTGAATCTTTGGAATCGAAAAGGGCCGATTCCTGGCGAATCTTTGAAAGGGTGGCGGACAAGGCTGCGTTGGACATGCCCTGAATATACATTATTTAGAAGTAGCGAGTTATGAGTTACGAGTTATGAGTTGTCGAATAGGGGCGTCTTTGGCTTTTGTATCTACAGATTTCGGCAGACGATGTTCAGGGCGGTGTCTAGGTTGGCGGGCGCTTGCGTGGAGACAAGTCCTGCCTTGAAAAGGACCCGGCCCAGGAGTTCTTGGGGGGTGACGCCTGTTTCCCGGTCTTGCCGGATACTGTGGGCTTTTTCCCGCTTGGAAAGTTTTTTGCCTGCGGTATCTACGATGAGGGGGTGGTGTAGGTACTTGGGCGATTCGGTCCTGCCCATCAGTTTCATCAGGGCGATTTGCCTTGCGGTGGAATTCCGTATGTCTTCGCCCCGGATAACGTGGGAGATTCCCTCTTCGATGTCGTCGACGCAGACGGCGAACTGGTAGGTCCATTGACCGACCCTATCCCGGATGGGAAAGTCACCGCACTGGAGTTTAGGATTTTCGGCAAAGTCCCCCAGGCGTAGGTCGTGCCAGTTAATTACTTTGTCTGGAATTTTGATTCGGAGGGAGTGGGGGGCGTTGCGGGGGAAACCCCCGCTGGAGGGGGTAGAGAGCGACGCAGTGCGAACTAGGGGGATGCTTCCCCCCTTGCATTTTCCTTGGTATATGATTTCGCCAAATTCGTTCTTTGGATTTTGTTCTTCTAGTTCTTTGCGGCTGCAGTAGCAGGGGTAGACCAGGTCTTGTGCTTCAAGGTTCTTGAGGGCTTTTTCAAATCGGTCGAAATGTTCGCTTTGGAGGCTTTCGCTTTGCCATTTGAAGCCAAGCCATTGCAGGTCTTCGCGGATGGCGGCGATGTGTTCGGGCCTTGACCTTTCTTGGTCGTGGTCCTCGATGCGCAGGTGCACCGACAGGTCCCATTTTGTGGCGGCGGCCCACACGTACAGGGCCGAAAGCAGGTGGCCTTCGTGGAGGTAGCCGGTGGGGCTCGGGGCAAATCTGGTTTTTCCGGGCATAGGGGGAAATATAGGATTTGGGGAATACTATATTTCCGTCGTAAACTCGAGAACGGGGTGTTTATGAAATTGAGTGGATTGGTTGGATGTGCTTGCCTGCTTGCCTTTGCGGCGGGCGCTTTTGCTAACGACATTATCGCGACGACCTCCAACGGCTCTACGGTGATTCTCCACGACAACGGCCGCTGGGAATACTACCAGAACAACGCGAAGATTCGGGACGTGCGTCCGGAAGCCATGCCCGAAGACGCCAAGTTCAACGTGTCCGTGCTTTACGAAAGTGCCGACAAGTTGAAGAAGAACGTGCGTATGGCCATGGAAGCGGACTTTGCCACCGAGGAAGAAATCAAGGACAGCTTGCGCAAGGTGCCCAAGGGCGGTATCATCTATTTTCAGGTGCCTACCAAGCAAATCAAGAAGGGGCTGAACCGGGAGTTTACCTATTCTGTCTATGACAAGGGCAAGACGCCAATATTCTCGAAGACCGTTGCAGAAACCGAGGCGACTCCTAGCGAAGACGCCGGAGTTTCGAACCTGGTGGTGGTGCCTGTCTATGGTCGGCCCAAGTCCAAGGTCATGAAGGCCCGCGTGGAAAATCGTGCAGCAAGGCAGACCCTGGATATCGACGTTCCTATCCAGTAGGGGAACGCTTCGCAGGGACTAAACCGTGAAGTTTGCCGTTGTGGACTTGGAAACCACCGGAGGGAAGCCTTCCGATGGACGCATTACCGAAATAGGCGTCGTTTTGATGGACGATACCAACGTGGAGGGAACGTTCCAGGCCCTGGTAGATCCGGGCATGCCAATCCAGCCCTTTGTGCAGAGGCTTACGGGTATTACCGACGAGATGGTGCAGGGAAAACCGCAGTTTTCGGCTATCGCCGAAGACCTGATGGGAATGTTGCAGGACCGCATCTTTGTGGCTCACAACGTGCAGTTCGACAGCCGTTTCATGATGGCGGAACTGAAACGCTGTGCCATCAAGTACGACCCGCCCAGGCTTTGCACGGTGAAGCTCTCCCGAAGGTTCTTTCCGGGGCTGCCCAGCTACAGCCTGCACAACTTGACGGAGTCCCTGGAACTCCCGGACTTTAACCACCACAGGGCTTTGGCCGATGCCCGTGCCGCCGCTGAAATCTTGAAGCTGGTCTATGAAAAAATCGGACCGGAAAAGCTTTTGAAAGAAGTGAAGAACCTACCGAAGAAAGATTCTCGCCCCGGCCGAGGCTGACACATCTTGTCCCCTGCGGCCCTAACACCTACAACCTGTTACCTAAAACCTATCCCCTAGATCCTAGTCCCTAGCATTGTCATCCCGGTGAATGCCGGGATAAATTTCTTGATACAAGAAAATGACCCCGTGACAAGCACGGGGTGACATCTTGGGACAATCGTTTTTTATTCCACACTTTTCACTACACATTCCACACCTCAAGCGGATCCTCGCCTTCGCGAGGATGACGACTCTTGAGACCTGCTATCCTAACCACTACTTAATCATCCCCGCCTTGTACTTCATCTTGAGTATTCGGGCGGCGGATTCTTCGATGCGCTTGCGGTAGGTCTTGTTGTTCTTGGAAATCTGCACAAGGTAGTTCACCATCTCTACCGCCTTTGCGGGGTAGGTAATCATGAACATGTCGTTGCCTGCGGTAAGGGCGGTGCGGATAAGCTTGCGGAAATCCTTGCGGGGGTAGCCCCTGCTTTTTACCCGTTCTGTTCCGCTGACCCAGGCCCTAAGCGAGACTCCCCACAAATCGTCGGTGAGAATCACCGTTTCGGGGCTCATGTCTCTAGCCATCTTCACGATTTTAGGCTCGAATACGGCGGGGCGGCTAGAGATGCGGATGAACCGCACGCTGCTCATCATGGTTACGGGAATATCGTCGGAAAGCCTCTTGAAAAACTCCACGTTGTAGGCGATTTTATTCTTGGGACTTGCACTGATGGCGATTTGATGGTCGCTGTTGGTCCAAGAGTCATAACCCGGGAAATGCTTGGACACGCATACCACACCGCTTTGGCGCATGCCCTGGACAAAGGCCTGGACTTTTTCGGTACTGGTGGAATCCTTTTCCCAGCTGCGGGCGCTTTCTTCCATGAAGGAATTCTTTTTCCGGTGGTCCTTTGCCGGGTCCAGCACCGGAGCCAGGTTCATGTTGATGCCCAGTTCCATCAGTTCGGCGCCGATTTCTGCGGAGATCAGCTGGACAGAATCCGTGGGCATGTCCCGCATTTCCTTGGCGCTGGGGGCGTGCTTCCATTTTTCGGAGATGCCGCCCAGACGGTTTACGAAGCCGCCTTCCTGGTCGCTTGCCACCAGCAGGGGGATTTTCAGACCTTCGTTGGCTTCCTTGATTCGGGACTTGAACGCCGCCGTGTCCTTCAGGTGATTTTTCATGACCAGCACGGCTCCGAATTCGTTCTCTATCAGGAACTGGGCCGGTGACAGATAGACCATGACCATTTGGGCGGCCTTCTGCTTGATGCTCATGGAATTCCAGAGGGGCATGAGATCGTCGGGCAGGCCGTAAGGGTTTTCTATGATCGCGGCAGTAGTGTCAGCGATGGTATCGGAGCGAGTGGTGTTTTGCTGGAGTGTGTCGGCCGTGCTGGTAACGACGGCGGAACTGCTGTCGGTGCGAGTTGTGTCGGCAACAGCGGCAGCGTCTGCTTCGACAATAGCGAAAAGCAGGAAAACTACAGGAATAAGCCTAAACAACATTCCACACTCTACTTGAGATCCTTCGACTTCGAGCCTTATGGCTCTCCGCTCAGGATGACACTTTGGTTACCCGCTTTTCTTCCCAAACCGTCTGGGCTTAAATTCGCGGGGCGGGAAATCGAACTTGAGCTTGCCTTTTTCCAGGTACAGGTAGGCGTCGAACAGCCGGTGGGTCTTGCTGCGGAATCCCTTGATAAGCTCCGTCTTTTCGCCTGCCAATAGCTTCTGGATGGCCTCGAAGGGCAGTTCCTTGCCCAGGAGAATCTTAGGCAGAGAGATTCCCGAAGGCTGCTTGTCCACATAACTTTGGGAAACGTAGCCCGTGAGGGTCTCGAACACGTCGGTTCCGTCGACGGGAGAAGATCCCACCTTCTTGCCGGTGTCGATTTCTTCGGGCTTGTCGTCAAAGACGAATTCGATCTTGTTCTGGTCGTTGATGATGACCACCGCCGAAAATTCGGAACCCTTCTTGCTGCGGAATCCCGTAAGGGGACCGATTTTCCGCTTGGTCAAGAGCTCCACCACCTCTTCGTCGGTAAGGCGCTTTCCGCCAATCATCTTGCGGATGACGATTCCGTCTTCGGTCTTGTAGCGGCTCACGGTCTCGAAAACCTTCTTGCCGTTTACGGGACTGAACTTGGCTTCGCCCTCGGTGTGTTCTTCCTTGAATCCCTTGATGTTCTTTACCATGGTGCGGGTCATTTCTACGATGCCCTTCATGAACTCTTCCCGGGATTCTTTGCCCCTGGAAATCAAGTCCATCTTGTATTCCCATTCGCCGGTGAGTTCCGGGCTGGTGAGGGCGTCGCAGTTCATGGCCGAAAGCACCTTGATCAGGTCGAAGGCCTTGGCGGTAGGGATCATGTCCTTGCCGTCGCGGACCACGTACTTGTCGCTGACCAACTTTTCGATGATGGCTGCGCGGGTGGCAGGAGTGCCGAGACCTCGTTCCTTCATGGCGTCCCGCAGTTCATCGTCTTCCACCAGCTTGCCCGCACTTTCCATCATGGAAAGGAGCGAACTTTCGGTGTAGTGGGCAGGAGGCTTGGTAAAGTCTTCTTCTGCTTCGATGGAAACGGTCTTCGCCTTGTTGCCGTTCAGCTTGGGAATGTTGGACTCGTCGTCGCTATCCTTGCCGTAAACCGCCTTGAAACCCGGGTCCACCAGAATCTTGCCTTCGGTAAGGAAGGTTTCGCTCTCGACGGTGGTAATGCGGGTGGTGTTCAGGTATTTTGCTGGCGGGAAAAACACGGCGATGAACCGCTGGCAAATCATCTGGTAAATCTTCGCTTCTGCTTCGGAAAGGCTCTTGGGAGCGACCCCGGTGGGGATAATGGCGAAGTGGTCCGAAATTTTCGAGTTGTCAAAGACCTTTGGGGTGCGCTTGACCCAGTTGTTGTCCAGGGCCTGCTGGGCGAACTTTGCCAGAGGGCCTGTAATCTTACCCAGGGTAGATTTCACAGGAGCCACATAGTCTTCGGGCAGGTGGCGGCTGTCGGTACGGGGATAGGTGGTGGCCTTGTGGTGTTCGTACAGGGACTGGGCTATGGAAAGGGTGGTCTTGGCGCTAAAACCGAAACGGCTGTTGGCTTCGCGCTGCAGCGTGGTCAGGTCGTAGAGGCCTGCACATTTCTGCTCACTTTCGGAGGTGCTTTCTTCGATGGAGCCCGGTTTGCCCTTGCACTTTTCCAAGATGGCCTTGACCGTTTTTTCGTCAAAGATCTGTTTTTGCTTTTCCTTGCCGTCGGCCTTGAACCATTTGCCCTGGTAGTTGCTTCCGCTGTTGTCGAAATCGGCCTCAACGGTCCAGAACTTTTGGGGCTTGAACTGCAGGCGTTCTTCTTCGCGCTTGACGATAATGGCAAGGGTGGGGGTCTGCACACGGCCGCAGGGGGTAATCTGGAACCCGCCCATGGAACTGTTGTAGGCGGTAAGCCCGCGGCTGCCGTTCATGCCCACCAGCCAGTCGGCCTCGGAGCGGCAAAGGGCGGCGTCCTTCAGGTTTTCCATGTCTTCGGCGGTGCGCAGGTGCTCAAAGGCTTCTTTGATGGCCGTAGGTGTCATACTCTGCATCCAGAGGCGCTTTAGGGTCTTGCCCTTGAAGTTCCCCTTGAGCACGTAGTCCAATATGTAGAAGAAAATCAGTTCACCTTCGCGACCCGCATCGCAGGCGTTGATGATGGTGGTAACGTCCTTGCGCTTGATGAGCTTTCCGAGAGCCGTCAGGTGGCTCTTGGTGGTGGGGAGGGCCACCAGGGGAAACTTTTCCGGCAGCATGGGGAGGGTCTTCATGTCCCATGCCTTGTAGCGTTCGTCAATATCCTTGGGGTCGGCTATGCCTACCAGGTGGCCGATGGCGTGGCTCACGATGGTGGAGTCACTTTCCCAGTAGGCGGTCTCTTTCTTGAAATTCTTTGCACCCAGGACTTTGACCAGGTCAGAGGCCACGCTGGGTTTTTCGGCGATAATCAGGGTCTTTTCGGGAGCTTTCGTTTTTGTTGCCATGAGACTTCCGTTCTTAACTTATTTCCATTTGAAACGTCCGAACAGGCCAAACAGCACTGCCAGGACGGTAAAGGGGGCATGGACGATTTCTACGGGAATGCACCACTTGAGCAGGTGCTCTTGCCGGAATATCTTGAGCCCACGTAAAATGAGGATCAGGTCGCCCAGGCTTTTTAGGGCGAAGGCGACAAGGGTTGCAATTAAAATTTCGGTACTGAAGGGCGAAAACGCTGCCGTGACGCATAGCATGGTCAAAAACAGGAACACCATGGAGAGCACGAACACGATTTTCGGGGAGTAGTAGATGGTCTTGGAGGCCCAGCGCTTGCGCTGCTCCCAGAGTTCCTTCAGGGTCTCTTTGCCGTTTGTGGTCACGAAGGTGGAGGGGGTAATGCAGTAACGCATGGCGAAAGGCCGGTCGGTGGCCAGTTTCTGCATCAGAAGGTCGTCGTCGCCGCTCTGGATTTTGATGACGTTCTCGAACCCGTTTACGCTCTTGAAAAAGTCCTTCCGGTAGGCCAGGTTGTTGCCCGTACTGGTAAGGGGCAGGTGCATGGCAAGGCCAGCTGTGCCTGCCACCCGGTAAATGAGGGTCTCTACCGCCTGCATACAGATAATGAAGGGGGACTTGCCGGGGACGGTGGGGATGTAGGAATGCCCTGCCACCAGTTCGATTCCGGGCTCGAATTCCCGCAAGATGCCTGTGAGCCACTCCCGCTGGACAATGCAGTCGGCGTCCGTAAGGCACAGGATGTCTCCTTCGCAGGCCTCGATCATCTTGCTGATGGCGTGCTTCTTGGGGCTTACGCCCTCGGGCAGGTCCTTGATGGTCAAAATGTGGAGCCGTTCCGGGTGGCTGGCGCGGTATTCCTCCAGAATCTGGGGGGTGTCGTCGGTACTGCGGTCGTCGGCCACCCAAACGTCCCAGACGCCGGCATAGTTCTGGTCCAGCACGGAATCCAGGGTGGCCCGGATCCCTGCGGACTCGTTACGGGCGGCGATGAGGACGCTGACCCTCGGGGGCGGGTTCACGGTGGAACGCCCTTCCCGGACGGTACCCAGGGCACGGTAAAAACGCACTTCTAACCACAGGTAGAAGAGGCCGAACAGGGCAAGAAGGACAATAAGCCCGTATGTGACGACGGTCCAAACCATTTTCGGGGCTAAATGTAAAAAGGTTTTTTGAAAAATTGGTCCGGCGGGGGCGGTCCGGCGGGGGCAATTTTGGATACATATATATATGTTAATATTTATTTGGTGTATAAAGGGCTGTTTTATTCCTTGACGCAGCGGACGGGCAGCCCCCACGAGGCTTCTTCTACTGCAATAGGCGCTGCCTTTTCTACGCTGTCTTTTACAAAAGCCTTGCCTGCAAGCAAACCATCCTCGTCATCTTTTAGTCAGAAATAATTGACGTTCTCGAATTGCTTGTCAACACCCTTGTCATCTCGGAATGCGCCAGGATATTTTCTAAAATGTTTTTTTTGATCCTTGAACCCTGTTAGCCATAGTTTCGTTCAAATTGTTTACGTCGTCCATTGTGGGTAAGCTCCATCCATCAGGGCAGACTTCCTTTGCGGCGTCGTAAAGGTACAACCGGCTATACTCCGGACATTTTTTTTACGAGGTTCGCTGCTTTTTGGATGTCGTGGTTGTCAATGGCATCCTTGAGGCCGGAATGAATTCCTGATACGGGTTTTTATATCAATGTAATAAATCCTACAATGCTGATTCACTTGTATTTTAAAGAAATTTGTCTAAAGAGCGATAACTTGAAAATTTGCTTCTACTGCCAGCTGTTCAGGAATCCCATGCCCAAGTTGAAGCGGATGCGGGTGGGGGCGAGCCTTTTGGGAATCAGGGGCAAGTCGATGGGATTCAGCTTGTAGCCAACACCGTCTTCTTCGCCGATGCGGTCCAGGGCCCGGGCGAATGTAAGGGACATGTCCACCGGAATGCTTTCGAAAAGCTTGTTGGACCAGCGGATGCCGAAACCTGCGGAACGGTCCCAGAACCCGTGCTTGGTGAAATTGTCGGAGTTGTTCCACTTGCCGTTCCATGCCGCTCCGGCCTGGGCGAACACGTCAAAGTACAGATCCCTTGTGCTGAAAATCCACAGGCGCTTGCGCCAGTCGTCATAGACGGGGAACAGGTAGTGGATTTCGGCTATGGCGGTCTTGGTGCCCGAGCGGGTGTAGCTTTCGTTGCTACGCACGTAGGGGTAGCCCTCCAGGAACACGGCGTTGTAGTAGTAGGAATCCAGGGTGTCTTCCTTGGCGTCGGTACTCCAGTTGAAAATTCCGCCTAGCTTACCTCCTGCGGCAAGCCTTGCGCCTGTGAGGGGACTCTGGACAGACCCGTAAAGGTTCAGGTCCACCTGGTGGATGTTGAAATTCCTGTAACGGGGCTTGATGGAGCCGCTTTCGGTGACGTAGAAACTTTCAGCGAAGGTGCCCGGCCTGTACAGGTCGCTGTTGGAATACTGGTAAGAGATGACGGCGCCGTTCCCCTGGCCGCTGATTCCCGAACCGTCTTCGCCTTCGTGGTCGCCGTACAGTCCGAAGGTGGCGAGGGCGCTTATCCGCTTGTGGTAAGTCCAGGAGAAATCGTCTTCGTACAGGTTGAAATCCGCCCAGTCGTAGCCCAGGGCCACCTGCAATGTGTCGATGGACTTGAACAGACTGTAGCCCGCCATGCCCGCCACGGCCTGCTGGGAAATGGCGTAGTGGTTGAACCCGAGGGAGTCTCCGCCGTGGGCGCGCACGTCTTCGTAGCGGACGGTATCCCTGCTGGTGTAGTTGGCGTAGCTGTAGTTGATTCCAAGGTCAAGAGGCGTGCTCCTGTTGAGCCAGCTTACAAAGAATTCTTTTTCTTGCTCGGGATTCAGGCCGTCGGCATTGATGTAGTCGATGCCCTTGCCCAGCTCAAGCAGTAGCCCCAGCTGCACGACGTTTTTCTTGAGAGGATCGCTAAGGAGCGCCAAGAGCCCGAGCTTCGCCTTGCGTTGGCCTTCGCCGAATACGGTCAGGTCCGGGGCGTTTTCGTTGAAACTCAGGAGGGGCACGAATAGCGGTATAAAGGGGATGGGATGGTAGTTCTGTTCGCCGCCGGCCAATTCCCGCGACTCCAGAGGGGTGAACTTCTTTTCGGGTCTCAGGGGGCTTCCGTGCAGCACGATGGGGGCGGGCGTTTTTTTCGTGGAGTCGGCGGCTTGTGCGCCGGTCAGGGATTGTGCCGCCACCTTGACCTTCAGGGTGTCCCGCATTTCAATCTGGAAAGTACTGTCCCGTTCGGCAAGGACCGCTTCTGGCGTGCACAGGCTATCTTCGGGCGGGCATGCGCTCCAGAGGGTGTCCGGCACGGTGACGGTAGAGTCCCGATAGGTCACGACGATACTGTCGACGGTCACGCTATCCGGACCCGCATCGCGGTAGGGCAACTTATAAAGGGAAAATCCGTCCTGGTCGTATTGCGTAAAGTACAGCGTGTCGTGCCCGAGGGCCGGGGTGAAGGCTCCGCCCACTACGTTGGTAAGTGGCCGCTCCGCCCCGGTGGTAAGATCCTTCTCTATCAGGTTGAAAATGCCGTTCCGGTTGCTGGCAAGGACAATCTTTTCGTTGGAGAGCCAGTTGCCGTCCCGTTCGTCAAAGAGGGTGTCGCTAACGGTCTTGAAATTCTTGCCGTCACTGTCGATGATGGCAAGTCCACGGTGCACGTCGTCAAAAAATCCGAAGAGAATCCGCTTGCCGTCGGGGCTCACCTTCGGGCTGTAGATGTTGAAGTAGCGAAGCTTGCTGTCGGGAACGTATAGGTCAACAGGGTCTTCGGCAGAGAGTTCGCCGAAGTCGGCGTTGAAAGGAACCTTGCTCAGGATGAATCGGGTGCTTTCGCCATCCCGTCGGGCAAAGACCAGGAATTTCCCGTTGGGGTCGAAGGCGGGGAACACCGCGTTGGCCAGGTGGGTCAAGAAATGTTCGTTCTTGCTGGTGTCGCTTAGGGCGATGTCGAAGTGGGCACGGCCATTCCGGTCACGGTTCTTGAACGAGACATAGGCGAGGATGGGTCCACGCAGGCTGTCTTCGTACACGTCGATT
Source organism: uncultured Fibrobacter sp. (assembly GCA_934699585.1). Classification (GTDB taxonomy): domain Bacteria; phylum Fibrobacterota; class Fibrobacteria; order Fibrobacterales; family Fibrobacteraceae; genus Fibrobacter. The sequence goes on from CAKUWY010000012.1 coordinate 71,536, forward strand.
CCCTTGTCGAACCAGGGCTTCTTGGCGCGGAAATCGGACTTGGCGTAGTCCGAAATGTCGATGAGGTTCGTGTCGGCGCTGTCGCTTGCGTCCTTTTCGATGGCGATGTCTCCGATTTCAACTCCCGCGACGGTGTCTCTCGTCTCACTAACCGGCATCTTGAACACCGCCCCGTCGAACCAGGCTCCGCCGAAGTTGGAAACGCCGTAGAGGTTTCCGCCAGCCACCACGGGAAAGTCCTGCCAGAAGGCGTTCTCGGTCATCTTGGTTCCTTCCACCAAGGGTCCGAGAGAATCCTTTTGCGCCTGGTAGTGTTCCGTAATCTCTTTTTTCCAGGTCTCGTACAGGTCGTCTTCTGAAACGCCCAGCACTTTTTCCAGAGCGCCGGAGAGGGTTACCCGGTAGGGTTTGGATAGTTCCTTCCAGATTTTCGGGATGGCGTCTTCGCCGTACTTTTTGGCGATGTAGCGCACCAGGCTGAAGCCTTGGGTGTAGGGGCCAAGTTCCGCCTCCAGGGAGTTGTCCGAAAATTCGTGCATGTATGTGAGCGGCATCAGGTCGTCGTTCAGGGCCGCCGTACGGAGCAGCATGTCTCGGTGGGTGTCCCAGGCGTCAAAGCCCATGCGGCTGGATTCGAACTGGGCAGTACCCTCGGCAAACCACAGGGGCTGCAGGGTGAAGGGGAGCATGGTGGCAAAGTCGCTAATGGTGCGCTCGTTGTAATAGTCAGTGTAGCTGAACTGGAACCCGTACAGGTTCGGCGGCAGTTTGGAGGCGCTTTCGATACTCACCAGGTGGCTGAATTCGTGGGTCACCACGTCGGCGACCCAGCTGTGGCTGCTCCTGATCTTGAAATCCCAGTTGGTGAGCCACAGGTTGATGGAATTTTCTGCCGGTATGGCGGCCCCGTTGCTGAACAGCGCATTGTTCAGTACGGCGCTTATACGGGGGAGTGGTTTGTTGTAGCGGTTGACTACGGAATCATAGACCGCCTCGGCATAAGTCGCTACCGCAGAGGCGTGTTCCGAGTATTCGGCGGGGTAGATAAACTGGAAATGTTCCGTGCCTGCGGTTTTCCAGTCAATGTGGCTCTGGTTGCCGTAAAAACCGGCCGCCAGTGCGGCACCTGTAAAAAACAGCAAGGTGCGTAAACCCGAAAACATCGGGTACAATTTAGGAATTTAGAGACAAGAAAACCACCTGATGGCTCAGGTGGCTTGTAAAACATTTGCCGAGAAAGGCGGTTCCCTTGAAAAACCGTGTCGCCCTTACGGTGTGGGCTTGGTGAGTCCCATGGCCTTGTCGAGACCTTCGACAAGCTTGCCGCCCTTGATGACCTCGAATCCGCCGGTGTAGCCCCAGTGGGTCCAGGGAATCTGCAGGGTGTCGCAGATTTCACGCATGGCGGTCAGGTAGTTCAGACGGTCCTGGGCGGTGGATTTCAGATTGTAGGCGCCGAACTCGTTGATGATGACAGGGACCTTGTTCTTGACGGCCCAGGCCTTTGCGGTGTAAATCGTGTTCAGCATGGTCTCCTTATTGCCGGTCTTGTAGTAATTCAGCACGTTGGACTTGACCCAGCCAGGAGTGGTGCTTGAAATGCCAAGTTCCGAAGAATACTCAGGCCATTTCGCCTTGTCGTAGGGGAAGGAAATGTTCTTGATGTCCTTCGTGTCGCTCCAGCTGGCGCCCTGGTGGGTAAACACGAAGGGCTCGTAGGAATGGATGACATAGACGATGTTGGTGTCGGCGAAGGGAGTGCGACCGGCCAACTTGGTAATGGAGTACCATTCCACGTCACCGAAAAGCAGGGTGTGCTTCTTGTCCACCGTGCGAATGGAGTCGATAATGCCTTGAGCGGCTTCGGTCCACTGGGCGGCGGTCACCTTGCCTTCGCTCATGTCTGGCTCGTTCAGGAGCTCGTAGAAGATGTCTTCGCGTTCTTCTGAAGCGTAGTGGGCGGCTACGGCCTTCCATACTTCGGCCATCATGACCTGGTAACGCTTATTGCTTGCCGATGTGGCGTTGTAGCTGTTGTCGTATTCGTGGTAGTCGATGGTCAGGGACATTTTATATTCCTTGGTCCATTCCACAAAGGAGTCCAGTACGGTGAACAGGGTGTCCGAATCGATTTTGAGTACGGTCTTGCCCGAGGTGTCTTTTACGAATTCGTCGCGGTTGAGGGTGTACTTGTCCAGATCGATGGGCAAGCGAATGGCCTTGAATCCATTGTCCGAAAGGATTTTAATGTCGTTTCTGCCTACCTTAAAGGTTCCGTTGAACTTGCGGTCTTCTTCTAGCCAGTTGGTAAAGCTTACGCCCTTGTTCAGGTACTTCATGGCTTTCTTTTGCAGGTCGGTGTCGATGTTCAGTTCGCCCAAGGTGACTTTGGGAATCACTGCGTTTTTGGGAACGATGTCGGGCTCTTTTTCTTTTGGGGGCCCACTATTGTTTGGACTACCATTGTCGGCGCCACTACCGCCAATCAGGTAAATGTCATCGACGAATACGGAATCCTGGGTGTCAGGACCTTTGGCCTGAAAACTGATGGCCGTGATTTCTTCGGCCTTGAAAGGTACGGTAGCACCCCAGCCCTCTTGGGCCATCTGGCTGAATTCAACGGTGACGGATTTCCACTCCTTGGACGCAGGCAGAAGTTTCATGTAGTGGTCGGAATCCGTAATGCTGGATATTTCCACATGGATGAAATGGTTTCCACCTTTGTACCTATAGGAAACGGCAGTGAACTTGCTGTAGTCCTTGTCGGTAGGCAGCTTGACGCCCCAACCCACATAGGGATCGAATTGATAGCCTCCCTTTTTCAAGGTATATTTGACATTGTAAGAAAACTTGCTGCCGTTGTCGCTTTTGGTGGGTGCGGGGTGTCCTTCCGAATCCTTGGTCACTGTTTCAATGGCAGATTCGGCACCACTTCCGGCATCGTTATAAACATACCAGTAATCGCCAAGAGGGCTCTGATTGTCACCGTCCTCGAAATCGTCCACCAGTAGCTTTACTTCTGTTGAATTCTGAGTTGAATCGGCAGATGAATCGTCGGGAGCTTCTGGTCCTGGTGCCGGTTTTTCCGTAACGCTTACGGTGTTGTCGCCTTCACAGGCGGAAAGTACCATGGCAAAGGCACAGGCCAGGGGGATAGTCAGCAATTTCTTTTTGGTCATAAGAATCCTCTTTTCCCAATATACATAAAGTGTCCCTTATTATTTGCTTACTTTTAGAAAAGCCCCGTTTACGGGGGAAAACGGGAGGGGGGTAGTCAGTTGTCAGTTATGAGTTTTCAGTTATGAAGGAAACAAGACGATGCTTACTACTCATTACTCATAACTCAAAGGGAGCCTGTGGCGACCGGTCTCATACCCCTATTCCCTAATTCCCATTTACTATCTTTCCGTCGTGGCCTATTTTTCCGAAACATATCACGAGTCCATCAAGTTTGGGCGGCAGGTGTCCGGCGACCCCGTTACCCTCCATTGGGAAAATTCCGGAAATGTTTCGAACCCCTATGCGGCAGGCAAACGCTATGCCACCAACGGGGTCAAGGCGGGCCAGCGGAAAAAGTCCGCCTCGGAGGACCTATTCGAGATAACTCAGTCCTCTTCCACCTTGCTGAACCGCCTCTTTACCCAGCTGCAGAACGACGTTTCTGCCGATGGATTGCACTCGGTAGGTGTTTACGCCTACATAAAGGGCCAGAGCGTTCCTGACGACCTTTACAAGTTCGATTACGAGACCCGTGAACTGGTGGCCTACCCCTGGGAAAATGCCAAGCTGAAAAAGACCCGCCTGGAGGCTTTGGTCAAGGCCTTTGCCGACGGAAACTTCATCGAAGAAGCTCCCATTACGCTGTTCTTTACGGCGTTGCTTGACCGTGCCGTCTGGCGGTTCAAGGAAGCCGCCTACCACGAGCTGGAACTGGATGTTGGGTCGTACGTGGGGCTGGCCTCCATTTCGGCCCGTTCTGCAGGAGCCATGGGCATTCCTCTCGGGAGCTTTGTGGATGCAGAAGTAGCCTACGCCTTGGATTTGGGGGTGAATGAAATTCCCATGGCCGCCGTGGCTATAATGCCCAAGGCTCTGAAAAAGTATGAACTGGCCTCGCAGTTTGCCTATTCCAGCAGGGGAGAACTCCCCATGCAAGAAAATGCCGCCCTGAACCCCAGGGTGCGTGCCCGTTTCCTTTTGCAGAACAAGGCGGAAAGCATTACGGACCTGTCCAAGTGCGTCAAGGTTTTCAGGGTCCAGAACCAGGCCTTCGAAGGGGACGAATTTCCCCTGACGCCGCAAAAATACCCCAACGAGTTTTTCTTTAGGGAATACGACTTCTTGGGGCCGGGGGCGCTGGAACACAGGCCTTTCAAACCCTGGACCGCCTCCCTGGACGATTTTTCTACGCTGCTCCGCTGGATGGAAATCTGCACCCTGAATGCCTTCGGGGCGGGGCTCCTGAAAATCTGGGTGACCTGTTTTGACGTGTCCCTGGTCTATCAGGGAATTTACCGTTACCAGCCTTCGAAAAAATCCCTGTACCTGCATGCCGGGAACTTGGATCGGGAGGCTTTCTTGAAAGCGCACCTGGACGGGGAAAGCCCGAAAGATTCGGCCTTTGCGGTATTCTTTACGGTGGACCTGAAAGACGCCTGCAATATCATGGGGGACCGCGGCTACCGCTGTCTGAACATGAACGCGGGCTATGTGGCCGAGATGCTTCGCGAGTCTGCACGGAGTCTCGGCAAGTACGCCCGTCGGGAAACCTTCTTCTACGAAGACGAACTCAAGCGTCTCATGAAGATTCCTGAAAGCGAAACCCTGCTCTGTGAAGTCCTGGTAGGGCGCTAGGCCGCCGTATCTGCGCCGTTCATTACAACGAAGGACGGCTACAGCAACTCAATAACTATCGGTGCCACCACTGCGGTGAATAAGCCGGCGATACAGATGGCGAAAATAACGGCAAGCTGGAGCGGAATTCTCATGACGGCGGTAAAGGTAGAAAAAAGTTGTTTCTATATTTTTTACCATGAAAATTGTCTTTATGGGAACGCCGGAATTTGCGGCCTGTTTTTTGAAGCATCTCAAGGAATGTGATTTTGCGGACGTGTTGGCTGTGGTGACACAGCCGGACCGGCCGGCAGGGCGTGGGCGCGTGCTAACGCCGCCGCCAGTGAAACAACTGGCCCTCGAATTCGGGCTCCCTGTGCTGCAACCCACCGACCTGAAGGCCCCCGAATTCGAGGACGCCCTGCGGGCCTACGGTGCGGACCTTTTCGTGGTGGTGGCCTACTCGATTTTGCCGAAGAACATTTTGGCCGTAGCGAAGTTCGGCGCCGTGAACGTTCACGGAAGTCTTTTGCCCAAGTACCGCGGTGCCGCCCCGGTACAGCGGGCCATTGCCGACGGCCTTAAAGAAACGGGCGTGACGGTTTTCCGCCTGGACGAAAAGATGGACCACGGTCCGATTCTGGCCCAGCGTACGGTGGCCATTGACCATCAGGACACCACGGCGAGCCTGCTGGAAAAAATGGTGACTCCCGGCTGCGAAGCCCTGGACGATGCCATCCATCAGTTGCTGGAAGGTCGCGAGAAGGATTTGACCCAGGACCATGCCCAGGCCAGCGGCGCTCCGAAACTGAAAAAGGAAGAAGGCCTTATCGATTTTAACCTGCCTGCCGCCGTAATCCACAACAGGATCCGGGCATTCAACCCCTGGCCCGGCGGTTACGGAAAGTTGGGCGGCCGTATGGTTTATCTGCGCAAGACAGATACTCCGGAGATTGGCCCTAAGCTCGCCCCGGGTGCAGTGGAATTCAAGGATAACCGCTTTTACGTAGGTACGGGCGAGGGCCTGCTGGAAGTTCTCGAAATCCAGGCCGAAGGCAAGAAGCCCATGCCGGTAGCAGACTTTATGCGGGGAATCCAGAACCGCGAAGGACTTTGCTTTTGCTAGGTGATTCCCTGATAGAGCGCATGGACGCGTACCGGGTCCTTTTGCTGTGGCAAAAGGAAGGGACTTTTATCAAGGAAAGCGGGCTTTCGCCTTTTTCCATGGAACTTGCCCTGGGTGTATGCCGCAGGCACCTGTACTTGCAGTATTTCATCAAGTCGCTGGTGAAAAAGAAGCCCTCCCTGGAAGTCTGCACCATTCTTGAAATGGGACTTTTCCAGATGTTCTTTATGGAGGTGCCGGACCACGCCGCCGTTTCGACAAGCGTGGAACTTTCGAAGGCGGCGAACCTTCAAGAAGGTTCCGCGCGGCTCGTGAACGCCGTGCTGCATGCCGCGCGCAGGTCTGGCCTGCCGCAGCTTCCTCCCCAGCGGGTGCGTCGTGTTTCTGTGGAAAATTCCGTTCCCGAAAGTCTGGTGCGCCGGTGGTTCGATATCTACGGAGCGGACCGTGCCGAAGCCCTTGCGAAGGCTACTCTGAAGCGGCCCTCCGAATGGCTCCGGGTGAATTTGCAGAAGACGACGGTAGAGAGTCTTGTGACAAAACTATTTGTCACCCTGGAGGGGTGTAACCCCGATAGGGTCCAAGAAGCGTTAGCCTCTGAATCCTCAAAGCGAAGCGACCTCATGCCTCAAAGCGCCGAAGGTGCGACCTCATACCTCTATGACCGTTACATCCAGGTCCCCGAAGGTGTAAAACTCAAACCCATTCTGGAGTCGGAGTCTTTTGCCAATGGCGAATTCAGCCTGCAGAACCCGGCCGCCTATGAGGTGGTGAAACTGCTGGACTTAAAGCCCGGCCAAAAAGTCTGGGACGCCTGTGCCGCCCCCGGCGGAAAGTCCGCGCTGATGGCCGAGATGGAACCGTCCCTGGATATTCTGGCCAGCGACGTTTCGGAGTTCCGCGTAGAAAAGATGCAAGACTTGCTGGACCGTCTGGGCCTTGTGAACGTGCATCTCGAATGTATCGACGCACTCTCGCCTCAATTACCTGTCACCCTGGAGGAGCAACTCTCCGATAGGGTCCAAGAAGCGCTAGCCTCTGAATCCTCAAAGCGAAGCGACCTCATACCCCAAAGCACCGAAGGTGCGACCTCAAGCCTATTTGATCGCATCCTCCTGGACGTCCCTTGCAGCAATATGGGGGTCATCGCCCGTCGTCCGGAATCGAAATACAGGATTACGCCGGAGTCCGTGAAGGAACTTGCGGAACTGCAGTCCAGACTGCTCGCTTCGGCATCGCAGGTGCTGAAAGTAGGTGGCGTTCTGGTCTATGCCACCTGCAGTCCCGACCCCATGGAAACGACCCAGGTGGTGAACCGTTTTATCAAGGAACATCCCGATTTTGAAAAATCGGGTGAGCCGGTGTATCCTGGCGCAGAGGATTCCCGTTTTGACGGATTCTTTGCACAGGCTCTGAGGCGGAAGGGGTAGCGCATGTTTGTTTGGAAAAAAGCGCTTGCCTTGCTTCTTGCGGTTGCCGGTTTTGCTTTGGCACAGTCTTTGCCCGATTCTACAAAAGTACAGTCCTTGCCTGATTCGTCAAAAGTTCAGGATGTGGCCTTTTCCAACCTCTACGTTTCTATTGAAGGTGGCGAGAAATACCCCTTCGGCGACTTGGTGGACGCAGTGGATAACACCTATTATTTGGGCCTGGGAGTCCGCTATACCTATTGGGAAGATTTTGACGGAATTATCCTATTTCAGTACGCCTACTTTGAGCCTCACGGAAAAGTGCCCCGCATTAACGGTGTTCACGAGGCCAGCGGAAAACTGGGGCTGGATTATCGCTGGCGCCTGATTTCGCCCATCGCATTTGGAGTAGGGTTTCTTTGCAACTGGACCCGGGCCGATTACGAGGGCGACAAGAAAAATTTTGATTATAATCATGACCCTGGAGCGACCCTGACGGACAACGAGACGGAATTCGGCTGGTTTGCTCGCCTGAACTTGCCGATTTTCACGCTGAATAATTACCGCGCGGGCTTGAACGTGCTTTGGGAACAGGTATGGACCCTGCCGGAGCGCTCCAACATGCTGTCCGTTGGGCTTTACATTGAAAGGAGGATTTGGTAATGTTCTCCTTTGTAAGTAGAATTTCTTTGATGAAAATTGCGAACGCGGTCATGTTCTGTGCCGTTGCATCCATTGCTGCCGTCGATGCCGAAATGGAAGGCATGGAAGTGGATCAACGGGACGACGGAACATTCCTGGTCGGTAGCCCTACCTTCTATTTTGATCGCGCCCTCGGCAGTGGCGGACTCCATTCCGAAAGTGAACTGTGGAGCCCAGCAAAGTTACGGCAGCGCCTATTGTTCCGCCGCATGTCCGTTCTGCCCAATTGGGACGTGTTGCCGCCTTCGGTCTGGCTCAAGACCGGAAACGAACTGGGTGACCTGATTTACCAGGATTTTATCACCACCGAAGACAGACCCAAGAACAGGACCCCTATTCTGGAAGGTGGTTTCCGTAGCCCCAGTTTCAAGGGATTCTGGGTGACGGCCCGGGGTTTCCAGGATGACCATTTTTCTACAAGGACATTTTCTTATCGAAAAAAAATGGTAGATAGCGAGTTCGCCCTTTTCGGCGAGAACTATCCCATGTTCAGTTCCGTATATGCAGGGGCTGGCTACACCGGCTCCAAGCTAAATGTGTCCGCCTTGGCAGGGGAGGAATACCTGTGGCTTTTCTATGAAAGTTCCCGCTGGATTCCCGTGCATTACAAGCCGAGGGTCGAGACCCGCCTAGACTATGGAAAGTTGGCCGCTACCGTCGTTTACGAAGACGCCGAGTATCAGAACAAGAAAAAGAAGGAGACTGGCAGTCGCAAGGAATGGAACGGCTCCCTGCGCTATGGCTGCGGGGATGCCTGCCGCAAGGGATTCCTGCATCTTTCCGCAGGGGTGGCCTTCCGGGCGGTCGATGATGACGGCACGGTTTACAGTTCCCTGGAAGACGACCGTGTGCTGCTTCCCTTTATGGAAATGGGTTTCAGTGTTGGGAACCGTTTTGCGGCCCGCGCCTCCTTTGCCGTAAATGACAGAGACTGGCTGGTGCAGGACAGCATTGAGTTCCGCCCAGCGGTTCCTGCAAAGTCGGGAATAACCTTGGGTATGAAAAACATTTCGGGAACCCGCCTGAATCCTATGGCAGATACCAGGGAGTTCTTTGACGGCGACACCATCTCCCTGATGGCGGACGGCCGAATGGACCTGGTGCAGGGCTATGCCGCCTTTACGGATACCGTGGGCAACCTGGAAATGGGGGGCCGCGGGAGTTTCTGGGCAGAATATGGTGCAGAAACGTTTGACGTGGAGAAATACGTGGTGGACGACATCATGGTCTTCCGCCACGGCGATGTGGACCGCATTGATGATTGGATTAAGGGCGTGACCGGGGAACTCTGGATGAGCATTTGGTACAAGGAAATGTTCGCCTTCAAGGCGCTGGGCGGTTTCGAGCGGATCGACGGCGAAGAAAAGCGTTTCGAGGTGACCCCTGCGGAATACTTCGCCTCGTTCTCGGCGGACTGGCTCTTGCGAAAGAGCTTCAGGATTTCCCATTCCCTGCGCTACAGGAGTGACGCCCAGTGGAACTTGCGGAATCCCGATCCGCTGGTCATCAAGGGCGACTGGTACTGGGATGCCACCTTCGAACAGCAGTTCCCCAAACAGGGACTTTACTTGACAGGAACATTGCTTCACGTGATTGGCGACGAAGTGGTGGAAACGCCCAACGGCGCCGAAAACCGCCTACGATTTATCTGTACGGTGAAGAAAAGGTTTTAGGTAGTAGGTAGTGGTTAGTGGTTAGTGGTTAGGACTGCGGGTCTCAAGAAGAGCCATCCTCGCGAACTTACCTCGTCATTCTCGCGCAGGCGAGAATCCATGCACGTTATGTTAGCAGTTGTATAACAGTTCTAGCGCCTTCAAACAGAAACTACTGGCGAAAAAATCCTGAGCCTGCTCGCGCTTGACCCACATGATTTCAGAAGATGTAGGCGCGGGCGCCTTGCCGCTAAGCCGGATGTAGAGCACGTCGCATTCCATCTTGTGGACGGTGATGCTGTGACGGAACTTGCCGATGTTCTCGACGGACAGGACCTTGTCGGCGTCGATGTACCGCTCTGCTTGGGCGGGGAGTCCTGCGGTGGCGTTCCGCGGGCTTTCAAAGTGGGGGAGGGTGAACTGGTTCTTGAAGAACTTTTGCCCGCCATGGACAGCTAGAATCTTGTGGTCGGCGCTTTCCACAATCAAGACCGTGCCGTGCCAGTCTTTTTGCAGGTGTTTTTTGCTGGGCGGAAATTCGTCGCTCCGGTTTTCCAGAGCGGCGCGGCAGGCGTTCCGTAGCGGGCAATTGGCGCAGTCGGGATTCTTGACTTTGCACACGGTGCGGCCCAGTTCCATCAGAGCTTCGTTGTGCATGTAGGCCTTGGGGCTGTCCGCCACTTCCCTTGCGTAATCCCAGTAAATTTCCGACGCACTTTGGATTCGCTTATTGGTTGTCATGCCCGATTTAGTCGGGCATCTCCTTTTTTCCAGCATGTCCGTCGGCAAAAAGTCCAGTGCGTGCAATCTCGAAAAAATCCGCACCAGGTTCCCGTCCAGAATCGCTTCCCGCTGGTGGTAGGCTAGACTTAAAATTGCTCCTGCGGTGTAAGCGCCAATTCCCGGCAGTGCTTCCAGTTCCTTGCGGGAGTCTGGAAGCGTCTTCTTATGGACCCTATCGGAGCTTCGCTCCTCCAGGGTGACAGCCTTTGCCGTCTTCAAAATGTTCCTTGCCCTGCTGTAATACCCAAGCCCCTGCCAATACTTGAACACTTCTTCTTCACTTGCCTTGGCCAGTGTTTCAATATCGGGAAATCGTTTCATCCAGCGGATAAAATATTCCCGCACTGTGGCAACTTGGGTCTGTTGCAGCATGGTCTCGCTAATCCATACAGCATACGGGTCTCGTGGAGCTTCTAAATCGGTGGGTCGCCAGGGCAATTCAGCGGCGTTCTTCTTGAACCACTCGCGGAGCTTTTTTAGGGTTTGCGCGTCCATTATTTACAGCTACCGTATTTTCCGATAGATGTGATTCTGAAAGCTCCTGATAGACCTGATGGCCCTTTCATGACAATTTTGATTGCCGCTACATGGGCAAAGAAATAGTCCGGCTGAATTAGGTAATTATAGCCACCATTTTCCTGGGCAAAACCGCTCCAGGGGATATTTGCCATGGTTTCTTCTGGGGCAAGTTCCGCTACATAGTTGTCGGATGCTGATGCTGTCAGTGGGTACCCTTCGGGAACTAGTTCTATCATGATGGGGACATATCCCGTGGATTTGTATGTAATGCAAATGCCGTTCCAATCGGTGATGTTGGCACCGTCCATCTTGTTGTTGACCAGCTTGAAGTAGAGCCCGGTATAGAAAAGGTTGGAGCCTTTGCCGCTCAGATTTGCAATCCCGCAAAAGCCTCCATTGCATTCGTCAATAATCGGGTCTAGAGACCTACTGTCGACGCCATTTCCGCGGTCGGCGGGGAAGAGTATAAGAGAAGTTCCGCCTTCTCCGCTATCATCAAACGTGTCCCAGATTCCCGAAGTTCCGCTGCCGTCATCAAATCCGGTAGTTACGTTGTAATCGCCATTTGGTCCGCACCATAGGTTGCCGCAGGGAACCGGAGATTTGTCCGACAGTAGGTAAGGCGATGAGCTGCTAGAAGACACGCTAGAACTTGACCCATTCCCGTTGCCGGATTTCTTGTAATCCTTGCAATATTGAAGGTCAGGGTGGGCCACCCAGGAGTATAGACCGTACATCTCTACGTATTCACACGAATAGATGACCAGGGAATACTCGTTGAACATGGTTTCCCCTTGGTTTTTGGCGCTGCATTCGAATTGTGAAGCATCTCCAAATGCGTACATGTCGCAATCTTTGGGAATCTCTTTGCTGCTGGAACTTTTCGCCGATGAGGAATAATGGAAAAAGTCGTCGTAACTGGAACTGTAATTGTAACCGTAATCGTACGAATAGTTCTGGTCGTGATCGTGGTCCCTGTCTTCTTCATTGTCACAGCTTCCGGCAAAGCATTCCAGTGCAGAAATGTCGTTTTCAGCACCACTGCAACCGCAGAGTGCAAATGAACACAGCAGGGTCAAGCTTGCTATGCATCCCGTAAAGAATTTCAAGTTGTTTGTATTCATTGGATACCTCTCTATTCTTTTTAGAATGCGAAGAATATGCCTATGCGAGGCACAATGTTCAAACCGGTGGTATTGTACAAGAAAAACCTGATGTCGTCACCTTCGCCAAAGGCTTCCAGTTCTTTTATTTCGTCAGAAAAGTTTTCAGAAGAGTTTGAATATTGAGACGATGCCATTGCTCTCGCGCTGTCTTCAAGTCCGTCTGGGGTGTCGGAACTGGACATTAGTGCTCCTACGCCAATCATGTTGGTGGTAATGTCTACACCAGCCAACACGCCAAAACTGCTGGTGAACTGGTAGCCAATGACCAAATCGCCTCCAAGTTCCAAATCCAGGTTGTGAGCCGTGTATTTCAGTTCAAGGCTAGTCTTGGATATTTCGTCGGGCATATCAAGGTTTTGGAACATCTGGAAGTCGCTAAGCTTCTTTTTGAACACGGCCTTTTGCATCTTGTAGTCAAAGGCGAAAATCATGTGGATGGCCAATATGAAACGGTCCGTAAGTGGAGATATGCCAAAGCCGAATTTGAAGTTGGCGTCAAGCCCGTTGAACTTGATGTTCTTTTTTCCGCCACCGTCCCATTCGCTCATGATGTAGCTGATGCCAAGGCCCACCACCGAGGAATACAGGCTCTCTTCAACGCGGACGCGGTTCCAGTTGATGCCAAATCCAAAGTGGCTGGCGTCTACATCGTAATCGGGGTTTTTTAGACCGTAGGTTTCGGACTGGATGGGAATGGAAAAGTTAAAACTTTGCAGACTCTTGTAATCTTTTTTCGTTTCTTCCTTCTTTGCCGTACTGTCGGCTTCTTTGCAGCAGCACCCGGCATTTGAATTCTCCGCAGGGGGAGCGTAGCCAAAATAGCCGTAGAATCCCTCGGGCGGTTTTCCGTAGCCCTGCACATATGTCTGCTGTGGCGGCTCGTAGGCAGGGACCGGTTCCACGTAAGGCTGCACGGGTGCTTCCTGGGCGGAGTTCTGTTGCTGTGCGGCGACAGGAGTCTGCTCGGCATAAACTGGCTGGGATTCAACAGCAGCGGGCTGTTCGGCGGCAATCGTGGACTGTTCAACAACAGGCTCGCTTGCAGAAGTCTGCTCAACGATTGCCGGTTGCTGTTCTTCAACCAAAGGCTCGCCAATTTGCCCAAAGGCAGCACTGGAAAACAACAAAATAGTCGTTAATAGGAAAAGAACTTTTTGTTTGGACATAGGCGCTCCCAGGGCGTTTGTATCTTGGATAAAATAAATTAATTGGTAGCTTTTCGGAAAGGAAAAAGTCCCGTAGGCGTTCCAACCTGGAATACTTGCGAATCTACAGCCCGTAAGCTTCTTTTTTCAGTTTTTTAAAGTATTCGAACTGGGCCTTGGTGGAACTTTCCATGGTGTACTTGAGGCTGCGCTCATGGGCCACCTCGCGCATCTTGGCGTAGGTCTCGGGCTCTTCCAGGTAAATCTGGCGGCATTCTTCCAGGGCATTCAGCCAGGCGTCTTCGTCGATGGGGAGGATTCGGCCTGCGGCCTCGTCCATCACGATGTCGTGGGGTCCGCCGTAGTCGCTGACCAGCGCAGGGGTGCCTGTGGACATGGCCTCTACCACTACGTTTCCGAAGGTGTCGGTAGTGCTGGGGAACAAGAAGAAGTCGGAATCGGCGTAGAGGCCCGCCAGGGTCTCTCCGCCCTGCTCTCCTGCAAAGTGAATGCTGTCGTCGCCTTCGTAGAACTTCTTGATTTCTTCAAGATACCAGCCGTAGCCTACATACATGAGTTCTACATCATCATGCAGGGCGGCAAACTTTTTCCACACCCGGTTCAAGAATTCCAAGTTCTTTTCCTTGGAAATGCGCCCGATAAAGGAGAAGCGGACCTTGCGCGCGTTCCCGGCCTGCGTTGAAACTTTTCCGTCCGCGCCGTTACCACCTTCCGCAGAACCATTGTACTGTTCCCAGGTGCCCTTGCCCCGCATGTCGGGGGAGAACTTTTCTAGCGGGAGCCCCCGGGGCAGAATCTGCACCTTGTTCTCGGGAACCTTCAGCTGCGAGGTGAGAATTTTTGCATAGTCCTTGCAGGGGCTTACCACGGGCCTTGTCATGCCGTAGAAAATCTGCATGAGCCAGAGCACGTACTTGTGCATCCACTTCGCCTTCACCAGGGTCTTGGTGTAGGTGGGCACGTCGGTGCGGTAGTGGCTGAACACCTTGATGCCCGCCACCTTGGCGCAGAAACATACCAGCCAGGCGCCGGGGCTCGGCGTCTCGAACTCTATCAGGTCAACGGGGTAGCGCTTCAGCAGCCTAAGCACCGGGCCTATGCGGGGAATGGCCAGTTCGCTGTTGGCATACCCCAGCTGTTCCATGCTGAACATGCGGGGGAGCAGCAGGCAGTACCCGTTTTCCACCACGCCGCATGGGCGGGTGTTGAAGGCGTTCCCGGCTAGGAATGCCTTCATGCCGTGGGCCCGCATGTAGGGGATCACGTTCCTAAGGTTGTTGGCAATCCCGTTGGTCTCGTCTAGGTTGTCGGAATAGAACAAAATGCGCACGTCGTCGGCTGGGTGTTCCCGGCGTTCCTTTTTCAGGTAGGAACGGAGCTTCAAAAGCTTAGGCAGGTTGAGAATCAGGGTGCCAAAGACTACCGGCGGAATCATGCAGGTACGGATGTTTCCGGGCGGTTGGTGTCTGAAACTGAACATCTTCTTGAACGTACTGGTGACATTGCGTCCGAAAATCGACGGGCGCGTGTCCAATGCGTCGGTCGGTTTAAGCTTTGTTGAATTTGACGCAGTCGTCATACTTCACTCCTTTTCCACCGAACAGGTCCAGGGCCGATCCGATGGTGAGGTCAATCAATCCGTTAGAAATTTGCTTGCAATGTTTCAAGTCGGCAAGGGACTTCGCGCCGCCGGCATAGGTGCAGGGGATGGGGCTGTGTTCAGCGAGGAACATGATAAGCTCGTCGTCCATGCCCTGCTGCTTGCCTTCCACATCGGCGGCGTGAATCAGGAACTCATCGCAGTAGCTAGAAAGGTCTGTAAGGGTTTCGGCGGTAATTTCAATGTCTATCAGGGTTTGCCAGCGGTTGATGGCGATTTTCCAGCGGGGCTGAATGTCTTCGGAATCGTCGCCGCTGTCGTTGTCTGAACGGACCCGCTTGCAGCTCAAATCTAGCACCAAATGCTCTTTGCCTATGGTTTTCGACAGGCGTTCCAGGCGTTCCCGGTCCAGTTTTCCGTCGGGAAAAATCCAGCTGGTTACAATCACGTGGCTGGCGCCTGCATCCAGGTATTCCTGGGCGTTGTCGGCGGTAATGCCGCCGCCTACTTGGAGCCCGCCGGGGTAGGCGGCAAGAGCGGCCTTGGCGGCTTCGACATTTCCCTTGCCGAGCATTATCACATGCCCGCCTTTGATACCGTCCTTCTTGTAAAGCTCAGCAAACCAGGCGGGGGAGCGGTCCGTTTCGAAATTGGTCTTGAGGCCCGCTCCGCTATCGGAGAGGGAGCTGCCGACAATCTGCTTGACACGGCCATCGTGCAGGTCTATGCAGGGGCGAAACTTGGTCATCAGTCCTTTACCCCCGTTACGGTCCAGTCGATTTTTTTGGCTTGGGGCCCTTCGGTACGGCCCCTGTAAAAGAGAATCTCGCCACCGGCGGCAAGCTTCATGGCCTGCCTTGCCACCCAGCTGTCAATTTTGTCTAGCAGGGACGCTTTCTGATAGGTTTTATTTACGGCGAAGGTCAGAGTGGGGACTCCCTCGGTCCATTCAATTCCCAGGGTTTCCTTCGGGAATTTTTTGCCATCGTAACCGTTGTTGCCGTCCTTGAGAGCCGTGGGCATTGCCACCTTCGTGCCCTCGGGGCTGTTGTAGATGACGTATCCCATCAGCTCGCCCTTGGTGCTTAGGGACACACGCCCGGCATACATGGGGTTGCGGGCATTGGTGCTAAAATTGATAGTCCGGCGGACCATGTCGGTAGCCTGCGCGGATTGCCAAATCTGGTCCATGTAGGCGTACCCCTTCACAGTGAGGGTGTCATCGTTGTAGGCAATCTTTCCGGAAACGCGGCCGTAGGGAATGTGGATGTACTGGCCCATCTTTTCTTTACCTACGTTCCACACGCCGTTGCCAATGACCTTGCCGGTCTCGGCGCTTTCAAAGGTCACGTCCAGCAGGAATTTTCCGCCCTTGTCGGCGGTAAAGTATACTCGGTGTCCCTTGCCTGGCTTGTTTTCCATCTTGTATTCGCCCTTGATGTCGATGGTACCCGAGTTCTTGTCGGCCTTCAAGCGTTCTGGCGGGTACTGACGGCCCACCGTATAGGTCTTGCCCTTGAAATTCCAGAAGGTCATGTCGCAGGTCACCTTCTGCCCGGATGCTGGCACCTGCAGCAGGGCGTAGTTCACGAAGGCACGGGTGCCGTTGTCGAACACGAACTGGTAACTCCAGGTCTCGTTGAAATCCTTGCCTACGTTCGGGTGGGGCATAAAGTCGTTTACAGTCAAGTTACGCACGGTTCCCTGGGGAGCCGCGACTTCACCAGCGCTGGCAAATATCGCCAAAACGGCCAAAAGCCACACGGCCCGAACTAGGATGTGCGTCTGCAAAGTCATGTTGTAAATGTAGTAAATAGGGGGGTAGGGGTTAGAATCTTGGGACTAGGTAATAGGGGTGTGAAGTGTGGGGTGTGAAGTGTGTAATGGGTAACACCCTGTTTCTCAATATGTCTTGTTTCTTCTATAACTGATAACTGATGAGTGTTTACGCCTTTGGTGCCAAGTTATATACCGAGGACTGATAACCAACAACTCACTACAAACCTCACATTACACACTACACATTTTAGGTCACTCCACCAGCTTCTTGTCCAGCAGCGGGAATATCCGGTTCAGCTCCAGCAGGTCCATAATCCGGTCGAAATCTCCGAAAAAGAACTCCGCCTGGTCCAGGGGCTGGTGAAAGTCCAGGGAGGTAGAAGGCGTCAGTATGCCTTTTTCCACCAGGGCGCCGATGGTACGGGTGGTGAGGGTCATGCCGTGCATGGATTTCTTGGATTCCTTTTTCAGGTCTGCCGTAGAGATAGCGCTGAGCCCGTTTCTAAGCGGGTCCTTGCTCCGCTGCGAAAGCCTGATGAATACCGTCAGCACCATCTGGTCGGTCATGGAAAGGATGTTGGGGCTGATCTTTTGTTCCAGGGCGCGGTAGCGCAGCGTCTCGTAAAGCAGGTGCACCAGTTCCGGGGACTGCACCTGCACCGAATCTTCTTGAATCTTGAGGACGCCCAGTTCCTGGAGGACCTTGAACAGCTTGCGGCATTCTTCGGGGCGAGTGCCGTTCATGCGGGCGGCCCGTGCAGAAACAGTTGCCATGGGGGCGGTGTTGCCGCCTTGTTCCTTCAAAATGCCAGAGAGCAGGTACAGCAGCGAGGGCAGGGCCTGCACCAGGTTGCTCTTGCGGGCGTTTTCTTCGCCGATGTGGTTTCGGCGGATTAGAAATTCGATGATGGACCGTAGCCACGAGGGCTTTTCGTCCAGGATGGCCTTAAGTTGTTCGTGTTCCACCACCTGGATTTCGCAATCTTCTTCGGCCTTCAGTGTGTACTCCCTGGGGGCATGTTCCAGCAGGCCGAACACGTCTATGATGTCGCCCGGTTCGAACAGCCTTGGGGTCGCGGCGGTCTGGGCGCTGCCTGTCCCGGAAAGAGTGCCCGAAATGACGATGTAGAGGGAACTGGCGAAGTCCCCTTCCAGGCACAGAAAATCACCGGCGGAGAGTTTCATTACAGCACCCCCCTCAGGTTGATTTCGTAGCGCAGCGCCAGTAGAAAATATTCAATCTTCTTGGAATCCGGGGCGAAAAGGTTGCCTTTGGAGTTTATGAACCAGCCGAGGCCCTGCATCTTGATCCAGTCGGCGGCGGTGAGGGCGATGTTGTTCTTCTGGAAAAAGGCGAGCCATGCCGGAGGGTCTTGGGACAAGTCACTTTCGGTTATAGACAACCTAACAAGAGCTTTTTTCTGGTTCAGCGTAAGCTGCAGGGGCGGCCAGGGTTTTTCTTGCGCTTCGGATTCCAGGTAGTCCACGAACAGTTCCAAAAGTTCGGGCTGGGTGACCGTCACCACGGGGCCAGTCCCGGCAATCTCCACGAACTTGCGGCGGCTGAGTGCCTTCAGGTCTTCCTTGACTTCGGGGGCGCAGGCCTTGGTCTGCCAGCAGAATTCCTGCACAAGACTTTCTAGCGGGTAGGGCTCGCCTTTTTTCAGGTGCCTGCAGAATTCGGAGAGGCTCACGAGGGAATTTGCGGCCCGGCTACGGCGGATGGCTTCTTTCCGTTGGCGGTTTCTGGCCGAAAGTTCGCGGATGACGGCCAAAAGCCACAGGGGAATGCTCTTGAGTTCGGACTCCATGCAGTCTTCGCCCACCACGGTGATTTCGGAATCCCTGGTGGCTTCCAGGTCGTAGCGGAAAGGTTCCCGCTCCAACAGGGCGGCTACCCCCACCAGGTCGCCGGGCTGCATGGTAAAGTGCACCTTGCGGGGAGTCAGGGAATTGTCCACTGCCGCAAGTTCGCCCTTGTCCAGGATGATGATTTTTCGCTCCTGGTCGTCGTGGGAATATACAACAAAACCCGCCTTCACGCTTGAGTGCGTGGGCGGGATAACTTGTTGTCGGGAATTCCCGTTCATCGGGAAATCACCCCCGAAAGCCTAATTAGGCCTCGCGTTCGTCAATACGGGCGGCCTTACCGCGGAGGTTACGCATGTAGTAGATGCGGGACTGGCGGACCTTACCGGCACGATCCAGGACGATGGATTCGATACGGGGGGAGTTCACCGGGAAAATGCGTTCCACGGCGACGGCGCCGGACATCTTGCGGACCGTGAGGGTCTTGGAAATGCCGGAGTTCTTCTGCTGGATCACAACGCCCTTGAAAGGCTGGATGCGTTCCTTGGTTCCTTCGATAACCTTTACGTTCACAGTGACGGTGTCACCGGCGCGGAAGCTCGGGGCTTCGGCCTTTACGTTTTCGTTATGGATAGCTTCGATGTTCAGGGACATAATGTGTACCTCTTAATTATTTGTCGCCAAATTTAGCATTTAATTTGATTTTTTCAAGGATGTCGGGGCGTCTTTCCTCGGTTCTTTTCAAGGATTCCTGCTTCCGCCATTCAGAAATGTTCTTGTGGTGACCCGAAAGCAGCACTTCGGGCACCTTTTTGCCCTCGAAAACCTCGGGGCGGGTATAGACCGGCCACCCCAGAAGCCCCTGGGCAAAGGAGTCCGTGTCGCCGGATTCACGGTTTCCGAGGGCCCCGTCCTTTAGCCGCACCACGGCGTCGGTCAGGAGCATGGCGGGCAGTTCGCCCCCGCTCACCACGAAATCCCCGATGGAAATTTCCATGTCCACCTCGGACTGGCGTATGCGGTCGTCGATTCCCTTGTAGTGCCCGCACACGATGACCAGGTGTTCTTCCTTGGAAAGGTCCGCGGCAATCTGGTGGGTGAGGGGTGTACCATCGGCGGTCATGTAGATGACCTTGCCGCCGTCTTCCTTGACGCCGGTGCTCCTGATAGCCTGGGCCAGGGGTTCAGGTCTGAGCACCATCCCCGGTTCGCCGCCGTAGGGCACGTCGTCCACCTGGCCGTAGTCGTTGATGGCGAAGTCCCGCAAGAATACGGTGTTGAACTGCAAAATTCCCTTGTTCTGGGCTCGGCCCATGATGGATTGCTTCATGGGGGCAAACATCTCGGGGAATATGGTGATGCAGTCGATTCTCATGAGCGCTCCTCGGGGCACAGCGCCCGCAGGTAGTCGCCGTCGCAAACGATGGCCCGGTTTTCTTCGTCAATTTCTGACACGCAGTCCTCAATCCAGGGGGCAAGGATGGGCTTCTTGGAAAACTCCGCCTGGGCTTCTTCGGCAAACTTGATGAGGAAGGCGTCTACGGTGGGCAGTTCCTGCACCTCCAGCACTTCGCCTACGGTGCGTCCGTCCGTGAGTTTTACCGCAAAGCCTGCCAGGTCGTCCAGGTAGAATTCCCCTTCGGGGGCGGGAATCCGCTCGTCGGGGCTTACCATCAGGCTCCCGTTCACCAGGGGCCGCAAGGATTCCGGGGTGTCGAATCCCTTGAACTTCAGGTGCCAGAGCGCCCCTGCCTGCTTGGACTCTTCCACTTCCAGTTCCACGAACTGCCCGTTCACCTTTTCCACCACCACGGCCTTCAACAGCTTGTGCCGCTCCGGGTCATGGGTCGTGGGCCGGGCCTTGATAAAGCCCTTGACACCATGGCTTCCCATGAGTTCGCAGACGGTGATGTAGTTGGAGTAGTCGGGCATTGGGGGTGTGAAATGTGGAATGTGAAGTGTGGAGTGTTTCCGTTGGGCGTCATCCTCGCGGAGGCGAGGATCCGCTGGAGCGGAAAGCCTTGCAGAGACGCCTCTAGACGAAAAAAGTCCTGCGCACGAGGCACAGGACTCTGCAAAAGGGTGCGATTAGGCTTCGGCCGGGGCTTCAGCGGCAGCTTCGGCAGGAGCTTCGGCGGCTGCAGCGGCTTCGGCAGCGGCGGCTTCCTTGGCGGCCTTTTCAGCTTCGATCTTGGCGAGAGCCTTGGGACCCAGCTTGGCCTTCTTGGCCTTGTCGGCCTTAGGAGTGGCGACCTTGCCTTCGATGGAGCGGCCGGCGCGGAGCTCGTGGAAGAGTTCCATGATGCCAACCTTCTTCAGGAGGCTGCGGACGGTGTCAGAGGGCTGAGCGCCGGTCTGGAGCCACTTGAGGACCTTTTCCTGCTCGAAGCGGATTTCGGGCTTCTTCAGGTTGGGGTTGTAGAAACCCACCTGTTCGATAAAGCTATCGTCGCGGGCCTTGCGGCTGTCGATGACCACGGCGCGGTAGATGGGGTTGTGACGCTTGCCAAAGCGAGCGAGACGGATAACAGTTGCCATTTTAACCTCTTTTAGGGTTGATTGTTTCTTTTTGAGGCCAAATATAACAACAAAAAACTTGTGTGTAAAGGACGGAATGTAAAATTTTTCCGTTCTTTACAGATAAACTAACATTGAGCTGGCGGAGCCGAAGAACCCTAAAATTGATGATTTTGACCGAAAATCGCCAATTTTGACACGAAACCAGTCCTTTTTTACTCCAAAGGGGGAAGCCTCCCCCTGATTTCGGCCGCTCAGCCCATCTTGTCATCCCCGCCACCACCTTGTCATCCCCGCTGTCATTCTGGAGCGAAGCGATAGAATCACGGGGATCTCCTATCCGCATTCATTGTGGCTTTTCGCGTCCTCCATCACCCCCTCTCCTAGGGGACACCCCTAAAACCCCGTTTTTTTCAGCGTTACACGTCACCTTCGTAGAAAAGATATAGATTTTAGGCCATGGACGGAACCCAATCTTTCTCTGAAATGGCCATGGCTCTCTCTCTGGATTATGAGAGCGTGTACTTTGTAGATATCGAGACGGACCGTTATGCGGAGTATTCCTCCCGTGGCGGTTACCGCCAGCTGCAGCTGGACTACTCGGGTAACGAGTTCTGGGGAGATGTGCAGAAAAACCTGAAGAACGTGGTCTTCGAGGCGGACCAGGGCATGCTTTCCAGGGCCTTGACCAAGGAAAACGTGCTTACCGAGACGGCAGACGGCAGCCCCTTCACCTTGAATTACCGCCTGCTGATTGATGGGGAACCCATCTGGTACACCCTGAAATCGGTCCACATCCAGTTCGGCGACAAGAACTACCTGGTGGTGGGCGTCTGCAACGTGGATTCCCTGGTCAAGCAGCAAAAGAAGCTGGAGCAGGAAACTACCAAGAGCGCCACCTACGGGCAAATCGCCCTGGCCCTTGCAAACCAGTACGTCACCATCTACCGCGTGAACCGCAAGACCGACCACTATGCGGAATACAAGGCCAAGGAATTTTACAAGGAACTGGCTATCGAAGAAAGCGGGGATGATTTTTGGGGCGACTGCCAGAAAAACCTGCAGAGGGTCATCTACGAAGAAGACAGGGAACTGCTTTCGGCGGTTCTCGTGAAGGATACCCTACTGAAGGAATTGGACAACAGCGGCAGTTTCTCTTACACCTACCGTCTGCTGGTCCACGGCGTTCCCACGTACATGAACATGAAGGCGGTGGCATCTGGCGATGAACATATTGTTATTGCGGTGAGCAACATCGACGCCCAGGTCCGCAGGGAGCACGAGTTCTCTGAAGCCCTGAGCCTAGCCCTTGAAAAATCCCACAGGGACAGCCTTACGGGAGTCAAGAACAAGAACGCCTTCGTGGAATTCGAGACCAG
Organism: uncultured Fibrobacter sp.; assembly: GCA_934699585.1. GTDB lineage: Bacteria > Fibrobacterota > Fibrobacteria > Fibrobacterales > Fibrobacteraceae > Fibrobacter. The sequence goes on from CAKUWY010000012.1 coordinate 93,976, forward strand.
GCTGGACCATGAAATACAGTCCGGCGCCCGTCAGGAATTTGCCGTTGCCGTCTGCGACGTGAACGGCCTCAAGGAGGTGAACGACACCAAGGGGCACAAGGCCGGAGACGAATATATTTGCGGGGCGGCCAAGCTGGTCTGCGAAATCTTCAAGCATAGCCCGGTGTTCCGCATAGGCGGCGACGAGTTTGCGGTCATCCTTCGGGACTTCGACTACAAGAGGCGCGAAGACCTCCAGGAACAGATTGACGGAATCGTTCAGGAGAACCAGAAAAAGGGTGGCGTGGTGGTGGCCTGCGGTATGGCCTGCTTTGAGCCTGCCAAGGACAGGAATGTGGCCCAGGTGTTCGAACGCGCCGATAGGCAGATGTATTCCCGCAAGAAGTCCCTGAAGGGCTAGTTCCTTTTCACAAGCATCTTCATTTTCTATATTTGGACTTGAAATTTGTGAATTTGACCTGGAGAACTGGGTGAAAAAGTTTTTAGTTGTTTTTTTGTCGCTGATTGCGCTTGGGCTCACCGCGTGCATCTTTGATTCCGATGAGACAGTTATGGCCAGCTGGCTTTCGGACCAAGGGATTCCCAGCGGCTATAAGGTGCAGACACTGAGCGTCGGAGATTTGACCCCTGTTTCAGCAGAGGTTTTCTTGGATTCCGCCCCGAAACTTGCAAATGACAGGGCAGTTTTGGGAACAACGGCGAATGTCTCCCATGACCTTGTTTTTGACGCGTCTTTTTACGATCCCGTCTTTTTCGATGACCTTAAAAAGTCTGATTCCGCCGAGGCCCATTTGGCCTTGCGTGTGCTGATGCCGTTCTACCTGTCCAAGTCTTTTCCGGCAGATTCCCTGCCTCTGAAAGAGGACGTATCCCTGAAAATCAGCTGGAAACTGGAAAAGGGGGCGTCCAAGTCCTTTGTTGATAGCGTGGCGGAAATTCCAGACTCCCTATGGCTAAAATCACTGACCAAGTGGAAACCTGATGCCACCGCGGATACGACGGTGTCGTTTACCGTTTCTTCCAAGGATACCATAGTGAGAATCAAGATCCCATCGAGTTTTGTATCCGCAATGAAGAAAATATCCGAGGCTTGCCGTTTACAGCTCAGACTCTCTGCCCCGGAGGCTTCAAGAACCTACAGGTTCTATGGGGCGATGTCCGCTTTTTACCCAAAGCTCTGGGTGACCCTTCCCGAAACCAAGAGCTATAGCGAGTTTGACCCGTTCCGCATGGCTCATTTGGTTTCCAACAAGGAAACCTGCACCGACTGTGCGGTTCTACATGGTGGTGTCTATGACTCCTTGGTGGTAGAATATGAAAGCGCCCCTATTATGAAGGCGTTGTCTGATTTTTACGGAGATGAATTCCCCTATGCGGTCGGCAATGGCGACGATGTGCGTCAGACGGTTGTCCTTGCCCAGATGACCTTTGCAAGAGATGATAGTCAGGGGACTAGCGAACTTGGACTGCCCATCCAGGTTGTGGTGGGTTCCTACGTAGATAGCGCTGGAAAAAGCATCCGCAAGATGGAAGCCTACAAGTTGAACAAAGATCTGATTGCCTCCAAGGGGCATCCCAATATGGTGTTTTACGATGGAGATTCCCTTACCTTGCAAGTGACATACGGCCTTCGGGACTTTATTAACCGGGCCCGTGACGGTCGAACCTTCAAGATGATGATGCGTCTTGGCTACCCGGTGTTGCAGCCGAAGGATTCCTCGTATTCTGACCACGTGACCTCCGAGAAAGATACGTCTTACGTGTTCTTCTCCCATTTTGACCATGCCCGCTACGATTTCAGTTCGGCGATGAAGCAGCCTTCTACCCTGAAGCTGTGGCTTGCCAACAAGAGGGGGGATGAATAATGAAAAAGTTCATTCTCAGTCTGTTTGTCTTTTCCGCTTGCTCCTTTGCCTCCGTTATAGGTCTTGATGCCCTTGGAGAAGAACAGATTGCCGGAGGAATGGCCTCTACTGCCGGTCGAGGTTATGCAGGGGGTGCAAAGACGGGCGATGCCGAGGGCCTTTCTGTAATGAATCCGGCGCGAAACGCCTTTGATACCAAGGTCGTTTTCAATGTCAACTTTTTGCTGGAAATGGTTGACCTGCAAGACCATGGAAATGATTTTGGGGTGAACAACATTACCATGCCCTCCTTCAATTTATCGTTCCCTATGGGTGGATTTGGTGCCATGGGTGTATCCCTTTGGCAGAGCTATTCGTCGTATGTAGATGAAGAAGTCAGCGGGGAACAAAATTCCATAGAAACCTCTGTGGAGTACCAAAGCAGTGTCTATGAAATCGTGCCGAGTTATACGCTCCGTCTGCCGATTATCCGCAATTTCTCCGTTGGTGCGTCTGCCCATGTGGTGATGGGCAATTCTACTCGCAAGATTTCTATGGGTCCGAATACGGCAGAGCTGTCTTCGACGGACAAGTGGGCTGCGGACAATACCGAAATTTCGGACTATGTAGATGGGACCTGGGAAATCAAGAACCATCCGGCGTATTACACGGCCGCCCTGCAGTACCGCGGGCATCAGGCTTCGTTCTATTTCTCCTATACAACGCCTCACACGCTTTTGAACAAGCTGGATTACAATTTCCGCATGAGCGAACTGGATACCTTGGCTCCCACAAAGTATTCTAGAGAGGTGGAGGTCCCTGCGATGCTTGCCACCGGTATGAATTTCCGTTTTATGAAGCGAAACAACGTGATGCTTGACGTGGCGTCTCGTGGTTGGGATAAGGACATTGAAAACATTGGCGGCAGTTTTAATATGAAACCCGTTACGGAAACGCAAAAGGACCTTTTGGTGGCGGTTGGTTTCCAGCGTGACGGGAGCCCGCTGTTTTATGACCCGTATCCAGACCGCATGACTTATCGTATAGGTGGTTGGTACAAGACTTGGTATGTAAAGGATGTTTATGAATTGGGCGGTTCCTTGGGAGCTGGATTCCCCTTGGGCCGCAAGGGAACCTTGTTGGATTTGTCTTTCCAGGGAGGAAAGCGTTTTGCCGATTCTGGCCGTGCATGGGATGAAATCTTTTTAGGATTCCGCATTGGTTTGATGGGAGTCGGTAATTGGGGTCAGACCCACTAGAAGTTTTATTAAAGGAGGCTGAAAATGGCTGTCAAGAAAACAACTGCTGTAGCAAAGAAGGCTGCCCCGAAGGCATCTGCCAAGACTACGGCAAAAGCTGTAGAAAAGAAGGTCGAAAAGACCGTAAAGACTGCGGCGACCAAGGCTAAGGCCGCTGTGGAAACGGCAACGAAAAAGGTGGAATCCGCCAAGAAGACTCTGGACAGGTCCAAGTCTATCAAGAAGGTGGCCGAAGCCGTGAAGGCGACAGCAAAGGCCATTGCCAAGGTGGCAAAGTCAGCTCCCAAGGCTTCTGAACAGACCGACGTGTCCAAGAATATTACGGCAAAGAAAACCACGAAGGCGGCAGCAAAGGTGACTGCGAAGGCAACCGAAAAGGTCTCTACGGTCAAGGCTTCTGCAAAGCCCGTGACAAAGACGGCTTCTTTGGCCCAGTCCTACGACGCCGAATACCTGGTGCTCATGCAGAAGGATCCCAACTGGATGCAGGCCTTCTGGGATGTTTCCGAAGACCGTATCAAGCGCGCCCGCAAGGGTAAGGGCAAGCTGGTGCTTCGCCTGTTCAACATTTCTGGCGACCTGACGGTAAAGCGCAACAAGAAGCGCAAGTTCCACGATATCGAGGTTCCGGCCGATGCCCGCAGCTGGTATGTAGAGAACAAGGCTTCCGAAAAGACGGTGGCCGTGCTGGGCTTTGCCGCCGGCAAGAACTTTATGCCTCTCGTGGAATCTGCTCCTGTGCAGGCTTACTCTACAGACGGTTCCGAAGTGAACCTGAACGACGCCTTTGTCCGGGCCTCTTTGGGCGGAGCCGCCCTCGGCGGGTTCGGCAGTTCGGGCCTTTCCAGCATGTCTGCCAAGAACTGGCTTGAAAGCCTCTCCAGTTCTTCGGGCTCCATGTTCTCGGGCGCTCTTTCCAGCGCGGCCCTCAAGAGCAACAAGCTGGAGCTCCCCAAGGATTCCGTGAACTACGGCAAGGACTTTTTCCTGTGGGTCAAGACCCGCCTGATCGTCTATGGCGGAACCCGTCCTGACGCTCACCTGCAGGTGCGTGGCGAACCGTTCCCCCTGAATCCGGACGGAACATTTAGCTTTGAAGAGGACCTGCCCGATTCTACGAAGATTATCCCGGTGTTCGCTACCGACAAGGACGGCGATTTCCCGACGACGATTGTTCCTATCGTGGTGAAGCGTACGGAGTAGTTCCCGCGAGGGTCGCTCCAAGGTCCGGCGTCTATGTCCGCTCCCGGCAAGATACACTTGCTGCTCCACGCGCACCTTCCTTTTGTGCGTGAGCCTGAATTTGACCGGTTCTTAGAAGAGAACTGGTTTTTCGAGGCTATGGCGGAAACCTACCTGCCCCTGATCCAGATGCTCTGGCGCCTGCAAGAGAAGGGCGTGCCCGGCACCCTGAACCTGAGCGTGTCTTCGGCCTTGCTTGCCATGCTTACCGACAAGCACCTGCTGGAAAAGTTCACCCGTCACTTGCACAAGCAGCTGGACCTTTTGGAAAAGGAGCGTGTTCGTGCCCGCGGTGACGAAGCCTTGTCGGAGGTGGTAGATTTTTATTACCGTCGGCAGCTGGCCTTGATCAGCACCTGGGAAGGCCCCTGCGATATGGAAATTGTTCCGGTGCTTAAGGAACTGGAAGAACGGGGCAAGCTGACGCTTATTACCTGCGTGGGGACCCACCCCTTCTTGCCCGCCTACCAGTCGGATGTAGAGGCAATCCGCCTGCAGTTGGGCATTACCGTTCGCGCCTTCGAAGAGGCTTTCGGTCGCAAGCCCAGCGGGCTTTGGTTGCCGGAGTGCGGCTATTTCCAGGGGCTGGATTCCATTCTGGCTGAATTTGGCTTCAAGTATTTCTTCTTGGAGACCCATGGCGTGCTTTTGGCAAAGCCCGCACCCAAATACGGAGTATTTGCGCCAATAAAGACCCCTGCGGGGCTTTATTGCATGGGTCGTGAACAGAGCAGCTCTATGGAGGTCTGGAGCCGTAAGACAGGTTACCCTGGGCATCCGGAATACCGGGAGTTTTTCAAGGATATTTCCCAGGAGCGCAATCCCGAATACCTGGGCGATTACTTTATGGCGGGCAAGACTCCCATAGAGACTGGCCTGAAGTATTACCGCATTACCGGCAGCGAAGACAAGCAGATTTACCGCCCCTGGAATGCGCTCCGTCTGGTGGAGGATCACGCCCGCCTGTTTGTGGCGAACCGTGAAGCGACCGTTACCGAACTCTTGCCCCAGATGGATGGCAACAAGGTCTCCATCTTGTGTCCTTACGACGCCGAACTTTTTGGACACTGGTGGTTCGAAGGCCCCCTGTTCATTGAAAAACTGTTCGAGCGGGCCGCCAGTTCCCGCGTAGTGGAAATGGCCTCTCTAGAAGACACCATGCAAAGCTCTCCAGATCCAGATATTCATGACCCCATCTTTTCATCCTGGGGCGAGGGCGGCTTTGGCGAAGTCTGGATGAACGACGAGGTGAGCTGGGCCTACCCGCTGTTTTTCAAGATGCGGGGCATGATGAACGACCTGAAAGTCAGGCAGAACAAGGCTCCCAAGGCGATGGCATCTTTCTTGAAACGCTGTTACGATCAGGTGGCCCGCGAACTGGTGCTTTTCCAGGCTTCGGACTGGGCGTTCATGATTCACAACAACTCTGCCGCCGATTACGCCAAGTTCCGCCAGAACACCCATTACAAGAATGCCTGCGCCCTTTACGCGGCGGCTACGTCTGCGCTGATGCTTGGCCGCAAGCGCTCCGGCGAAAGCATTCTAGAAAAGCTGGAAAAACAGGATAATCTATTCCCTTGGATTGGTGAGCTGGATTAACGCCCTTGCCGGAATCCAGAACCAGTCCGGCCTGAATTCCAATTCATAACACGCCTCGTAGATGGCCTTTGCCATAATGTAGGGCTTTAGTTCTTGCTGCAGGGAGTCTTCAGGAACATTTGCTGTTTTTACATAGCCCTGGATAAATGCCTGACGGACATTGTCCATGTTTATTTTGCTGACGGCTTCGGCGTAGGCGAAACTGCGGATCATTCCAGCCACATCTACGGCGGGGCTCCGGAGTCCACGACGGAATTCCAGACTTCTGGTGGGTTCTCCTTCGAAGTCTATCATCTTGAATCGTGCGTCGGGTGTCATCAGGACCTGCCCCAGGTGAAAGTCCCCGTGGATCCGTTGTGGCTTGAAAATGGCGCTTTTGTTCGGGGCTGTTTCGGTCCAGATTTTTTGCAGGCGGGGGAGGATGGCCTGAACGGCAGTCAACTCGTCATTCCCGGCAGCGTCCGGAAAGCCCTTTGCGCCTCCAGACTCGTCATTCCGGGCCCCGACCCGGAATCTGGCTGCGTTTTGTTCCAAAAGCCCTCTCAACCGTTCAATGGGTGGCATCTCCGAAGGCGCTTCGCATCCGTCCATTTCTCGCAGGGCATTGTGCATGCGGGCGGTCTCGCTCCCCAGTTCAAAGGCCTTTTCGACGGTTGGTTCTCGGGTGAAAACATCCCAGGCGTTTTGGGCGCCGGGGATGTGCTTTTCTAGAATCCCGAGAACGAAGGTCTTGCCATCGTCACCGGTGTAGCGGCAAGAGGCAAGCAGTTCGGGGCTCCCCTGATAGCCCTGTTCGTTCAGGTAGCGTAAAATTTCTTCTTCGGGATGGGCTCCTGCCTGCAGGCGCCTGAAAATCTTGAAGAAAATTTTTCCTGGAGCAACAAAAGAAGAATTGCTCTGTTCGGCAGAAATGGGTTTCAGAGATTCAAGGTCATCCTGTCCAAATTTGCTGTAGGTTACAAACGAAAAGATTCCTTTCTTGCTTCTGAAACTCTTGGAACCTACGGTTTTCCCGAGGGCACGGTATAATAAGGGCCCAATAAAATCGTCATTTCCGGTGAGCAGGTAAAGGTCAGGTTCCCCTTCCCGAAATTTCAGAGATGCAAGGGATATGGAGGCGTTGCCGATAGTGAACTCGTCAATTTGTTCAACGTGGGTGGGTGTGCGGCCCTTGCCCATGTACCACCGCTTGCCGATGATGTCCTGCAGGTTTATCATTTGGTTGGAAGCTTTGGAAAGAATCCTTGCTTGCGCAAGGTAGAAAGAATTTTCAGCTGGTTTTCCAGAGGTTCTTTGTCAAAGCCTTCCAGCACGAATTCGGGGATTCTTTTCTGTGGACGGAATGCTGCGGGAACATCTTCCATGTCCCCCATTTGCCAGGCGGCAAGAAGCTTGGGGAGAAATTGATTCCAGGGAAATTTGTCAGCGGGGGTCAATATAAATTGGCCGGGCTTAAGACCGTCTCTGGATTCAATGAAGAGGGAACCATCCCTGCGGCACGAGGCCAATGTCCCTTGCCTTGCCACTCCATTGGTGGCCGGTTGTGCTTCGATTTCCAATACCAGTTGCACGCTAGGCGGCCAGCAGTTCCCGCTGGATTTGGGCGTATTGGTAATTGGAAATGGAGGTGATCTTGAGTATCAAATCCCTAGCGACTCCAGCCCTGATCAGGGCTCTTGCGTAGTTCATTTTGTTCAAGTCCAGGTTTGTCATAAGGCACCTCGCTTTCCCATTTGTTCACTAATTTAGATTAATTTTATGACAAAAGCATGACATTTCTCTAAGTTATTTTTTTCTTATCGTCAAAACAAAAATCGATTTTAACGGCGTTAAAATCGTAACTTCTTGAATGCTATGAAGATAAAATTTTTGTCTTTTCAAACAGGAATACTCCATGTTGGATTAAGCCTGTGATATAAATCACTTACGAAAAATGTAAATGCTAAAAGATGGGAAATTCTTTGCGGATTTTTTCCACAATAGATGCCGAAATTTCTGCAGAAACCACCTGTTCTTTTTTTGTTTCTGCCTTTACGATAATGTCTCCGTCGGGAGCGATGACCTGCGAATTTCCGATGTAGGTGCCGTCGGCAGAGACGTTGTTTACCGCAAGAACGTAGGCCTGGTTTTCGATGGCCCGTGCACGCAGCAGTGTTTCCCAGTGTTCGTTGCGAACGGCAGGCCAGGAGGCTTGTACGGTAAAGGCTTGAGCGCCGTTGGCTCTAGCTTTTCGGAATTCTTCGGGGAATCGCAGGTCGTAGCAGATAACCGTTGCTAGGGTAAGGTTTTGAATTTTGAACAAAGTAATTTCTTTTCCGGGTGTGAAATTTTTTTGCTCCGGAAAGAAGGGGTGGACCTTGTCGTAGTAAGGCTGTTTGTCTGTTATATTTGTTGGGTCGAAAAGACAAATGCGGTTGGTAAAGCCGTTGGCTGTGCGGTGCATGCCGCCACCCAAGATAAAACAGTCCGTTTCTTTTGCGAGCCCGCTCAGCATTTGCGCTGTTGGACCGCTACCCGTTTCGAAATTTTCGGCCAGTTCCTCTGCGCGTTCGGGAATGTACCCCGTGGCAAACATTTCGGGGAAAAGAATCAGGCTTTCGCAAGTGGGCTTGGCTTCAAGAACCATACGCCTGGCCTTTTTCAGGTTCTTTTCTTTTTCGCCGGGAACGGATTCCATCTGTACGAGATAAACGCGCATGGTGGAAATGTAGTAAATAGGGGGTAGGGGCTAGGGGTTTGATGTCACTTCGCTTTGAGGAGTGAGCTCGGTCGCCACAGGCTCCCTTTGAGGTTCGTGCCTCATATCTCATACCGCACACCTCACTACTCACACCTCATACCTCACACCTCATACCTCACACCTCACACCTCACACCTCATACCTCACACCTCACACCACACACCGCACACCTCA
>CAKUWY010000013.1 GCA_934699585.1 uncultured Fibrobacter sp.
AGCTTGAACCCCGGAGTGATTTTCGCCCTGCCCGTTTCGCAACCGTTCAGGGGGATGCACGCCTGCAACAGTTCCGGACCTGCCGCCCGGTGGATCGCACCGTCCACGCCTCCGCCACCCAAAAGGGAACAGTTCGCCGCATTCACGATTGCATCCACATCCAATTTGGTGATGTCACCCTGGATAATCTCGATTTCTACCATATAGGCCTCCGTGGTAAAATATACTATTTATACCACATGATAAGCAGTACCGTTATGAAAATGGCCGCGATTAGGGAACACATGGGAACCTCCCTGAAATGGGTCCTATAGGCAATATATAAACATTTGATGACAAATAATGTCATTTTCCCATTTTTTGTGAATATCCCCGAGAAATTATATATATTATATATAGGAGAAATTTTGGGGTATTTTATGAGATTTTCCGGCATTGCAGTACTTTTATTGATGGTAGTAACCCTGTCGTCCGCTCAACTATTGCCACAGAAGCAGGCCGAGGATTTGCCGAAGATTGACCGGGCAATGATATTCAAGGTGGACTACAGTGACGAGGTGGAAGTGGGCGCCGATAGTTCCAGGACCATCGATCAGCCGGTACGAAGCGCAGAAAAGAGCGAACTTGCAAACAATACGCTATTCATAAATACGCTCTGCGCGACAGGGGCGGTCCTCGGGGCGGTCCTTGGCGGGAACGGAACTGCCGGCTGCTTTTTGATACCCGGCAGCAAACTGAAGTTCTAATATTGGAATCCCATGAAAATTGAGCATATTGCCATCTGGGTAAAAGACATCGACAAGGTGTGCGAGTTCTACCGGAAGTATTTCGGCGGAACGGTTCACCCGGTTTACCACAATCCGGCGAAGCAGTTCACCAGCAGGTTCATCACCTTTGATGACGGTGCTCGTCTGGAAATAATGCATAAACCAGAATTGTTTCACGTGGAACAATCCCAACATCTAGGGTATACCCATCTTTCCTTTTCTGTCGGGTCCAAGGAAGGGGTAGACCGCCTGACCCAACAGATGTCCAACGACGGGATCCAGGTTGTAGGGCAACCCCGGACTACCGGCGACGGGTATTATGAAAGCGTCGTCCTCGACCCCGAAGGCAACCGGGTAGAGGTGACAATATAGGAGATCCCCGACCAAGTCGGGGATGACAATCAACGTTTCACATGAAACCTTTCCTTATACTCGCGCTTGTTGCACTGAATGCCCATGCGGTTGACTGCATCCGACCGATGTTCGAATATTTCGCCTCGCACTACAAGACGGAGGTCCTGAACCTCTACATACTTCCCGGCCGCATGAACCCGGACAGTCTCCACCAGCAACAGAAATCCCAGGTCAGCACCATCAAGTACTACTGGACCCAAAATCACCTGGACAGCCTGACCCTCACTCACGGCTGCCAGGATAAAGTCCATAGGGGAACCGCGAAAGTCGACTGGAAAATTGACTCCACCAAGGTAGGCAAGCTCACGAGATACGACTGGATTTTCCCGGACAAGAGCGACAACTTTACCGTCTTCCGCGGAAAGGATTCCGTCGCCATCGTCCTGGACGAAGAACAGACCCACACCTTCTACATCAAGAACGACACCATCCACGAAATCAACGAATGGATCCCCAAGGACTGGATAATCTACCGCGACCCGAAAAACGAAAGCAAGTGCTACCAAGCAAACGGAAAAGAAAAACGCTACGAAAACGGAAGCGTATCAAAGGTAGGCACCGAAATCTACACCACATACGAATTCGAGCAGAAGGGCAACACCCTAATCCTAAAAATCACGGAACCCGACCGCCGCAAGTATCTTAGAAACCCCGGCCCCTGCACGGGCGGCACCAAGTACACCACTATATATTATAGACAGTAATGGGCGTTCCCCCTCGAACCACGGACCGCCCCGAAGGAGAGGGGTCGGGCCATACTCGCTTCGCTCCCCGAGCCCCAGCAAAAAAATGTTCAACCACCGACATGACTTTTGCCGGGTCTCGGCCCTACGGGTCACTGTCCCTAACGCGGATGTTAGGGGTCGCTTCGCTCTGAGGGGTGAGCTCGGTCGCCAAAGGCTCCCTTTGAGGTATGAGGCTCGAGCCTCGGGAAGTGTGGAGTGTGGAATGTGAGGTTCGTGGCGTGGTCATAAACGTTGTCATCCTCGCTGTCATTCTGGAGCGCAGCGATAGAATCACGAGGATCCGCTTGAGATGTGAAGTGTGAAATGTGGCATGTATGGTTTGGGGCATGTCACCCCGGCCTAGTGCCAAGGTCAACTTCTTGACCCTTCGTGCTATCCCGGCATCCGCCGGGATGACATCTGGAAACTCAGAAGTATTTGTGCGTGTTGGCGATTGCAACAGAAAACTGAACAGTAAGGAAGCAATCGCAACATCCTGGGGCTCGGCAATGAAAAAGCATAAATGTATTTTCACTGCACTCGCCCTGCGGACGTTTCACGTGAAACATTTTTTATCCACAAAAAATTCACATTTATCAAAAATTTATTCACGGATATTTTTAAAAAATAAGGGTTCAAGGCCCATTTTTCGTTGTGATTGTGATTTAGTAATGCTAAATTGTTGACTAATATAATGTTTCACGTGGAGCAATAGGATATTTCCTGTCATCCTGGAGGCCAAAGGCCGATAGGACCCGCGGGAATAACGAATCAGGGTCTTTTGAGTTATAGAAACAACATTGAACAGCAGAATCTCTTGAACCAATTCCTAAAGGAAAATGGTGTCGAATTGCCTGGAGAAACTCTCGGCAAGCTGTACGACTACGCCGACCTGGTGGTAGAGACCAAGCAGTTCGGCAACCTGATTTCGGCAAAGGATTCCGAAAAGTTTTTAAGCAGGCACATCGCGGATTCTCTAGTGGCCTATGTATATATAGTAAGGGAATGCAAGGAGATCCCCGCCTTCGCGGGGATGACGAGTCACGCACAAAAGACCACAACCTCGACCCACCCATACCTCAAAGCGACCGAAGGGAGCGACCTCATACCCCACACCTATAAATGGGCCGACATGGGTGCCGGCGCTGGCTGTCCGGTTTTCCCCCTTGCCATCGTAATGCCCCAAGTCCAGTTCTATGCCGTAGAACCCCGGAACATGCGGGTGCAGTTCATGCAGATGGCCAAAGAAAAACTGGGCCTCGAGAACCTGACCGTGGTGGGCAAGCGTTTCGAGACTTCTGGCCTAACCGACCTGGATTTTATCAGCTGCCGGGCCCTTTCCACTTTCGAAAACGACTGGGAACGCGCGAGGCCCGCCCTCAAGAAGGGTGGCATGTTCCTCACCCTCAAGAGCTACAACAACGTAGCCCAGCTGGAAAGCGATTCTGCAATTATACTGCACAAATACACACTACCTAACGAAGAACAAGTTTACGCCTTAGTCACTCGAGGTAACGAATGAGTAAAGTGATAGCGATATGCAACCAGAAAGGCGGCGTGGGCAAGACCACTACCGCCGTGAACCTGGCTGCCAGTTTTGCCGCCCTGGAGAAAAAGACTCTCCTTATCGACATGGACCCCCAGGGGAACGCGTCCCAGGGTTTCGGCTATAACGAATCCCAGGAGATGGACATCCACGAGGTGCTGGAGCTGGCCGAAAATCCGGACAATGTCACCTACGAAAACATCAAGCCCGCCATCATGGACACGAGGCTCGACTTCTTGAAGATCATCACTTCTGGGCCGGACCTTGCCGTCATGGAAATCGAGCTGGTGAACGCCATGAGCCGCGAACACCGTCTGGAACGTGTCATGAAAGTTCTGGACCAGGCCTTCGAATTCATCATCATCGACGCGCCCCCGAGCCTGAACCTGCTCACCATCAACGTGCTCACCGCCGCAAAAAGTGTGCTGATTCCCATCCAGTGCGAATACTACGCCCTCCACGGCGTGACGGAGCTATTCAACACCATCCGCGAAGTCCAGAAAAACCTGAACGGAAACCTGAAAATCGAAGGGGCGCTCCTCACCATGTTCGCCAACAACAACCTCTCGAAGCAGGTGGCCGACGAAGTTCGCGAGAACCTGGCCGACACCGTTTTCCAGACGGTCATCCCGCGTAACGTGCGCCTCAGCGAGGCGCCCTCCCACGGAAAGCCGGTCATCTTGTACGACGTGCGGAGCCCCGGTTCCCAGTCCTACATGAAACTCGCCGAGGAAATCCTGAACAAGGGGAAGTAGTTCTGAGTTATGAGTTGTGAGTGATGAGTATTGAGTTATGAGTACACACCTCACATTCCACACCTCACACTTCCCAAGATCCTAACCCCTAGATCCTAGACCTTAACCCCCAACCTCTACCACCTAATACCTAAAATGGGAAAGAAATCTTTTGCACTTGGACGCGGTCTTTCTGACATTCTCAAGGACCATGACGCTAATAAGAATTTTTCTGCCAACGCCCCCCAGGGCGAACCTTACAATGGCCAGCAGGTCGTAGAAATCCAGCTGGACCTTATCGACCCGAACCCGTTCCAGCCCCGCAAGTTTTTCAGCGACGACGAACTTTCGGAACTGGCCGAAACCATCAAAACCCACGGGCTTCTGACTCCCATCAACGTGCGGAGCGTAAACGGTCGCTACCAGATTATCAGCGGTGAACGCCGTACCCGCGCAAGCCGGCTTGCAGGCCTCAAGACCATCAAAGCCCAGGTGTTCGGCGACGTGGGCGACAAGGCCATGGCCGAATGGGCTCTTATCGAAAATATCCAGCGCGTGGACCTGAACCCCATCGAGACGGCGCAGTCCTACCAGCAGCTCATCGACAACCACGACTACACTCACGAAGACCTGGCAAAGGCGGTAGGCAAGTCCCGTTCCGCCATCACCAACGCGCTTCGCCTGCTGAAACTCCCAGATCAGGTGCAGTACTGGATTCAAGAAGGCAAGCTCTCCTCCGGAGCGGCCCGCGCCCTCTGTAGCGACAAGATTGCCGACGTAGAAACCCTTGCAAAAAGAATCATCGACGAAGGCCTGAACGTCCGCCAAATCGAGGCAATTTCCAGAGGCGAAGAAATTGACCCGACTAAAGCTGAAAAGCAAGAAAAAGAAAATAATGAAAAGCCTGCAGCAAGTCCTGCGGCATCTGCAAATCCGCCAAAACCGAAGCCGGAACTCAGTGCCGACATGAAACAATTCGAGTCCAAGCTGGAAACCTATTTCGGCACCAAGGTGGCAATCAACCCCAGCGCAGGTTCCGAAGCCAAGGGAACCATCGTAATTAACTATTATTCCATGGACGACCTGAACCGTATCCAGCAACTCATGGAAAACGCCTAGGGAACTTTATGAAAGGCAAGTACTACACCATACAGATAATCCCGGAAGATTCCGAGAAGGTGAGAAAGTTCAAGGTTCGCACCTGGTGGTTCGCCTTTATCAAGATTTCCCTGGTCGTGTTCATTCTCGTATTGGGACTGTTCATCTACCATCTCGGGAAAATCAACCGCATCGTGGCAAGCTACGAAAAAATGCGGGTGACCAACGCCCAGCTGGTCAAGAAAGACAACAACTACGAAGAAATGTTCTCCCGCCTGGATTCCCTGTGGATTTTGGAAGAACGCATCCAGAACATCTTCGAGACTTTTTTGGAAAACGATTCTGCAAAAATCAACAGCATTATCGACAAGAACAAGTTCGCCCATACGCCCGTTGAAAAAATCCAGGTGGACTACGAAGGTATCCACGGCTGGCAGCCCATGTCCGAAAAAATCAAGCTGGAACACATCCCCAGTGTTCTGCCTGCCGTAGGAATTGAAAGCAAGAAGTTTTCCGAAGAAGAAAACCATCTTGGCATAGATATTTCGGCACAGGCTGGAAACCCGGTATTCGCATCGGGAGCTGGCAACGTGGTCTTTGCAGGCCAAAAAGATGAACTGGGAAACACCATTGTCATTGACCACCAGAACGGCTACAGGTCGAGCTATTCTCACCTGAAAACAATCAACGTGAGAAAGGGTTATACCATAAGCAAGGGCGACATTATCGGTACAGTCGGGAGCACCGGCAATACCAGCGGCGCCCACTTGCATTTTGAAATTACAAAAGACGGAATCAATTTGAATCCGTCAGATTTCATAGACTAAAAATTTTAATTCATTGGAGAAAAAACATGCCAGGAAAAGAACAAGAAATCACCCAAATTAGCAACACCATTACCATCAAGGGCGACATCATCGGCAAGAGCGATGTCCGCGTGGCAGGTGTAGTTAACGGAAGCATCAGCATCGATGGCGAACTCATTATCGAAAAGAGCGGCCACATCGAAGGCGAAATCAAAACCAAGTCTGCCGTGATTGCAGGCTCCATCAAGGGAAACATAGACTGCTCCGAAAAGATGATTCTTGAAAGCACCTCTCAATTTGTAGGCAACATCAAGACCAAGCAACTCATTATCCAGGAAGGTGCCATGTTCCAGGGCAACTGCCAGATGGGCATTCCTTCTACACCTGCAGCCCAACCTAAGGAGAAGGCATAACTCCACATCTATATCAGTATAATCTATTTATTTATATATAAAGATATTTATACTGATGTTGTGAATTGTGGAAAGAAATGTTGAATGGTAGGTACTAATTTTTAATCCTCAACGAGATACGATATTCACATGGATTATTGAGGATGTTGAAAATTGAAAAATAGTTCACTTTTTTCAATGTTGATTGCTGTTGAAAGAAAATTTTCAACTTCTGTTGACAGAAAAATCACGAAGGCGCGTTCAAAACAGGTGCCAAAAATGATTTTAATCACATTTGAAAGTGAATAAATGAAAAGTATATACCATTAACGCGCACTAAAGACTATATTTTTTCCAGAATGGGTTGTAAGTTGTTGAAGATAGGGCAGATATCGGATCTCCACATAGGCGAGGACGAGAACCTCGTGCAGGGGATTGATGTGCGTGCCAATTTTCAGAAGGCCCTCCGCTCCAAGTCCATGGAAGATATCGACCTGCTGGTCTTGTCCGGTGACCTGGCCAACGAAGACGGGGAGCCCGGCGCTTACCGTTTTGTCTTTGAACAGGTGAAGGACCTTAAGGTTCCCGTGCTGGTCATTCCCGGAAACCACGACCGTCTTGACACCATGGCGGAAATTTTCGACCTGCAGGGCAAGATTCACAATGGAAAATGCTATTTCAAGCATGAAATTGCAGGCCGTACGCTGTTTTTCCTGGACAGTGCCTGCGGAACAGTCTCCAGGGACCAGCTGGACTGGTTAAAGGTAGAAGCCGCCAAGGTTCAGGGCGAAATTTTCCTGTTTATGCACCATCCGCCCTGCTTCTGCGGTCACCGGTTCATGGATTCCAAGTATTCTTTAAAGAACAAGGAAGAGGTGCAAGCGGTCTTTGCCGAAATCCAGAATCTGACACATATCTTCTGTGGCCACTACCATTCCCATTTCGAGCTGGACATGGGCCGGCAGAAGGTCCACGTGGCCCCTTCCACCCAGATGCAGATAGACTCTTATGCCCCAAACTTTATCCTCAAGAGCTCTGCCCCCGAGTGGATGGCCATAGAAATTGGCGAAAATTTCGTAGAAACGGCAGTTTATTTGCGTTAATGCCTTGAATTTTTATAATTTCTTTCTAAATTTGGTTCAAAATGGCGGTTTAGCTCAGCGGTAGAGCACTGGAATCATAATCCATTGGTCCGGGGTTCAAATCCCTGAACCGCTATTACAAAAAAAAGAGGCGCGTATGTCGAAAAAAATTCTAGCGATTTTAGTTCTGGCTACCGCCTCTTTTTTTGTTGCCTGTAACCAAGAAGAAAAGGTGACTCCCGAAGTCATCCAGGCCAAGGTGGCCGCCGAAAAGTCGGCCCCAATCGTCAAGGTGGATGAATTCCAGTCTCCTAGCAGCCCTGTCATCGATTCTACCAAGGCCAAGCAGTATGTCAAGGCCAGCGCCGCCCTGGTGGAACTGGGCGTTACATGGTCCGAAAAGATCGATAAGGCCGAAGATTCCGAGAAGGTCCAGATTCTGAACGCCTACAACGTGGCTCGCGACCAGCTTTGCGCCCGCGTGGGTCTTGCCGGCATTGCCGAATTCAACTGGATTACGGCGGTGGCGCTGCCCAACCCGCAGAACGAGGCGGTGTTCGAGTCCGCAGGTCTCCGCAGATAAGTAGTATCGACCGTTTTTGAAAAGTCCGGCAATACCGGGCTTTTTTTATATTTCATTTTTGAAAAGCAAAGGATTCCCTATGAAAAAATTTTTTACGGCAATATTTGCGATGGCGGCAATGGCCCTTGCCGAAAACGTCCAGGTTCTAGAACCTGCTGGCGCGGAGTTCTCTACCGACGCCCCGCAGGTGGTTATGTCCATCTTGCGTTCTGCCGTGGCACAGACGGGGAACACTCCAGTGGAATCTTCGGCAGATATCCAGATTCGCACCACCCTCAGTACCATGGGTTCGTCCATTGTCGTCGTTGTTGAACAGATTAAGAACGGTACGGTAGTGGGCTCTGGACGCCAGAAGACGCCCACCGTCGATGACCTGGACGTGGCCATCGACGATGCCGTAAAGGCAGCTCTTGCAAACCTCGATACCGGAAACGCTCCCGAGTCGGCAGCGTATGCTCCGGAGGCGGGCTACCAGGACGGCCCCGAAGTGGTTTATGTTGTTCCTGTCGAGCGCCATAGCAGCGAAGATCCCAACGATAACTTTGCGCACAAGCGCCCTACCCGCAACTATGTGAGCTACGGTCTTGGTATGGCCATGTGGCACAACTATGACTTTGAGCAGGAAGACTGCGAGCAGTATAGAAACAGCGGTGAATGTCACGAAGGCGAAGATGTGGAAATGTCCTGGGAGCAGGCCTTCGTGTTTCATTATGGCCGTATTTTTGAGGTGGTGCCCCATGCGGCTATTACCATTATCAACAACATGAACATTTCCTTTGGCTCTGAATGGGAATGGCACGAAACCTTCTTGATTGGCGGCCGCTATTTTGTAAGTACAGGGAACATTACGCCCTACGTCGGTCTTGGTGCTGGCCTAGGTATCCAGACGGATGGTCACTATAATGACAGCGACGAAGGTTTCGCCATCGGTCTTGCCGCTGGTGCAGAATTGGGCATTATCATGTTCAGGAATTCCGCCACCCAGCTGGAAATCGGTTTTGCCTGGGATGCCCTGTGGGACGGTTTCGAAAGCTTTGACCGCCGCTTTGGTGCAGGTAGTTTCTACATAGCGATTAACTACTAGTTTTATTAGTCTAGTTTCAAGAAATTGATCACGGGATAAACCCGTGATGACATGTCGCGGTCAGATTCCGTGATGGAGTTTTGGAAAAAGAAAGTCCCGCAGGTTTAAGCCTGCGGGACTTCTTATCAAGGAGGGGATGAAGACTAGAAGAAGATGAATGCACCGAGGCTTGTCACGATGGCATCTTTTTCAGCAAAGCCGGAGAAGGGATTTGCCAGGAATTGCTTTGTAAAAGCGAGTTCTATAGCGGCAGGACCGTAATCGAAACGGGCACCCAGGTTCACAGTGGTTCCATTGGTAACGGTAGAAACTTCCTTTGTCTTTTCGTCACCAAGTTCGTTGTTGTTGTATTCTGCTGCTGTCCAGGTGTATTTTGCGCCACCGAATGCCATGAAGTACTTGCTGAGTTGGACTTCGCCCAGGATATTGGGTTCGAAGACTATCTGGGCTTCTTGATGCTTGTCGCTGATGCCTTCGATTTCATCGTAGTTGCACATGGGCACGAAGGTATTCAAGCCCAAATACACGTTGGCATTTTCGGAACTGAGGACCGCGGCACCCAGAGTAAACATCGGGACAATCGCGACACTGGCCAAAGTGTCGGACAAGGTAGTCTTGGTGGTGACCAAGTAGTTCTTGCCGTTTTTCACTTGGATTTCAGAGACGCTGGTCTTGTGCTTGTATTCGTTACGAACGCCTTCGACACCCAAGGTCCAGTAATAGACATCTCCGCTGTAGGAAACACCCAGATAGCCTTGTGCGGCCCAGGCATCGTCTTCGATTTCGGAGTCGGTCTGATTGAGGAAATGGTTGCCGTAGGGAGTTGCATAATGTCCGCTCAGCAAGATATCGAAAGAACCGAGGTTCAGGGAGAAGTTGGCCCCTACAACAGAGCCTGCTGTGGAGGATCTTTCGGTTTCGTCGGTGCCGTCGGCGTGGTCGGTCCAGCGCCAGGCTTTACCCAGGGAATAATCCAGGGATGCGCCGAACTTCTGGAAGGCGATACCTGCAGTCAGGAGGCCCAGATCGGCATCGTCATTATTATCGAAGGAAAGGAAATAGGTCCAGCTGTCGCCAAAGGCAACGACGCCCTGTTGTTCAATGGGGTCGAAGTAGGCCAGCTTAGAGCCGAACATGAAGTGGGGTAATCCGACATTCCCGCCGATGGTGGAGGCTGCTGCCTCGTTCCCGACGGTGTTGTAAGCGTTGCCGTGGAGGATATCGCCCAGCTTGTTTACAGGAGCCTTTGCAACCTTGGAGGTATCCGTAGCGACGGAGTCCGTAACGGCCTTCGCACTATCGACCATGGCCACCTGTTCAGGAGCTGCCACCGCAGAATCAGCAGGAGCAGCGGGAGCAGGTTCGGTTGCCGTAGAGTCGGCAGCGGGCGCGGGTTCGGCTACGGCAACTGCAGAATCAGCAGGTGCCGGTGCCGCAGTGCTATCGGTGGCAACCTGGTCAGCAGCAGGTGCCGCGGTAGAGTCGGCCACTGTGGAGTCCACTGCGGGAGCAGGTTCGGCTACGGCGACAGAATCGGTAGGAGCTGCCGCAGGAGCGGGCTCAGCTACGGGCGCGGTCGCAGGAGCGGGAGCGGGGGCCACTGCGGGTGCTGGTTGTGCTGCCGGTGTGGCTGCAGCGCTGGCGGGTGCATTTTGAGCCTGGACACTGGCTGCCAGGCCGAGGGCGATAAGCAAAAGGTGTTTCTTCTTCATAGTAACCTAAACATAGATAAATGGAGCGAAAAGCGGTTCAGAAAAGTGCAATTTTTTTGTAGACGCTTGTAAACAGAAAAGGTTTGGGCAGATTTATCTTTTTTGGGGAAAAAGTTTAATTTTATGTCCAATGGCTTACAAATGGAGTAAAATATGAGGATTTTCCAGTTAATCGGTGCATTATCCCTCGGTGCATTCCTGCTTTTGGGGTGCGACGGTGAAAACATTACAGAAGTCAGCCAGAAGGAGACTGACCGTTCACTTGCCGAAAGGGTAGGACCGGTAAGCCAGTATGGCGAGCTTTTGGCGGGGCAGGTAAATGGGGTTGGGCGTATCTACGGCTCTTGCCAGGGAATCGCCGCAGGTAAAGAGGTTCAGGTCCGTGGTATGAGCATGTACTGGAGCCTTTTGGGTGCCGCTACAATGTTTTATAGTGATGTGGGCATCAGCTCCATGGTCCGTGATATGAAGGTTGAAATCATACGTCTCGCTATTGGTACTACCGAGAATTGGGGCGGAATTTCTGGATTCATCAATGATCCCGATGCTCAGCGGGATCTGATTAAGCAGTCGGTGGATGCTGCCATCAAAAATGATATCTATGTGATTATCGACTGGCATTCTCATACGGCTACAAACCAACTAGAAGAGGCGAAGCAATTTTTTGCTGAAATGGCAGAAAAATATGGAGCCTACAATAACGTGATTTTTGAAGTTTTTAATGAACCCGAACATCAATCTTGGAGTGAAGTTAAAAGTTATGCTGATGAGGTTGTTGCCGTAATCCGTCAGTATTCTGATAACCTTATTTTGGTTGGAAATCCCAATTGGGACCAAACCCCAAGTGTTGCGATAGGCAAAGAGGTAGAAGATCCTAAAAATAATGTGGCCTATACATTCCATTACTATGCAAATTCTCATGGCAGTTCGCAAATGCGTAATGCGGATAGGGCTATGGCAGCAGGTCTTTCAGTATTCGTGAGCGAATGGGGAACTGGAAATTCCGATGGAAAGGGGACTCCTAACCTTGACAAGAACCAGCAGTGGCAAGATTGGATGAACGAGAATAAGCTGTCCTCTGCCAACTGGTCGGCTTCTAAGATAAACGAAGGTACAGCCGCATTTGCTCAGGATGCTACAGTGGATGCTCTCACATTTACCGAGTCTGGTGCCTTGGTAAAGAGTTATCTAGAAACTAATCCGGATACCTACACGGCCTGCAAGGCGAAGAAGTAATCAACCGTTACTATCGGCAAGTTTAAAAGCGCTCCTTGGTCGGGGTGCTTTTTTTACGGGCTGTTTTGTGTTTGAATTTTCGAAAGCATGGCTTTGCAGCCTTCGTTTACATCGTCCCAGGTAGCCTGAAAATCTCCGGTGTACCAGGGGTCTGCCACGTCGCGGCTTTTGCCGATCCAGTCCATTAGAAATGACACCTTGCGTTTTTCGCTAGAGCTGGCCGTGTCGCTTGTTTCGCGGGCGTATGCATCGGCGCTCAGAATCCAGCGCAGGTTACGCAGGTTGTTGCGGTCCATGAGTACGATGTAGTCGTAATATTCGTAGTCACGCATGGTCATTTGTCGTGCCGTTTTCCCGCTGCAGTCGATACCGTGGGAGGCGAGCATGCGCCGTGCCGGTGGGTAAACCGGATTCCCGATTTCTTCGGTGCTGGTGGCGGCACTTGCTATTTCAAAGTCAATTGTGGGTCTCAGTGGAATCGCGCCTTGTTGAGCTTTGGCTTGCAAATCCCGTACCATCTTTTTCATCACGAATTCGGCCATGGGGCTTCGGCAAATGTTCCCGTGACACACGAATAGAATTTTGACTTTCACTGGAATTACCTGCTGTTTTCCCTGGCATCAGTTCCTTGTTTGATTTTGGACAAATTATCCACTGCCTTTAAAATGGTGTTCGTATAGTACGCGGCAAAGGTGAAAATGGAAAAACGCAGTCTAGACTGCGTTTCTCTAGGTTGTAAGTGTAGGTATTGGGCTAAAGTTGCCTGTTGCTTAACACCAGACGATTAGTCCCTGAACTTCACCTGCTTGGAGCCAGCCACCACTTCGCCAATCTGGGTCCACTTCTCGCCCTTGGCTTCCAGGTGTGCGACCACTTCGGCCTTGTCCTTGGGGTCGATAAAGATGAGCATGCCCATACCCATGTTGAAGGTATTGTACATCTCGTCTTTTTCCACGGAGCCGGCCTGCTGGATGAGTTTGAAGATCATCGGCGGGTCCCAGGTGGTGCGGTCGATAATCACGTCCACGTTGTCCGGGAGGATACGGGGAATATTGCCCTGGTAGCCCGAACCGGTAATGTGGGCGAGGCCCTGGATAATCTTCTTGTTGCAGAGATCGATGAGGCTTGGGTAGTAGCTCCTGTGCGGCATGGCGAGAGCTTCGCCGATGGTCTTGTCCATTCCGTCGACCAGAGTGTCCACCTTGTAGCCGGCCACGTCGAACAGCACCTTGCGGGCAAGAGAATAACCGTTGGTGTGCAGGCCCGTAGAAGGCAGGCCAAGGATAATGGTACCCGGCTTGATCTTCTTGCCGTCGATAATGTTTTCGCGTTCCACCACACCCACGATGGTACCGGAGATGTCATAGTCGCCCGGACCGTAGAAGCCCGGCATTTCGGCAGTTTCGCCACCGATAAGCACCAGGTCGTTTTCGCGGCAGGCCTTGGCCATGCCGGCCACCAGCTTGTCCATCACGCCCGGTTCCAGACGGCCCGTAGCCACATAGTCCAAGAAGAACAGCGGACGCGCACCCTGCACCAAAATGTCGTCGCAGCAGTGGTTCACGATGTCCTGACCCGGCAGTTCGTGAGTGCCCATCTCGATGTCGACCTTGAGCTTGGTGCCCACGCCGTCCACGGAACTCACGAGGACGGGGTCCTTCATGCCCAGGTGGTTCAGCGTAAACAGGCCGCCGAAGTTGCCCACGTCGCCCAAAACGCCTTGGTTGAATGTAGTACGTACGGATTTCTTCACACCGACCATGGCTTCGTCAGCTCTGGCCAGGGAAACTCCTGCGTCTGCGTAATTCATCTTTTTTCCTTTGCCCTAGAGTCGGGCACTGTGTTCGCCCGTTTTACTGGGCACTTTGTTTTTCATCAATATTTCTGAGAGCATCCAGGATGAGGCTCGTGGTGTCGGACATCTGGTTGATGTTCACGGTGTCCGGCATCAGGTGGGTATCCAGCTTGAACAGCGTGTCGTCACCCCAGGAGAGCAGTTTTTCCAAGGCATCCGGCCCCGCCAGTTTGCCGCACTTGGCGCAGCAGATACGGCCGTCCTGGAAGGCGATAAATCCCTTTCCTTCGCCGCTTTCGAAAATGACGGTTCCTGTAATGCGGCTCTTTTCCATGGTCTGAGCAAAATCGATAAAGGGCAGCACCCTTCCCGAAGCCAGCAGGGAAAGCCTCTCGAATTCGTCGATGGCCTTGTTCTTGGCGCGAAGACGCCCCGCCACCACCTTGTACAGGTACACCATGATGCTCGGGTTCTTTTCCAGGAATGCCACGAACTCGTCGCGGGGAATAATCAGCACGGTGCAGCCGTCTTCGGCGGCAATCACCGTATTGCTGGTGGGCTCGTTACAAATGATGGACATTTCGCCGAAGCATCCGCCGCTTTCAATGTAGGCCAGCACGCTGTAGTGGCCGTCGGGCAGAATCTGTCCACAAATCTGGGCGCGGCCGCTCTGCAGCACGCAAAAAGCCATTCCTTCGGAATCGCCGTTGATAATAATCTCGCCGGCATCATATTCGCGAATCTGCGCGTTCAGTAACAAAAAGTCGGCGCAGTCCCTAGGGACTTGCTGCAAGAACGGCGTTCCCGATTCGTAGGACGTCGCAATCCAGTCGCCAATACCCGTATGCTGTTTCATAGTGAGTTAAAGTTAAAAATATTTCTGTACCAGCGGAAACCCGGAGCCGTGCTGTCCGCCTTTTCGGAGTCCTTAAAGGCTCCTATCGCCCAGACGAAATCATTTAGCATCTTTTCGGGCTGTGCCACCGCGCTTTCGTAGAAGTCGCTTCCGCCGCCCGGCCCCTTGCGGCCGTCGTTCTGGAACACCCGTTTTTCCCTAAAGGCCTTGATGCGGGCGACGCGCGGCTCCGCCCCAAGGATTTCCTCTGCGGTGGCGAACATTCCCGGATTGATCCACACGTCCACCGAGTCGGCGAGGGCTATGACCTGCTCCAGCGGAAGCCTGAGTTCTCGTTCCTCGGTGCCTGCCCACAGGTAGCGCCCGCCTGCATCTTGGATCAGTTGTGCCGTATAGCTATTGCCACCTGGTGCGTACCACACGCCGCCGTAGCTCATGCCTACAAGTACCCGAGGGCAAGTGGAATGTGGAGTGTGAAGTGTGGAATGTGGAATTGTGTCATCTTGAACGGATTTGTTGGGGGAAGAGTCCCCCTCGCTCGCACGTTGTTGCTCGCTACCCCCTCTAGCGGGGGACACCCCCGCAACGCCCCCGTTGCTAGACGAGAGACGAGAGACGAGAGACGAGAGGGTGTCATTGCGAGTCGAAGGCGAAGCAATCTCTAGTCCAGATTTGTTGAAGGAAGCAAGGTAGTCTGCTTTACTTTGTTCGTAAACAGCGTTGGCGAGGGAGTCCACACCGAACAGCATTCCGAACAACTTAATCCATTCGGCCTTGGCCAGGGGGTGTTCCTCTTGCCACTCCGAAGTCAGCATCAGCGGGAGCCCCAGGGCCTCTATCCGCTGGTAATCGTCGTAGGCTCCGCCGGTAGCGAAGTTCATGACCAGGTCGGGTTTCAGGGCCAGGAGCTTTTCCAGAGAAAGGGTGGGCCCGCTCCCCACTTCGGCTACTTCGCCCTTCTGGACCCGTTCGTAGAGCGCACTGTCGGCAATGAACTTTCCTTCGCCCACGCCGGTGATGGCGTTCTCTAGCCCGAGTCGCGTCATGAAGCCCACCTGTGCCGACGACAGCGCCACCGCACGGGCCAGCGGGACCTGCAGGACGGTGGCGCCCTCCAGCCCCTTGGGAAGGGTGCCGCGGTCGCTGCTCTTCGGCCTCAAGACGAACCGTTTTACCAGGGTGTCGCTCCCTACGATGGAGCGGATTTCGGCTACCTTTTCCCCGCAGGAATTGCCGATTTTGAGGTTCTTGCTGTACTCCAGGGAGGGGAGGGGGGCGCAGTCCGCCGACGTTTTTTCGGGGGCTTTTTCTTGGGAGCAGCCCATCAGGAGCATGCAGGTGGTCGCCCAAAGGGCCGTCCTCGCCCCCAGGACCGACCTGAAAAATGTGCGTAAAGTGTTGATTTTTAACATTTTATGAATTTTTATAGACCGCAGGAGCCAAACATAATGTATTTTATATACCTAGAAATTCCTTTTGGGAGTCTTTTATGAAGACAAAAATAACCTCTTTTCTCTGGTCTGCCCTGCTGTGCGCCATGACTTTTGCGACGGGCGCCTTTGCGGATACCGAATCGGGCTTCTATGAGAAGGAACACATTCGTGGATTTATTTCTATCGGCGCCGACTACCGCGGCATGTTCTCGGAGTATCAGAACTATGTGAACAAGACGGCCTTCATGAACGGCGTCCATGTGGGTTCTGTCGGCGATAGTGCAAAATTGTATGCCGGGCCCTTGAAGTACGAAACCTTCGATGACTACTACTTTGGCATGCATGTGAACATCGGTGCCCAGTACAAGCAGTTCCTCACCTGGTTTGACATCAACTTCATGCCTACCCAGACATCGGAACGCCCCGACAAGACCTATGAAACCGTTTCTGAGGATGGCTCCAGTACCATGAATTTCCCGCTGTACGATGTGCGCTGGTTTGCTTACGGTGCGGACTGGATGTTCGGTTGGAAGCTCTTTGGCGAAAATACTTTCATCAACCTGATTCCTGCGGTGGGTTTCGGCTTCAACCTTATTAACTTCCACCTTGCTTCCAATTTTGATTGGTTTAGCGCAGACGACGGAACTACTGAGACTACGAGAGACCGCTACTACAGCACTTTCGCCTCTACCTTCAACTCTGAACTGGAACTCCGTCTTGAATTCGGGCCTATTGCATTGGGTGCATACGGCGGTTATCGCTGTGTTCGTTATAACGAGCTTTCTGTTGAGGGCCTGGTTCGGCACGGCGGCGAATACGATACTGACAACATCGGTGACACATGGTTCTTGGGTGTGCGCCTTACCTGGATCTTCCGCAGCGAATGGCAGAAGAAGCAGGACGACAAGCTTTAATCTTTGTCCCGGTTGTCGACGGGACTGATATGTCTCTCCGGCAACCATAACTTCAGCATGTCATCCCCGCGCAGGCGGGGATCTTTCTTTTATGACACCCGATTCATCGGTCGCTTGAACAGCTGGTCCAGGGCGTAAATGCGGGTCTCTTTTTTGCTGGGCATACGCGTGTTGATTTTGAATAAACTAATATCCGAATAGAGCGAGGGCGGGTTGTTGTTGGCCACATGCTCCATGGCAATATAGTAGGCCGAATTATCCCGCAAGAGGCTGTCCGTTTTCCAGTGGACCCACCGGTTGCATCTTTCAAAGGCGAAATTCCAGCCCAACAGTAGCGTAGGGATTCCCATTTCGCCGAGCCTGTCGGGCAGGGGCGAATACTGCCCCTGGGTGCTGAGGAGTATCACTGCATCTACGTGTCTGTAGGTGGCAAAGGTCAGGGCGTCTTCTATCAGGGCAAGGTTCGGTGAGTTGTCCTGACCTCGTGTGGCGTAGTGAATCTGGAATCCGGCGTAACGCAATTCGCGCTCGAGGTTGAAAATACCGTCATTGGTGGAGCCATAGCTTTTCGGATCCCTGTCGGGGTGGTAGTAGTGGCAGTCCATCAGGGCGTATTTCTTGGGCGGGTCGAAAAGGCGCAGGGCCTGGTCCCTGGCCCAGTTCTTGATTCCCAGAAAATCCAGGGTGGAATGGAAGGGGTGGTACTTTCGGTAAAAGGTGTTGACCTTCTTGAGGGTGAAACCGTCAACGTAGAAGGCGATATGGAAAGGCTGTTTGTGATGCATATTTTCTCCTGGTTTTAAGCCGTATATGTATAAAACGGAGATGCAAAACAAAAAGAGCCTGAAAATTTTCTTTACAGGCTCTTTTTTACATAAGTAGGGGGAAAGTTTACAGAATGACTATAATAGTTTCCTCTTTTTCAGGTCGTCCATGAGGGAACCGGGCATCCACTTTTCAAGCGCCTTGTATTCGGGCGCCTTCAGCTTGTCGCGCCAAGCCTGCGCGGCCTTCTGGTCGCCCTTGTCGTTGTAGATGCGGATCAGGTTCAGCACGGAACACCAGTAGCGGATGCTTTTGCCGGTGCGCTTGAGGTAACTTTCGGCACTCTGTTCGTAAATCTTTGCGGCCTCGTCGTAACGCTTGAGGCGGTAGAGCATGTCGGCCTTGATCTGGAGCATCACCGGGTGGGAGGGCGCCTTCTTCAGGCCCCGTTCCGAAAGTTTCAGCCCTGTCTCAAAATCTTCCTTGTCGTAGTGCATCCAGATAAGCGGCGCAAGGAACAGGGGCCAGAACCGCTTGGAGACCTTGGAGGCGCTGTCCAGCACCGTGAGGTAGTGGCTCCGGTTGTCAGACTTGAAGGGGAGCCAGCTGAAACTCTGGTCCACGTAGTAGGCGTAGATGGCGTAGAATGCCTGGGGGTCCAGTTCCTTGGAATCTTCGAACATTTTGGCTGCGGAGCGGGTTTTCATGGCGCCCTTGATGGAATGCCCCGTCTCGCTTTGCACAAAGCCCAGCTCGAACATCTGGAGCCCTTGCCACAGGCCTTGGGCCTTGCATTTTTCCAAGCTCTCTCCCGCCTTGAAAAGGGCCGCCGTGTCGCCTAGGTCGTCGTACATGCTTATCCGCACAATGCTTTCGATGACGCAGCCCGCCCCTTCGTCCTTTGCCTTGAGGGACTGCGCCGTGTTAAGGGCAGCCTTGTAGTCTAGCGCCATGGTTTGGGCTGTGGCCTTTTCTACCAGGTTCTCCAGAGAATCGGGTAGGGCGAGGCTCAGGCTTTCGGCAAAGGAAAGGGATGCAAGCAGGAGCGTTATGGTGATGGTGCGCAGGAACATGGAAATAAAAATAGAATTTTTAATTCTTTATTTTGAAGTTGCGTCAACTAGCGGGAAAAGAAATTCTAGGATTTTTTCCAAGATTTTGTTTCTATAGGGTTCACTCCTATAGAATTCGTGATCTTCTCCATCAACGAAAAAAGTGTCGTGAACAACATTCTGCTTAGTTAAAACAGAATCTATGACGGCGCTTCCGTAAAATGTTGGGCTGTTGAATTCTAATTGAAATGCTGTCGCAATGGTCTTGTATCCAAAGGCGTCGCTGTTTTTCGCTTTAACTGAATCCAAATTTAGCATATTGCCTTTTTGAAAGGGAATAATTCTATCAGCAGTTCCGTGTATTAACAATAATGGAATGGATATATTTTTAATTTGTTTCTTATCTATTAACGCTCCCCATAGAGAAACAATAGCCTGTGGCGATAAACTATTTCTTTCGCATGCTGATTGTAATGCAAGTATTGCTCCCGAGCTGTTTCCAATAACAAAAATTTTTCCAGAGTCTATCCTATGCCTATCTGCATTTGCTTTGAAATACTGGATGGCGTTCTGTATATCTTGAACGCCCCATTGGATAGCTCTTTTGATTTCTAGACTGTCAATAATCAATTTATTACGTTGAGATTTTTTTATGGCAAGCCCAATCCGATAATTTAATGCTGCCACATTATAGCCTCGTGAGGCTAAAGAATCACAATATGCAGTAATAGGTTCATTAGAATCACCTTTGTTTCCAGATACAAATGCCCCGCCATGTACAACTATAATTAGCGGGCGATTGTTCAGTGTGTCATTTTTAGGTTGGTAAAAGTCAAATTCTAAATCATGAGGGATGGTTTCATTTGAGTTTTGATAGAAATAGAGTGTCGGTGCAATCTCTGATTCCATCTTTAATCCTGAAACTAGAGCGGTTATAGCGTGCTTCTTTGCTAGGAAAGGCGCATCTTTTGCATAGACGAGATTACTTGTTTTTGAAACCTCAAAAATGGGGTCAAAATATCGCGTAGCACCTACGACAAATGAGGTGCTAAAAAGCAGCATGACGAATAAGACTCGGATACGCATTACTCAAGTTTACGGACGAGGCGCAAACCTTTAAAACCAACCCAGCCAGAGTTGTTTTTCGCTGATTTTCGTCTGCATTTGTATTTTCCAATAAATTTGCAGGCTTCTCCTATATCGATGTTAGTATCATCGTATGCACCGCAATTATATCGAATTGTAACCCAATTTTTTTCGGCGTTTTCTAAATATATCTCTTCTGCATTTCCATAGATATCGTATAATCTATATTGGTTTGGTTGGTACTGTTTTACTGGATAAACGCCCCATTCGTCAATGCCGCATTTTGTGTTCATGTATTTTGATAACTCTACAGGATTGGCGCTATCTCCCCAAAAAAATATAGAGGGTTGCCCACCCTGTTGTAGAACTTTTAATTCCATTTTCATTGGGTATCTATATCCATTTGCAGATGTATCAAAAACATCTACATACCAATCACTACGATTTCGTTTGTATAAAATTTTTGTGGTGTCAATGGAATCTTTTGGAATAGTTGTGTATATATTCCTTAACCCATCATTTTCAGATCTCCATTGAAGGTAATGATAGATGTCAGCGTCAACTTCAAGAGGGTAATTTAATAAGAGAATGGAATCTTTTTCGGGATAATATTCAAAGTCTAATGCAAGTGGATTGTGAGATTTCCCATTTTTTAACCATAGCGCATCCTTTATTCGTAATTCTGTTTTATCGACAATCAAATCTTGTTTTAATTGAATAATTTTATATTTAGATTCCTTATTAGGGCGACCATAATAGTCTTTGGCATGGTCATCCCATATCTTATAACTGTTTTTTGTAAGTTCTATTATCACTTGATTTACGAGAATCCAGCTAGAATCAGCTTCGGTTAAATCACTTAAGTTCCGAGAATACAAAACCAAAATGCTACGTGTATATGGAGAACCATCTACATATACACAATTCGTGGAATCTATATGTGCTGAACCATTAACTATCCAAGTTCCATTTCCAGAATTAAAATTTTTCTCTGGACAAAGTTTTACTCCTTGATTCCAATCCACCTCGTACCAACGCTTTTTTCCTTTTTGTTTTTTTGGCGCTATTTCATTGAAGCTAGAACTATATGATCCATTCTCCTTTAGGCTAGATGCTACAAAGTATTTTTTTATTCCTTTTTGAATTCGAAGGTCTTTCAATGAGGACATATTGGACTTTTTTTCAATGCAATTTCCCATTGCGTCATAAATGCATATTTCTGACGAGAATGAGAATGTTGTTAAAAAAAAGAAAAAATATAGAAAAAGATGTCCGACTTTCATATTTCCTCCTTAGAATGGATAAGCACAACGTGAAACATCATGAAGACAATCCCATTGATGTTCAACTTTCTGGCTATCATCTTTATATTTCAATATAAAAAAATGACGTCAATTTTTTAATCCAAGTTGGAATAATCAAAAAATGTTATCAAAACCATTCAAAATATAAATGGATTCTTGCGTAACATTTTGTCAGTCAATGCGTTGAAGGATGTGTGCTATAGCGATTTTTTGGCTGCGCACCTCATTCGCAAAAATACCCCAATTCCTACTAAATCCTTACGGTGCTTGCTTTGCGGCGCGTAGAGTGGTATATTCTAGGGCAGGGAGAAACCCATTATGGAGGTAACGGTTATGAACTTGTTCCATAAGACATCCGCCATAACTTTTTCTATCCTGCATCCGGGATTTCAGGTTTTCAAGGACCGCATCCGCGAAGAGCTGAGTACCACCAGCGGCATCCTTTTGGATGACATCATGGATGACGATAGTTTGTATAAAATCTACCGCGACGGGGAATCCGCCGAGTTCGTGGTGGCAAGCATCAACGGCCCCATGGTGGATTTTGACGACGAAGAAGCCGCCTAGTGCGGTGATGTATATTTGAACGCACCCCTGGCGGGGGCTGTCATGCAGTTTCTCGCCAGGGCGTGCCGTTTGGGCCCGCTACTTGGCGGCCTTTTTCTTTTCTTCTTCTTCGGCGGCCTTTTCGGCTTCAAGGCTCGGGATTTTGCAGCCGTCCATGGTCTCGAATTTGCCCTTGCGGACAGTGACAATCTTGGAGTTGGTGTTGACCCCGCGGCTGAAGGTGATGTCGCCGTAGATCCCCTTGAAGTTTGCAGTCTTGTTGATAGTGCCCGTCAGGTCGTTCGGGTTTTTGGCAAAGGCCGTAAACACGATGTTTGCGGCGTCATAGCTGAGGCCGCTCACCTTGTCTTCGCCGGGCTCTTCGCCCCATTTTTCCTGGAAGCTCTCGGCGAATTTCTTGTAGGATTCCGCTTCGGAATTCATGTCTAGGGCAGGCACGCTGAAGAATGTGCTGTCGGCCAGTTTCTTGGCCTGGATCAGGAACTCGCGGCCATACCAGCCGGAGGTGCCAAGCCTAATGCCCGAAATCTTGTTGAAGGCCACCTGGCCTACCATGAGGCCCGCGTCGCCCGGGTTGGTGGCGGGGATGAAGATGCCCGGAATCTCGAAGGTGGAATCCTGCATGTAGAACCGGCGTTCCTTGGGGCTGATGGCGTCGAGGTCGGTGGCTCCGCGGGCGATGTTCCGGCGGCGGTTCAGCTGCTTGAAGCGGACATCGCGCAAAAGGTCGAATTCCGTCTTGTAGTCGGGCCTGCCCTCTTCGTAGTTCCGGAAGGCGATGATTGTTCCGCCCCTGCGGTCCACTGCCTGGGTGAAGCTCTGGGACATGGAGGCGCCGTAGTCACCCAGTGGCGACAGGATGGCGAATTCCCGGATGTTCAGGCACTTGGTGGCGAAGTCGGCGATGCTCTGGGCCAGGTTGTCCATAGTGATGTTTACCTGGAAGATGTTGGGGCCGAGCTTTGCGATACCGTCGTCGGTGGCGGTGGGGGTCAGCATGGGGATATTCTGGAAATTGCTTCCGAGCCAGGCTGCCACCGTCGCCGCCGGTGCGCTCATGATGGGGCCCACGATGGCGATGACGCTGTCCTGGCTGATGGCCTGCTGGGTCCGCATGAGGGCGGTGGCCGCGTCTGCACGGGTGTCGGCGAAACGGATGTTCACCTTGTCCTTTAGCTTGGACTGCTCGTGGGCCAAAAACACGCCCTGGACGGCGGCGTTACCGAATACGGCGAAACTTCCGGAGAGGGGGGCGAGCACCAGCAGGGTGGGCTTGCCCGAACCTGCATCCTTCATGGAGTCCAGGCCCTTTTGGGCGGTGGAGGTCAGGCTTTCGGCGTTGCCGCCGTTAATGACTTTCTTGTACCAGTAGCGGGCGGCGCGGTAGCGACCGGCGTTCTGGCATTCGCGACCGATCTGGAGCTGCATCCAACCGATGACTTCCTTGTCGGCTGGGTATTTTTCCAGCAGGTTCTGGAGCTGGTCCGCGTTCAGCAGGTCGGCGGCCAGGGTCTTGATGAGCACCTCTTTGGTATGGGCTCTGGCGGCCGGGTTCTGGGAGTAGGCGAGAATCCGGAGCATGGCCTCGACGCCCTCGTAGACGCCTCCCTGCTCAAGGGTGACGATGGCTTTTGCCAGTTCCATGCGTTCCCGGTATTCCGAGGAAACGTGGTATTCCAGGAACTTGGAGGTAAGTCCCAGGGCTTCGTCGCGCTTGTGTTCGCGCAGGTAGCATTCCGCAAGCATCACGGAGGCCTGGGCGCCGGCGTGTTTCTTGAACTGGGACTTGGAAAGTTTCTGCAGCTCGGGCACGGCTTCGGCGCACTTGCCGTCTTTGATGAGGGCCTTGGCCTTGTCGATTTCGCCGTCGGCGAGGGCGGCAGTGGAGAGCAGCAATGTAAAAAGGAGGGGTAGGACTCGGTTCATGATGGGGACAGCCTAGTTTTCGGGGGCGGCCTGGACCACGTCGTGTTCTTTCTTGATCTGTTTCTGGAGAGATTCCGGGAGTTTGACCCAGTCGATGACGTCAACTCCGAAGGGGAGTCCGCTTTCGGCGAAGGCCTTTTCCACGGCGGTCATGGCCTCGAAGGAAAGGGGCTTGTCGGTGATGACTGCCAGTTCCAGTTGGGTGTCGGGGGTCAGGTCCACGCCCGTTACCCGGGCGCCATATGCCCAGACCTCGAGACCCTCGAAATGAAGGCCCACGATTCGCTGGACGGTTTCCAATTGATCGGTTTCTAAGCAAAGTGCCATAGTGCCTCAAAATATAGATAAAGCCAGGGGTCAAGGTCCCCGAAGTCGGAGAAACTGGCCCAAAGCGGTAATTTTACTGCACAAATGTATAAAATTTAACAAAGAAAGTGTTTTTTAATTGGCGCGGATTACGGTTGATTTGCGTTATGGAATGAATGAGTATATATTAGGACTATGAGATATTCCAAAAAGATTTTGATGTTGGCGGCCCTCGCCGCTTCGGCAATCCTCCTTTTCGGCTGCGGCGGTGGTGGAGGTGGTGGCACTGTAGCTTCGGACGAGAACCTGCGGGAATACCTCGAATCCGCCGAAATGCGGAGCGACCTGGACAATTTGGCGGAATTCGCTTACCTTGCCGAGTATCTGCAGGTGGCCCCCATTGCCTTTATGTCGAGCGAGGACGGCTTTTTCACCGACAGCGTGGACCGGGAAGAAGCCGAAGAGTATGCCGAGGTGATGTCCAAGATGCTCTCCAAGGTCGACCAGTACGAGGCCGCTTGGACGCGTATCGATAGCATGCAGGCCCTGGTCAGCGAGACTCCGTCCCTTCAGAAAAATGGGGTGGGCGTCGCCTACGCCCTCAAGGATTTCTGGTATTCGTTGCGGGGTTGTGGCAAGTCGACCCGCGAAAAGGCCATGGCCGTGGCGGGTTCGTTGAGCAAAAACGACCTGGAGATTCTTTTTAATGGTCTTGATAAAAACCAGAAAAGAGGGGAGACCGATTACCTGACCTGGTGGAAAAATTTCAATAACGGGGATTACGACGACGTCTCACTCCAGATATACAACCGCATGTATTACAATACGGAATCTTCTTTTGCTGACGAGGCGGAGTTTATCAACAAGACTGTGGCAAAGACCGGGGCGGAAATATCTAAGAAGGCTGCCGAATTCGAAGTGGAAATCTTTAAATTGGCCGCGCCCGATGCGGTTACGGATGCCATGGATGGGATAGAGAAAGTCGATAAGGCACTCACCCTTGTCACCAAAGCCAAGGACATGTCCGCCGACGAAATAAAGGACCAGGCCGCAAGCCTTCTTATAGACGGCTATGACGATGCGAAAAAACTGTCGGAAATGGCCGGAGAAGATGTAGAGATGTTGTCCAATTTGACTAAGAAGATTGTGGACAAGACAAAGGAAGCCTTGAAGGAACCTACTGTAGTCACCTTGACCGATAAGGGAGGCGAAGCTTTGGATGGCGGCGCGATGACCATCGCCATCGGGGAAGCCACCGGCAAGGTGACCATCGCCCTGGGTGCCAACGAAGATGGCAAACCTCAGGTGAATCTCAAGGAAGAAGGCTCCCACATGGTTTCGTTCATGAACGGCAAGGGGAAAAAGTACACCAAGAAGGTGGATGCGAAACCCGGGAAAAAAATAGAACTGGAAGGGGAGATGAACGAGAAGGAAATTCGGGACGACGCTGCCTCCTCCAAGTCCAAATTTGGCAAGAGTTCCTCTAGCGAGGAGCCGGAGGAGGAATCTTCTAGCAGTATCGAAGAAGAATCGTCCTCTTCGATGGAAGTGAGCAAGGATGTCAAGAGTATTTACGGAAGGTGGGTTGCTGCTAAGGATGTGTTTATCTACAAGGTTACGGATGAAGCCCAGTGTCAGGAAGTAAAGAATGCCATGTCTGAAATTTACGATGGCGTATACGATGGCTTATACCAGGGCTTAGGTGAATATGCTTCTATGATGGCGGAAGATTGTGAGAACAAGGAAGTTCCGCAAAATACCGTTTCTGGCCAGAAGATTTTGTTCTATTCCGATGGAAGCCTAGATTGTTTGGATGGTAGCGGGGAACTGCTTGGATCCTATGATTACACCTTTGACGAGTCCACGGGAATCTTTAGCTACGAGAGTAGCGAGGGGGAAAAGTCTACGGGGCAAGTTTCTGCCGACGGTACCACTTTGGTTTTTGAGACGGTGACCGACATGGGCTACAAGACCATAACCCACAGGGTCATATTCGAGAAGGAATCCGGCGATATCGAATACTTTGGCGATGATTAGCGCCGCTACATTGGCGGTCTTTAACCTTGCAGTCTGGCCTTGACCAGCTTGTACAGATCCGCAAAAACTTCGTCGGGTGTTCGGTCGGCGTCAATGGCGGCAACGCATTCCGGGTAGTCGCGGGCCGCGGCAAGGTAGCCCTTGCGCACCCGTTCGAAAAAGTCCGCCTTTTCCTGTTCCAGCCGATCGGGTGCTTCGCCCCGCCTTGCGGTGCGAGCGCGGCCCCGCTCTACGGCTATGTCCAGCACAACGGTCAGTTCCGGAAAGCAGCCGTCGCAGGTCAGTTCCGTCAGCCGCTGGACCTGTTCGGCCCCGAGACCCCGGGCGTACCCCTGGTAGGCAAACGTGCTCCAGGCGAAACGGTCGGCGATGACGATTTTTCCAGCGTCGAGGGCTGGCTGGATGATTTCGGCGATGACCTGTGCCCGTGCGGCGTTGTACAGCAAGAGCTCCGTCTTGTCGGCCATGACGCCCTTGAAACTCGGGTCCAGCAAGATTTCCCGGATCCGTTCCGAAATCTTTGCGCCGCCGGGTTCCCGGAGCTTCACCACAGAATAGCCTTCTTTTGTGAGGGCGTCGATAAGCATGTCTATCTGGGTGGACTTGCCGGAACCGTCGATGCCTTCTAGGCTAAAAAAGCGCTTTGCCGTTTTCATGGCTGTAAATATGCAAAAAAAAGCGCCCGTTGTGGGCGCATGATCCTGACGAGGACCCTTTTCGGAATTTTATATCACACGAGGCGAGGGTTGCAGCCCCAGTCGTCATCGCCCCTGTGGTTCCACTGGTTAGCGCCCTGGTCCAGAGCGACGCTCCCGCCACGGAAGTACTTGTCCTGGGAAGAGAAATGATTCCACTGGTTAGCGCCTTGGTCCAATGCAACACTCTTGGAAGCGTCGGCGCCGGTGGTGTTTGCGATGGGGAGTGCGTTTGCGAATCCGCCAAAACCTGCGATGCTAGTGACGAAAATGAATGTTGCGATTGCGTGTTTCATGATAAACTCCTTTGTGTTTTTAAGTTCTTTGTTTCTTATGTCCATAATATACCTTCCTAAATTCATAAAGTCAAATACATAATTTTCATTGAAATGATAGAATTAAGTTATGAGTTGTGAGTATTAAGTTATGAGTTGTGAGTTATAGCGGAAATAAGAAGTGTTGAAAAATGGAAAAAGCCCCGGCTTAGGCCAGGGCAGTTCGTCGAATTGGAAAAATATCCGCTTAGGCGTTCTTTATGCAGCGCACCGACATAGCGTCGGAGCGGTACACGCCTTCGATATCGAAGGTCTTGTTGGTGATGCTCAGGCGGTAGGCGTTGGATTTGCCGTATTCGTCCTTGCACCAGAAACGGGCGCGACGGCTGAAACGGTAGAAGCTGCCGTTGTCAAAACGGTAACCCGCAGGCACGGCAAAGAACCCGAAGGAATCTTCGCCAGGAACACCCCAGAAGCAGGCGCTGCGCAGTTCGTCGCCGGTGGACTTGGGAGGCAGATTGCTCAAAAGCTGTTCCCATTCCTTGAGGCTCGGGATATGCCAGCCTTCGGGTGCAATTCCCTGGTAATTGTCTTCGCGAATCTTGTGGTACATTTCCAGGTCCTTGGCAGGAGTCTGCTCGCCGTATTCCGCAGGAATGCCGAGGGCCGCCGTCCAGGTGTAGAGCCTGCCGTACTGGGCCACGTTGGCCTCTTCGTTGCTCGGAGCGTAGCTGCCTTCGGTCTTGAAACGCAGGTTATCCACCATCCAGACCTGGTCACCGATTTTTACGGTGCGGTAGGTTTCGCCGTCGCGGGCATCCGTGAAAGAGCCGTAATTGAACTTCTTGGCGTTACGGGCCATGCATTCTTCGTAAGAGATGTTGTTCTGCTTTTCGGAGGCTTCTTTTTTCGTGGCCTTGCTCACGGAAGCACCGATACGGAATGCGGCCACGATGACCACGATAAGGGCGATGACGTTAAAAATGACAAAGGATGTTTCCATGGGTTTCCTCTTTGAGAAAGCTAGGGCAAATGTAGTAATTGTTGGGCTTGGAACAACCCCTTATACAGGATACATGGGGAATACGATGGGGGTGATGAACAGGTTGGCTGCTAGAATGATAAAATTCATGGGCAGTCCGATTTTCGTAAAGTCCATAAACTTGTAGCCGCCAGCGGCATAGACCAGCATGTGGGTAGGGGATCCGATGGGGGTGGCAAAGCTGCTGTTCACCGAAATCATCAGGCCGATGCAGAAGGTGAGGGGATTTACGCCCAAGGTCGTGGCCGCGCTGATGGCAATGGGGCAGAACATGGCCGCCGTGGCGCTATTGCTGATAAATTCGGTAATGAAAGTGCCAACAAGGCAGATGGCGACAAGGGCTACGTAGGGGTTGCTTCCGCAGATATTCAGAAGGTTGTTTGCAATCAGCTGGGCCACCCCCGTAGATTCCAGGGCCTTGCCCAGGCAGATGCTGCCCGAGAACACGATGAGGATGTTCCAGTTGATGGAGTTTGCCGCCTGGGTGCTGGTGCAACAGCGGGTGACGACCATGGCGATGGCGGCAAGCATGCAAGACGAAAGCAGGGGCAATACGTTGAATGCCGATAGCAGGACCATGGCGAGCATGATAAGCGAGGCGAGGACCGTCTTTTTGCCGCAGGTCCTGCTGTTTACGGCGTTCTCCAGGTAACCCTTCAGGTGGTCGTTCTTAAGATTTAGGTGCTCGCAAATCCACTGGAGCTGTTCTGCCTTGCCCGAAACAATGATGTTGTCGGAACCCATGATGTAGGTTTCGGGAGTGGCGACCTCCACCTCGTTGTCAAAACGGCGTATGGCCAAAATGGAGTTCTTGTTCTTTTCGAATCCATTGGGGTTCTGTTCGTAAATCTCCTGCAGGGACATGCCGACAAGCCTGTGTCTGGAGGGAACATGGAGTTCCAGGGTCAGGTCTTCGTCGCCGCCGTTGCTCAAGGGGGACACTCGAGTGGGGAGCAGTTTTTGCAGGGCGACTATGGAGATAACTCCTACCACAAGGCAAAAAAGTCCGACGAGGGTGGGAGTGAAAATTCCCATCTGGGCTCCTGTCCTGTCTGTGTAGAGTCCTGAAATGATAAGGTTCGTGGATGTGCCGAGCAAGGTGCAGGCACCGCCCAGTCCAGAGGCGTAGCTAAGGGGAATCAAAAGTTTTGAAGGCGATATGCCTAGTTTTTTGGACCAGATTTTTATGACGTCAATAAAGAGTGCTACCACTGTGGTGTTGGTGAGGAACGAACTCAAGAGCGCCACGGGGAACATGGTGCGAAGAATAGCGCGGGAAACGGTTTTTGGGGAGCCCATCATGTGCTTCACGACCCAGTTCAGCACGCCCGTGTAGTTGAGGCCGGCGATAACGGCGTAAAGCACGGCGACGATAATGACGGAGGCAGAACTGAAACCGCCGAATGCGGTTTTTAGGTCAAGGACGCCACTGAGGTAGAGGGCGCACATTCCCAAAAGGAAAATGATATCTACACGCAGCTTTGAAAAGATCATAGCTGCAAAAAGCAAAAGCACGACGACTATGGTGAACCACGCGTTTCCAGAAAGCCCAAACCATTCAAACGCAAGAATTCCCTGTAACATTATTCCCTTCGAAAGTGAAAAATGAACGGGAACAAATATAAAAAATGCAGGCCCATCCTGAACCTGCATGAATCTGTTTCGGGAAAGGATTCCCTACATAATGTAGGGCCGGATCTGCTTCAGGAACAGCTTGCGGCCAGAACCGTCCTTCATCAGCTTGAATTCAAGGTCCAGGGCAAAACTGTCCGGATTTTTCTTGTACAGTTCCGCGAAGTAGTACTGCGCCTTCATGACCAGGCGGTAGAGTTCCAGGGTTTCCTTTTCGGTAAGGATGGAACTGTTGGGCGAGAGGGTGGAGTACTGCGTGATGACGCTCTGGACGCCGTTTGCCGAAGGTATGATGGAGAGTTTCTCTGGGCGTTCGCCCCCTTCGGGGTTGGTGATGGATAGTTCGCCCACCTGCATGTTCACGTAGATTCCCGCCACCGACAGGTCGGCGATGTTCTGCGTGATGATGACGCCGTTGGCCAGTTCATCGGGGAATCCCTTGTGGACGGCCACCGCCATCTGCACCGACATGTGGTCGATATTCCACAGGGTGCGTTCTTCGAAGGCCTTGTAGGTCCACACCGACGCCCACACCTTCGGAATTTCGTCGGAGGGGTAATCGCCGGGCTTACGGGTCGCCTTGTAGGATTCGTAGAGTCCGGCACCGTTGAAGTCCGCCAGGTCTTCGGAATTGGTGCTGGAACGTAGGCGGACGCTGGCATCGCCGAACATGCCGAACACCTTGGCGTCAAGGGCCTCGCCGAAAGACTTTTCTACAGGGGAATGCTTGAAGATGTAGATGATATTGTCGAGGGTGGCCTCCCGCAGGCGGGCATCGACGGTAAAGTCATCGCGCTTGATGATGGTCGAGATGTAGTTGCGGAGGGAGGTACCTTCTTTGGCGGTCTCGGTGCAGATGTTATGGACCTGCTTGCAGATGGCGACAGAACGGCTTTCCAGTTTGCAGTCCAGGAACGACTCTTCGCACATCTCCTTGTTAACAGTGGTATAATTCAAGAAATTGCTGTAATGGTAGAATGGCACGCCGAATCCGTCGGGAGAGTTGTCGGGGATCACCTTGTGGAGTTCCGCCAGGTTTGCCACCTTCACGCCTACGGATTTTGCCGAGCTAAAACTCATGTCCTTGAAGTCCACGAGGCCGGAATCGGACAGGTCGTAGGTAAGTTTCATCTCCTTGCGGGCATTCTTGTTCCAGAAATCCTTGGCCTCGTCTACGGTCGTTTCCTGGATAGTGTAGGAATCCGAGGTTGCCTCCAGTTTCACTAACTTGCCGCAGAGCGCGAGCAGCGAATCGGGAAGGGCGTTGCCGTTGAAGGCGATGTTCGGAGTCTTGCGGGCCTTGGCGGCCAGGTTCACGTGGGAAAGGGAGGTCTGGGCATCCTTGCTGATGGAGGCCGCCACCAGCGGGATTTCTGCCGGGAGGGTTTCCAGAATCAAGATGTCGTGCATGGAAACGATGGCCGTATCCAACTCCTTGGCAGTGAGCTTACGGAGAGTGCCGTAGGCCGTGCCCTTGTTCATGATCTGGAAAGGGATATTCCCAAACAGTTCTGCGTGTGTGTACACGAGCACGTCTCTTGCGTCGAAGACTTTCCTATAGTCGGCGGCGGCTTTTTCGGCATCACTTCCGGCCGGCATGTAGAACAGTCGGTTCTTATCTGATTTCTTGTTCAGGAACAGCATGCGATCCTGGATAAGGGTGTACACCTTTTCTACCTGCTCAGGAGTAATCAGGTCTGTCGGGAAAAACGTAAGCCCGATCAGGGAATCGATGGTGGGGTAATAGACTAGTGTTCCTGCGGCAGTGTTCTTTTGCGGGCTCAGGTAGGTTTCCTTCTCGTATTCGGTACGGGATCTGGAATCCTTCAAGATATCGCGGGCAAATTCGTAATGCAGCTGGTGCCTTGCCGTGTTCATGAAATGGACTTCGGCACTGTCAGTGTCGAAATCGGTGATGATGAACTTTACCAGGTTGCTGGCACCGATTTCCGCTTCGGACTTGTAGGCCATCTGGAGGAAGGCCTTATAGCCATCGGTCTTGTAAAACCCGAGCCATTCGTCATCGTTCTGGACAAAGGAGACATTGGTCTCTTCCTGTTCGTCTTCATCGGGGCCCGTTGAACTGCTATTGGAGCATGCCCCGAGAACAACAGACAGGGCAGCATAGAAAAAAATTTTCGTTTTCATGATTGAACCTCGTGGAAAAGGTTTACTCATCGTCCGGTTGTGTTTCGCCTATTAGGCGTTCATCGCCATTGCAGACCTTGAAATTGTCTTCGAAGGTGCCGAACTTTCCGTCTTTATCTACCACGTTACAGACAATGGGGATAGTGCGGTCAAGGCCGCAGCCATCTTCGATAAGTTCCCCGTTGGCGGAATAGACCTTCATGCAGTCCATTTCCTGGCAGGGCCACCAGCCGAACCCCATAGAAGAGTGGTTGTAAGCGTATTTCTTTCCGTCATATACAAAGGAAATTTCGTCCACGTGATGGTTTCCACCCCAATCATAGGCGGTCTCTGATACCTTGGCTTCAGCACCGTTCACATAAAGTTGGATTTTAGGATTTTCTATAACGGGGAACATTTGCATGAATCCTGAGCAAGAAGTGGGAGTACCCTGCATATAGATGAACCCGTCCAGCTTGTCGTGCTTGAAGGTGCAGATAATATCATGTTCTGCAATCGTTTCGCTGGTTTCCATTATCGGGGATTCGCAGACATAGGATTCCTGGTTTGGGACCCGCACATTGAACATCTTTGCAGGGTCGGTTTCTGCCGCCGCGGAGCTTTCCGGTGTGGATTCCGAAGAGCTGGAAATGACCCCTTGCTCAGAGGAGCCGGGCTCGGGCCCGTTGATGCTGGAGGAATCGTCGCCGCAAGCGACAAGAGAGAGGAACGCTATGGCGGTGATGAATTTGTACGATGTTTTTATAAACATAAGTATACCTGCTTTTTTGAAAATACATTTCGTTTTCGTTATTTAGTCTTCACCACAACGGTTCCGGCGAGCTTGTCGTGCCAGGATTGTTTCTTGGAGTCAAACGCCACCCACAAGAACCCGAGTCCAATCGGGATGAACGAAAGGAAATAGGCGAAATATCGACCGACGCACTGCTTTGTGGAGGGCTTTCCGCCAGTCTTGGCATCTACGATTTTAGCGGATACCGCCATCTTGCCGGGGGTGGCCTGTTTTTTGGCCCAGAACAAGATGACAAGGACCATGGGCAAAAGGTACGAAAAAATGATATCCGCCGGGCCCTGGAAAGTCTCGCCGTTTTCCAGGTAGGCCATGCCGTAAATGGCAAGGAGTGGCGGCAGGGTGATAACCATTATCAAGACGCTGTCAATGAGGGTTGCCACGACCCTTTTCCAAAAACCAACGTATTCAGTCATATTGACCCCCTTTGCCACCATGTGGCGCTTTTCATAAGGTAATATACCTTTTATAGGAGCCCCATGTCAAATATATTGTTTTAATCGGAAAGATAGATTTTGGTTATAGTTTTCAGTTGTGAGTTATGAGTGGTGAGTTCTTATAATCGCGCCTTTGGCGCCAAATTATATACTGATAACTCACAACTCATAACCCATTCCACATTCCTCACGCCTCTACAGCCTGGTAACCCGCAGGACTATTCCGCGTCTTTGCCGTGGCACTTCTTGTACTTGAGGCCGGAACCGCACCAGCAGGGGTCATTGCGACCGAGCTTCGGGCCTGCCTGCTGGGCGCGTCTTGCGGCAGCAGCAACAGCAGGGTTCGTGTAGGTGCGACGTACCGTAGGCCTTGTGCCCGGCAGTGCAGACTGGGGCATGGGCTGTGCAGCCTCGCTTGCCGCCTGTTGACCTTCGGAAATGGCGTTGGTCTCGGAGCTTGCGGCCTGACCGGCAAGACCTGCGGCCTTGGCGCCTTCGGTGCTCGGCTGTTCGGCGTTTTCGGGAGCCTGGTCGGCGTTTGCGGCCTCTTGTGCGCCCGCTTCACTTTCGGGCTTCGGCTGTTCACGCAGCTGCAGTTGGTCCGGCGATACGGTCTGTCCGTTGGGCAGGGTAATCCGGATGTTCAAGATACGGAGCATTGTCAGGGTGGCAATCTTTTCGATGCAGCCCTCGAACATCTTGTAGCCTTCGTTCTTGTAAATCATCAGCGGGTCTTTCTGGGCGTATCCGTGGAAACGGATGGCGTCCTTCAGCTGGTCCATGGCGTACAGGTGTTCTTTCCACACCTGGTCGATGGTCATCAGCAAGAACCTGCGTTCGATATTGCGGAAGTCCGCGTCGGGAATAATTTTGGTGAGCTTGTCGTAGCGCACCTTGCAGAGGTCGATGATTTCGTCCAGCACCTGGTCCGGCGTCTTTTTGGTGGCATCGTCGAAGCTCAGATTGTATTCCATACCGAGGCTGCGCTGCAGGTCGGTGTGAAGCCCTTCCAGGTTCCAGTTTTCTACATAGCTCTTGGGAGGAATATAGTTGCTGACCTTGATATCGCAGGCGTCCTCGATGCGGTTCATAATTTCGTCGCGAATGTCTTCGCCGTTCAGAATACGACGGCGCAGCCCGTAAATCACCTTGCGCTGTTCGTTCATTACGTTGTCGTAGTCCAGCAAGTGCTTACGGATGTCGAAGCTCTGGCCTTCCACGCGACGCTGGGCGCTACGGATGGAGCGGCTTACGATGGGGTGGGTAATCACCTCGTCTTCGCCTACGCCAAAGCGGGTCATCAGGTTCTTGACGCTGTCGCCGCCAAAAATGCGCATCAGGTTGTCGTCGAGGGAGAGGAAATACTGGCTGGAGCCCGGGTCGCCCTGACGGCCGGAACGTCCGCGCAGCTGGTTGTCGATACGGCGGGATTCGTGGCGTTCGGTACCCAGCACGTGGAGACCGCCTACCTCGGTAACTCCGGGGCCGAGAGCGATGTCGGTACCACGGCCCGCCATGTTGGTGGCGATGGTCACCTTGCCCTTGTAGCCGGCGTACTGGATGATTTCGGCTTCGCGGCTATGGTTCTTGGCGTTTAGCACTTCGTGGGGGATTCCTTCCTTTTCCAAAAGGCCGTGGAGGTGTTCGGACTTTTCGATGGAAGCGGTACCCACCAGCAAGGGCTGGCCCTTTTCGTGACGGTCCTTGATTTCTGCCACGATGGCTTTCCACTTGGCCCCTTCGGACTTGTACACCATATCCTGCATGTCCTTGCGGATGCAGGGCTTGTTGGTGGGAATCACCCAGGTGTTCATGTTGTAAATCTTGATGAATTCCGTAGCTTCCGTCTCGGCGGTACCGGTCATGCCGGAGAGCTTCTTGTACATGCGGAAGTAGTTCTGGAACGTAATCGTTGCAAGGGTCTGGTTCTCGCGACGGATCTGCACCTTTTCTTTGGCTTCGATGGCCTGGTGCATGCCGTTGCTGTAGCGACGGCCTTCCATGAGACGGCCCGTGTTTTCGTCCACGATGATGATCTCGCCGTCACGGACGATGTAGTCTACGTCGCGTTCGTACAGGTGCCAGGCGCGAAGTGCCTGGTCCAAGAAGTGCACCCAGTCCGCGTGTTCGCCGTACAGGTTGGTAATCTGCATCAGGCTTTCCACGTGGTTCACGCCCTTTTCGGTGAGCTGGATGTTCTTGTCCTTTTCGTCAACGGAAAAGTCCTTGTTCTTGACAAGCTTCTGGGCGATTTCGTTTGCCTTCGCATATTTGTCGGTAGCGTCTTCGGCAGGGCCGCTGATAATGAGAGGCGTACGAGCCTCGTCAATCAAGATGGAGTCCACTTCGTCAACAATGCAGAAGTTCAGTTCCCGCTGCACCAGCTGGCTGGGTTCTACCGCCATGTTGTCACGGAGGTAGTCGAAACCGAATTCGTTGTTGGTGCCGTAGGTCACGTCGCTGTTGTAGCTCTTGCGGCGCTGTTCGGAATTGAGGCCGTTCACGATAAGGCCCACGGTGAGTCCCAGGAACTGGTACACCAGGCCCATCTGCTTGGCGTCACGGCCGGCCAGGTAGTCGTTCACCGTCACCACGTGCACGCCATGTCCAGAAAGACCGTTTAGGTAAACGGGCAGGGCTGCGGCAAGGGTCTTACCTTCACCGGTAGCCATTTCGGCGATGGCGCCTTCGTGAAGCACCAGGCCGCCGATCATCTGCACGTCAAAAGGCATCATGCGGAAGGGCTTTACCGACTCGGGGTAGAGCTCGCGGACCTTCGCGTAG
The DNA here is from genome assembly GCA_934699585.1 of uncultured Fibrobacter sp. Classification (GTDB taxonomy): domain Bacteria; phylum Fibrobacterota; class Fibrobacteria; order Fibrobacterales; family Fibrobacteraceae; genus Fibrobacter. The sequence goes on from CAKUWY010000013.1 coordinate 36,024, forward strand.
AGGGCGGCAGGCAGGTAAACCTCCCATTCGTTCTTGCCGCTGGCAAGTTCTGCCTTGGCTGTTTCCACTGCGCCCTGTAGTTCGGGGCCTAGGCGGCTGAAATCGAACTCGAATTCCGGCTTAAAGATGTTGAAGATGCCCAGGCGGCGGTCGCAGGCTTCCTGACACACGGCAAAGGCTTCTACCTTGATGTCTTCCAGGGTGGCGCCGTTTTTCAGCTTTTCCCGGAATTCCGCACTCTTTGCGGCCAGGGCGGCATCGTCCAGGGCTTCCAGGGCCTGCCTCGCTTCGTGAATTTTTGCGATGACGGGCCTAAGCTGCTTCACCTTGCGTTCATGGGGCGTACCAAAGATCTTGTGGAGTACGGTATCGACTACGCTCATTTCATTTCCTTATACTGCCGGGGGCAATGGCCCGCGGACACTGTTAAAAATTACGGCGAAAAGATAGAAAAAACGGGAAAAGGTGTGGCAAGAGGCATAGAGAATATGCGCGAATTAAGCAAAGTTGAGCATAAACAATGTGTTTTAAAGCGTACAAGTGGAACAAATTAACGTAATAAATCTATATTTCCCTTAAATTCCTAGTTGGAGGATTGAAAATGAAATTTTATGCATGCTTATGCTGGAATGCCGCACTTTTTATGATAGCGGTGTTTTTCTTGTCTGCCTGTGGTAGCAACGGCGGCGGTGTGAACCAAGTTCAAGAGGAACAATCCTCCTCTTCTTTGATTGAAGGGTATGAGACCTTTGACGATCTTCCCAGATGCACCTCGAAAAAAGAAGGCAAAGAGGTCTATGTCGAAGAGGACGATGCTGAATACGTTTGTACAGATGGCGATTGGGTTAAGGCAAAGAAGCCCAGTACGGTAGCAGAATATGAGACCTTTGACGATCTTCCCGCATGCACCTCGAAAAAAGAAGGCAAGGAGGTTTATGTCGAAGAGGACGATATTGACTACGTTTGTGAAGATGGCGAATGGGTAGAGGCTGAGGGTGGCTCAGATGGTAAATCCTCTGCGAGCAAGGACAAAACGAGCAGCAGCTCGGTAAAACCGTCTAGCAGCAATGGCGGAAGTGCCGTAAGTGGCGATGTTGCCAAAAAACGTATCGGTCCGGTAAGCCAGTATGGCCAGCTACAGGCCGGTGCACCCTCAGGAATAGGTCGAATCTATGGATCCTGCAAAGGAGTCAAAAGTGGTAACGAGGTCATGGTACAGGGTATGAGCCTTTTCTGGAGCATTGGCGACGAAGGGGCGAAATACTGGACATCCGGAATCGTGAATGGCCTTGTGTCAAAGCAAAATATCCAGTTGATCCGCGGAGCCATGGGAATCGATGAGGATTGGGGGAACGGCAACTATTTCACGGATACAAAGAAATACCAGGACATGATGGACGAGGTGGTTACTGCAGCCATTGAAAACGACATCTATGTGATTATCGATTACCACAGTCACAAGGCAAACGATAATACCGACAGCGCCAAGGCTTTCTTTAAACGCATGGCACAGAAATGGGGAGCCTACGACAATGTCATATTCGAAATATTCAACGAACCTATCAATCAGTCCTGGTCAACTGTCAAGAGTTATGCCAATCAGGTGATACCGGTAATTCGTGAATATTCCGACAACTTGATTGTAGTGGGCACGCCGAATTATTCTGCCAATCCGGATGCTGCCGTTGGTAGCGCTATATCCGACAACAATGTGGCCTATACCTTCCATTTCTATGCGGGTGTAGATGAGTACCAGCATGACATAGATATTCAGGGGGTTAATGCCGAAAATGCCATGCACAATGGCCTGTCCGTCTTTGTGACGGAATGGGGCAATTCTGGACCGACAGGTGCCGGGAGCGTTGTTTCGAGCCGCAGTAGCAGCTGGTACAACTGGATGAAAAGCAACAAGCTTTCGGGAGCGAACTGGTCCGTTTCCGACAAGGCCGAAGCGGCGTCCTATTTTACCACTTCGGGTGCATGGAGCTATTCTACCAGTGGAAACTGGGTAAATTCCAACATTTTTGCCTATTTGCCTACATCTTATACCGAATGCGACGGGTCTTCTTTGCCTAGCAGTTCTGCATCTGTTAAACCGTCTTCGTCCGCATCTTCGTCGGTTGGTGAAGCTGTCGATATTTTGGGCGGCGCCGGGTTGTTTAACGATAATCGGAGTACTTCGGGGTGGACTCTGAACGTGACCAATGGAGCCGCCGTTGGCAAGGTTAGAGGAGAGACGGATGATGATTTGAATTATGTCCTGGCTTTCTGGTCAAATGGCCCCAGCGTGACTGCTTATGACTCCTATTATGATGAATATTTCACCTATTATCCTGAAGATTACGATATCCAGGCGAAACACAAGGTTTCGCTGAAAAACGGGTATACCTATACTGTGCGGATGGGTCTTTATGCCTACGACGATTATGGGGTTGCTAGTCGTGATATCCAGGTGTCGATTTTGGATGCGAATTATGATGCCTATGCCGGCTGGACATTTGAATCTCCTGGAGAATACGAAGAGTTTACGGGAACGTATTGCCACGACGATTCATCGGACAGCGCTGCGGAATTCCACATCGACGGTGGAAACGTCGCAGGCGGCTTCAGCGTGGTGTGGGTCGTCATTGAAGAAAGAGAAGGCTGTGACGGAGTTCTTTAGTTGAGCTCCCGTTCCAAAGACTAAAAAAGACCCCGATAGGGGTCTTTTTTGCAATAGGGTTGGCGCGAACTAGTAGTTCTCGGCGTTCACCTCGAAATAGGCCTGGGGGTGTGCGCACACGGGGCAAAGTGCCGGGGCCTTGGTGCCCACCACGATGTGCCCGCAGTTGCGGCATTCCCACACCTTCACCTCGCTCTTGGCGAAAACTTCTTGCATTTCCACGTTCTTCAGCAGGGCGCGGTAGCGTTCCTCGTGGTGCTTTTCGATGGCGGCCACCATGCGGAACTTGGCGGCCAGGGGTTTGAAACCTTCGGCTTCGGCGGTCTTTGCGAACTCTTCGTACATGTCGGTCCATTCGTAGTTCTCGCCGTCGGCAGCGGCCTTCAGGTTCTCTGCGGTGTCGCCGATGCCGTCCAGTTCCTTGAGCCACATCTTGGCGTGTTCCTTCTCGTTGTCGGCGGTCTTCAAGAAGAGCGCTGCAATCTGCTCAAAGCCTTCCTTCTTGGCCTTGGAGGCGAAGTAGGTGTACTTGTTGCGGGCCTGGGATTCGCCAGCGAAGGCGGCCTGAAGGTTCTTTTCGGTTTGGGTACCTGCGTATTTGTTTGCCATAGTTTCCTCGTAAGGGGTTGTGGGCATTTGCCCTATGTGTCTCAACAGAGAATATACAATAATTTATAGGAGGAAAAAGATGTAATGGACAAACTTTATACCGCAAACGGCTCCCGATGGGAGCCGCTTAGATGTTTTACAAGCTTAGGAAATTACTTTCCCAGAATTGCTTCTTCGGAAAGGTTGAACCGCCGGGTCAGAATTTCCATGGAAACTCCGTCTTGAAATAGCCCCCTGGCGGTGTTCAACTTGTCTTCGTTGGCTTTTGCTTCGGCATCGGCCCTGGCTTTTTGCTGCTCATCAACAAGTGCATCGGCGACTCGTTGACGGATAACATCGCCGGCACTGACGAACCCGTATTTCTGTCCTATGCTCTTGAAAGCCATGCTCAACTCCTTGATGAGGTCGTCATCTACGTACTCCTCTAAATATAACTTCACTTTGGAAATAATGTAAGTCGCCTTTTCGTAGGGTATCTTCTGCAGAGCGCTTTTGAACTGCGGCAAAACCGAAAGCAAAGCGTCCTTGTCAAAGGCATACTTCATGGCTACGATTCCCATGCCTGTTTCGGTGTCTTCGCAGGCGAGGCAGTCGCTGTCGGGAATGTCGGCCATGTTTATGAATGTGCACTTGAACGGAAGCACGGACCCGTGAAAATATTTGGGATATCCATTTTCCAATAATTTCAGAGGGTCCCAGTTCTCGCGGCCGTTGTAAAAGATAATTGCCATGGTGGGGAAGCCGCTAAATATTCGGTTCTCCTCGTGTAGCCTCATGACGGAATGGACATACCGGTCAATCTGTTCAAGGTTTCCAACGCAACTGGTTCAAAACCGCTTGAACCACAAAGAATCCCGCTCGGAAAACCGGAGGGTAATATACAAAAAATGCCTACAGCAGATAATCCATCCGTATATTCCGCATGCTTTCAAATAGGTTCGCCTTGAGGGTGGAATTGCCCTTGGTAAGGCTCTTGATTTCTTCGCGGATAGACTTGCGGTGGCTCGCCTTGGAAAATTCGCAGGTGCAGGTGAACTTGCGGATGTCGGCGTCTTCGGCGTATTCGACAATCTCGGATTCTTCGCAGTAGCACAGTGGGCGTATAACGCTTACCGGGTATTTTTCGTAGGGCACCATGGGCGGCATGCCGCTGAATTCGCCCTTGTAGAGCATGTTCATCAGCAGGGTTTCCACGATGTCGTCCATGTGGTGGCCCAGCGCAATCTTGTTGTAGCCGTTTTCGCGGGCGAACTTGATAAGCTCGGTGCGGCGCTGGGTGCTGCACCAGTAGCAGTTCAGCTTGCGGCCTTCCTTGAGCCGGCCTTCTACCGCCACATCCTTGAAGTAGAAGGGGATTTGCGGGTACTGCTGCGCCATCCGTTCCAGAAATTCCCGGGGGGCCTTGTCCGCAAAGTCGCTCTGGATATGCATGGCCCCGATTTCGCAGTCGGGCAAGAACTTTCCCATGCGGGCGGCCAGTTCCATCAGGAGCACGCTGGAATCCTTGCCGCCACTGACGGCAACCAGCACCTTGTCGCCGTCTTCGATCAGGCCAAAGTCGTGGAGTGCCTTGGTGATCTTTTTACTGATTCTTTTTCGGATGGCGTTGGACATGTTGGTTGCGGCGGGAAGAAAAAAAGGGCGCGCCTGTGCGACACCCCTTTTTTAGTTTATTTGCACCTTGCGGTTAGTCGTCGGTCAGGTGGGTGGGCATCAGCAAGAAGCTGAAGTTCAGGCCTTCGCCAACGGGCTCGATGATGCAGGCGCCAATGGGGTTGTTCATCTTCATCACCGTTTCTTCGGACTTGCACATGCTGAAGATTTCGGAAATGTAGCGGCCATCGAAACCGATGCTGAAGGAACCTTCGCCGTTATGTGTCACGGAGAGGGCTTCGCGGGAATCACCACCCACATCCGGGTCAGATGCGCTGAGTTCCAGGTTGTTGCCTTCGAACTGCAGGCGCACCTTGTGGGTGCGGGCGTTGGCCATAGAAATCACGCTGCGCATTTTGTTCAGGAACTCTACGGTGTTCAGCTGCACGGTGCGTTCAAAGTTCTGGGGAATCACCGCACGGTAGTTGGGGTACGGTCCTTCGTAGAGCTTGGAAATCACCTGGATAGATTCGGTGCTGAACAAAATGTGGGTCGAAGACGCACGGGCCTCGATGGTGGCGTCGGCCTTGGCCATGTGCAGAATCTGTTCCAGGGGCTTGCGGGGGACGATGACGCCATTGCTCAGGCTTGCGCCTTCTTGCTCGATGGCGGCACGGCCCAGACGGTGACCGTCGGTTGCAATCATGGAGACCTTGCCGTCGCCCGCTTCCAAGAAGATACCGTTCAGGCTTAAGCGGGTGGAGTCGGTAGAGGTGGCGAACTTGGTCTTTTCGACCAGGAATTCCAGTTCGCTCTTGGCAAAGTTCAGGGTTTCGCCTTCGTTCACTTCGGGGAACGGCGGGAAATCGCTGGCGTCGAAACCGGTAATGCTTGCCTGGCCCTTTTCGCTCCAGCGGATCTTGGCGAGGTAGTTTTCCACATCTACGCTTACGGTAGTGATGCTCGGATCTACGAGGCTCTTCACCAGTTCCAGAAGCTTGCGGGCGTTGATGACCACGGAACCGTCGCGTTCACCTTCGACTTCCACCTTGACCCTGATGCCCAGGTCCAGATCCGTCGCACTCACTTCGAGGACATTGCCTTCGAGCCTGAGGGCGAAGTTGTTGAGAATCTGGATAGTGGACTTGTTCGGCACCGCGTTGACGGCGGCGCTAAGAGCGTCCAGGAATACAGCTTTTTGGATTTGGAATTTCATAGATTAGGTACCCCTTTGAATGATAGTCGTTCCGACGAAAAATACCACAGCAATTACGGCCAGGGCCACAATGACCCACTTGTTCATGGAATTGGACTTTTTAGGCGTGAAATTCTTTGCATTCTGCATAGCACGCCTACGATCTCTCCGGCTCATAAAAAATCTCCATTGTTTTATGGAGTAAAAACTACTATTTTAAGAGTGAAAAAAGGAACGCTTATGGATAAAACAGTGCTAAATAAGCTGAAAAACCATGCCATGGGGTTTGCCTCTGCGACCCTGGTCCGTGTTGAACTGGCAACCGAAGAAAGCCGACTCAAGACCAAGTTCCAGGCCCTGGGGCAAAAGCTCTACGGAGCTGTGCAAGACGACCTTCTGAAGGCCATCAAGGACGACCCGTCGGTGGTGGAAATTATCGGCGGCATCGAAGAAAGCCAGAAAAAGATTGCTGAACTGGAAAAGAAGCTTTCCAAGGAATCTGCGGGGAAGAGTGAAAAAGCTTGAGGTTCATGTTTTCCCGAGCAAGACCTCGGCGCCCAAGAACTACAAGATTTCCCTGACCAGGGTAATCGTGATGGTGGTTCTCCTGGCTTGCGCCATTCTCGGGTTCGTGCTGTTTTCGCCCCAGAAGATTGTGGCGAACCTCTCCGACGGTAACGTGCTTTCGGTGTACCGCCAGAACATGGCCATCAAGAAGGAGATTAAGGATATCCGCCAGTCGGTGGATGAGTCTATCCTCAAGGCCGAAGAGACCCGGCTCTTGCGGGACAGCACCGTAAGCCTCAGCGGGCTCGGGTTCACCCTGGAAGAATCCGGCCGGGACATGCGTTCGGGTAGCGAACGCAAGAGCCTTGCCGAAATCGAGAAGACCTTCAGGCGCCTGCTTTCCCGGCTGGAACAGGATTCCGTGACGGCGGCTATGGTGCCTGTGCTGCACCCCTTCAAGAACGGCCATGCTGTCAAGAATCGTTTCGAGATGATTTACGACCACTTTACCGAGCAGGAACTGCCCCATCGGGGCATTGACTACGTGGCGGCCGTGGGCGATACCGTAGTGGCCACCGGTGCGGGCGTCGTGGCCGAGGTCCGCAACCATCGCGGATTCGGACTTTCCATGAAGATTGAGCACATGCCGGGCATCAAGACATTTTATGCCCACCTGGGGCAGGCCCTGGTGCAGCCTGGCATGCACGTTCGGCGCGGGCAGCCCATCGCCATCATCGGCGAGAGCGGCACGGAGTCCAGCGTGGCGCTCCATTACGAAATCCGCCTGGACGGCACTCCCATAAATCCAGAGGACTACTTTATAACGAAACAATGAGACGAGGGGTGAGCGGTGTGTGTAATGGGAAATAGTTATGTATAATGGGAAAGGATTCGTCATGTTCGCGCAGGCGAACATCCGCTTACTGCAAGCTAGCGGATCCTCGTGATTCTATCGCTGCGCTCCAGAATGACAGCGAGGATGACCTCTCTTGAAACCAACTGTCCTAACCACCATGACCTCTTGTTCCCATCAAGCCTCACACTCCGTGCCTCGAGCCTCGAACCTCACACTCCCTAGATCCTAACCCCTAAATCCTAGCCCCTAGATCCTAATCCCTAACCCCTATCCCCTAACACCCATGACTCCTTTCGAACAGAACATCATCGCCCTCGTGTGGGATTGTGACAAGACCCTCATCAGCAGCTACATGCAAGAGCCGCTGTTCCGCCATTACAACGTGGATGGCGGCAAATTCTGGCGGGAGGTGAACGCCCTCCAAGAATACTACGGCCATAGCGGCGTGCACGTGAATCCGGACACCAGTTACCTGAACCACGTGCTGACCTATGTGAAACAGGGGCTGTTCAAGGGTCTTTCGAACAAACTATTGCATCAGTTCGGGAGGGAGCTCGTGTTCTATCCGGGGCTTCCTGAATTTTTCGGGAACATCAAGGGGCTTGTGGAATCGGACCCGAAATACAAGGCCTTCGATATCAAGCTGGAACATTACGTGGTAAGCACGGGATTCGCAGAAACTATCCGGGGGAGTGCCATCGCGCCCTTTGTAGATGGAATTTTCGGATGTGAATTTATCGAGACGCCGGCTCTCCCCGGTTTTGATACGGATGCGTCGAAGGTATGTGCAGCCCCTGCCGAAGGAGAAATCAGCCAGGTGGCCTGCGCCCTGGACAATACTTCCAAGACCCGCTACCTTTTTGAAATCAACAAGGGGAGCAACAAGTATCCCGACGATATCGACGTGAATTCCACCATCGCCCGGGGCGACCGCCGTGTGCCCTTCGAGAACATGCTCTACATTGCCGACGGGCCTTCGGATGTGCCCGCTTTCAGCATCTTGAATTACAATGGCGGCTCTACCTTTGCGGTTTACCCGAAAGGGGACGTGAAGGCTTTCCGCCAGGTGGAAAAGATGCGCCAGGACAGCCGCGTGCAGATGTTTGGCGAAGCCGACTATACCGAAGGTTCACAGTCGTGGCTGTGGCTCACCGAAAAGGTCCGTTCCATTGCCGACAAGATTGTGGAGTCCAAGCAGGCGGCCATCAAGAACAGCGTCAGCGCCCCTCCGGGCCATTTGAGCTAGAATCTAGCCCCTAACTTCTATTCCTCTCGCACCAGGCGATCTTTCAGGTCGAAAAATTTCTTGTTCCGGGAGTTGATTCTGGAGCGGTTTATGGTGTTTGGATTTTTACGGATAGCCTGGGACTCTTCTTGGTTGACGATTTCCGACGAACTGGAGCTTAGAGTTTCATTTTCTTTGTGATTATCTAATTCCGATGAACTTGAACTATGTTCTTCGGGACCTTCAACTTCGGCGTTGTCTTTCGGAGCGGGCTCGTTGTAGAGTGCCAGAATTTCGCTTTCGGAAAGAGCACGGCTGTAGATTCTCAGGTCGTCGATGCAACCCTGGAAATAGCTCCACTTGGAGCGGGTCCCGAGCCTGAGGGGAGCCGTTCCGTTTTGGACTTGCACGCCGTAGGTCTTGTCGTATAAATCGTCCTGGTCTTTCTGGATGCCGTTTTTGAACAAAGTAATCTTGTTGGATTCTACGTCGTAGCGGGCCACAAAATGGATCCATTCCTTTTCCTGGATTTCTTCTTGCACGTAGCTTCCGGAACCGAGGCCGCCCTCCAGATTGAAGGCATAGGCGGACATCCTGTTCGGCCTGTTTTCTTGGCCTTGGGCAAGGTCTTTGTTGTACATGCGGAACACCCATTCATGCTGGTGGGGCTCCCCTTTGCCCATCCAGTGCACGTAGCCGCCGGCTTCTGCATTCTGAAAGTTCAGCACTTCGGGGCTGACCCACACCGAAACTGTAAGGGCGCCTGCGGTAGAAATGCTGAAAACGTCGTTGTCTGGAATTTCCAGGTAGGCTCCGTTGCCGTCGAAGGCGACGCAGGAATTCTCGTTGCCGAAGCGGTCCGTGGCAAATGTTGCTCCGTGGTTTTCGGCGGTGGCGATTTCTGTGCCGGCATTGTTTTCGAAAGTGCCGTTGAAGGGGTAATACGCCACAAGCCCTTCGGAAGGGATTGCGGTGGATTCCGCGCCAGCAACAGCGGCGGAAATCATTGCCACCAGATAAAGAAATTTATGGAACATTGCTAAACGTTTTGTCTCCAGGAATGAATATAACATTTTTTAAAATTTGACGGAAGGTCCAGTTGTTTCGGGTTTTAGGGGTGAAACCCCTAGGAGAGGGGGTAGCCCCGGAACAAGTTCGGGGCGAGGGGGAGGCTTTCCCCTTTTGGGTAATAGATGAAATGTCATCCTCACGAAAGTGAGGATCCGCTTGCTGGTTTCTAGCGGATCCCCGCCTGCGCGGGGATGACAATCTTGGCCACCAACCATTAACCACTTGCTAAAATACCCGTTTTTGCCCTGCAATCCCTAACCCCTAACCCCTAGATCCTAATCTCTTATTATATATTTAAAGTCCCTAGACCTCGTTTTGGCGGGCGGGCGGTACTTTCCGTCAAGAAACCGGCGGGGTTCGGAGGCGTTCCATACTTTTGGAGGGCCTTTTAGGGGTTTGTCTAATCGATTTTGCTTTACTTTTAGGAGTTTTATGGCAAATAAGTGTAAGCGCGGAATCCTGATTAGCAAGACACCTTACGAGAAGCGCATCGCCATCATGGAAGACGGCGAGCTTGCGGAATTGGTCGTAGAAAGTGTGTCTTCTACCAGGGTTCTGGGCAATATATATAAGGGTGTCGTTCAGAAGGTGCTTCCCGCCTTGAAGGCCGCGTTTATCGATATCGGTCTGGAAAAAGCTGGGTTCCTGCACCAGGACGACGCCATGGACAGGAACGAGCTGTTGCGCCGGGAATACGGCGACGACGGCGACGAGGAAGGCTCCTCCAAGGAAATCTCCATCGACGAGATTCTCCAGGAAGGCCAGGAAATCATGGTCCAGGTGGTGAAGGAACCTATCAGTACCAAGGGTGCCCGTCTGACGACTCATCTGAGTTTTGCAGGCCGGTTCCTGGTGTGCATGCCGGGTACCAACTTCGTGGGCGTGTCCAAGCGCGAGCGCGACCATGCCAAGCGTCGGGAATTCCAGAAGGTGGTCCGCCGCCTGAAGGCCCGCGACGTGGGCTATATCGTGCGCACCAACGGGCTGAACGAGTCCGAATTCGAAATCCAGAAGCAGATGCGTGAACTGGAGAGCAAGTGGGAACAGACGAAGTACAACTTCGAGACCATGCCCGCCGAGACCTGCATCTACGAGGAGTCGGATTCTATCGAGCAGACGGTCCGCGAATACTTTGGCGAGAACACGGACTACGTGTACATCGACAACCGGGACGAATACTTCGCCCTTCGCGACTACCTGAAGGTGCTGTCTCCGGACAAGCTGGACAAGGTGAAGCTCTGGAGCAGCAACGAGAGCCTGTTCGAGTATTTCAAGATTGAAAACGATTACGCCCGCTCCCTGCAGCGCCAGGTACCGCTCCCCCGCGGAGGAAACCTGGTCATCGAGCAGACCGAGGCCCTGGTGTCCATCGACGTGAACACCGGTCCCAAGGTCCACGGTAAGGACCAGAGCAAAATCATCCTCGAGACCAACATCGACGCCTGCCACGAGATTGCAAAGCAGCTCAGGCTTCGCGATGTGGGCGGTCTTATCATCATCGACTTTATCGATATGGAGACCGACGAGGACCGCGAAAAGGTTTACCAGGAATTCCGCAAGGCGATCCGCCGGGACAAGGCACCTATCAGCCCCGCTCCCATTAGCCAGTTCGGCCTGATGGAAGTGACCCGCAAGCGCGTGCGAGTGAACTTGATGACCGAGAAGACGGAAATCTGCCCGGTGTGCCACGGCGGTGGCCGCATTGCCACGCTGGAATCTACCTTGGGCATGATCGACCGCTGGATGGCCCGCGCCCACGGCAAGGGAAAACTGAAGGAAGTGACCCTGGTGGTGAGCAGCCCCCTGGTGGACGTGTTCTGCAAGGACATGGCCCGTATGTTCCATTACCTGGAATACAAGCACAGCATGAAAATCGACCTGGTGGAAGACGAACATGCCCATGTGAACCAGTTCTGGATGTACGACAAGTCGGGCGAGGACATTACGGACCTTTACAATTTCGCGTAAGGTCTTTGGCGCCTGCTCGACGATTGCACAAGTCGCCGCCGGGTGCCGCCTCGAAACTGTGAATATGGGCCTTGCGGCTTTGCCGCAGGGCTTTTTTTATCTTAATTTTTAGGCGTTCAATTTTAAGGGCGCCCGTTGGCGCCGAAAAACGGAGATTGTTATGAATAGAGTAATTCTGGTTGCCGCTGCCGCCGCTGAGATGGCCGCGAAGGTAAAAGAAGTTGTGGACGCCGCCGCTGCCGCTGGCGTCAAGACCGCTGTGTATAAGCCCTGCGCAAATGGTGCCGAGGCGGCGGCGGAACTGAAGGAACACCGTTCCGCCGTGCTGATGGAGAAGATTGCCGCCGACTTCTTGCAGAAGGACTTTGCCTCTGTGGATACCGTGGTGGTGGAAGGTGCACAAGGCATGAACGACGTGCTGGCTCACAAGTTCAACGATGACCTCGCCACCGCCCTGGACGCGAAGGTCTATTGCAACGGCGAAGATGCCGACCTGTTCTGCCCGAACCGTATCATGCATTGCCCCAAGTGCCTCGCGAAGGAATTTGCCGCCCCCGCTGCTGAACGCAAGACCAGCCAGGCCATGTTCCGTGCAGGCTTGCTCCTGAAGGCATCGAAGGCGAAGAAACGCATTGTGCTGCCCGAAGGCTCTGAACCTCGCACCGTGCAGGCCGCGAAGCTGGTCATTGACCGCAAGATTGCAGTGCCCGTGTTGGTGGGCAAGAAGGACGAGATTTTCAAGGTGGCCAAGGAACAGGGCGTTTCCCTCCCTGCCGATATCGAGATTATCGAACCGACGGCTGAACTTGCCGAAAAGTACGTGCCCACCCTTGTGGAACTGCGCAAGTCCAAGGGCATGACCGAAGAACAGGCCCGTGCGGCCCTCGCCGACAACGTGATGCTTGCCACCATGATGCTCAAGATGGGCGAAGTGGACGGTCTCGTCTCCGGTGCCATTCATTCTACCGCAGACACGCTCCGCCCGGCCCTGCAGGTCATCAAGTGCGCTCCCGGCGTCAAGTCCGTAAGCTCCGTGTTCTTTATGTGCATGCCCGGCAAGACCTATATCTACGGTGACTGCGCGATTAACCTAAACCCCACCGCCGAAGAGCTGGCTGGCATTGCCATGCAATGCGACGACACCGCCAAGGCATTCGGGCTGCCCAGCCGCGTGGCTATGCTGAGCTACAGCACCATGAACAGCGGCAAGGGTCCCGACGCCGACTTGGTGCGCGAAGCTACCAAGTTGGTCAAGGAAGCCCGCCCCGAGATGCTGGTGGATGGCCCGCTGCAGTACGATGCCGCTACCGTCGAAAGCGTCGGCTCCCTGAAGGCCCCCGGAAGCTCCGTTGCCGGCAAGGCCACTGTGTTCGTGTTCCCGAGCCTTTCTGCCGGTAACATTGGCTACAAGGCCGTACAGAGGAGCGCCCACGGCACTATCGCCATTGGTCCTATGCTTCAGGGTCTTGCCAAGCCGGTGAACGACCTCTCCCGTGGTGCTCTGGTAGAAGACATCGTTTATACCATTGCGCTGACTGCCGTGCAGGCGGGGTAGTGACAATAAGGGATGGCTCGGCCCTCCCTAACACCCTCCCGACACTTAATAATCCGCTTTTCTCTGGTAGCATACCTATGGTAAGAGCGGATTATTTGCGTGGGCGCCTTCGGCGCGGTAATAATAAGGGCGGGCTCGTCAGATTTTGTCCCCGGCAACCATAAAACCTAATACCTGATTATCCACCTCTAGCGGATCCTCGCTTTCGCGAGGATGACGAGTCCCAAACCACTAATCACCAATTAGCCCGCAGGGCCTTATTTCTTCCCGACTTTTGCGTTCAGTTTTTTCTGGATTTCTTTCAGGTGCCAGCGGCCACGACGGTCTTCTAGGAAGTAGTCCGTGCGTACGCCACGGGCAAGCCCATTGTCGATGTATTTTTGGGACTCGTCGTATTTTTTTTCGTCCAGGTAATACTCCGCAAGAAAGAAGTAATTGTAGATGTCCCCTGGGTCGTCTTTTAGGGCCATTTTTAGATACTTCTCGGCTAGTTCTTTATCTGGCCACGAGAGGATAATGGGAATGTAAGGCAGCAATTGATGTGCCCGACCAAGAACTTGGTAATTTCCCGTAGCGGTGGCAACATCGCGAACTTTTGCTGCGACTCCGTCTTTCACTGCGGCTAGCGGGTTTTTCTCTGCTCCCCACATGGAAACGGACGCCGCATAGATATGGGCGATTTCACGATTTTTCGGATAACGGTTATAGGCCTTTTCGCTGAGGTCTTTCAGGGTGTCGAGCTTGGCCTTGCGTTTGTTTTTTTCGAAGGGTACAAAACGGAAGGCAAAGTAGACGCTCTTGACCAGACCTTCGGTTGCTTTTTCTGCTACGGTGGAATCCTTTTGCGCCCGTTTGTACGCAGCAATCATTAGGTCTGCGTTTTTTTTGTCCGCTTTGTCTCCATTGGCACGTTCTGCGCGAGCCCCATAGCAGGAATCCGCAAAGGCCAGGTCCTTGTTCGCAAAGCAACAAATGGCCCCAAGCAGGATGATTGTAAAGAACCGAATCAACATATCAGCAATGTGTGATGTGTAATGTGAAATTAGTCATCTCACATTACACACTTCACATTCCACACTTTTCTATTTCCTTCCCTTGCCTTTTCCGGAGAAGTAGTCCTGCTGACGGGTGGCGCCAAGCACGGCATGCCATAGCGTTCCGTTGGGATTGATTTTCTTGCGTTCGTTGACGGCGTATTCTATAGGCACATGGCTGAACTGTTCGTTCATGCTGCCCACCACCATGTCGGTCTTGCCCGCCATGCCTGCGTGCACGGCGCTTTCGGCCAGCTGGAAACAAAAAATGGCGTCTGTTCCCTTGGCGGGGATGCTGCGGACCATGTAGCTCGGGTCAAAGTATTTGATATTGACTTCGATTCCCACCTTGTCGAAGTGGTTCTTGATTTCACGGGTCAAGAATTCGCCGATGTCGTTTTTCAACACATTGCCGCTGGCGTCCTTGCGTTCCGGCAGGCCCTTGAACAGCTCCTGTCCGGCGCCTTCGGCCACGGCGATGACGGCATGGGTCTTGCCGCTGCTGTAGCGGCTTTCGAGAGCCTTGAAAAGTCCGTTCTCGCCTTCCAGCGTGAAGGGTACTTCGGGAATGAGGCAGAAGTTCACCACCGTGGTGGCGAGAGCCGCGTAGGCAGCGATAAATCCGGAGTCGCGACCCATGAGCTTTACCAGGCCAAGGCCATTGAAAGCTCCGTTGGCTTCGTTGTGGGCGCTGGTAATCACGTCGGTCGCGCTGAGCACAGCCGTCTCGAAACCGAAGGTACGGTCGATCAGGTTCAGGTCGTTGTCGATGGTTTTCGGGATACCGATGACAGAAATGGGCTGACGACGCTTCTTGACTTCTTCGGCAATGGCATGAGCTCCCCGTAGGGTTCCGTCGCCGCCGATACAGAACAGCACGTTGATGTTCAGACGCATGAGGGTATCCACCATTACGGAGGGTTCCTGCATGCCGCGGGAACTCCCCAGGATAGTGCCGCCATCATCCTGGATGGCATCGACCACGTCGGGGTTCAGCATGATAGGCGGGTAGCCGTAGGCCGGGTTCAGCCCGCGGTAACCGTAGGGGATACCGAAGATGTTGCGCACACCGTAGTCGAACCACAGCACCTGTACAAGACCCTTGATGACGTTGTTCAGACCGGGGCAGAGGCCGCCGCAGGTCACGATGCCTGCGCGTGTCCAGGCGGGGTCGTGGAAAATCGTTTCTCGAGGGCCTGCCGCTTCTAGGGAGGGAATCGCCTTCCCGCTATCGACAAATTCTTTGATACGGTTCACGTCGGTGGTGAGGCTGATACGGTCGCCATCGGAGACGAACTGCACGCCTTTCATGGGGGATTTCAGGGTTCCCGTTCCCACCGTTTCGATGGAGAGGTCGTATTGTTCCGGATTGTTGAGAATGTCTTCTTGCGTCATGCCTTAAAAATACAAAAAAGATCCCCGACTAGGTCGGGAATGACATTTTTAGACCGGCAAACCCCTAGCCCCTAAATCCTAGATCCTAATCCCTATATTTCCAGCGGCGGGAAATGGATCTTGGTGCGGAGTCCCGGGTTCGCGTTTTCCATCTCGATTTTCATATTGGTGAGGGTGCAGAGTTTTTTCACCATAGAAAGACCGATACCCGTTCCGCTTGTGCGGCGGGTCATTTCGTTTTCTACACGGTAGAATTCCTGGAACACCTTTTTCATTTCGGCGGGCGGAATGCCCGGACCGTAGTCGCGCACCGCCAGGTACACGTCGGTATCCTTGATGCGGAGCTCGATGACAATCATCTTGTAATCCGCGTCCTTGGAGAATTTCAGGGAGTTGTCCACCAGATTCATCAAGATCTGCATAATAGCGTCCCGGTCCATCATCAGGGTGATGTCTCGGACATCGGTGTCCGAAGAGACGGTGAGCTCGAAACCGTGCTTTTCTACGTTCTTGCTGTAGGTGGCCACAAAGTCGTCCAGCACGGCCTTGGGCCTGTCCTTGGCGAGCTGCACGTTCCAACGGTCGCCATCCAGTTTAGACAAGTTAAGAACGTTCTGGATTAGGCGAGTAAGTCTGTCCGCCTCGCTGGCGATTTGGTTGTAGTACTTCTGCTTTTTCTCTTCGTTTGCCACCCAGGAGTTCTGCAACAGCTCGGCGTACATGCGGATAGAAGTCAGGGGCGTTTTCAGTTCGTGACTCACCGCAGAAATAAAGTCCTGCCGTTTTTTGGCCAGGTTCAGTTCGCTTCGGGTCAGCCGGTATATAGCCACGAGACCGCCGCCCAAGATGATGAGCACCACGGCTCCAAGGAAAATCAAGAAAGAACTACCCCTGGAATCATCCCTGTTTTTCATATGCATTGTCAGAGAAATCTTGTTTAGGGGCGGAATCAACTTGGTGGAGAAAATTTCTTGGGAATCATCGTGTGTGCCAAAAGAAAGTAATGTTCGCGGCCCGTCCTTGAATTCCAGCACCAAGTCTTTTTCGAGGGGGTAGAACTGGGTTTCGTTCTTGACCAGGCTATTCAGGTAAACTTTGGTATCGACGATGTAGCCCTGGATATAGAGTTCGCTCCCTCTGGTCACGTTGCGGTAGAATACGATGTAGTCGCTGTTGACTTTCGCCATGAAGGGTTCGATTTCCACTTCGAAATTGTAGGTCACCGGTGTGGAGGTCAAGCTGTCTATGTTCTGGGATTCGGCGTTGAAGGCCAGGTTTTCTTTTTCAGATGCCGTTTCAATTCGGTGGGGCCTGGCAGTTTCCTCTTTTTCGCCGCGGTCCAGTTTCGGGTCTTGCTTATAGATATGGTCAATGACCTTTTCTACGGAATCTCTGGGCTGGGCCTTAGCCTCGATACCGCGGTTTTCGATATCCAGCTCGTCCAGGATGTCCTTGATTTTATTGCGGACTTCTTCGCGGCGCAGCCTTTCTTTTTGCGGAATCTGCTCCAAAAGGATTTCCCCGAAACGGCCTTCGGGCAAGAACGGCGTGCGGAGCGTGTTGCCTGGCGTGAGCTGGAAATGCCCCACAAGACCTGCGTATTGGCTGGTGATGGGGTAGTCCACCAGTTCGGAGAGGGTGTTTTCTTCGCCGCCTATGACCTGCACCGTTCGGATGAACCCGTATTCGGAATAGGAACGTTTTTCTTCGACGGCAAGGTCCCGGGCAAGCCTCTGGTTCAGGGTGTTGGCCACGAACATGGCATGCCCCGTATAGAGGGAGTTTGTACCCAGCTGCAACTGAGAATACGCCTGGTAAAGAAGAATTACCAGGGGTATCGTGATGACAACAAAGATGGAGGCAAAGATTACGTGGACTTTGTGCATTCAGGCGTAGAACACATCTGGTAGCCTTCCCCGCGGAACGTTACCAGGAACTTCGGGTGGGAAGGATCGTCTTCGATTTTCTTGCGGAGCTTGGTGATGTGGATATCTACGGTACGGGTATCTACGGAGTCGGCGTTTTCGTAGCCCCAGACCTTGCGCAGCAGTTCGGAGCGGGGAACGGCGTGGTCGCGGTTGGTCCACAGGTATTCAAGAATTTCCACTTCCTTGCGGGTAAACGCAATCTCTTCGGTGCCGCGGGTACCGCGGTATTCGCGGAAATCAATCTTCAGGTTGCCGGCGATGAGCTTGCCCTCGTTTTCGGCGCTCTGGCGGCTGCGGCGCAGCACTGCCTCGATGCGGGCGAGCAGCATGGGCACGGAGAACGGCTTGGGGATGTAGTCGTCGGCACCGTACTTGAGGCCGTTGATGATGTCTTCGTCGGAATTCTTTGCCGAGAGGATAATGATAGGAATGCTGCGGTCCTTTTCGCGGATTCTGTCACAGACGGTAAATCCGTCAATGCCCGGAAGCATCAGGTCCAAAAGGATTAGCCCGTACTGGCCGCTGAGGGCCTCGGCAAGGCCGGTCTCGCCGTCGGCACAGTGCTTCACATTGTAGCCGTTCAGTTCGCAAAGGTCCACAAGGCCTTCGGCAATGGCAATTTCGTCTTCAATAATGAGAATGCTTGTGTTGCTAGAGTTCTGGCTCATCTTGTTTCCTTTCAGTTCAAATTTTACAGCGCGAATCCGCCACCCACTTCGAGAGTCATGTTGCCGGCATCGATTTCTTTCGGGTAGTCGCCGCCGAAGTAGTACTTGAAGTTGGTGTAAATGGCAATGGGGATAATGGGGAGCTTGGCACGCGTACCCACCAGTATGTGACCGCCGATGCTGGTGTTCAGGCCTTCGTCAGCGGCCTTGTCTTGCACGCGCTGCTTGAGGGTCTGGCCGAGATTTTCAAGTTCCTGGGCCTTCTGCTGGAGGGCTTCGGGGTCAAGACCTTCCTTGTTGGCGACACTCCTGATCATGTCGGCAATGGCGGGTTCGTCGATGATGCCCTGCACAAAGCTCTGGTTCAGCACGAAGCTGTTCAAGTAGTAGGTGAAACCGCCGCCGATATAGGGGCGAATAATGGGAATGAAGGTAATGGGGTAGGTAATGGAAATATCCAGGTTGCTAGCCACGAACTTGGGGTTCGCCTTGCCGAAGGGTGTTCCGGCCAGTTCGATTTCTATGGGAATGGGGTCGGCGATGCCATCTACATAGAGGTCTGCGTCATAGGAGCCGAACTGGATGTTGTAGGTGGCTTCGATATCGAAGATGGGGAGGATATCGACCCAAAGTTTGAAACCGAAACCCTGCATGCCGCCGCTGAAACCGCCATGACCGAACTGGATGCCTTCGGTTACGGGAGCGAACTCGCCGGCTTTCATCTTGGTGCCGAAACCGGGGGCGTAGTGACCGCCGATGCCGATAATGGCGAAGGACTGTGTGGCGAGCAGAGCCGCCGCTGCAAGAACGACCTTGAAATTCATAATGAACCCTCGTTGAAACTTTACAATGAAACAATATAAATTTTTGTCGGGCGTGCAGGTTGAAACAAACGAAAAAGCCCGCATTTTGCGGACTTTTAATCGGCGGCTTATGCTTGTGCAGTCCCGCTACTTGACGGCCGGAACAATCAGCAGCACTTTCTGGCCCTTGCGCACCGCAATCTTGTCGAACTTGTACACGCCTACGGTCTCTCCGTGGGGGCCGATGGCCGCCACGTTCACGTCGTGACTACCCGGCTCTACCGGTATGCGGGTCATGTGAAAAGAATTGGGCAAGAACAGCCCTACCCGCAGGTCGGCCTGTTCCAGCTGGGTCTGGCCTACATCTACGGCGATGTTTTTCAGCAGGTCAAAGATGCCGTTGCCGGTGTTGGTGGCCTGCTTTGCCTTCTGGGCGGCAATGGTACGCAAAATCACGCGGACCGCCGTGCGGGTAATGACGGTATTCCGTTCGTCGTCCATGTTCTGCCGGAGTTCCTGGTCCACGTCCATGACCTTCTCGGGCTTAATGCGGGACTTGCCGTCCAGAGAGACTTCGAACTGGTTCACGCGGCTCTTGTACTTGCGGACTTCGGGCAGGGCAAACCCGATGTGGAAGGTCTCGCTACCGGCGCCGGGTACTGGAGGCGCAATGAGGGTGAAGGACATCTGCCTGCCGGTCTCGCCATCCTTGTAGTAGAGGTTCATGGCGCCTGCGCTCACGAAAGTTCCCGACAGGTACATCTCGCCGAGGATGGGGCTGTGTCCTGCATAGCCCAGCACGATGATTTCTTGCCCCTGCTCGTGTACCGCGGTGGCCTTGGGCGTAGCGGCGAGTTCCGGCTTTTTCAATGCACGGATCTCGTCTTCCCTTTCGGCACGGCGCAGGCTTTCGGTAGCGAACTCGAAGAACTCCTTGGGGAGTCCCATCTTGCCTTCGTCGTAAGCCTTGATGGCCTTCACATAGGCAATGGCCGCCTCGTCGTTGTCGCCGTCCAGCTCATAGACCAGGGCTTGCAAATAACGCAGGTAGCCGTTGTCGTTTACTTTGTCCTTATCCTTCTGGTACAGGGCGTTCATGGCAATCTGGGAACGCTTGACTTCTACCAGGGCGCCGTCGATATCCATCTTGGCCAGGTAGTTCAGAATCTGGTACTGGTAAAGGGTCAGCAGTTCAAAGGGCCTTGCACGGTAGGGGCGGGTGTTGTCGTTGGTGACAATGGCCGCCGCCTCGTTGGTCACGGACTTGGTGTAAAGATCCTCGTAAATCTTTTCAGCCTGAGCGAGGTTCTTGATACTTTCGTCAAAGTTACGGTTGTAGTGGTGGAGGATTCCCAGGTCGTAGTAGTACAGGAACTCGCTGTTGCTTCCGTAAAGGTCGTCCTTCTCCTTTTTTACCTCGGCGATGGTGGCCTCGAAGCCTTTCTTTTCTAGCGTCGGGGCAAGAGTCTCGTAACGCGTCATGGACTTGTTGGCACATGACGTCAGGAGAATCGCTGCAAGCAACAGGAATATTCGTTTCATAACGTTGTCCTAAATTACGGAAGTGGGGTGTTAGGGGCGGCGCCCCTAGGAGAAGGGGTAGCCCCGGAACGATTCCGGGGCGAGGGGAAGGCTTTCCCCTTTGCCCCATTCCAAACTACACATTTCACATTCCACACCGCACATTGCACCGCAGGTGCTTTACATCTTCACGCTGTCTTTGGACACGTACTTCTTGATTTTCTTGTCGCCAACCCAGACCTTGCGGTGGCTCTGGATGTCGGTGAGTTCCAGGTCCACCTGGTAGTAGATGACCTGTTCGCCGCCTTCCTGGTCCACGATGGAATTGAGGGTTCCGGTGAGCATCAGGTCGGCGCCGATTTCCTGGCCTGCGTCCTTGCGGGTCTCTTCGGTGGCGTTGCCGGCTTGGCTCGCCAGTTCGTTACGCAGTTCGGCGCGTTCCTCGGCGTTGGCCACAAAGTCGGCCTTGCCCGAATTGATGAGGGCACGTTCCATGTCCTTCACGAAGGTTTCCACGTTGATGTGTTCGTGGCTCTTGTTGCGGATCTTGCCGATGACCACCGTCGGAACGATTCCGTTCTTCTGTTGGATCATGGTCTGGTACCAGGGGCGGTTCAGGCAGTCGGTAATCATCTCGTCGGCCACCAGGCGGGAATCGGTGTCATTCCAGGCGCCGGAAAGGTCGGTAACGGAGTTTTCGTCGATACGGGTGACCTTTTTGCCACCGGAGCAGCCCATGAGGGCGGCGAAACTTGCGCAAAGGCAGAGTGTCAAAATCTTGGACATGGTTTTCTCCTGTTTTCAGGTTAAAGGTTTACAAAGGTTAATATAGCTAATTGAGTTGCCAAGTCCATCAAAAAATCCCCAGCTTTACGCCGGGGAATCTGGATTCCGTGCCATAGTTCGACAGGCTCACCAACCAGGCACGGAATGACGCTTGGATAGACCCGCGAAATATCGCGAGAATTACCTCTTGTACTTCTTGCCCTTGGAAGCGTCCAGGGTGACTTCGGCGGTTTCTTCGCCACGGACGGTCACCAGTTCTTCGGCAGAGCGGCCGTTGCTGCATTCGGCACGGACAACGTGGTCGCCGGCGTCGAGGCTCGTGATGGTGAGGGCAGCGCCGTCGGTCTTGTCGGCGTTGTCGCCGTCAACGTAGATGAGGCACTTGCCGGGGATGGTGGTCACCTTGATGTTGCCCTTGGGAATCTTGGTGCCGAAGTCAAACTTGTTGCGTTTGTCGTTACCGGGCCAGATGTTCACGCGCTGGTTCACCAGCTCGAAACCCTGGTCGATGACCACCAGGGTCTGGCGGCCGGACTGGACGGACTGGTTTTCAATGGGGCTCTTGCCCAAAAGTTCGCCGCCCAGGTAAACGTCGCTGTTAGGCGGGTTGGTAATGATGGTCACGGTGGCAGCCTTGCCACGAGGAGGTGGATCGTCGTCGGCGACGGCGGAGGTGAAAAGGAATGCGACCATCAAGGCCAGAATGTACAGTTTCTTCATGGATTACTCCTGTTTGTTGTTCAAAAATTCACGTTCTCTAGGAATTTATATTTTTTTCGCTGTAAAAAAAACGTTGCCCAAGGTAAAAAAGGGGAAAAAGTTCCCCTAATTCGCACTCCGTTGCTCATTACCCCTTTGAACGGGCTTCAGTCGCCAGCCCGTAACGCCCGGCTTACAATCCCTCACACCACATTTGGTACTTTCGCTTCGCTCAAGTACCAAATGCTCGGCTCGGCCATGTCCAAGCAAGCTTGACCACGGCTCTCGCCTTATGCATTTGTCACACCCCACGCACTTTTCTATCTTCTCGGGTATGAAAGCCCTCTACCAGAAAATCCGCGTCTTTGACGGAAAAAGCTACGGCTTGTATCGCTCCCTCGCCGACAAGGCCTGGGATTTCGGCGACTTTACGCTGGAGTTTCTGCACGTGCAGGGCGACCCCTTTGCGCCGGCATCGCGGATTCTGGTGACCGCCCCCCTGCAGACCCTCGGTTACGGCGGGGAGTGGAGCGGCTCCTTCGAACGCAGGCTCGCCATTTCGGACTATTTGCTCCGCAGGCTCAGCAAGAACGTGGCGGAGCGGTTTCCCGAAAAGAACGCCACCATTGAGATGGAAGTTCCCGGGCCGGAAATGCTGGTGCGGAATGCCCTCTGGGTAGATAACGGCATGCTCCGGGCAAGCCTCGCGGTGCGGCTCCCCGGCGAGGGCCGCAAGATCCAGGCGGAACTGGCGGCTGAAATTTTGACCATGACGCTCCCCGACCTGCTTTCGGCAAGCCTTTACTGCACTCCCGAAATCCTTGCGGGCGTGGAGGAAAGTTTCCAGGTGCTGAATGTCCGTCGCGCTATTCTGGAGGAACTGCCTGGCCGTGGCCTTGTGGCCTTTGTGCCCGACGGGGCGGTGCTTCCCAGGGAGTCGGGCCTTTCGGAAAAGCCCCTTTCGGGAGCGGTCCCCTTCAAGTCGCCCGAAGAACTAGCGGTGACATTCGACATCGGCGGCAAGAGCATTCGCGGCATGGGAATCCCGAAGGGCGTGACGGTCATAACCGGTGGCGCCTACCACGGAAAGTCCACCCTGCTCGACGCCCTGGTCCGTTCCGTTTACCCCCACGTTCCGGGGGATGGCCGCGAAGGAATCGCGGTGGAAGAATCCGCGTTCCGTGTGGGCGTCGAAGACGGACGCTACGTGCGGGAGACGGACATTTCCGCCATGGTGCGGGACTTGCCCGGCGGTGTGTCCACCAAGAATTTTTCTACCGAAAAGGCTTCGGGCTCTACCAGCGAGGCGGCGAACCTGCTGGAGGCCATGGAGATGGGCTCTAAGACTTTCCTTATCGACGAGGATTCGTCGGCGGTAAACTTCCTTATCCGCGACCGGCGCGTGCGAGCCCTGCTGGGCGACGACCGGGAACCCCTGATTCCCCTTACCGACCGCATCCGCACCTTTGTGGATATGGGATTCAGCTTCATTCTGGTGGCCGGTGCCTGCGGAGACTTTTTGAGCCTTGCGGACAACATCGTGGTGATGGCGGAATACAAGGCCGAATGCGTTAAACCAGCACTTGTCACCCTGGAGGCACGCAGTGCCGATAGGGTCCAGGAGCCCGCTGTCGCCGTTACGCTCCCTGTTCCTCGGTCCTTCGCCGAATTCGTGAAGCCCCTCTTGCCGAAGGTGCGGCCCGCCTCTGCCGTAGAGCGCCAGGTGAAGGTGAAGCTGAACGGCGACAGCCTGCTTCAGGTGGGCCTGCTTATGGCGGATGTTTCCAGGTGCGGCCTTCTGGTGGACAAATCCCAAAGGCTTGGCGCCGGATACCTGGCGCTGAACCTGTGCCAGAATCCAGAAGGCCTGCCTCTTCGCGAGATGGCAGACAAACTATGCGAAAAAATCCGCAACGTAGGGTTCCGCAATCTGCCTCAGGGCATGAGCCGCCCCATGAGCCTGCCCCGTGCAGTAGATGTTGTGGCGGTGCTGCTCAGGATGCATTAATTGTAATCTGTCAAATTATGTGTATCCGTTGTTGAAAAAGGCAACGGTTGTTTGCAAAATGAGCAGTACCCGACTCATCCCCTTGTTTTTTCCATTTGAGTTTGATATATTGTAAGCAGGACCCACTTGGGGGTGCCGCCCCGGCTTGGCTGGATTACCATATGGAATAAGCAAAAGAGGAACTATGGCTCGCGAAATTCGAGAGACCCCTATTTTGTTCGGTGAGGATGCTCGCCGGTTTTTAGCCCGTATGGAAGAGCGGCGCACCGAATCTCCGGAAGCTCGTGCCCGTCGTCTGCGGGATTACGAGTTCATGAAAAAGGCTTACGAACTTGGTATGCAAGAGAAGCGTGCCCGGGAAGCAGCCAATGGAGGTGTGGATCCATGTTTTCGACAGGTTTAAAAGCCTACCCTTTGAAATTTATTCGTTTAGACCCAACAAATGCTGTTAAAAACTTTGACTGCGGCGATAGAGATTTAAACGATTATATCCTAAACCATGCTGCAGCCTTTCAAAAGTATTTGATTGCCGTTACTTATGCATGCGTTAATGTGGATGATGCGAGTAAGGTTCTTGCCTATTGCAGCCTTGCAAACGACAAGGTGGCGGTAACAGATTTCAAGGATAAGACCGAATTCAACCGGTTCCGCAGGCATCACGGTTTTCCAAATGCCAAGCGTTTGAAAAGTTACCCAGCGGTAAAACTTTGTCGTTTGGGAGTGGATACTTCCGCAAAGGGAAAACAAATCGGTACCAGGATTTTGAATTATATCAAATCCATGTACGCCATGGAAAACAAGGCCGGATGTCGATTTCTGACGGTGGATGCCTACCTAGGGGCGATTCCTTTCTACATCAAGAACGATTTTCAGTTCATGAATGCCGAAGACACGGACCCTCACACCCGCATGATGTATTTTGACCTGAAAGATATCGTGGACTAGGTTCTGCGATTTTTCTCTATTACGCTAGTTCCTTCGCCAGCTGCTTCAGGGCGGCAAGGGATTCGGCAGAAAGGGAACTCTTCACTGTCACCGTGGTTTCGCACAAGGTAACGTTTTTCAAAGTCGAAAGGATTTCGGCCATCTTTTTTGCGGCCATAGGGGCCCAGGTGCCGTTCTCCACGATTCCCACCTTGCGGTTGCTGTAGTTCTTTGCCTTCAGGTGGTTCAAGAAATCTTCCATCACGGGGAAAAGTCCCGCATCGTAGGTGGGTGCCATCACTACCATGCGGTCGTAGCGGAAGGCGTCCTCGATGACTTCGGCCATGTCGCTCCGGGCAAGGTCGGAGACTACGACCTTCGGCACTCCGGCACCTTCAAGCTCCTTCGCGAGAACCTGTGCCGCCTTGGCGGTGTGTCCGTAGATGGAGGCGTAGGCGACAAGCACGCCTTGGTCTTCGGGGGCGTAACTGCTCCAGGTGTTGTACTTGCCGATGTAGTATTCCAGATTTTCTGCAAGAACGGGTCCGTGGAGCGGGCAGATGGTCTTGACGCCCAGGGTCGCCACCTTCTTGAGTACCGCCTGCACCTGGTTTCCGTACTTGCCCACGATGTTGAAATAGTAGCGGCGGGCTTCGCAGGCCCAGTCGTCGGGGTCGGCGTCGTAGATGCCGAACTTGCCGAAGGCGTCGGCAGAGAACAGCACCTTTTCGGTCTGCTCAAAGCTGAACAGTACCTCGGGCCAGTGAACCATGGGAGCGCCGATGAACTGCAAGGTATGCTTGCCCAAAGCAAGAGTGTCGCCTTCCTTGACGGTGAGTTTTTTCACGTCGGCAGGGAGTTCCATGAATTGCGGGAGCAGCGCAAACGCCTTGGCGCTTGCTACAAGAGTCGCATCGGGGTAGAGCGCCACGAACTGGGCGATTCCGCCGGCGTGGTCCGGTTCCAGGTGGTGGATAATCAGGTAGTCGGGTTTGCGCCCTGCAAGGGTCGCCTGCAAGTTGGAGAGCCATTCCGTGACCTTGCGGCTGTCCACCGTGTCGGTCACCGCAATCTTTTCGTCGTCGATTACAAAGGAATTGTAGGCCATGCCCGCAGGCACCACGTACTGCCCTTCGAAAAGGTCGATGTCGGTGTCGTCCACGCCGATATACTTGATAGAATCGCTAAAGTTTTTCATGTAAGCCTCTTTATTGCCAAATATAAAATGCCGTGAATGTCTCGTAGGCCCTATTAGTAGAAGTTCATGTTGAACCAGCCCTTGGTGCCGTCTTCGGATATTGCTATGCCGCAGGCCACCTTGGTGTAAGACGCCTTTCGCATATTCAAGTAATGCCCGATGTCGGGATAGTCCTCTTTCTTGTCGGGGTCACGTTCGCCGCTGGTGACCAGGGCCTTTTCGTCTTCCCACATGCTCTTGATGTAGTATTGGACTGCAGCCGTGGCATTTGTTCTCCAGGAGGTGGAAAAGTTCGGTCCGGAATTTTGTGCCCATTCACCGCATTCTTTAAAGTGTCCGTGGGCTTTGTTGTCGGCCATGTCGGCTGCGGCCTGGTTGATGGCGCAGAGCTGCTTTTCGTCGTCGGCAAGTTCCAGGGGAGCAACCCCTTCGGTGGCACGGTATTCGTTGGCAAGTCTCAGGCATTCGTCCCGCCAGCCTTCGTCAATAAAGTCCCGCGCCTGCTCGTATTCCTGCAGTGGTGTCAGTTCCGTGTTGCTTGATGAAGAGGGTGTGCCATCATCTGAAGTTTGGTCCGTATTGGAGGAAGTTTCTTCGTTGCTGTCGCTAGACGATGATTCGATGAATGTCGATTCAGAACTTGTTATACTGGATTCCTCGGTGGTGCCAGTTCCTGAATCGTCGGAACAGCCCGTGAATAGGGTAGCGGAACAGATGGCAGAGGTGATACCGATTTTGCAGAACATGTTCATAAACACTCCCTTGAAATATTTAACATCAATGTAAATAAAAAAATGGTTCATGTGTGATTCTAGGAAAAATCGGACTTGACACCTAAGTCCTAATGAGTATATTTTGCCATAATCATGGCCGCAAAAGAAATAACAGTCGATGCCGCTCTCGAAAAAGGCGAAGAACTGACCGCCTTCGTGGAGTCCATGCTGGAGCCATACGACCCCTCGCCCAAGGCGACCATCCAGGTGGACGTGGCCATCGACGAGGTGTTCAGCAACATCGTCATGTATTCCGGAGCCAAGACCGTAACGGTGGTCGCCAACCTGGATGAGCCTACGTCCGTGTTCTCGCTTACCTTTATAGACAAAGGAAACCCCTACAATCCCCTGGAAAAAGAGGATCCGGACGTTTCCCTGCCTGTGGAGGAACGGGAAATTGGGGGGTTGGGCATCTTTTTGGTGAAGAAAACCATGGATGACGTGCACTACGAACGCAAGGCCGACCAAAATTATTTTACTATTTACAAGAAAATTAAGTAGAGGTACAAGATGAAAATCGAACAGACTCGTGACAATTCCACATTGACCCTGGCTTTGGAAGGTCGTCTGGATACCATTACCGCTCCCGAGCTGGAGCAGGTCGTCAATGCGAACCTGGAAGGGCTCACTGCCTTGATTTTTGACTTTGCCAAGCTGGAATACGTGTCCTCTGCCGGACTCCGCGTGCTGCTCAGTGCCCAGAAGAAGATGAACAAGCAGGGCAAGATGGAGGTCAAGAATGTTTGCGCCGAAATTATGGAAGTCCTGGACATCACAGGTTTCAGCGATATCTTGACGATCGTCTAGAAAATCTTTGCCGCCAGTTCAGGTGCGAACTTGGACAGGTAACCCTGGGCGAGCAGGATCGTTATCAGGGCGGGCAATATCCACTTGAAATAAATCTTGATGAGTGTGTGGCGAGGGAGTTTCAATCCCTCGCCTGCGTTCATTTCGTCAAAGAACTTGTCTTGTCCCCAGCCGTAGCGGCTGCTGCAGAACACCACCATGAATATGGCGCCTGCAGGTAGCATGGTGTTGCTCACGATAAAGTCTTCCAGGTCTAGCACGCAGCTGCCGGGGCCAAAGGGCTCGAATCCCGAAAGTACGTTGAACCCGAGGGCGCAGGGGAGCGACATCAGGAACACCGCGACCATGTTCCAGTAGGCCACCTTCCGGCGCTTGAAGCCCTTCAGGTCCATCCAGAAGGCCACGATGTTCTCGAAGACGGCAATAAGTGTGGAGAGTGCCGCGAAGGACATGAATAGGAAGAACGCCGCCCCGCAGAACCGGCCCGCGGGCATCATGGCGAACACGTTGGACAAAGTAACGAAGATAAGTCCGGGCCCTTGCGCCGGAGACTGTCCGAAGGCAAAGCACGATGGGATGATGATAAGGCCCGCCACCAGGGCCACGACGGTATCCAGCGCGCAGATGCTGGCGGCCTCCTTGGTCAGGGAATGCTGCCGCTTGATGTAACTGCCAAAAATCATCATGCTGCCGATACCGATACTCAGGGTAAAGAAGGCATGGGCAAATGCGGCGAAGATGGCATCTCCCACGCCCTTGCCGGACTGGGTCAGTCGTTCCAGGGAAGGCAGCAGGTAGAATTCCAGACCCTTGCCGGCCCCGGGGAGCGTCACCGCACGAATGGCAAGCAGGATCATGATGACAAACAGCGCAATCATCATCTTCTTGGTAATGCGTTCCACGCCCTTCTGGAGCCCGAGAGACACGATGCCGAGACCCATGACGATGGCGACGGTCATCCAGAAAATCAGGAGGGGCGGGTTTGAAAGCATCTCGCCGAAACCGCTTGCAATCTGGTCTGGCGTGCCCTTCAGGAATTCGCCGTCGGTGAGCATCTTGTAGAAGTAGAAGAACATCCAGCCCGTGACTACGGAGTAGAACGCCATCAAGATATAGTTGGAGGCAATCAGCGGGAACTTTGCCCAGTGCCATTTGGTGCCCGGCTTTTCGAGACGGTCGAAGGCCATGCCGACACCGCTTTTTCCGCCACGGCCGATGGCCAGTTCTGCCATGAGCACCGGGAGTCCGAGAAACAGCAGGAATCCGAGATAGGGCAGCACAAAGGCCGCGCCGCCGTATTGCCCTGCGATGTAGGGGAAACGCCACACGTTGCCAAGGCCAATGGCACAGCCTGCGGCAATCAGCAAAAATCCAAGTCTTGTCTTAAAAGTCTCGCGTTCTCTTTTGTGTTCCATAAATCTAATGATAATAATTTTTCCTACGTCATTCCGGCAACCATCGTCATTCCGGCAACCATCGTCATTCCGGGCTTGACCCGGAATCTAGACTATTTTTATATTCCTTTTAGAACAATTATGCCCCACTTCGTTTACATGCTCCGCTGTGCCGGAAACCGAATTTATACGGGTTACGCCGTGGATGTGGCCGCCCGTTTCGAGGAGCACCGCACAGGGCGTGGGGCCAAGTTCACAAAGGCTTTTCCGCCCGAAAAAATCCTCCGCCAGTTCGAGCTCCCGAACAAGGAATACGCCCTGCGCATGGAAGCCCGCATCAAGAAACTTGCGGCGACCCAAAAAGAACGGCTGGCAAATGGCGACGAAGTGCTGACGCAATCCCTGTTAGATAGCCTCGCCGAGACGCTCCCGCCCAAAAAACGAAAACGGCGCCGCCGCACGACCACAAAAAAGACGGTGAAATAGCCTAGGGGCTACACTTCTATAGACATACCGGTGAACATCTGGCAGGCCCGTTCTCCAAGAACCTCGTGCAATATTTCGAAGGCGCGGTTGCCGGTGCAGTGGCCCGTGTAGATCTTCTGCACGTCCAGTTCCAGCAGGCGCTTTGCAAAGGCATAGACATCCTCGTCCTTGTAGCGGTAAAGGTGGAAGCCTCCGAGAATCCCGTAAATCTTTTTGCCCGGGAAGGTCGCTTCCACTTCTTTCACGATGTTGTCTGCGCCGGCGTGACTGCAGCTGTTCATCACGAACAGTCCCTCGGGAGTGTCAAAGACCAGACTCTGCTCGTGGTCGAAACTGTCATAGCGGTAACGGCCGTTCTCCTTGATAGAAAGCCCTGCCGCCTGTGCGATGCCCGCGCGAGCCTCTGGGCTCACGACGCTGTCTTTATGGGGAACCAGGTAGACGTTGGGGGCAATCTGTGCATCGCCTTCGACAAAGCGGATGCGGTCGGCAAAACGTTTCAGGTAGCCCCTGCGGATGCCGATGTATTCGTGGTAGGCAAAAGGCCCGAAAAGCTTGTGGGTATGGTAGCAGTTTTCGGCGGTGCCTTGCCTCAAAAAGCAGGAGGCCTTTTCGTTGATGCGGAAAAATTCCGCAAGGCCGTTGGCGTGGTCGTAGTGGGCATGGCTAAGGATTGCAAAGTCCACCTTCGAAAGGTCTATGCCTATGGCGTCGGCGTTTTGCGCGAACTTTCGGGAAGCTCCGGTGTCCAACAAGTAACGGTTGCCCTCGAACTCGATATAGACGGACAGTCCCCACTCTCCGCGGAGGGGTGCGCAGTTATTGCCGGGTGCGCTGTTATCGGATGCAGGGGCGATATTGGTCGAAGGACTATTGTTGGTCGCAAAATCCGTGCCACCAGCGATGTTATCTACCAAAATCTTGACAAGCATCTTGCGCCTTACCGGTTCCAGCCGGAATGCCCTTCGCCGTAATAGAGGGCGGCATCTTCGGGGCCAAAGTCGTCGGCTACAGAATCACGCGGGGAAAGCCAGCCGCGCATCTTCTTGATGCGGGCGCGACGCTCCTCTGCAGCGCGGTTTGCTGCGGGGTCTGCGGCATCTTGAGCGGCGGGGGCTGCAGCAAGGTTCGTGCCAGTTTCATCGTGATTTTCGTCAAGTGGGTTGACCATATGGTGAAAAAATAGATTATTTTGAGAACATGAACACAAGAATCCTCCACATCATGGTTGCGACGGCATTCGTTGCCGCCCTCAGCAATTCCGCATTTGCACAGACGGCGTCCGACACCGTCTCCTTCGTGAATTTCGAGAACCGTGAGGTCGGCGTGTACGGCAATGCAGAGGCCAAAGAAGACTTTAAGCGCAACAGTACCGATGGCAGCTGGTGGTACGCTATGGACGCGAACAATGGCGAAAACTCCAAGATCGTTTACGACGGCGAGGAACACGGCAACGTACTACAGCTCAAGTACCCCAAGGGCTGCGTGGGCCCGAACGACAACGACACCCCCGCCTGTGCCGCGCAAATCAAACAGCCGCTCGTGAAAACTGCCGACACCATGTGGAGCGCCTACGACATATTTTTTGAAGACGGGTTCGAGTTCCAGCTGGGCGGCAAGCTGCCCGGACTATGCGGCGGCAAGTGCTACACCGGCAACGCCATGCCCGAAACCGGCGACGGCTGGAGCGCACGCATCATGTGGCGCAAAGACGGCAACGCCGTGCAGCTTGTCTACTTTATGGGGCAAGAGTCCGTATATGGCGACGATTTCAAGTGGAATTTGAACGGCACCATCCCGCAAAAACAGTTCACCACCGGTACCTGGCACCGCATTGTGAACAAGGTCAGCATGAATACCATTGCCTCTCCCGGCAATGGTGACAAGAATGGTCGCGTACAAACCTGGCTTGACGGCGAACTCGTGCTGGATGTAGATACCCTCAGGCTCCGCGACTACGACACCGTGAAAATCGACAAGTTCTACCTCTCCACATTCCACGGTGGAAGCAGTGCTGAATGGGCCCCCACCCACGACTGCTTTATCCGCTACGATAATTTCACCATATCTACCGACTCCATCGCCGTGACGGCAAGCGCGAGTGATAGCGGCAACGGCAGCGAGACTTGCGACGGCGCGAACTGCGGACAAGGCACCGAACGGATTATGCCGCGGGCTCAGAACCGCGCCACGGTCGCCCCCGTTGAAACCTACCGCATCGACGGCACCTTTGTCGGCCGCAAGAACGCACTCCCCGACGCCGCCACGCACCAGCTCAAGTGTGGGAAAAGAGTTAAGGTTGTGAGGTAGGGGTGACTCAGAAACTCTGGAACAAATGCAAAAAAACTACTTCACCAAATCCAGCAAGCGTTCGTAAGAATCCACCACGTCATAAGTGACGGAGTCGCTGGAGATGGCGGCGAAATGTTTGCGAGCGCACTTGATTTTGGCGGATTCAATTTCGCGTAGTTCCATGGTACTCATGGAACCCTTGGTTTCAGCGACAAAATACACATGCTTGACCTCGCCCTCATGGAAAGCGATCGCCCAGTCGGGATTATACTTGCCAACGGGCGTGTTGATGAAGAATCCCTTAGGCAGCTTGATATAGAGCGAAACTTCCTTGCTCGTTTCCAGTTTCTGCGCGAAGTCGCGTTCGTTACTGGAATCGTAAATCAGGTGGTCGTACAAATGCTGGTGCGTTTCGCAGGCATTCATGCCGAGGCGTCCCTTCATCGTATTGTCGGTAAAGATGTTCGTCTCGTAACTGGATTCCAGTTTGTTATACGTAATATGCTCAATGATGACGGTCGCCTTCTGCTCGTTGATTAAGCGGCTCGCCTTGATGATAAACTCTTCGGGGTTTTCCTGGAACTGGTCAAAGACGGGCTTCTGGATTTTGCTCAGAATTTCGCCAACGGTCTTGCGGGTAAGTCCCGTATCTTCAACAATCTTTCCAATCAAGTCGTACTTGACACTGGAATTTGCGGTGGCGACGGCGGCCCTGGATTCCGTAGATTCCATCTTGAAGGCATTGCCTGCTTCCAACTGTTCCTTGGACTTGATTTTATCCAAAGAACCTTGCGACACCCTGAAGAAAATTTTCGTCACGCGCAAGTTCGCATTCAGCGCGTCAACTGACTTACGGACAAGTTCATCCGTCTCGAAATCCACCACGTAAGCAGACTTCGCGTTAATCTTCTGCCAGAGTTCCTTGAACTCCTTGGAATTGTACTTGCTCTTGTTCAGGCGCAGTTCCACATTGTTCTTGCGGGCATCTTCGGGCTTAATCGCATCGGCATCGTAAAGCGTATCAAGAACGCCACAAATGCTTGCAGAATAAGGAGCAACTTCTTCGCAAAGGGTCAATGTACCCGCAGCCTTGTCCGTGCGATACTTATCCGTCAATGCACCTTTCTTCACATAGCCACATTCCAGCAACGCATCGTAAACCGTCTGCGCAAAGTCATCCGTCACAAAAAGCTTTTCGCCAGATTCCGAAGTAAACGACTTTCCTTTGAACAGGTCAATTGTCACCTTGACCGGGCGGCTACCAATCGTTTCGGCCATTTCGGTCTGCAGAGCCTTCGCGAAATCCTCGTAACTCTCGTTCGCAATAACTGTGAGCACGTTCACCGAATGCACATCTCCGCCCAAGACGCTCTCGTCCATGCGTTCGCCGTTCTGGTTCACGCACAAACGCAAGCCGCGGCCCACTTCTTGTCGCTTGCGGACTTCCGAAGCGCTGCTCTTGAGCGTGCAAATCTGGAACACATTCTGATTATCCCAACCTTCCTTCAATGCGGAATGGCTGAATATAAAGCGCACGGGTTCTTCACGCGAAAGCAGGCGTTCCTTATCTTTCATGATCAAGTCATAGGCATCAATATCATCGGAATCCGATGACCCGCGAGCAACCTTGCTATCCACAAAGCGACCGCCACCCTTCTTGCTCTTGTCGATGGAGAAATACCCCGCATGCGCCTTGTGGGCATCCGTCTTTTCCAGGAATTCAAAATACTCCGGACTCTCCAGCAATTCCCGCTGCATCGACTTGCGAATGGCATCGTATTCTTCTTCGAACATTCTGGCGTAAACGCCCATCTCGTCCGGAGCGTCGTAATCACGATACTTCTTGACCTCGTCAATGAAGAACAGCGAAAGCACCTTGATGCCCTTGCCGAAAAGCGCCCGTTCGCGTTCGAAATGCGAAATAATCGTTTCGCGAATCTGGATGCGGCGCAACTGTTCCTCGTTCACCACACCCACGCAGTCACCAGCATAAATCTTCTTGCCGTTCGTGAAAGTCACAGAAGAATCATTGCCGTTCACTTCGGTAATAGTATAGCCGTCCTTGTATTCTTCAAGACCGCCCGACTGTTCGTAAAGATTAAAACCCTTCGTGACATGGGCCTTTTTCTTGAGCAGACCGCCCTTGCCCTTGCAATCAAATTCAAGTGTCGCGACAGGAGCCTTGTCCGTAAACACCTGGACGCCTTCCAGGTACAAGTAACCCTCGGTCGCCGTAGAACCGCTCACAGTAATGCCCTTGACACTAATCTTCTTGACCAGGTGCTTGTTGTAGGCATCCATCGCATCGAGGCGGTAAACCATGTTGTAGATGGCGTCCTTGCGGTGCGTCGCCGAATAGCGCAAAGTCAACAGCGGCTGGAATTCCGCAAGGCCTTCTTTCGTCTTCTTGCCCTCGACACTCTGCGGCTCGTCGATAAT
Organism: uncultured Fibrobacter sp.; assembly: GCA_934699585.1. GTDB lineage: Bacteria > Fibrobacterota > Fibrobacteria > Fibrobacterales > Fibrobacteraceae > Fibrobacter. The sequence goes on from CAKUWY010000013.1 coordinate 70,420, forward strand.
CAGAATCGGGTTTGTACTCGCGATAACATCAATCGGGCGGCGACTGCGGAACTCGTCCAGCTTCATGCGGATGCGGCGCGCATCCTTGCCCGTAGCGTTGAACGCCTGCGAGTTAATAATCATCACGTTGATGTGGCTGTCCGACGCGAAATGGTCTATCTCGGTCAGGTTCTGCGAATTGTAGATAAAGAACCGGATGGACTTGCCGTATTCTTCCAGAAAATGCTCCTGCATAATCTGGAACGACTTATAGACACCCTCGCGAATGGCGATGCTCGGCACCACCACAATAAACTTGGTCCAGCCGTAGGCACGGTTCAGTTCGTACATCGTCTTGATGTAGGTATAGGTCTTGCCCGTGCCCGTTTCCATTTCGATGGTCAGGTTGTAGCGGCCTTCCAGTTTGTCGGATTGTGGCAAAAGATTCGCCGACTGCACCGCCTGCAAGTTCGCAAGCACCTTGGAATCACTCAATTCAGGCACCAGACGCTGGTTGCAAAAACCGGTCACGCCCCTCTGCGCGGCAACATTCCCGCCAAAAAGTTTGGTCGTACCCGAATCCATCAAGTAGCTCGATTCCAGATAGGGCTGCCCCGCGAAAACATCGCAAACGGCCTTCGCGGCATCCGCCTGGAACTGCTGGTACTTGAACTGGATTTTCATAGTGTAAAATTAGGAATGTTTTGCAGAAAGTTCTGTTTCTTCAAGTATCTGCACAAGGACTTTGTAATCAAGATACTGGATGCCTTCAACGCCCTCATGGATTTTATCGGCAAGCTTGCTCTGGTAATAAAGGTCCATCGCTTCTTCCAGCGAACACTTACGCACCTGCGCCAAATGCGCTATAATCCGTTCTTCCAGGCGTTCCTGATAAACCTTTTCTAGAACTTCGCCATCCATAGCTAAACCCCTTCGCCTGAAACAAACATCAGCAACGAATCAATCGCTTTCTGCGTAATGAAGGCAATCTGGTCGTAATGCGGATACACCTTGATTTCACTCAAGGCACGGTCTAAATCCCAGATTCCCGAATGATACATGTCCACCACACGGAAAACCTTGTCATTCGCAACCTTGCCTACGATAACATCATAATCCTTGTAATCCAAAGCCCCATCGCGGCACTTGCAGACAAAATTTATCCATTCAGTCAAATCTTCTGGAAAAGTCTTTACCGATAAATCGCTTGTAACATCCGACATCTCGTAGATGTTCAGAACAGGACTTGCACCGTCATAAATTTTTGACTTTCTTTCGGCCCAACGGATAGCTTGCTCGCGAACGGTAGTCACATAGAACCCCATCCCGAAATCAAGGGGCCTATAGGAATGGTTGATATCAGGTTTTTGCACGACCTGTATTGAACCGTGGTAAACAATCATATGGCTACCTTGCGGACTTTCAAATATTCTTCGATATCGCTCACGACAAAATCGGTTCCTTGCGTGTGCATTATTTCGTAATTGGGAACAAGGAACTTTTGGATACAACCGGAATCCCTAAGTTTTTTATATACGGCGGACGGCAGCTGATTCCACTTGTTCGCACAAGCGTGAATCATGTACACGACAAATTCGAATGAATCCTGGATCATAATGCCTCCGTATAATTTAAAAGATACTTATTTTTCATTAAAGAGGATAATATCCGCCGTTCTTTGGAGCACCACGAAACTCGATTTTCCCCTGTTCGGTCAGCTGTTTCAAATAACGCTGAGCCGACCTTAAAGAAAGTGAAAGCCTTGATGCCAGCGAAGGGGCGTTCAAACCGCCATTTTTCTTGATTTTTTGCAGGATTTTTTCATGTAAATTTACACCGCCACTATTTTTAAGGAGGCTACGCACCACATAAACACCTCGTTTATTGTAAAAAATTACCTATTTATTCATTTCTTGAATAAAAATCTTGACAAATCAGTTCAAAACTCATATTTTTATTCAAAAATAGAATACCACTTTAAAAGGATCAACCCACGAAAATCTAGGAGACTATATGGCTTCGAATTGGACATTAACTTATGCCTCCTGCTTTACAAGCAATGTAGCAGAGAGCTACGTGAAAAAACATCCAGCCGAATTCGCCTAAGTAATGGCAAACGTGCAAACATTTTTAGACGCACTGAATGACGGCGCAAAATTAGAACAGTTAAAGCGAGAAAAATCTTTCGTCCATAACGAAGGCAAAGGAGTCGTCGCAATCACACAACACCCTCAAGGAGATCTTTATGGATAAAAAATTTAATTCCGTTTCAGACTTATTGAAGGATATGGGTATAGACAAGGATATCGTTAAAAGAGTTGACAAAAAAATTGAAGATCACAGCCTTGGAAAAAAATTGACAATACTCCGCATAAAGAACGATCTTTCTCAAGCGGAAATGGCCAAAAAGATGGGCGTATCGCAACCCTGCATTTCCAGGCTTGAATACGCAAGCAATGACCAAATTAAACTTGGCGATTTGAATAAATATGTTACTGCTTTGGGCTACGAAACAACGCTCATTATTTCCAAACCGCAGAACATCGCACAAAAAATCAAGAATACTTACAATCAACTTTCTGCGTTACTAACAGAGTTGCAAAAATACGCAGTTGATGATGAAGCAATTCTTCAAGGCATCGCCAAATTCGAACTGGAAGCGACACACAACATGCTTAACCTCGCTTCTGCATTAATAGAAAGCAGTTCTTCTAAATTGAAGAAGATTCATCCTCAACAAGAGCCTCAAATTATTCTTGATGATTCAATAATCGAGAATAAAAAGAAAGATTTGGTTTTAGCTTAAATTAAAGAAGTCGGCGGATAAATGCCGACTTCTTCGAATTCTTGTTAGTCTAGCAGATGCCATATAAATGTTACAACGCCCCTAACAATCTTGCATTTTCTTCACCATATTCCATTATCATCAATTTTTTATCCAATGCTTCCCATTCTTTTTGATCAGATTCTTCAAAAGGGTGTTTTTTATATAACGCATTCATTTTTTCTATAATCGCTTTCAATTCTTTTTCCTGATCGCTGATATCGTTTGATGATACACGAGTTAAAAAAGTAAAAAATCTTTTGTACAAATCCTTTCCTCTTCTCTGTCTATAATCACTTATTGTTTTTTGCATAAAATAATCTTTAATTTCTTCATAATGTTCTACAGTCATTTTATTAACAATGCTTTCAACATAACCAGAAGCATTATAAGAAGGAAATGACGATGTATATTCATCTAGTACTTCCTTCAAATACTTATATTGATCTTTAAACATAAACTCAAAACAATTATCAAGCCATTTCATTGGTTTGACAGTCGCCTCCCATCGTTTATCCTCATTCCATTTTTTGAAAATATATTCTATAATCATGTGTTTTGTGGGATTATCAATATTTTCTTTTGATATAGATATGATATTTTCAAATAGAAAATCAATATCGGACGAACTTCCCGAATACAATGTTTGTTGAATCTTTATATTTAGCTCGTTTAAAGTTGTTGTGTCCGCTTTTTCAAGACGACCTTCAATTGCTGATGGGGAAATATCGTTATCCAACATTAAATCAATAACATTATCTTGACTAACAATTCTTATGTTATCTTTTCCATCAACTAAATATGGGAACTCCCAGTGAGCATCATTGGTCACTGATTTGGAATTAAAATGGATTACATAGTTAGGAAGAAATTCGCTACCTCCCGACAATCCTTTTATTGGAGTTCTTAAAGCTCGTATAAGTTGATTTGCCATATCCGCAATATTACTGGTATTTACATTCTGAGCTTTAGCCTGAATCGCAATATATTCATAACCAAAGATAGCTGAAGATTTTTTATACACCACCAAATCCTTGCCATGCTCACCAGGACCATGCGTAACAATACGCAGAACCGCATATCCAAAAGAACGATAAAGTGGAACTATAATTTCATCAATCAACTCGTCTTCAGAAATACTCTCCAGATAAGCTTTAATAACACTGCGATTTTTTGCACTACTTACAAGCATTTTGTTTCCTTACGAAAAACAACTATTTTATCTTACCAAACAATTCCATAAAGTCTTCTGAAATAAATTCAGGAAAATCACTCACTATATTATCAATCATATAGTCTTTGAAAACATTATCGCCTGATCGGCCTCGTTTTACTGCATTTAATCCAGGCCATGTCTTTAACAACAACTCTTCTAAATCGTGCCCAGGAATTTCAAAATGTCGCAAACGCGAAGTAAATTGCATTTTGTTAAGTACAGTATATTGAACATTATTTCCTGTGAATCCAAGAGAAGTCTCTACAATATCGATTAACTGCTGTAAATAACTATTATTTTGTTGTTTGATATCAGAATACCGACAAAGAGGTATAGATGTATCTGTAAAAGCTATTTTTTCACGAATCAATAAACAAGCAATAAATAGTGGATCAAGAAGATAGTTTTCTATCGTATATCTTTTGCCCTCTCCATTGACAAATATTCGATCTGCTGATTTGTTTTTTCCATCATAATCAATGATGCCATATACCAAATCATTGCCTTTTGAAGTGAGTTGGGATACCATAGAAATTACATCAGTGCAATTAGTGGTTCCACTTCCAGGAGCAAGAAAATAAGGCTTTATAACAGGATTGTCGACAACTAAAGAAAACAATTGCTCATAATAATGAACATCATATTTACTTTCAACAAAAACTTGTCTTCTTGCATCCGCTGACACGCGTAAATTCCGAAGACCTTCTGTTAATAATTTCAATGCGGCACTTTTCGTGGTCTTTTCAGGATGCCCCAAATCTTTATCCATTTTGTATAAAGATTCTTCATCTGCCATCGCAACAGTCATTGGCGAATGAGTTGTAATAATAACAGCAACTTTTGCTTTTTCTACTATGGATGTCTTGATAGTGTCTATCAACAACTTCGAATACTCAGGATGCAAAGGAGCATCAGGTTCGTCAAGCATCAAGACATCAGGCTTTTCACCGCTCTCTGTTGTATTGTATATAGCAAGAGCAAGAGACATCAGTACCTTTTCGCCTGTTGATAAATCATTAACCTGAATATCAATATTTCGAATAGGATCGCGTAGTTTTAGATGAAAATCATTTTCTTTATCGCCTTCTGGATGATTTACTTCATATGGCAAATCCGCATTTCTTAACATTTCATTGATTAAATTCCATGGAGCAGGACCATACATTTTTTCAAATTCTTCGTCCGACAAATATTTTGATGGTTCGTGTTTAATTTCAGCAGTATAGCGATGATAATCGTTATTTTCCTTACGCTCATAATAAAGTTTGAAAATATCAGCCATTTGAGCAGAAAACATTTCCGTTCCAAACACATCATAATGTTCGTTAAAAATTTCCTCATTAATATTCCAAGCGTTGCCATCAGTATATTGAATTAGATGTCTTATGATACGCTTGTGATATTCATCATGTATAACGGCTTCCCAATTATTCGTTTTTGCCCATGGAGAATTATTGTGCATTAGCAATTGTTGATTGAGATTGTTCCATGCATTTTTTCGTTCTTTAATTAACTGTAAATGGGAACAATCCGACTTTACCTGTGGGGTCAATCCCCCAAATGGGATATACTTTAATCGTTGCTGGCGTACTCCATCCTGCATAACGGTAGAGATACCCATATTAGCCATAGCCTCAAGTAAATGGCTCTTTCCTGAACCATTTTTTCCTGTAAGTACACAAAAAATAGGAAGGCCAAAAGCAGCCTGTACTTTTAAAGACTTAAAATTCTGATTTATTTTTATTTGAAGCATATTTAACTAATTAAACTTTTTTATACAATCATTGCCTTAAAATATTCGTATTTGCTTGCAAATTTGGAATCTGACTTTATCGGGTTCAAAAAATCTTGTTTTTTACTATTTTCAAATAAAAAACCTGCATATTCATAAAGAATATCATTTGGATCTAAATTCAAACCATTTAGAGCATTTTCTATTCGTTCGAAAGCAGGGGGATGCCCGTTATCAGTATCTTCATTATTGGCATCGGCTTCACGATCCAATTTATCAATCACGCTCATTACAGTTGCAATCCCAGCAGCATAAGTCTTCTTTTCATCATCTCCCAATTGTGTATATGTACTTAATGCCTGCAAATCAGCATCAAACTCTTTTTTCTTATTTTCTTCATCACCACAATCACTTTTATGTTCGTTATAAAAGTAGTGCTTAAACTCATGACATAATACAAAGGCTAACGCAAAAGCATATACGCCATTAACTTTAGTAATGTAAAATTCTCTATTTATCTCGCAAATGAACGGATTGGGCAAAAACGCATTTGTTCCTGGATAATAAGTCCAATTTTTATTTGCTTTCCCCAATAAAATCGCTTCATCAGCAAATTTTTTCAGGCATGCGGCCCCATATAGCATGTCTCCACTCGGCAATTGAGACAACGGATTTACAGTATAGGATCCTTGAGAAAGTGATATATAATCAAACGACACCAACGCATAATAAGAATAAGCCCATAGATAAGCACAGAACGCATCTATAATTGAGAGCGTCCACTGACCTGAAGAAGAATCTTCTTGAACATCTGATCCAGATAGTCCAACCAAACGGTTTACATGAGCAATATCTATTTTTAAATAATTTGAGTCCAAGCATCCTCTTATGTAATCCGCTTCATCCCATTTAGAAGACACTTCTAATATTTTAGCTTTGAGAAAATCCGCCTTATAAAAATCTTCATAGGAGAATGGATTCTTGTAAATTTTATATAAAGATATAACTGGCACACTCATACTCTTACACCACCTTTACCGTAGTGTTGGGGCTGATTGTTTTGAAGATTTCGGTGACGTTGATTTTGGCGGAGTCGCTTTTAAAGCTGGAGTCGCGGAAGACAGCGCGGAGGGGCTTGGCGGCTGCGATTTGGCGGATGGCGGCTTCGGGGATGTCGTTTGCGAAGCAGGCGACTAGGTCGCCGTCGTTGACGTTATAGACTTGGAGGTCTTCGATGGTTTCGGTTTTGATGGGGAGCGAGAGCGGCACGCCCCAATCGACGAGGCAGCCGAAGAGGAGGTCCATATCGGTGCGGCCGTCCTTGATGTTGCTGATTTGTTCGACGAGGTCTTGCTGGGAGATTTCGCCGGCGGAGTAATAGACGTCCTTCATGTTGGAGTCGTCGATTTTCAGGACGCGGAAGCCGATGTCCAACGGTTTTGCGGCTACGGGCTTGTCGCTTGTGCTATCGAACAGGTCCGTTTTGTCGGCGGCAGATTTTTCTTTGGCTTGTTGTTCTGCGAGGATTTTATCGCCTGCGCGGCGGATGCGTTCCTTGCCGATTTCGCAGATGGTCTTGTAGCCCGCCTTTGCGGCTTCAGAATTTTCATCGCATTTTTCAGGTAATTGGACCATGATGAATTTGCGATGGCCACCGTCTTCGGCGTTCAATTGCATAACGGCGTGGGCTGTTGTCGCAGAACCAGAAAAGAAATCTAATACAATAGCGTTTTTATCTTTTGAAAAATGTAGTATTCGTTTAATTAATTTTGATGGTTTGGGTGTATCAAACGGAGGCTTCTCAAATAGAGTTTTCAGTTCACTAATAGCATCTCTCGTTGTTCCAACATCTTTACCAAACCATATAGTTTCTGGAGCACGTCCTTCCAAATCACACAAATAAATTTTACGAATAATTCGAGTTTCATCAGCACTAAAAATGATTTCTCCTGACTTTATTTTTTCAGCAACAGTTTCCTTGCTCCAACGCCATCCATTTTCGCATGGCTTAATAACTTTACCAGAAGGAGATATAATGTCGTAAATTAAATTGGGACGATATAGTGCATTGCGAACATCTCCACTTCTCCATGGTCCCTTGGGATCATTGTCAGGATTTGAGTAAGCTTTATTATCCTCTTCCGATCGCTCCATAGGAACTAGTTCATAATTAATTGATTTTGCGTAAAAAAGGATATGATTGTGGTGAACAGAAAAAGTATTTAAATACCCTTTGGGTTGAACGCTGTGTTGCCACAATATATTTGCTACAAAATTACTTCCGCCAAACACTTCGTCGCAAATCTTTTTTAGGTTCGCTTGTTCGTTATCGTCGATGCTGATAAATATCACGCCGTCGTCGGTAAGCAAGTTGCGGGCGAGCAGCAGGCGGCTGTAAATCATGGAACACCAGTCGGAATGGAAACGGCCGTTGCTGTCGGAATTCTGCACCATGCGATTTCCTTCGTCGTCCACCGCGCCGCTTTCTTCGGCGTACTTGGCGCTGTCCATGCGGAAGTCGTCTTTGTAGATAAAGTCGTTGCCGGTGTTGTAGGGCGGGTCGATGTAAATCATCCTGACCTTGCCCAGGTAGCCTTCTTGCAGGAGTTTCAGGGCTTCGAGGTTGTCGCCTTCGATGTAGAGGTTCTCGGTGGTGTCGAAGTTCTTGGATTCTTCCACGCAGGGGCGCAGCGTCTTGCGGATCGGTTTCGCGGCTTCCACCATGGCGTCGCGCTTGCCGACCCAGGTAAATTCGTAGGACTCGTCGCCTTCCGCGACACTCTCGCCGAGCATCTGCTTGAGCGCGTCGAAATTCACCGCCTTCTTCAGCTTGCCATCGGCGGCCTTGCTTTCGGTCACACAATTCGGGAACAGCGCGGCAATCTTCTCGACATTCATCTGCGCCATATCGGGAGTTTCAAACTTCATCTTGTCCATGGGGATACCTTTTGTACGAAATATAGCCTTTATTTAGCCGTTTTTTCCGTGTTTTTCAAATTTTTTATCGTAGCGATTCCATACAACGGCACATTCAGCATCTTTTCGTTGTCACGGAAGGGGAGCATCGATGTTTTTACCGCCAAATCGGGCGCAAACTGGTCACAGAACAACGTAAAACTGCGTGAGCGCAGGTTTTCTCCGGACTTGACTTCAATGGGGATAATCAATCCATCCTTTTGCAAAATGAAGTCCACTTCAGAGGTGCTGCGTTCGTTTGTCCAATATCCGAGGTAGTCGGGGTCCAGAGTAGAGAGCTCCTGCATCACGAACTGTTCGGCCATGGCCCCCTTGAACTCTGTGAAAATTTTGTTCCCGTCAATCAGCGTTTTTGCGTCTAAACCAGCGGATGCACCAAGCAGGCCCACATCCAACATAAAAAGCTTGAACACGTGAGTATCCTGGTAGGCCTTCAGCGGCATACGGGGCTCCTTGACCCGGTGGGATTCCAGCACCAGCCCGCAATCGCGGAGCCATTCTACGGCAATTTCAAAATCCTTGGCACGCGCGCCCTCGCGGATAATCCCGTACACGAATTTCTTGTTTTCCTTGCTGAGCTGTGCGGGGAGGCTGTCCCACACCATGTTCAGGCGCGGAATTTGCTCGCCTGGAGCATGCTTCGAAAAATCCGCCGCATACGAGCGGAGTATTTCGCGCTGGATTTCGCGGGCTTCGAAGTAGTCGCCGGAATCAATCCATTTCTGCACCACTTCGGGCATTCCACCCACAAATAAGTAACTCCTCAACAAGCCGAGTAGTTCATCGTGAAAAGGTTCCAGTACGCTCCATTGCCCGTTACGGATAGCGTCGCAAAGCATTTCTTTTTTTGCGGCGTACAGGAATTCAAAAAACGAGAGCGGACCAAGGTCCAAGAAAGATACCTTGCCCACCGGAAACGAAAGGCCGGAGTGCAGTGCAATGCCGAGCAGCGAGCCTGCCGCGACTACAGCGTATTGGGGAGCGTCTTCGCAAAAATACTTGAGCGAGGTCAGGCCACCTTCTGCCGCCTGAATTTCATCGAAGATAATCAGGGTGTTTTCGGGGTCGATCTTTTTCCCGTAATTGAGCTCAATCGTAGAAACAATTCTCTTGATGTCAAAATTTTCAGAGAACAGGTCACGGAGGCGGCGCTCGTTTTCAAAGTTGATATAAACGGTCTCGGCAAAGGAGGTCTTGCCGAACTCCTTCAAAAGCCAGGTTTTTCCAGTCTGTCGAGCTCCACGGACTATCAGCGGCTTGCGGTCCTTACGCACTTTCCACTGGGCCAGCTGTTGCATCGCAAATCGTTCCATAATGCCTCTTTTTTGCCGTTTTACAGTAAATATATATAAAAAAGTCGTAAAGCAACAAAAATATCTTGATAAAAGTGTTGTTTTAATACATTTTTATCAAGATATTTGAATTTTGGGAGGAAAAATGGCGATTTTGGCGAAATTTCGCCATTTTTCGGCAAAAATCGCGCCGTATGTTGAAATATCTATAATTTTGGCCAGATTTTATGTTGAAAAAAATATAGTTTTTTTGAAAATGAAGATATTGACTGGAACCATTTGCGTTAGAAGATATTTAGACTCCCATAAGAAATGGGAAAAACTTTATTGATATCTACTTTGACACACGACGACTTTTCGATTGTATTCTTTTAGCGGGTTTGGCGTGTTTTTTTATAGTTTTCTGTGGTGACGGTATAGACTTTCTGGACGCTTTTTTTGTCTTTCGAGTCTTCTTAATCTCAATTTCATTCAATAGAGCTGTCACATTTGAAGTATCTGCAGTCGCCAACTCCTCAATTGCGTCATCTTGGCAAATTTTATCAATTATCGAACAAGCTTCTTCGTAGGCATCAGCATAATAGGAATTCTTCTTCATTTCATCAGAATTGGAGAAGAACTCCCTCTTTCGCCATTTTTGGGACTGTTTAAAATACAATTCCAAAAAATCTCCAAGTGAACTAGGAGTCAATCGATCTCCCAAAAGTTCTTCTTCCTTATCTTGAAGACTTATCACATCCCTAGTAGAAGAAAGAAATACGACAGGAATACCACCTTCTTCAACAATACCCTTTAAATTTTTTCGTCCGTAAAAATGCCATTTCATTTCACGACTTTCTTTAGAAACACTTATCAAACCTAGAGCCAATTCTGGAGAAATCGCAATCCTATCACGATTAGCAAGAGTTGCGATTCGAAAACCTAAATCTATATCTGGACCAATAAAATCTATGCAATCATTATTTATGGCAGGTTTACGCAAAATAAAGTTTCTTATCGGAAATCCTGCAGTCCACACAGCACCCTTCACAGGATACTTATTTTCAGGGGAATTATTCTTTTCTATCGCATCCCTAAATCTTTTTACATGATTTAAGGCTTCATCCCAACTAGAAATTTTCGCATAGAAAAGGATTTCATCTCCATTATATTTCCATAGTTCTACACCATCTTTGGCAAAGGTTTCTTCAAAAGAAGAATAAAACTCTACAACATTAGAAACCCATGAACTAATGCACAAAGCTTTCTCATCATCTTGTTTTTGAGCATATTGCTTTTTTTGAGTACTGCCTATAAGGTCTGCACTAAAAAAAACATATACCTGCGGTTCTTTAGAATATAAAACCGACATAGATTAAATCAGATTTAAAGAAGAAATGCGAACACTTGCTGCAGTAAAAGACACATGATACATTTGTGCCATTTTAGATATTTTATCTTCCTGATTTAAATCCTTTGACAATGTTTTGAAATCAGCCCTAAACATTTCTTCTGGCATCAAAAGTTCAGCTGCAAAATAATTCGCTTCTTGTTCCGCCATACTAGTTCCCAAACGAAAGGCTTTTAATGGTTTAGAACCTTGTTGAGAATGCAAAAAATAATGGCCCAATTCATGAGCAAGGGTAAATCTCTGTCGTTCGGTCGTCGCTAATGGATGTAATTTGATGGTAAAATCAAGTTTTCCACGAACATCAATTGTATCACCAAAAAAGACATCTTTATCTTCAGAAACCGTTCCACCAAAAATTTCAACAATGTCTTTGAAATCAACCGTTTCTTTAGGATCGAAACCAGACACCTCGCGAACTTTATTCGCGAAGTTTCGAATTACGGCTTTGCCCCATCCGCATTCTTTAATTTCTGGCATGGCAACTCCTTTTTGGTTATATAAATATACTTAAATCACAATTTTAAGGCAAGACTAGCGGTGCCAGTTTGTGCAATTACACACATGGATAAGCACCTATTCATCTTTTTGAAGACATATATCATCTCTATCAACAGCATGTTTTAACTAGAGAATAGTAAATATTGATGAACGTTTTTGTAGAGACGACCATCAGAATTTACAATTGGTTTTGTTTTTTCAGGGTCATAAACAATCAAATCATCATCAATTTTATCCGCTACAACCCAATGACATTCATCATTATTTTCATTGCAGTGGACACTCACTAGACAACATTCCTGAATGTCCTCCCATGAATCAAAGGGTTTAAAACGTCCGTTAAAATACGGATAGAACGCCTTAATTAATTGTTTTATCTGATTATTATCAGTTCTGAAATTATTTTCTTTTCCCCAATTACGAGAAAAAATACTTTTAGCCTTATTCATTACAGAATCATAACCTTTACCAGTTAGCATCGCAACACAAGCAATACCACAATCTGTTTTGTATTTCTGTTGCACTACTGTAATCTCATTTTTATAATAAAAACGAAGTTGGTCATATAACCTTGGCCAATTCTTATTTAACCAATTTGACAAATCTTCAGGATCATCAAATTGTTTTGTATATTCTTCCAGTATATCCCGTAATTTTTTTACAAATAAATTTCTTACAGAATTTCCATTTAGCTTAATCAAACACGTTCCCATAGCGCTATCTAAAAATTCTTTGAAGTCGCTATCATCTAAATTAGGCATTTTATGTTGCGCATAACCGGTTTTATATCGAAAAACAAAATTTTCATCCTTCGACATCTTGTAATCTCGACTTATTTTTTTGCTACTATAGAATATACTTCATTTATTTTCAACCCAATACATTCTTTTAGTTGAGAATTTCGTCGTAAAGTACGCAATGACTTACATATCTTTTCTGCAATTTTATTCTGCGTTTTTCTTTTTTTCTCTACAGCCTCAAAAAGATCCGACGATGTTTTCTCCTGAAAAATATAATTCTTCTTTTCTTTGAAACAATCCTTGCTAATCCAGTATCCATAATCCGACTGCAATGCGTAATTTGATGGATGCAAACGTTTTTCTTTTATTGTATCTAATTTTAAATAAGGATATCTTAATGAATGAATTTCTCCGTCATTATTAAAAATAGATTTTTTTATAAGTTTACCTATCGTTCTATTACTAGGTAATGGTTTTTCAAGATTTATAACAATATATCCAAAATTTTGGTCTTTCTCGTATTTATAAAACAAATAACCTGATCTTAACCAACTATAAAAGGATATTGTTCTGTCTGACCTTATCAGAGTGGGTAATATGACAGAAGAAGGCCCTACAGGATTTTCAAATTTTGCTACAACCTCATTAACTCTATCACAATTCTTTTTTACAAAGCTTTCAAAATAGTTTTTTATGTCAATTCGAGATTTTTTTTCAAATTGTGCTAATCTCGCTACAGTCATTACCTCTGCATTATTAGTCATTCCATTCACAGAAGCGTTTCCTGATCCCACAATAAGCGTTGAAACAGACGAATCATTTTGGTTTTTGCACTCCAGAAAATACATTTTTGCATGAACGATTCCACAACTGTTTTCTGTTTTAACAAGTACAACTTTTGTATTAGGAATTTTTTTTATATCTTCAACAATATCAGTATTCCATGCCTCATCTGCATAAACAAAAATTTCAAATTCATCGCCTTGTCTAGCATACAATTCCTTCTGAAGCTTCTTTATATATGTATCCATTGGATAAGGTCCAACAATAAATAAACGAGAACAATAACCATTTTGGGGTATATAATCCAAAATATTCATCATATTGTTATCTCCTTTTCCAAGCTCTTAATCTCAGCCCTTATTTCCACCTGGCGATTGAACTGCTTTTCGCTGGCAAGTTTTTTCTCCAGTTTTTCGATTTGGGCCTTGATTTTTTGATTTTGTTTACTTTGTAGAATATAATCTTTTAAAGATGTTTTAGATTGCTTCGCATCTCCCTTCGGCAAGCTCAGGGAGCTTAAACTCGCAACGGCATTTGAGGAATCTGCACTGCGGACGATGGATTCGAAGATTTCGTCCATGTTGCTGCCGGACAAATTAAATGCGGGTTCGGCGATAGGTTTCCACGGTGTTTCAAAGGATTCCAGGAAGCTTTCGTCCTTCTCTTTTTCCTTGAAGTTCACGAAAAGTTTCGCCTTGTCGTCATATGTCAAGACAAATACGTTGTGGTGGTGCAAATTCTGGTCAATAAATTCGAACAACTTGCGCGGGCAATCAAACGATTTCATTTTGACTTCAAAGACATCGATTTCGTTTACCAGCAAACCCTTTTCTGCGGCCATGGTCTGCGCGGTCAGCTTATTTTGCCACACAATCTGCTCCACGTATTTGACAAAAAGGTTCTTGGTCGCCGTATTCACGGCACACTTGCTGTAGAATTTTTCCTTGGGCACCACCTTGCCCACGAATGTTGAAGAGGGCAAGTTTATCATTTTACTACCAGGAATGTCACGAGTTCAAAATCGTCTAGGCCGCGGATTTCGCCGGTGAGTGCGGTGGTTTCGCCTTCGCCAAAAAGGCTGTCGATATCGGATTCTTCCTTGACCTCAATAATCGAGGCGATTGCCTGCTGCAAAAGGTCGCTGTACTTGCCCATCTTGCGGCCGTCCGCAGTTTCCTTGTTGAAGGCCTTGCAAAGAGCAGTGTCGGGCGAGGCAAGCCCGCGGCAGGCGTGGCGCATCAGGTCAAGAATCTTTTTTGGCGAAAGATGGTTGCAAACGACGCTACCATCCTGTTTCAGATAAACCATGTAGAAGGGGTGCAGGCGATTCTTGCTGCGGATATTCACGGCGTTGTTGCGGTTGCGCAAAATGTAAATCACGCCGGGTGGCAATTCACCTGTTTCGTCGGCATGCACGAGTGCATAAATTCCCGTGGGTGCATTCTCGACTTCTTGATGGGTTTCGCGGTACTGCAGCAAGTCCATGCGGAAATCGTTCAAGCCCAAATCCACGATGTTCACGCCGCCTTTCATGTCTTCAAGGTCAACTACGTCTTCTTTCAGCTTGCGCAGTTGTTCCTTGCGGTATTCCAGGTCGCCCTTTTCTTCGGCGCTGATGGGGTTGTCGTCGCCGGTCGCGGTCATCACTGAAATTTTCATGCGGGCAACTACACGAGATTTCAAGTTGATGTATTCATCGAGGCTCACGTTGGGCCAAAAGTTCACCAGCTGGATTTTTGCGTTCTTGCTGCCGATACGGTCAATGCGGCCAAAGCGCTGGATGATGCGCACCGGGTTCCAGTGGATATCGTAATTAATTAGGTAGTCGCAATCCTGCAAGTTCTGGCCTTCGCTAATGCAGTCCGTCGCAATCAGCAAGTCGATATCGCCCGGAACAACGTTCCTGAGCAAATGACGTTCCTTGGACTGCGGCGAAAAATACGTCAGCATCGTATCGTAATCGGCGCGCAACTTCGGGAGGTTCGTGCGACCGTCCATATCGCCCGTCACAAGTGCCGAGTGGATTCCGTATTTCTGGAGCAGTTTCTCGGCAAGTTGTTCGTAAAGATATTTCGCAGTGTCAGCAAATGCCGTGAACAGGATTATCTTCTTATTCCCAGGATTAATCGGGTTTTCGATCTTGTTGCAGATTCTCGCAAATAGGGTCTGCAACTTGGAATCGTGTTCAGGCGAAAGCTGCTCGGCTATCTTTTGCAACTGTGCAAGTACGCCCAATTCTTGGCGGAGTTCGTTCAACCAGCCAATGTAATTCATGTCGGCCAAATTGAAGTGCACATCCTTGCCGACGGTAAATTCGTCATCTTCAGAAATGATACTGTCAATATTGTAATCTACATCTGCATCTAAAGTCGTATAGCCAGCATCAATACTCTTCTTGTACTTTTCAATCTTGTCAACCGTCTTCTGCACCAAATCGTGGTAACGGTCCAACGTCAACTTGAATGAATAAACGGAACTTTCCAGGCGCTTGAGCATGTTGATGCTCATGAGTTTCCGAATACCCATTTCACGGCCAAGCAGCAAATCCTTTTCTTCGGAACTGTCGATATAGCCCTCGATACGGCTCGGGTGCACAAATCGCGCCGGACTATACACGCTCATTTGCAACTGGCTCAACAGCAGATAAATGCTATCGAACGAAATCCCCGCCACGTCGGTCAAGTCGGGAGATTCCGAAATGGGCGGCAACCGTTCCGGGAACTTGCCCACCTCATTGATGTCGTAAAATTTTTCGATATGCTTGCGGGAACGCGCAATCGTTACCGAATCAAGCAATTCAAAAAAGTCAAAATCTAAAGTTTCAAGCAACGCCTGCGTAGTTCGCTGAGAGGCCGGGAGTTTTACCCACGCATTGTAGGCACTTTGGGCCTGCTTGAAAATGGAATCAATACCGTTGTTCAAGTTCAGCAAAGAATCCATCTTCTCCGAATCGTCTTCGTAGGCCAAGCGCAACTGGTTCTTCAAATCGTTAAAGCGATTATTCACCGGTGTTGCCGAAAGCATCAACACCTTCGTCTTCACGCCCTTGCGAATGACTTGGTTCAACAAACGCTGGTAACGGTTTTCCTTGCGGTCGATTTCATCGTCAAATTCATCGGCAGAAAAATCCTCGCCCGTTGCCGTGCCGCCATTACGGAAATTATGGGATTCATCAATCACCACAAGGTCGTAATTGCTCCAAATAATACGGCTTAAGTCAAGGCCATTCGTGCTTCCAGAATCACGCGACAAGTCCGAATGATACAGCACATCGTAACGGAAGCGGTCCGTGACAAGCGGGTTGTTCGTCTGGTTATTCTTGAAGGTCATCCAGTTGTTGTTCAACTTCTTGGGGCAAAGCACCAGCACATTCTTGTTGCGATTCTCGTAATACTTGACCACCGTAAGTGCAGTGAAAGTCTTGCCGAGACCCACGCTATCGGCGAGAATGCAACCGTTGTATTTTTCCAGCTTGTTGATGATGGCAAGGGCTGCATCTTTCTGGAAGTTGTAAAGCTTTTGCCAAATAGCGCTTTCCTTGAAACCCGTCGCCGAATTCGGCAAAACATCTTCGCTGATGTCGTTCAAGAATTCATGGAAAATATTGTAGAGCGTTACAAAATAAATGAAGTCAGGAGAATTTTCCTTATAGACCGTAGCGATGCTGTCCATGACCGCCTGGGTCACTTCTTCAAACTGCGATTCGTTGAACCAACATTCATTGAACTTGTTGATGTAATCGTTAGAAAGCGGGGCCGAAACCCTCATGCTAAAATTGGAAATGTTGTTGCCTTTTTCTACACCGAGTCCCACCGCCGAAAACTCGTTGAACGGCGTATAAAGCGCGTCGTCATCGGGCTGCTTTACATGCATGAACGTCTGATAGTTCAAGTCAGTAATGTTCGTCCGGAATTTCACCTTCTGGCGGATCCATTCCGCACACTCCACCGCAATCGCCTTCTGGTTCAGCTGGTTGCGCAACTTCAATTCAAATTCACTACCGAAGAGCGCATGCTCGCGGGCAGATTGTTCCGCATCAAGCGCCTGCTCACGCAAATTATGAGAAATGTCAAATTCACGACTTTCCTTGGTCGTCTGTTTTTTCACGAACGCCTTGGACGTAAAAATAAACCGCAGGGAATCAATCTTCCAAAGTTCATCCTTCAAGGTTTCGAACGCATAAAGCGAAAAACTGGCCGCAGCAATTGAAAGTTTTGAACCAGGAATAACAACTTTACGAAGGTCGTCCACGACCTTCTCCGTCATATTATTAAAAAACTTCTGTTCCATATAAAAATCAACCACCGCTTGGTGCGGTACATAAAGGAATATAAACTATTATAGGAACAATCGCAAACTTGAATTTACGAAAAGAGTGGGAAAATTCGCATTGTATTTTTCAAATGCTTCGGGGCGTTGCGGGGTGTCCCCGCTAGAAGGGGTAGCGGATGACGCATGGAGATCCCCGCTCGGAGGCGGGGATGACATGTGGCAGGAGCGAGGGGAAGGCTTTCCCCTCTGTTTTTCGCCTCACCAAATCTTTTTTCGGTATTTTTTATATCGATTTTGCATTTGGTAGTGACTTTTTTGGCTAATTGCCGCTTTTAGCGAAATTTCGCCATTCACGTATAAAAAATTGTCAAATTCGTGGCAATTTTTAGAAAAATGATTGTCAAATTCGTGGCATTCTTAAAGAAAAGCGCCAGAAGAATTTCTCCTGACGCCCTTCGTTTTACCCTAGCTGCCCAGGCAGCACGAGCTTTTCCTTCGGCGGGAATTCCGCGTCGTACTTCTCGAATGCTTCGGGGTTGCGCATGGCGACAAAGTACGGTTCGGGATCGTGGTAGCTGCCGGTGATTCCGTCGAGGACCCCTTCTTGCAGTTCTTTGCAGAGGAAGTAGGGAGCGTCACTTTCGGGGTCGTCGGCGTAGCGGATTCCCCTGGTGCTCGCGACCACAAAGCCGCTCTTGCCGTAGAACGCGATGTTTCCGCAAATCAGCAGGCAGCCTGCGCCCATTTCAGCGGCGAGTCGCATGGAATGGTCGAGCAAAATTTTGCCGTAGCCTTTGCGCTTGTAGTCGGGGCGAATGCTGATGGGCCCGAAGGTCATCATGCGGATTTTGCGTCCGTCGTCGGCGTCGATGTGCGACCACGCGTACATCACGTGCCCGATGATTTCGCCGTCTACTTCGAGCACGAGCGAGAGTTCCGGCACAAAGTCGGGTTCGCTCCTGTAGCAGTGCAGCACGTAATGCTCGGTGCATCCGGGACGGTACACGTTCCAGAAGGCTTCGCGGGTAAGGTTTTCAATGGTCTTAAAGTCGCGCGGTTGTTCCGTGCGGATAGTGTAACGCATCCTGTCTCCTAAAGGTGGTACTAAAATTACCCGCCAACTTTCTTCACGAATTCCCGGCAGGTGGACTCGGGGTCGGCGGTGCCGAAGATGGCGCTACCCACCACGAACACGTTGGCGCCTGCTTCCTTGCAGGCCACGATGTTGTCCAGCTTTACGCCGCCGTCAATCTGGATATCCAGTTCCGGTTTCAGCTGGCGCAGTTCGCGGATCTTGTCCAGGCAATAGGGGATAAGGCTCTGGCCGCCAAAGCCAGGGTTCACCGACATGATAAGCACCATGTCCACAATGTCCAGTACCCATTTGATGCTTTCCAGAGGAGTTGCCGGGTTGATGGCCACGGCGGGCTTTACGCCAAGTTCCTTTATCTGGTGCAGCAGACGGTCCAGGTGGTTGGTGGTCTCGGCGTGCACGCTGATGATGCTGGCCCCCGCCTTCGCAAATTCGCCCACGTACTTTTCGGGATTCTCGATCATCAGGTGGCAATCCAGCGGGAGCTTGGTGCCCTTGCCGATACAGGCCGAAATGCCCGGACCAAAACTGATGTTGGGCACAAAGTGTCCGTCCATGATGTCCAGGTGCACAAGACCCGCGCCGCCGTTCTCGATGGCGTTCAGGCCCTTGCCCAGTTCCAAAAAGTTTGCGTTCAACACGCTGGGAGCGATAATTTGCTTTAGACTCATGCCCAAAATATAGGAAAGTTCTCGAAAAAACCAGCGCATTCGCTCCCAAAAAGAAAACCCCGGACCTGATTTCTCAAGTCCGGGGCTTTCAGCGGGAAGGGCGAGATTCGAACTCGCGATAGGATTAAGTCCTATACGTCCTTAGCAGGGACGCGCCTTCGGCCAGCTCGGCCACCTTCCCATCTTGGGGACTCCAATTTTACATAAAAATCCGCAGTTTTTCAAGGGTGAATGCCCAAATTTGCCCAAAAAAGCCCGCCGAAAAAGCTAAATTGCGGTTATAATGGTGCGGCTTCTAATAAAATTACTCAAGATTATGGCGGCATTTGCCCTGGTGGGCCTCATCTGCTGCATCCCCCTCTACATTGTCGTTTTCAAGATTCTGCCCGAAAAGGACCCTGACAACCAGTTCAACCGCAGGACTATCCTGCAGGTGCTCTCCGGCGAGACCCGCGTGTTCTACCGCGATGGTGACAATCTTCTGGGCGCCTTTTTCGATGCCAACCACAGGGTCTATGTGCCCTACGGCGACATTCCCGTGAACATCGTGAACGCCCTGGTGGCCGCCGAAGACGCTGGCTACTGGAACCACGACGGATTCAGCCTGTACGGCTTTACCCGCGCCATGGTATCTAACCTGAAAAGCGGGCACATGCGGCAGGGCGGTTCCACCCTCACCCAGCAGGCGGTCAAGAACATCTTTGGCCGCGAAGAGCGGAGCATCAAGGAAAAGGGCAAGGAGCTGATTAACGCGCTCCGCATGGAAAAGCATTTTTCCAAGGAAGAAATCCTGGAGTTCTACCTGAACCAGTTCCACGTTTCGGGCACGGGCAAGGGAGTTGCCATTGCCGCCCAGTATTTCTTCAACAAGGAACTGAAAGACCTGACCCTGGCCGAATGCGCCTTTATCGCAGGTTCGGTGAAGGGCCCCTTCAACTACGACCCCTTTATCCAGCGCAACAAGGAACGCCGTGACCGGGCTATCGCCCGAGGTGCAGAACGCCTGCAATACGTGCTTTCTCGCATGGTAGAAGAAGGCTACATCGAGCAAGAGGACATGGACAAGGCCCTCGCAAACCCGCTGGAATTCAACCACGGGAATTTCCGCTTCAGCATGAGCACCACGCTGGAGCGGCTGGAAGAACGCCTGGACAGCGAATATTTCAAGGAACTTTTCGAGGGCGAAGGAATCGACGACTGGCGCAAGGCCCAGCTGGAAATCGTCACGACCCTAGACGCCAAAAGTCAGGACGCGGCGAAGCGGGCCCTGCAAAACAATATCAGCAACCTCCAGATGCAGTTGGGCGGGTTCGTGCTCCCCAAGGCCCAGTTTGCAAACCGGGCCCAGAGTGCCCGCAAGGGCGATTACCTTTACGGTGCCGTAGATAGCGTTTTCTACGACGACAAGGGCAAGCTGAAGTCCCTGAAGCTGGACTTTGGCCAGCTGAAGGGTGTCGTCACGGAGGCCGCGGTCAAGGAATTTGCAGCCCAGGTGGGCGGCGACGTGAACAAGATTCTCGCCTCCCAGCTGAAACCGGGAGCAATCCTTCTGGTGAGTGTGCTGGACGAAAACATGATTGAGGGTTACGCCCCCTGCAAGATCGAGACGGAACCTGTGCTGCAGGGCGGTCTCGTGGCTATCCAGAATGGCATGGTGCTTGCAAGCCAGGGCGGTTTCCACAACACGGGTTATGACCGTAGCTTCAAGGCGGTGCGTCAGCTGGGTTCTAGCTGGAAACCCCTGCTCTATGCGCTGGCCCTGCAACACCACTGGAACTACATGGACGAGCTGGAAAACGATTTCAACGTGTTCCAGTACGTGAACCAGTTCTATTTCCCCCGGCCCGACCACAAGAACAAGGGCGACGTGGTGACCATCGCCTGGGCTACCACCCGTTCCGAAAACATCGCCAGCATTTGGCTGTTGGAACACTTGTTAGACAAGCTGGACAGTAACGAGTTTGCCGAAGTGGCGGCCCAGAACGGTTTTGCCCAAGATGCCGACGAAGAACGCAAGGAATATTTCGAGCGGCTTCGTGACAAGTTCGGCCTCACCCTGAAAGAAGAATCCAAGCGGGAAATCGAGTTTACCCGCGCCCGCGATGCTCTTGCAGAGCGCTACAGGCTAGAGGGCAAGTCCGCCCGCGCTCGTGCGGTGCTGAACTTGCGCTACGGAACCTTTACGGATATAGGCGTCAAGCAGGCCAAGAAAGACGAGACTCTCATCAGGTACCTGAACCATAGCTACAAGAACTACGCCGAAATTTTGCGTGCCCGCGAAGCCAAGAGCCTGGACCCCGATGTAGAGGCCACTCTCCCGCCCATGGATTCGGTGACGCTTTTCCCGAATTTCAGCCTGGCCGATTTCAAGCGGCTTACTACCATGATGGAGCCCGTAGATTCCGAAAAGGATTACCTGGAATTGAGCCAGCTCCGCTACTGGCCCGATTTCCGCAGGGCGCTCTCCATGGCGGAATACGCCCGCTTCGCAAACGAAATCGGCATTCATCAGAAACTGCAAAAAGTGTTCAGCATGCCCCTGGGCGTAAACGAGATTACCCTTGGCGAAATCACCACGGCCTACCAGACCTTGCTCACCGGGAAGGTTTACAAGTGCCTGGATGCCGACTGGGCCGACCCATGCTTTATCAAGGAAATCAAAAACCGTGATGGTCGCGTGATTTTCAAGAACGAGGTAGAAACCAAGCAGGTACTTTCCGATACGGTCACATCCCAGATGGCGGTGATGCTTCGCTCCGTGTTCACCAACGGTACGGCCAGGAGCCAGGTGGCAAACCTTTCTGTTTCAAGCGAAGATCGTTCCACTACGCTCCGTTTCCCGGTGATGGGCAAGACGGGTACTACCAACGATTACCGCAACGTGGCCTTCATGGGAGCGCTTCCCACTTACGTGGCGGAGCAGAACGGCGTGGCGCTGGATTCCGTAGTGGCTATCGGAAGCTACGTGGGCTTCGACGATAACAAACCCCTAAAGTCGGGCCGCACCCGCATCGCTGGGGCTTCGGGTGGCCTGCCGCAATGGGCGGCCTTCGCCAAAGAAGAAATTGACATTCAGGGCATTCCCGAACACATCGACTTCTTCGACATTTCCATGCTGGCCACGGGCGAAGTCCCGCTGGTGCTGCCCAACGAGCGGGGCGAGCTGAAGGTGGACCCCATGACGGGTTTTGTCCTTCCGGAATCCGAAGCTTCTGCAGGCCGTTCCCTTCCATGGCTGGAGGTTCCCGGTTTCAGGGCCGCCGTTGCCGAGGCTGCCACAGACAGCGCTACCTCTGCAGAGTCTGCACCCGCGCCCGAACTTTCCATCGTCCCTGTCGAAAACGGCGAAAACGCACAGGCCGGAGCTTCGGCCGCGCAGGTGGGCGAGTCTGCAGAACCGTCCGGCGTTCAAGCTCCAGCCGCTACGACGGAGCAACCTTCGGCAACCCCCGCTCCTGCTGCAGCGACGGAGCAACCTCCGGTAGCTACCGCTCCTGCCGCCATGCCCAAGGACGACGACTGGGATTTGCCTGCCGACCTGGATGGAAACAACGCGTTTGTCCCGCTGGAGGCGGGGGAATAAAAACCGAGAAACTCGACTATGAAACGACTGGTTGCATCTGCACTTTTCCTCTCTCTCCTTGCTGCCTGCGCAGGAACAGCCCCTGCTCCTTCCTCTACGGAATCGACACCTGCGGCTGCACCTTCTACACCTGCATCGGAAGCACCCGCACAAGCCTCCGCCGCTGAAACAACTGCCGCCGCACCTTCCACTCCCGCTGGTGAATCAACTCCCGCGGCTGAATCCCAGGTGCTTTTCAACTCCCAGCAGCTGGACAACTATCGCCTGGCCACTCCGGAGAACGTTCCCACCTCTCAGCAATTCGGCGCAGCTCAATCCAGTGCTCAATCCGGCACACAAACAGCTTCTCCTGCCGACGTACAAACGTCGCAATACCCGCCTGATCCTTACATGGCGTTTCCCGTCCTGGTCGATGAGGTCTTCGCCTTTGCCGATTCTCTGTACCGTGCAGGCTACACCGATTCTGCCACCGCCTACCTGGAACGCTTCCGCGTCATCAAGCCTCTCTGGCTCCAGTGGGAGCGTCGCGCCGATTCCCTGCTCAACGAGTTCGGCAAGACCCGCGCCGAAAAGTCCAAGCAGTTCGACCCCATGGTCCTTAAAATCCAGAACATGAACCGGGCCCAGTCCGCCTACAGCCTTGTGGCCGAAACCGCCGACAGCCTCATAGCCTTAAGCCCCGGCGATTCCCTTGTAGCCTGGGCTGGCGAACAGAAAAAGCTGGCCTACACCAACACTCTGCAAAAGGCCCGCCGCGAACTTTCCGAAATCAAGGTCCTTGCCGAAGGCCATGCCGAATTCAATGCGGCCCAGGCAAAGCTGAAAGAGTTCCAGTTGCGCTACCGGGACTTCGAAGATTCCCTGCAGACCGCAGCCCTCGCCGCAAGAATCGCAGAACTTGCCGCCGTCGCCGATTCCGTGGCCAAGGATTACTGGGCAAAGCATGACCCCGCCCAGGCCCTCGCCCAGGCCGACACCCTGACCCGTCAAGAAAAATTTCCCCAGGCCAAGGAACTTTTGAACAAGTTAATGTTCAGCAACTTGCGCCAACAGGCCCTTGAAAAATACAACGCCTTGGCCGACGCTTACTGCAACAAGCAGCGCAAGGTGACAAGCCAGCTGTTCACCAAGTCCCAAAAGCAGAAAGATGAACAGAACAAAAAGTCCCTGCTCAAGGATGCCATCGATTCTCTGGACAATTGCCTGGTGGAATATCCCGACTATAGCCAAAAGCAGAAGGTTCTCGACAACATGGAATTTCTGAAAAAGGAACTTGCCAAATGATGGACGCCACCTGGTGGGAATACGGCCAGTATCCCGCCTTTTTCGTGCTGGGCGCAATCGTTAGCCTCATCAACAGCATCGCAGGTGGCGGAAGCACCCTGAGTCTCCCCATCATGATATTTCTCGGCATGCCCGCCACGGTGGCAAACGGCACCAACCGCATCGGGCTCATCATCGGCAACATCAGTTCCGTGGCAAACCTCGCCCGTCACGGTTACCTCAACAAGAAAATATTCTTCCAGTTGTTGATTCCCACCATCGTCGGGGCCTGCATCGGCGTATTCTTTTTGGTCCGCATCGGCGACAAGGCGTTCCAGGCCATTCTCGCCGCCGTCATCTGCCTCGTGGTGGTCATGAGCCGCCTCCGCAAAAACATCCTCGGCAAGCCCCCCGCAACCCCTCCCGAAAAACTCACCTGGAAAGGGGCCCTGGGTTTTTGCTGTGTGGCCATCTACGGTTGCATCGTCCAGGTGGGAGTTGGCTTTGTCCAGATTTTCAGCCTCACGCGGTACACCGGCCTCGACCCTATCCACGTAAACGCCCTCAAGAACGCCCTCACCACCGTGTTCCTCTGCATGAGCACCCTCGCTCTTGGGCTCGCGGGCAAGATCGACTGGCCCATCGCCATCATCATGGCGGTAGGTGCCTGGTTCGGCGGCTACTGCGGCAGCTTCTTGCAGCGCAAAAAAGGCAACAAGTTCATTGAGAACTTCATCAGCGTCTGTAGCATCGCTCTTGCGATCTACCTAGTCGTAGATTTGGTCGTCTAATTCTTGATTAGGACAAATTTGTCTATAATACAAAGGGGGAAGTCTCCCCCTCGCTTCACAGACCGCTCGGCTCAATCTCGTAGCTGAATCTACGACATCGCCTCGCTTTCGCCAACACGACTCGTTAAGACGAGTCGCTTTTGGCTCACTGGTTACGTCTCGTCATCCCCGCCCTATTTCTCGTCATCCTCGCTGTCATTCTGGAGCGCAGCGATAGAAACTGCGATAGAATCACGAGGATCCACTATCATCTTGGCGGGGATTTCCTCGCCGCTTCCGCTACCCCCTCTGCGGGCCTCAATCGCCGGCCCGCAACGCCCGCTCCCCCTGTCACCCCGGTCCCTCCTACTTGTCATCTTCGCATCCTTCCTTGTCATCCTCGCTGTCATTCTGGAGCGCAGCGATAGAAACTGCGATGGAATCACGGGGATCTGCTATCATCTCGGTCGGGGATCACTTTTAACAAATCTTTCCCTCGATGTGTGTTCCCTATAACGACCGTTCGGCTCTATTGCTAGAAACAAGTCTCCGGAATCGCCTCACTCTCGCGACCGCGCCTG
>CAKUWY010000014.1 GCA_934699585.1 uncultured Fibrobacter sp.
CGCGTGGGCATCGAAGACGACTTCTTCCAGCTCGGAGGTGATTCCATTGCCACGATGGCGTTCCTCGCCGAAGTGAATTTAGACGATTTAACGGCAGCCGATATTTTTAACGGATGCAATATAAAAAACATTGCCAAAATCTACACGGACAAGATGGAAAAGCGAAAAGGCGTGTCTGCAGAAGAATACGAGATGAACGCCCGGAAAAACGCTTATCCGCTGTTTGACATTCAGACCTCCTTTGTTGATGTGCAACTCAATAGCCCTAAGCACCCTGTATTCAATATCACCGCATGCTATACATTCGAAGATGTTTCTATAGCCCAAAAGGTGGCTGATGCCCTTAATAAGGTCATTGATTCCAGCCCAATCTTCTCTACCGTTTTCACTTTTGACGAAAACAGCAATCTTGTTGAAAAATACAACAAGGACTTACATTCAGATGTCGAAGTTGAAAAAACGACCGAAGATGAATTCGTCGGAATCAAGAAAGAATTCCTCTCTCATTTCAAGAAGATTCTAAACGCCCCGTTGTATCGCTGCGGTATATATGTCACTGAGAAATGTGGCTACCTAATGGTTCTATTCCATCATGGAATCATTGATGGCATGGGTGTGCAGGTATTTCTCCAAAGGTTTGCGGCTGCTTATGCAGGCGACCCCTTGCCCATGGATACTTTTTATTCTTGCCTTGCCAGGGAGGTAGAGACCAAAGAAAGCGAAGCCTACCGCGAAGCAGAAAAATACATGAAGGCCACCTACGGTTCCTCCGAATGGAGCGTCAACTTAGATGTCGACAAGACTGATGGAATTAACGAAATGGGGATAAGTTTTTGCCCGGTTTCTTTGACCAGAGAGCAGATGGATGCTTTTGAAAGGAGGACTTCTATAACAAGGAATCAGCTTTTTGAAGCGGTGCTCTTGACTGCTATGGGTAAACTGAACGGCAAAAAGAACGTGATGATGTCCATGGCTTTCCACAACCGCGTGGATTACATAACAAAGAACGCTCTTGGAGTTATGATTAGAAAAGTTCCGGCTGCACTGAACCTTGACAAGTACAAGAATGCCGAAGAAATGTTCAAAAGTTTGCAACAACAAGCTATGAACACTATTCGCCACTGCATATACGAATGGGTCATACCTCACGAGAGCCCTGTGGTGAATGATTACATCACCATGGCATACGAAACATCTGACATCACGGATGGAGGTCCCATGAAAAAGATAGGGTTACAACCCTACCCATGTATGACAGATGATTCTTATGCGCCGGTACGTATGTTTTTACAGGTGATGGACACTCCCAAAGGCATTAACCCGCTCCTTGTGTACTCAAAACAATTCTATTCCGAAGAGATTATTGAACGATTCGCAAAAACCATCTCTGAAGTAACCATGAAGCTTATTAATGCAGAATCCATGAAGGATTTAAGCATCGATGAGTTGTATGGATAAAGACATATGTTTAGATTGCTAAAAAGGCATGTAAGCAAATACACTGTCAAAATAGTTTTGAATATCATCTTGGTTTGCGCCCAGATGATTATTCAGATATATTTCCTTGCCCACGAGATGAAGGCCATTATCGACTGTGGCGTTGCCGAAGGTAATATGGAAGCAATTGCCCAATCGGGGTTGCGAATGGTGCTTTTTTCCGTTGCCACGGCGGTATTAGCCCTATTCGCCTCTTATTTCAGTTCCTCTATCACCGCTGGAATAACAGGCGACTTGAGGGAATCTTGCTATAAAAAAGTGTTGGGCATGACACCACAAGATTTTTCCAGTTTCGGCGAATCTACCCTCCTTACAAGGACCATGGCGGACGCTACACAGATACAGATTCTCATCATCAATTTTATGCGATCTTCGCTGATGGTGCCTATTGTCATTGTGATCCTCTTGATATCTGTTTTTCTCATGAACAAGACGATTTTCGAAATCATATTCGTAGTATTCGTTTGTTCCATACTCTTTTTGACAATCATGGGAGCAAAATCCAAACCTTTCTTCAACAAGCTTCAAAAGCAGTTGGACCGTTTGAATTTACTTGTCAAGGAAAAAATCACTGGTGCGAGGACCATCAGAAGCTTTGGCAACCAGGAATTCGAAGAGGCTAAATTGGAAAAAGAGATCCAGGGCGCCTACGACATGGCTATAGCTGCAAACAACCGGATTAACTTCCTTTCACCGGTTGCTATGATTATCATGAACTGGATGGTCGTTATCATTTATAACGTAGGTAGCAATCAACTGAAGTTAGGCCTTGCCTCTATAAGTGACATGCTCGTAATATTCCAATACGTGACGTATTTCATCACGACACTTGCCGTCATCCCCATGCTTCTCAACTTAATCCCGAAGGTTGTCGTTTCGAGCGAACGCATCAACGATTTGCTTGATTACGAACCAAAGGTAAAATACACGGGAAGTGGCGAACCTCGCGTAACCGAAGGCGAAATTGAGTTTCAGAATGTGTCTTTTGGTTATGACGAAGGCTCTAGAACCATTGCGGGAATCTCATTCGTAGCAAAGAAGGGAAAAACGACCGCTTTCATCGGAGCAACAGGCAGTGGCAAATCCACCCTCATGAATCTCGCCTTAGGATTCTTCCATCCCAATTCAGGAAAAATCCTCATAGACGGAATTTCATATGAAGACATTGATATTGATGCCCTTAAAAAGCATTTTTCGTACGCTTCCCAAAGTGCTTCGGTATTTCAGGATACCGCTTACAAGAATATAGCCATGTATGATGACTGCATTGACAGGAAAAGGGTTGAAGAAGCTTGTCGAGCCTCTTGTTTCGATGAGGTCATAGAAAAGATGCCTCAGGGAATTGAGACCATCATGGCACAAGGAGGGAAGAACATATCCGGCGGACAAAGACAGCGTCTTTCGCTTGCGAGGACTGTTGTGAGGAACGCCGAAGTATATATTTTTGACGACACGTTCTCTGCCTTGGACGCTTCAACTGAGCAAAAAGCCAGAAAGCGCATCAAGGAAATGCTTGCCGGAAAGACCGTCCTCATGGTCGCTCAGAAGATAAATACCATAAAGGATGCCGACCAGATTCTGGTTTTAGATCATGGTGCAATTGTCGGCAAAGGAACGCACAGCGAGCTCATGGAATCTTGCGATATTTATAAAGAAATATACGACACGCAGTGCTATCTGGATGGAAACAAGCAAAATGAGTGAAAAGAAGTCAAATAATCGACAAAAGGTAGTCCGACGGATATTATCGGATCTTCGTGATAGGAAAAAACGGATTTTTGCTATGGTTCTTATTATTTCCATTGCAAAAATATGCCTTTCTCTCGCGCCTCTCATTGCTGGAAAGATAACAGACTATCTCAGTCGTGTGGTTAAAGACGGAACCATCGATGAAAACTGGTTTTTAAAGCAATGTGCCTTGCTTGCTTTCTTATACTTTTGGGGCCACGCGATGGATGTCTTTGTAACCAAAAATATGGTGAATATCTCGCAGGGCTATATTCGCAAGCTTCGCAACAGAGCCCAAAGAAAACTGAATCGTCTGAACATTTCTTATTTGGACAACCATCCCATTGGCGATATACTGTCGCGCGTTACCAACGACATGGTCACCTTCGCTAACGGTTTCGAACTCACCATTCCATCGCTTGTTGGACAGGTAACCCTATTGGTTAGCTTGTTCGCCGTTATGTTTTATTCAAATTGGATGCTCACGTTGATTTATCTGATTCTCTTTCCACTGGGAATGGTTTCAATGAGAGCAATTACCAAGCGAACCAATGGATTGTTCAAAAAACAGAACGCCATCATCGGTGAAATGAACGGACTCGTTACTGACACGTATTCTAACCATACGCAAATGAAGGCCTTTTGCTGCGAAAGCGAAAAAAAGGAATCATTTGATGCTCTTAACAAGAAATTCAAAAGAACCTATGTCAGAAGCAGAACCCTTTCCGGCCTAGTTATTCCTCTTTCCATATTCATGAACAATGGAGCCTATGTGGCCCTTTGTGTCATGGGAGGCATTTTACTTATACATGGGAACCTCACCATAGGAGGTTTCCTCGCCTTTATTTTCTATGGCAACATGGTTGGAATTCCCATGACTTCCATCTCCAACTCCATCAACAACATTCAGAACGCGTTTTCTGCGGCTTCTAGAGTGTACGATTTTATTGATGAAGAGGAAATGCCCGAAGAAATTGGTACTACAGCCATTGACAATGCGAAGGGCGATGTGAAATTCTCAAACGTTCGGTTCGGGTACATTCCCTCCAAGATTTTGATGAACAACGTTTCGTTTTTTGCTCCACAGGGAAGTTTTTCGGCAATAGTAGGGCCCTCTGGAGCCGGAAAAACAACTCTTGTAAATTTGCTCCTACGTTTTTACGAAATAAACGGTGGAACGATTTCCCTAGATGGTGTAGACACAAAGACCATGTCCAAATCTAATTTACGAAGAAATTTTGGAATGGTATTGCAAGACACCTGGATATTTGATGGGACCATAGCCGAAAACATCCGTTACGGAAAACAAGACGCAACGATGGACGAGGTCATTGAAGCGGCAACGAAGGCTCAGTGCCATGATTTCATCAGCCGTCTGGCAGCTGGGTACGAGACGCATATTAGCGAAGAACACTCGGAGCTTTCTTCGGGCGAAAAACAGCTTATAGCCATTGCACGAACCATCCTTTCAAACCCACAAATACTGATTCTCGACGAAGCCACATCGCAAGTTGATACTAGAACCGAATTCAGGATTGTCAAAGCCATGGAACAGCTGACAAAGGGAAGAACGACTTTTATGATTGCCCATAGACTATTCACCATCAGGAACGCTGACCAGATTATGTACATGGAAAACGGCGACATCCTCGAAGTCGGCAATCACGAAAAATTGATAAGCTTGAACGGACGGTACGCCGCCTTGTACAATTCTTAAAACACGGACAGGTTTAAAGAACCCTTCCCAAAGCCCTAAGGGGCAGCAGCAGAATGGGCGCATGTTTGTAAATCCAGGCGAGCGACTTGGCAAAAGCGTAGCTGCGGATAATGTAGGCGCCACCGGCACCCACCTTGCGGGTCTGGAATTCAAACTCTTCCTTGGCGTGGGCAATCACGTCGTCGTAGTATTCGTTGATAGTGATGCTCTTGTCGGCATTGACCTTCACCGGAATGTTCTTCAGGTCGGTGTAGAAGTCCTTGCGCAAAATTTTGGGCAAGAACAGGTCCATGCTGGCTGGCACCTTGTGGCCGCGGGTATCGATGATTCGCGAACCGAAGAAGTGCAGCACCTTTGCGGTGGGCAAGAAACGGTTGCCGTAAGCCAGCTGGCAGTTCCAGCCACCGGGCATTTTCTTGGTGATGTAATTAAACTTGAAATTCGTTTCGGCGAGGCTCGCCATGTCGTAGGGGAAATTCTTGGAAACACAATAGAGCCACAACTCGTGCCAGGTTTCGAAGAATTTGCGTGCTTCGGGAGTGTCTGCGGCAAACATCACGCCCCCGTTGAAAATCTCGTCATTCAGGATCGGCGAAAAGCCCATCATCTTGGCGTTGTTCAAGACCTTCTTGCGGTTAATCGCCTTCGAAAGGTTGGTGTGGAAATCTAGCACTGCGTAAATGCCGCCCTTCCATTCTTCAGGAATCGAGAGGTCACCCACGATGGCGATGTCGGAATCCATGTACAGAAAATCGCCGTCAACCACATTGCGCATGACCGTCTTGAGGTAACGGGAACGGAGCATGGGCGTGAACTTCTCGTCGAGGGTCAGAACCTTCAGTTCATCCACCGTCTCCTTCAAAACGGCACGGGGGCCAACCAGCGTTTCGGCCGTCTTGTCGTCGGTCAAAAGCGTCACGAAGGCGCCCGGGTTATGCACTCGAAGCGAAGCAATCGCCACCAGCGTCTGTTCGCAGAAAAAATCCTTCGGGGAACTGGTCAGAACAAAAAGGTATTTGGTCATGGGCAACACTCCCCGTCAAAGTTTGCTAATCCAGCGGAATCGTGGACTTTGCGTTTTCAAAATCTTCAACCGTATCGAGTTCGCAGGAGAAGTAGTCCGACGCATCCCACACGGTGTAGGTATGACCCTGCGGAATTAGGCGTTCAAAGGCCAGCTCGTAGAACGTGTTTTCCAGGTGTTCCACGTTCATCATCTTTTCAAGTTCGGCATAGAGGGCGGTAGAATAGGCCGCACCGATCTTTTCGATGCCGAGGCTCTCGCCTGCGGCAGCCTTCGGGGAACACGTCTTGCTGATTTCAGAAATGTTTCCGTCGGCACCCAGGACCACCTTCATTTCTTCTTCGCCCAGCTCATGGCGAATGAGCGTGAGCACGTTCGCGGACTTGGAAGCAAGCACGTTCTTTACAATCTGCGGGTCGTAAAGCAGGTCACTGTCGAGTAGCAGGAATTCCTTGCCCGCGACAGCCTGGCCTGCAAGCCACAGCGAGTAGATGTTGTTCGTGGAATCGTAGAGCGCGTTGTGGATGAAGGTCACGCGAATGGAATCGCCGTAATGGCTTTTCACGAAATCTTCAATCATATGGTTCAGGTAACCCGTCACAATCACGAAATCGCGTACACCTGACGCCATGATTGCGTCCATGGAACGTTCCAAAAGGGAACGGCCTTTCACGTCCAAGAGGCACTTAGGCGTATTGTCTGTAAGCGGGCGCAAGCGCTTTGCCATGCCGGCAGCAAGAATCACGGCAATCATACGGCAGCACAACGCTTGATGGTGTCCACCACCACCTGAATTTGTTCCTTACGGCCCAAGGTAATGCGCAGGCAATCTTCCAGACCCTTGTCGCTCATGAACTTGATCTTGTAATCCTGCTCGGCCATGGCTTTCTGCAAGGCTTCCTTGATACGGGTCGGGTACTTGATCAGGATGAAGTTCGCAACGCTCTTGTACACCTTGAATCCCGGCAGATTGCCAAGTTCCTTCTTGAACAGCTGGCGGTCCCATTCCATTTCGTCGGCGACCTTGCGGTAGTGATCTTCGCTTTCGATGGCGGCCATGGCCACCGCTTCGCTAAAGCGGTTGTAGCCCAGGTACTTGTTAGCGTAGCTCAAGAAAGATTCGTGGCCCTTGCCCATGAAGCCAAAGCCCATACGCAGTCCCGGAAGTCCGAAGAACTTGGAAAGGGTGCGGGAAATAATCAGGTTCGAATACTTGTTCACGAGCGGAGCGATGTAGGCCGTATCGGTCGTGATAAAGGAAGCGTAGGCCTCGTCAATCAGCACCATGGTGTCGTTCGGAATGTTTTCCATGATGCGACCGATTTCGTCTGGTGTAAGGCTATTGCCCGTCGGGTTATTCGGTGAGGCGAGCAAGAGCATGCGCGGGTGAATCTTGTTGGTAAGCGCAATGACCTCGTCTACGTCATAGGCGAAGGTGTCTTCCTTTTCGTGGAGCGGATACATTTCAAAAGAACCGCCACATTCACCGGCGATGCGGTTGTAGTACCACCACGAAAATTCCGGAATCATGATGGTCTTGTTGTCGCCCTTCATCAGGTAGTAATGGACAGCGTTCTTCAAAATGTCTTCGCCACCGTAACCCAGCAGCACCTGTTCTTCGGGCACGTTGTAGATTTCGCTAAGCTTTACCGAGAAGATACTTTTTTTGCCCTCGTCATAGATGCGGGTGTAGAAGCAGAGCAGTTCAGGGTCAAAATTCTTGACGGCATCCAGCACCTTCTGGGAAGGCTTGAAGTTGAATTCGTTTCTGTCCAAGTAGTTCATGTTTTACCTTTGTGGGGCTTATACCCCGATTCAAAACCTTTTTAAATATACGTTTTTCCTTATTTCCACCACACGTCAAGCCCGTGATTGTAGCGTTTTTCGACCGGCGGAAGCTGCATGTAGTCGCGGTAGAAGAGTGATAGGTAGTAATCGTAATTCTTGTAACCGCTAAATTTGCGGTTTTCGAAGGGATAGTCCACCGTTTCCGCAATTTTTTTCAGGTCCAAAATGCGGTCGGTTTTGGTATCGAAGAAAAGGGTCGCTACATGGCCCGAATGGGCTGTGGGGTAGCGACGAATCACCCGTTCCACATAGCGGCAGAAGCGCTTCTTGCCCACGATGCAGGCAACCGCATAGAAGAACCGCTTGTACAGAAGCGTCCAGGCATCGTAACCCTTCGACTTGAAGTCGGTGGTAATGGCAAGGGTAATCACGCGCAAGAAACTGCAGTAGAGAACGAACGCCTTTTCAAAGAAACTGGATTTCGGGAGTCCGTCCAGCGGGAAAATATCGACCCAGATTCCCATTTCGCCCTTGTGACGTTCCATCTTGACCGAAGTGCGGTTGTCGTAGGCCTTTGCAAACGGATAGAAATAGCCGTCGCAGGTGTCGTCGACCAGCGTGAGCCATTCCTTGTGGCCCGCCGTATTCTTGTCTTTCAGGATGGCAATGAGCTTCTCGTAATCATCGCGCAACATGCAGATGTCAATGTCATCGTCCCAGGGAATGTAGCCCTTGTGGCGCACCGCCCCCAACAGCGTGCCGTAGGCTAGGCTATACTTCAGGTTATTTTCCTTGCAAATGCGGTCAATCTCGTCCAGAATGGACATCTGGATTTCACGACATTCCTGCTGTTCAATCTTCTTCATTTTCTACTTCCTGCCGAGACGGCGTTCCTGTCTTTGTCCATCTTTTTCTTGACTACAAGGCCATAAGCGCCAAGAGCCAAAAGAATCACCACGTAAACGACGGCTTTTTCGAGTATGGACAAGGTAAACACCTGCATGTTGATGGCAATATAGAATGCAATCAAGAATAAGATCCAGAACACTTGCGACAAGAGCCGCAAGGAGTAGGGCTGCAAGCCCATCTTGAAAAGATAAATGTTGTTGCAGATGACCGCAAATATGTTGTAGCTGAGCATCGAAAGGGCTGCCCCCACAAGGCCGTAGGTCGGAATCAGCAAGTAGCCCGACAGGAGTGCTACACCAAGGGAAACGATATCCATAATCAAGGAATACAGGCTCTTGCCCATGCCGTTCAGCACCACCAGGGACATACCGCCAAAACCCGCCACCAGGTGCACCAGCAAAAGGATGCCCAAGGTTTCAGGCTGCACGATAAAGTCCTTGCCCGCAATACCCAGAATCAAGTCCGGGAACAGCACGATAAAGAATCCGATCATCAGCTGGATGAAAGTCACCATGAAAACGCAATAACTGTAAACCGGCTTTAGGTCGGTCTTGAGGCGTTCCTTGTTCATACCCGCCACCACCGGAGTCAAAATCGGGGTGAATCCGACGCGAATGGTCTGGAGTGCATTGGAAATGGTGACCATGATTCCGTAGGCACCCGCCTTTTCGGGGCCAAGGAACAACATGACCATCCAGAGGCTTGAACGGATCAGGAACGATGACACGAATTCATCGACCCCTAGCGGGAGCGAGTAACGCAACAGCACCCACGAAACCGTCTTGTGAGGGCGCAAAGGCATTTCGGGGAACTGCCTGCGGACCAGCACAAAATGCACGACAAAGCCCACCACCTGGCCCACAAGCAAGCCCAGCGGAAGCGCATGCGGGATTCCCATAAAGTGGAGGGCAATGGAGGTTGCCGGTGCAAGAGTCACTGTCAAGAATGAATTCACGAATACGGCGTTTTGCGGACGGCGGTTGCCTTCGGAAGCGGTGCTAAAGACATAGGTGCCCACATAGAACAAAAGCGAAAGGGCGTACCAGGGGAGTTCCTTGGAAATGTAGGGCGTGAAGGAGCCCACAAAAATGACAGCTGTGCAAAGAACCGAAATAGCTGCCGAAATCCAGAAGGATTCCATGATGCCGTCGTATCGGGGGCGGCCGTGCAGGCCGTTCTGTGGCAAGTACCAGTACAGGCCCTTGTCGAGCCCAAGAGTTGCCGAATGCGCAATGGTCAAAAGGAGGGTCTGGGCAGATACAAAGATTCCAAATTCGGCGGCGCCAAAAATACGTGCCATCACGAAAGTCAAAAGCGGACCGCAAACCTTGAGGATTGTCCCCACGATGTTTACAATCATCGCCTTTTTTAGGAACTTGCTGTCGGTTTCCAGATTGCTCATAACAGGCCAAAAATAGATTTATTTTGCTTGGAATCCGAGAAAGGATTAGGCTTTAATCCGATGAATTATCTATATTGGGTGACGAAGTTCAAATAAGTGGACCTTTTCAACTCGCAAAACGGGATTTTATCATGTTCAAGACCATCGCTATCGGCTGTGATCACGCCGCATTCGAATACAAGGAAAAACTCGTCAAGTTCCTGGAAGGCAAGGGCTACAAGGTCCTTGACATGGGAACCGATTCTACGGAATCCTGTGACTACCCGATTTTTGCCGATAGGGTCTGCAACAAGATTACGGGCAAAGAG
This sequence comes from uncultured Fibrobacter sp., assembly GCA_934699585.1. Lineage (GTDB taxonomy): Bacteria > Fibrobacterota > Fibrobacteria > Fibrobacterales > Fibrobacteraceae > Fibrobacter. The sequence continues at coordinate 10,374 of CAKUWY010000014.1, forward strand.
GCAGATTGCGGAATCCTCATTTGCGGTACGGGTATCGGCATGAGCATGGCGGCAAACAAGCACAAGGGTATCCGCGCTGCCGTGGTGGGCGACCTTACCTCTTGCGAATTCACTCGACTCCACAACGATGCCAACGTGCTTTGCATGGGAGCACGCATTATCGCTTACGCCCAGTGTGAGGTGTTCGCCACCAAGTTCCTGGAAACGGAATTTATGGGTGGTAAGCACAAGAAGCGCATCGATATGTTCGAAGCGGGCTAAGGGTAGCCGGTGGCACGACTTTTGCCAAGCATCACCAGGTGGTGTCGCGTTCTTGCCTTGGGCGCGGTCTTGGTGGGTTGTGCCGAAATCGAAGAAGAAAAGCCTTGGGTCCATGTAGATAGACCCCAGATGCTCTTTACCGACACCACCCTCATGGACAGCTACGACAAGGGCGTGCTGAGCTGGAAACTCAAGACGGCCTATCTGGAGCGGTGGTCCAACACCGAAGAAGTTTTCGTGCGGCCTGTGCTGGTGGACATCTACGATTCCCTGGGGGAACGTTCCGCATTCTTGCGGGCGGATTCCGGCCGGCTCGACATGAAATTCACCTACGTCTATGCCTACGGCCATGTGTACGCCCTTACGCCCAAGGGCGCCTCTGTCCGTGCGGATTCTCTGCTCTGGAACAAGAAGGACAACTTGGTCAAGACCGAAAGCTACGTGCGGGTGGTCTCCGAAGATGGCGATGTGCTGCAGGGCAAGGGATTCGAAAGCGACGCCAAGATGGATAACTGGAAAATCCTTTCCAACATCACGGGCATTTTCCAGGATGCTGCCAACCGAATCAAGGAAGAGGACAAGGCCAAGGCTGAAGAAATCGAGAAGCGAGATTCTGCGGCAGCTGTACCGCAACAGGCAGAGGAACGCAAGGAATGAGTGTCCTTCCGAAAAAAGTACTGTTCCTGTTTCTGGTTGCATTCGATTGTGCCTTTTCGCAGACGTCTCCCCTTATCATGAAACATGCGGACAATCTGGAAGTGGCCCGTACTCGCGGGAACCTGCTGCTGCAGGGCAAGGTCCATTTTGTTCACGACTCCCTGGATTTCAAGACCGAAAAGGCCACCTGGAACAAGGATGCCGAAATCCTCCAGTGCGAGGGCGGTTTCTTGGCGGCACACCCGTCCGGTTACATCAAGGCGCAAACCGGCATTTACAACAAGAAAAAGGGTATCGCTTCGGCCCGTGGAAACGTTGTGGCCGCCGATTCGGCAAAGACCTACATGTTTACAGGGGACTACCTGGTTTACGACCGGGAAAAAGAAATTCTCACCATGCCCGAAAAACCACGACTCTATGAGTTCGAAACAAAGAAGGACGGGAAAATCGATACGGTCCTGATTGAAGCCAAGACCATTATCTACAACAAGGGAGAATCTTTTGCTGAAGCCTACCAGAAGGTAAAAGTCACCCAGGACGACATGGTGGTCACCTGCGATACGGGTTATTTCAACCGCAAGGACAACTGGCTTTCCATGAAGGGCAGTCCCACATTCGACATGAAGAATTACCACCTGACGGGGGATTCCATCTACCTCACCCTGGATTCTACGGGCAAGTCCCTGCGGTCGGCCTTGGTCATTCGGAACGCCCACGGTATTCAGCAAGAGGACGCCAAGAAAAACGCCCCGGGAAGCGTGACGGAAGCCTTCGGTGACACCCTCTATGCCGCCTTCAAGGACAACAAGATTGAACGCCTGTATGTAAATTTGAATGCACGGGGGTTCTTTTACGAGACGGACCTTCCCGATTACCAGAACCAGATGGACGGAAACAGGCTAGATATGTACTTTAACGAGGGAAAGATGGACCATGCGGTTGTGTCCGGCAAGGCCCAGAGTACCTATTTCTACGTCAAGAAAGACCGCACCGTCGCAGGCAAGAACGAAGCCGCCGGAGATACCATCAATATCCTTTTCGATGCCCAGAAAAACGCCGTCAAGTCGTTACGGCTTTTGGGCGGCGGGACCATGGCTAGCGGAAGGTATATCGACATGGAAAAGGAACAGCGGAACAAGAAGAAACTGTTGGATGCCGATTCCTCCAAAACCGATTCCACGAAATCTGTTTTGGCGCAGCCTTCGGACAGTTCCAAGGTTTCGGCTCCCAAGGCCACCAGCGTAGAGACCAAGCCCGAAGGCAGTGTCCAGGATAGGTTGATGCACGAAAATTCCAAGAGGGGAGAGCTGTTCCGCAAGGCCATGAAATCCAAGGAATCACAACCTCGACCTGCCCCGAAAAAGGAGAACGCCAAATGAGAACGGTAGTGAGCACGATTCGCACGGACAAGTTGCGCAAGGTTTACGGCGGCCGCCAGGTGGTGAGCGATGTTTCCATCAGCGTCTCTCAGGGCGAGGTGGTCGGGCTCCTGGGACCAAACGGCGCCGGCAAGACCACGTCTTTCTATATGATTGTGGGCATGGTCCGTCCGGATTCAGGCCATATCTTTCTGGACGACATCGAGATGACGGACAAGCCCATGTACAAGCGGGCAAGACTTGGTGTGGGCTACCTGCCGCAAGAAGCATCCATTTTCCGCAAGCTCTCCGTAGAAGACAACATCATGGCCATCTTGGAAACTCAGGACATGAAACGCGCCCAGCGCAAGAGGCGGCTGGAAGAACTTCTGGAAGAATTCAAGATTACCCATATCCGCAAGACAAAATCCTACAGCTGCTCCGGCGGTGAGCGGCGCCGTCTGGAAATCGCTCGCGCTCTTGCCAGCGATCCGTCGTTCCTGTTGTTGGACGAACCTTTCGCCGGTATCGACCCTATCGCCGTGGCCGACATCCAGTCCATCATTTCGGAGCTGAAAGAGAAGGGCATGGGCGTGCTCATTACCGACCACAACGTGCGCGAGACCCTCTCCATTACGGACCGGGCCTATATCATGTACAAGAGCCAGGTACTTACCGAAGGTACGGCGGAATACCTGGCCAACGACCCCGAGGCCAGACGTATCTACCTTGGTGACAGTTTCAGGCTGGACTAGGAAAGTTTATGGATGTAGGAATGCATTTAGGCCAGAGCCAACGGCTGGAGCAGAATATCTCGCCCCAGATGCTCCAGTCTATTGCTATCCTGCAAAAAAATTCCCTGGAGCTTGAAACCGCTATCAAGGCTGAGGTAGAGGCAAACCCCCTGCTGGAATTTGACGACGAACCCTTGGGAGAATCCCTGGACTCCCCCTCGGAATCGGTGCAGTCCGGCGAATCGGATTTCGATACCGAAGACACGTCCCGCAATTCCGACGACAGCACGGTTTCTTCTTTGGATTTTGAACGGGGCACTCTCGAAGACAGCGCCGACGTGGACCACGGACTTTTGGACGGCTCTACTCCTTCGGAGCTGAACTGGGCCCAGTATCTCGAAGACGGCACCGACCATACGGATACGCTTTACAGGGATTCCGTCAACCAGCAGAAGGACCCCGACGACGCCTGGGACCGCCCGCAAAAAGACAGGGAGGCAAGCCTCCAGGACCGCCTGCTGTTACAGCTTAGGGACTGGAACGGAACCCGTGAACTTTTGGCACAGCTTGCAAAGGCGGGCTGCCCGGAAGTTCGTTTCCGCAGCCTGGTGGAATACCTGATTGACTCCCTGGACGAAAACGGTTTTCTGCAAGGTGCCGACGAGATGGCCATGGCAAAGGTCATGTCCGACAACGATCCTTTCATCATCGAAATCGAGAAGGTGATCCGCAACGAAATCCCCCTCGAAGAGGCGAGCCTCCCGGTGGTAGAGGCGTTCCATGTGCTCCGGAGTTTTAGGCCCAGGGGAATCGGCGCCAGGAACCTTCAGGAATGTTTTATCATCCAGGCGGAATCCCTGGAAAATTTTCCGGCCCTTTCGCTCCAGATACTGAGGGAACGTTTCGACGACCTGATGGCGCTTCGCTATGCCAAGATTGCAAAGGACCTGGGCGTCTCTACCGAAGAGGTGCAGCAGGCGGTGAGCAGTCTTTCTAGGCTTGCGCCCCACCCGGGCCAGCAAATGTCCAGCGCGCCGAACCAGGTCAAGGTGGCCGACATGAAGGTGGTGGAAAAGAAGGGCCGGTTCGAAGTGGAATGCTACCGTCGCCGCGTCCAGAAACGACTGCACCTGAACCAGACTTACGCCTCCCTCTTGAACGACGGTCACCTGAGCAAGAACGACAGGGAATATATCCAGAACAACCTCTCCAAGGCAAAAGAATTCATCAAGGCGGTGGACAACCGTTTCTCTACCATGGAAAACGTGATGATGGCCATCGTCAAGCATCAAGAGGCTTTTTTCCGCCAGGGGCCCGCCTTCTTGAAGCCCATGATTCTGCAGGACATTGCCGACGAGGTTGGCCGCGACCTGAGCACCATCAGCCGCGTGACCAACGGAAAGTACGTGGATACGCCCTACGGCATCTTTGAACTCAAGCAGTTCTTTACTACCGGCATCAAGCAGGGGAGTGCCGCAAACGATGAAGTAATCGGCTCGGCCCAGATTCTTGAAGCTATCAAGAAACTGGTGGATGAAGAAGACAAGAAAAAGCCCCTTTCGGACCAGGCCATCGCAGACGCCCTGGACAAGCAGGGCATCAAGGTGGCTCGCCGCACGGTGGCCAAGTATCGGGAAGAGGAACTGAAAATCCTCCCTGCCAGGCTCCGCAAGGCGCTTTAAGCTTGCTTTGTGTAAACTTTTGCTTACAAATAAACGCGAATATCCTGGAATTATTCCGAAATTCCCCAAAATTTCCCCTCATTATTCCAAATTGGGCGAATTATTTTTTGAAAAAAACATATTATATTTGCTTTTTTTATAAAAAAAGATGTATATACTCTAGATGCGATGCTAGAACATCGAAATGTGCCATCTCAACATACGGAGGTTTACAATGGATATTCAATTTTCTGCCCGTCATTTTAATGCATCTGCCGGTCTTCAGGATAGGATTCAAGAAGAAATGGACAAACTGGCAAAGTTCTACCCGAACATCACGGGAGCCTCCGTCATTTTGGATCACGAAGTGGAGCACCAGCGCCATTGCGAAATCTCGGTGAACATCACGGGCTCCGTGGTAGTGGCTTCTGCCGACGAAGAGAACATGGGCAAGGCTGTGGACGTGGCCCTGGAAAGAGTCAAGACCCAGCTGAAGAAGGCCAACGAAAAGCAGAACGACCATCGTGCCCAGCCCCTCTCTGATTTGTCCTAATGGCTGAATCCAGACTGAAAGACATCAAGGTTTTGCACCGGGAAAAACTCTCGGTGCGAGACTTTTTCTGTCGCTACGGCAAGGATTTGCAGCTGGCCCTCCATTCTCCGGAAGAGGACCTGAATACAAACATTGCCGAAAGCGGTATCCACCGCCCTGGCCTTGCCATGGCGGGTTATACCAAAGTTTATAGTTCGGAGCAAATCCAGGTGGTGGGCCATACGGAATGGAACTACCTGGAATCTCTGGGTACTGCGGGCCGTGTGAAGGTCTTTGAAAGCCTTTCTGTTTTCAAGGCGCCCATGTGGGTGGTGACCCATGCCCAGATGCCCCACCCGGAACTTCGGGCCATGTGCAGCAAGCTGCATATCCCGCTGTTCTCTACGACGCTCCACACCTACGAGTTCAACAAGATTGCCCAGAGAATTCTCGAGGAATTCTTTGCGCCTCACGCCATTATCCACGGGAGTCTTGTGGATGTCTATGGTATAGGCATGCTCTTTGTGGGCGACAGCAACGTGGGCAAGTCCGAATGCGTGCTGGACCTGGTAGAAAGCGGACACCGCATGGTGGCCGACGACGTGGTTCATGTGTCCCACATGGGTAACGTGATTATCGGACGCCCCGACCCCCTGATCCGCCACCACATGGAAATCCGCGGGGTGGGCCTCTTGGACATTCGCTCCATGTTCGGTATCCACGCTATCCGCAAGGTGAAAAAGATCGAAGTCATCGTGGAACTCCAGCCCTGGAGCCAGAACGTTTCTTACGAGCGCACGGGGCTGAACGAACTGGACGAAGTCGTCATGGGAGTTTCTATCCCGAAGATTGTGATTCCCGTGTCGCCGGGTAAGAACCTGACGGTGATTTGCGAAGTGATTGCCATGAACGCCCTCATGAAGATGAACGGCCAGAACGTGGCCCGGGATTTCAACGAAAACCTGATGCAAAAAATCAAGGCCAAGGCGAAGGGCGAATACACCGACGACCTCTTGGAAATGGAGCCGGAGAACTGGTCCCCCTATGAATAGCTTCCGTCGAAAATTCCGTTCCAATTTTTTTCCGTTTATTGTCCTCTCGGTTATTGTGGTAGGCTGCGGTCTGGCCCTGTACCTGTTTCACCCGGCAAGCCCCCACCATGACCGCTACAGTTTTGTGGTGCGCTACGAAAGCATCGGAACTCTTTCTCCGGGCAACCGCGTAGAAGTTCGCGGAATCACCAAGGGCGAAATCGAGAAGGTGCAACTGACAGACGAAGCGGTCTATGTGACGGCCCGCGTGCTTGCCGATACCAAGATTCCGAAAAACTCCGAGTTCCGTCTGAAAACGGCAGGGCTTATGGGCGAGCGTGAACTCAGCGTGTTGACCGGGGATTCAAAGGACCTGGTTGCCGACGGCGATACGGTGAACGGCTACTACGAAGAGGGTGCCAACGCCATAGGCCGAAACATTGCCTTTATCCTCTCGGAGCTGGACTCCATCGCCACCCAGATTGGCGCCCTGAAAGATTCCGTAACCAAGGGTACAGCGGGCAAGCGTCTTGACCGCGTGCTCAAGAAGGCAGATGACCTGGTGGGAACATCGCAGGAATCGGTCCAGGAATGGGTTGACGAGGCCAAGGACCTGCTCTCAAAGGCCGAAGGCTCTCTGGACAAGGCGAAATCCAGCCTGGGGAATGTTTCCGAAAGGGCCGAGGGCACCGTCCAGAAAGCGGAAAACCTTGTGGCTCATGTAGATACCCTCTTGACCCAGGTCCGCGGGCTTAGAACGGAACTTGAAACCATCCAGGCGAAACTTTCCCAGGATGACAACACCGTGGGGCTGATTTTGTCTAAAAAAGGCGACATAATTAAGGAACTGGACCGCATAGGTGCCGATATTGACGGCCTAATCGCAGACGTCAAGAAACAGGGCCTTAGATTAAATATGGATATTTTCTAAAATTGTGTCCTCTTTTGAAAAAAATAATTTAGTTTAACACGAAAAAGATTAAGAAGGGAACCCCAAGAAAGGAGCGAACTATGGCCGAAAAGAAACCTGCAAAGATGAGTGCTGCAGACCTCAAGTTTTTTGAGGAGATGCTTCTGGAAAAACGGCGCCAGCTGGTGACCGCCCAGAGCGAGACCGAAAAGTCCAATGCATTCCAGGGCCAAAAGCACCAGTCCGGCGACGGCGGGGATTCCGACAGTGCCGATTCCGCTACCGACTACAACGCTCTCGAGACTACGTTCTCCCTGGCGGCCCGCGAAGGCAAGTACCTGGTTTATTTGGAAGAGGCTCTCCAGCGTATCAAGAAGGGCACCTTCGGCGTGTGCAAGGTGTGCCAGCAGTTGATTCCCAAGGCCCGTCTCATGGCAGTGCCTACCGCCACCAAGTGTGTGAACTGCAAGGAAGAGACCAAGAAGAAAGAGCAGGAAATCAACCGTATCGAGATGGCCCGCCTCTTTGCCGAAGAACAGCGCCGCGAAATGATGAAAAAGAATGCGGGAAGGTAATTAGGACTGAAAGTCCATGGTTAGTGGTTGCTGGCTAGGAACGTCATCCTCGCGAAGGCGAGGATTCGCTTGAGGAAAAGAGACGCAACCCTCCGTCATTGTCAAGCATCTAAAGGTCATGAATATCACGAAAGCCTCCTTGTTTGGGATTTTAGCGGCAGCGACACTTTTGCATGCCGGTACGTCTTGGACTTTGGAGGCCTGCCTCAAGCAGGCGGCCGAAAAGAGCCTTTCGCTGGAGACGGCTAAGCTCCGGGAGCAGCAGGCTCAGGTAAATGTCAAGCAGGCAAAAATCGGGCATTATCCCACGGTTTCGGCCAACATCCAGAACACCCTTTACGACCACCCCTTTGTAGATCAAGAAGACCATTACCGCCTGAACCTGGGTTTGAACGGCTCCGTGACCCTGTGGGACGGCGGCGCTACCAGCCTGAACGTAGAGGCCAAGGAATTGAGCCGGGAGGCGGCGGAACTTTCTACCCTGCAGACCAAACGCACCGTACAAGAAAACGTGTTGAACGCCTACATGAGCCTGCTTCTGGCCAAAGAAAACTTGCATACGGCGGACTACGCGGTAGAGGTGGCCCAGGCGGAATTCGAATACTTTACGAACCTCTACGGGGTAGGTTCCGTGACCAAGAAGGACCTGACCCAGTCCGAGGCCAGCGTACTCCAGAAACAGGCGGCAAAGATTACGGCCGAACTGAAGGTCTCTACCGCAAGGACCACGCTCCGGCAGCTGCTGGAACTGCCCGAGACCGAAGAGTTCGACGTGTCCGCTCCCGAAATCAGCATGAACAATCCGGATTCCTTGCCGCCCCTGCCGGAATATGGCGAGCTGCAGGCCCGCATCAGGGCCGCACATCCGGGACTCAAGTCCGACAGTATTTCCGTGAAGGCCGCCCAGAAGAACACCAAGATGGCGGGCAAGACCAGCTCTATCTCCGTGACCCTGGGGGCAAATTCCAGCACAGGCTTGCAGGCCTGGGAATCCAAGGGCTACAAGGACCAGCTCAAGTACGGCTGGCAGAACTCCTTGACTCTCGGGATCAGCATTCCCATCATTGACGCGGGGGCTACCGCCAACAAGGTGCTGCTGGCCCAGGTGAACGAGGCGGAGACCCAGGTGGGCCTGCAGGAGACGGCAAAGAACCTTGAAAACAACATCGAGAAGCTTTACCTGAATGCCCTCAGCGCCGATTTGCAATGGAAGGCTGCCGTCTTGCAGGTGGCCGCCGAGCAGGAGGCCCTGAAGGTGGCCGAAGAGCAGCGCAGGCTGGGGGCGCTGACCTACACTGACTACCTGAACCAGAAAAACAGTCTGGAATCGGCACAGGTCGCCCTGAACAACGCCAAGTACACGAGCCTCCTTTCCCGCAAGCTTCTGGACCTGTACCAGGGCCTGCTGGACTAATCCAACTATTTATCACCGCACCCTTCATTTGTCATCCCCGCTGTCATTCTGGAGCGAAGCGATAGAATCACGGGGATCTCCTTTCTCGCCTGCTTAAAAACAAAACGTCCCCCTGTTTCTTACCTGAAACAGGGGCGTTTCTTATTGAAAGGGATGTCCGCTTTGTGATCCCCGCACCCTTCATTTGTCATCCCCGCGAAGGCGGGGATCTCCCTTTTTTACTCGAAAAACGCCGTTTTTTGCCGTTTCCTGGCAATTTTTTCCGAATGGGTGCCGTCCTCTACAAAAATTGGCACGGCCTTTGCATATAGGAGTGTGAAAACAAAAAACCGGGTCCCCGGCCAAGGCAAACCGCCAAGGCCAGGGACCCACAACCAGTGAGGTTAAAATTATGCTCAATACTCAGATTCTTCCTTCCGCTTTCTATGGTCTCCAGAACTTCCTTGATAACTTTAACGCCTGCAACGCTCAGGGCGAATGCGCCTACACCCCCAAGGCCGACTACTACGAAGTAGACAACGGCTTTGTGCTAGAGGTGGAATTGCCGGGCGTCAAGAAAGAAGACCTGGACGTCCAGGTAGAAAAGAACATCATCACTGTCAAGGCCACCCGTGCCCGCAAGGACAGCAAGTACACCTACGAACGCAGCTTCCGCCTGGCCGACGACATCGACCCCGAGAACATCAAGGTCTCGTTGGAAAACGGCGTGTTGACCTTCTCGCTGTCGAAAAAGCAGCAGGCCTCCGCACGCAAGTTGACCGTGGACTAACTCGGCGATTGTAACGATTCTTCATTGTGCTCCTTAAAACACCAGGGACATCCGCAAGGGTGTCCCTTCTTTTTGGACATTTCAAAAAAGTTGTTGAAAAATGTCAACAGTTGTTTGCAAAATTTGGCTATTTCTTGTTTTTTGCCATTTTGTTTGATAACTTTTAATCCTTAAAAGTTTAACCTTGTTGACTAATAATCAAAAATTGATTATATTTAACCATGTACAATGTGACCATAACCAAAAAGGCGGAACGTTCGGCAAAAACGATGCCTAGAGCGGTGCAGAACAAACTGAAGGCTCTGTTGCAGTCGTTAAAGGTTTCCGGACCAATACAACCACTTTTCTGGCATTACTCAAAACTTGGCGATAGCAAGTATCATTGTCACATCGCCTTGAATTGGGTCGCTTGCTGGACATGTGAGAACGGGTCGATAAATATTGAGGTTTACTATGTTGGCAGTCGTGAAAAAGCCCCGTATTGAAATTCGTGCGAAGCACATCCCTGCTCCGCTTGTCAGGTTCTTGAAGGATACCTACAAGTCCGAAAATGTGGCGGTCTGCAAAAACGAGGATTCGATCCCCTTCGAAGAGTCTGACTGGTTCAAGAATTTGGATTCCACTCCCGGCGAAATGATTGTTGCAAACCGTGATTTGCGCAACTGGTCGCAGGTCACCCTTGCCGAAAAACTCGGGATTCAGGTTCAGAACCTCTGTGCCATGGAAAACGGACGAAGGGCGGTATCCCGCAAGATGGCGATAAAACTCGGTGAAATCTTCGGGACGGATCCCGCAGCTTTTTTTGATTTTAGTAAGTAGCGGAAAATGCCTAAGTCAAAAAAATATATTTGACGTGTTTTTTACAGGAGTGTTCCCTTAGGGAGGTGGAGGCATCCCCCACATTCCACACTCCATATCGCACACTTTTTGTCCCCAGCGCCCCTATTACCTACCACCTAGCCCCTAGATCCTAAATCCTAGCCCCTATCCACTTTTTTTACATTTTCGGTGACACTTTTAACCTCCACAAGTGTTACACAGGCATGGAAAGGATAAATTCCGCAGATCGCATGGCGTTTTCTAGACTGTACGAGGCCTACGCCCCGATGGTTTACCGTCGCTGTATGGCCCTGCTCAAGGACGAGGCGGAGGCTTCGGATCTGATGCAGGACGTGTTTTTGCGGATTTATGCCGGCATGGACCGCCTGAACCTGGACAGTCCCAGCAGTCTTTTGTGGAATACGGCCACCAGGCTCTGCCTGAACCGCATCCGCGACAAGAAACGCAGGGGGCTGGACGTGGATTCCAGCGAACTGCTTCTGAATATCGCTTGCGCAGATGACGAGCAGGAAGGCTACGAGGCTCGCGGCATATTGGCGAAAATTTTTTCGCGGGAGCAGGAATCTACCCGGACCATTGCGGTGTTACACTATGTAGATGGTATGACGCTGGAAGAAACCGCCGAGATGGTGGGGCTTTCGGTAAGCGGGGTGCGCAAGCGTTTACGCACCTTGCAGGCAAGAGTTAAAAACCTGGAGGTGAAGTGATGATTCCCGACTGGAAACTGGAAAAATATTTGACGGGCGACTTGCCTGCCGAAGAAATGCGCGAAATCCGCGAGATGGAGGCGACAGATGAAATCTTCGCCGGTCGCGTGAAGATGCTGCGGGATGACAATGCGGCAATCCTCAAGAAGCTTCCTTTCGAAAAACTTTCGGAAAAGATTGCCATGATGCCCGGACGTTCCAATGCGGGAGCCGGCAACACGGTGCGTGTGAATTTCAAGTTGGTGAAACTTGCCGCCGCCGCGGCCCTGGTGCTTGCGGTGATGACGGTGGCGGTGTTCAGCCAGCGTTCCCTTTCGGAGCAGAGCGGCACGGTTCTTGCGAACAATGCGAACAATGCGAACAGTGTAAACGGTGCACAGGTTATGGAAGTGGCGATGGTCGACCAAAACGACGATGTGCGTATCAAGGGACTCTCCGCCCGTATGGAAGTCTGGAAAAAGACAGGCGACAGCGCCGTCCAGATGGAAAATCTGGGGGAGGCCAGCGAAGGTGACGAAATCCAGCTGCGTTACGCCGTTGCCGAAAAGTGCTTCGGGCTTCTTTTCAGTATGGACGGTAACGGAATCATCACCATGCACATGGGTCAGGAGAACCGTGCGGTGGAACTGGAGCCTGGCAAGATGACCACGTTGCCCTTTGCCTATAAGTTGGACAATGCGCCCAAATTCGAGAAGTTCTTTTTCTTGACCTCGAAAAATGAATTTGAGTTGAATGCGGGGGATATCGACGCCTCGCTGAAACAGGAGGACGTGAAGACGGTAAGCCTTACGCTCCGCAAGACGGAGGGCAAGTAAGATGATGAATTTGATTAAAAAGATGGATGCTTCTTTGACGCTCCAAATAATTTCAGTTGTTGTCCTTGTTTTGTTGGCTGCGGTTTCCAGTGTTTCTGCCGCACAGGAATTACAGATCAACCGCTACGTGCTTGCCGTAAGCGCCAATTACGGCGGCGAGGGCCGCCCCACCCTCCGCTATGCCGCAAGCGATGCCCGCTCCTTCGTGAACGTGCTGAAGGAAATGGGCGGTGTGCAGGCGGGGAACATCGTGGAGGTGAAGGAACCTAGCGTTGCCACGTTCCAGCAGAAGATTGACGATCTGGACAAGAAGATTGCGAAGAACAAGTCGGCCGGTGGCCGTGACGAGGTGCTGGTTTACTACAGCGGACACGCCGACGAGAAGGGACTGCGCCTGGGCAAGGAAACTTTTGCCTGGAAGGCGCTCCGTTCAAAGATTGATTCTCTCCATGCTGATGTGAAGATTGCTGTCATTGACGCTTGCGGTTCGGGCGCTATTACCCGTGCGAAGGGTGGCGTGGCGGTTCCCGCCTTTATGGTGGACAAGAGCAGCGACATGAAGGGCTATGCCTTTATCACCAGCAGCACGCAAGATGAATCCAGCCAGGAAAGCGACAAGCTGAAGGGTTCCTTCTTTACCCACTCCCTGGTGAGCGGCCTACGCGGGGCTGGCGATATCAGCGGCGACGGCAAGGTGACCCTTTCGGAGGCCTATCAGTTCGCCTTTAACGAGACCCTCCAGAAGACGGAAGCCACCATGGGTGGCGCCCAGCACCCCAGTCGGGACATGAACCTGGCCGGCACCGGCGACGTGGTGATGACGGATTTGCGCAGCATGAACGCGGGCCTGGACATCGGCGAAGACGTGGAAGGCCGTCTGTTCATCCGTGACGAACGGGGCGAGCTGGTGGCGGAACTTTACAAGAAGGCGGGCCGCCCCATCAACCTGGGGCTTGCCGCCGGCAAGTACAGCGTGCGTCTGGAAAGGCCCGCCGAATATAAGGAGGCGAGCGTCACCCTGCAAGACAACTACCGCGCCCAGCTGACGCAGAAACAGTTCAGTGCCATCGTAGCCGAAAAGACCACCCTCCGCGGCGAAATCGCCCGCCGCGGGGACTGCGCCTCCGGCGATACTACCGCCTGTTCCTTGGATTCCCTGGACCACAACGGAAAATACCGCGTGACCTTCAACCTGGTGGACAAGGACCGCGAAGCCCGCAAGGGCCTGCAGATGGGCCTGTTCGTGACCCGTACCGACAGCTACATGCTGGGCTCGCAAATCAGTATCTTTGCAAACATCGCCCGCAAGGAGATGCACGGCCTGCAGCTTACGGCGGTCTTCAACGGCGCGAAGGAGCATTTCGAAGGGGCGCAGATTTCGGGCGTCATGAACTATGCGGGTTCCTTTAACGGAATCCAGGCGTCTCCCGTGATCAACGTGGCCAAGGAGAATTCTTCGGGTGTGCAGGTCTCGGCGACCATGAACGTGACCCGCGATTCCCTGAACGGCGTGCAGGTGGCCCCTGCCATTAACTACGCCCGTGAAACCAAGGCCCAGATTTCTGCGGCCCTGAACGTAGCCAAGGAAACCCATGCCCAAGTTACTGCTGCGGCGAACATCGCGAGAGAATCCGATGTGCAGGCATCCGCCGCCCTGAACGCGGCAAAGAAATCTGGTGTGCAAGTGACTGCCGCCCTGAACGCCGCCAAGGAATCTGACGTGCAGGTGGCAGCCGCCATGAACGTAGCGGGCAAGCTCAATACCGCCCAGGTGAGTGTCCTGAACATTGCGGGTCGTGCCGACGGCCGCCAGGTGGGCATCCTGAACATCTGCGGCCACTGCGAAAAGACTCCCGTGGGCCTCATTAACATTGTGGGTAACGGCGTGTGGAGCGTCACGGGTTCCCTCAACGAGATGGGCGCCCTGGGCGTTTCCCTCCACATGGGAACGGCCTACCTCTACACCGCCCTTGAAGGAGCCCGCCTGATTGAAAAGGGAACGGAGTTCAGGCACTTTAGCGATGTCTCCGAAGCGGGTCTCGGTCTTGGAACCCAGTTCGGCAAATACGGCAGCCACATTGACTTGGAATACATGTTCCTGATGGAACATGAGAAGGTGGCTTTCAACTTTGACGATTCTGATTTTGAATACGGCTCCGATGACGGCGTCAATTTCCACCACCGTCTGCGCCTGGGTTACACGACGCAAGTGTTCCCCTTCTTCGGACTTTCGGTGGGTGGCACCCTCAATCTCGCGGCGCAGGGCTATGGCGAAAAGATCCTGGTAAAGCCCCTCAGCGAATACCACGACGACTTCGGCCACGAAGGGGATAAACTCCGCTTCTGGCCCGGATTCTACGCCGGCATTACCGTCGGAAGGTTCTAGGATTTGGCGGGGGAGGAATCCCCCTGGCTTCAGTCTTGCCCTTCTTGTCACCCTGGAGGAGCGTAGCGACGATAGGGTCCAGGGCAAGTCTTCAGCCACCCCCTCTCCTAGGGGCTTCGCCCCTAAAACCCCTCCTGACATGTCGAGCTTGACCCGGCATCTTCTTTTCTCGCATATTTACTTATATTATCAGCATAAAGAGTTTTGTCTCTTGTTCTCAACCTGAAATCTGCAAACTTCATGTTTCCGGGAACAAGGCGAACGCTCACGCATGCATTGGCGTAAGCCAGTGCATCGCTATGTCCATGCCCAGATTCTGTCTGGGTCTTTGGTGCATTGTGCCCTTTATGGGGCGTGGGTCGTGCGTTTATCGGAAACAGGCATGCAGAGCCTCAGGTTGATAGACGTATTGACTCACGCCTTTTTTTATTGCATAAAATGCGTGGATTGAACGTCAGGCAAGAGCATGCTGATGTTTAACCTTTTACCGGTATGGCTGCATGTCCACGCTTAACGAATTGATTGAACAGGTTGAAAACCCGGAACTCAAGGCAAGAATTCGGGCCGAGGTTGCCCGACTTAGCAAGCAGAAAAAATTTGGACTTGTATTCGAGGAGCACCTACCGGAATGCACTCCGCTTTACGAGATTCCCGTAAAGAAGGGGGCGACTGTCGCACTTAAAGCGGGCAAGGCGAATGAGACTTACTCGGTTCTGTGCATTGATGATGGTATGACAACTTGTGAACGGCAGGACAATCATGAGCACGCGCAGTTCCCGGTAGCGGATTTGGTGTGTGTAGCGAAGTTCGGCGAAGCGATTTACCCTTACCTTAAGCCGATTGATTCCATCTGCAATGCACCGGATTCATCCCTTTGGCATGCGCTTATCGAGGCAGACAATTATCATGCGTTGCAACTGCTGGTTTACTTGTATGGCGGCATGGTGGATTGCATTTACATTGACCCGCCGTACAATTCCCGTGCGAAGGATTGGAAATACAACAACGATTATGTGGATCCTAATGACAGCTACAGGCATAGCAAGTGGCTTTCCATGATGCAAAAGCGCCTGAAACTCGCGAAACAACTGCTGAATCCGAAAGACTCCGTTCTAATAGTGACGATTGATGAAAAGGAATACTTGCACCTTGGTTGCTTGTTGGAGGAAATGTTCCCAGAAGCAAGGATTCAGATGGTGAGTAGCGTGATTAATCCCAAAGGGAATCGGCGTGATAATGAATTTTCTAGGTGTGAAGAATACATTTTCTTTGTTTACTTTGGTGAAGGGAAAATCCTTTCTATTGGAAGGGATATGCTACGAGAGAACAGTGATGAAGAAATGAATGACAAGGAAATCCGTTTAAGAGCTTTGTTACGACAGGCTAGCAATCATGGGAAAAGAACGGATAGACCGAATTTGTTTTATCCGCTGTTGTTTGATAAAGAAACGGGACGATTTATTGGGCATGGCGATGTTCCGCCTTTAGAATATGATAGGCATCAATATGAAGCTCCGAAAGGGACGGTTGCGATGTGGCCTATTGGTGCAAATGGGACTGAATTAACTTGGAATTTACAACCATCAACATTGATGGAAAAGAATAAAAATCATTTTCTTAGTTTTGGAAAGTGGGATGGAGAAAAACGAACTGGCTACTATTTGTCTGAGGGACAAGAAGAAAATTTTAGAAAAGGATTGTATGATATCCTTGGTTTAGATAATGATGGGGCGTATATTCTAAAAATAAAGGAAACTTTGCAAAAGGATGTTCGACCACTAACGATATGGAATCAAAAATATCATTCGGCAAGTGATTACGGAACAACATTGTTGAATTCCTTATTCCATGATAGACGTTTCTCTTTTCCTAAATCTCTTTATGCTGTTCACGATACAATTCGTTTCTTCGTTGCTAACAAACCAAATGCCTTAATCGTTGACTTTTTCGCAGGCTCTGGCACGACGCTTCATGCCGTCAATTTACTCAACGCAGAAGATGGCGGCAATCGCCGCTGCATCATGGTCACCAATAACGAAGTCTCTGCCGACGAAGCCAAGGAATTTCTCGAAAAGGGAATCCATCCCGGTGATGACGAGTGGAATGCAAAGGGCATCGCACGCTACGTTACCTGGCCACGTACCGTTTGTTCCATTGAAGGCCATGATGTAAACGGCAACCCGCTTCAGGGGAAGTATCTTGGTTCTGACCTTGAAATGTCCACCGGTTTCAAGGCAAATGCGGCATTTTTCCATTTGGGTTTCTTGGACAAGAATGCAGTGGCAATTGGTAGGCAGTTCAAGGAACTGCTTCCGCTATTGTGGATGAAAGCGAGTGCCATCGGCCCGTGCCCAAAACTCCCCATGAATAAGCCCTTGCCGGAATACATTATTCTCCCCGAAAACCGCTTTGCCGTTCTGATTGATGAGAATGCATTCCATCCGTTCTCCAAGGAACTTGCAAAGGTTCCCGAAATTGACGTCGCCTATATCGTCACCGATTCTGAACGCGGATACCGGCAGATGATTTCCAAATTGAACATTGAAACTACCTTCCAGCTCTATCGCGACTATTTGGATAACTTCCGCATCAACAAGGTTCGTTAATTATGAAAGTAGAAATTTTCTCATTCCAGAAAGAAGCTGTTGAAAACCTGCGCATGTGGGTCTATGAATCTCAGGGAGCATTTCGCCGTACGCATGTTCCGCAGGTTATCTCGTTTACCGCTCCTACCGGGGCCGGTAAGACTATTGTCATGGCATCGCTTATCGAAGAAATCTTCAATGGCGATGAATCTCACGCCGATGAGCGCGATGCCGTATTTGTGTGGCTGTCCGACTCCCCGGAATTGAATCTGCAATCCAAGGAAAAAATTGACCTCAAGGCAGACCGGATTAGGCTCGGTCAGTGTGTAGTGATTGAAGACGAATCTTTTGATAGGGAAGAACTAGAAGATGGTCATGTGTATTTCTTGAATACGCAGAAATTGGGCAAGTCTTCCAATTTGACCAAGCATTCTGACGGCAGGCAATACACTATCTGGGAAACGCTTCAGAATACGATTGTGAACAAGCCCGACCGCCTATATTTTATTATTGACGAAGCGCATCGCGGTGCTTCCGGGAATGCTGCCGCTACGGCAACGACCATCATGCAAAAGTTCATCAAGGGTAGTCCCGAAAATAGGCTTTCTTCAATGCCGGTTGTTATTGGTATGTCGGCAACGCCGGAGCGGTTCAATGCCCTTGTCAAGGGGTACACAAATTCATCTATCCATAATGTGGTCGTAACGCCCGATGATGTTCGTAAGTCGGGTTTACTGAAGGATCGGATTATCATTACGCATCCGGAAGACGACAAGGTAACCAACGAGATGAGCATCTTACAGGCTGCCGTTGACGAATGGCAGCACAAGTGTGCCCACTGGCACCAGTATCTTGTGGAACAGCATTATGCTGTCTTTAATCCGGTTCTTGTTATACAGGTTCTGGATGGAACTGCAGGCAAGGTTTCCGAGACTCCGCTGGAAGATTATCTTCGCAAAATCGAGGAACGCGTCGGCTGCACATTCGATGCCGGCGAAGTGGTGCAGACATTTGATACCAAATCTGCAATCGATGTTGGCGGATACCAGATGCAGTACATAGAACCGTCAAGAATTGCAGAAACAAAGAATGTCAAGGTTGTATTCTTTAAGCAGAATTTGAGCACAGGTTGGGACTGTCCCCGTGCAGAAACCATGATGTCTGTCCGCCGTGCAAAAGATTCTACGCATATCGCGCAGTTGCTTGGCCGTATGGTCCGTACACCCACCCAACAGCGGATTCAGGTAGATGATTCGTTGAATGATGTCCATTTGTATTTGCCGTATTTTGATTCTGAAACGGTCAAGGCTGTTGTAAAGGATTTGCAGGACCGTGAAGGCGGTGAACTCCCTACCGAAATTGAATCTGAAAGATTCGATGACGGCCCTGCACAAATACTGCAAATCAAGCCCAAACGTATTGTGCAGAAACCTGTGGTAACACCTGTTGTAATTGAAGAAAAATCTTCTCCGAAACAGCCTGCTGCTCCGGAAGTGAAAACTCCTGTACATGAAACATTTGTAAAGGAATCTATCGTTGAATATAATGCCGCAAAAGATAATCCTACAAAGGAAAAGGCTATAGAGACGACTAGTAAAAAAGAGGAATTCGTCTTTGTCCCGGTTGAAGAGGAAGTTGTCCTAGAAGATGGTATCGATCGCGAGTCCGTCGTCAAATTCATTAATGATTCGGAATTTGATACATTCGACGTCCGTTCCGTCCGTATCAGTAAAAATCATGTTTCGTCACTGTTTGCCTTGGTTCAGGTTCTGGTAATGACGGATATATGGCGTGATGGGTTGCGGACAGTCAAAACGGAAATTGTGGACTTGATTCGTGATTATGCCGATGGACTCCGCAAGTTCGGGAAATATGAACAACTTTCCAAGGACATCACCGAATTCAAGTTGTCGTCTGAAATATTCGACGTGTATGGAATTTCCATTCAAGACGAAGTTCAAGGCTCAATTGCGACAGCGCAGTCTGATATAGATCGAATCTTTAAACTTGCTGATAAAAAACTAGGTGAAACAGGAATCGGAAACTTCTATATCACCAGTTCGTCCAAGACAGATGCCGATTGGGAAAATCCGGAATTCAAGGTGGATGTCATCTTGTTTGCGGCCGACAGCGAATGCCTGCGAAAGTTGGATGACTACGCGTCCAAGCGATTCAATGAAATTGATGATGCTTATCGCCGTAAGGTGAACTTGCTCAAGGGCGCCGATGAAAAATTCAAGAAGGAATACAACGATATCGTTAGTAATTCTGCCGAGGTCACCAAGCATGTATTCGGTTTGCCGGAAACGATTATGGGCACAGACCGTGATGGCGAAAAGTTTGAAAAGCATCTTTTCGTCGATGATCATGGTTTTGCAAAATTTAAATTGAATAATTGGGAAAAGAAAACCCTTGCTGAGGAATTTGCTCGCGAAGATTTTGTTACATGGTATAGAAATCCTCCTCGGAAATCATTCTCGCTCGCAATTCCGTATGAAAAGGATAATCAGATAAAGGCGATGTATCCGGACTTTATTATCGTGCGCAAGGATGGTGATTCTTACGTGGCGGATATGTTGGAGCCGCACAACCCTGAACTGGGCGATAATCTAGGCAAGGCGAAGGCGTTTGCAAAGTACGCCGAAGAATGCGCCTTGTTCGGGAGAATCCAGCTCATTCGTGTGAACGGAGAGCATGTAAAACGACTGGAATTTACCAAGCGCGATATTCGCGAAAGGGTTATGCTTTGCAATAATCTTGAAGACCTAAACCGAGTCTTCAGTGATTGCGCCGTGGAAGAGTAGACGAGTGGAACTCTCACGAGTTCGCATTTATTCCTTGTCAACAAACGCTGAACAGGGGGCAACTTCAAGGTCCTTTTCCCATTTGCGACTTTCAAACCATTTTCGCTGTCGGGTGGTATACTTGTTTAATGCGTATACATACGCCCATTCCGCCTCATCCATAAAACAACACAGCCATGAATAATCCCAGAATTCATAAAATGGTCTAAGTCTGTAGATAAATTGCCTTTTGATGCAGGGAACAATTGTCGTGTCCCGAACAAGGACATCAGCTGGAATCTCTTCTGAGTGCATGATAAAATGCGGATGCCGTTGATCCACATCCCCACTTACTACATAATGTTCTCCCCTCTCTTCGTTTTCCCAGCACGAATATCCCATTCCCATGGGAACCCACAGGAACAGGAATACTGCGCTTAGAAACTTACATGTCCGGCAAGAACCAATCATATATACTCAACCAATCATCATCAAGTGGGATGTTTGTATAATATAGATTCTGTTCTTTCTCGTAACGGTCTAGCTTTTGGTCAAGATCGTTGATTAGACGTCCCAATATTTGGCGTCGTGTATTGTAGTAGTTGATTCCATGTCCTACAAAAGGCAAGGGAAGTTGCTTCATGGGGCTGTCAAGCCAATTTTTTAAGGAGTCTGTTAAAAATTGGAGATGATCTGGGTCATTTGGAATTTTGAAAAAATGATGATCTCTCATGTCATTGTACGTCTTGGTAGCGTAGATGTAGGCTATATTGTATGGGATAGAGTGGCTTACCATGTGTTTGTATTCATGTCGTCTTATATATGGTAACATTTTGTGGTTGAAAGGATTTAGGAACATTCGCATGGAATTGTTTTTGTAGTCGGTTAACTTTAATTTAGGGTCCCAAATCAGCATGAAATCTTGTACTGGAAGGCTTTTGACGATGTCTGATGCTTTAATCATATTAACGGAAGCCGTCTTGCTCCAGTTGAACATAGAACCTCCGTTTGGATGTTCTTGGGGCGAGAGCACATAGTGCTCTGTGTATCTTGGTGGAACGAACTCAATAGAATACCGCTGCTTGAGTTTTTGTGCGAATTGGTTGTTGATTCCATCAATGGAAGATGGATAACTAAAGCGATAATAGGGAATTGGAAAGATATTAGGCATTTTAACCTTCTTTTGTTTAAGTTTTTGTTTTGGGAGCAAAAACACCCCTGGGCGAACAACTGCTCCGGTTATTCGCCTTATATGGGGTGGTCAAAGCGCTGGGATATTTCTAATTTGAGTTTGCTTGAGCCTCAAATAGAGATGTCTCAGCGAGCCGTGGTGCTACGTCAATAGCACTGCGGCTTTTTTGATGACCGTTTGGTGTTGTCAAATATAGCAACTTTGGAATAGTTGTCAATTTCTGTCAATAAAAATTCGAGTGTTTTCGACACGTTTTTGGGGCGAATTAAAATTGCTAATGCCGCATTTGGACGAACCAAGATACACTTGGGCGCAAGGACGACATCACGCCTTTTGCTATGGTGTGTGGGTTGTTTGTTTTTATTATCTGAATAATATCAATCACCTCTTGACAATCGTCATCCAGTAATCTATATTTCTTAGTGCTCAAGTGTACACTTATGCACTTTGGGCGACAAACAATAAAGCCCCGTCTTTTTATGCTTGTAGGCGGAGAGGAGAGAAAGATGAAGAATGGCGTAAGCGCTGGTGGTGTCGGCATTTGGCTTGATGAAATTGTCCCTTGCCTCAAAGATACCGAGACTGGGGAAATCAAGGAAACGGTGGTGTTCAGGATTGAAAGCAGGTCTTTCCTGAAGAAATTCAACGAAAAGAATGGGTGGGAAATTAATTGGATCAAAATTCCCAAAGAGGTTGAGGTCTTTGCCCTTGCTTTGAAGGAAAATAATGAAATTCAAGGGCTTGTCGGAGTGAGAAATGATGTGGATGTAAAAGCGGCGTATATTCATTGGGTTTGTACTGCTCCGCAAAATAACAAACATGCTTTTGGTAAGCAAAAATTCGTCGGTGTTGGTGGTCATCTATTTGCTATAGCTGCTGACCGATCTATTGCATGGGGGTATGATGGGTTTATTCACGGTTTTGCCCTTAACAAAGAGCTGTTAAATCACTATATTGAAGTTCTAGGAGCGACTTATTTGGGTGCTATGCATCCATATCAATTTGCTTTTAATAGAGTGGCATCGCAAAAACTTCTGGAGGTCTATACCTATGAATGGAATTAGAAAGCCCGCTGTTATTTTGGCGGATTCCATGGAAGAGTACTTGGCTCCTCCAGACCCCTATAAAAATCCTCCTAAAGGCAAGTTGAACTTGCTGGAATTAGGGCGATATGCCGAGCGTGTGGGAAAGGAATTTGATGAGCTGACTGCCGAAGAAATCCTGCTGTTCAAGATTCCTTAATTGACTTTGTAAAATTTTCTTCCCCCTCTTGCCAATTTTTTAGATATTAGGTACATTAATCCTCAGCGCGTCATTCCGTAGAAAGGAATGATGCGCCTTTGTTTTATTTGGCTTTGCCATATTGCAAGGGCGTTCCTAGTAGAAACAACAAACACAGGAGGCCCTATGGCGAAAAAAGAAGTTGTCACTTATTCTCAGCAGACGTTCGAGAAAATCAAGCACATTGATGAAAATGGAGCCGAGTTCTGGTATGCGAGGGAACTGCAGACGGCTTTGGAATATACAGAATGGAGAAATTTTGAAAAGAGCGTAAAACGTGCAAAGGAAGCATGCGCGGCAAGCGGTTTTGTTGAAACAGATCATTTTGTTGACGTCAACAAAATGATAAATCTCGCCAAAGGGGCCAAGCGTGAAGTCGCCGATATGAAGCTTTCCCGTTATGCTTGTTACTTGATTGTAATGAACGGGGATCCCCGTAAAGAAGTGATTGCCCTCGGACAAACGTATTTTGCCGTTAAAACTAGGCAAAAGGAAATTTTGGACGCAACAGCTCAGCTTTCAGAAGATGAAAAACGCTTGGCCATTCGCGATGAAGTTACGATTCGTAACAAGTTCCTTGCCAGTTCCGCAAAAGCAGCAGGTGTCGAAACGCCTGTGGATTACGCCGTATTCCAAAACCGTGGTTACCAAGGCCTTTATAACGGCTTGGGAATGAAAGATATCCACAAGCGCAAAGGGCTCAAGAAGAACCAGCAGATATTGGACCATATGGGCGCTACGGAACTTGCGGCAAACCTGTTCCGTATCACGCAGACGGATGATAAACTCCGTCGTGAAAACATCAAGGGAAAGGAATTGGCAAATGAAACCCATTTTGCTGTTGGCAAGAAAGTCCGTCAGACTATCGCCGAACTCGGCGGAACAATGCCGGAAAACCTTCCCACTCCCAAGGTTAGCGTTAAAAAGTTAAAGCAGAAGCGCAAGAAAGCCATTGCGGAGAAATAACAAACTTTGACAAGAGACAATAGCGAAAAGATTAAAGAAATGCAGCTAAAAGGAGGCTAAAATTACCCGTTATGAAGGAAAATATTGACAACTTGTCAAAAATTGAGAAAAAACGCCACGATATGGAAGAGGAGTCGATCGCACTCGAAAGCACCAATTGGTACAAGAAGATGTCTGGGTCGATGACTCCTGGCAAGGCAATCCGTGCCGACCGTGGGCTCCGTGGATGGACGCAAAACGTCCTTGCGCAAAAACTCGGCATTTCCATACAGAACCTTTCTGCCATGGAACACGACCGCCGCCCAGTATCCAAAAAGATGGCGGCAAAACTGTCCCAAGTTTTCGGCGTCCCTCCCGAAACATATTTCAAGTTCTGATTTTTAAAGGAGAGGTCTATACCTATGAGTGGAATTAGAAAGCCCGCGGTAATTCTGGCGGACTCCATGGAAGAATATATGGCAACGCCGGATCCGTATAAAAACCCTCCTAAAAGCAAATTGCATATTCAAAAACTTGTGCAATATGCTGAACGTGTCGGAAAGAAAATCGAAGAACTGACCGCTGAAGAAATCCTGCAGTTCAAGATTCCTTAATTTGAACATGCACAAAGAAAGAATTCGAGGCTTAAATTCTATAAGTTTTATTTATGCTAAAAAGGGCAGGCGTTGCCTGCCTTTTTAATTGATTGGCTTGAAAAAAGTAACACTTTTAACCCCGTTAGGTGTTATAATGGCAAATAGGTTCGCCTATTTGCTATTTTTGACTGAAATTCGGGAATTGTTTGTTGAAGGTCTGTTCCTACATATTTTTCTTGCTGACGCTTATGGCGGCCTCTCTTGCTTTTGCGCAAGGGGCGGCAGGTTCCGCGCAGTCCGTTCCCGGCTCTACAACAGCAGACTCTGTAAAGGTCGTGGGCGTCGTCTTCAACGGCGTGGTGCAGGACAGTTCCTTTGCCGTGGGCGAAAAGCTCAACGTTGAAATTCTTGAATCCGGCGAGGCGCTCCAGACCACCGTGGGCACGCCTTTCAGCGTGGTGCTGCCTGAAGACACCCTTTGGAATATCTGCGTCACCAATTCCGACACGGCAGGGGCCGAGAAGGAAAAATGTTACGAACTCAAGTATGTCGGCGCAGAAGGCGCCTTTTCCCAGGCCCTGGGCGACGGGTTTGTGCAGAGTGAATTGGATTCTATCGCTCCCGTTGGTCGCTCCAGAATGACAAGCACAAAAGATGTCGCCCTGGAGCCTCATGGAGGCGATAGGGCCCAAAGCGACGTAGTCGCGAAGGATCCAGGCCCTAACGCCTCTGCTAGCGACATGAACGTCGATTCCCTCCTTGCCGCAGGCAACAATGGCAAGGTCACCGAACTCAAGAAGGTGGTGGTACAGCTGCGGCGCCGCCCCAAGCGCAGCCCCGGCGAGTCCGTGGTATCGGCCAAGTCCATCAAGCGCATGCCGAGCCTCGCCGAGGCCGACGTCATCAAGAGTATCCAGGCTCTCCCGGGCGTGGTGGCCAGCTCAGATTTCAGTTCCAAGATTTACGTTCGAGGCGGCGCCGCAGACCAGAACCTGTTTCTGTTCGACAACGCCGTGGTCTATTCTCCGGTCCATTTCTTCGGGCTGTTTAGTACCTTTCTCGTTGAAGGCATCGACGACGTGAAGTTTTACAAGAGCGGTTTTCCGGCGCAGTACGGCAATCGCTTGAGTTCGGTACTCAAGATGGACGGCCGCGCGGGCGGGCAAGACAGCGTCGATGAATGGTTCAGCAAGAGCAGTATCAAGATAAGCACTTTTGCCGCCCAGCTCCATACCGAAGGTCATCAGGGCCCTGCCCGCTGGGTAGTGGCTGGGCGCACCACCTACATCGGCTATGTGCTGGACCTGTGCAACGCCATAGGGCTTTTGGACCTTGATCTGGACTATGAGTTTACGGACCTGCAGGGAACGTTCCTGTACAATTTGACGGATGATACCCGATTCAAGTTCAGCTTTTATGTAGGCAAGGACGTGCTGGCCTTTGACCCTCTTTACGTGGACTGGGGAAACGTGGCGATTCCTCTCGGAATCTACCACCGCTTCAACGGCAACTGGGATTACAATTCCACATACGCTTTCAGCCGTTTTTACCAGAACATGGAGATATCGGACTTGATGTCCATCAGCATGAACCTGATGACCTTTTCGGGCAAGCAGTGGCTCAACTACCGCGGCGTCAAGGACCACGTGATAACCGGCGGTTACGAACTGGAATATACCTACGACCGCCTGGGAGAGCGGGTTTCCGACACCAAGCTGGAAGACAAGCAGAGGCCTTTCCACCATGTGGGCTACCTGCAAGATGCCTGGAAGGTTACTCCCGATTATTTGCTGCAATACGGTGCGCGATTCAACTACCAGACGGCGGCTAAGCATTTTGGCGTAGAACCCAGGGCGTCCTTGACTGTGAACCTGGACGAAACCAAGACCGTGGAATTTTATGGCGGCTATTATTTGCAATACTTGAATTCCATCATGTTCAGCGATCAGGAAACCTTGAACGAGTTTTACTACCCGGCAACCACGGACAATTACGGCAAGCAGATGAAACCCGCCTCGTCGTGGTTGTTTGCCACGGAATACAGCCACAGGAATTTGTTCGACGGCTACGACGCCACCGTCGGGCTCTATTACAAGACCCAGAGTGACCTCAAGACATTTGCCATGGATTCGG
This sequence comes from uncultured Fibrobacter sp., assembly GCA_934699585.1. Classification (GTDB taxonomy): domain Bacteria; phylum Fibrobacterota; class Fibrobacteria; order Fibrobacterales; family Fibrobacteraceae; genus Fibrobacter. The sequence goes on from CAKUWY010000014.1 coordinate 36,539, forward strand.
ACTCCACCGAAGACGACAGCGAGGCCTCTGCCAATTCCCAAAGTATGGTCATGGCTGATTATTTCGGCACGGCGTCGGGCTATTCCTTCGGTTACGAACTTTCGCTCCGCAAGGATAGGGGCTGGTGGTTCGGCGGTATCAACTGGAGCCAGAGCATAAGCGTTATCCGCTCCGACGACGGAACCAAGGCCTATTACCCCAGCTGGCACCAACCCTACGCCCTGAAGCTGGATGCGGGCATCAACTGGAAAGGCGACGAGGACGCCCTGAAAAAGCATCCGGTCAAGGGCCGCTATTTCCGCTCCTCCATTGCCCTCAAGTATTCCGCGGGCATGCCCATTACGGGATACAAGGGGTATTTCTACCGGGAAGATTTGGGAAACAGGAATTATTCCGACAACATCGTGGTGGTACAGGGTAGCCGCAATGCAGAAAGGCAAACCGACTATTTCCGCGTAGATGTGAAGGTCATCGATATCGGCCGCGAAAACAAGTGGAATTTCAGCTGGACCATCATCAACCTGACCAACCACGACAACATGTTCTACTCCTTCTACGATACCCGCGAGAACCCGCCTGAATACAACGAAATATACCAGTTTCCCTTTTTACCGATTATGCTGAGTTATGAGTATTATTTCTAGACAACGGTGTCCAGGGGATGCAAAGTGTCATCCTGGAGCAAGGCGTAGCCGCGCGATAGGATCCATGGACCCTATCGGTCGCGTTGCTCCCTCCAGGGTGACAAAAACGATAGTATTCAGAAACGTTCTGAAGGTTCTGCTTGGGGCGTTTCTCACTGCCTGCGGGGATTTTCACGGGCCCTGGGAATACTACCCCCACACCACGGAAATCTATGCAGGCGTTTACACCTACGGATACATTATGGAGGGCGAGTCCCCGCGAATCTGTTTTTCCAAGATGTATGAACTGGAAGAATCCTCGGCAGAAAACTTCGCGTTCTATGACAGCGCCAAGGTGACCGTCCTCGACACCACGGCAAAATCCGCTCCCGTGCAGCTTGTCCCCGAAACGGGTAAGCCTAACTGTTTTGTGGCGGATTCGTCGTCGGGGCTTGTGGGCAAGGCGGGCAATTCCTACAAGATGGAGGCGTTCTTCAAGTGGGACAGTTCTGGCGAAAAGGTTTCTACCACTTATAAGGCCGTTGCTACTATCCCCAAGAAATTCTCCGTTAAGAAGGTGAAAATTCCCCAGCAAGATGGCAAGACCAAGGATGTGGCCTTGAACGGCAAGGGATTTGAAACGAATTTCTTGACCTTCCCCAGGGACATGGATATTTACAAGTTCTACACGGAACATGACAAGGATTTGGGCGGCGTGCTGGTGACGCTGACCTACGACAACGTGAACGGTGGCGAATCCATGAACACCTCCATCCACAAGATGCTTTCTAGCTTCGCAGACGAAGATTCCGCCGGCTTTGTTTTCTCCCTGAACAATAGCCTTGAAAATACCAAGAGGCTGGGGTTCAATGACAACTGGACCATAGGCGGCTACAACAGCGCCGACACCATTTTCGTGTCGAACATCTCTTTCCCCATAGGGGAATCAGTGCTCCATTTTTATGCCACCGACAGCGCCTACATGGATTACGAGGACTATGTTTTGGAAGCTCTGGAAGACCCCCGGGTGGTTCCCGTGTCCAACATCGAAAACGGCATGGGCGTTTTTTCGGGCATGAAACGGGTGGATATTCCCGTAAAAATCAAGGGCGACGACTATTTGGAATTTGAATACATCAGGAGCGCCTCCTGCAAGCAGGCCAGCGACGACCCCGACGACAAGGAGGGCTGGAAAAACAGGGCCTGCAGGCTGTACCAGGATGTCTATTGCTCTGGAATGCCCTATGGAGATTCGGCAGCCGGCGGCATAGATTTAGTTACTGCCAATTCGAAGGCAGGTGCCTATTTTGCGGAAGGAGACTTCCTGGTGAACGAGACTTGCTACCCCTCCCTGGTCAAGGCCGCCATGATGCTGGATACGACCAAGTGGTCCGTATTCCTGCCCGATACGATTGATGCCAAGGACAAGTCAAACGCCTACGCCGACGGCCTCAAGCGTTACTGCGTGGCAGGCAACTTCGAAAGCAACAAGATTGCGGACTGTTCGGCCCTCAAGAAGGATTGCCTGGAAAGCACCGAAAAGAACGACTGCCTGGAGTATTTCTGGGAATGGTGCGCCGACAGGGACTGGGATTACGGGAGGTTCCCCCAGTGTAAATCCGCCCTGGTGAGCCGCTACAACATAGAAGAACAAAAATCCCCCGTCTTGGCGAGGGAGGTGGAGCTGATTTGTAAGCAGGACAAACCTGCGATTTGCAAGAACTGGTAGGTCCAAACTCACATCCTAAAAATCAAGGTATTTCCCAGGGGCGGACATGCAAAATCCCGTTATTCGACGGTAGTTTGAACTCGTCCAATGACACAACGTATTTTGGGTAACTGTCCCTGATTCTTTCTAGTGGAGCGTATTCTCTTGCAATGGTTGATTCGCCGTCCATCTTATAGGCTACCTGGATGTAAATGCGCGCGTCGTTTTTGATTGCGACAAAGTCAACCTCGTATCCATCCAATTCTCCGACATACACATCATAGCCACGCCTGCGAAGTTCCAGATAAATTGCGTTCTCAAAAAGATAACCCATTCCATAACCAAAACCTGCATACAGATAATTGTGGAACGAAAAATCATTCATGTAGTATTTGGCTGGGCCAGACAACGTTTCTTTGCCGCGAATGTTGAAACGGGGGCAAGAATGTATCAGGAACGCGTTTTCCAAATATTCTGCATAGGTCGAGACCGTCTCGTAATTTGTTTTCCGCCCCTGCCCCTTAAGGCTCTTGACCACATTCGTGAACGAAATCAAGTTCGAGGCATTATTCGAAAGAAAGACAAAAAGGTCGTTCAACAGGGCGGCGTCCTTGATTCTGTAACGCTGTACGACATCGCGAAGCATCACGGAATCCTTCAAACTCTCGACATAGTTCCGTCGCATTTCCTCCGAATCAAGGTTGAACAGTTCGGGCAGGGCCCCATGCTGGACATAATCCGTGAACGACGACGCATCCTGCGGATTGCCGGTCAACTCGCAAAACTCGCCAAAGCTGTATGGAAACACTTCAAACCGAACATATCGGCCCGAAAGCATGGTCGAGAGTTCCCCGGAGAGAATATCCGAATTGGACCCGCTTATAAATACTTCGCAAGGCTCGGCAAAATCCTGCGAACGGGCGTTCACAAATCTTTCCCATCCATCGATATACTGGATTTCGTCAATGAAAAGATATGTCTTGCCTTGGGGCGAAAACCGGCTCTTGTAAGCAGCGTAAAGAGACTGCAAATCCTCCGCGGATTTTATGGCGGAGAATTCAAGAAATTCCTTATTGATGTATAGCGTGTTTTCGGCAGGAACTCCGCCTGCAACGATTTTTGATAAAACCTGCCGCAAGACAAAGCTCTTTCCGACACGACGCTGCCCGACAACAACCTTAACGAGGTTATTTCCGACGCTTTTTAGGACTTTTTCCTGGTAAATATGCCGATTAAAGCCCAAAAACGGGCTATTTCCTCCCCACAGGTTATATTTGGATATGGAATCAATAATTTCAACCATATCTTAAAATATATACAATTTTCGAAGCGTTTTCAAGTGCGTTTGAAAAATTTATGTTTTTGTGAAAAAATCCCCCGTCTTGGCGAGGGAGGTGGAGTTGATTTGAAGCGGCCTACACCAGGTCCCAGCCGCCGAAATCGCGGATGTCGGCGACACCACCGCCAAAAGGCGGATAGGCGGGCAGGGCTAGGTCAACGCCGCCTGCCCACGACATAATGATTTCTACGGCGTTTTCTTCTTCTGAAACCAAATCGTCGCCCCAGGGATCGGTGCAGATAAACCTATGGGGTTCGCAATAGGTGGCGAATGCAGAGGAAACAGCGACGGCCATAGCGAAAGCGATAAATGCGGTTCTCATGATAGACTCCTTTTTTTGTATTTTATAAGAAAAAGGTTGAAACAGGAGGTTTCGTATGCAGTCGAGACTCAAAGAAGCCGTTGTGCTCGCTATCGCCATTCTCGGGCTTGGAGCATTCCTCTATTGCGCCATGATCCACGTGAAGGACCGCGACCGCGTAGTGTTTGTGCGGGGGCTTGCCGAGAGGGAAGTTCCAGCCGATTACGTAATTTGGCCAATCGTGTTCAAGGAAGCGGGTAACGACCTTTCGGCCCTGTACGAGACGGTGCAGGCCAAGACCCAGGCTTTGGAAAAGTTTCTTCAGGATAACGGAATCGCCCAAGAAGAAATCACCAAGGCGTCCCCGGACATTACGGACGCCCAGAGCGAACTCTACACCAGCGAACAGCGCCCCTTCCGTTACGTGGTGACCATGTCGCTTACGGTTGCTTCCAAGAATGTGGACAAGGTTCGCGAACTCATGGGCAAGCAGGGCGAGCTCTTGAAACAGGGAATCGCCTTTAGCGAAGGGGATTACCGCTACCGCAAGGTTTACAGCTTTAACGGCCTCAACGCCATCAAGCCCGAAATGATTGAAGAGGCCAACAAGGACGCCCGTGCTGCTGCCGAAAAATTCGCCAAGGATTCCAGGAGCAAACTGGGTAAAATCAAGACGGCAACCCAGGGGCTGTTCTCTATTGAGGACCGTGACGAAAATACGCCCTTTGTCAAGAAGGTTCGTGTGGTCACCAACGTGCAGTATTTCTTGGAAGACTAGTCGCTAACGGCGTGATTGAAAAATGAAGTTCAAGAGCATTGAAAAAATCCATTCCGGGAAGTTCATTACCCGTTACGACCTCCATTACGAAACGGCAAGCGGCAAACCTGTTACCTACGAGATAATCAGCCGCGAACCGAACGTCAAGAGTATTGAAGACCTGCGGCGTCACAAGAACAACGCTGTGGTCTTGATAATGCACGACGAGTCCGGCGAAAAACTGCTGCTGTGCAAGGAATTTCGCATGGCGGTAGGGGAGCAGGTGGTGAATTTCCCTGCGGGACTCATAGACGAAGGCGAAACGGTAGAAGAGGCTGCTGTCCGTGAACTGCGAGAAGAAACGGGGCTGACCCTTTTGCGCATAGACGAAACCTGGAAAGAAAGTTATTCCGCCATCGGCTTTGCCAACGAGTTGAACGTGGTTGTGGTCGGTGTAGCCAGTGGTGAAATCAGGCCCAGCGATTCCGAGCGTGAAGAAATCGATGCCGCCTGGTACAGCAAGGAACAAGTGCGGCAACTGCTAAAGACGGAGCGCTTTGCGGCCAGGACCCAGGCCTATTGTATTCTCTGGAGCAGAAGCTAGTCTTTCTCTTATTCGTTGATGGAGAATAATTTTCCCGAAAGCATCAGCCGGAGGGACTTTGCAAGAGAAGGCTTGTTCAGCAGCTTTTCTGTTTCCACGTCCTTCTTTTCGCCGTCTATGTCGAAGGCCAGAGTGGCGCCGTTGTCGTTAACATCCATTTTGACCTTCGCTCCCATGACAATGGGAACATTTACGTCGTCGTGGCCTGCAGGGAACCCGCACAGGACTGGGATGTTATACTTCTTCAGGTACTTGGAAAGCATTTCCTCGGTAGTTTCATAATTCAGGTCTGTCCCGGAATCCACGAATTCTCCGAGGATAACACCCTTCACGTTTTCCATGACGCCGTGAAGTTCCAGTGCGTTGAACATGCGGTCAATGTTGTGCAGGGATTCGCCCACTTCTTCCATGAACAAGATGATTCCGTCGCCGGAGAACACGTCGATGTCGCTTGCGCCTACCAGCGGAACGAATGTGGCCATGTTGCCGCCCACGAGAATCCCTTCGGCTTTTCCCTTTTGGTTGAACTTGTGCTTGGGAACCTTATAGGTAGGCACAGTGCCCTTGAGCAGGTCCCGCAAGAGGGTGCTGTTGTCGTCTTTTCCGCGGGTCTTTCCGATAAACGAACTCATGGTGCCGTGGATGCTCATGACGCCTGCCTTGGTTTCCATGGCATGCAGGGTGGTGATGTCGCTGAACCCGATGAGCCACTTGGGATTGTCCGTCACCAGCTTCAGGTCGATAAGGTCCACCAGTTGGATGGTGCCGTAGCCGCCACGGTTGCTCAAGATGGCCTTGATGCTTGTGTCCTTGAGGGCTTCGATGAAGTCGTCGGCCCGTTCCTGGGCGGTGCCTGCATACTTGCCCGCGTCCAGCTTGCCCACGTTCTTGCCGATAACGGGTTCAAAGCCCCATTCCTTCAAGACGGCCGCAGTGTTCTGAATGTTTGAATCGGGAGTGGAGTAGGAGGGCGAAAGGAGTGCCACCTTGTCGCCTTTTTTGAGGAAGGCGGGGGCGGTGCATTCGGCAAGGGGATCCGCCTTGCCTTGGTCAGAGGCGCTGCTGGAGCTGTCGTCGGAGCAGGCGGTAAACAGGAGCCCGGAAAGGGCGATGGTCAATGCGGCGCAGACCGCGCTACGGAAGTAATTAGTTCTAAACATGGACTTACCTTTGTGCACAATATAGAAATATGGGGCAAAAGTTGATTATTTCCAGTGTGGCGGTGACATTTTTTGCAGGTTCAGGTGTTTTAAATATGTAATTTTGGTGCAACTTAACGCAGAAGAATATGACAAGATTGAAATTTTTGCCCTTTGTCCTCTTGGTGCTGTTCCTTTCGGGATTGGCCCTTGCCGATTACGATTCGGAAATCCGAGACCTGAAACAGCAAAAGGAAAAGTTGAATTCCGAAATCCAGAAGCTGACCCGGCAGATTGCCTCTACGGATTCCCTGCTCAGGGCGGATGATTCCCGCTACAAGAAGTTGCAGGCCCGCTACAGCGAAGATTCGGAGCGCCGCCGCGCCGAAATCGACAGTCTGAACGTGAAAATCCGTGGCGTGGCCGCTCAGCTTCAAGAAGAACGGCAGAAACAGGCCCACGCCAAGAACCGAAACGACAATGTGGCCGCCAAGCGCAAGGCCTTGCGTTCGGCCATGCTTTCTATATGCAAGCAGCTGGAACGGCAGGTGGCCATGACGGTGCCTTGGGAACGGGATGCCAGGCTGGAACGGGTCCGTTCTCTCGCTCGGGATATCGAAAGCGGGAGCGCCGCCGAAGAAGAAAGCTTTTCCCGTATCAAGGCGGTTATCCAGCAAGAAATCAAGTTCGGCGACGAGGTGGCCATTGTGAACGCGCCCCTTACCCGCAAGAACGGCGAATTGATTAACGCCCAGATTCTGCGGATTGGTAACCAGTGGATGGTCTATAGCGATGAAAACGGCACCGTTTATGGGAGCCTGGTGCGCCGCGCTAGCAAGGGCAAAATCACCTACGAGTGGAACGAAAACCTGGAACTGTGGGAACGTGAAATTATCCGCTACGCGATAGACGTGAAACTGGCCAAGAAACCGCCCCAGATTATCGCCATGCCTGTCACCCTTTCTGTGGTAGGAGGCGAGAGATGATTTTTTTAGAAAGTCGTCATGGCGGCCTCCGAGCCGCCATCTGGATGGTACTTGCAGTCCTTTTGGCCACGGGAGCCTCCTTTGCCGCCAAAAAGAAGGACGCCGAGGAACAGGCCCGTATCCAGGACTCCCTGAAGCAGGTGGAAATCCAGAACCTTCAGCGCGAAATCGAAAGCCTTGTCCGTATCCGCTTGCAAAAAGCCGACTCTCTTGAAAAGCTGGAAGCAGCCCACTGGAGCAAGCGTTATGCCGAATCCCAGCTGACCGAGGAACATCAGGTGGAGACCCGCGAACTGGACGGGCGCTACACAAAGCTCTCTACGGATCTGGGCCGCGTAAGCGAAGAAGTCCAGGCCAGCAAGGATGTTACCGCCGAAGCCGAAGAAACGGCCAAGGCCGAAGAAGACGCCTTCGAGGCTTTTAACACCCAGGTGAGACTTTCCATAGACAAGTCCCTGGACGAGATTACGGGAGATTACCCCGTGGGCATGGGGGAGAGACTTATTTCCCTGAACAAGGCCCAGCGGGAAATGGCAAAGAAAAAGCCGAACACCTTGCCCGCCCTGAGATATTATCTGAACGATCTGCTCGCCCGACACGAGATGACCTACACCCAGTCTTTCGGTCCTGAAAAATCCCAGGTAGGGAGCCGCACAGACGTGGAAGTTTACCGCTTGCGTCTCGGGACGGTGTTCCTGGGCGAGGCGGCCACGGACAACGGTGAAATCCAGGCGCTCCTGCGGACGGGCGCCTTGCAGGGCAAGCGCTACGAATGGAATTCTACGCTTCCTGCCGACATGGCGGAATCGATTCGCGGGGCCATCAACAACGCCTATTCGGGACTTTCCAAGTCGAACACGGTCCAGGTGGATGTCCCGATGGACTTGCTCCAGAACAAGGCCATCAAGAATTCTATCAGCAACAAGGGCGACGAATCGCTCAAGACGCAGTTTGCGGAATGGTTCAAGAAGGGCGGCATCGTGATGTATCCGCTTTTCTTGGTGGCGTTCTTTGCCTTGCTCCTTGCGGCGGAGCGCTTTGTTGTGCTCATGTATCGTGGGCATTTGGGCAAGCGTTTCATGACCCGCTTGAACATGCTCGTTCAGAACACCCGTTACGAGGAGGCCGCCAACCTGTGCCTGCAGCGCGGCACGAGTCTTGCCATGGTTCTTTTTGCGGTGCTCAACAAGGCAAACGACACCCGTGAAAATGCGGAACGTTCCTTGCAAGAGGCCCTGCTTCGGGAACAACCCAAACTGGAACGCCGCATGGGACTCTTGGCCGCCATGGGCACCATCGCTCCGCTTCTTGGCCTTTTGGGAACGGTGACGGGTATTATCACCTTGTTCACCGTCATCACCGAGGTGGGCACCAACGACGCCCGTGTGCTTGCCGGCGGTATTTCCGAAGCCCTGGTCACTACGGAAACGGGCCTTGTCATCGCCATTCCCGTGATGATCATTCACGGACTTCTGAGTGAAAAAATCGAGAAGGTCACCAGCGAACTTTACATGCAGAGCATGGCCCTACTGAACAGGATTTTCGACAAGGAAAAATGAGCAATTCCTTCTACGTATTCATTGAATCCCTGAAAAGCACGTACCAGGCCGGTGGTGTGGTGATGCTCCCCATTCTGCTGGTGGGAACTGTCGGATTCTACTACCTGTTTTACAGCTGGTTCCGTATCGGCTCTGACTTTTTTAGGCAAGATGTCCAGAAGGTCATCAAGAACCTGCGTCACGACCTGAATGAAGGCGGTGTCGAAAAGGCTTTGTCCCGGTTGGAAAAACGCCGTGGAATTTTGGCCAGCGAACTCCGTTACGCCATTGAACATGCGCAAAAGAATCCCGAAGGATTCCGCGACATTATGCAGGTGCGCATGCTGGGAACGCTACGCCACATGGAAAAGGGAAGCCACATCGTGGCGGTAATGGCGGCGGCAGCCCCGCTGCTAGGCCTTTTGGGAACAGTGACGGGCATGGTCTCCACCTTCGAGGTAATTACCCTTTACGGAAACCAGAACCCGGTCCTTATGGCCGACGGAATTTCGGAAGCCCTTATTTCTACCCAGAGCGGTCTTCTGGTGGCGTTTCCCTTGACCTTGCTGAAACAGCGCCTGGATGAGCGTGTGGAAATTTTGACCCAGGACTTGAAACTCGGGGCCACGATTATTGACAATTATTTTGTAGGGTAATTATGGAATTCAACCTGCCGAGCAGAAAGAAAAAGGATATGGGCATCGAGATGGGCCCCCTGATGGACATCGTGTTCATCTTGCTGATCTTTTTTGTGGTCACGTCGTCCTTTACCCGGGAAACCGGCGTGGATGTGACCAAGCCGCAGGCCCAGACGGCAAGCCAGCTGGAAAAGGAAAACCTGCTCATCGCCATTACCCGGGAAGGAACCATCCACATGAACGAGCGTCAGGTGGACTTGGCAAGCCTGCAGGATATCTTGAAACAGTCCCTCTCGAAAAATCCCGACAGGGAGGCTGTGGTCATTGCCGACAAGGGCGCAGAAACGGGCGTGCTGGTGCAGGTCATAGATATGTGCAACTTGGCCGGAGTCAAGAAGGTGTCCATTGCGGCCCAAGCGGAATAGTTTCGATGTGTAATGTGAAATGTGGAATGAGCGTAAATGTGTCATCTTCGTCATGGAAAAGGTCCGGGATAAACTGGCGAGGATCTACTAGACGATTCTTTCGCCACTCATAACTCACAACTCACAACTCATAACTCATAACTACAATGCGTAAGATTCTAAGGAAAATAATCAAGCGGTCTCTGCTTCTCCTGGCGGCGGTGCTTTGTAGCCTGCTGCTGGTATTTTCCGTGACTCTTGCCAACATGTTTCTGACCGGAAAAATCTTCCACGAAAAAAAGTACACCAAGACGGAAGTCTCCGTAAAGAAAGTGGAAGAAATGGAAAAGAAGGTGGAAAAGAAAAAGCCCGCTCGCAAGCCAGAGCGGCAAAAGACCACCTCCCGCACGCCCAAGGCGGGCCCGCGCCTTGCCATGAACTTGGGAGTGGCTTCGGGTACGGCAGGGGCTGCCATTAACGAAGAACTGGTGGCGGATTTCCGCGGGGGCGCCATGTCCAGCGAAAAGGGCGATGTAGATAAAAAGCCCGAAAGCAAGTCCATGCCCAATTTCCAGGTGCCGCCGCAAATTCGGGACCGGGAAATCGACGCCACGCTTCGCCTGAGTTTCTGTGTAGACGTGGGCGGGCGGGCCTATGATATCCGCATTATCGAGGAATCCCCCGCAGGCTCCGGGCTTGCCGCCGCCGGTCGCGAGGCTCTTAGCCGCATGACTTTTGCCCCTGCAGAAAAAGACGGCAAGGCGGTGGCGTTTTGCGGAATGGAACAACCTTTCGAGGTGAAGTTTAGGGATTAGTGGTATGAGCTATGAGGTCGCTCGCGTTCGCGAGCTTTGGGGTATGAGTAACGGCAAACATGGTTTGTCGTGGCTCTCGCTTCTGTCTTATATCATCATATTTTTTACCATTCCCGCTTTTGCTGCGCAGTCTTCTTATGACCTGCTGGAGCGTGCCAACGATTTGTACCGCAAGGGTAAATTCAACCAGGCCATCATTCTGTACCACAAGGCCGAAGAACGCGGTGCCGATCCCACGGCCACAAGTTTCAATATCGCCAACAGTTATTACCAGATGGAAAAATACCCCGAGGCGGCGGCCGCCTACCGCAAGGCGGTGGATTTTTCAGACGGGGCGTTTTCGCCTGCGCTGTTCAACATGGCTAGCGTCTATTTCCGCCTGAAGCAGTATCCTGAATGCATCGCCGCTTACCACAGGGCGCTGAAGCTGGAGCCGGACAACATTTCGGGATGGCTCTACCTGGGAGAGGCCTACAGCAAGGTAGGCGACAAGGTGGGGGCGCTCCGTTCGGTAGAAAAGGCCTACCAGCTGGACCCTGACGACCTGAGCATCGTCTATCAGCTTTCGGAGGCGAACATCGCCATGGACGATTACGACCGGGCTGTAGAAATTGTCCGCAAGGGCTACACGGCACACCCCGAAGAGGTGGATTTTCTGGTCTATCTTGGGGATGTTTTCCGCATGAACAAGCAGTATGAACAGAGCGCAGGTCATTACCGCGAGGCCTTGGGTGTGCGCCCTGATGACGTGAATGTCATGTACAAGCTGGCCGATGTCTTGGCCGAAGATAACAAGCCCTTTGTGGCCATGGACATCCTGAACAACATCTTGCAAATCAAGCCGGACTTTTCCGATGCCGCCATTTTTCTCGGGAACCTTGCCTATGATACCAAGTTCCTGGACCGTGCAGAATACGCCTACGAGCTGGCGGCCAAAAAAGGAAACGCCGAAGCCATTTACGGTCTCAAGAACATGGCCTACGACGCCATTGCGAAAAAACGTACCGACGAGGCCCGCCGTTTATTGCTGTTGGCACAAAAATACTATCCGGGTGACCAGTCCTTAAAGGCGGACTTGCTGGAACTGGAACAGTAGTTCGCCAGTTTTACAAAAGCTACACCGCCGAAAGCAGCAGTATAGCCAGCACCTGCCCGCTTAAAATCCGGAGCAGCATGGTGAGCGGATAGACGGAGGCATACCCGATGTTCACCGCCTCGCTGTCCGCCTGGCTGTTGGCAAAGGCCAAAGCCGGCGGGTCCGTGGTGGCGCCTGCAAGCACGCCGCAGAGCGAAAGGTAGTTCACCTTGAAAACCAGGTGCCCCACCACTGCCATGATGGCAAGTGGGAAGAAGGTGATGATGGCCGCAAGCCCCATGTAGTAGAGCCCGTCGCCGTTCAGGAGCACTTCGAAGAATTTGATGCCTGCGTTCAGGCCCACGCAGCTCAGGAAAAGCGTAAGGCCGAACTCACGGAGCATCAGGTTTGCGCTGTTGGCCATGAAAAAGTTCAGGGGCCCGATCTTGCGTTTGCGGCTGAGGAGGATGGCCACAATCAGCGGGCCGCCTGCAAGCCCAAGCTTAAGCGGGGTCGGCATCCCGGGAATGGCGAAGGGGATGCTGCCTACGATGACTCCCAAGAAGATGCCCAAGAAAGCGGGCAGGATTTCCGGGTGGTCCAGGGCGGTGAGGGAGTTGCCCAGTTTTTTCGCAACGATGTCGAGTCCCGAGGCGGGGCCCACGATTTTCAGCTTGTCGGCGAACTTGATGCGCAAATCTAATCGGCCCGTAAACTTAAATCCGCTCCGGGTCACGCGGCTTACGGTCACGCCAAAGCGTTCCGCCAGGGCCAGGGAGCCGATGGTGCGGCCCAGTATTTTCTTGTTGGTCACGAGCACGGTCCTCACCTGGATGGGTTCCGTATTCTTGGCGGGAATCATGGTGATGGGCGTGTCCAGACGCTTGCCGATAATCTTTTCCATGGCGGCTACGGCTTCGGGCATGCCTACGATGTGCACCTTGTCGCCCTTTTCGATGATGGTCTTTCCGTTAGGGGTGAAGATTTCTTCGCCCCGCAAGAGTCGGGTCACCACCACCCCGCTGGAAATCAGGTCAGGGATTTCTTTCAGCATGATTCCGTACAGGTTCTGGTTATCTACCGTAAGGCTGCAGGATTCGATTTCTTTGGTAGTGGCGGCGATTTCGTCGGCATAGTCGCTTGCCGCCTTGGCGGGGTCCTGCCGGAATATGACCCGCATGAGAATCATCACCAAAATAATTCCGATGACGCCGAAGGGGTAGGCCACAGCGTAGCCGATTCCCGTCAGGGAAGTGTCTACGCCGGCGGCGGCGAATGCGGAATTGGCGGCTCCCAACGAGGGCGTGTTGGTCACTGCTCCGCAGAGCATGCCGATAAGTACGGGCACGTTGTCGTGCATGCTGGTAAAGAAGTAGAGGCAGAGGGTCGCGATAACGCCCAGCAGTACGATTCCTACAGACAGAATGTTCAGCACCAGCCCGTGCCTACGTATGGAATCTATGAATCCGGGACCCACCTGCATGCCGATGGTATAGACGAACAGGATAAGGCCGAACTCCTGGATAAAATGGAGCACATTTCCTTCGACGCGAAGCCCCAGGTGCCCAAGCAAGATGCCCACAAAGAGCGCTCCTGCACCGCCAAGGCTAATGCCCTTGACCTTGATTTTTCCGACCATGAGGCCGACTGCCGCCGTGAGGGCAATCGCCACAACTTGTTGCCCTACCGAGGGCTGGGTGAATAGATTGATAAGCCAAGTCATAGGGGTTTGAGGGCGGCACTTCGTGCCTGTGAGGGGTGAGCTCGGTCGCCAAAGGCTCCCTTTGAGGTGTGAAATGTGGAATGTGAAGTGTGTGATGAAGGATGGTGAGGTTCGAGGCTAGGAGCCCCAGTCAAAAATAACAACTAACTCCACCGGAGGGGTGTAGCTATTTCTTGATGCAGCGGACAGAGGCGAAAATGTTCTTGTTGAAGTGTTCGTAGGCGATTCCGGAGTCGGTAATGCGGACAAGGTAAGCCCTGGAATCGTCGTAGCTGTCGTTTGTCCAGAAGCTGGCGCTTACGCCCTTGTCGGCGAAGTTTCCGTCGTAGTACTTGAATCCGGCGAAGAGGGCGTTAAAACCGTTGGCGTCTTTGAGTGCGGCGGGCTCGCTTGCGCCGAAGGCCGCCTTGAAGTCTTCTACGGTGGGGAGCGCCCAACCGGTGGGGCATACGTTACCCGTTGCAGAGGCGAAGGTGTACAGGCGTCCGTCCGTATTGCAGTTGTCGTGGTTGTTGGCGTAGCACACGCTTGAATCCGGAGTAAACACGTCCAGGTTTTCGGCCATCCAGGTCTTTCCGCCCAGAGTTACGGTCTTGTAGGTCTTTTCGGGGCAGGCGAGGGTGTGGCCGACCTCGTTGTAGGTGCAGTCCCGGTTGTCGTTGCAGGCGGTAAAGACAACGGCGGTGAATGCGACGAGGGCTGTGGTGGCAAGTGTTTTAAGAACCGATTTCATGGGAACTCCTTTGAATGTGCCTTGGGGCTTTTTTTGTTTTCGGTGACAAAGATAAAACATGATTTTGATATTGACTAATAAATAATTTTTTCATTTTTAATCACTTTTTTTGATGATTTTTTCAAAAATCCCTGTTTTACCCTTCTGTATCCTGATTTTATTGTTTATATTTGTGTTATAAAAATTTTTGATGAATTGGAGTTTTTATGGAACTGACCCATATCAAGTACTTTCTGGAAGTGGCACGTACCGAACACGTGACCCAGAGCGCCAAGAACCTGTGCATTGTGCAGCCTGCGCTGACACATGCCATCCACAAGCTAGAAGATGAACTGGGCGTCAAGCTTTTCAAGTCCAGCGGCCGTAACATCAAGCTTACCGAAGCGGGAGACTACTTCTACAAAAAGGTGAAGCCCCTCTACGAAGACATCGAGGCCTTGCCCGCCCGCCTTCGGGCCAAGTCCGACAAGCAGGCCATTACCGTGAGTCTCAAGGTCCTGGCGGCCTCGTCCTTTGTGACCAATGCGGTTATCCAGTACAAGAAAGACGCTCCGGCGCTCCGTTTCTACCTGGTGCAGAAAGAGGAATCTTCCCTGTACGACATTTCCATCCAGACTTTCGCCAACTACCGCCCGCAGGAAAATCCCGACGAAGAGGTTTTTGTCTGTTCCGAGAACATCTACCTCGCCGTTCCCAATACCGCGGAATACAAGAAGCGCGATAGTATCTCGCTGCATGAACTGGGCGACACCAACTTTATCGGTCTCTACGGTTCCAAGCAGCTCCACACCATCTGTGAAGATTACTGCAACCGCATTGGCTTCCAGGCTCATCTGATTTTTGAGAGCGACAACGCCCTTATGGTAAAAGATGCCATCGCAGGCGGCCTGGGCGTGGGATTCTGGCCCGAGTTCTCTTGGGGCAAGGTGGACAACCGCAGAATCAAGCTCCTGAAGATTACCGATATCGAATTCAAGCGCGATATCGTGGTGACGCTCCTCCGTGGCAAGCAGGACAATTCCCACATCGAAGGGTTCTACAAATTCCTGGTAAACCAGCTGAAGCGTTCCGCCGGTCGCAAGAAAGAGCAGTAATAGCTATCTTTGGCAGCCATGGAAAACAACTCGACAGATTGCGCGGTAAAGCCGGCCGTCTCCAAGCCGAACTATTTTCCGGCTATTGACGGGCTTAGGCTTTTGGCCAGCGTGAACATCGTGATGCTCCACCTGGGCAGTTCCAGCGCGCTGAATTACATGCAGGACTGCAAGTGGCTCATGCCCATCATCAGCGCTCCTGCCTTTGCGGCGGGCATCTTCTACGTGTTTGCGGGATTCTTGTTTGCAAGCAAGTTCAGCGATCCGGAACGGCGCATCCCCGTGATTCCCTTCATGTTCGCCCGCATCGCGAAACTCTATCGACTGCATTTTTTTATGACGCTTTTGATGTTCGTGGTGTTGGTGTTCAAGTTCAGCGGCTACACTCATTTGCCAGGGCTTTCTGAAATCGGCGACTGCGCCTCGGCGGGTCTTGCCAAGATGACCCACCCCTGGCGAAGCCTGTTTTTGCACCTTTCACTCACCTGGTCCATTGTGCCTGACTTGGGCATGAAACTGAATGAGCCCTCTTGGTCACTGACTAGCTTTTTTATGTGCTACGCCATCACTCCCTGGTTCAGCCGCTGGCTTTTTCGCCAGAACTACCGCACGCTTTGGGTGCTGTTCGGCACGCTGTTTATCCCCGGAATTCTGTGGGCGATTTTCTTCGGAGCTTCCGACAACCTGTGGTTCAGCGGCTACGAGGCCAAGTACCGCTTCTTCCATATTTTTGCCCCGGTCCGTATTTTCGAATACCTGTTCGGCATGGTGCTTTTTCGGCTGTATAGTGAAGGCGGCTTTGATTTCCTCAAGAAAAAGTTTGTGAGCGGTATTGCCCAGGCGGTGATTCTTGCCGCCATTTACGGGAGCCTGTTCCTGCTTCGGCCCGAATGGAACCCCGGCGTGAACTATTTCTTCCATCACAGCCTCCCGATTCTGCTCTACGGACTGTTCTTGCTTTCACTCCTGAGCGGCAAGGGATTTGCGGCCAGGTTCTTCTGCATTCCGCTGGTCCGCAAGGTGGGCCGCGCCAGTTTCTACCCCTACCTGATCCACCTGCCGATTATCACCATCGCCTGGGGCATTTGCAACCTGAACAAGCCCTTGAATACCTTGATCCTGATGGTCTTCATCTATACCGTCAGTACTCTGTACATGGAATTCAAGACCTGGCGCCGCAAGCGTGCCAAGGCGAAAGCGGCTGGGAAGTAGGAGTCAGAAAAGCCCATGGAGACAATCCATAGGCTTTTAAAATATTAGCGTGAATCGGGTACTTACTGTTTTTTGTTCAGCGTCTCGATTCTTTCCTGAAATTCAGCGACCTTTTCTGCAGACAGGCCCATTTCGCGTAGGACGGCTATGGAGTCAGCACGTTCTTCCTTGCGACCCTGGCTGAATCCTTCGGTCTTCCCTTGGGTGAAACCTTCGGTCTTTCCCTGGGCGAACCCTTCGGTCTTTCCCTGGACGAACCCTTCGGTCTTGCCCTGGGCGAACCCTTCGGTCTTGCCTTGGGCGAATCCTTCGGTCTTGCCCTGGGCGAACCCTTCGGTCTTGCCCTGGGCGAACCCTTCGGTCTTGCCCTGGGCGAACCCTTCGGTCTTTCCCTGGACGAACCCTTCGGTCTTTCCCTGGACGAACCCTTCGGTCTTTCCCTGGACGAACCCTTCGGTACGGCCTTGCACCCTGCCTTCAGAAAAACCGATTTCGTGTTCTGCTTTCAAGTCCGTCATATTCTTTACCTCGGCATTGAAAAGTTCCTCTACAAAGTTAATCAATTTCACGGAATCAAGCAAGTGCCGGAATGTTTCGTTCTGCATAATCTTTTCGGGAACGGGTTCTTCCTTAATAATTACCTTGATGGCACGGAGCCACTGCGCCGCTTCGGAATTGTCGTTTGCGGTGACTCCAGCCTTTTCAAGCTCGAAGAACTTGTCGATTTCAACAAAGATCTTCTGAACTTTAGGGAAGAATTTTTTGCCATGACACATCTCGTCGACGTGGTGGATATATTCTGTGGGCTCTTCTGGGAATATTTCGAAATCAAGAAGTCCAAGAAAATAGATGCGGGGTAGTTCGTATTTTTCGCTGGTGTGCACCTGGTTTTCGATGACGCGAGAGATGTAGTATTCTACTCGGTCACGGAAGAAGTCATCCCCCTGCTGTTGCACCTCCACCAGTACCTTTTCACCTGCGTTGGTTGTGCCGATGATGTCGAGGATGCAGTCCTTTTTGTTAAAGACACCCGGAAATTCCTGCATTTCGAGTGAGATATCCTTGATGGCGCTGTCACCCTGCAGACCCAGCATCGCGTTCACCAGCGAGATGAGAAGCGTATGGTCCTTTTCCTCGGCGAAAACAATTTTAAAGATGCCGTCGCTAAGGATGTAGGCGTATTTGTAAAGTTCCTGGTACTTGAGGAGGTTGTTCTTGTCGATTTCCATTGCTTTGAGCATGGAATAGTGTTGTGCTCGATTCATGGATTGCTCCTGTTTGATTGTTGAGGAGTGTAAACAGGAGTATGTGTCGAATGAACGCAGAACACCTGTTCACAAACCTGTTTATGACAGATTGATGAAGTCCACAAATGTGGACGGTGCTCTACGTTAATCATCATGGGGCCGACCCCCACAGGGATAGCTGTCTCACGAATTGCCGGTTGTCTTGACCTGCAAAGGGTGGACGATGTCAAGCAGAGAGTTAAACGGCCCGCCCGAATCGAATACGCTGTCAGCGGGATTGATGCTAAGACAATAACAATATACAAAAAAAGTAGGGGATTGGGTCTAAGGAGCCGTAAAATTGTATATTGTCTCCGGAAAGTTTTTTCGGAGTCAAGATGGATATTGGTAGTCTGCATTTTCAGAATCCCGAAGCCTTTTGGCTGTTGTTGCTTGTTCCTGTGCTTGTGGCGCTCTACGTTTACCGCCAGCAGCGTCGCAAGAGCACCATCAAGTTCCCGGCCCTTGCCATAGCCAAAAAAGCATCGCCAAGCCATCGGGTGCGCATGCGCCACATTGTGCCGGCGCTCCGCCTTGCGGCCCTGTGCTGTTTTGTGGTGGCCCTTGCCCGCCCCCAAAATGCTACCGAGGTGGAATACACCAATACCGACGGTGTAGATATTATGCTGGTACTGGACGTGTCTGGCTCCATGGGCACGCTGGACATGTTGACCCGCACAGAACAGGCGAAGCTCGGGGTGATGAACGCCGAACGGATTCTCAAGTCCGGCGATTACTGGAAATATAGCCGCATGGGGTACGCCCAGCAGGTTATTGCAGAATTCATCCAGAAGCGCCACAGTGACCGTATCGGCCTATCAGCCTTTGGCGCCCGCGCCGTTACCCAGTGCCCCCTTACGCTGGATTACGGTTCCTTGCTTGAAATTCTGGGCGTTACAGACGACCTGGCCCACGATTCTATCATGGGGAGCCGAACCGCCATTGGCGATGGCCTTATGAACGCTCTTGCCCGCTTGCAAAAGTCCGAAGCCAAATCCAAGGTGGTGGTTCTCCTGACCGATGGCAAGGACAACGCCAGCGTCATTTCACCTGTCCGTGCGGCCGAGGTGGCCCAGTCCATCGGGGTAAAGGTTTATACCGTAGGCGTAGGCAAGCGTAAGGGTAAAATCCTGAGTTTCCAGCAGAACCCCTGGACAGGTGAAATCTCCTGGGGCGAGCGGGATATCACTCCCGAAGAAGGCATCGACGAAACCACCCTCAAGGCGGTGGCGCAAAAGACCGGCGGAAAGTTCTACCGTGCCGAAAACAAGGAACAGCTAGAAGAAATCTATTCCGAAATCGACCAGCTGGAAAAATCCGAAATCGAGACGGTGGCCTACGCCCGCTACGCCGAAAAATTCTACCCCTGGCTTTTGGTAGGAGCACTCCTCATTCTGCTGGAGCTGGTTCTTGCCAACACCCGCTTTGTGCGGATTCCGTAGGCTATTCCCCGTCTACAGAAGGCTTGTAGCAGTTCCTGGTGCAGTTTTCGATTAGATCGTCAACCGTCTTGGTGGTGGGCGTGCCGAATTCGGACCAGTAGATGGAGAAAGTAATGGGCCAAGGGCCCTGGGCAAGTTCTTCGCTGGTGGCGCTGGTGGCAATCAGTCTGTTGGCCAGAGTCTCTATCTCGGAGAAATCGTTACATTCGGTAACAATGGCAAAAGACGAAGTGCTGTAACGGGCGATAAAAGACCCGCGATTGATGCATTGCTGCCGTAGGAACGAGGCCATTTTTTGGAGGGCGATGGCGGCGGCCACGCCCCCGTATTTCTTTTTCATGACCTTGAACTTGTCAATGTCGATTTTCACAAAAAACAATCTCTTGGCAGGGTTCTGTTTCTGGGTAATGGCTTCCAGGTAGTCTGCAAGTTTGTTGTCATTGTTGAGCTTGGTAATTTCATCGACGGTAATTCTCCTGCGCAACGAGGTCAGGTGAATAAATAGAGTGACGATGACAAACGAGGGCGACGTGATGGGCATATCATAGAATTTGGCCTGTACCACCAGCAGAAGCAGGGGGAAAGCCATGGCTCCCGAAAGCAGGTAAAGGCTACGACGGCGAATCCTGTTGGTGCACTTGCGGGCCTTGGTCAGGCACAGGATCGATGCGGATACCACATAGACAATCGTCAGGATGTTCAGCAAAATCCACACATGGGGTCTCATGTCGAGAGGCGGTTCTGTCAGGTTGCTCAAGACATCTATGATGGCCATGACACTTACCACAAGACTTGGCAACAATATGGGGATGAACATTTTGCGAAGGTGGTAGGTGCTTGTGGACGTAATAAAGAATACGGTCAGGAACCAGGAACAACCCATGCAGATGCAGGTGACGATCTTGAGGCCGTTGATAATCTTGATGACGGGGATGTAAGTGGAGGGAATGAACTGTCCTGTAGAATTCAGGACGCAGAAAGCGATGGACAGGTCCACCAAGTATCGGAAAACATGAACTTCCCTGAGGCGGGAGGCCCGCTCCGTGATGCCATAACGCACCATCAGGAGAATGGCGATGCTTATGAGATCAATTTCGACTACAAAGGGATTGATTTCCATAGATTTACCCTATAATCCAATAAGTAAAATATATCTTTTTTTTAACAAAAAAGTCATCGCCAGCAAATAAATGTGATTTTTCCCGTTTTTGGGGTCATTTTTTTGAAAAAATGGGGCGAAAAAGCCCGTTTTTTGTATATTCATGGGTATGCGGGCCCTGCCCCGCGCCGTTTTTTTTCTGGAGTCTGTCCATGCGATTTGCGGAACCGAGCTTTTTGTGGGGACTTTTTACCCTGCCATTTTTTGCCCTTTTGTTCTATTATGCCTTTTACCGCCGTAAAAAGCTGGCGGAGCGGTTCGTGTCCCTTTCCATGCTGCCCAAGCTTTCGACCAGCGTGTCTCCCTGGCGGAGGCTTGCCAAGGTTCTGATCCTCCTTTTGGCGATTGCCTTTTTGTTCGTTGCCCTTGCAAGGCCCCAGTGGGGTCACAAGTTGGAACACGTGGAGCGTCGCGGTCTGGACTTGGTGCTGCTGCAGGACATTTCCCTTTCCATGCTGGCCGAAGATATCAAGCCCAACCGTCTGGTGCGTAGCCGTCACGAGATTGCCTCGTTCCTGGAATCTCTCACCGGCGACCGCGTGGGTCTAGTGGCCTTTAGCGGCGAGGCCCAGGTGATGGTGCCCCTGACGCTGGACTACGGAACCGTGCAGATGATGCTCCGGGAACTGGAGCCGGGCTGGCTCATGCCGGGAACAAACCTAGAAAAGGCCATCCGCAAGGGGATGGATTTGTTCCGCAACTCCGGCGGGGCGGGCAAGTATTCGGTAATGGTCCTCATGAGTGACGGCGAAGAGCTTGAAGACGCCGCCGTCAATGCCGCCAAGGAAGCCGCCGAGATGGGCATCCGCATCTATACGGTGGGTATCGGCTCCCGCGAAGGTGTGCCAATCCCCGTCAAGACCAAGAACGGAGAAGTGGCCTACAAAAAGGACATGCAAGGGAACATCGTGACCACCCGCCTAGAAGACGGGACTCTTCAAGAAATTGCAAGCGCTACCGGCGGGTTGTACTTTTACGCGAGCCCTGGCGAGTTCCAGTTGCAGAAGGTGCTGACCGAAATCGCCACCCTCGAAAAGAAGGATCAGGCCAGCGACCGCTTTGAAAATTACCAGGACCGCTACCAGATTTTCCTCGGGATTGCGGCTCTGCTGTTCCTGATTGAAGCGGTGGTGTCCGAACGGGGTCGCCGTCGCAAGCAACTGGCCGGCCGTTTCAGCTGAGTCATCGCTCCGGGTACAAAAAAAGCCTTTCGGGTGGGTATGTCTCTCTTGGAGACGGGCGGCGCTCCATGGGAGGCCGAATTAGAATCCACCGGAAAGGCTATGAGTATAATATACATTCAAAAAGCCCGATAAACCAAATTATTTTGAAAATCCTTAGTCCAATTTGGAATGAGGGAATAGCTATATTGTTTGGTGATGAAGAAAAATGATGCGAAAACCATATCGTTGCTGGTGGGCTCTGCCCTCCTGACAGCTATTGCCGCTTGTTCCAGCGCGCCGGCCCCTGCAACGGAAAATACTGCGACGGTTGCTACCCCAAAGGATTCCGTCGCGGTGTCTGAACAGAGCGGCGCTGCAGCTCAGTCTGCAAAGTCCGACATCCCCGCCAGTTACAAGGACATCCAGTTTCCGGAATACAACTACGTAGCGCCTTACCCGAAGGATTACCGGGTGGAAATAGCCGAAGGTGTCACCGGTTACATCGTGAGCGACCGCCGTTTGCCCCTGGTGAATTTTACGGTCTATTTCGAGAATCCGAGAGTCCCCGCCTCCATCAAGGACGAGGCCGCCTTCGAGATGCTGGGCTCCATGCTTAGACGTGGCGGCGGTGGCGGTATCGCTCCCGGTGCCCTGGAAGATACCCTTGAGTTTATCAGCGCCGGAGTCGGTTCTTCGGCCGGCGTGTGGACCGCCTCTTTCGACATTGACTGCCTGACCAAGGACTTTCCATCGGTGCTTGCGCTGACAAAGAAGGTGCTGCTCGCTCCCGCCTTTGACAAGGAACAGTTGGAAATCGTAAAAACCAAGTCCGCCACCGCTTACGAACAGCGTTACGATACTCCTGCCAAGGTGCTTTCGGCCCTGCGTGCCAAGGTGAACTACGCTCCTAACAATCGTCTGTGGGACGCAACCGGCGATGAATACAAGAAGGTCACTGACGCCGACCTGAAACGGCTTTCTCGCGGGGTGTTCCAGTCTAGCCGAATCATCTTTGCCTTGTCCGGTGATGTGGACCGGGATTCCAGCGTGCAGATGCTTAAGGAATTTTTCGCCGACTGGAAAAAGGACACTTCCACCGTTTCTTCTAAGCCTGCGGATTCCGCTTTTGTGGCGCCGCAGCCTCTCGCTTACTTGCGTAAGCCCGGCACCTTCGTGGTGGACAAGGACATTACCCAGGCGAACATCGCCATCAACCAGCCTTTCGTGAAACGCCCCCATCCCGACTACTACCCGGCGGCGGTGGCGAGCTTTATCTTGGGTGGCGGAAGTTTTACCAGCCGCCTCATGAACCGCGTGCGTAGCGACGAGGGCCTGGCCTACAGCATCTACAGCACTGTGGGCAACGACTATCGGGATACCGCCATGACCACCATCGCCTTGCAGACCAAGGTGGAGTCCGTGGATTTTGCCCTGAAGCTGATTTTTGAAGAAGTGGAAAAGCTGGCCAAAGAAGGCCCGACGGCAGAAGAACTGGAACAGGCGAAAAAGGCGCTGATCGAAAGCTTGCCCAGCCTGTTTGATTCTCCTGCTTCTACGGCCACCATCTTTGCCAAGGGAGAACTGCTGGGCAAGAGCTTTGACCACTACCTGGACTACGTGAAAGAAATTTCTGCCGTCACCCCCGAACAGGTGAAGGCCATGATTGCAAAATATTTTGCCCGCGACAAGATGACCATTTCTATCGTGGGTCCTGTCTCTAAATTCGAAGCATTGAAACCCTTCACCGTAATTCCCCAGGATAGCCTGGATTTTAGGCAATAGCCAAAAGGATTCCTGTGGGTAGGCGAGTTCTTGTTTTCTTGATGCTGTTGGCCTTTGCCTGTGCAGAGGTGTTTGCCGCAGATTCGCCCGAAAGCAAGCGCGAAGCCCTGATGAAAGAAATCGGCCGCAAGCGCATGATCGAAAAGTCCGGCGGCGAAGAGGGATTTCGCTCCCTCTGTTCCGGCGTCAAGAAGTGCCTGAACATCGATTACGGTTTTTGTACAGAAGAAGATCAGAAGCCCTGGCCCAAGGTCAAGTACAACGAGGAGTTCTGCGCCCCCTTTGTGGAAATTACCAAGCGGGGCTTGCCTGCAGATCCGAAAATTACGGGAGCGACGGAAATCTATTCCAGATTAGGCCGACAGTACCGTGCCATTTATGAGAACAAGGGCACGCTTCCTCTGGGACAGAACGTTATCAGCTACTTGTTCGACAACATGCCTTTTACGGCGGAACTTATCAACGCCTACCTGGGTACGAATTACCAGCTGGAATACACCAGCAAGGACAGGCGGTTCTTTAGCGGTAGCAACGGCCGAAGCCTTTCAGGTGAATTCTTCTGGGCCTTGCAGGATAGTGCCGGGCAGAAGCTCGGCATGCGGAACGTGTTTTTCGGGTATGGACATGCCCAGGTCCTCAAGTGGGCCCTGCATGGAACGGCGGTGGCCTATTTGGATATGGATCCCGTCTCCGACAAGGAGATTCGGTACAAGTTAACGGCTATCGTATTCCCCGGAAATTCCGTGCTGAATTCCATTATGCAGATGCGGGTTTTCAAGAGCGTGGTAGGCGACAAGATTGACCATATCGTCAAGGACATCAAGAAGTCATCGGGAGAATACTTCGGCGGAAACAAGGAACCCATGCTCAAGAGTGCTTCCCTCAAGTCCATGGAGAACGTGCAGTACATTCTGGATTTCGAGAACGTGGTGAATGGCGCGCCCTGGAAGTTGGGTGATTTTGAAAAGTTGCAGATTCAGCGTCGGCAGGCCAAGGAGGTTCCTGTGCCGCTGCAGGTGAAAGAATAGGTAATAGGGGTTAGGATCTAGGGGCTAGGATTTAGGGGATAGAATCTAGGGGTTAGGACAGACGGTTTCAAGAAGTGTCATCCTCGCTGTCATTCTGGAGCGCAGCGATAGAATCACGAGGATCCGCTTGATGGTGAAGTGTTAGGATTGAAAAGAGATTAAAAAAGGAAAATTTATGAGCGAAAAAGAAAGTTTGGAAAGTTTGCTTGCACGGGTCACGGACCGCCGTCGGGAACTCCTGACAGGAGTGGTGAACCGCCGTACCCGCCATTTCTGCATGGTGCTGGAAGACCTGTTCGACCCCCACAATATTTCCGCCGTTATCCGCACCGCAGAGGTTTTCGGCCTGCAGGATGTCCACGTCATCGAAGAGGACAACGCCTACAGCGTGAACAAGTCCATTCTGAAAGGCTCCTACAAGTGGATGTCCATCTACCTGTACAAAAAACGCATGCTCTGCATGGAAAAGCTCCGTGCAAAAGGCTACAAGATTGCTGTGGCCAGCACCAACACCACCAATTCGGTTTTGGATCTGGACCTGAGTCAGCCTACGGCCTTTTACCTGGGGAGCGAGTTCCACGGGAACCATCCCGACACCCTGGCACACGCGGACTACGAATTCAAACTGCCCCAGTACGGCATTACGGAATCCATGAACGTCTCCGTAGCAGGCGGTGTGCTTATGACCTACCTGGACATTTTCATGCAGCGCTCGGGCCGCGAAAAATTCCTGCTCCCCCAGGCCGAAAGGGATGCCCTGCTCTACGATTACCTGGACCGGCACGTGAACGGCATCGAGAATAACAGCCCCATTGTTCGGGTGGAGGGGTAATTCGAAGTAAAGAGATGGAATAAAACGCCATTTTGGAGAAATTCTCCGGCAAAATCCATTGAAAATGCTATTTTAAGGCAGAAATGAAGAAGAATACCACACTTTACTTCTCTGTCGGTCTTGTCGTCCTGTTGGCTATCGTCATCTTGGTTTTCGGCATGTTCTTCTTGAACGAGAAGGACCCGCGAGAGACTTTCAACACCTTCCACCTGCGGTTTACCCAGGTTAGCACCCTGGTGCTGGACGACCCGGTTAAGGTCAATGGCGTCAAGCTGGGCAAGGTGGAAAGCATTGAGCTTGCAGGCCACCGCGTGGTGGTGACTATCCGCCTCCGCACCGACGTGATGATTCCCAAGGATTCCGAAATCCGGGTCCAGAACATCGGTATCATGGGCGAACGCCAGATTGGCATGATTCTCGGGGACTCCGAGGAGTATTTTGAGCCGGGTGACACCATTACGGGTCAGTTCGACGCCGGTATCGCTGAGGCCCTCGGTCTGGCGGGTGAAGTTTGCGACAGTACCAAGGTCTTGCTGGAATCGGTGAAGCGGGCCCTGAAGGGCACTATCGCCAGCGAAGATTTCCAGGACAGGTTCAACACCCTGCTGGTGAAGGCGGAAACTTTGGAAGACCGCCTGATGGAGCTTGTGAACACCACGGACCCCGAGCTCAAGAAGAGCCTGGCCGGCCTGAACGAGGTAACTCTCAAGGTGGGCAACCTGGTAGATGGCGTCAAACCGCCTATCGACAACCTCTTTGCCAACACGGACGTGGTTATCGGGAATGCCAACAATTTGATTGCCGAACTGGAAGGCGTTACCAAGCATCTGGACGAGCTCATTGCCAAGGTCCAGTCCAAGGAGAACACGGTGGGCGCCCTTCTTTCGGACCGCAAGCTGCACGACGACCTGGTTAAGACAGTCCATTCCGCCGACAGCCTGTTCAGGGTCATCTTGAACGATGGTCTTGACATCAACGTGGATATTTTCTGAGGGGCTATGATTGTAAAGACGCTTACGGTGACCAATAAACTTGGTGTTCATGCCCGCCCTGCGGGGATGATTGTTGATATTACGGGACCTGCCAAGAGTGATGTCTCCATAATTTTTGATGGTTCCAAGGCCAATGCCAAGAGCATTTTGAACGTGATGATGCTGGCCATTCCCCTGGGTTCCGAGGTGAAGTTCGAGGTGGATGGCGAAGACGAAGAACTGGTCGTGCAGAAGTTGGAGCAGTTATTCCATGACAACTTCAACGAAGAAGCAGGCTAAGGGGTCTTCTAGCTCCAAGACATCCAAGAAACCATTACGCATTGTATTGGTGGGCGTTCCTGCGTCGCCGGGTTTTGCCATGGGCAAAGTTTTCCCGATTACCAACAGGGAAATTTCCGTCGTCGAAGAAACCATCCCCGAAAGTCGGGTCACCACCGAAGAACAGCTGTTCTTGAAGGCCGTGAGCAAGACGGCAAAAGAAATTGGCCAGATCAAGGAAATTTCTGAAACCCGCACAGGCGTCCACGACAGCTTGATATTTGCAACCCACCTGATGATTTTGCAGGACCCGGGCCTGGTGAACGGCGTCCTGGAAATGGTCAAGAAAAAGCACAAGACGGCCCGTTGGTCGGTGCACGTGGTGCTGGGCAACTACATCGAAAAATTCGAGAAGATCAATTCCCCGGCCATGCGGGACAAGGCGGCAGACCTTCGGGACCTGTATAACCGTCTGATGGCCGCCTTGGACGATTCCGGTCCGGTACTGGAGGACGTGGCTCTGGAACAGGGCGTAGTGCTGGCAGCTCACGAAATTATGCCCAGCATGCTCATTGCCATCAAGCCCGGTCAGGTCAGCGCCCTGGTGATGGATACGGGTGGCCGTACGAGCCACGTGGCAATTCTTGCCAGGTCGTTGCAGATTCCGGCGGTGTCGGGTCTTAGGAACGTAGCAGCCCAGGTGAACGCCGGTGACACCATCATTGTAGATGGTACCGGCGGCATGGTCATCGTCAATCCAGACGAAGAGGACATCCGCAAGTTCCACGAACGGCAAGAGGTCTTTGAGCGCCAGCGTCGGGAACTGTTCACCATGCGCCGTCTGGAGCCCATGACCCGTGACGGCAAGTACATCACGCTCCATGCCAACATCGAACTTCCGTCGGAAGCATCAAAGGTCACAGATTTCGGTGCCACAGGTATCGGTCTTTACCGTTCGGAATTCTTGTTCTTCCAGAAGGACGCCCCTACTGAAGACGAGCAGCAGGCTGCCTACGGAGAGATTCTGGAAACCATGTCGCCTTGCCCGGTGACCATACGCACCCTGGATGCCGGTGGTGATAAGCTGGTGGCGGGCCTTACCGCCGTGAACGAGGCCAACCCCTTTATGGGCTGGCGCTCTATCCGCGTGTGCCTTAGCCGCGAAGACATTTTCTGCACGCAGTTGCGGGCCTTGCTCCGAGCCAACAAGAGCGGAAATCTCCGGATTTTATTGCCCATGATTTCCGGGCTCAACGAACTCCGCAAGGCGAAGGCCTGCATCAAGCGCTGTGCCGACGAGCTGAAGGCCGAAGGAGTGCAGGTAGGCAATATCAAGATTGGAGCCATGATAGAAGTGCCTGCCGCCGTGATGCTTGTGGACCTGCTTGCCAAGGAAGTGGATTTCTTCAGCATCGGTACAAACGACCTTATCCAGTTTACCTTGGCGGTGGACCGGACCAACGAACTTATTACCGAAATGTTCCAACCTCACCATCCGGCCATTCTGCACATGATCAACCGTGTGGTGATGGCGGCGCACCGCGAAGGAATTCCTGTGGCGGTCTGCGGCGAAATGAGTGCGGACCCCATGAGTGTGCTTTTGCTCGTTGGGCTTGGCGTAGATGAACTTTCCATGACGCCCTGGAGTGTCATGGCCACCAAGAAGATTATCCGTTCCATCAACTACGAAGACGTTCGCGAGTCCGCCCTGACCGTTTTGCAGATGGACGATTCCGACAACGTGAACGAGTATATGCACAAGAAGTATGCCCAGACCATTACGGACTTGGGTATTTCCAGCTTTGTGGGCCAGGTGGATGGGAAATAATGTGGAATGTGAAATGTGTGGTGTGAGTGATGCCAGATGTCATCCTCGCGTAGGCGAGGATCTGCTAGAGATGTTTGAAATGGCATCTAATTATCTCCATCAGCCCTAACGCCTAAAACCTAACACCTACAACCTACACATACGATGCACCGCACGACGTAAACCAGAATGAGTAAAATTTTAACAGTCTTTTTTTTTAGTGTCGCCTTCGCTCTTGCTGATACCGTTGCTGTATCTTCTGCAGTTGTCTCTTCTTCGGCCCCTGTCGCCCAATCGTCTGCTTCCGCCCCAACCATCGTGTCTTCCAGTGCAACAGCAGTTGTTCCGAAGCCGACAACGGCAAAGAAAGATTCTCTCCCCGCAACATTTGTCGCCACCGATAGCCTGATTTCGACAGTCCCCCTGAACGACCCCTTTGCAGAACAGGAAAAGATTCTGCCCAAGGATTTCCAGAACCTGGTAGTTCGTGCGGAACGCTCCAAGCGGGCCTCTACGGATTTTGACGTCTCGAAAAACGTTCAGGATTTCGCGAAGGCCGCTTATTACTATTACAGGGAACTTTGGGATAGCGCCTACGCCGCCTACGATTCTCTGCGGAGCAGGGATTCCGTTCTAGAAAAGAGCGTTGTTTTGCGTATGGCCCGCACTTGCTTTATGCGGGGGGATTACGCCAAGATGCGCGCAACCCTTGCTCTCGGGAACAAGTACGCCAAGGATTCCGATTTTGACAAGTCCGCCTCCCGTATGCGTATCGAGGCCGCCATGGCGGACACCAGCCTTACCGACGCGGCCCATGCGGATTCCCTGAAGGTGTTCCTGGAAAAGTACCCCAAGGGCGAAGACGCTGCCGCTCTCAAGTATCGCTATGCCCTGTACTTGGAGCAGTTCAAGCAGCCGGCCCAGGCCAAGAAGCTTTATATCCAGCTGTTGGCCAGTTCTACGGCTTACAAGGATTCCGCCTTCAAGGCGATTCAGCGCCTGCGCAAGGTCCAGGGGACTCCGGAAAGTCTGCCCGAAAAGATTGCCTACGCCAGGATGGCCTGCGCCAAGGACGAGGCGTCCGCTTGCTTGGTTCTGCTGGATTCCATCGCCATTATGGATTCTGTCACCCTTGCGAAAAATCCGTCTGCTGCGGTGGCAGCGCCGGAAGATTCCCTGCAGAAGCTGTTGCGGCCCAGCACCCTGGACATGGACACTCGCATTGCCCTGTGGGAAAAACGTGCTGTGACACTTCGTAGTTTAAAGCGCGAAGACGAGTCCATTGCCCAGTTCCGCTTCCTGTTGGATTCTGTGGAGGCTAAGCCTTTGTGGATGCAGTCTATCTTGAAACTGTACCGCAAAAACGCCAAGAAATACGCCAAAGAAATCAAGACCACCGATTCCCTGCTGCAAGATGCAAGCCAGTTCAGCAAGGAAAACGCCAACAACCTCTGGATAAAAGGCTTTGAATACGAGCAGAACGAAAAATACGACAGTGCCATCGTGTGTTTCAAGAAACTTTCCCATCGCAGGTTCAAGAACAATGTGAAGCGCCAATGGGCAAAGTTCCGCATAGGTTTCGTCTATTACAAGCAAGAAAAATGGCAAGAGGCCGTTGACGCCTTTATCGATGCGGCCAAGGAGCCGTTCCTTTGGAGCGGAAGCGGGGCCCGCATGTTCTTGGGAGATGCCTACATGAAGCTGGGCAAGGATTCTCTCGCTCGTGAAGCCTATCTGGACTGTATCCGGGATTTCCCGCTGGCCTACTACGCCCACCGCAGCCGCCTGAAACTTGCGGAATACAAGCTGATGGAGGAGAAGGACATCCCGTATGCTCACGGGGTCGCCATGTCTCCCGAAGAGACTCTGGCTTGGATTCGTGCCTCCCAGAAGATCGGCAAGCCGGACACCACCTACAACCCGGTCCGCTACAACCGCATTCGGGATTTGTTCCTTTACGGTTTCAGCGACGAGGCCTTTGCCCTCTACGATGAGGTACGCCGCAAGAATTACAAACGTCTGGATTTCTTGTATGAATATGGAAAGCTCTTCTACGAGATGGGTGAAGTGGCCGCCGGCTACAGGCTTGCAAGGCAGTTCCAGAACAACATCGACCGTCGTCGCCTGATGGCACCACCTATAGACGTGCTGCACTACCTTTATCCCATTCCCTTCAAGGACCAGGTGAAGTTCCATTCCGGAACGCGTATCGATCCCTTCTTCGTCTATAGCGTCATGCGTCAGGAATCCATCTTCAATTTCGAGATTGCATCTCCGGTAGGTGCCCGCGGGCTCTTGCAAATCATGCCCGCCACAGGTAAGATGGTGGCCGCCAAAGAAGGAATTCCCGATTTTGACCCGCTGCTCCTTTTCAACCCTTACATGAACATTCGCCTGGGTGTCCGTTACCTGGTGGACTTGAAAGCCGAATACAACGATGACTACATGTACGTGCTGGGCAACTATAACGCAGGCCCCAAGCCCACCAAGCGCTGGCAGGCGGCCGGTCAGGGCAAGCACTGGGATATTCGCGCCGAAGAAATCAGCTACTGGGAAACCCGCGACTACGTAAAGCGCGTCATGGGAAATTACTGGATTTATCAAGAGATTTACGAGGGGATTTAGTAGATGCTTTTCTTGCTCCTAACAATCGGCCCCGCCTTCCTCTTTGCCTGCGGAAACATCCTGGAAAAGTCCGGGGTTTCTACCGTCGGCAAGCGCACCGGCGGAACCTCCAGACCCTGGGAATTTTTCAAGGGCGTCATTACCAACAAGTTCTGGTGGCTGGGTATCTGCTGTTCCGGCCTTGCTACGCTGGGCTACTACATCGCCATGGCGCAGTACGACCTGAGCCAGGTCCAGCCCATGATGGTCCTGAACCCGGTGCTTACCGCCCTGATGGGCTTCTGCATCTTGAAGGAGGCTCTCACCAAGCGCATCGTTGTGGCCATCTGCTTTGTGGTGGCGGGACTCTTGTATTCTGTAGAGAACTTGGGTGAATCTACGGCCCTGCAGAACATTCCCATGCTGTGGGCCTATGCCGGTGGGCTTTGTGCTGTTACACTGTTTGCCCATTTGTTCGTGAAGGATCGGGAGATGGTGGATTCCCTCATTATGGGTGTAGGTTTCGGGCTTTCGGCGGCCTTCTACAAGAGCCTTGCCATGGATTTTGATTTGGACCATATTGAACTTTCGTCGATAGCGAACCTGTTGCTGGACTTTAGGACTCTCGGTTACATTGCGACCTACGGGATAGCCTTCCTTTATTCTCAGATTTCGTTCTCCCGCGGGCGGGCCCTGTTCATTATCCCCTTCAGTGCCGCTGTAGGAGCGGCCGTTCCCACGCTGGCGGGGGCATTGGTGTTCTCCGAAGCGTTCCCCATGGGCAAGGCCATTTCGGTTACTTTGGTGCTTATCGGTGCCTGCTTGTTTATTGTCCGCAGGCCTCGCCGCAAGAAATCTTAAGCCCCTGTTAGTTCCAGAGATCTTTTTCTCGGTTTTTTATATATATTCATTTATTATGGACCGAGGAAATGCCATGAAATCCACAATCTTGTTTTTGCAGTTTGCAGTTGCTGCATTTTTTATGGCCTGTTCTTCGGGCAATAATTCTACCACGGTAGAGGAAATGGACTTGGAAGAGTCCGAAGAGCAGGGACGGGGCGATAGTTCATCCTCTGGAACGCAGGATCCCGAAAAGCAAATCGCGACTTCAATAATCTTTTCCGAGGTAGATCCGGTCAATCTCGTTTACAAGGACCACGAAGGCGATGATGCTGGTTGGGTAGAACTTTTGAACCCGACAGACAAGACCATCAATTTGTCAGGGATGGCTCTGACGAATTCCCCAAAAGAATCGGCGAAGTGGACTTTCGGAAAGGCTTCGATTAAACCAGGCGAAACAATGCTAGTGTTCTTGTCGGGCAAGGACCTACCCGATTATGTTGCACCTCATGATTCCGTCGATTTGATTGGTAATGGCTGCTGGGTTTGGACTGATTCTCAAAATACCCCTGTCAAGGGCCAAAGCACGGTTCAGTACTTGAATGGTGGTCACCCTTGTTTTGATGAATCGGGTGTTCGAAAGTTTGGTGGCAAAATGCGCTTTGGCGAAAATACAGAACTGGGCTGGCATTCTATCTCGTTCTTTGTGGGAGTCGGCGATAGGGGAAATGCTGAAGACGCAAGAGATATAAGCAAGGCCAACGAAATTCTACTTACCGGCTATATCGAAAAAGACAGGCAACTTCAACTGCGTCTTGCCCAAGCTGACTTGGATGACTGGAAGGGCTGGGCCAAGGCCCTTACGGGGACTGGAGATTCATCCTACACCTACCATGTAAATCTTCCCACAGGTTCCACGCTTCCAGATTTGGCCCATATTTACGGCACTCGCTTTAGCCCAGATGATCAGGAAATGCGATCTTTGACTTTCAAGGTGGATTCCTATATCGCGCGGAATCGGGGTCACGAACCTCATGCGAATTTCAAGTTGGACAAATCGGGCGGCAGGCTATTCTTGATAAACAAGGATGGCAATGTGACAGATTCTGTTACCTATCCGGAGCTCCCTCTCGGCAAGAGCTGGAGCCGTAGTACAAACGGCTGGGGCTATGCGGAGCCGTCGCCGTTTACCTATGGCCAAAAAATCGTTATGGCAAAACGCGAACCTAGTCCCGAAAAAAAGGTTTCCTTCCCAGCATCTGGATTCTACAGTTCTGCTTTTACCATAAACCTTTCCAGTTTGCCGAACGTGCGCTGTGAAACGGGCGGCTATACGCCTACTGAAAAGAGTTCCCATCAAGATAATATCACGATTAACAAGACTACCGTACTTCGTTGCGCAAGTTTTGCTGCGAACAGTGTCGCCAGCGATATGGTGACCCGCACATACGTATTCGAAACGCAACCCCAAACGCCCGTAGTATTCTTGACAGCCAATCCCAGGTCCCTGTTCGACCCCGATACGGGCATCTACATGGAAGGGCCTAATGCCCAGGCGAAAGAACCGCATTTTGGAGCGAACTATTGGGAAGACAAAGAAATACCAGTTTTTGTAGAACTCCTGGAAAAAGGCAGTAAGACACCTGCTTTCGCAAAAAATGCAGGTTTCCAGATTTTTGGAAATTACAGTCGCGCCAATGCCAAAAAGTCGGTGGCCATCGTGTTCCGTGAGAAATACGGTGACAAGCGGTTGGAATACCCGCTATTCCCGGATTTTCCAAATCTCAAGAAGTTCAAGGTGTTCTTGTTGCGTAGCAACGGAAGCAATTTTGGGAGTGACTATATCCGCGACAGACTTTGCAGCTCCGTGTCCGAGGGATTGAATGTAGATTACCAGCGGGGTCGCGGCGTTGTGGTCTATTACAATGGGGAATACTACGGTATCCACAATATTCGAGAACGCTCGACGGAATACTATTTCGAAACCCATTATGGTCTGAATGCCGACGAGATAGATTTGTTGAAGGCGGACAATTCTGCTACGGCGGGATCTCCAGCGGATTATGTGGACCTTGTGAACTATCTCGAAAATCACCACCTGAATAGTGAAGAAAACTACAGCTATGTCGCCAACCAGATTGATGTTGACAATTTTGTTAATTACATCCAGACAGAACTGTTCATGAACAATCGCGACTGGCCCGCCAACAATCTGAAAAAATGGCGGGGCACAAATCCCAAGACCAAATGGAAGTGGTTCATTTACGATATGGATTTCGGGTTTGGCAACGAGTACAGCGAGTTCAAGAACAACATATTCGAATTTGCAACGGCCGAAGATGGACCCGACTGGCCAAATGGCCCGGCTTCCACTTTGTTGCTTCGCAGGCTTTTGGAAAACGCAAAGTTTAAGCTGGCTTTTGTCAATCGTTTCCCGGTACTTTTGACGATGAATTTTGAAACAAACAGGTTGCTTGTCCGTATTAATATCATGATGAATGAGATAGAATCAGAAATTTCAAGAGATCAGAAACGGTGGGGGCTTAACGACTCTTATATGAGTGGGCAGTTGGACAAGATGAAGACCTTTGCGAAAACTCGTCAGAGTGTTATTTTGTCGGAAATGACGGAATTTTTCGGTCTGGGCGAAACAGCTGAAACGACTCTTTCTGTCAGTGGCTCGGGGAAGATTCTGGTCCATAATTTGCCTTTGGATAAGTCGTCTATGACGGTCTCTTTCTTCAAGGGGACGCCGGTCACCATTACGGCCCAGGAGAACGGAGGTACGTTTGTTGGCTGGAAGGACGGTGTCAAAGAAAAGACTCGCGTTGTAATGCCCGGGGAAGTGGACTCGCTAACGGCAATTTTTAAGTGATTCTGGCACTTTCCGGCGTGCTATGCTCCGCTGTCATTCTGGACCCTGGAGTGCATCGCACGATAGGGGATAGAATCCAGGGCGGTTCGTGCCTGCGACAAGGCTTTTTTCTACATTGTAATTACTATGAGTTTCAATACCAAGATTCTATGCATTGGTGCGGGTTATGTCGGTGGCCCTACCATGACTGTTATTGCTGATAAATGCCCCGATGTCAAGGTGACTGTGGTGGATATCAACCAGGCTCGTATTGATGCCTGGAACAGCGAAAACCTACCGATTTTTGAACCTGGCCTAGACGACGTGGTAAAGCGTGCTCGCGGTCGCAATCTCTTCTTTAGCACTGACATTCCTGCAGCCATCAAGGAAGCGGACATCATCTTTGTTTCGGTAAACACCCCGACTAAGACTTTTGGTCATGGCGCCGGCAAGGCCTCGGACTTGCAGTACTGGGAGAAGACCGCCCGCAACATTTTGGAAATTGCCGACGAAGGCAAGATTATCGTGGAAAAATCCACCCTGCCAGTGCGTACCGCCGCCGCCATGGAACGTATCTTGAACAGCAACGACAAGGGCCTGCACTTTGAGGTTCTATCGAACCCGGAATTCCTGGCCGAAGGAACGGCTATCAAGGACCTGTTTGAACCGGACCGCGTGCTTATCGGGTCCCACCAGACGGAGTCTGGACTTGCAGCCTGCCAGAAACTGGTGGACGTGTATGCCCACTGGGTTCCCCGTGACCGAATCCTCACGACCAACCTCTGGAGTTCCGAACTCACCAAGCTGACTGCCAACGCCTTCTTGGCCCAGCGCATCAGCTCCATCAACTCCATCAGTGCCCTTTGTGAAAAGACCGGTGCTGACGTAGATGAGGTGGCCTACGTGATGGGCAAGGATACCCGCATAGGCTCCAAGTTCCTCAAGGCCTCCATCGGCTTTGGCGGAAGCTGCTTCAAGAAGGACATCTTGAACCTGGTGTACCTGTGCGGCTACTATGGACTCCCCGAAGTGGCCGCCTACTGGGAATCCGTGGTGAAAATTAACGAATGGCAGACCCACCGCGTGGTGGACCGCATGCTGGAGACCATGTTCAATACCATCGCCGGCAAGAAGATTGCGGTGTTCGGCTTTGCCTTCAAGGCCAATACCGGTGATACCCGCGAAAGCCCGGCGAACCTGGTGGTCCGTGACCTGCTCAATGAACATGCGATGCCGGTGGTGACTGACCCCAAGGCTATTCCTGATGCCAAGCGCGACTTAAAGGATGTGCTTGACCAGGTGACATTCGAAGAAGACCCCTACAAGGCTGCCGAGGGCGCTCATGCGGTGGTAGTCTGCACCGAATGGAAATGCTTTGCCGAACTGGACTGGAAACGTATCTACAGTTCTATGGCCAAGCCTGCTTTTGTGTTTGACGGACGTAATATCTTGGATGCCGATGCCCTCCGTAAGATTGGTTTCGAGGTGTCCAGCATCGGTAAGGGGAAGGCGGAGTAGGAATGTTCGACTCTTTTGTCATATTTGGTGGCAGCGGTTTTGTAGGTACGCATATGCAGCGGCTTCTTCGGGAAAAATTCCCGCAGGCTAAGGTATATGTTGCTGACTTGCTTGCCGATGGTTCTGAGTATTCTCAAAAGGTTGATGTTCGCAAGCCGATAGAAATGTCTGGGTCCTTTGGACCCAATACTTTGGTGTTCAACTTTGCGGCAGTTCACCGTACGCCGGGGCATCCAGATTATGCTTATTTTGAAACCAACATTCGCGGTGCAGAAAATGTTTGTGCTTTTGCTGAAAAAAATGGTATAGAAAACATTGTTTTCACAAGTAGTATAGCCCCCTATGGCGCTGCCGAAGAACTGAAAACCGAAGATACGCTCCCGACACCCAATACGCCTTATGGAATTTCCAAGTTGGTCGCCGAGAAAATCCATCGTGAATGGGCCGCCGAGAATGCAAATCGCAGACTTTCCATAGTTCGTCCAGGAATCGTATTCGGCACGGGTGAAAACGGCAATATGACCCGCTTGTACAAGGGGCTTGCTAGCCGCAAGTTTGCCTATGCTGGTCGCAAGGATACAATTAAGGCATGCATCTATGTGAAGGACTTGGTGCGCGTCATGCTTGCTATGGCCGAAAACGTTTCTGCCCCGAAGGTGCAACTCTACAACTGTTGCTATTATCCGTCATTCACCATTGAGCAAATTTGCAATACCATGATGCAGGCCACTGGAATGAAACGCCATGTTCCGTACATTCCCAAGAAGCCCATGATGGCTGCGGCGACGGTGGCTGGGATGCTTGGTGGCTTGGGCCTGGGTATATGCCCTGCCCGTGTAAAAAAACTGATGGTTTCGACGAATATCGATGGCCAGAAGTTGGCAAAGGATTACCCCCTTAGCTATTCTTTGGAAGAAGCGTTTAAAGATTGGTTCAGGGATTGCGACGGAAAGGTCCTCGAATGAGTGCGAGTGTCGTTATTCCTACGTTAAATGCGGAACGCTTCATCGGCGCTCTCCTTGAAAGGCTCTTGTCCCAGACGATAAAGTTCAACGAGATTGTCGTCATAGATTCGGAATCTACAGACAAGACCGTCGAAATCGCCAAGTCTTTTGCGGGTGTGACCGTTCTTAATGTCGAACGCAGGAATTTTAATCATGGCGGCACTCGTGATATGGCCATTCAAAAAACGACAGGCGATATTATTCTCTGCTTAACGCAGGACGCTTTGCCCGTCGATGAAAACTATGCTGCGAACTTGATAGCTCCCTTTGCGGACGATGAAAAAATCGCGATGTCCAGCGGAAGGCAGATTGCAAGGGATGATGCCACCGTGACGGAAAAGTTGAACCGCGAGTTCAATTACCCGGAGTATGTGTTTGTCCGTAGCAAGGAGGACTTGCCGCATCTGGGTGTCAAGACGTTCTTCTCGTCGGATTGTTGCTCCGCTTATCGGAGGACGGCGTACAATGCCATCGGCGGCTTTGACAAGGATATCCTGGTGAACGAGGACATGAAAATTGCCGCCCAGTTTATCTTTGCCGGTTACAAGATTGCCTATGTGGGTACTGCCGGAGTTTATCATTCCCACAATTATTCCCTAAAGCAACAGTTTACTCGAAATTTTGATGTCGCCGCCTTCATGAAAATGAACGATGACCTGTTTGCCAATGTGTCCGCTGCATCTGAAGGTATAAAGATGGTGAAGTGGATTCTTTTGCAATTGGTGAGGCGGGGACGGTTTATCGCTGCAGGCTATTATGTTCTTGAATGTGCGACAAAGCTTTTGGCGAATAAGTTGGGAGCCCGATACAAGAAATTGTCAAAAAAGACTAGAATTCGATTCGCTCTGAATAAAAACTATTGGAAAACACACGAATAGGTATTTATGCGAATATTGTTTCTGACGCCGTATGTGCCGAGTGATAGGGCGGGTGGAGAAAAATTCACCAGATTACTGCTTGAGGACCTGTCCAGGGAAAATCAGGTGGATCTGGTGTATTACAAATATTCCTTTGATAAAGAGTACGTGTGTCCGAATGAGAATGTCCGCGTCTTAAAAGTCTGCAAGAATTCTACATTTGTGAAGCTCTGGAACGCTGTTAACCATCCGACGCTTCACCCGACGTTCTCTATCCGCTTTAGCTACAGGTTGCTGCGCTTCCTGAAAAAAGCCTGGAAGCAGAATTCCTACGACTTGCTGTATTTGGACCATAGCCAGATGCTTTTGTACGGTAAACATTTCCCGGAAGCAAAAAAAATCTTGATGTCTCACGATGTCATGGCGGAACGCTTTGGCCATAATGGAGGCGTTGTTGCAAAATTCGTGAGGCTTTCCGAAGGACGTTTGATGCATATGCCGAAACTGACCATCTTTACATTTAGTCAGAAAGATGTTGATTTGGTGCAGAGTGCGTATGGTTTGCGCTCCCTCTATACGAATTTCTATTTGGATGAGAACATTGTAAAGGCCGTGCCTCAAAAGGTCGAAGACCGCCTTGTCTTTTTTGGCAAGTGGAAACGTCCTGACAATTTTGACGGACTGAAATGGTTCTTTGACAATGTCTATTCCTGCCGGCCAAAGACCGAAAAATATGTGATTATTGGAATTGGCCTGCCAGACAATTTCAGGAAGTATGTGGAAGGCCTTCCGAATGTGGAGTATTTGGGCTTTGTTGACAATCCGTATGAAATCATTGCGAACAGCAAGGCTGTTATTTCCCCGATTTTTTCTGGAGCCGGCGTAAAGGTGAAGGTCGTTGAATCGCTTGCATGTGGTACGCCTGTTGTCGGGAATGAATTCGCCTTTGAAGGAGTCTTGAAGGATTTCTCGGACTTTATGCAGCTTGCCGAGTCGCCATCGGATTATGCGAAGAGAATTGATTCGATGGCGTTTGATTGTGCCGCAAGGAGTGAATTTAAGAATCGGTTCCTTAGAATGTATCAAAGTCAGTCGATTCCCGCTTATCTAAAAGAGTTGTAAATTTGTCTATCTATATTACAATATTTGCCGTGTCAACGCTGTTTTTTTATAAGGCGTCAAAAATCAGTGATGCGAAACAGCGCTGGTTTTTGGTGTTGCTCGCAATCTTGCCTGTAGCATTGATTGCCGGTGTGCGCGATGATAGCATTGGCACGGACGTTTTGGTTTATGGTAAAGATTGCTTTTTAGATGTGGCTCAAAGTAGATGGTATTCAGAGATAGATCTTTCTTGGATGGTTCGTATGGAACCTGGCTACTTGTTGTTAAATTATGCGGTAAGCCGATTTACGAATAGCTACAACTTTTTTTTCGGAATTTTGATGGCGCTGCAAATGATTTTTGTGATGAAGGCATTGTTGGTGTTCAGGAACCGCATGCCTGTATGGCTGGCTCTTTTGGTGTATTATTTCTCTTACTATAACATTTCGCTAAACCAAATGAGGCAAAATTTTGCGTGCGCAATAGTCCTGTTTGCCTGTACCTATGCTTATAAGCGAAAATTGCTGCCCTTCTTGATCGTTGTCGCGTTTGCTTGTACCTTCCATATATCCGCATTTGTGGCATTTGTTATTTACCCGCTGTTTGTTTTGCTAAGAAGAACGCAATCTTATAAAATGATGTGGTCCATGGTGATTATGGGAATTGTCATGGCCTTGTTGGTCCAGAAATCGGTGGATGTGGTGCTGGCGACAATAGGACTGAATGCCGACTATGCGCATTATTTTAAAGACAGTACCCATGGGTTCTTTATTACGAAATTCTTGATTACATTGCCTATCCCGCTACTGTTCTTTCTCTTTCGAAAGAAGTATTTTAGAAAAGAAACGATTTACTTGGCGTTTTCACTGATTGTCATGGTCGTTGCGACGCAAGCGAGAGAACTTATCGGCAATGATGCCGAACGTATTATGAATTATTTCGTCATAACCCAGATTTTTGTATTGCCATTTATTTGCGCGCATTTGAATAAGGCTTGGCAAAAGGTTATTGGAACTCTAGGGCTCGTTTATTGTTTTGCGTATTGGTATTATTTCTTTATATATAATGGTTACCACGATACGTACCCATATACATCGATTATTTTGAAACAGTGGCTGTAAAATGAAAGAAGTGATTGATTTTGTTGTTTTATGGGTTGATGGAAATGATTCGGCATGGCTTGCTGAAAAAAATAGATGGGACCCGAATTATACCCCTGAGTCGGTGATTCGTTTTCGTAATTGGGATAATTTGCAATATTGGTTTAGAGGGGTTGAAAAGTTTGCTCCGTGGGTAAATAGAATCCATTTTGTAACCTATGGACATTTGCCCAAGTTCTTGAATACGGAACATCCTAAACTGCATGTGGTGAAACATTCAGATTTCATGTCGCAGGATATTCTTCCGACATTTAATAGCAACGCTTTGGAACTGAATTTGCATAGGATTTCGGATCTTGCAGAACAGTTTGTCCTTTTCAATGATGATATGTTTCTGTTGAAAAAACTGCGCCCGGAATTCTTTTTCAAGAAAGGCCTCCCTTGCGACAGGGCTATTTTTAATGCGCTTATTCCGAATGGAGAATCCTTGTTCAGTTTGAGAGCAAATAATATGGCTCTTATTAACAAGAATTTTTCCAAGAATGGATGCCTAAAAAAACATTTTAGAAAATATTTTTCGCTGAAATATGGCGCGGATTTATATAGAAATATCGTTTTGATTCCATGGGGACAATTTACGGGATTTTACGACGATCATCTCCCGATTGCCCATACCAAGTCTCTTGTAAACGAGGTTTGGAATAAAGAAGGGAATGCCCTTTTGGAGACTGCTACTCATAAGTTTAGACAAAATGACGATGTCTCGCATTGGCTTTTTAGGTATTGGCGCTATGCAGAAGGTTGTTTTATCCCATGCAAAAACAGGGGCCGCTTCATGGAAATATCGGAATCATCCATGACGGAAATTGAAAATGTCATTTTGAATCAGAGAGAACCGATGGTCTGCTTGAACGATTCCGATCCGAATATGGATTTTGAAACGTTGAAGAATAAACTAAAAAAAGCATTTGACTGCTTGCTTCCTAATAAATCTTCTTTTGAAAAATAACTATGTATAATTATTCCATCATTATTCCGCACAAAAACTTGCCGAAGCTTTTGCAAAGGTGTCTCGATTCGATTCCTGCTCGGGATGATGTTGAAACGATTATTGTAGATGACAATAGCGATCCTTCTGTTGTTGACTTTGCGAATTTTCCTGGACTTCAAAAAAAGAATGTTCAGGTTGTTTTTGACAAAACGGGCTTGGGGGCTGGACATGCACGCAATGTCGGTCTTTTGAAGGCGTCTGGCAAGTGGCTTGTATTTGCGGATTGCGATGATTTCTTTGAAAAGGATTTGCTTGATTCCCAAATGGAAACCTTCAAGGATGATGTCTGCGATCTTGTTTTTTTCAAGATAAATTATAGGGATTCGGAAACCCTGCTGCTGGCGAATTTTGTGCATAAGGCGAATTCTATTTTCGATTTGGCAAAAAAAGAAAACGACCAAGGCTATATTCGATACAGACGAAATGCTCCATGGGCGAAGTTTATTCTACGGGATTTTGTTGAATCCAATAATGTGAGGTTTGATGAAACTCGCTGGAGTAATGATGCTTGGTTCAGTACACGGATAGCCTTACTTGCTAAAAATGTTAAATATGTAGATTCTCGCCTTTATAATTATACATACAGAGAAAATTCCCTGATTAGGGCTTCTTCTGTGGAGGCTCTGCTCTGTCGACTTGATGTCACGTTAAAATGTGAAGGCTTGTTGATTGATAATGGGTGCGCTCAATACAGGGCAAAACACGTTGAATATTGGCTTTATTTGCTGTTAAAGAAATCCTTGTGGAAGGGGATTTGCAATTGTCCTCGTGTCGTGAAAACTATAGGATTGAAAGGCTTTGTCAGAGGATTTCTTTCTAATTTGAAAAACGACTTGTTATAAAAAAAAGAATATGAAGAAACTTTTCATCTTTCTTTTCTTTTGCGGCTTGTTTGTGGGGGCGTCTTTTGCCGAACCTATTAATGTCGCAACCTGGAATATCCGTATTAATATAAAGAAAGATTCTGTTGCGGGAAATGTTTGGGGTAATCGCCGCGAAGCGATTGTAAAGATGGTACAATCGAATGATTTTGATATTTGGGGTGTTCAAGAAGATTTTAACAGGGAATTGAACGAATTGAATTCCTTGTTGCCTAATTTTTCACGAAAAGGATTCCCTAATCATGAAAATGGCAGGGTTGGTACATTCAATTCCGTATTTTACAAGAAAAGGCGGTTTGATGAACGGGAAAGTGGAATGTTCTACCTTGCGCCGCGGGATGATGTTCCGATGATTGGTTGGAACGGCAAG
This sequence comes from uncultured Fibrobacter sp., assembly GCA_934699585.1. Taxonomy (GTDB): domain Bacteria; phylum Fibrobacterota; class Fibrobacteria; order Fibrobacterales; family Fibrobacteraceae; genus Fibrobacter. Next base: position 79,157 of record CAKUWY010000014.1, read on the forward strand.
TACATTCGTTCTTGTACGTGGGTGAAATTGGTTGAGCGTAATACTTCTCAAGTTTTTTGGGTTTTCAATACGCACATGGATTATGCTGGTGGAGAAGTTGAACGGGAGTCATGTAAGATGTTGCTGCGCAAGATTCGTGAAATTGCAGGAGAAAATGCTGCCGTTATTGTTATGGGTGATTTGAATTTTAGCCAGCATAGTCCAGGTTATAAAATCTTGACGGAATCGGGCGTTGTTGAAGATTGCCTTAATTTGGCCCAGAAAAAGATAAAAGTGGCGGGGACATTCAATAAGTTTGAAAATGACTATAAATCAGAAGAACGACTGGATCATATTCTGGTGACGAAAAATATAAACGTCTTGGAATATGATGTCCTTTTGGATACTTATCCTGGCCAATATGGCGAAGACCGTTTTCCATCGGACCATTTCCCGGTTGTTGTCAAGATTAATTTGAGTGCGAAATGATGGATGGTTTGTTGAGAAAAACCTTGCTAGGTTTGGGTGTATGTTTTTTGCTGGCCTGTTCGAATGAATATGAAGAAACAGATTTGTGTTTTGTCGGGGATTCCATTACTGAATTATGGGACCTCGATTTTTATTTTCCAGAATTTTCAATAGTGAAACTTTCTAAGTCTGGTACAAAGGTTCAAGACGTGTTTGGTTGGGATGTCGGTTCGTGTGAGGGAAAAAAAACGGTTGTTCTAATAGGTACTAATGATGTTGGGAAGGTGGCTATGGATAGTGGTAAAATAAAGGAGCGCATTGAAAGTCGTTATATCGAAATGTTGAAGAAGATTCCCTATGAGTCTGTCGTTGTCGTGTCGGTCCTTCCGAGAAATCTGCATTACAATCAAAGTGAAAACATAAATAAGTACATTGAATCTTTTAATCAGGGCCTTAAGGCTCGCGTGATGTTAGAAGTTGAAGGTGGCTCTTTCGTCAATGTTTTCCCCTTCTTTTTAGAAGATGGCTATGCAATAAAAAAAGAACTATTTAACGATGGTTTGCATCCTAGTCCCGCAGGATATGAAATTTTAAGCAACGAATTGAAGAAGTTCCTATGAAATCTTTAAAATCTCTTATGTTTTCTTTGGCTCTTGTGGCGGGGAACGCTTTGGCGTCTGTTGCATTTGTTGGCGTGGAAAATTCAAAATATGCCATTGCTGGGTTTAGGCCTGGTGAAAACGTGGGTGTTGCCTTGATGCATTCGTTGTGGGTCCAGGACGCCTCGCAATATGTCCGTTTGGGCCCCTTTTACAGGTTCCGTATAAATGATAATGTCTCTGGGCAGTATTCTGTCTTTTATGGGACAACGTATGAACGGTCGTATTATGATTACGGGGCCGATTTATATTTGAGAGTATTGTTTTTTAACCGTTTGATTGAACTTGATGGCCGTTTTAGACCTCAATATGATAGTGATTTGAAATTCAATTATGGTTATGAATTTGTTGGTAAAATCTTAGGATGGAAAGAAATTGCTGTTTTTGGTGGAATAAAGAATATTCCAGAATACCGAAAAGCGGAAGACCGTTTTTTTGTGGGAATGATTTTTTCTGTCAATAACTTGAGTGTGTCTCCTGAGATTTCGATTCCAACAAACCTGAAAACGCAATATACTAGAGTCCATGTAAATTTCTTATACGAGCTATCTTTTTAAAAGTCGATTGATTCCGTTGTGTACGAAGGAACACGTCGAGACGGCGGCAATAATGCTAATGGTTGCTCCAATTCTGCTATAGGATGTGTACGGAATGGAACTGAAGAATTGATAGCTGAATTTGATGGATTCGTATGCTAACAAGTGGATGATGTAAAGTTCCAGGGAATACTTTCCAAACCAGCCAAGAATCTTGTGGGCAATGCTGTTCCATTTTTGGGTGATGTTGAATAGAATGCAAACGATAGGGATTGTAACGAGCCTAAGTAAGCAATCGGCAAAAGGCTTTATGAAGTCGTTGTCCGAAAGATTTGAAAGGACTGCCATGACGGAAATACAACAGAACAATGCTATGTGTGTTTTGGATGTTTTGGTATTTGAGTAAGCGAATTTGCCTAGAAGCATGCCCAAAAAGAACATCCATATTTTAGGAAAACCTAATTCTACAGATTTATAGTAGTCAGCAAAAAAAATGTGAATGGCATAGCAGATGGAAATCCATAATGTGATAAGGGCAAGACATTTGACTTGGGGATACATTTTCCCACTAAAGAGAAAACGGTAAATAAAGGGGAATGCTAAATAAAACGCAAGGGAAACAGATATGTACCACATGGAGTCGTTTCCGAAAACCCAAAATTTTAAAGTTAAAAGACGCAATGTGGAATCTAACAATGAGGAATTAGATGTGATGGCGGAATAGGCGATGAATGCAAAAGAAATTAGCATATAGGGGATGAAAAGACGGTAAATCCTTTTTTTGTAAAAGGATTTTATGCTGGAATCCTTTTGCCAGGAATAATAAAGCCCTAAGCCGGACACAAGAAGAAACCCTTCTGTGAAAACCAATCCTGTAAAAGGTCTAAAGAATGCTGTCGGAATAATGGAAGCCGTTTTTGCCCATGACAGGTAATGAGCGAGCATGACTCCCAATATGCCGATTCCCATCAGGGCTGACCTGTATTTGCTTAAGTTGGAAAACTGAAACATGTGATTACAAATCTATGCCGAAATAATCGCGGCACCTTTGGATGTATATGTCATTCTGGTTCTCAAAAACATTCTGGTTTCTGAGGGCCGTCTCTTTTAATACGGGGTCCGTAATCTTGTAGGGATGAGGTAGTTTGTTCGGGACGGGGCAAACGGGGATATTGTTCACCCGTTCTATGAAGGCCAGCCATATGTCGTCGGCTTTTAGACAATATTCGATGATTGTTTTTAATTGGAAATAGGGTTTGCTGAAATCAAAGATTTTTGGGGGGTACAGTACTCCGCCGATGCCTATGGAAACGATATCCTTGTCCCCTTTTTTCAAATGGGTCGCTTCTTGTGTCCAGGTGTTGTAGGGCATGCTCTCGCCATTTAAGCCTCGAGAAATTTGATGGATTCGCCTTGCGGAAACGGCATCTGGATTTTTAAGGAATGAACTGTAAAGGGACGATACGGTGTCTTTGGCGTAGATTGCGTCGTCATCGACCGTGATGATGGCTGCGTCAGGATATTCCTGCATGGCATAGAAATATTTTTTATGCGGTTTGATGTCTTCGCAGATATTTCGTATGACGAGCCCTTTCTTTTGAAGCTTCAATACTTTTGATGGTACGTTTTCTAGAGATACGGTCTTGTCAAGGTACAGAACAACCTTGTCCGGCTGTAGGTCTTGGTTCAACAAGCTTTTTATGACCAAGTGTAAAGTGTTGAAGCGTGCCGGATAGCTGGTTAAGGAAACGATAACGGGGGTTGGCTTTTTGCTGTTCCTTAATTTGGGTACTGGCATTATGCTATAACGTATATTCCAGTACTTTGTGATAAATTCCTTGATATAGTAACTTCCCTTGCTCTTTATTAAATCGCGAAAGAAGATGGAGGGCATTTTGAAAATCATCCTTAGAAGGAGCTTTCGGGTTTCTTTGGTGTTCTTTTGCGCTTTGGCTGCTTTCCAACCGCTTTTATAGTCGTAATAAAGGGTTCTTTTGCGTGCTTTGCGAACTTTCTTATTTGGTTTGTAGAATTTGTTTATGCCGTCATTGAATTCTTCGCTTGTATAGGCCCATCGGATCCTGTTATTTTCTGTTACTCCCGATCCTCGGCGGTACACGGAAGATATGGCGGGATTGTAATGGATTTTACCTTTGCTTGATAGAAAAGCCCATTGGCTGGTGTCAAATCTTGGAGCGTCTTGTTCTAGGTACTCTAGCAGATGTTTGCGGCGGAATAACACGGATGCTGTTGGAAAGCGACGCTTGATAAGAAGTTCGTCCAAAGAAAAGTCACGTTCGGGCTCATTTGAAAAAGGCCGAAGGACGCCCGTTTCGGTAAATAGAATATATCCATTTTCCGCGGATAGGGAGTAATCAGGGTGAGCTTCTAGAAAATTAACTTGTCTTTGCAATTTGTGAGGATCTGTCCAACAATCATCGCCTTCACATATGGCAATGTATTTGCGTGTGAGCATTCCTGAAACTATTCGCGTGAGTGAGCCATCTTTTTTAGACCATTGGTTTTCTTTTTCGTATATAGTTTTGATGATGTTGGGATATTTAGCTTCGTATTCTCGAATGATGGTTACTGTCTTGTCAGTGCTAGCATCATCATGAATGCATATTTCAAAAGGAAAATTGGTTTTTTGAATTAGAAAGCCGTCAATGCAGTCGGCAATATAATCTTCTTGGTTAAATGCTGTGCAACGAATGCTGACCAACGGTTCCGCTTTCGGTGGCCACTTGGAGATAATTTCTTGTTCAGAACAATTCACCATAATGATCTCTAAAATAGAAAAAAGTAAGGAAATTTCGAGACTTACTCTTTGTAATTATTGTCAATCCAGATAATTCGCTGCTTTATCCATGATTTTAAGGAATCTACGCTTTCTTGATGTGTGTGGTAAATATCTCTTGAATTTCCGAAATCTGAGGGTTCGCTTATGTTCCAACGCTTGTATTCGTTTTTTACAGCTTTATTTAATAGAGATGAATATGAATCTACAGAGTCGGTTAAGGCCTCGAATTTTTTATGGTTCTGTTCCCAGAAATCTGCAATAGTTTTTTTCAATTTTTCAGTAGAAAAAAAAGGTTTATTCCAACCGCGGATTCGTAGGTGCCAATTTTTAGGTGATTGCATATAATCTTGAGGCTTGTTCCCGTATGCGACATCAAAATCCCAGACTGGTCCTGTGCACAATTGGCTGCCGGTTTGCCAAGTAAAAAATACGCTTCTTCCATAAGCGGCATCATTGTTTTTTGAAAATTCCTGGACCCAATAAAAACGGATGTACTCATCCAGATTGAACCAGTTGGATATGGAATCTTTTGTTTTGTCGTTATAGATGTATTTTTCCCAACTATTTAAGAAGGTGACCAAAGAATCTACGTAAATGGATTGCGGTTCTTTAGGATAGCGTACTTTATATGAAGTTCCCATTTCCGTCGAAATATAGAGACTTTCGTCCTCGACGTAGGGTTCCATCTCCAATAAGAAAGAAGAAGGTTTTTTGGGTAAATTAACACGGTTCTTGGAAACAGTGATATGCTCTGCAAGTAGAAAAACTCCCATATATCGTCTATTTAAATAAAGCTCAACGAATTCAGAATGAGGAGTGTATTTCATTCCAATTGAATTTGCCAATGAAAAAGAAATGTAGTTTCTAAGGAGTGTTTTGTCGGCGTAGTTTGCTATAAGATCCCATTTTTTCCCTTTGGAAAATTTTAGAAAAGATGTGCTTGTTGCAAAACGAAGGCTATAGCCGTATTTGGGCATCTCAAAAGAGGAAAATCCGCGACCGCTGATAGAGGTCTCCATTATGTCACTTTCCGGTGAATTTTTTCCCCATATTTGTACTCGGGCTGCGTGTTTGGTGGTCTTGTCACGGATTTGAGAAAAATTATCTGTTTCAATTACAAGACGTGGTAAATCTGCATAAGGGTATTCTGAATCGTCCAACGGTAAAAACGCAGATACTTCTTCAGTATTGTCCCAGACGCAGGCGACACAAAATAAACACAGGCCTGCGATTAAAAAAAAAGCGAGAGCGAATTTATGAAATGCCAAAAGAAAAGTTTGTCCTTTTGCAAATGTTTAACGGATTTTTTTATCTATCCAATTGATTCTTTGCCGCATCCAGCTTTCTAAGGAATCTACGGCTTCCTGGTGAGAGCTGTAACTATGATTGAACTCCCACAAGAAAGTTGTTTCCAATATCGGCCAGCGTTTAAAATTGTTGTTCGCCGCTTCTTGAATTTTCAAACGGAATGAGTTCAATGAATCTGGAAGCTGTAAAAATAGAGCTCGATTTTCTTTCCAATAATTCTCAATTTTTCGTTTGAACTTTGCATTTTCTATGAGTTTTTTATTCCAAGGCCCCCAACGGGAATACCATTCTTCAGGGTTATACATTTTATAGGAGCCGTAGCTTAGGTCAAAATCCCATATGGGACCCATGCTTATTACTCCTCCTTTCTCCCAAGTAAAGAAGACGCTGGTTCTCAAGTTGCTGTCAATATTTTTTGCGAATTCTTCCACCCAATAATAGGCTGTATAATCTTGAATATCAATCCATTGCGTTATTAGTGTGTCATAGTTAAATGTCTTTGCGATGAAATCCTCCCAGTTGTCAATAAAAGACTTCAGAGTGTTTTGACATGGTTCATTACATGTTTTGGGAGCGTGAATCCTTAATGGGAGGCCGTTTTTGCTAATGGTGACTTGTTGGCCGTTTTTATGATATGTATCTACTTCTACCAGGTAGTGGATGCCGTCTTCAATGAGGTTGACTCTTTTTTTTGCGGTTTTGATGTTTTCTGTCCAAAGATAAACGCCCATGTATTCTCTATTTAAATACAGCTCAACAAATTCGCAGCGTGGAACATAATTAAGATTCAACCATGAGGCTAACTTAAATGTTGCGTAATTTCTAAGCAGTGTTTTATCTGCGTGGTTAGATATCAGAACCCAGTCTTTATCTTTGGGCATATCGAAAAAAGCTTGGCGCTTTTCAAATTCCAATTTAAGACTGTATTTACTCATTCCGATACTAGAGTTTCCGTGTCCTTTGAGGGTTAATTCTAGTACGTCGCTTTTAGGAGAGTCTTTTCCCCAGATTTGTAATTTGGCGGGAATTTTTGTTTCTGCATTTCGTATGTTGAGAAAATCCTCTGTTTCAATTACAACACGGGGTAAATCAGCATAGGGGAACTCAGAATCATCTAATGACAAGTAAGCAGGATTATCTTCTGTATTTTCCCAAACGCAGCTAGTGCAAATCAAACACAAAACAGCTAGAAAAGGTACGATAGTCTTTGCATTTAGGTGAAAAATCATTCACGAATTCCTATCATTATTTTTTTCTTATTGTTTTTACTATGTAGATTAGGCATTCGAATCGCAGCAACCAGGCTGTTCCCAAATAAAGACATGCTCCGGCAGCTAAAAGTAATGGTAACTGTAAAAGAGGGCGGATGTTAACAACACAAGACAATGCGTAAACGATGATTCCCATTGCTACTGACAATGTTAATGATGGTAGGAAATCTTTCATTTGCTCAGCAAATCCGTAGTTCAATAATTTTTTATTTGGGTAGGCGTTTACAAAGGAGCCAAGGGGTGCCGTGATGGCGGCGCTCATTGCGATACCGATAGGTGAACGAAATAGCCAAATCGCAAGAATCAAGACGGTTAGACCATAAATTTTTTTGAAAATTTCAAGTTTTAGGAAGATGTCGCTACGGCCAATTGCGTTAATGGCTGATAAGTTTGTGGTATGAATTGGCCAAAAAGCGTAACTAAAACAGCATATTTGGATAAAAGGAACTGCGGGCAACCATTTTACGCCAAGAATAACCATTGTGAGTGGCTTTGCTACGGCTGCAAGGCCAGCCATCATGGGGAGTATTAAAAATGAACTTATTGAGATGGATCGTCGCGCTAGCGATTTGAGCCTTTGTGGGTCGTCTTGTACGCTTGAAAGAGATGGCAATAACACAGACTGAATAGATGCGTTGATATTTGATATGATGATTTTTGGAAAATGATCACCACGATTATAAAAACCAAGGTCTGCTGGTGAGAACAGTTTTCCGATTACCAATTCGCGGAGGTTGCGATAGAGTGTGTCAAGTAAGGCGGAACACAAAAGTTTCCATCCGAATGAAAAAAGGGCTTTAAACCTACTAGCTGAAAAAGTAAGCTGAGGTCGCCATTTTACAGTAAACCACATAATAAAGCATATCAGACAAGAATTCATCAATTGGTGTCCAACCAACGACCAAATGCCAAAATTAAGATATGCCAACGTGACACCGAATATTCCTGATGGTATTATTGCTCCGATGCTTCTATAAAAGAGTTTCTTGAACATCATGTTGCGGGCAATATAGGCTTCTTGTACGGAGTTGATAGCTCCGAACAAAAGGATTATTCCAAGAACCCGAATAACGGGAACCAATTTTGTTTGTCCGTTGTAAAAGTCTGCTATCAAGGGCGCACTTGCAAAAAGCAATCCATAAAGCAGAGCTGCGATTGCAAGGCTTGCGTAAAATACTGTTGAAAAATCAAGATTATCCGCATTTTTCTTTTGAATTAACGCAGTGTTTAGGCCGCTCTGCACAAAAACGTTTGCCAAAGCGGTAAAAACGGTCACTAAAGCAATTAAACCAAAATCTGCGGGGGTTAGCAAACGAGCTAAGACAATTGCAACAATAAATTGAACCCCTTGAGTCCCGATACGCTCGAGAAATTTCCAAATAAGGGACGTGATAACAGTGGATTTTAGGGGCATGATAATGACGCAATCATTTACTTCATTCGGTAGAAAGATGAATCTGTTATATGGTCATTTGTTGAAATTCGGGGTAGGGGCGGAATTCTCATATAAAATTGTTGGTGTTAAATCTTTGATAATATAAAGACCTGTCTTAAAGGTTAGCCATTTGGGGTTCGTTGGCTTGTTATTCAACCAGTCTATTAACTGTTGCGGATAGTTCATTCCTGCAAGATATGCCAAAGGGTAATGCCCTGATATCCGACAATTCATTTCAATTATGAAGATTCCGTTTGGTGTTTTAAAGCAATCAACTGAAAGAATTCCTTCGTGCTTGCTGTGCATGGCGATGGTTTTAGTAGCTTCTTCAAAAGGTGAAGATTCTGCGGTTCTTCCCAAATCGGTTTCTCCGCTTCGCATAGATATTTTTTGTTTCGCAAAAGTGCCAATATATTTTCCTTCAAGATCGTTAACAACATCCAAGCCATATTCTTCTCCACTTATTATTTCTTGGTAGATGATGGCTTCTTCTGTGGTCATTGATGATTCGTATTTTAGGTATGAGTTAAAAATATCTTTTTTGCATTTTTGGGTAAATACGTTTAATTCAAGTTCGTTTTCAACTCTGTATATTCCCATAGAAGCCATACCCCATCTAGGTTTCATAATGATGGGAAAATGAATTTCACCCTTCGAAATGGCAGTTTTGACCTCTTCAATATGCAAGTAGGTTTTAGGGGTTTTAAGCTTTAAGGATGAAATAAAATTAAAGGTTTTCCATTTGTCGTTGCATACCTCTACAAACGAGGCCGGAGCGAGGATAAGCTTAATTCCTGCGGCTTTGAAAGCATCTCTGTTCTGTGCAAGAACCAACAAGTCTATGTCGAATAGCGATAAAACGGCCGTTACATTGTTCTTTCTGCAGAAATCAATGATTGACGGGATGTACTGTTTGTCGTAGATAAGCGGAGAAAGGAAATAGCCGTCGGCTCTTTTTAATGCAATCGTATAGACGCTGTTGGATGCATAAACATTTTCAACACCTTGGCATTGTTTAAAATAATCGACAATATAAGCCCTACGTCCCGCCGATGTAAGAAGAATGTTCACTGTGTTAGCTCCTGTTTAAGTTCTTTTAATAATTGTTCGTTGATTTCTTGTAAAAAATATTTTTTGCATTGTTTGATTTTTTCTGGTGGTAGGTTCCACCACTTTATATCTTTTAAAATGTCAATAACTTCTTCGTTAAATCGATACTTGATTACTTTGGCTGGAGATCCGACGGCAATTGCGTATGGAGGAATATTTTTGTTGACAAAGGAGTTTGCTCCAATTACGGCTCCATCTCCAACACTAATTCCTCGCGCGATTACGCTGTTACAACCAATCCAAACATCATTTCCAATGTCAAGTTTTTTTTCGAACCTTTGCTGTTGAATTGTTTCATTGTCGTCAAAAAAATCGTATTTTGAACGATAGATGAACGGATGAGTGCTTAACAGTTTGTAGTTATGTTCAGGAGGGCCAATTGTTACTCCATAAGAAATTGAGCAATACTTCCCAATAGAACATTCAAAAATCATATTCCATGGACCCGTATAAGTGTAGTCGTCCAATTTGGAATTCAGTACAAAATTTTGACGATCAATGCTGCAATAATCGCCTATGTAGGATCCTTTTATGCGAGAAAAATCGCCCACCACGGTTTTTTTTCCGACAGAAGAACAGTTTATTTGTGCTTCTTTGCATAAAATAGCGGTAGGGTCTACAGTGTACGACATGTTGTTCCTGTATATCAATATTAATATCTGTTTGCAGAGATTTTTATCTAATCAAGATTGTACCTAATACTTTATCGACATCTGCGTCTGTAAGTTCTGCATATAGAGGTAGGCATATGACCTCTTGAGCCATACGTGAAGCTATAGGGAGGTTCGATTTACTGGCTGACGGAAGTCCTCGATATATGGCAAAATCGCTGATAAGCGGATAGAAATAACGACGTCCCAAAACATCCTGCGACCTCATTTTTTCGTAAAGAGCGTCGCGACTCATGCCAAATTCTGCCTCATTTACGAAAATGGGGAAATATGAATAGTTGTAAGTCACATTATCACGTTCCTTGAACATTGTAATGCCTGGGATATTTGCTAGCGCAGTCCGGTACTTCTGTGCTATTTTTTTGCGAGCTGCAATCGCATTGTCAATACGTCTCAAGTTGCAAAGACCGTAAGCGGAACGGATTTCATCCATTTTGCTATTGATACCTGGAGCTACAACCGTAGTTTCTCCGGCAAAACCGAAGTTCTTGAGGTAGTCAATGCGTTTTTTGGTGCGAGCATCGTGGCAGATGAGTGCACCGCCCTCAACAGTATTGTATGTTTTGGTCGCATGGAAACTGAGCGTGTTCATGTCGCCGGCATCTAGGATGGTCCGGCCATTCATCTTCACGTTAAAGGCATGAGCGGCGTCGTAAATAACGGCCAAACCGTAGCGGTCTGCAATTTCCTGAATTGCCTCGATATCGCAAGGATTGCCGTACACATGCACGGGCATGATTGCTGTCGTTTTCGGCGTAATCGCCTCTTCAATCCTTTGCGGGTCGAGGTTACCCGTTTCTGGGTCCACATCGACAAATACCGGAGAGAGGCCATTCCACCAAATGGAGTGTGTCGTAGCCACAAAACTGTACGGAGTGGTAATCACTTCACCAGTGATGCGCATCGCCTGCAGAGCCGTAATTAGCGGGAGAGTCCCGTTAGTAAACAAACTGATGTACTCAACTCC
>CAKUWY010000015.1 GCA_934699585.1 uncultured Fibrobacter sp.
ATGTCCACATAGGCGCTGAAGCGCCAAGTGGCCAAAGGTCGCCGCCACGACTCGTCAGTACGAGTCGCTTGCGGCTCCCGCCCCTTGCTGTAAACAGCGAGTGGGGCTTTTTTTATGCCCGCCTCGTCACCCTCGCGCAGGCGAGGGTCCGCTTGACGTTCATCTCCCCGCGAGCCCGTGACGGGCCGCCCCCGACGCACGAGGGGGTGGCGAGCAACAACGTGCGAGCCAGGGGGAGGCCTACCCCTTCTAGATAAATTAAATCGGGTACTTATCCTTCGCTGATTCCAGTTCAGCGGAAGTCTTTTCCCAGTCTTCGTAAAGGCTGTCCACGACTTTCTTGTTGTCGTCCATGTCCTTTGCGATGGCGGTGATGGCGTTCCCGTCGCCGGATTCCGAGGCGGTCACGAGTTTTGCCTCGAGTTCGCCGCCGAGGGCTTCGGCCTTCGCGATGTCTTCCTCAATTTTTGCAAGCTTCTTTTCGAGCGGCTTGATGACCTTGCTGCGTTCAGCGATGTAGTCGGCGCGGGCCTTGCGGTCTTCTTTGGCGCTGGGTGCGCCGGAGTTGCCTGCGGGCGCGGCATTGTCTGCGCGGTTTGCTCCCGAGTCGCCCTTCACGTCGATGTTCGATACCTTGATGTTTGCAGAATTTGCGCCGCCGGGTTTCTTTTCGCTGGCCCAGCCCACCTTTTCCAAGAAGTCGGCGTAAGTGCCTTCGAATATGCGGCAGGTCCCGCCGTCAAAAACCACAAGGCGGTTGGCGAAGGCGTGCAGAAGTTCTTCGTCGTGGGTCACCACCAAGGCGGTTCCTTCGTAATCTTCCAGGGCGTCGATGAGGCTCTCGATAGATTCCATGTCCAGGTGGTTCGTGGGTTCGTCCAGCAGCAGCATGTTGCAGGCGCTGGCCAAAATCTTCCCCAGCAAAACGCGGCTCCGCTCGCCACCACTCAGGACCTTTACCTTCTTTAAGGCGGCGTCGCCACTGAACATCATGAGGCCCGCAAGCCCCCGGGCGCGGCTCTTCTGCGAGACTTCTTCAATGGCCGAGGCGATTTCTTCTTCGACGGTGTTGTCCAGGTTCAGGTGGTTGATGTTTGTCTGCCCAAAATAGTTTATCTGTAAATTCGGATTGTAGCTGATCTCGCCTGCGGTGGGCTGCAACTCTTTGGCAATCAGGTTCAGGAGTGTCGTTTTACCGCGACCGTTGGGGCCAATAACCGCAATGCGGTCGCCCTTGAAAATTTCCATGGTCAAATCGGTAATAAGCTCGGGACCCATTCCCTGCACGGTGCCGTCTTCGCCCTTGTTCGGGTATGCAAACGAGAGCCCCTTGATTTGCAGCATCCTCTTGCCGGGGAATCCCGCCTCGGTAAAGCTGAATTCCAGGTTGCGCTCGTGGGTGAGCCGCTCACCGGTGGCCAGTTTTGCCGCTGCCTTGATCTTGGATTGCACCATGGCGGCCTTGGCGGCCTTGTAGCGGAACCGCTCGATGACTTTTTCCAGCTGTTCCTTTTTCTTGGCCTCGTTTTCTTGCGTGCGCTGGGCCACTTCCTCTTCTTCGGCGATGGTCTCCCGGAGCTTTTCCACCGTTCCTTTCACCTTGCGGATTTTGTGGCGGAAAATGCCTGCGGTGTGGGTGCAGACCTCGTCCATAAAATGATGGTCGTGGGTAATCAGCAGCACTTCGCCCTTCCAGCTGCGCAAAAAACGGCTGAGCCAGCGCATGGAGACGATGTCCAGGTAATTGGTGGGTTCGTCCAGCAAGAGCATGTCGGGCTCTGCGGCCAGCACTTTCGCCAGGTTCAGGCGAATCTGGAAACCGCCCGAAAGGAGCATGGGACTCTTGTGCATGGATTCTTCGTCGAAACCGAGACCGAAGAGAATCGCCTCTACCTTGTGTTCTTCTAGCCAGCCGTCTTCGTTGGGCTTTAATACGCTGCAGGCCTCTTCGTGTACGGTGGCGTGTGTAAAATTTAGATGTTGCTGCAGGTAACCCAGGGTGTATTTCTTGGGAATGTCGATGTTTCCGCCGTCCAGGCATTCCTGGCCGAGAATCATCTTGAAAAGTGTCGACTTGCCGCAGCCATTGCGGCCCACCAGGCCCACCCGCTCGTGGTCGCCTATGAGCAGGCTCGCACCGTCCAAAAGGACTTGCATGCCAAATGACTTGGAAACGTTCTGGATTTGAATCACCGCCCAAAAATAGCAAAAAAGGGCCGTATATAACTTTTTTTACAAAAAAGATTACGCCCCTTTACAAAATGGATGTATTTTTATTTGAAAAACAAAAAAAAGGTGGACCATGAAAAAGAATTACTCTTTGGCAGTGGCGGTAGGGTGTGCTTTCTCGCTGTCCTTTGCGGGTTCCGCTTACGCGCAGGGAAATATGGAAATTGCAACTTGGGCAGATTTTCGCGATGCTGCAGCAGCGTTCACATTTGATGACGGTTGTGCAAACCAGCTTTCCATCGCTGTTCCCATTTTTGATAAATACGGCTACAAGGCCAGTTTCTATTTGGTGACGGGCTGGTTTCCAAATTATAGTGCCTACCAGACTCTGGTCGATAATGGGTACGAGGTGGGAAGTCATTCCGATAACCATGCCTCCAATGCAGCTGACGGCCGTACCATGCCCGATTCAGAAATTGCATCGTCCAAGACAAACATCAATAATCGTATTTCGGGCCAGACTTGTAACACCATTACATATCCCAATTGCGAAGAACCAAACGAATCTACCTTGATGGCGAACTATATCGGCGGAAGAATTTGCGGTAATGGAATAGATGGTCCGACACCCAGCAATTACTATCGCATCAATTCTATCATTTGCGGGAACACCGGTTCGGTCAATAGCGCAGAGGCTTTCCAGGGGAAAATGCAGGACGCTATCAGTAGAAAGGGCTGGGTCACTTTTTTGATTCACGAAGTAGATAATGGCAGCGGCTATTCTCCCACATCTTCGCAAGCCATTGACGGAGCTCTAGCCTGGGCTAAGGCAAACGACTCCAAGATTTGGGTGACTACATTCCGCAATGCGATTATGTACTCCAGGGAAAGGGACGCTTCGTCACTGAGCAAAAAAACGGGTGATGCCTCTAGCGAAACTTACACCCTGACTCATTCCTTGGACAGGACGCTTTCCCAGTACGACTACCCTCTTTCGATTCGCGTCCAGAACAATAACAACTGGACCACTGTTTCTGGAAGCCAGGGCGGCAAGGCCATTACGGCATCCATCAAGGATGATTACATCTATTTCGATGCAGTTCCCAACGGAGGCGACATTGTTTTGTCAAATGGTCAGGGAGCTACGCCTCCTGTCAGTTCGGCATCGCAACCAGAAAGTTCCTCATCTCAAATCGAATCCAGCGCCTCTGACGGAATCGCCAGCAGTACGTCGTTTAACCCTGAACCTTCGGAGGAAATTTCAGAAGCTATTCAAGGGAATTTCCACTGGAATGTTTCCGGCGACGTGTTGTGCCAGGTGTTCGATATGAAGGGCCAGCTATTGAAAAATTTATCTGTGCCTGCGGCTCAAGGTACGGCACTACTGTGGAATGCAGTAAACGTTGGGCTTCCTAAGGGCGTTTATGTTTTGCGCTACGGGAATGAGGGTGTTATGAGGAGCGTCCAGGTCCGTAAATAGGTCGGCATTTGTTCCTGATAACTATATTTTGTCTGTGATGATGCGGGTCTTTTTCGTAATGCTCTTTTTTGTATCGGCAGGCTTTTGCCAGCTGATGTCCAAGCGCGTACAGTCTGATTCAGTAACAGTGAAGGAGCAGGCAAAGCCCCTGGTCTATGTGGACAGTTCCGGGCAAGACAAAAATAGCGCCCTGACGGGATTGACCGCCAGCATGGATAGCCGTGAGTTTTCCAATGATTCCACTATTGGAACCGTTATAGGCGTCGGTGCAGAATTTGTAGGCGACGTGATGAAGGGAATGCTTTCGCCTAATTCTCCCGAAGCAGACGCCGTTGAACTGGAACGCACCAGGCGCTAGCCCGCACCCTCCGCTCCTACGTCATTCCGAGCCCTGTCGAGGGCGAGGAATCCAGGGCCATTTATTTCGGGAATGAAATGCAGGTCTGGATCCTTCGGGGCTTCGCCCCTCAGGATGACGATAGGGAAGATTTATCCTAAGTATTTCTCGCCGCTTTCCACGCTCTGGTAGATGAGTGTGTTGATGGTCATGGGGCCCACGCCGCCTGGAACCGGTGTGTAGGCGCTGGCTACGTCGTCGAGACCTTTTTCGATATCGCCCACGCCGCCCGGATGGTAACCGGCATCGACAACGACGGCACCCTGCTTGATCCATTCCTTCTTGATGAACTCGGGCTTGCCGACCGCACCTACCAAGATGTCCGCTTGACCCACAAATTCGGGGAGGTTCTGTGTCTTGCTGTGGCAAATCGTCACGGTGCAGTCTGCGTTCAAAAGCATCATGGCCATGGGCTTGCCAAGGATGGCGCTGCGGCCTACAACTACGGCATGCTTGCCTGCAAGCGGAATGTTGTAAGCCTTCAAGAGACGCATGATGCCAGCGGGTGTGGCGCATCCGTAGGCGGGTTCGCCCATCGCCATGCGGCCAAAGCCGAGGCAGGTCACGCCATCCACGTCCTTGCGGGCGTCAATGGCTTCGAAGGCGGCGCGCTCGTCGATGTGGCGGGGGACAGGGTGCTGTAGGAGGATTCCGTGCACGTCGCGGTTTTCGTTCAGTTCCTGAATCTTGCCCAGGAGTTCTTCGGTGGTGGTGTTCTTCGGAAGCACCACGCGGATGCTTTCCATGCCCACCCGGGCGCAAGCGTTGCCCTTCATCTTCACGTAGGTGGCGCTGGCCGGATCGTCGCCCACAAGAATCGTTGCAAGGATCGGTGTCTTGCCCGTCTTTTCCTTGAGTTTCGCCACGCGGGCGCTGAGTTCTTCTTCAGTGGTCTTGGCAAGGGCCTTGCCGTCCAGGATGAGTGCTGCCATATAAACTCCGTTTTGGGGAAAGATAGTAAATAGGGGATAGGGGCTAGGATCTAGGGGGTAGGGGTCGCTTTGCTTCGAGGAAGATGGACTTGTTTCTTATTGCTCATACCTCAAAGGGCCGAAGGCCCGACCTCATACCTCATACCCCGAACCATGCGCCGTCTCCTTTTTTTGTAAATATTCCTAAACAAACAATCCCAACGCCCCGATGCTCAACGCCTTGTAAACAGAAAAATTTTTTTTGCCGTGAATTTTTGGCCATAAATAAACTAGATTAAAAAACGATTTTCATCGATGCCGTTTTTGGCTATATAAAATGAGGATATAATGATTGCTATGAAATCTACTGCCAAGATGCTTTTGGCTCTCTCGGCAAGTGGTATCGTCTTTTCGGGTTGTGGAAGCGACCAGGTCGAAGGTGCGCTTCCCCGCCAGGAGACGCTCTACCTGTCCGGTCAGCAATGGGGCGCTCCCGCGACGTTCAACCCCCTTGCCGAAAGCTGGATGGCTGCCTGGCCCGTGGGTGGTCGTTTTAACCTGGTTTACGAACCGCTTATTACCTATAACACCTTGAACGGCCAGATCGAGGACCTTCTGGGACACCTGGACGAAGACCTCTCCAATAACGACAGCATCGTGGTTACCCTGAACCCCGCTGCCAAGTGGAGTGACGGGGTGCAGGTGAACTCCAACGACGTGAAGTTCATTTTCACTAAGGGTTCCATCAATACCTCCGAACAGATTTCCGACATTCATGTGGACACACTTTACGCCGAACCGGCATCCGAGGACTCCACCGCCGAACGCAAGATGATTGGCGAACGTCTGGCCTTTATCGTGAACAAGGCCCAGAGGAACAACCCGCTTTCTGTGCGCGACCTGCTTCAGGCAATCCGTATCGCCCCGGCCCACGTGTTCGAGCCGCTAATTGCCGAAAAGGGTCTCGACGAAGTCAAGAAACTCACCATGGACAAGAACCCGGTGGTTTCTGGCCCCTACAATATCATGTCCGCCGACCCCAACAAGATTATCTTGCAGCGTCGTGACGACTACTGGGGCAATGCTGCCTTACACGACGGCAAGCTCCCCGCTCCTAAGTACGTGGTTCACCCCATTTACAAGAGCAACGATGCTAACACCATCGCTCTCACCACGGGCAACCTGGACGCTTCTATGAGCTTCGTGACCCGCATTTGGCGCAAGCGCGGCGTGCATACTTGGTTCAACGAACCGCCTTACTTTGCTCCTGGCGCTATGCCCATGCTCATGATCAACACCATGAAGGAACCGCTCAACGACAAGCGTTTCCGTAGGGCTCTGGCAACGGCTATCGACTACACCGCTATCCGCCAGTTCGCCGTTTCCAACTACACCTCTACCCTGAAGCCGGGCCTGATTATGCCTACCGGTCTTGAAGGCAAGTACATCAATGACGAAGACGCCCAGAAGTACGGCGTGAACCTCGCCATTACCGACGAGAACGAACGCCTGAGCACTGTGAAGCAGATGCTTTCCGAAGCGGGCTTCAAGTCTGTATGGAAGAGCGATGGAACTCTTGACCACATGGAAAACGCCAAGGGCGAAAAGCTCCCCACGCTTTACATCACGAGCCCTGCCGGTTGGACCGACTGGGAAGCCATGGTGACCATCGCCGTAGAAGGTATGCGTAAGGCCGGTATCGACGTGCGTGAAGGCTTTGTGGATGGCGGTCAGTACTGGCCTGCCAAGGGTACGGGTAACTTTGACCTGCTCATGGACAAGCCCTCTGCTGACGTGTCCCCGTCTCTGCCGTGGAGCCGTTTCAACGAAGTCATGTCCAGCCGCGACTGGCAGCCTCTTGGCGCCTGGGCCGGTACCAACATCGGCCGTTACAACCAGCCGGGCACTCCTGAATTCCGCCCCGAAGTGGACCAGCTGATGTCTGCAATCCCGCTGATGACCGACCCCGAAGAAATCGCGAAGGCTTACCGCGAACTCAACAAGATTTTCATGGAAGACCAGCCCTCCATTCCGCTGGTTTACCTGCCCGAACAGTTCTACGAATTCAGCGACCGCGTATGGACCAACTGGCCCACTGCCGAAAACCCCTACGCTCCGCCGCAGCTCCCGTGGATTGCCTCCGGCACCAAGATTCTTTGGAACCTCAAGCTTGCTAAATAAAAGGACGACAAATGCTTAAACAATATCCAATGTTGCGCTATGTCCTGCAGAAGGGATTCTGGTATCTCTTGACGTTTGTTGTCGCCGTGGCGATTAACTTTACGTTGCCCCGTATGGGTGAGAACAACCCTGTGGACATCATTATGGGTAAGGCCGCCCAGGGTCTTTCGCCCGAAGAAGCCAAGCTCAAGAAAGAAGGCCTGCTCAAGGCTTTCGGTATGGCCGAGCTGGACGACCAGGGTAACGTGATCTACGACCCCGAAGTAGATGCCAACGGCCAGATGAAGACCGTCAAGGTGGCAAAGCTGGACGAAAACGGCGCCCCTGTGCTGAAGACCGTCAAGGAAGTGAACGAAGACGGCACGCCCAAGATGCTGGAGCGCCAGGTGGTGGACGCCGAGGGTAACCCGGTGTTCGAAGAAAAGCCGGTGCTCGACGAAAAGGGCAAGCCGGTCATGGAAAAGGACCCGAAGACCAAGAAGAAGGTGGCCAAGGTGGAACAGGTTCCCGTCATGGAACAGTACCAGGCCGAACGCCAGGACACCGTCATGGTGGACGAAGTGGTCAAGAAAGCCGACCCTCGTCTTGCTTCTGGATTCTCCCAGTTCCTGGTCTATATCAAGAATGTATTCAAGGGTGACCTGGGTATCTCTTACAGCCAGTACCCGAAGCCGGTGGTGGACATCATCAAGGAATCCGTTCCTTGGACGCTCCTTATCCAGGCTCCCACCATTATCCTCGGCTGGATTATCGGTAACCTTCTCGGTGCCTTCGCTGCCTACAAGCGTGGCATCTTCGACAAGGTGTTCTTCCCCTGCGCCATGTTCCTGAACGGCATCCCCTTCTTCGTGTTCGGTATGCTTCTGGTGGCGCTCTTCTCCATCACTCTGGGTTGGTTCCCTGCCATGGGCGCCTACAGCCCCGACATTACGGAGTTGAACTTCTCCTGGGGTTGCATCAAGAGTGTGGGCTGGTACTACATTCTGCCCTTCTTCTCGGTGTTCCCGATCCTGCTTTCTGGTCAGGCAACGGGTATGCGTTCCATGTCCATCTACGAACTGGGTACCGACTACATGAAGTACGCCAAGTGGCTTGGACTTCGCGAAGGCAAGATTATCAGCTACGTGTTCCGTAACGCAATGCTCCCGCAGCTCACCGGCCTTGCCCAGAGCCTCGGTACCATGGTGGGCGGCGCCCTCATTACCGAAATGATTTTCTCTTACCCGGGTCTCGGTATGGCGATGCTTACCGCTATCCAGCAGAACGACTACGCAACCATTCAGGGTTGTACCTTGATGATTTCGACCTGCGTGCTCGTGGCTAACTTTGCCGTTGACGTTTTGATTGCGGTGTTTGACCCCCGTGTCAAGGCCGGTCTCCAGATGGGAGGTAAGTAATCATGGGAAAACTATTAAGAAACCTTCTCAAGTCCCCGATGTTTGTCGTCGGTATCTCGATCTTCATCATTACCCTGTTGATTGCGCTGTTTGGCCCCATATTCTACCATGTGGACATCAACGCTCGTGACATCGTGGCTGGCCCCTATGCGGGCTCCAGTGGCGAACACCTGCTGGGTACCGACCACCTGGGCCGTGACTACGTGTCTCTCTTGATCGAAGGCCTCCGCAGTTCACTCTATGTGGGCCTGGTGGCGGGCGTCATCGCTACCACCATCGGTGTGCTTATCGGCCTCTTTGGCGGTTTCCGCGGCGGATGGATCGACGAAGTGTTGAACATGCTCACCAACATCTTCATCGTGATTCCGCAGTTCGTGATTCTCGTGCTTATCAGCTCTGCTGTTAAGGACGGTCGTTCTTTGACGCTGATTGGTCTTATCATCGGCCTTACGGCTTGGAGCTGGTCTGCCCGTGCGGTGCGTGCCCAGGCTTCTTCGCTGCGCAGCCGAGACCATATCTCCCTTGCAAAGATTAACGGCGCAAGCACTCTGAACATCGTTATCAAGCACGTGCTTCCGTACCTGCTCTCTTACGTGTTCATGGTGTTCATCATGCAGGTGTCTTCCGGTATCCTTTCCGAGGCCTCCATCTCCATGATCGGCCTTGGTCCTCTGGATTCCACTTCTCTGGGTATCATCTTGAACCAGGCGAAGGACAACGGTGCCCTTTCCGACGGCATCTGGATCGCCTTCTTGCCCGCCACCATCATCATTACCCTGACGGTGTTCGCGCTGTTCCTGATCAATACTTCCATGGAAGGCGTCTTTAACCCGCGTCTTCGCAAGTAGGAGGTTTAGAAAATGTCTGAAAATGTATTTGAAGTCGAAAACCTGAGCCTCTACTACCTGGGCCGCTTTGGCGACAAGACCCACGCGGTGACCAATGTGAGCTTCTCCATGAAGCAGGGCGAAATCCTGGGTATTGCCGGTGAATCCGGTTGCGGTAAATCCACCTTGGTGTCTGGCCTTATGGGCATGTGCATTCCGCCTCTCTATCCCGAAGGCGACGGTGACGTGCGCGTAAAGAGCGGCGACAAGATGGAATCTTTGATGAACCGCTCTATCGAGGATGTTCGCAAGAACGTGCTCGCCCAGAAGGTTTCCATGATTCCTCAGGGTGCCTTCAACGCCCTGAACCCGGTCCGCAAAATCAAGGATATCGCCGCCGACGTGATTGGCGCCCACCAGCAGCCCGGCAAGCACTTGGACAAGAAGGAAGTCTATGACCGCCTTTGCGAGCGCTTCGACCTGTTTGGCATGGACACCAAGCGCGTGCTGGATTCTTACCCCATCCAGCTTACCGCCGGTGAACGCCAGCGTTCCGTGATTGGTATCTCTACGCTTTTGAACCCCCAGATGGTGATTGCCGACGAACCCACCTCTGCTCTGGACGTTTCTACCCAGAAAGAAGTGATCAAGTTGATCTTTGACCTTCTGGACAAGGGCATCTTCAGCACCATGATTTTCATTACCCACGAACTTCCGCTGCTGTACCACGTGGCCGACAATATCGCCATCATGTACGCGGGCGAATTCGTGGAAAAGGGCACTGCAGAACAGGTGGTGAAGGACCCCCGTCACCCCTATACCCAGGCTCTTATGGGTGCTATGCTCAGTACCGAGGCCAGCCAGCGTAACCGCCACCCGGTGGCAATCGAAGGCGCACCTCCGAGCCTGCGTAACAAGATTACGGGTTGCCGCTTTGCCGACCGTTGCAAAAAGGCATGCCCCGACTGCAAGAAGAATACCCAGAACCTCCGCGTTGTCGGTGGTCGTGATGTGAGGTGCGATTATGCTGAGTGATAAGCCTGTTGTATTTTCTGCCAAGCGCATTAGCAAGGACTTTGGCGCGGGCAAGACCCTGAAGACCGCCGTGAAGGATGTTTCCTTCGACATCTATGACGAAGAATTCATCTCCATCGTGGGCGGCTCCGGTTGCGGCAAGTCCGTGCTGGCAAAAATCATGCTCGGCCTCTACGAACCTACCCGCGGCCAGTTCCTCTACAGGGATCACAAGATCAAGAACCTGAAGGACCACTGGAACGAAGTTCAGTTCGTGTTCCAGGACCCGTTTGGATGCTTCAACCAGTTCTTTACTATCCGTAGCCAGCTGGAAGACGCTCTGAACGTGCTCAAGAACAAGCCCAGCAAGGAAGAAATCCGCCGCCGCGTGGACGAAGGCCTGATGGCTGTGAACGTGAAACCCTCCGATATCGAAGGCAAGTACCCCTTCGAGCTTTCTGGTGGTCAGATGCAGCGTATGCTTTTGGCCCGTATCTTCGCCCTGCGCCCGAAGGTGCTGATCGCTGACGAAGCTACCTCCATGGTGGACGCCTGCGTGCGCGCCAACATTCTGGATTATCTCCGCAAGTTGAAAGACGAGCTGAAGATGACTGTGGTGTTCGTGACCCACGATATCGGCCTTGCCAACTACGTGTCTGACCGTATCTTCATCATGCACGACGGAAAGATTGTGAACCAGGGAACGCCTGCAGAAGTGCTGGACAACACCACTGAGCCGCATACGCTCCGCCTGCTGGACGATATCCCCGAAGTCCACAAGACCGAATGGATCAAGAACAGCCATCGCTCTAAGAAATGACACTCGCGGAGCGTGTGTCATCCTGAGCGGCGTGAGCCGCGAAGGATCCAGTCCAAAGGTTAAAAAAGCCGCAGCACAAAGCTGCGGTTTTTTGTATCGCCCATTATTGAAATAAGGGCATCAAGTAAAAACCGACAGTTCCTGTAATGCCATACACATAACCGGATTCCAATGAACCAACATTGGTCAATACGGTGCCTAAGCTGAGTTCAATAAAATCGCCAAACCTGTACCCCATTGAAATATAATGCGACAAGATAGATGTATCTACAATATCAAAGCCCTCTATGCTGAAACTGTAATTCAGGAATGACTTGCCTATAATGATTCCTACAAATCCACCAAAGAACAAATCTTCACCATATTTTATTTCCTCTTTTTCAAAAGGCTCGTATGACGCACATACAGTCCTGCTCCAGAATACGGTCCCATCTATGGTCACGTTATTTTTTTCGGTTTCCACGCACTTTTCTCCGCTATATTTGATATCACGGAACAGAATGTGTCCTGTGAAAAAACCAAATTCGAAATCCCGAAAATTCCAACCTAATGTAAGATGGTAATATAGTCCATCATCGTAGCCTAGACCGGCTCCAAATATAAGGGTTCCACTTTTGTGCAAATAGTCTATTTTTCCGGATCCTTCTACGCCTCCTATTTCATAAGTCCGCTCCTTATCGTCGATTTTCTCTTCTTTTGCACCAATCACTTTCCCACTGACTCGCCACATTGACGAATAAGGTTCTTGTGTCGTATTGGAACCATGTACTTCTGGAGCGTCGGATACCGTCGCATTTAATATGCGTTCGGATTCGTATGCAAGGGCTTCGGAAGAGAGTATAACTATCAGGCTAAACAGAAACAGACTTTTTTTCACAAAGGCCCTCCTCATTTTAAGTTAGAAAAAACGGGCCGGTTTTGAGTATAGTTTCTACATTTTTGTTTTTTGCCCGTCCCTGTTTTCAAGGGAAAACAGGAAATTTGGCAGAGTGGGTACAGGAAAGTGCCTTTTTTAGGTATATTCTGGCCATGAATACCCGCAAAAGTTTCCTTTCTAGCGTAAGTACGGCAGCATTGTCAGCCGTAGTTGTTTCCCTTTGTTCTGCTACGGCCTTTGCCGGGCCTTTGATGAATCAGCTGGGCTATGCTCCCCAAGCCGAAAAGCAGGTGGTGATTCCCGGTAATGATGCCAGCGGGCTTGAAGTCCGGGATTTGAACGGGAAGACTGTATTGAAACTCGCAGCCCCTTACGTGCTCGAGTGGGAATACAGTGGCGAAGAGACTCAGGTGTTCGACATCTCTGCGGTAAAGACCCCAGGTACTTACCGCCTGTTCCGCGCTGGAGCATACATCGGCAACCCCATTACCGTGGGCAAGAATGTCTATGAGAGTGTCACCAAGGCGAGCCTCAAGTGGTTCTATTACCAGCGGGCCAGCATGCCTCTGGAGGCCCCTTACGCCGACAAGTGGGTCCGTGCAGCGGGCCACATGGACGATAAGGTTATCGTCTACGGCACTGACAAGGCCACGGGCGGCAAGGGTGCGGGCAAGGTCATCAAGTCTCCTCGCGGGTGGTACGATGCTGGTGATTACGGCAAGTACATTGTGAATTCCGGCATTACGGTGTGGACCCTCCTGGATCTGTACGAGAAGTTTCCCAAGTTTGCCGATACGCTGAGCTGGAATGTGCCGAGGGAATTCCCGAAGCTGCCTTTGCTCTTGGAAGAGGTCCGTTATAATCTGGACTGGATGCTCACTATGCAGGACAAGGACGGCGGTATATTCCATAAGGTTTCGTCCTTGAAGTTCTGTGGGAGTGTTTCTCCCGAGAAGGATACTGCTCCTCGCTATGCTGTTTTGAAAAGCGTTACGGCGGCTTTGGACTTTGCAGGTGTGATGGCCCAGGCCAGCGTGGTATACCGGAGTTTTGACAAGGCCTATGCCGACAAGATGCTCAAGGCGGCTGAAGCTGCTTATGCCTGGGCGAAGAAGAACCCCGAGATGTTCTACAAACAGCCTGCCGACGTGCAGACAGGCAGTTACGCTCCCGGTAACGAAGACGGCAAGGATGAGTTCCGCTTTGCGGCTGCGGAGCTTTACAATGCGAAGGTGGCCGCAGGCGCCCAGGTCGATAAAAATGCTGCCGGCTATCTGGATGATCTGAAGGCAAATCCCTTTACTCCCAATGGCGCCTGGTGGGGTGACTTGAATATGCTTGCGGTGTTTCGCGTAGCGTTTGCGCCCAAGGTGTTCGGGGATAGCCTTGCCGGTGTTGCGAAGAAGATTTTGATGGACGAAGCGAACAGCTTGCGCGCAATTGGCGATACCAGTGCTTACAGGCTCCCGATGCACCCTTGGAACTGGAACTGGGGCAGCAACAGTGCCGTGGCTAACAATGGCATTGTTCTGCTGCAAGCTTACCTTTTGACAAACGACAAGAGCTATCTGGATGGCGCCCAGCAGTGCTTGGATTACTTGCTTGGCAGAAACCCCATGGACATTACCTACGTGACGGGATTCGGGTTCCGCAGTCCTCGCAATCCGCATCATCGCCCCAGCGAATCGGACTTTGTAGACGATCCGGTGCCAGGCATGTTGGTGGGTGGTCCTCACCTGGGTAAGCAAGATATTGACCTGGAAGGTAAGGAGCATTGGAAGTGCCCGAACTACGCCGCTGCCGACAAGCCTGCCCTAGCTTACTTGGATGACCGCTGCAGCTATGCTACCAACGAGGTGGCTATTAACTGGAATGCGCCCCTGGCTTTTTTGGCGGGTGCCCTCCAGGCGATTTACGGGAAGTAAGGTGATCTAGATGGCGGCTCAAGGCCGCCATGACGTAGGTTAGTCAAACCCGCACCCTTTATTGTCATGCCCGCGCAGGCGGGCATCTCCTTTTTATATTTCCCCCTATGGAAGAACAAATCGACATCCTGAACCCTGACGGCAGCCCGGCAGGGTATTCTTGCGGGCGTACAGAGGTTCACGCCAAAGGGCTTTGGCACCGCACGGTCCATATCTGGGCATTCGATGGAAAGGGCCGTGTACTTTTCCAGCTTCGCAGCCACCTGAAGGAGAACAACCCGAACCTTCTGGATACTAGCTGCGCGGGCCACATCTCTGCTGGCGACACCAGCCGGAATGCCGCCGTCCGAGAACTGAAAGAGGAATTAGGTGTCCATAAAAATTCAGGTGATTTGGAATACCTCTTTGAAGCGACCCACGAAAGTGTCTTGAACGACGGCACTTATTTCGACAACGAATATTACGATACATACAAAATAACGCTTACCGACGAAGAGGCCCGCCATCTGGTACCGCAGCCCGGCGAGGTGGACGATTTCGTGTGGATGACGGTGCCGGAGTTTCTGGAACTGAACCGCAAGCACCCTGAAAGGTTCGTAAGCCACCCGAAGGATTACCAATGGCTCGAAAGTATTTCTAGATTGTAGCCCATGATGTACAAGAAAGTGGCAGTGGTTGTGGAAGGCGGCGGAATGCGCGGCGCCTACACAGGGGGCATTCTGGATGTCTTCAACGAGCTGGGACTGCGCTTTGGCGGTGCCTGCGGCACCTCTGCCGGCGTAACCCACCTGTGCAGTTTCTTGTCAGAACAGATTGGCCGAAACTTCCGCATCGATACAGTGCATTCCAAGTCCAGTAAGTACATGGGCTGGGGAAACCTGATTCGCACGGGTGAATTTTTCGAGGTGGACTACTGTTACCGACAGATTCCCTACGAGATTGACCCCTTCGACATGGAAAAGTTTGCCGAGGCCTGCAAGGCAACGGAGTTTTATGCCTGCAGTTCCAACCTGGAAACGGGCGGCGCGGAATACCTGCGGGTCATGGACTATCGCGAAGAGCACGACATGAACGTGATTCGCGCTTCGGCGTCGCTTCCGCTGATGAGCCACATTGTAGAAGTGGACGGCATGAAACTTCTGGACGGCGGTATCGCCGACAGCATTCCCTTTGAGATTATGGAGAAGAAGGGTTTCGAGAAAATCGTGATTTTGCTGACCCAGCCGGAAGGTTTCCGCAAGAAGCCCAACTCCATGATTCCCCTGTTCAAGCTGCTCTACCGCAAGTATCCGAAATTTATAGAGGCGGCGGCCAACAGGCATGAGCGTTACAACGCCTGTTTGGATCTGATTGCTGAAAAGGAGAAAGCGGGGAAGGTATTCGTGTTTCGCCCCAGCGAGGCCATGCACATTTCTCGCCTGGAAAAGGACAAGTCCAAATTGGTGAAGCTTTACAACTTGGGCCGCAAGGATGTGAACTCCCGCATGGACGCCTTGCTGAACTTTTTGGAAAAGTAATTCGGGATTTTATGTCCGTTGCAGAAAAAGGCAGGCGCTACCGCCATTACAAGAAAGAGACCATGGTCTATACCGTGATGGAAATCGCCTTGGACTGCGAGACGGTGGAACCTCTGGTGATTTACCGCAGCGAATACGAGACGCCTGATCACCCCAAGGGAACGCTCTGGGTCCGCAAAAAGTCGGACTTTGAAAGCACGGTGACGCTTTCCGATGGCCGCACCGTGGACCGGTTTACGCTGATTGTATAAACCGACTGTTCTTTTTTCTCGTCATGATCGCGTAGGCGAACATCCGCTGGAGGGTAGTCATTCGTCATGTTCGCGTAGGCGAACATCCGCTGGAGGGTAGTCATTCGTCATGTTCGCGTAGGCGAACATCCGCTGGAGAGATGTAAGTAGATCCTCGCCTCCGCGAGGATGACGAGGGAAAGGAGCGAGGATGACGACGGAAAGTCATTCGTCATGTTCGCGTAGGCGAACATCCGCTGGAGAGATGTAAGTAGATCCTCGCCTCCGCGAGGATGACGATGGAGAAAGAGCGCGAGGATGACGAAGGAAGGGAGCGAGGATGACGATGGAAAGTCTTTCGTCATTCCCGCGCAGGCGGGAATCCGCTGGAGGGCTGTCATTCGTCATGTTCGCGTAGGCGAACATCCGCTATCTTCCCTAAAATTTGCTTTTGTCATCTGCATTTTGTATAATACCGCCATGAAAACCGCGACCGATATAACTCCCTTTGCAACTTACATCTTGACAAATCACAAGAAAAGCGTCCTCTACATCGGTGTTACAAACGATTTAAAAAGAAGGATGACAGAACACAAGTCACAGTTCGACCCTTGTGCCTTCACGGCCAAGTATAATGTGAATCGCTTGGTCTATTTTGAAAAGTTCCAGTCTGTAAATGACGCTATTGCTAGAGAAAAGCAACTGAAACATTGGAATCGAGAATGGAAGGAACGGCTCATCAATACAGTTAATCCCAATTGGGACGATTTGTTTGTGAATGTTTAGCAGATCCTCGCCTTCGCGAGGATGACGAAGGAAAGGACGCGAGGATGACGAAGGAAAGGACGCGAGGATGACGATGGAAAGTCTTTCGTCATTCCCGCGCATGCGGGAATCCGCTGGAGGGTAGTCATTCGTCATGTTCGCGTAGGCGAACATCCGCTGGAGAGATGCAAGCAGATCCTCGCCTCCGCGAGGATGACGAAGGAACGGCTTTCGTCATGTTCGCGTAGGCGAACATCCGCTGGAGAGATGCAAGTAGATCCTCGCCTCCGCGAGGATGACGATGGAGAAAGAACGCGAGGATGACGAGGGAAAGGACGCGAGGATGGCCCCGGAATAAATCCGGGGCAGGCTCATAAGCGGAAGGACGAGGATGTCCCGTTTACGGTAGCATCTTGCCGGTTTCGAGGTAGCGATTGTGCATCTCGAAGGCCCTGCTCAGCGCAAGGGGCATGTGCACGCCCTTGGCGTGCTTCAGGCTGTATTCCAAGAAGTCCGTGAGCGGTTCCTTGAAATCAGGGTGGGCGCATTCCTTGATGATAAGCCTTGCCCGCTCTTCGCTGGCAAGGCCACGCAAGTCTGCAAGTCCCTGTTCCGTCACAAAAATCTGGGTGTCGTGTTCCGTCTGGTCCACATGGCTCACGTAGGGCACAATGCTAGAAATGGCACCGCCCTTGGCTACCGACGGCGTCAAGAAAAATCCGAGAGCGCAGTTCCTTGCAAAGTCCGCCGCTCCGCCGATGCCGTTCATCATAGAAGACCCGCACACGAGAGAACTGTTCACGTTTCCAAAAATATCCGCTTCTAGGGCGGTGTTCATGGAGATGACGCCAACACGACGGATTACGTCGGGACTATTGCTTACTTCTTGCTGCCGAATGACAAAATGCTTTTTCCAGTCAGCCGCATTACGGATAAATTCATCTTGCGCACCCTGGGAAAGCGTTAAAGCCGTTCCGCTAGCTACGCCCAGCTTGCCTTTTTTCAGCAGGGGAATAACCGCTTCTTGAATGACTTCGGTAAAGATGTCGATTTGTCCCAGGCGCTCGTCGTTTGCCATGGCGGTGAGTACGGCGTTGGCCACCTTGCCCACGCCGCTTTGGTAGGCCATACCTTTAGGGAGCCTACCCTTGGATTCTTCGAATCGGATAAAGTCCAGAATACGTTCGGCGATGTTGGTAGAAACGCTGTCGGGCTCTACGAAGGGCGTCACTTCGTCGTAGCCGGAATTTTCTACGATGGCGATAACCTTGTTCGGGTCAATCTTTACAAGGTCTTCTCCAACGCGATCGCCTGCGCTGTAAATGGCGAGAGGCTTTGCGTGTGGAGGCAGTTCCGGCAGGGCGTTGTCGTGGATGCCCATGTAGCTGTCGCCCAGGCGGGTGTTCAACTCCAGGATAATCTTTTCGGAGCGTTCCAGATAGCAGACGGAATTTCCGCCGGAGGTAGAAAGGCACACACGGCCATCGGGCAAAATGGCGCTTACTTCGATGACGGCAATTTTCGGAGTCGGCACGGCTCCCGTGCGGACCAGGTAACCCATTTTGCCCAGGTGGGCGTCTATGTAACGGATAGAACCGTCGTTGATGGCCTTGCGAAGGCTTGGATTGCTCTGGTAGGGCATGCGTAAGTCGATGGCGTTTGCCCGAGCCAGCGCACCGTCGCAGCTGTCGCCGGTAGAGGCTCCCGAGAATAGCGACACCTTGAAGGGCTTGCCTTCGCCGTGTAGCTTTTCGGCCCGAGCAGCCAGCGCGCTTGGTACCGCCTTGGGGTATCCGGCAAGCGTAAAACCCGAAATGCCCAGGATATCGTCGTTTTCAATCATTGCAGCGGCATCAGCCGCCGAACATTTTTTGCTTGCAATCCAGTCCATTTTAGCCCTTCCCGTGAGTTCAATTACCCGCGGGCAAGCATCTCCATCAGTTCCTTGTCCAGGCGTTCCGGGTTGTTGTACTGCGCAAGGCTATTGTGCAGTGACTCGCCCTTCGATACCAGGCCAAAGTCAAGGTTCTTGTAGTTCCAGTAGCTAAAGCCCACGTCGGCTTCACGCAGAATGTCAAGGAAATCCTGCATCCAGGCAAGCTGGTATTTGCGGGGCACTTGCACGTACACGCCGAATTCGTTGCAGCTGACCGGCAGGTCGTACTTGGCACGGAAATCCAGGGCGTTCTGGATGCTCGCCTGCAAGCGGGCCTTGTCCCACTTGCCGTATTCCACGTTCAGGCGTGTTTCAGCATCTCCCTGCGGAGCGGCGTAGTCACCGGGCCAGGGGCGCTCGATGTGGAAGAACGGGTCCTGAATCCAGGCGGCACCCTGGTGGGTGAATGTCACCGGAGTGTAGGTGTGGAAACTGTAAATGGCGTTGTCGTCGTCCATGGGGGTCAGGAACTCGAATTCCTTGGCGCTGTTCCACTTGTTGCTGCCCACCACGATGGTGTTCTTGGGAGCGTGCTTGCGGATAGCCCAGAAGATTTCGTCCTTCACCTTGTCCCATACCTTGGAATCGCTTCCGGCGGGTTCATTCAAAAGTTCCATCATCACGCGGGACTCGCCGCTGTAGCGTTCGGCCATGTAGGCCCAGATGTCGCAGGTCTTTTTACGGGCGGCAGGGTCTGCAAAGAAAGCCTGTTCCGTAGAGCACCCTAGGTGAAAGTCGTGACCGGGGCACTTGTGCAGGTCCAGAATCACGTCCAGGTCTGCGGCCTGGATTTCTTTGAGGGCCTTGTCCAGGAGGCCGAACACTTCTTCGCTTGGCTTGCTGGCGTCGTCGGTCTCGAACAGGTTGAAGTAGTCCACGGGCAGGCGCACGTGGTTGAACCCCGCCTCGCGGATGCGCTTGAAGTCTTCCACCCCGAGGAAAGTCTCGATGTGGGGCACGAGCCCCGGAAAACCTACAGGGTCCTTTTCTTCGATACAGTCCACTTGACTGAACCAGCCACCCAAATTCACTCCCCGTAGCCTTTCTTTTTTCATCTTTTGCTCTGTTGGTTATGCCGCCGGAATTGACGGCGTAAAGTTATTCGTTGACGATGTTCAGGTCTTCGTCGGCGATGTTCAGGTCCTGGACCACTTCCATGTCGTCGGGCAGGTTGTAAAAGTCAACCACCAGTCCCACCTTCTTGTCTTCGTCCTTCTGCTTGTCGAACTGGACCACATCGTAAATCTTCATCTTGATCACGGTTTCGCCCGTCACGGGGATTTCCATGGTCATGCCCTTGCTGATGGGCCCTTCAATAATCTTGCCCTTGAACACGAGACTGGTCTTGTCTTCGCCCAGGGACGTCTTTTTCACGTGAAATACAGCCATTATTCCTTAGCCAATATCTTTTATTTTTCGGTTAATTGTTTTGCGGCCTACAAAACGCCACCGCCAAAAGTTAATTTTTTTTCCATGGATTTATTGGTGGGTCGAATTCCTTTTTTGGTCTGTGCGCCGTTCTTTCACGGCTTTTTGGGTCGTGAGCAGGAATTCCCCCGCGTGCGTTTTGTAGACGGTCCGCCTAGCGTGCATAGCAGGGGGCTCAGGGAAGGCGCGATTCACTTGTCCCCGGCCTCTTCGATTACCTTTGCCCAGAAACCGGGCGCCTTTGTCTTGTCGCCCAGGCTTTGTACCTCTTGCTCCTTCGAGGTCCGTTCCGTAAAGCTTTTTTCCAGGTTTCCCATCGAAGACCTTGACGGCAAGACGGTGCGGCTTACCTCCCAGAGCCAGACCTCGGTGGCCCTGCTGAAAATTCTGCTTTCGGAACGTTACCGGGTGCGTGCCGAATATACCGGCGGCCTTGCCGCCGAAGCCACCGACGATGCCTGCCTGCTTATCGGGGACCTAGCTCTAGAAGAAGCGGAACGCGGTCGGTTCCCCCTCAGTTACGATTTGGGAACTTTGTGGCAGGACTGGCAGGGCATGCCTTTTGTATTTGGGGCGTGGATTATCGAGAAGTCGGCTTTAAAAACCGAGCTTCGGCCCGTCCTGGAGCAATACCTACAAGAAACGGAAAAAAGCGTAGAGTCTTTCCGAGCCGACCCCGTTGCCGCCCTTGCCCGCTGGATTTCCAGATTTCCTGCAAATCTGGAAATGAATAAACTTTTGGATTACTATAAAATTATAGATTATCATTTTACAGACGAACGGAAAAAATCCCTGGAGTGCTTTTTCGGGTATGCCGCAAAGCTTGGCCTGGTCGAAAAGTCGCCTGCCTTGGAATTTTTATAGGGGAGTACAATGATCGAAGAAAAAATCCTTATTGTAGATGACAGTGCCGAAATCCTGAAAAAGAACTGGGAACTGTTGACCCAGGTGGGTTACAAGGTGATATCCGCCACCTCCGGCGAAGAGGCTTTAGCCCTTCTGGAAAAGGACACCTTCGACCTGGTGCTCCTGGACATCAATATGCCGAGCCTGAACGGCTACGAGGTGTGCTTGCGTATTCGTGAGGGGCATGCTCTGGATGACCTGCCCATCATTTTCCTTACCAGCCGCGAAGACCCGGACAGCATTACCAAGGGGTTTCATGCAGGAGCTTCTGACTTTGTGGGCAAGCATTCTCCTACTGAAATTCTTTTGGCCCGTATTAATGTGCATATCCGGCTTTGCCGCACCCTCAAGTACCTGCGCGACATTTCCCTCACCGACGACTTGACCCAGAGTTATAACCGTAGGCACGCCATTTACACCCTGCGCGAATGGTTCTCCCGCAGCAAGCGCTATGGAACGCATTTCTCCATGGTTTATTTTGACCTAAATGGCCTCAAGGCGGTAAACGACAAGTTCGGGCACCAGGCGGGAGATTTGTTGCTCCGTGCCGTGGTCAAGGCCTGCAAGGACCTGCTTCGCGAATCCGACGTGCTGTTCCGTATGGGGGGCGACGAATTCATGGTGCTCTGCCCCGATACCGACAGGGCGGGAGCTTTAATTTGTGCAGAACGCATGCAAAAGGCGGTGGGCGACATCACCATCGTAGATCAGAAGGTCTCCTTTGCCTACGGCATCGCCTATTCCGGCGAGGTCTATAAGGACATGGACGAGATGCTCCACAGCGCCGACGCCTCCATGTACGAGTGCAAAAAGAAGATGCACGCCGGACGGTAACCCCTTCCCTCGTCATCCTCGCCCATTCGGCCTTGCTCAGGGCAGGCTCCGGCGAGGATCTGCTTGCACCCTTCCCTCGTCATCCCCGCCCATTCGGCCTTGCTCAGGGCAGGCTCCGGCGAGGATCTGCTTGCACCCTTCCCTCGTCATCCCCGCGTTCTTTCTCCATCGTCATCCTCGCGGAGGCGAGGATCTGCTTGCTATACTCCAGTGGATGTTCGCCTGCGCGAACATGACGAATGTACGTCTTCCATCGGATTCCCGCCTTGGTTCGACTCTGCTCACCACAGGTCGCGGGAATGACAAATGGCCTAAAATTGTAAAAATAATTTTGCATAACGTCTCAAAGATGTGATTCCGGGCAATTTTTCGGCGTTTCCTACAAAAAACTTATTTTTTCTGGGACTTTTTTCCTACATTTCCGACCATAGGAACAAGGACTCCCTAGTCCAAAACAAGGAGAACAATATGAAGAAACGGCTCTTGGCCATGAGCCTTGCCGCGGGGTTTACGGTCCTTATGACCGCCTGCGGTGACGAGACGACCAATACGGACATTATAAAGGCAGAGACCTTTGCTACGGAAGACTCCCTGCCGGACTGTAACAAGGACTTTGCCGGCAAGTTCGCGACGGTTGCCGACAAGAAGCAGATTTTGATTTGTGCCCAGGACGGGAGCAGCTTTGACTGGCTCCCTGTGGCAGCATCTGTTCAGTCCGCCACCGATAGTTCGAGCAAAAAGACCGAGGGTTGCACCGCCAAGGCCCTTGAAGACGGTACCGGCGTAGAGGTGCTCTGCAACGGCAAGTCTGTGGCTGTGGTTAAGAACGGCGCTAAGGGCGAACAGGGCCAGAAGGGAGCCGACGGCGAAGACGGCGACGACGGCAAGAAGGGTTCCGATGGTACAAAGGGTGCTCCCGGCAAGGATTTCGAGCTGGATTCCACCTACTGCTCCGCCAAGGACTATGGCTACGGCATCGTCATCTACGATTGCGATGGGCGGTTGTACCCTGTGAATATGTCGGGTGAAACATCTGTCAATGCCGCCCTTTGGAGTGCAGATTCTCTGCAAGAATTTTTTAGAGATAGGTGGAATGGTAAAATTGGCGAGTTTCAGGGAGTCCATCTGGAGAGTAGGGTTGCAGACAAGAGCGAAGGCAAGATTGAACGTTGGGAAGGGGACAGTACCTGGGATTATACCTTGTCTAAAGCCTCGCTTCTAAACACCTTCGCCATTTCTGGCACGGCGACACTGACTGTGAGCGATGGTGCCGGGATGTTCGAATTTGCCGAATTGGAACCGCTGGTAGGAGCATCCTTGAACTTTTATAGTGTAAAGTACTTGGCAGATTGGGTCGGCGTTTGCCTTACTTACACTGCTACGGATTCCATGCAGGTCATTGTCGTGAATACCGATGGCAAGGTGGCGAGGGCCAACGTTGCGGCTGCCGGGGATGTTTCCGTGGCAAATATTCGCGCAACTGAATTTGTTCCCGATAGCGAAAGCGTTGACCTGGTTGATATCGTAAACAATGCAAAGACAATCTATATCAAGGCGGTGGGTAGCCTTGAACCAGGGGAATACGAGAATACCTTTGCTATTTATGAATTCGGTGCCTATGGCCAGTGCGATGCCTCCCATGAGAGGAGGGCTGAGGTGAGGGCCAAGATCCTTGAAGCCAAGGGCGAAGCGACGCCGGACCTTGTGGATAACCGTGGTGTTACTAATACCTACAAGACGGTAAAAATCGGCAACCAGGTGTGGATGGCCGAGAACCTGCGAGTTCCTTATGATTATTTGTCTGCCGAGCAGGATGAGGACCCCGATGTTGTAACTGGCGAGAAGATGGCGCGGTGTCCCTCGACTGCCGACTCCCTTGCCAAGTTTGGTTGCTTCTACAGCTGGGCTGCCGCCATGGACAGCGCGGGAAGGCTCAGCGGCAAGACTAGTACGGATCCTGGCTACAATGTGTGTGGCTATGGGGACTCCTGTGCGGTGACAGCACCTGTACAGGGTGTCTGCCCCAACGGCTGGCATCTGCCCAGCAAGGCCGAAGTTGAGACCTTGCTGGATGTGGTCTCGAATGGTGGGGAAATCAAAGATTCTCTAATGGTGTTCTATGCCCTGGCCGGGAATACTGCAGATGGCATTAACTGGCTCGGCTTCTCGGCACAAGAAGGTGTGGGCATGACACAGGATTTCTCTGCAATAGATTACCCGTACAATTTCTATTTTTGGACTTCGGATCAGTATAGCAATGTTATTGCTTGGAAATACATGTTCCGCTTTGATGCGCCCTCTAATCCGTTCTCTATAGATGCGAATAATATTTGGGATTCCAGCGTTGGGCTGTCAGTCCGTTGTATCCAAGATGCGGTTGCAGAGTAAGGAGGGTTGAAAAATGAAAAAGTTTACTATGAAAAATTCTGTTTCTGTAGTGTCATCCTGGAGCAAGCGTAGCGTTGCGATAGGATCCATGATGGCCCTCGCCTTTTTTGCCGCCTGCGGTGACGATGTGACCAACGACAGCGTGGTCAAGGCAGAATCCTATGCCGACAAGGCAGACCTGCCAACTTGCGGCGAAAAATACGACGGCATGTTTGCCACAATCCCCTCTAAGGGCGAGATCTATTTCTGCACCCAGAAAAATTGGCAGCCTGTCGTGAACGGCAAGTCTGCCGTCACCAAGGATTCTACGGCGGACCAGTTTACCTGCTCCACCGTAGAACTTGCCGACAAGAGCGGTTTCAAGGTGGTGTGCGGTGGCGATTCCCTGGCGGTGGTCAAGAACGGCGCCAAGGGCGAAACCGGTGACAAGGGCGATGACGGTACTCCCGGTAACAAGGGCAAGGATGGCGAATCCGGCCCTAAGGGTGTAGATGGCCAGGATCTTACCCTGGATTCCGGCCTTTGCGTGACCCGATACTATGCCTATGACGTGCTTATCTTTGAATGTGGTGATTCTACCTATGTGCAGAACATTGCGGACAGAAGTAAAGCAAAGATTTTACCGTGGCAACCTTACAAGCTTGGTCATGTGTTGCTTGATGTGCTGGATAATGATGCGGTAGATTTTTACATTGCCGCCCATGAAAGTGGTACAGACGCCAAGGGTAACGGTACCCTGGTCCGTTGGGAAGGGGACGCAGGGTTAAAATCCCCCCTGAACTATGGAAACTACGGTAACGAAGCGCTGCTCAAAAATGATGCCCTTGCGGGAAAGGCGACCATGGTGGTGGAGGCTGGTGCAACGCCAAACGACACCTTGGGTATCGAACCCTTTGTGGGGCTTTATTTGGAAATGCAGAACGCTCCGTTTGCGACCGAAATGGGTGGGCTTTGTTTCACCTACACCTCCGAGAGAGCCATGGATGTCATAGTCTGGGCTGCCAAGGACTCGATGGCGCGTGTAACCCTTGACCCCGCTACCGAAAAGACCACGGTGGACATTATGGCTAGCCAGTTTATTCCCGACGGTGAGAATGTTTCTCTTGACGACATTATGAAAACTGCTTGGCAGGTTTATGTTGTTCTTGCTGGTGGGCTTGAGGCCGGCACCTACGAGAACAACTTTGCCTTCTACGAGATTGGCCAGTTTGGCGGCTGTGGTGGCGAGTTCGAGACTATTGCTGCCATCAAGGCCAAGATTCAGGAAGCCAAGGGCGAAGCGACGCCGGACCTGGAAGACGGTCGAATTGACCCGACAAACCCGGAAATCTACAAGACGGTGAAAATCGGCAACCAGGTGTGGATGGCCGAGAACCTGCGGATTCCCTACGACTCCACGTCCGTTGGTGGTACCTCAATGGCGCTGTGCCCCACGGACCCCGAAGAGCTGGCTGCTAAGGGCTGTCTCTACAGCTGGGCTGCTGCCATGGACAGCGCTGCACAGCTCAGCGGCAAGGATAGTACCGACCTCGGCTACAATGTGTGTGGTAATGGCGTGAATTGCACCGCCGAGGCTCCCGTGCAGGGCATTTGCCCCAACGGCTGGCACTTGCCAAGCAAGGATGAAATAGACACCCTGTTGAGCATAGCCAGTTACGGCGGCAAGTACAGCGCGCTGGTCTATGCCGCTTTGGCAGGGGATACCGCGGACGGTCTCAACTGGCTCGGGTTTTCCATAGATAGCACAGGTTCTACGGCTAACTACACATCTGTTACCAATCTGGAGCGCTTCTATCTGTGGACCTCCTCCAACGCCTCTGTCGGTGCTAGTCAACTGTGGTCGTGGACGCTATATTTTAATGGAACCGAAATTATAAGGGATTATTGGGGCAAGAGCACTGGTCGGTCTGTCCGTTGCATCCAAGATGCGGTTGCAGAATAAGGAGGGTTGAAAAATGAGAAAGTTTACTATGAAAAATTCTGGTTCTATAGTGTCATCCTGGAGCAAGCGTAGCGCTGCGATAGGATCTATGTTGGCCCTCGCCTTCTTTGCCGCTTGCGGCGACGATGTGACCGACAACGACCCGGTAACCACCCAGGGATACGAAAGCGAAGAGGCTTTCCCCAAGTGCGATGCCGATTACGAGGGCTATTTTGCCACCCTGCTTTCTAGCCAGGATGTCTATATATGCACGGCCAAGAACTGGGTGAACATCAGTAAGTCCGGTTTTGGCAGTAATGCGGGCACCTCTAGCAAGACCAGCTGCACTGCCGAAGAACTCTCTGACGGTACAGGCGTTGAAATCACCTGCAACGGCAAAAAGAGCGTGCTGCAGTACGGCAAGAAGGGCGCCCAGGGTGACCCTGGCAAGGCCGGTTCCAATGCCGAAAACGGCAAGGCGGGTGAACCGGGTGGCAAGGGTAAGGATGGCGATGACGCTGTACCCGATGCGGACCGCTGCTTTGTCAAGTACGAGGCGGGTGACGTGGTGCTCTTTGAGTGCGGCGATTCCACATATGTGCGGAGTATGACGTCTTATGCTTCGAACACATACAGTACGTTTGATGTCTGGAAGAATTTTTATCAAAATGAAACTTTTAGTCCCCTTTGGCGTGGGTCCTACCCTCGGACGATTTACAACGACGAATTTGGCACTAAGGCGACAGGAAAGCTTGTGCGCTGGGAGGGCGATGAAACATGGGTGCCGACCGGTACGGCCCTTGACAGTGTAGCGTTTTTCCTGACTGCCGCCATTGCGGGTACGGCTACGGTCACTGTGTCCGAGGCAATAGAGGTGTCCGCAGACAACTACCGCCCCTTTGTGGGACTGAAGTTCGATGTTTCTGGTAAGAACATCGCTGATATCGCGCAGGGTGGCGGCTTCTGCCTCACCTACTCCTCGGATAGCGCCATGGTCTTGCTCCTGAAGGGTGATTCTGGCTTTGTCAGGGCCGAAATCCCCGCTACGGAAGAAGGCGAGGAGGCTGTCGTGGATATTTCCATTGATGACTTCGAGTCCGTTATTGACAGCGTGAACGTGCGTGCAGTCATGGGTGGCATTAGTGCCGTCTATGTTGAGGCCGTGGGTGGCGAGGCTGTGGGCACCTACGAGAACAAGTTTGCCGTTTACCAGTTCGGCTCCTACGGTGGTTGCGATGGACAGACGTTCAGCAAGTCCGACTGGAAAAAGCACCTGGATGCCATAAGGGGCGAAGACGGCACATTTGTGGATCCCCGTACACCTGGCTTTACCTACCATACCGTGACCCTTGGTGACCAGACATGGCTTGCCGAGGATTTGCAGTACAGGTTTAGGGGGAGTGACGCCGCTGACACGAGTATATGCCTTAATGAAAGTGCCGATGCGGATACCTGCGAGACCTTTGGAGAACGCTATACGTGGCTGCAGGCACTGAATAATGCGTCTGGATGTTATAGCGATGCAGTGTGCGATGCTGCCCTTCCTGACACGGTGCAGGGCATCTGCCCCGATGGCTGGCATTTGCCCAACATAAAGGAGTGGGGCAAGATGATTGCCTTGGTGGAAAATGGCTTTAATAGAACCAATGTTGTCAATCGCAGGCAGATGTTCATTGAACGTGCCGCCTTCCTCTCGAATAAAAATACATATAGCCTGGGGCAGAATTTGTCGGGACTGAATTTGACTAAGGCCTCCGCCGATGTTAGCTGGTGGTCCTCAACAGAGGACGACGACGAAGATGCGAAAGTGTTTAACCATGATAAAAGAATCTACAACGGTAGTACTGACTATCCCATTACTGAAGAAAACTACGGAAAATACGGGACAAGTAAAAAGAGTCGTTTCCCCGTCCGTTGCGTAAAGGACGCCGAGTAGCGAATAACCGCACCGAATCTTAAATCAAAAAGAGACCGTGAAAACGGCCTCTTTTTTTGTCTGGCAAAAGTCTTATCACTGTTATTTTTTTAAGGCCATCGCCTCGGCTATTATTTTCTTGGAAACACCCTTGGATTGGAAAAATGCAATCATTTTTTCCATACCCTTTTCCATACCCTTTTCCATACCCTTTTCCATACCCTTTTCCATACCCATCTCCATACCTTTTTCTCGGCCCTCTTTCAGCCCCTTACGTCGTGCTGCTCGCTCGGCGGCGCGCCACTGGTCTGCCACACTGACAAACCCGAGATGTTGTCCTATGCTCTTGAATGCCATATCTAGTTCCTCCCAGTCTTTTTTGTTCAGGTAGTACTCCCCTAAATATAATTTCATTTTGTTCAAGAAAACAGCCTTACCCTCGTTCCCGAGTTCCTGCAACCGTTCGCCAAGGGGCTGTGCCATATCGGAGAACCACTTTTTGTTGAATGCGTGTTTCATAACCAGTGCTCCGACACCAGCCTCTATGTTGTCATCGTTTAGGCAGGAATCATTGTCCAGGTCTGCAAGATTCACCAAGACAAATTCGAATGGGAGGTCTTTTCCTTGAAACTTGGCGTGGTTTCGTTTCCTGTACTCGGCCAGAGGATCCCAGCCACGCTCCCCATTGTAGATGACAATTGCCTTTGTCGGATACCACCGGAAATCCGTATCGTTTTTTCCGATGAGTATGTTGAACGCGTAGCGCCCCACCTGGTTAAGCACCTGTGTGTCGGAGTGGGACTTGTGTTCGAGCAGGATGCCCACGAATACCTCCCTACCGTCGTTGACTTTTGCTCTAAAGGCGAGGTCGGCTTCTCCCTTTTCGTTGACTTCGCTGTAGGATCCCGGGAGAAGGGTCAAGGAATCCATATCGACATCCTGGAGCATATCGTTGAGAGTCCCGTTTACCATACGCGATAGGTTCAGCAGGGTTTTCGCGTTGACTGGTTTAGAGTAGATGTAGCGGAAAAATCCGTCGTGATTTTTCTTGTTTGTTCGGCTGTCTGCCATTTTTCATCTCCACTTTTAGTGTTCTCTTATATAAACGGAGATGTAGGGCAAAAAAAGCCTAGAAAAATTAATTTTACAAGTTGCAGCGGGCGGCGGAGGTAAGGGCGTAGCGGCCGCTGGCGGTCTCGCATTCGGCGCGGAGGTAGGCCAAACCCGCTGTGCTCACTTCGATAGTCTCGTTCTGGCTTGCGGCCACGAGGCTTTCGGGGCAAATTTCTTCTTTGGCGGCCCACTTGCCGCCTGCGAGAATGCGGCGCCTGTAGATGCGTATGTAACGGAATCCGCCACCCAGGTCTTGCGTGCTTTGGGCGTGGAACTTTACGGTGCTACCGTCGCGTTCCCACCAGAGGGCGGGTCCGTCGGTAATGTAACAGTTGTCGCCTGCGAAGGCCTGCTGCAATTCTGCGGAGGAGAGGTTGTTACCGCTAGATTCCGGCTCGGGGGCCGGAATGACGCTTGGCGAGGGGGCGTTGCGGGGTGTCCCCGCAGAGGGGGTAGCGGGAGCCGCTAGGAGATCCCCGCCTTCGCGGGGATGACAAAGAGGGTCGCGGGGATGACAAAGAGGGTCGCGGGGATGACAAGGGGCGGACGCGAGGGGGAGGCTTCCCCCTTTCACGACGGTGCGGACTTTTCCGAAGACGTGGTGGCGGTTGTTCCCCAGGGAGAAAAGCGGCAGGCGCACGAAGGTGGTGTCGTTCATGTCGCCGTGGGCGTCGTTTCCGCCGATGGGGAGTAGTAAGTTTCCTTTGCCCAGCTCGTCGATCCACCAGGCGCGACCCAGTTTAAATCCTTCGTCGCGGATGCCGTTCCAGAACTGGATGCCGCGAACGGGGTGCTTTGCGTCTAGGTGCAGGTCTGCGGTTTTCCAGTAGCCGCGCCGGAAAATGAATTTTTCAAGCGCTCCCATTTGCTGTAGGGGGTGCGCGGCAAAGCAGGGCGCGTCCGTCATTTCGAGGATGCGCCCGATGGGGAGCGTGGGCCTGTTGTTGAGCCAGTAGCGGCCGCAGTCGCCGAGGCCCGGCAGGTAGGCGCTGGGCCCGAGGGCGGTCATGTGCACGTTTTCGCCCTTGCTGTTGCCTGCGGAGATTTCTTCGCCGGCGATAAGGAGCGGCTTTGCGGGGAGTGCGGCGATTTCGTCTTTCAGGTTCTGGAAACGCGCCGATGCAGAAGGAGCTTCCTTGGTGTAGTCTTCGACGGTGAAGGCGAAATCGTAGGCGTGGTCCGTAAAGTTCACGAAGTCGAGTCCTACGGCCTCTGCCGCCTGCTGCATCACGGCGGGACTTGCGCCGTATTCCACGTGGTCTGCCGAGTAGTAGGTGTGGCAGTGCATTTCGCCGGCGGCATATCCTTCGGGTTTGGGAAGCTCGTGCCGGAGTACCTGGATTTTCAGCGGCGAGGGTTTCAGGCCCGGAAAGTTCCAGCGCTGGAAGGTTCGTTCTTTGCCGTTGCGGCACGCAACGACCTTCGGGAAAATCTCGTAGAGGCCGGGTTCCAGCGCACCGATTCCTACGGGGAAAAAGTGGAAGGGCTGATCCGCTTTCAGGTCCAGGTTGTCAAAACGCCGGGTTTCGTCGGGGCAGTTTTCGTCCAGGCGCCGGATCGAAATTTCTAGGCTCTTGATGGCGGCTGGGAACCGGTGGGCGTCCCGCACCACAATCCACAGCAGGGGAGTTTTGCCCGGCACAAACTGGAAGGGCGCATCCGTGAAAATTTCGGGCCAGGGCCTGTACAGCAGGGACCAGGGCAGCCTGAACTTGAAGTGTGTTTCCGCGTAGTGCATGGCCT
Source organism: uncultured Fibrobacter sp. (assembly GCA_934699585.1). GTDB lineage: Bacteria > Fibrobacterota > Fibrobacteria > Fibrobacterales > Fibrobacteraceae > Fibrobacter. The sequence continues at coordinate 30,695 of CAKUWY010000015.1, forward strand.
ACTCCGGCTTGGTGGCGGGATTCGCCTCCGGCTGCTTTGCCTCTGGAGGCGGCTGCTTTTCGGCGCTTGAAGGTGCGGCGCTTTCCTTTGTAACGATGGTCGCACCTTCCTTGCCTGCGGTTGTGCCTTCTTGTGCGGTGGCGCTGCCGTCCTTCGCAGTGGTGGCGCTTTTTACACCTGCCGAATCGGCTGTCGCGCCGTCCTTTGGTGTGGCGGTGCTATCTTCTATAACCACGGGTTTGTTCCAGGCACCAAAGCTTACACGGATTTGCAGCTGGATTCCGCCGATATTCCATTTGGCTTTTTCTTCGGGGCCGTTGGGCACGATGTCGGCATACTGTTTCTTGGACTTGACCGAAATGGAACTGTACCCCAGGTCGCCATAAATGTACAGGCTTTTCCAGTTGAACAGCAGGTAGCCGATGCTGAGCCCGAATCCGGAACCGTAAAAGGGAGTTTCTGCGGCAAGCTTGCCCCAGCTGGTATAGATTTCGGTGTGGGGGAGCGTCCAGTACCAACGCAAGGCGATACTGAAAAGGCTTTCGTTACTGAGGGACATCAGGTTCACTGGGATGGCGAACCGGTATTCCAGAAAAAGCGGAAACCCCTGGATGGTGTAGCTGTAGTTGTGGGAGTGGTTGTTTTGGTCTACAAGTACAACGGATTCATTGTCGTATATGAAGCCTGCGCCAACGCTTACGAAATGGTCTTGCCGCAACTGGAACTGCAGTCCTGCATAAACCGGGAAGCAGAAGTTCACCTTCTGAAAGTCCTGCTTGGCCACGTTGGCGCTGTCCCGCTTGTCTAGCGCCTGTGTCAAGAATTCGTGATGGATAGTGTCGATGGCGTCTTGAAAGTATTCCCGCTGGTCAAAGCTGAGAAAGGAAATTCCCGGTTGCAAAAAAAGGGCGATTCTGGAATTGTCGTGGATGTCCGTGCTGTTTTCGGTTTCCGCAAGGGATGCCACCGTAAGCACGAATGCAAGACACAGAATCTTTTTTGCCAGGGAAACCATAAGGCTAGTTTGTCATTTCCTTGTCTTCTTTGTCTTCTTTCTTTTTCTTGGAATCTTTTTTCATGCGCTTTTCGAAATCTTTTTCGGCGCTGGCTATATTCTTTTCGTTTTTCTTGACAATCTTTTCGATGTCGTCGTCGCCCGCGAATTCACCCTGCATCATGGTGAGGTAGCTGCGGGCGGGTTCGAACTGGTCCAGCTCTATGTAAGAATCTACGATTATCTTGAAGGCGTCTTTTCGACGCTTGCTTACCGTGTATTTTTCCAGGAATTCCTTGAGGTAGATGACGGCGGCCTGGTACTTGTCCATACGGTAATAGAGCCGTGCGGTCTGGAATTCCTTTTCGGCCAGGCGTTCGGTTAGAAGGTTCTGGTAGTACTTGACAGAATCTCGCAGGGGGGAGTTGGGGTAGTTGAAAAGGTATCGCTCAAAGTCTTTCATGGCGGTGGTGGTATTGGTTTCGTCGCGGGCCACCTTGAACTCTATGTTGAAAGAGGATATAGCCTTGCGGAATTCGGCGTCCTCGATATAGGAGGATCCTGGAAAATTCACCACGAATGAGCCGTACTCGCCACGGGCTTCTATCCATTCTTCTAGGTTGAAGTAGCTTTGGGCTAGTAGGAAACTGCTTTTTTCCATAACGCCCGTGCCTGAGCATAGGCTGATTATTTCTTCTAGCTTGTCCTGGGCCCTGCCGTATTTCTGTTTATTGAAAAGTTCTTCAGCTGCTGTGAGCTTGTTCCGGCAGAATTCGGTATGGCTTATTGTGCCGCGGTCCGAGGAACAGCCACTAAGGAAAGCAGTCAGGGCAAAAAGACAGAGTATTGGGGCTGACTTTGAGAAAAGGGTCATTTTTTTTCTTTGGTTAATTCTAATTTTCAGCTATCAAATTAGAAAAAAGAAATACACCGGAAAAATGATTTTAGTCCGATATGTCTTGAAAGAGCAGATAGGCCCCTTTTTGGCGGCTCTTTTTGGCATCACGTTTTTGTTTGTGGTGGACTTTCTGGTGAAGATTCTGGACAATGTGCTTTCCAAGGGGCTCCCGGCGTCGACGGTTCTTGAAATTTTCGTGCTGAACCTGGCCTGGATGCTTTCGTTGTCTATCCCTATGGCGGTGCTGGTGGCCTGCCTCATGTCTTTTGGCAGGCTTTCAGGAGACCAGGAGATCACGGCGGTAAAGGCGGCTGGAATGTCGCCCCTTTCGCTGATGCGCCCGGTGATGCTTGTGGCCATGCTCATTGCGGTACTCATGGTGCTGTTCAACAACTGGGTGCTGCCCGAGGCGAACCACCGCTCCGTAGAGCTGATGAACGCTGTTTCCAGAAAGAAACCTCACGTGTTTATCGACGAGGGCCGTTTGATTACCCAGTTCCCCGACGTGCAACTGTGGGTGAGCCGCATTGACCAGGTGTCTGGAACGTTGTACGGGATTCAGGTGTACGAAATGGAACGCAGGGGGTCGCCACGCATTATCTATGCGGATAGCGCGTCTTTGGACTACGTAGATAATGGTGCGACTCTCATGTTCAAGCTCCGAAGCGGCGAGACCCACATGGTGGACCCGGACAATCCCGAAAACTATTTCCGCATAAGGTTCTATTCCCAGGACCTTGCTATGGAAAACGTGGATGACCGTCTGGAACGCCGTAGCCGCAGCTACCGTAGCGACCGCGAGATGCCTGTGGAAATGATGATGGACGTTGTGGAAGAGGCTAGGCACAATTACGATTCTCTGGCGGATTACGCCCAAAGTACACGCCTGTCGTCGCTTCTGGTCACCTGCCGCCTGCTGGAAGGCGACAGTATTGTTCCCGATAGCGCCCGCGGTATAGTGAACGACGATTCCAGACAACTTTCCAGGGTCATTCCCAGAGTTCGCGCCCAGGAGCAGGGCGTGTTGCGCACTACGGAACGCCTGCGTGGGCGCATGGAGGTGGAAGAAAAGCGCCAGGCCCAGTACCTGGTTGAAATCCACAAGAAGTTCAGCACCTCCTTTGCCTGCTTTATCTTTGTGCTTATCGGAGCTCCCCTCGGAATCATGGCCCGCAAGGGCGGTATCGGCACGGGCATTCTCTACAGTCTTGCCTTTTTCGTCATTTACTGGATTTGCCTGATTGGCGGCGAGAACCTGGCGGACCGCCTGATTATTTCGCCTGAGCTTGCCATGTGGGCTTCTAACATCATTATCGGCGCATTCGGTATTTTCATCACGGTGGCCATGGTCCGCGACCGATTCTCCGGAGATTCCAAGTTCTTCAGGGCGGTTCGTGCCGTGGGTGGGTTCTTCAAAAAGTTCACGAAGAGGTTCGGATGAAGTTTTCCCGCTATCTCATCCGCAATTTCTTGAAGATGTTCCTCATCGTGGTGGTGGGCGCCATCTTCATGTTCGTGGTGATTGACTTTGTGGGCAACATCAAGACCTGGCTTACCCGCGATGTGCAGTCGGTATATGATTACTACATCAGCTACTTGCCCTACATTCTTTACCTGATTACTCCGGTGGCGCTGTTTATAGCGGTCCTTGCCTCTGTGGGCAACATGACCCGCCACCTGGAGATGAGTGCCATGCAGAGTTCGGGGCAGAACCCGTTCCGCACGCTGATGCCCATATTTTTCTTTGGCGTACTGGTCTCTCTGGGGGCTTACGAGATGAGCGAACTCTGGTTGCCCGACGCGAACCACAAGCGCCTGGAAATCATGGAGACCAACGCCCAGAAAAAGAAGAACCCGCGAATCAAGGAAAAAAGCAATTTTACCTTTATCGATAGCGAAAGGGCCAGCTGGTTCTTTAGGCATTATTCCGGCGACAGAAAACTGGGTCGCGACGTGGTGTTGCTCTTGCGTGAGCAAGGACACCTGGTGGAACGTTTTGACGCCAAGAGCGTGACCTGGGTCGAAGAAGAAAACGCTAGCTACTGGCTTTTTGAAAGGGGATACCAGAGAATTTTTGATAAAGACGGTTCCGTGACGGTGCATCCCTTTGCCAAGGAAAAACTGGTGAACAAGGTCGGCACTCGTCCCGAAGACCTGATCAACGAGCGGCAGGTTCCCGACGAGATGGACTCAAAGATGGTCCTCAAGCGTATCGAGGTGCTGAAACGCTCCGGCGAAGATACCCGCGCTATGGAGACTGCCCTGTACTTTAAGCGGTCTGCCCACTGGATGAACCTGATCGTGCTTTTGATTGGTGCTGCCCTCTGCCACCGTTATACCCGCTCCGGAGGGCTTTCCCAGAAATTCGGCATTGGCCTGCTGCTTGTTTTTAGCTATTATATCCTAGAACGGATTGGGCTGAAAATGGGCGAGAACGGAGCCCTTTCTCCCTTCATGGGTGCCTGGATAAGCCACCTGGTGTTTGGGGCTTTGGCTTCTACCATGTTGTACCGCTCGTTTAGGCTGTAGAGGTTTTTGGATGTTGATGGCGAATGTGTTGTTTATGGTGGCGGGCCTTTTTTTAGGCGTCGCGTTCCAGGGAGGGATGTTCCTGTTCCTTATCCCTGTGGCAGGCATTGCCGTAGCCCTCGGTTATATTAACCTGCCCCGTATTCCTGGCAGCAAGACGGCAAGCCTTCCGGTGGTGACCCGAGCTATGCGGGCCACGGGCCTTGCCCCTGCGGTTGCTCCCGAACTCCGGAACGCCATCAAGGACGAATCTTCGGAATTCAACGAACCTAATTCTACCCTGAAGGTGAACCAGGTGTGGGCTCGCGCAAATGCCGACGTGAACAAGTCCATGACGGATTTGCTTCACGGACTTAAAAGGGTCATTCCCAATGTCCATTCTTTGGTCATTTTCTCCTCGCTGAACACCAACAAGGAATGGGGAATTCGGGTCTATAGTGCAGACCCCAGCGTCCAGATTGCTTCCGATGTAAAGGTGACCGAAACTTCGGGGCTTATCGGCCAGCTTTTCAACATGGACGTGGAACGCCTGTTGGAAGGCGACCTTTCTGGCGGCAAGGCGCTGCTCTACTATATCGACAATCCCATGATCAAGTCCCTTGCCGCAGTCCCCATTCTGGACCAGGGCAAGAACCGCATTGGTGCCCTGGTGATAGATTCGCTGTACCCCAACGCCTTCAACCAATCGACGGTCCAGGCCCTTACCCACATTGCAAGTACCCTGTATGCCCTCTACTACAAGTGCTTTGTTTCGGCAAAGAACTTTATCGGCCAGCACCAGTTCAGTATTTTGTACAGCTACCAGCACAAGTTTTTCCAGACCATGTCCGTCAAGGACATTTACAACCAGATTTTCGACTACGTCAAGCAGAACATTCCTTACGACCGCATGATGCTTTTGGCCCTCAACAAGCAGGACCAGGTGGACACCCACAAGGAGCGTGAAGGCCGTGTGGTCTGCGCCGACGGTATTGACAGCGAGCAGTTCCAGAATAAAAAGTTCACCCTTTCGGACAAGGGCCTTGCAATCCTTGCGATTTTCCAGAACCGCCCTGTGGAGCGATTCTTCAGTTCTAGCTCCAGCCAGTACATTCCCCGCATAGACAATCGCGAAAACAAGAACCTGGATTTCCGTCAGCTGTTCGTGATGCCCATTTCTACGGACAACAACGCAAGCCAGGCGGAGCTGGCCATCTGCCTCGAGAGCCGAACCTCTGGCCGCTATACCGAACACGAGGTACAGCTATTGAAGGCCTTCGCCGGAGTGGCGGGTTTTGCCTACGTCAGGGCAAGCCAGTTCGAGACCAAGAAAGACGAGGCTACCCGTGACGGCATGACGGGCCTTTTGAACAAACGGACCCTGCCCGACGCCCTGCGCACCGAAAAGATTCGTGCCGACAGACGCCAGTACAATATCGGCGTGCTGATGATGGACATTGATCACTTCAAGAGTGTGAACGATACCTACGGTCACGGCGTTGGCGACATGGTGATCATCGGGATAGCAAAGACCCTGCTCAAGGAAGTCCGCAAGGATATCGACGTGGTGGCCCGCTACGGCGGCGAAGAACTTGTGGTGGGCCTTGTAGATACAACGCCCGAAGGCATGATGGAAACGGCGGAGCGCATCCGCAAGGCCGTGCTGGATTTGGAATTCGAAGTGCACCAGGCCACGCCTCTCCGGGTGAGCATCAGTATCGGTGCGTTCCTCGTGACTCCGGAATTCAAGGACAACATGATGAAGGCCGTGAACTTTGCGGACCAGGCCCTGTACAAGGCCAAGGAAGCGGGCCGTAACCAGGTTATCCAATATACAGAAACGGCCTAGACCGTTTGATTAGGGGGCGATTTTGTTCACTGTTTTGGATTGGGCGGTTCTTGTCGCTTACCTTTTAGTTTCCCTGTTCATCGGCCTCTGGGTCTCCCGTGGCAACAAGAACCTCAAGGAATACATGTTCGGTGGCGGATCCATGCCCTGGATTGCCGTAGGCATAAGCCTTATCGCCACCTCCGTAAGCGCCACCACCTTCTTGGGAGCTCCCGCCGATGTCTATGGCGACAACATGACGTTCCTCATGTTCCAGATAGGGGCGCTCCTCAGCATCGTGGTGGTGGGCATCGTGTTTATCCCCAGGTTCCGCACGTCCGGAATCAACAGTGCCTATGAACTTTTCGAAGTCCGTTTCGGCTCTAAGGCGGTGCGCCGTCTGGCGGCGGTTTTCTACTGCATGCACCTGCTGCTCCGCACGGGAATTCTGCTGTACGCGCCATCCCTGGTGCTGGCCCAGATTTTGCACATCGACTTGAAACTTGCCATTGTGGTGTCTGCGGCGGTGGCCATTTTTTACACCTGGTTTGGCGGCATCAAGGCGGTTATCTGGACCGACGTGATGCAGTTCTGCGTGTTCTTTGGCGGCGGCGTCTTGGTGCTGGTTTTAATCGCCAATGCAGTGGGCGGTTTCGGCGAGATGGCGGCCCTTGCAAGCGAGGCGGGCAAGACCAAGTGGTGGGATGCCAGTTTCGATATTTCTAACGCACGAACCTTGGTGTCGGCGGGCTTTGCCTATGCTGTTCTGGAAATTGCCATTCGCGGTTGCGACCAGCAGTTCGTGCAGCGCTACCTGAGCTGCAAAGACGTGAAGGCGGCCAACCGCTCCAGCGTGCTCTCCATGGTGCTGGGCTGTGCCGTTTCCATATTGTTCTACTGGGTGGGTGCCGCCCTGTTCGTTTATTACAAGATTTCAAAGGTAGCGGCCTTGCCCGATGGCCTTGGGCAGAACGACGTGTTCCCCTACTTTATCGTGAACGGGCTTCCGGTGGGGGTGACCGGCCTGATTGTGGCGGCCATTTGCGCGGCAGCCATGAGCAGCCTTTCGGGAGCAATCAATTCCCTCAGCAACACCTCGGAGCATGACTTCTTGGGCTGGGGCGAATCCGAAGGGATTGGCGGCCTCAAGCGGGCGAAAATCTGGACGGTAGTCTGGGGTGTACTGGGCGTGTTCTTTGCGCTGTTTGCCGCCACCCAGCAGGGAAGCCTCCTCAAGAACGCCATTTTCTTTACAGGGCTCTTTACCGGCCCGCTTCTCGGCATGTTCCTGCTGGCCTTCTTTGTGAAGGGGCTACGCAGTTGGCAGGTAATTGCGGCCGTACTTTGCGGCATGGCAAGCCTGGTGCTTATTCAGGGGATTCCCGCCTTTGGCGTACCTGCGGTACTGGGCGGTATATTCAGCTGGCCCTGGATGCCCTTTATCAGCATGACCACCACCATCCTGGTGGCGCTGGTGTTTAGAGTTTTTTCTTCGCGGCTTTCTTGAATTCGCCCATGGCCTTGTCGATAGCGTTGACGTAGGCGTCTACGCTTGTGTCGGATTGCAGGTCTACGTACTTGTCCACCAGCATCACGTTACCTTTACCCTTGACTTGGGTCCAGCCGTGGTCCGTGTGAAGAAGCTTGTTCCCTTTCTTGTCGATAAGCACCACGTCTACCATTGCTACTGGGGTTGCCCTTGCTGTCGGCAGCAGGCCACCCTCCTCGTAGAAGAAATAGTATTCGGCTACGGCGATGGCGTCTACGTTTAGAGCCTCGCAAAGCTTGCCTACGCTTTCGCGAACTTCTTGATCGTCGGTTTTGGCGCCAAAGAGTGCCGTTTCATTAGAAACAACCGCCTCGTAGGGCAGCACATGCATTCCTGTGGGAGCCATGTAGCGCCAGCCGTTCACCGGAACGAGTCTTGAAAGCTTATTGATAACACCTTCTGCTCCTGAGGGGTCGAAGAACTTTTGAACTTCGGCATTGCCGGTTACCTCGTCACGGGAGATTACTGCCCAACCCTTGATGCTGCCGAGAGTCTCTGCCAGGGCGTCCGCACCATGGGTGATGAGTCTTTCGCGACCCTTGGCGAGTTGCGGCACGTTATCTCTGGCGGCGCTGGTGGCGACTCCTACCAGGGCGTCTTTAAGGCTGCCGCTTTCTTCTTCGTCTTCTAGTTTTTTGATGTCTTCGCTGGCCGATACGCTCAAGATGGCGACTTTCTTTACGTCGTTGACTTCGGGTTTTTGGACATGTACCCCTGCGCAAGAGCAGAGCAAGAATGCGAGGGAGCAGAGTGCGATGGCCTTTTTCATAATTCCTCCTCGGAGCGGGCGGTGCCGCTTGCCGGAACAGTTGTTTTTTACATCTATAATTTAAGTCTGTCAATCAATATTGTCAAATGAATAGTTTTGATTGAAACGATATATATTTTTGATTAAGTCTGCTTTTTCCCCGGACATTCGCCGTTTCCTCCTTTTTTCTGTTATACATGGCCACAAAGGAGGATAATCTTCCCGGCACCTTCCCGCAATCTTACTTTTTTCTGTTTTCCTTAAATATTTGTGTATTAAGGAGTTGGACGAAAATTCCCCCGACCTCTGGTGGTGGTCCGACCTCAAAATCACCACATGTTGTGGTGGTCTTGAATTGAAAAGCACAAGATATGGTGTTTTTTGTTATTATTTGACCGCTGACCCATTTTGATGAAAAAAAGGTAAAAGTAATGATTGTTACAGTGAAAAAACGCGACGGCCGCGAGATGCCGTTCAACATCGAGAAGATTTCTGCCGCTATCGAGAAGGCTTTCCGCGCCTCTGGTGAATTGGACGAACAGATCAAGGCCTCCCAGGACCAGTTGAATTTGTTGGGAAACGACGACGTACTTTCTAGTACGGCCCTCCAGGTGGCCGCAAGCGCCGTGGGCCTTTTGGAAGCCGAGGGCAAGGTAAAGCCCGAAATCGAGGAAATTCAGGACGCCGTTGAAAAGGCCCTGACCGAGGGCGGTTATGCCGATACCGCCAAGAGCTACATCCTGTACCGTGCCGAGCGTACCCGCATCCGCGAAGTGAACACCCGCCTCATGCACACGCTCCGCGACATTACTTTCAGTTCCGCCAAGGAATCCGACCTTAAGCGCGAAAACGCGAACATCGACGGCGACACCGCCATGGGCACCATGCTCAAGTACGGCTCCGAATCGGCCAAGCATTTCTACACCATGATGATGCTCAAGCCCGAGCACAGCCGCGCACACTCCGAGGGCGATATCCACATCCACGATTTGGATTTCTACTCCCTCACCATGACCTGCTGCCAGATCGACCTGAAGAAACTGTTCAAGGGCGGTTTCAACACCGGTCATGGCCACCTGCGCGAACCCAAGGATATCCGCAGCTACGCGGCTCTTGCCGCCATTGCCATACAAAGTAACCAGAACGACCAGCACGGCGGCCAGTCCATTCCCAACTTCGACTACGCCATGGCCGACGGCGTGCGCATCACCTACCGCAAGGCCTACCTCTCCAACCTGGTGAAGGCCCTGATTCTCTTTACCGGCAAGGAAGAAGAGGAAATCCTTCCGGTGGTCAAGAAGCTCCACTCCGAAATGGCCGAGATGGGCATGGTGGCGACCCTCGTGCCCAACGAGAAGTTCGTGGAGGCTGAAGCTCGCGAACTTTCCAAGGTCTATGACACTGAAATCGTGATGAAGGCCCAGAAGTTCGCCGAGAAGCAGGCTTACGAAGAAACGGACAAGACCACCTTCCAGGCCATGGAAGCTTTCGTGCACAACCTGAACTCCATGCACAGCCGCGCCGGCGCCCAGACGCCGTTCTCTAGCATCAACTACGGCATGTGCACCGAACCCGAAGCCCGCATGGTCATGCGTAACCTGCTGCTCACCACCGACGAGGGCCTGGGCGGCGGTGAGACGGCCATTTTCCCCATCCAGATTTTCCGCGTCAAGGAAGGCGTTAGCCTCAATCCGGGCGACCCCAACTACGACCTGTTCAAGCTGGCCTGCAAGGTGAGCGCGAAGCGCCTGTTCCCCAACTTCAGCTTCCAGGATGCTCCCTACAACCTGCAGTACTACAAGCCGGGCCACCCTGAAACGGAAATTTCTTACATGGGCTGCCGTACCCGCGTGATCGGCAACAACTACGACCCGACCCGCGAAATCAGCTTCGGCCGTGGCAACCTGAGCTTCACCTCTATCAACCTGCCCCGTATCGCCATCAAGATGAAGTCCGTGGACCTGTTCTTCAAGGAACTGGACCGCATGCTGCAACTGGTGAGCGACCAGCTCATGGAACGTTTTGCCGTGCAGAGCCGCCGCAAGGTCAAGAACTTCCCCTTCCTCATGGGACAGGGCGTGTGGATCGATTCCGAGAAGCTGGGCTGGGAAGACACCGTGGGCGAGGTCATCAAGCACGGCACCCTTTCCATCGGTTTCATCGGCCTTGCCGAAACCCTGGTGGCCCTTACCGGCAAGCACCACGGCGAATCCGAAGCCTCCCAGGAACTGGGCCTCAAGATTATCGGCCACATGCGTGAATTCTGCGACAAGGAATCCAAGCGCCTTGGCCTGAACTTCAGCTTGCTCGCTACCCCTGCCGAAGGCCTTTCCGGCCGTTTCGTGCGCATGGACAAGAAGAAGTTCGGCATTATCCCGGGCGTTACCGACCGCGATTACTACACCAACTCTTTCCATGTGCCGGTGTACTACAAGATTTCGGCCTTCAAGAAGATTTCTCTCGAAGCCCCGTACCACGCTCTCACCAACGCTGGCCACATCAGCTACGTGGAACTGGACGGCGACCCGAGCCAGAACCTGGACGCCTTCGAGAAGATCGTGCACCACATGGCAAAATCCGGCATCGGTTACGGAAGCATCAACCACCCGGTGGACCGCGACCCGGTTTGCGGATTCGTGGGCGTTATCGGAGACTGCTGCCCCCGCTGCGGACGTAGCGAAGGTCACGCCATTTCTGAGGCCAAGATCGAGGAACTGCGCAAGCTTTACCCGGGTATGCCTGCGTTCAAGGGAATTAGATAATTAACATAAGGAGGACTAAATATGTCTGAAAAAGAACTGAGCAAGTATGGCGAGGGTGTGGGTTTCGAACGCATCCGCCGCATCACCGGTTACCTGGTAGGTACCATCGACCGTTTCAACAACGCGAAGCGCGCCGAAGTGAACGACCGCGTAAAGCACGGGGTGTAATACGGAACAGCAAACTCCGAGACTCCGCATTGCGGGAATCGAGCCGGAATCCTTTGTGGACGGGCCCGGTATCCGCATGACGGTTTTCACCCAGGGCTGTCACCACCATTGCCCCGGTTGCCAGAACCCGCAGACCCACGACTTTGCAGGCGGGCACTTTATCGATATCGAAGAGATTCTTGCGATGATTGACGAGAACCCCCTGCTGGACGGAGTCACTTTCAGCGGTGGCGACCCTATGGAGCAATCGGCGGCCCTGATCCCGCTGGCCCGCGAAATCAAGGAACGGGGTATGAACCTGATTATCTATACGGGTTATACCTACGAACGCCTCATGGAACTGAAGGACGAGCGTCCGGACTTTTTCGAACTGCTCACCTTTGCCGACATCCTGATTGACGGCCCCTTCGTGATGGCGAAGCGTTCCCTGGAACTCAAGTTCCGCGGCTCATCTAACCAGCGTATTATCGACGTGCCCGAAAGCCTTGCCCAGGGGCGTGTGGTGCTGCACCAGATCCAGCTGGACGAAATGGCGGAGCGGGAACCGCTTGCCGTCAAGTGCGCCGTTTAGCCCAGCGCAACTGTCACCCCGGCCGCTCAACTTGTCATCCCCGCTGTTCAACTTGTCATCCCCGCGCAGGCGGGGATCTGCTGTCAGTTAGCCCAGCGCCAGTTTCCAGGCCAACAGGTACAGGCCGTAATACATCAATAGACCAATACCGTCTGCGCTCGAAAGGGGAGTCCCCCAGCGCAGGCTCTTTTTTTTCGGTATGAACCCGCAGAACAGCCCCGCCACAAAACCGTAGGCGTGTCCCAAAATGTCGGCGTTTTCGCCAAGCCCAAGGAACACCGCGAGAGATGCGGCGCCGCACAGGGGCGCAAACCTGCGGAGCATTCCGTGGCTCTCCCTAGGCATCAGCCGGAACTCGATGACCGAAAGGCAGCCGATGGCGGCGAACACGAAGGTGGAAAACCCCAGGGAGCGAAAGTCCGTCTGCACCGTGGCCGACACACAGAGGTTTGCCACGGCGGCGGCCACGGCGATGAAGGGTACTAGCCTAAGGAGCGGGATGCGGAAGGTAATCATGTTCATTACGATGTATCCGCAGAGCAGGTTCGACGCCAAATGCCTGGCATCGCCGTGCAGGGTCTGTGCGGTAAGGCTCCGCCACCATTCCCCCTTCAGGACCTTGGTGGCGTCAGAAACTCCCGGTCCGTGCAGGTTCAGCTTGTCTGAAAAGTCGATGAGGGTAAAAATGACAGGCGCAAGCAGCACCCACAGGGGCTGCAGGCTGAAACTCAGCGGTATGGGCGGGTTCTCTTCCTTCGGGGGATTCTCCTTGTGGTACAGTTCCAGCTGGGTCTTGGCGGCGGACTCCATCTCCGGCACAATGTAAATCAGGAACGGCCCTTCTTCAGAACGCACAAGCCTGTGCTCGATTCCCTGGGACAAAAGCACCAGGCTGTCGTCCCGCACTTGTCGGAAAGTCCCTTCGGACACCTGCACCGTCTCGGGGTATTCTGGAGTTTCCTGCTGTTCCGCAGGCGGCACAGGCTGTGCAGATGCCGCCGTAAACGCTTCCGTAGAACCTTCGGGAGGCTTGCGCATATAGCGGGGCCTAAGCGGCGACATCAGGCGTGGCATGTGCTAACCTCCTCGGGTGAACATCGGGAATATACAAAAATTTTATTGGGCGTTCCCCCGGCCCTTTTGTTCGCGCTGATGGGCCGGGGTCGGGCTCTGCTCGCCTCTCGTCACCCCGGACCTGATCCGGGGTCGGCTCGTCAAGCCGCTACGCGTCTTGCCACCGTGTCTCACGGTGCGACGATCCCTAACGCGGAATGATGGTGGGATGTTTTTTTGTTAAGTTTAGGAAAAGGGAATGTTGCTTCGCAGTCTCCGCTAGCGCGGCTGCTCAGCAACCCTTCGGGCTCGACACTCGCATGCTCGCGTCAAGCTCAAAAAGTGCCTATTGTATGGGCTTCGCCCACGGCACTTTTTGCCGCACCCTCTCCCCCAAGGGGTCTCGGGTCCGATCCAACTTCTCAACCGAATACAAAAAAGCCCAGCAAAAAACTGGGCATTTTTGTATTCGAGCGGGAAAAGGGACTCGGACCCTCGACCCCGACCTTGGCAAGGTCGTGCTCTACCAACTGAGCTATTCCCGCGGGGTGAGACCAATTATAGCTTAAGGATTTTAGATTGTCAAGGGCTTTTGCAGGGAAAAAATCAAAATTTCGTGCTTTTTTCCCCTCAATTCGAAGATTCCCTCTTTTTTGGCAATATAGCCGTGGGGGATCGGTTTGGGCAGTTCCTGGAAATACTCCTCAGAAATCAAGAATTCCTGCCCCAGCTTGGTGCAGAGCCCCTGGATCCTGGCGGTAGTGTTCAGCACGTCCCCGTGGTAGGCCATCTCGCTCCCGAAATTGCCCACCTCCGTAGAAATGACCTTCCCGCAGTGGATTCCGGCCTTGAACTGGGGCGTCACCCCGAATTTTCTCATAAATTTGGCGTTTTTTCCGGCGATACACTCCGAAAAATCGTAAAAACAGTCCACCGGCCGGGCCTTTTTGCGGCAGGCGGACATTTTCCAGGTCAAAAAGGCCCCGTCCCCTGCAATCTGGTAGATTTCGCCCCTATTTTCTTCGCAACAGTTGGAAAGCAGGCTGTAGTAGTCCTTCAGAAAGCTACTGTACTTCACGTGGCCCAGTTCTTCGGCCAGTGAGGTGGAGTGCCTGAGGTCGATGAACATGAAGACCCGTTCTTCTTCCTTGGGTTCCTGGGACTTGCCGAGGAAGGTATTCCAGAAGACCCGTGGACCGAATTTCTTGTGTACGGAGCGTAGCGCGGTAATGAGGTAGGCCGCAAGGAAGTACAAAATAACCTGGACCCGCACCTCGTGGGACATTAGGTTGTCTTTGATGGAGGCTAGCGAGACCTCGTTGACAAGACCTTCGTCGGCATTGGACTGGAACAGCAGTATGCACAAGATAATGCTTGCGTGTATGGCGGCGATAAAGTAGAAGGTCCGCACCAGCAGGGCTTTCCACACAGGCCTGCAGTCTCGTTCGTCCTTTAGGATGATAACGTCGTAAATTCCGTGGGAAAGTCCCATGAACAGGGAGAACTGCAGCATAAGCAGGAGTGGCTCTATGGACAAGTCGCCCTGGTCACGGTACATCTCCAGCATAGAGATGCCGATGGCAACCCCCATCCAGCAGAGCACGTAAAAGCATACGGCCCTGAACTTTCGCTGTGTCTGTCGGGTAATAGCCATAGGTCTAGTGGATAAAGAGGGGAAGCGCCCAAATCATGGCGATGAGGATGATATCTTTGTAGGATTCACCCATCAGGAGGGTAGAGGACAAAAAGAAAATGATGGTCGCAAGGGTCAGGAACACCCACAGGGGCGCCCTTTTCTTCAAAAAACTCTTGATTTTGTCTTTTGTTTCCTTGTCCATCAATTAAATCTCAAACATAGTAATCAGCCATCAGTTATGAGTTTTCAGTTATAGAAGAAGCACCTCGAGTCTCGAACCTCACAACTCATAACTCACAACTCACAACTAATTTACATTATTTTCCCCTGTGGGCAACAACTATAATGTATTTTTAAGAAATGCTGGGTCTCTATATCCATATCCCCTTTTGTGAAAAAATCTGCGATTATTGCGATTTTTTCACTATCCAGGGGCCGGATTGGCTCCACGTGGAGTACCTGGACCTGCTTTCGCAGGAAATTTCTGCCTTTTCGGAGCGGCATCCAGGAGCCTTAGAACAGGTGGAAACCCTTTATTTGGGGGGCGGAACCCCGTCTATCTTGTCTCCGGAGGAGCTTTCTCGGCTTTTTTCCATATTGGACGGTGCCGGAGTGCCTCTTCGGCGGTTGAAGGAATCCACCATGGAGTTCAATCCGGAATCCTGCGACCGGGAGCGACTAGCCGTAGCGCTAGAAAATGGCGTTACCCGGGCAAGCCTCGGACTACAGACCTTTAGGCCGGAGCTTTTGCAGACGGTAGGCCGTAGGCACACGCCGGAGGCAGGCCTTGCCGCTTTGGAGCTGCTCTTGACTCAGGAAAACCTGAGGGTCACGGCAGACCTGATGTTCAATCTGCCGGGGCAGACGGTGTCGCAATTTTTGGAAGACCTGGACAGATTGTCGGCCTACCCGCTGGGCCATATCAGTTTTTACGGCCTTAAGGTAGACCCTCGCACAAGGCTCGGCCACCGCCTAGAAAAAGGCGAGTTACAGGTGGACGAGGACCTGTACGGCGACATGTACCGTGAAGGGGTCAAGCTTCTCAACACTAGGGGCTTTGAACGTTATGAGGTGTCCAACTTTGCCCGTCCGGGAGAGGAAAGCCTTCACAACCTGAATTACTGGCGCCGGGGTGAATACCTTGCCTTTGGCCCTTCGGCCAACGCCTTCTTTGAGGGCGTCCGGTTCCACGCTCCCGATCGTTATCCGGAGTGGCGCCGCTATGTACAGGCGGGCTGTCCAGACGGTCAACTTTTTAAGGACCCTATCGGCCACGACGAGCAGGTGGCGGAACTTATCCAGCTTTCATTACGAACAAAGTACGGCCTGGACATAGACGCCCTGCAACAGTTGGGCGTTCGCCTCCCGGAAAAAACAGTTTCCCGTTGGGTGGAACGGGGCTTCTTGAAACGGCAGGGGGCGCACCTCTTGCTCGAAGGGGATGGTTGGCTCTTTATGGACTCCGTAGTGGCGGATTTATATTCCAACTTGGAATAATTCGCCTTGAAATCGGATTCTAGAAAAGTGTGATTTGGGCCTCAAATCGGGCCGTGTCCTCGGCAAAAAAAATTCACTTACTCATAAAAAAACATATTTTTAGAGATGTAAGTGCCCAGGCTTGTAATTGGGCGTGTTTGTTGTTGCGCAAAAAGAGAGAGGATGGTATGTTGGCAAAACGGCAAAATGGGCTGATCCTATTTGTTAGCACCTTGCTGCTGATGGTGGCATGGGGTTTTGCCGGTGTTAACTACGATGGCGACTGCATTAACGATGCTAAGCCGGATTCCCGCTGTGTTTACCTGCCCCTGGATGTGGGACAGATGATAGGGCTCTATGTAGAAGATCCTCCAAAAAGCGGGAATCGCCTTAAAAATGCGCCCTTGTACGTTTATGCCCCCAATGCGGGATCCGATACCATTGTGTTTACGGTGGGAAGTGATGTCGTCGCCAACGGCCAGATGTTCACTTCTGACAATAATGGCTACGTGGTCACCGGTGTAACGGGGCATTGGACCGTTTCCAACGCCCCTCTAGGGGTTTCCGTCAATTCATCCATGCAGGATGTCAACGTCATCTATGTCTACAACTTCTACGTGCCGGAGTTCCAATTCTGCGAAGATGCCGACTGCAAGGAGGTCATCTCCGATATTTCGAACATCCAGCTGAACGTGGGTGATACGCTGCCGGTCTATGTTCAGTCGGTAATACCCCTTGGCCCCTCGAAAGGCAAGCTGGACACCCTTGCCAAGGATTTGCAATACTTCCTTTCCTCAAAGCACGAAGACCTAAAGTTCTTGACGCCGGCAAAAACGCCTATGGGTTATGGGACGATCAATGGGACGAAATACTACATAGGTCAGCTTTCCGAGTCCAGGTCGTCTTTCCTGGTGACATCGGACAAGGCTATTTCCGATGTGAATTTTACCCTGGAATCTTCTATCTACAACCCGAAGCCTGATAGTACGGTTTTCCGCGTCAAGGAAGAGTTCCCCGGCAGCCTGCAGTTTGTGAATTACGGACTGCCCTCCCTGGACAGCGCCTTCATTTACGATACCGACGGCGACGGTGTGGGCGATAGCATTGCGGCCTACTTTAACGGCCAGATGAACGGGGTTTCTCTGGAGAATTTCCAGTATAACTGGCCTACGGGCGGTGACTACACGGATTTCAGCGGGGACTTTACCCTGGACGGTCACCTGGCTGAGCTCACCGGCGTAAAGACTACGATTCCCGATGGCGAGGGCCAGGGGAACCTGAAGGTGGATGCCTCGTCTACGGTATCTGGTGCCAGCGGAAACCTTTCTACCGCTATTCAGGACCGCATTGGCCCGGTTATCCAGACGGCAACCCTTGAACCGGGTGACGGTGACTATGATTATGTGATTCTCAGCTTCAACAAACCTCTGGATACGTCTTGGACCTCGGGTAGCGGTTTCCTCCTGGATGGCGTCCCCCTGTCCATGACGGCGGTAGAAAAGGGTGTCGATGGAAACGACCGCATTTGGAAGTTCAAGGTGCCCAAGAATTCCGTCCAGGTGGGAGGCGAGTTGGAACTGGCCACCTCTTGCGCCAAGGACAAGTGCCCCGACGGGCTTATCAAGGCTGCCGACGGCAACAAGACGGGCAAGAACAACCCCGTGAAGATTACCAATTCGGGCAAGAACTACGTGGATGACGAACGGAACGGCTTCTACGACAAAAACGGTGACGGCCGTATGGACAGTGCCACGGTGGCCTTCAAGGAACCCATTTCCAAGAAGGACCTGGAAGAGATGGAAGTGGTGCTGTACTGGATGGATAATCAGGGCAACGTGCTGGAAATCAAGCCCGACCTGACGGACACCAACTTCGTGAAGCTTTCCAAGGACGGCCTAGTACTCTCCATTACGGTGGATACCACCAAGTTCGACGTGCAGCGGATGCTCACCTATGTGGATACTGCCGACATCGATGTGGATAGCCTCAAGTACGGCTTTGCCAAGGTCACAAAGCCCGTGGTCCAGGCGGACGGCACCACCAAGATGGAAACCTACGATTGCACCATGCACGACCGCATGTCTCCCGTGATTTCGGGAACCTTCCTGGAGCCGGAGTCCTTCCAGAAGATGGAAGCCGACGTGCTGACCATCTCCTTCTCTGAACCTGTGGACAAGAAGGCTTTGGAGGACTTGACGGCCCTGTCCGATTGCTTCAAGTTCAAGGTGGACGGAGAATGGGTGTCTATTCCCTTCAGTTCTCTGGAATGGAGCAAGGACGGCAAGTCCGTAAAGCTCCACCTGGAAAACGGCGTGCCCCTCGCGGAGCGCCTGAACCCGGCGGATTCCATAAAGTTTGATTTCGACAAGGCGAAGATTACCGACCTGGATGGCAACGGCGTGTCTCCCAATTCCCAGCCGACGATGGTCAAGGGCGACCCCCGTGTGCTGATGCAGTCCACATCTCTTGCCAGTCTGGACCGCGCCGTTTTGTTGGCGGATAAGGCGGCCTTTACGGAACGCTTTGTCAATGCCGACGAGCCTATGGACGAAGAGATGAAAAAGTCTCTCGGTGTCTTGATGGACATCAGTTTTGCGACCGTCATGGGAGAGGATTCTACGGGTGTTTCCAAGATGAACCTGGACGATGTGGGTCTCTCTTGGGAGCTGAAGGTGTTTACCAATTTGGGTGCCTATGTCGGTGGCGCTTCGAACAAGATAAAGTGCAGCGACAAGGCTTTTGAAGGCAACTGCTTTGAGCATGCCAAGAAGATGTATGTGCGCTGGAATATGCGCTCTAGCGAAGGCCGCAAGGTCGGTGTAGGTGTTTATGTTGCGCAGTTCAAGATCAATGTTTACGGCGCAAAGGACAATTTTAAAGTTGAAAGGATTTACAACTGGGGCATCCGCGCTGGCAAGGGCGGAATGAGCCTTGGGGACTAAAACCTTTCAGAGGGTAGTGCTATGAAAAAGATGGCAAGAAACGTGACAACGGCGATTCTCTCGGCAGTAGCGCTTGCGTTTGCTGGAGTCGCGACACCATCAGGAGCTCCGGAAAATCCAGCGACAGGCATTTGGATACAACAGATTGGCGAAATCGTGGAACAGCCTTCCACGAACGCCACCCTCTATTATACCAAGTACATCGGCACCGACCGTGTCAAGAGTATCGACTACTTCTATGATGGACTGGGATACCTGAGACTGTTGAACAAGAATGACCTATGCCATTCGAACGGAGCCGATGGCATTATGCACCACCCTGATGGTGACCTGATTGTGGCTGGTCAGGGCCCAAGACTTCACAAGATAAAAAAGAATAGCGGAAGTACAAATGCTAACACCTGTGTTGCAAAAACCTCTCCCGCGAACTATAAGACGGAAGATTCGGGAACGGGAAGCTCCCAGGGCTACTGGCACGTGATGGTGGATCCAAACCACAAGTTTGTTTGGGCCGACGGTATGCCGGGGCCCCTGGTCCGTTACGCCCTGGACAACACGAATGACGGGGGATTGTCCGATGTGGGTTACCAGGTGGAACTGAGGACGCCCACCAAGGACCCCTACAAGAGCCTGCCGGACCGCAATAAGAACATAAAGCAGGTCACTACCGTTATTTGGGACGGCGAGGGTAACGCTTTTTATACATACTCAAACTTTGCTGGTGGCGGGTGTGAGACAGACTTGAATGGAGTTGCTTGTAGTGAAGACCTGAGAAAACAGTGGCGTGCCGGCTCACACTTTGGATATTTCACGGATACCACATGGAAGAAAATCAACAGTGCCGCAGATTCGGCGAAATACTTGGGGCACGTAGGGGATTCCGTGGTCATTGGCCTTGGGAAAATAACCCTTATTGATTCCCTGGAAGGAGCCCATGGTGGTACATACGACCCCTATTCAAACACCATATTTATTTTTGGTGGCTCAAAGATCGTGCAGATTGAACCCTACAGGGAAGGTGGCCAGATGAAGGCAAGGGTGCTGGCTGAAATAAACCTGCGAAGTTTCTTTTTTCCAGAAGATTCAGAGCACCTGTCTGGACCGAGAACCCCTTCTTGCTTGCAGAGAGCGGATGCTTCTACGGGTGAAATTAGCCCCAAAACGGGAAACGGGGGTTATTGTAAAATGATAAACGGTAAAAGAGTTTGTGCCGGTGATTGGGGCGGTTCGTGTAGTGGCGGTAGCTGTTCCGGTTATTGTGATGGAGGAACGTCGGACAATAACAATCCCATGGCTTATCCTACTGTAGGTTGGCGTTTGGACCAGGGAACAGTAGATGGTCACGGCCACTTGTTTGTGGCCAGCAATACGGGGCATGTTATCTTTATTGACTATGCGGCAAATCCGCAACGTCTTATCGATAACAATGTGCTTGCCCACATGCAGTGGATAGATAACTTCCTAGACGATTTGGCTCCTTTGGACAAAATTAAAATCGCCCGTTCTAGCGCAAGTACCATTGGCGATGTTTCTTCAAGTAGTTGGGAAAGACTCAGTTCACAAGAAGAATGGAATGAATCTTCTAGCAGTAAACAGTCGTCTAGCAGTCAGGGTTCTTCTTCTAACAGTGAAGGGTCGTCCGGTAGTGAGGATTCTTCTAGTAGCACGGATTCTTCGGATAGCAACGATTCTTCTTCCGGCAGCGAAGGATCTTCTGGTAGTGGGGACTCTTCTAGTAGCACGGGTTCTTCGGATAGCAATGATTCTTCTTCCGGCAGCGAAGGATCTTCTGGTAGTGGGGACTCTTCTAGTAGCACAGGTTCTTCGGATAGTAATGGTTCCTCTTCCAATAGCGAAGGCTCCTCTGAAAGCAATGGCTCCAGCAGTAGCCAGGGGGGAGGAGGAGAGTTGTTTAGTAGCTCTTCTAGCAGCGACGAAGGCAGTGGCGGAGGAATTCTGTTTAGCAGCAGTACTGGAAACTACAGCCCCAATGGTGGCGGTGAGGATTTCGGGTATAGCTCAGCTGGCGGTGGATATGTCAACCCGTCTTGGGACGATTATGACAAGGGCGATTCTGTAGTCCAGAATGCGGGTGTTCTGGTGCCTACCGACGACAAGAACCCCGGTGACCCCGGTACGGTGACTATCGGTGAGAATGTGTACTATGTGGACAATAACCCCACGGATATCTCCTTGGACTTCCGTCAGAACGCCAATATCGATTCGGCCAAGGTCGGAGATGTGGTGGCTATAACACTGAGTGCGGACAAGGTGAAGGAATACTTCGGTGACCATGTGGATTCCCTTACGTTCACCACTCCGTCGGGACTTATCCTGATAGATCCCAACAACCCGGCTCCGGGCGATTCCATCAAGGTCAATGCCGACGGCAGCGTCACGATTTATGTGACCGCCTATGACCCCGTACGCAATGGAGAAATCTATATCACCAACGAGGTAGGACAGCTTGTGGTGATTGACAATATCAACTTCTTTGCTGTGGTTCCCGAAGGCAAGATTGCTCTAATCAAGGACTCCGGCGAGCTAGACGGCCAGCTGGATTATGTGGAAATCCTTTTGCAGGATACATTGTCCAAGTTTGTAGATGTGATGTCAGTTTCTTTGGTGGTCAACGGCACGACCTTGAATCCTGCGACGGTGCCGACCCTCAATGGTGAACGGAACAGGATTATTCTGAATGATGTTTCCGACCTGGTATTCCCCGATGAAATTGACCAGAGCTCCTATGCCCAGATTGTCTATAAGGACAAGCAGAATGGGGCTACCTACGTGCGTAAAGTGCCCCTGGTAGAGCTGGGAACCAATATCATCAAGGCTGCCCATGCCATCAGGGATACTTCCAAGGGCGGCTTGGACTCGCTGTTTGTAGAGTTCAATGTTGATATTATTCCTATTGATTTGAGCTATCCAGAAATGCTGATTGCCATGAAACAAAAAGGCAAGGAAGTATTCTTTGGACTTGGCCAAGTTTCCAAGGTCTACTTGCCCTCGAAAAATATTGTCATATTTGTGGGCGAAGACCTGAAACTTCAAGGGAATATGAAGGATAGCGTTTCCCTGTATCCCAATGTGACCTTCAGCAACGCTCCGTTCATCACGTCCGATGAATATGACCGTCATGTTCCTGTGTCGGTGGTGGACCGCTTGCCTGCAGTGAATGCTGTGGAATACTGGGATACTGATTACGATGGTGTTATGGATCAGGTTGTAGTTAAGTATACAGCCCCGTTGAAGAAAGAGGATCTGGAAAAGCTCCACATGACTTTCCCATGGTATAGTGACCGGGGATTGCTGGTGCAGTTGCAGGCTCAACCTTCGTATCTGAAGCTAGATCCCGAGGATCCGACCAGGGTGATTTGGGATGTTTACTCCCCGTCGCCATTGGCCAAGGGGGTTACCAGTATCAGTGAGTCTTTGCCGCCGGCAACAGTGTACACCTATTATCCGGTCTTTGATGAGATTTTCGTTAACGAAGATCCTGTCCGAGTTACAGATAAGATGTCTCCGGTTATTGCAGGGGCTACCCTCAATTACGGCAAAAAGGCGGACACCTTGGCAGTTGCATTCTCCGAGCCTATCAAGAAAGTAGATGGCAGGGATTATTTCCGTTACATTCACGGTAAGGATACTCTGGATCTGATTCCCTCGTCTATCTCTTGGTCCGAAGATGGAATGGTCGCGACACTGATTCTGGATGCAGGACAGGTCACGGTGATGCCGGGTGATTCTCTGATGGTTGTTCGTGGCAGCAAGGGTGCCATTCAGGACAACTTCGGCAACATTGCAGGAGATGATCCGTCGCCTGTGGTGATTGGCGGTCTGCTGAACCATTTGGTGGAATCCACTAAGATGGGAACATTCGACGACAAGGACGAAGTTCTGCATACTTTGAGTTCTGTGAACCTCCGCTATATGCCGAGTTCCACCACCAAGGAAGACTTGGAAAAAGAAGGTGCCCTGGGTCACTTAGTGCAACTCGGTGAACGGTTCGTGCCACAATTGCTGGATCGTGCTCAGATTGCAGCCGATGGTTCTGTGGACCCCTCTGTGCTGGATTCTCTGGATCCTGAGAAGGTGTTTATCTCCTTTGTGGTGCATTACTTCGACCATCTTGGACAGTATGTGAACGACACTGTGATTACGGTACCGTGTAATAGTCCGAAATTCGGCGGAAACTGCCTGAATTCCGACCAGAAGGTATTCGTGAACTGGAACTTCAAGGACCATAAGGGCCGCTTCGTTGGCGCGGGCGTTTATACGGTGCAGTTCAAGATGGTGGTTCGTTACGAAAAGAAGAAGATAGAAGAAGAAATCAAGGATAAGTGGGGCGTGCGCCGTAAAAAGAAAAAGTAGGTAGAATTCTCTAGTTACTAGAGAATGCAGGAATAAAAAACAAAAGCCGCGATTTCGCGGCTTTTCATGTTAGTGAAGGGAGAGCTTTAGGGAGGGCGAATCCTTCCCTAGTCATCATTATGCAATCATTTCCATAACGGCGGGGATGATTGTGCAGATGATTACCCAGGGATAAGAAAGAGAACCCTTTAGCCAGCCAGTGGTTTGCATCCCGCTCTTGTTAAAAGAGACTTGCTGAACCTTGCTCTGGGCTGTTGCAACGGATTCGTGGAGGGAATCCTTGAGATAGGTAACGGACAAGTCGAATTCGCGCTTGCTTTCCTGCGCCGAATCTACCATCTGTAAAAACTTGTTGCTCATAGACTTAGCTCTTTTTGCTTCTGCAAATATAGTAATTTTTTCTGAAATTTAAAGGGTTTTTGTTTATTTATGTTTACAAATAAGGTTTTATGTGAAAAAATGCACAAAACAGCATATTTCTCCATAAAAAAAGCTAATTTAAGTGTGTTATGGGTCACATTGGTGGCTTAAAAGGAGTCTTATGAACCTGATTCGCTATTCTTTTGGTCTTGCTGTAGGCGCCGTTTTGGTCGCATGCGGTGGCAATGCTCCGCAACCTGCGGTGGAACCTGCCGAGCCTGCTGTCGCCCCTGCCCCCAAGGTATCCTTGGACAGTGCAGTGGACCGTTACAGTTATGCTTTGGGTATGGACTTGGGAAAGGCTATCGCCAATATCAATGTTCCTGTCAAGATGGATGTGCTGATGATTGCCCTCCAGGATGAAGTGGATCCTGCCCGTAAGGTTTTGCTGTCGGATTCCGCTTCGGAATCTGCCCTGCAAGACCTGCTGCTCCGTATGCAGAAGCAGAAAGAGGACGACGAGAAGGCTGCCGCCGCCAAGGCTCTGGAAGACCAGGCTGCATTCCTCGCCAAAAACGTTCTGGATTCTACGGTAAAGGTGACGCCTAAGGGTGTGCAGTACCGTGTGCTCAAGGCCGGTACGGGAATTTCTCCCAAGGTGACGGACAAGGTCCAGGTGCATTACATCGGGGCTTTGTTAGACGGTACCCAGTTTGACAACAGCGTCAAGCGTGGTGAACCTCTGGAGTTCCCCGTAGGTGCGGTCATAGAAGGTTGGCAGGATTTGCTCCAGGTCATGAAAGAAGGGGACAAGGTGAAGGCTTGGATTCCTAGCGCCCTGGCCTACGGCGAAGCCGGTGTTCCGCCTACCATTCCCGGCAATGCCCTCCTGATTTTCGAAGTGGAGCTGTTGAAGGTTTATGCCGAAGTTCCGCCTGTGGATTCTACGGCTGTTCCGGCTGACAGTGCTGCCGCAGCCCCTGCCGATAGCGCCGCGAATGCTGCTACCGCTCCCGCAGATACGTCTAAACCTGCCGCCGCTCCTGCTGCTGCCGCTCCTGCGGATAGCACCAAGGCCGCGCCTGCCGCAGCTCCCGCTGCTAAGGCCGATGCTTCGACAAGCTCGGCAACCGGAAAGCCTGCTGCCGCTCCTGTTGCTGCTCCTGCAGATACGGCAAAGACAGCTCCTACCGCAAAACCTGCTGCAGCACCTGCTGATACAGCAAAGGCTGCTCCGGCCAAGCCTGCCGCAGCTCCGGCCGCCAAGCCTGCTGCTCCTGCCGCGAAGGCAGCTCCTGCTGCAAAACCGGCCGCAGATGCCAAGCCCGCAGCAGCCCCTGCAAAGCCTGCCGCCAAACCGGCTGCCAAGCAATAAACGGTCATAGGCAAGTTTTAGTAAAGGCGCGGGTCACCCTGCGTCTTTTGTTATAGGTGAGATTTATTATCTTTTGAATCATGAGCAATACTGTGTCCGATTTCTATTCCCAGCATTTCGAAGTTTCCGGGTTTATCCGGGAAGTCTTCGGTTATATGGACCGGTTCAAGGGCCAGCTCTTTGTATTGAAGATTGAAGACGGCCTTATGGACCACCCGCTGTTCCCTGTGCTCATGCGGGATATCGCCCTGTTGCATAAGGCGGGAATCCGAATCATTATCGTGCCGGGAACCAGGAACAGCATTGACGCCCAGCTGAAGGCTTGGGAAATCGAGTCCAAGTTCGAAGGCGGCGTGCGGCTTACCAGCGAAGAGGCTCTGCCCCTGATAGAGCAGGCGTCTTTGGGTGTTGCCCAGAGGATTATGAGCCACCTGACGGCCAGCGGCCTGAGCGGCATCCAGGGGAACTGGGTGCTGGCCCGGAGTCTCGGGGTCATCGAAGGCGTAGATTATATGCGGACCGGCCGGATCGAACGGATCCAGCGGGACATCCTGGAGCAACTTCTGAACGAGAAGTTCGTGCCTATTATTCCGCCTATCGGCTGGAATAAGCTTGGCCAAGCCTACAACATCAGTTCTACGGAACTGGCCACGGAACTCTGCAAGTACATGCAGGTGGGCAAACTGTTTTTTATCGGCAGCGAGAACGGTATCAGGCTAGAAGGCCTTGCTACCGGCAAGAACACCAAGTATCTAGAACCAACGGACAGCGGCGTGATTTCGGCCCTGGACGTGGACCAGGCCAAGGAACTTCTGGAGCTGAATGCCGACAAGCTGAACTTTGCCCAGAAGGATTACCTGCAGAATGCCATCAACGCCTGCGAGGCCGGAGCGAACCGTGTTCACCTGCTGAGCGGCGAGTTCCAGGGCAGTGTGCTGCAAGAAGTATTTAGCGCCAGGGGTGACGGAACCATGGTCTATGCGAACCAGTATTCCAGCATCCGGCCCGCCAATATGGAAGACATTCCCGATATCTTGCGGATCATGCAGGACTATATCGCGAAGGGTTACCTGGTGCCCAGGACCCAGGAAAGCATTTCCGAAAAGCTCAAGGACTACGTGGTGTACAGCATCGACAACAGCATCCACGGCTGTGGCGCTTTGCACGAGTTCGAAGACGGCATGGCCGAAGTGGCCGCCATTGCCGTGGCGGCAAACTACCGCAAGTCCGGTATCGGAGATGCTATCGTGCGGCACCTGATTTCGGTTGGCCGGATGAAGGGCTACAAGAAACTGTTCCTGCTCACTACCCAGGCTTTGGACTGGTTCTACCCCTTCGGATTCGAAGACGGCTCCGTAGAGGATTTGCCGAGGAGCAAGCGGGAACATTACAACACCAAGCGGAAATCTCGTATCTTGGTTATGCCGCTGGACAAGTGACACCCATTCGACAAGCTCAGGGCAGGCTCCGCGTCATCCTGAGTCTTCATTTGTCATCCCCGCGAAGGCGGGGATCTCCAAGGAAAAAAACATGAACACTCTTGAAGCCATACGCACACGACGCAGTACCCGCAAGTTCAAGGCGCAACCTGTGGAAATAGAAAAGCTACAGGCTATTGTCGAGGCGGGGCGTTTTGGACCTACCGGCGGTAATGCCCAGACGAATCACTTCTTCGTGATTTCGGATGGGGCTGTAATCGCTAAGCTCAAGGAGCTGGTTCAGGCCGCATTTGCGAAAATGGAACTTCGTGAAGACCTGTACAAGAGCCTCAAGAATTCCATCACCCTTGCCCGCAAGGGAAACTATTCTTTCTGCTACACGGCGCCGGTACTTATCGTGGTGGCGAACAAGAAGGATTACGGCAACAACATGGCCGACGTGGCCTGTGCTGTAGAAAACATGATGCTTGCGGCCAACGAGCTGGATCTGGGCAGTTGCTACATCAATCAGCTCAAGTGGCTGAATGAAGACCCGACGATTTTGGAATACCTGCGTGGCCTTGGCTTGCGTGAAGACGAACGGGTGTACGCCTCGGTTGCTATTGGTTACGCTGACACCGAAAGCGGCCTCCCGAATCGAAACGAGTCTCCTCGCACCGGGAATGTTGTTGTGTTCGTGTAAAAGGATAGCCAGATGAATTTAAAGATGATGGAAGACGGATTCCGGATGATTCTCACCGGCATGGGCGAAGACCCGAACCGCGAAGGGTTGCTTGAAACGCCCCGTCGTGTGGCGAAGATGTACGCCGAACTCATGACGGGACTTTCGGGCGAAACGAAGGCCGAAGATATCTTGAAGACCCGCTTCCACGAAAAGTACGACGAGATGATTATCGTGCCGGACATCGAGTTTGCCAGCATGTGCGAGCATCATTTTTTACCGTTTACGGGCAAGGCCCATGTGGCCTATATTCCGGGCGACTGCGTGGTGGGACTGTCGAAAATTCCCCGAGTGGTGGAGTTCTATGCTCGCTTCCCGCAAATTCAAGAGCGTATGACCCGCCAGATTGCGGAACTCATCCAGAAGGAACTGAACCCGAAGGGCGTGGCCGTTGTGCTGGAAGCATCTCACATGTGCATGACCATGCGCGGTGTGAAAAAGCCCGGCGCCACCATGGTCACGACCCAGCTTTTGGGCAGGTTCAAGACCGACGAGAAGACCCGTGCGGAATTTATGTCCCGCATATATGCCCCTCGGTAAGGTTTTCCTTTTTACTTTTTTCTTACGGCATTGCCTGCCTTCGAAAAAAAATATAATTATTGATGAGAGACTAACCCCATTTTGTTGGCTGTTGAATTATGAACGCTGCTATTCTTACTAACGAGTTTCCGCCGGAAATTTACGGCGGTGCAGGTATTCACGTCAAGTTCCTGACCCAGGAACTAGCAAAACTTTGTCATATAGAAGCCCGCTGTTTTGGCGACCAGAATATTGACGAGGACAATATCCGTGCGATTGGTTTCTCGCGGAAGCTGGGCCTGAACCCGAAGGACGACCGTTTCCAGAAAATTTTCAAGCCGTTGGACATCAACCTCCAGTGGGCGGCAGCCCTCGACAATATCGATGTCATTCACTGCCACACTTGGTATAGCCACTTTGGTGGAGTGCTTGCCAGTCGTCTTTTGCAGTGTCCGCTGATTCTCACTACCCACTCGCTGGAACCCCACCGCCCCTGGAAGGCAGAACAGCTGGGAGATGGCGGCTATGCCATGAGCTGCTGGATTGAACGCACTGCCTACGAGGCTGCCGACGGCGTGATTGCCGTAAGCCAGGGTATGAAACGGGACGTGATGAAGCTTTACGGCGTGCCCGAAGACCGGGTGAAGGTGATTTACAACGGCATCGATCCGGACTTTTATGCACCGACTTTCAATGAAGATATTTTGACCAAGTGGGGTGTGGACCCGAAACGCCCTTACGTGCTGTTCGTGGGCCGCATTACCCGCCAGAAAGGTATCAGCCAGCTGATCCAGGCCATTCCGCAAATCGACAAGAGCGCCCAGGTGGTGCTCTGTGCCGGCGCTCCCGACACCATTGAACTTGCCGACGAGTGCAAGGACCTCATCGAAGAGGTGCAGAAGACCCGCGACGGCGTGGTGTGGATTCAGGAAGCGGTTCCTCACGAGGAACTTCGCGTGCTTTACAGTCACGCTACCGTTTTCGCGACCCCTTCGCTTTACGAGCCCTTCGGTATTATTAACCTGGAAGCCATGAGCTGCGGCACTCCGGTGGTAGGTTCTGCGGTGGGAGGCATTCCCGAAATTATCGTGGACGGCGAGACCGGATTCCTGGTGCCCCTGAAGCACGTCTCCGAAACGGACTTTGACCCGGCAGACCCCAAGGCGTTCCAGACGGACTTTGCAAGCAAGCTGAACAAGATTCTTGAAAATCCGGAACTGGCAAAGAAGATGGGCGAGGTGAGCCGCAAGCGGGCCATCGACGTGTTCAGCTGGAAGTCTATTGCCAAGCAGACCTTCGACTTCTACGCCGAATGCATCGAGCGGTACAAGAAAGAAGGCAAGCGGTAATCTTTAAATGTGTAGTGAGTTATGGGTTATGAGTTGTGAGTAGCGTCCGGTCTCTGATTTACAGCGCATCTTGTCTACGCTACATCTCATAACTGATGACTGATAACTCATTACTAATTACACATTTCATTCCCTGCTTTCTGTAATCCGTTCTACAATCCCCTCTACCGTGAGCAACTCCGGCAGCACAATCTGCTTGGAGGCGTCTCCGGCGGGGTAGATGGCATAGGCAGGCACCCCTGATTTTTCCATGCTTTGCAGAAGTGCGTTGACTTCGGGGGTTTCCCGGGTCCAGTCCGCCTTTACAAGGGCTACGTTCAGGCTGTCCATGGCGCGGACAAAGTCTTCGTCTTCAAGGACGGCGGCTTCGTTGGCCTTGCAGGTGAGGCACCAGTCGGCGGTAACGTCGATAAAGACCGTCCGTTTCGCCTTGGCAAATTCTTCGATGAGTGCAGGGCTGTAGCGGAACCACCCGTCTTCGGTCATTTGCTGTTGCATGCGGGCGTTAAAGGTGGCGATGGCCGCCCGCTCGTATTCGGGAGCGATTCCTGCAAACCAGAGGGAGAACAGCGCGACGCTACTGAGAATGACTACCGCAACTTCGCGGATGAAGGCGGTTCCCGGTTTTGCGAATTTCCCGAGCAGAACGGAGCAGGCGATGCTTGCGATAGCGACGGCGGCAAAAAGTTCTACGCCTGTAACTCCCGCCTGCTCATTTACAATCCAGAAAAGCCAACCTACGCTTGCAAGCAGCAAGACGCCCATTACCCTTTGCAAATGGACCATCCACACGCCAGGTTTTGGGAAAACTTTAAGTACGCCGGGGAAGGCACTCACCAGCATGTAGGGGAGGGCAAGGCCAAGGCCTGCCGCAGTAAAGAACAGGAACAGGATTGGCGTGGTCTGCGCAAAGGCGAATCCCATGGCGGTACCCAGGAAGGGAGCAGAACAAGGAGTGCTCAGGAGCACCAGGAGCGCACCCGTAAAGAACGCTCCCGCAAGTCCGGACTTTTGTCCTGCGCTGTCCATTCGGGTAGTAGTGCTCCAGGGAAGCCAGATTTCAAAGACTCCGAAAAAGCTCATGGCAAAAGCGGTCAAGATGACCACCATGAAGGCGATAAAGCCTGCACTCTGGAACTGCATCCCCCAGCCCGCGGACCCGCCGCCGGCCTTGACGGCGGCGACAACGGCGGCCAGCACCCAGAAGCTACACAAGATGCCCGCCGTTGTGGCTCCTCCCAAGGCGAGGAGCCGTCCGCGGCTTTCTCCCGCCTGTTTGATCAGGCTGAAAAGCTTCAAGGAAAGTACAGGCAGAACGCAGGGCATCAGGTTCAGGATGATCCCGCCCACGAAGGCAAAGAACAGCAGGAGCACGATACCGGCGGAGGCATCGTCGGCAAGTCCAGTCACGCTGCCCGCACCGTTCTCCCTGGCGTCTGCACGACTTTCGCCTGTGCGACCTTCAACCGCACCTATTTCAGAATCGTTTTTTTTTACGCCCGCGCCTACCGCGCCACCGTTTAACGATCCGTCTAACGAGATGGTCTTGCTTGCGGGAGCGAGGCAGATGGAGTTGTCACAGGCCTGGTAATTAAAGGTGACGCTGGTGCCAAGGCTGTCGTAGTTTGCACCGTCAACAGTTTTTACCGGAATCTTTATGGAGAAGGTCCCGCGAAATGTCCAGATTTCAAGCTCCAGGGCCTCGTTGTATTCCTTGATGGGCTCTGGCCAAACCGCCTCGCCAAATTCAAGACCTTCGGCCTTGGCTTCAACAGAAGAGGGCTTCAAGAATTCGTCGGTGACCTTGTTGGCGTTTACGTGCCACTTGTCTGGGACGGTCACGGTTACGGTGAGCGTCCCGCCATCCTTCAACGCACCTGCCGAATACTCCATCTGCATTTCAGGGGGCGGCATGGAATTCATGTTGAATTCCTGGGCGAAAACAGCCGTTGCAAACACCAGCAACAGGTAACAATATTTTGCAAATAGGCAACGGTTGTTTGCATTTTGACAACAGTTGTTTGCCATTTTTTCAAAAATTCGTTTTTTTAGATTCAATTTCATAAATTTGCGCCGTCAAAATACAGAGGGGAACAATGGAGCAAACGATCAGAAACAAAGATACAAAAGTCGATAGGTGGTTGGAAGAGATGTGGAGAATATACTCCCCTCAAATTTACAACCTGTGTCGGATGAATTGTGGGAGTAGGGAAGATGCGCTGGATGTTTTACAAAATGTCGCCCTGCGTTTCTGCCAAAATGCAAAAAAGATTAAGTATGGGGATTCTATCTACCCTTGGCTATTTCAGGTCTTTAGGAATTGTTTTTACGATTATGCGAGGCATCGACAGAAACAGGCGCCTTTTTCCGTTGTCTCGGATGTGATGGGGGATTATATGGCGTTGCCTGCGGAAAAATCAGTTTTTTATAGAGAAGGAAATCAGAAAAATGATGAACTGGATCGCGCTGTCGGTAGTCTTTCCAGGAGGGATAGGGAATTAATAGACTTGACATTCCACAAGGGCTTGACAACAGAGGAACTGAGCGCTCTTTACGGGGTGTCTTTTAACACCATAACCAAAAGGAGAAAATCGGCTATTAAAAGGGCAAGGAATGTTTTGTTGGGGTAGCACATTTTTGTAATTTTAGGGGGTGCTTTTGTCACGAACCCTATTAGCCTTGCTGTTTTTAGTGGCAGCTGTACTGGCTGACGAGTGGAAAGTGTTTTCCCGACCGTCGCCGGTGTATGCCGCTGTTCCCTACGAGTCTGGATATGTGCTGGCTACAGGCGGGGGAATCCAGTTTTCTACTCCAAAAATAAACAAGCTTTTCACTTCGGCAGATGGTCTTGGGGCGACAACCTTTTACGGTGTGGCACAGACAGAATCAAAGATATATGCTGTTTCGGAATACGGACTTGTTGCCGCATACGACAAAAAAACGGGCCGCTGGAAGGCCGCGAACCGATCTTACTTGAACAACAAGATGCGCGTGGTTCCCGGCCAGGTGCTTGCGGCAGAAAACATCTTGATTATTGCTTTTGAAAACAGCCTTGCTTTTTATGATACTGAACAGGATGCTTTTTTGTTATCTGTTCAAGGAGTTGGGCAAACCTCGTTTGTTTCTAAATCGCTTCAGAAAATATCAATCATTGGTGATTCGTTGTTTGTTTCTTTGGGCGACGAAGTGTACGGGCGAAAGATGGTTTGGGGTAAACTGGCAAAAGATATGCGCCTAGTTGATCCCTTGTCATGGGGCAAAAAGGAAGGATCGGCAATCAGTTTCTTTGAAAAACAAGACGCATTAAAAATTGATAGGGAACAGTTTTTTGATAACTATACTTTAGGTAATGTTTACGAGATAACTCCGATACCAAGGGGGGGGGTTGTTGCTGCATCACCTAGTGGAAATATTGCCTATAGTGACGGATATTTATGGCTTGGTGCAACTCATATTGGGGAAGGTCCTGGTAGCAATGCAGGAGCCTATGATAATCGAATGAAGGTACTTTCATCCCTTGATGGAGGTCTGCTTCTGGCCCATACATGGGGAGCGGGATTTTTTTTATACAAGGATGATGGATATACACTTTTAAAGTTTTTTTCTCCTTTGGACGAAAACAGCTGTATGGATGAATATCTTGAAAATTACACAGTTGCTGTGGGTACGACTACGGCACCAGACAGCTCTGGATTTCTAATCGCAACATCAAAGCAGCCTGCATACGGCTTGGTGTTTATTAGTAAAAATGGAGATATTAGTTGCCTGTCAGGGGTGGGTAGTTCTTCTATTGCAGGAAACTTAGCTGTCAAGATTGATTCCAAAACAGGGGAGTGGATCGTGTATGTTTCTTCAAGGGACGCATTCTATGCTTCACAGGGGGGCTCTTTAGATGTGTTCAGACTAGTGCCACCCTCAAAAAAAGGAGGTAGGTTGATTGTATCAAAAAAGAAAAATTATAAGGTTCCGGAAAATAGAGCTCCGATAGATTTCGTTTTTGATAAAGATGAAGATTTTTTGTGGATGGTTTCTGTAGGGAATTTAGCTTATATGGATGAAGACAGGGATACTTTGATGCAGCCGAGTTCTACAAAGGGGTTGGTTGGAGCGGAGTATACGTCCATAGATCGAGATGTTCAAGGAAACATTTGGGTAGGAACTACCGATAAAGGAGTCTTCCGGTTGTCTAAGCGTCACATGTCCAAGGATACTCTTCTGGCAGTAAATTTTACCGCGAATGACGGCTTGTTGAATAATCACGTAAACGATATAGCCATTGATCCTGCCTTGGGTATGGCGTGGTTTGCCCATGATGGTGGCGTAACTCGCTATTCACGAAATGATTTGAGAAATGCCAAAAAAATGATGACGTTGGAAGCCCCTGCGGATGTAAAGGCATATCCGAATCCGTTCCGCCCCAAGCATGGCCAGCGTCTGGTTATCGATAATATTTCAGAAGATTCTTTCGTAAGTGTTTATAATCGCGGCGGGGCGTTGGTAAAGTCGTTTTACGATAGCGATGTTCTGGGTGGCCGTGCGGAATGGGATGGGACCGACAAGACCGGGAAACTTGTGGCTCCTGGAGTTTACCATTACGTGGTCCGCAAAGGTTCCAAGAAAAAAACGGGAAAAATTATATTGATTCATTAGAGGTTGGTGACAATGGGAAAGAAACAGTATTTGGTATTGGCAGCCGCATTAATGGCGTTGTTTTCTTGTGGATTTTTTTTGGCTTCTTGTGCCGGGCAGCGTCAAGGTGTTGTCTGCGACGAGATAGAATATCGCTATAACAGCATGTCCTATTCCCCGGACCAGCGAGTGTTTATGGAAGAGGAGTTGCGGGCCTGTCGCGAAGAAGAGGCCAAGAAAAAGCAGGGCTCGGCCGAGGCACGCCGCAGCATTTATGAACGGTTTGCTTCTCAGGATACGACATCAAAAATTCATACGGCATCTGATTCTGCAGCGACCGAAGTGTCGAGGGATACGGCCGCCATGACTCCGACCACCGAAACACCCGCACAACCTGATTCGGCAAGTACAGCTATGCCGAAGCCTGCGACCTTGCCGGATAGCGCGGCAACAGAAAGTGCTTCTGCACCTGCAGACAGTTCCGCAACCGTTGATAGCACGGCTAGCGAGGTTCCGCAAGAATAATGGTTACGGTCCGCACACTTTCGGGTGACGAATTCTCGCCAGACCTTCCGGGACGCCTGCTGAAAATTGCAGGCGATATCCGTGCTGCCGGCGGCCGCGCCTTCCTGGTGGGTGGCTGGGTTCGGGACGCCATGCTGGGCAAGAGCTGCCGGGACTACGATATCGAAGTTTACGACATGGCGCAAGACGCCCTGGTGCCGCTCCTTTCGAAGTACGGTCGCACGAACTTGGTAGGCAAGGCCTTTGGCGTGATTCACCTGGCCATGAAAGGCCTTTCGCTGGACTTTTCCTTCCCCCGCACAGAAAACAAGGTGGGCTATGGCCACCGCGGGTTCGTGGTGCATACCGACGAAAAGCTCAGCTTCAAGGAGGCGGCACTCCGCAGGGACTTTACCATCAACGCCATGGGCATGGAACTGCCGGAGCTTACCCTTTGTGACCCCTACGGGGGTGTGGAAGACCTGAAGGCCCACAGGTTAAAGCATGTGAGCGATGCCTTTGCCGAAGATTCCCTGCGAATTTTGCGGGGCGTACAGTTCGCCAGCCGTTTCGAACTGACCCTTGCGCCAGAGACGGCGGAACTTTGCAAGAGCCTTTCCCTGGAAGACCTTTCCAAAGAAAGGATTTACGAGGAGTTCAAAAAATGGCTCCTTAAGCCGGGCAAGCCTTCTTTGGGCCTGCGGGCATTTCTGGAAATGGACCTGCTTCGATTTTTCCCGGAGGTGAAACCCCTGGGAGGCAGCTACGAAAATCTGGGACAGTTCCTGGACAACATATCCAGAAATGCGGCCACTGAACCCGAGGAATCCCGAATGGCGATGGCCTTTGCAGCGCTCCTTTCGGGGAATTCCTGTGCCGAAGAGTGGGAGAAATTCCTAACGGGCATAACCAACGAGGTGAAGCTCCTGCGGAACGTTCCGAAGCTGTTGAGGTATTCGTCTACGGCATCTCCCGAAGGCGCGTTCCTTGACGATTCTGAGATTCGCCGGCTGTCCGTTGCGCTGGAAGGCCTGCGGGAATACTGCATTCTTGTTGTTTCTAACCCGATGTTCGGTGAACAGGCTCGCTTAGCTTTTGTGGAACGATTGAAGGCGAGGGCTATTGAACTAGGCGTTTTTGAAAACGCTCCGGAGCCTTACCTTACAGGCCGCTACCTGATGTCTCTCGGATTAAAGCCCGGCAAACAGTTTGGCGACCTGATTCGTGAAAGCTTTGAACTCCAGCTAGACGGCAAGCTGCAAGATGCAGAACAGGCCGAAGCTTGGGCCAAGGCCAAACTAGGCCTTTAGCAAACCCGTCCCTTTTAATTCCCGTTCAGTTTAGCAAGTAGCTCGGAGGCCTGAGTGACCTCGTTCAGTATTGTTAAGATAAGGGCCAAGGAAAAGAAAATTAGTTTGCGCTTTTCAGACGGGATTTTTGAAACCTGATTCAAGATGATAAATACGAGAATCCAGTCGGTGACGTAGAAAACCCTTTCGCCCGATGCATAGATTGTTGGGGAGAAAAACATCATGGCTTCGCAAAGGATAGCCACGATAAAGAGGATTGCGCTCTTTGCTCCGAGATGCTTTTGGATTAAAAACAGGGTGAAGGCCGTTGCCGCAAACCACCAAGTCATAGCAAGGATGTTCATTGGGGTCGCTTGCGCAAGGCTAGGGAAAACTTCGGGTTTTACGGCAGGGTCGATGTAGTTGATACCCATGTCGGCAAGCGGGGTGATTCCTGCCAGTGGAAGGAGTGCAACTGCAGAGAATAGCGCCGCTGTTACGATAACCGGCTTGCTTTTGGATGCTGCGGAAAGTAGGGCTGCAATCCAGATGAGCGCGAAAAAGATTTTGCCTTCGTTGGCAAAAGACGACAGCAGCCATTGGGCCGAAATAAAGGCGTGCTCTCCGACGGAAAGCTCCTTGAACGCAGGGAACCAGGTCTTTGTTTCGGCTGCGATTCTCAGGGAATTTCCGGGGGCGGCAAGGACAATGGCAAAAACGGCAAGCAAAACGGAAGATTCAACATATAGCAGAGAAGAAACGTTTTTCTTTTGAAGCTTGT
This sequence comes from uncultured Fibrobacter sp., assembly GCA_934699585.1. Classification (GTDB taxonomy): domain Bacteria; phylum Fibrobacterota; class Fibrobacteria; order Fibrobacterales; family Fibrobacteraceae; genus Fibrobacter. The sequence continues at coordinate 67,168 of CAKUWY010000015.1, forward strand.
TGAAGATGATGCCGCCTGCAAAGTAGGCCAACAAGAAAAATCCTATTTGTTCTATTGACGAGACGGCAAACAAGCCGAAGGGAATCGATGCAAGGATTTTTTTTGTGGAATCGGTGCCAGAAATAAAACAGTCCAAAGTGAGGTAAATGCACAGGAGCGCGCTGACCAATGCCCAGGTGTAAAAGACGGAACCGTTGACCCAGACGGCGGCGTGTCCGAAGGTGACTACGTCCATCAGCAGGAATCCTGCGCAGGTCAAGAGGAACAGGCGCAGGTCGCTCCATGTGGGTTTTGCACCGACATCGCCGGGATTAATCTTCTTGAAAATCAGGAACACGAGGGTCGGGAGCATGGTGACCATGAAGGCATTCGCCACACGCCAGAACCAGATTCCCAGGGTAAAGGTGACGTAGATGGCAGTCTCTCCGCCGATGCGGCCTGTCCAGGTCAGGTAACGTTCCTTGAGGTATTCAAGAAACGACATACTCTTGACGCAGCTGTCAAAGAAGGCGTCATCACCGTCGGAATAATGGATTTTACAGAAAACGGCAAAGGCCGCTAGAAAAATAACGCCGAGCGGGATGAGCTTTTTACACTTGGCTAGGCACATTCGTAGGCCCTATTTCCACTTGAACAGCCCCAGCAGCCCGAAGGGAACGGCAAACACGTTCATGGGCACCTGCATGATCTCGGTGACGGGCAGTGCCAGCAGCAGCCGCTTGGAGTGGAGCTTCACAGCGGCGCAGGTGAGAAAAATCAAATCGCACAAGACCTTCACGCCCATAGGGATGGCAAACCAGGCGATAGGGAATTCGGCGAAAGCCACCAAGAAGGGACTCACCAGAAGCCAGACCAGGAACGTGTAGATGAGGGAAAGCGCCAGTGTGTAAAGGTGGCTGTCGTACTTGGTACCGTTGCTGCTCCAGCGTGCCCGCTGGAAGAACAGGGCCTTCAGGGAATCCACGGGGGCCGTGTCTATGAGGGCGTCGGCGCTCAGGTTGTAGCAGAACTCCACGCCCGGTTCCTTAATCATCTTGTGGATGAGCATGTCGTCGTCGCCGCTGGAAAGGTTCACCAGGTCGCCAAAACCGCCCACCTTGAAGAACAGGTCCTTCTTGTAGGCGAGGCATGCGGCGCTGGCCAGCATAGGGTGGCCCAGGCTGAATCCCGCGGCCTCGATGGAGGTGTAGGCCAGGGTCTCGAGCCTCTGGTACTGATGCACGGGGCTCCAACCGCCGGTGTTCCGCTTTGGCCCCTGCACGATGGCGATGTTCCCTTCGAACCTACCCGCCATGGAGGCAAGCCAGCGCTTGGTCGGCACGCAGTCGGCGTCCATAATCAGCAGGACTTCGCCGCGGGCTTCCTTGAATCCCGCTTCCAGGGCCCGCTTCTTGGGGCTCTCTACCTTGGGGAGGTTCGGGTCCAGATGGATGGCGCGGAATTTGTCCCTGTGGGTCGCGACGAAATCGTCCAGGATTTTTCCTGTGGAATCGGTGGAGCGGTCATTGACGCAGATAATCTCGTACTGCCCTGCGTATTCCTGGGCGGCTAGGGCGTCCAGGGTCCGCTGTAAAAAATCTTCTTCGTTTCGCATGGGAATGACCACGGAAACGTAGGGGGTGGCGCTCCCCTTGTGCCTGTGCGTGCGGATAATTCCCACGGTAAACGTGAGAATGGCAACCGCATAAATTGCGGTGAGCACGGTCAGGACAACGACGCTCAGCATGTGCCAAAATTTAGAAAAAAGCCTCGCGCCTCGGCCTAATACTCGGAGGGAGCCCCTGAGTTATCAGTCGTCTGTTATCAGTCTTCAGTCCATAATTTGGCGCCAAAGGCGCTACTATAAGAACTCACAACTCATAACTGGCAACTCATTACTAATCTCACACTTCACATTCCACATTACACATCTCCCTACTACCTAACCCCCAACCACTAACCACCGCTCATTTTTGTATCTTGTAGCCGTATGTTCAAGAAACTCCTTACCGCAGCCCTGGCCGCAGGCTCCCTCGCTTTTGCAGGGGAGCATTGGAACGTAGATCCGGGTGGCGTGACCATGAAGTTTCTTGCGCTGCAGGTTTCGCCGCGAACTGCCGCCATGGCGGGAGCTGGCGTTGCAGACCCCGCCAGGGCCTCCGAAGTGACCCGGAACCCGCTGGCCATGAGTGCCGTAGAATCCCCGGAGTTCGGCCTGAACCAGATTGTCTTTGACGGCATGGGTTCGGACCGTTTCATCAACGTCTACTACGGTCTTCCCTTTGCGGACAAATTCACTTTCTCGGCAGGCCTGGATTACCTCGGTTACGACGACATCGAAGGTCGCGACGAAAACGGTCTCGAGACAGGGGAGTATGGCGCCTACGCCTGGGCCGCACAGCTTGGCCTCGGTAGCCGTAATTCCGCCTTCAACTGGGGTGTTACCGCCCGCTTCGCAAGCCAGACCATCGAAGACGAAACGGCCTACGCCATCTTGGGCGACATCGGCGGCTCCTTCAAGGTGAACCGCTACATGGCCTTCGGTGCGACCCTCACCAACGCGGGCTATGTGACCGCCTACGACAGCGAAGACGAATACGCTCCCATGGCGCTCCAGGCGGGCATCACGGGCATGATTCCCGTGACCGAAAGGTGGCGCATCCACGTTTCCGCCGATGCCTACCGCCGCGCCGATACCGAAATCCAGGGGCTGTTCGGGGCCGAAATCGCCTATGCCGAAACCCTGATGCTTCGTCTGGGAACATCAGTCCGCAAAGACGAAAGCGACGACTACTCTACAGGGGTCGCCTGCGGCCTTGGCGTGGTGTTCGGCATGATTGTCTTCGATTACGGCTATTCTCCGCGCCTCGCCCTCGATGGCGGCAACCACCACATTGCCGTGGGCCTGCGGTTTTAACTCGCCACCTTCACCCGTCCCTTCTGCAGCTGGTAGCACAGGCTCCCGCGGCTAATCCCCAGCTTTTTCGCCGCCTTGCACTTGTTCCCCTTGCATAACAAAAGCGTTTCCTCGATGTCGGTGAAGGTCGGCTTCTTCTTCCGCTTTTTCAAGAAATCCGTCACGTAAATCGAGCAAATATTCTTGTCGCAAAGTTTCGGTAGCGAAAACTCCTGGGTCAAGATTTCGGTAAGGGTCACGTCGTAGGGTTTCAGCACCGTATAGCGCTGCAGCACATTTTTCAGCTGGCGCACGTTCCCCGGCCAGGGGCAGGCCTTCAGCAGTTCCATCTCATCGGCCGTAAGGTCGCGCTGTTTGTTGCCGGAATCGCGACTTCTGGAATCTAGCCCGTTCACTTGGCTTCGAGCCTCCCGCCACAAGTCGTGGGCCACGTCGGCAAAATCCGGCCGTGAGCGCAGGGGCGGAATCTCCACGGGGAATACGTTGATACGGTAAAACAGATCCGCCCGGAAATTCCCGTCGGCGATTTCTTGTTTCAGGTTCCGGTTGGTGGCGCATATCAGGCGGAAGTTCACGGGAACGCTCTGGGCGCCTCCCACGGGCGTCACCGTTTTCTCCTGCAGAATGCGCAAAAGCTTGCTCTGAGTATCCATGGGCAGTTCCCCGATTTCGTCCAGAAAAAGCGTGCCCCCTTCTGCAGAGCGCACAAGCCCTAGTTTCTCGTCCACCGCTCCCGTAAACGCGCCCCTTACCGAACCCTCCAGGATACTTTCGGCAAGGCTCTTCGGGATTGAACTGCAGTTCAGCGCCACGAAAGGCCCGTCCTTCCGCAGGCCGTGATTGTGGATAAAACGCGCGGCCACCTCTTTCCCGGCTCCCGATTCCCCCTGCAAGAGCACCGGGATGTTGGACAACGACGCGATTTCAAGCATTTTGTGTTGGTCTCTCATTATGCCCTCCGATGTAATAAACGGAGATGCGAAACGTTTTTTGAACCCGCTCTACGAATTTTTACAAAACCGCCCCCTTTTTTACAATTTGCAAACGATAGTTGCCTGGTCGTTTCCATGTGTACCATTGCCGCGCCCCGCTCTTTTTTCTATCTTTGCCCCCGCAACGGTAAAACACCGTCGCAGACATAGACCAACATAAGGCGGCCGCAAGGTCGCCGCCAAAAAGTGGCTGGCCAGATGGGTAGGCTTGGGCACGACGGTCGCGAGGAAAGCGATTGCGCTCGAAGCTGAGAGGTTTGGTGGCCCGAAAGGAAAAAATGAGTCAAAGAATCGTATGCAAGTTCGGCGGCAGCTCTGTCGCCGATGCCGGCCAGTTCAAGAAGATCAAGGCCATCGTTGAATCCGACAAGAACCGCAAGGTCATCGTCGTTTCCGCCCCCGGTAAGAGGAATCCCAAAGAGACGAAGCTTACCGACCTCCTCTACAGCACCTACGACCTCGCCTCCAAGGGCCTCGACTTTTCGACCCCGTGGAACCTGATCCGCCAGCGCTATGACGAAATCTGCAAGGATCTCGGTCTTGAAGACAAACTGACCGAAGACCTGGACAGCCTCGAGGACAAGCTCAAGAACCACCCCGAATCCGTCAGCACCGACTTCCTGGTGAGCCGTGGCGAATTCCTGTGCGCACGCCTCATGGCCAAGTACCTGGGCGCAAATTTCGTGGATACCTTCCCGCTGATCACCTTCGACGACAAGTACCGCATTACGCCGAAGACCTACGAAGACATCGCGAAGACCCTCTCCGACGAAAACCAGCTTTACGTGCTGCCGGGCTTCTACGGTAGCAACCTCCGTGGCGAAGTCAAGACCTTTAGCCGTGGCGGTTCCGACATCACGGGCGCAATCCTTGCCAACGGCATCGATGCCGCCAAGTACGAAAACTGGACCGACGTTTCGGGCATGCTCATGGCTGACCCGCGCATTGTGGAAAATCCGCTGCCCATCGAATACGTGAGCTACCGCGAAATCCGCGAACTCGCCTACTCCGGCGCCAGCGTGCTCCACGACGAATCTATCGCTCCGTGCCGCGCGAAGAAGATTCCTATCAACATCCGCAACACGAACCGCCCCGAAGACGCGGGCACCATCATCGGCCCCACTCCGGAAGAAGCGAAGCTCCCGATTACGGGTGTCGCCGGCCGCAAGGGCTTCTCCATGATTTACATCGAGAAGTCCATGATGAACAAGGAAGTCGGTTTCGGTCGCCGCGTGCTCGCCGTGCTCGAAAGCGAAGGCCTCTCCTACGAACTCTGCCCGAGCGCCATCGACTCCATGAGCATCGTGGTGGATTCTAAGGCTCTCGACGCCGTGCAGGACGTGGTTCTCGAAGACATCACGCAGCAGATGCGCCCCGACCGTATCAAGGTGTTCCCGGGCATCTCGCTCATCGCGACTGTCGGTCACGGCATGACGAACAAGATCGGTGTGGCCGCGAAGCTCTTCACCGCTCTCGCCGAGAACAAGGTCAACGTCCGCATTATCGACCAGGGTTCTTCGCAGATCAACATCATCACCGGTGTTGACGAAGCTGATACCGAGAAGGCCATCAAGGCCATCTACGGCGCCTTCGTGAAATAACCCGCGATTGTCATCCTCGCGTAGGATTCAATAAAAAAGACTCGGTATAAACCGAGTCTTTTTAGTAGCGGGGGCAGGACTTGAACGCTGCGACCTTTGGGTTATGAGCCCAACGAGCTACCAACTGCTCCACCCCGCGTCGAGGTATGCCCATATTTAGTAAATTTCGCCGTTTTTGTCAAGTTTTGTGGGTGAATCCTCTGAGAAAATGGCTTTTTTACGCGAAAAAAAGAGGTTTCGCTGGTGTCACCAGATGGGAATGATTATTTTTGGGATAGATGGAAAGGACGATTCAACAGTCGCGCATTCTCTTTCTTGATACCGGCCCGCTGGTTCGGCTTTTGCAGATGCATCCGGATTTTTACCCGACGGTGTCTGACATTTTAGACATGGTGTACGAAAAGAACATTCAGGTTCTCGTTTCGCCTGTAACCTTATTTGAGTTAAGCTGTAAAGCGTTTGCCAGTGGGGAAGGCGTACTTGCCCGCCAGTACCGTGAGTTCTTTGAAAATTCAGCGAATGTGAAGGTCTGCCCGGTCAATGCGGAAATTTCGGTAAAGGCCGCGGAGCTCTATGCAACCTCCCAAAAGACGAACCACAAGATTACCGAAGCGGAGTCCCTGCGCCTTGCGACGGCGTTTGTGAACGGCGCCGACTGCATCCTCACCGAATGCGCGAACTTCCGACCCCTTACTGACGCTCTCGTCGTGACTTTGGGCGAACTCTAGCATTTTCCTAATCACCAACCACTAACCACTAACCACTATTTTTCTATCTTTTCCCCGTAAAAATCGGAGAAATCATGCCTAACTACTGTCCTGTTATCGGTCTTGAAATCCATTGTCAGCTCGCGACTAAAACCAAGATGTTCTGCGGCTGCGAAATCGAAGTGAATACGACCCCGAACAAGCACGTTTGCCCTGTTTGCCTCGGTATGCCGGGTGCCATGCCCGTGCCGAACAAGAAGGCGGTGGAATACGCCATTCGCCTGGGCCTTGCGCTCAACTGTGAAATCGACCTGAACGCCATGTGGACCCGCAAGAACTACTTCTACCCGGACCTGCCGAAGGGCTACCAGATTACCCAGACGGGCGGACTTCCGGTGTACGACCACCCGATTTGCAAGAACGGCTGGCTTGAAATCGTGAAGGAAGACGGCACCAAGAAACGCGTGGGCATTACCCGTATCCACATGGAAGAAGACGCCGGTAAGCTCATCCACGACATGAGCCCCACCGATTCCCACTTTGACGCAAACCGCTGCGGCACCCCGCTCTGCGAAATCGTGACCGAACCGGATATCCGTAGCCCCGAAGAAGCCGTGCTGGTTCTCAAGAAGATTAAGCAGACGCTGGAATACACCCGTGTTTCCAACGCCAACATGGAAAACGGCAACATGCGCTGCGACGGCAACATCTCCCTGCGCAAGAGCGAAGACGCGCCCTTCGGTATCCGCGCCGAAATCAAGAACTTGAATAGCTTTACGAACCTCGAAAAGGCTCTCTATTGCGAAATGAACCTGCAGGCCTCGACCCTCGATGCCGGCAAGGAAGTGGAACAGTGCACCAAGCGTTACGACCCCAATGCGGACAAGACCATCGTCATCCGCTCTAAGGAAGACGCCCACGACTATAAGTACTTCCCGGAACCGGACATGGTCCGCCTCGTGACCGACCCAGCCTTCGTGGAAGAAATCCGCCGCACGCTTCCGGAACTGCCGGATGCCCGCCGCAAGCGCTTCATGGATGACTTCGGTGTTTCCGAATACGACGCCATGGTGCTGACTGAAGACCGCGACGTGAGCGAATGGTACGATACCGCCGCGAAGAACTGCAAGAACGGCAAGGTGCTCGCCAACTGGGTGATTACCGAACTTCTCGCCAAGGTGAAGGAACTCGAAGGCGGCCTCTCTGCCCTCAAGATCAAGCCCGAAGACCTCTGCAAGCTCGTGAACCTCATCGCCGACAACACCATTAACGGTAAGATTGCTAAGACGGTCTTCGCCGAAATGTTCGAAACCGGCAAGGACCCCGAAGCCATCGTGAAGGAAAAGGGCCTCGTGCAGGTGACCGACACCGGTGCTATCGAAGAAGTGGTCCGCGCTGTCTGCGCTGAAAACGCTGCCCAGTTCGCCGAATTCAAGGCCGGTAAGGTGGCGCTCAAGGGCTTCCTCGTGGGTATGACCATGCGCAAGTCCGGCGGTAAGGCCAACCCGGGCCTCGTGAACCAGATCCTCGACAAGCTCGCGAAGGAAGGGTAGGGGTTCTGGGCTGTGAGGTCGCTCATTTCACTCGCTCTGAGCCATGAGATTATGTCATTAAACAAGACATCATTTTCTTCTTGTGTCTCGAACCCCATACCTCAAAGGCGCAACGCGCCGACCTCATACCTCATACCCCGTACCCTTTGCATTTTTCTTTTGCTTTTTGCCCTTGCACTCCCAGCCGCTGCAGCCGATGTGCCCAACAAGTGCGATAGCCTGCGGGTGAACACCCTGAACATGACCCAAGAAGAAATCGAGCAGATTTGCGGAATCGATTCCACGAAACTGGCCGAAGGGCCGACTCTCCAGGAGCTCAACGAAGAGAATCCGACCTACGTCAAGCGCGACTACAACCATAGGCAACAGGTCATTGTCGGAAGCGTTATCATGCTCTGCGTTGCCGTCGCCATGGTCTTGATGAACAATTACAATCCGAAACGATAAAATTTCCCAACCACTAACCACTGTTTACTAACCACTATGAATTACACAGACGAAGCAAAACAGAATTTCAAGGCTCTCTCCAATAACCCGTATCCTGGTCGTGGCATTATCCTCGGCGAAAGCGCCGACGGCAAGTCCTACGTGCAGGTGTACTGGATCATGGGCCGTAGCGTCAATAGCCGCAACCGCGTGTTCGAAATCGAACCCAAGACCGGCTTCATGAAGACCAAGGCCTTCGACGAATCCAAGCTCACGGACCCGCACCTGATTATCTACTACCCGGCACGCCACACCGCCGACGTCCAGATTATCACGAACGGCGACCAGACCGATACGATTTATGACGCCATCAAGCTGGGCGGCACCTTCGAAAGCGCCCTCCGCACGCGCCAGTACGAAGACGACGCCCCGAACTTCACGCCGCGCATCTCCGGCATCCACTACAAGAACGCAAGCCCCGCCGTTTACAAGCTCTCCATCCTCAAGAGCAGGGGCAACAGCGAAGAAGCCGGTTGCGAACGCATGACGTTTGAATACGAGAAGGCCCTGCCGGGTCTCGGCCACTTCATCAGCACCTACGAAACCGACGGAAGCCCGATTCCTAGCTTCAACGGCTTTCCGAAACTGATGCCGATTTTCGACAACGCTGAAGACACGCTCAAAAAATACTGGGCTGCCCTGAACAAGGACAACAAGGTTTCCCTGATGGTCAAGTGGATTGACAAGAAGACCTTCAAGGCCAAGACCCTGATTGTGAATAAGAACAAGTAGCGAGTCGGGAATATACGATCCCGCGTCATCGGCAATGGCATTGCCGAAATAGCCGAAAGAATGAAAAACGACCCGGAATTATCCGGGCCGTTTGATTTTAGAGAGGAACTCTTTTGAAACAGCGGGTCTATCGCGATACCTAGTGCGTCACGACAATCCGTCGTGTGGCATCGCCCTGGACCTTCAGGAAGTAGCTTCCGCCGGCAACAGCTTCCAGGGATACCGTCTCGCCCCTGGAGGCGCGGCCCGCCATCACCTTCTTGCCCTTCAGGTCAAACACTCCGTAAGCCAGGTTGTCGCCTTCCACAACCGTGAAGCTCAGGTTCTTGTCACCCATGGCGATCTTTACGACCTTCGCGAATGCAGGCGCCGAACGCTGGGCGACATCGCCATCAGACGGAGCGGCAGATTTCTGCAGAGCCACCACCGTCTCCTGCTTGCCGTAGGTCCCGGTCGCGAGCTTGTACAAGAAGTCGAAAGCCTTGTCCTGCACGCTGTCGGCAAACACGATCTCGCTGCCGTCTTCTGCGGTACGGGTGCTGTTGTAGAACTCATGCTTGAGACCGTAACCCACCGGGTTGTAGAATTCGTGGGCCACGCCCCTTGCCGTCAGGGCAGAATCAATGGCGTAGCTTCCATAAATGGTGGGGGTCTCGATTTGGAACTTGAATGCCTTTGCAAAGGCGCTGTACTTTTCGGGCACCGCTTCGGCAACCATCTTGTCCGGCTTGGATATGGCGTGTCCCACGTTGTAGGGCATCACGTAGTCGGAATCGCCGTGGGCGAGGAACACCGGAACGTTGCTGTTCTTTACGAGATCGATATCGTGGATGCCTCCCCAGAGGGCCACCACGCCGTCGGCAGTTCCTCTATAGTCCCGCGCCCCATACTGATTCAGCTTGCCCCAGGGGACATTTTCCTTCTTGTTGTCTTTCACAACATACTGCGGCGTGGAATCGATGTAAGAGGGAAAATCCCTTTTGCTCAGGGCATAGATGTTTTCGAGAGCCATCATGGCGCCTGCGCTGTTGCCCAGCACGTAAATCTTGCTGGGGCTGATTCTCAGCGCCTTTGCGTTCAGTCTCAGGTAACGGATGGCAGCATGCAGGTCCTGCACGCTCCTATAGACCGTGCGGGCGAAACTTGCGCTGTCGATGCGGAAGGGATTGCCGCTGCCCGTCATGACCACGCCCTTGCGGTATTCCAGGGACGCCGTCACGAAACCGCGGGCGGCGAGGGAGTCCGCGTAGGCGACAGATTTCTGATCAAAGTCGTCTTTGGACGAGGCCACGAAAGCGCCGCCGTGGCAAATCACCACTGCCGCCCTGTCTGTACCGTCATCGTTCACAGGTTCGTAGATATCCATCACGACAGGCTCCATCACCACCTGTTCCGACTCGTAGAGGTGCAGCATGTTCTTTTCCATCTTGAAAGACACCATCAATTCGGAGAGGATATTGTAGTTGCTCTTGTCCATGGTCGGAACGTCGTAGGCGACGGTCACGGTCCTTGCGTCGCTGACATCGAAGATGCGGTCTTTATAACGCACGCCGTCGGCGGCAAAGACGCTGGTCATTCCCATGAGTGCTGCTATCACAAACTGTGTTTTCATGATGTTATCCTCTCTTTTAATTCTTTGATACCCCTAATATATTTTCAAAAATCCATAATGTCCAATATATAATTTCTTTGTTTTTTATCAATAATTTTGATTAAATGGTCGAGGATGGGAAAATAAAGGATTTTTTGCCAATAGACCTGCCTGATTTTTATTTAAAAGGGGGAGGCCTCCCCCTGATTGCAGCCTTGCCTCGTTAAAGAATCCCCGCTTCTTTTCTTGTCATCCCCGCTGTCATTCTGGAGCGAAGCGATAGAATCACGGGGATCCACTATCAACTTGGCGGGGATCTCCCATCACGCTCGCACTCGGCAAGTCTTCCATCACCCCCTCTGCGGGCCCTCAGTCGCCGGCCCGCAACGCCCCGGCTGTTTTATATCGTTTTTTTATAACAAAATCGACAAATGCCATCTTTCCCCATTCAAAAAATTTTTTTGGAAGAAAAATGATATTTTTACCTATGTCGCCCATTCTAGGGACTGAGGTGTTTGATGATAAAAAAAAGAATGATTGTTTCGGCAATTGCCCTTATGGCATTTCTATGCGGGTGTTCCAATAGCGATAGTGCAAACGGACCCGTAGAAATAATCAATACGGCAGAAGTAAGCGAACCCAATCTTTCTGCAGGCCAGAGTGTATCGATTTTCGTAGCAAGCGACCGCCACGATAATGGTGAAGGCAACAACCTAACTGCAGCGCTCCAGATGGCGACTAGCCGCATGGACGCCGTTATGCCACAGACAGTCTTACTCGGCGGTGACTATGTAGGCGACATGAAGAACATGCATCCCGAATTTACCATAAAGGATATCGAAAAAGAAATTTATCGTGTGCTTGACCCGAGCAAAACAGAAGTGCTGTTGACTTATGGTTCCCACGACCGCAATTGCATCGAAGGCTACTCCCCCTTCTTTAGCGGGCCAAAACGCGAGCAGGGCTTTTACATCTACGGCATCAGCTTTATGCAGATGAGCTACAGCAACGATTCTGTTGCAAGGGCCGATGTGAATCGCTACAAGGTCTATTCCGATAGCATCGCAAACTTGCCCGACTCCTTAAAGAACGATTCGAACGAAATGGCGCCACTCCCTGACTCGACCGAGGGCAAATCGGACAATAAACGCAAAAGGCCCAAGATGCCGAACAAAGGCTACGGAGACATCGATGCGGAGGACTCCTTCGGAATTTCAGCAGAATCTGCAACAAGGCGCTTCACCGCATGGGTCAACTCGCTTCCGGACAAAGCCCCCATTATCATGATGAGCCACAAACCGCTCCACTACAACCGCGAAGACAATCCCGGAGCGGAAACCTGGTTCAAGGCGATTGAAGCCGCGGCGAAAAATCGCGACATTATCTTCTTCTACGCTCACAACCATTCCATCGAAGAGAGGAGTGATTCCGCCATGGTAAGCATAGAGACAAATAGTCACATGATGCTCCCCGGCGACAGCATCACCGTGCAGGGCGACAGCCTCGAAGGTACCCCACGCCATAAGCTGAACTTTATCTACGCCAATGCAGGATACCTGAAACTTGGCTGGTCTTCGCTCGTCACATTTACCGACATCGACATTGACGGGAATCTTGATTACGTCAGCATCCAACGTTTCAACATTCTAGGCGAAGACGATTCTTACTTCGGTACTACCGATAAGAAGAATCCTCTTGTCATGAAACTGCGGAAATAGCAATACGCATCAGCCCACTTTTGGTAAAGATTTGCGATTCCGTCATCCAAATCTGGTTCACCTTATTGAGGTATTATAGGACTTCTTATCGCAGTTTTTCGATTTTATTACTTTATTGTTTAATGTATAATTTACGGAAGAAATCTAAGCAATTATGACTCGTTTTTTTATTATCTTGTCCGCTTTTGTGCTGATGGCCTGCAGTGAGTCCTTCACTGACCCCCGCGATGGCAAGTCCTACGGCGTCGTGCAAATCGGTTCGCAGACCTGGATGGCCGAAAATCTGGACTACGAAACCGATGGTAGCGCTTGCCCCGAGGGAGACAACCGCAATTGCGAAAAATACGGGCGGCTCTACACTTGGGAAGCTGCGCAAAACATTTGCCCCGAGGGTTGGCTGCTTCCCGACAGTCTGGACTTTGCGGCCCTCGTCGCGACGACAGGTGGCACGGATTTTGCGGACGGTGCGTCAATCGCCGGCGAAAAACTTAAGGCCACCGACGGTTGGTTCAAGAAAGGGAACGGCTCAGATGCCTTCGGCTTCAAGGCGCTCCCTGCTGGTTTCCGTAATGTAGAAGGCGCTTACGACGGTATTGGCGGCTACGCCTATTTCTGGAGCGCCACCGAAACCTCGGACGGACTTGCCTACTACCTATTCCTGGATTTCTCCAGCAAGGCTGCAGGCCTGAACGCTTTTGGCAAGGGTGATTTCCGCTCAGTCCGGTGCATCCAAAAACTGTAAAGGACTATATTTACCCTACCATGATCCACTCCTTTCTCGCGCGGCTTTTTTCTTACGTTCTTTTCGGGGCTCTGCTCCTGTTGAACTGGAAACGCCCTACGGTCCGTGCAAACTATGACGTGGCTTGCAAGTGGAATCCTGCTTTGGTACGGGTCAAGTTCCCGCTCTTTTACGAACGGCTCTTGTGCAATCTGGCCAGGCACGCGGGGGAGTTGCTTTTCTGTTTCCCCCTGTTCAAGAGGCTTCCTCGTGAGTTGCTCGCTTACCCGTACAGCCTTGGCGGTATCCGTTTCGAAATTGCTCCCGATTCCGAAACCGTACTTCAAGAAATGCGCAAGGGAGGCATTTTCTTGACGGCCCATTACGGGAACTACGAAGCTATGGGCCCGTGGCTTTGCTGTCTTGGCATCCCTCTTGCGGCAAGTTACATTCCCGTAAAACCAGGATGGCTCAACAGGATTCTGGAGAACCGCATTCGTGCCGTGGGCGGCAAGACCTATTCCGTAAACGCCAAGTCCCCTAGGGAATTCTTGCGCCTGCTACAGGATGGCCGCCTTTTCTGCCTGTTGGCCGATCAGGACAGCCGCATTCCCAGTGCCCTGTCCGGCACATTTTTAGGAGCTCCGGCCCACATGAATCCCCTGCCGGATTTTCTGCTGAAACATCGTCCCGAAACTCCGCTTTATATCTGCTGGATCGAAGAACCTGACCTAAGGACAAAATGCTTTCATGCCGAAAAGCTGCGGGTAGGGGAGGGGGAGACCGTCATCGGGGCTTTCAACCGCTGGCTAGAATCCCGCATTGCCGAAGAGCCTGCCCTGTGGTACAGCTTTACCCATAGGCGTTTTTACAGCACCACACCTGAAGTATATGGTAAATGATTCCGGGACTTTGCCTAAACATCCCGTCGTATTGTAGGTTGTCATTTTTTGTATTGTTGCTTTAGAATAAGTATCCCTTTTTCTATCATTCGTTTCATGAAGTCCATTGTTGAATATACGGATTATCGTACATATATTTTGGATTACTATAAGGAGCGTAAGCTTCTCTATGGATTTACATGGCGGGCCTTTGCCGAAGCCGCATCTTTTAAGAACCCCGTTTACCTGAAACAGATCTGCGATGGCAAATACAACTTGAGTGCTGAGGCTGTGGAACGTGTTGCCGCCGCTATGGGTTTGGTGTGCAACGATCGCATCTATTTTAGGAGCTTGGTAAAATTTTGTCAAGGGAAAACTGAACGGGAGCGCCTTGCCGCCTTTGAATGCATGCGAAACCTTGCCCGTTCCCAGAAGGGTCTGTCGCTCACCAACGAGGCCATGATTTATTTCAGTTCATGGAAATGTTCCGTAGTACGGGAATTGGCGGCCATTATGCCTCGTGCAAATGCTGCTGAAATGTCGAAGGTCTGTATCCCGAAAATTTCGGTAGCAGAAATCCAAAAGACCTTAACGATTCTAGAAAAAATGAATTTGCTTGTTCGGCGCAATGGAGCCTATAGGCAGACATCAAAGGTGGTGAGCATGGTGGACGGCTTCGTTGGAAAGTTTTCGGCGAAACGTATTCAACGTGAGATGGCGGAATTTGGGGTGTGGGCCTTGGAAAACTTGCCTCCCGAAAAAAGAATGCTGACGGGGCTTACTATGGGCGTGTCAAGCAAGACATATGAGCGCGTAGTATACGAATTACGGGAATTCAGAAAGAAGATTGTCTCTATAGTGGCAGATGATTCCCCCGCCGAAAAGGTTTGCCGTTTGAATTTACAACTGTTTCCGTTGACGAGGGAGAAAAATGAAAGATAGGATTAACATCCTTGCAATAGTTTTTTGCCTATCCGTTATTTTTCTCGCCTGTTCCGATGACGAGGGCAAGACTGCTGGTGGAGTGAGCGTGGATGAAGGGCTTGCCACCATTGACAATGTGACTATTGCGGGAGTCTCGCAAAAAGGGCCCTTTGTGACTAATACTTCGGTCCAGCTTTTTGGATTGAACAAAGATTTCATTCAAGATGGCACATCGTTTAATGGCAAGGTCTCTTCCGAGGCGGGAGAGTTCATGATGCAGCGGGTCAGTCTCTCTGTACCATATGCCACGCTTCGCATTAATGGCTATTATCATAACGAAATTACGGGTAAGATTTCCAGTTCTCCAGTAGAACTGAGGGCGGTGACGGATTTGAGTCGGCGCACTGCCGTAAATTTGAACCTGCTTACCCATCTGGAATATGACCGAGTTTTCGCGCTGTTGGATTCAGATTATACCCTTGCGGGAGCAAAAAAGCAGTCGGAGCGAGAGATTTTTTCGGCATTCTTTGTAAACGAAAAATCGGAAAATTTTGAGAATCTGAATATTTTTGAACAAAGCAGTCAGAATGCTGCCCTCCTGGGTATTTCCGTCTTGTTGCAGAGCTCTCTTTCCGAAGGGGAACTAACAGATCTTCTCGCTCATATTTCGTCTGATGTTGAAGCGGATGGAGTATGGGATAACGATACATTGAAGGCGCAGATTGCCGATAGGGCGTTCGGGTTGGATTTGACTGAAGTTCGGAAGAATATTGAATCGTGGAAATTTGGGGATGTTTCGCAGTTTGAGCCTTATGTTCGGGAATTTTGGCGAAATGTATTCGGACTTCCTGTATGCGATACTGCATCAGAGGGGAAAATGGTCAAGGTATCCAATGAATTGAGTAAATACTATGGCGAGTTTTTTGTATGCCACGAGAAATTGTGGGATTCCTACACCGAAATAGGTTACAAGATGACTCTTGAGGAATATTCTAACCTGTTACTTGGACAAAAGGGGTCTGGTTTTGATGCTTGGAGCTATGTCAAGTCGGGGCTTGTTATCAAGAGCAATCTTGGTGAAACGGGGTATTGGAATATCACGATGGAGGGTAATACGACTGCTGTTTCTGAGAGTCTAGTGAAGGATTGTAGGGGTATCTGCGGAACCGTGATATCCAAATCAGGGGAGAATGGTTCGTATGTCGGTGTAACGGCCGTGCTGGGAAATGCAGGTGGTGATGTTACGGAGTGGTTGGGAGTTTGTGTTGGATATGAATCAGATGCCGAAATTACGGTGGTAGTCCGTGACGCAGCATCAAAAGGAGTCAATCCCGATGAAAACTGGCCCCGCTACACTTTACCACCCGTGTTAAAGGATACTGTTGTGAATGTTCCCTGGGGCCTGTTTTCTCCACGAGGCTCTCTCAAGAATGTTGTGGGCTTAGAGATGATAGTTCGGGGTGATTCCGAATCGGCGCCAGCCTTCAGCATTACACAACTTGGTGCCTATGGTACCTGTGAATAAGGGAATCATCCAATCTCGCGAATGCGAGAATCCATTCGTTCGGTAAGACATTTTGTATTGTATTCTTTGGTTTTTTGTATTGTAGAAAGAATGCTCTGCAATATTTGATGTATTTTTACTCGCAGAAATTACAACAAGGAGATTCTATGAATAAGAAGATTTCGGCACTTTCCCTAGTGACCATGGCCGCCTTTGTGATGGTTGGCTGTTCCGATTCTGACTCTGGTGCAGATGCGAACAAGAACGAGACTTCTTTGAAAATCTATGAGAGCGAAGCGGACCTTCCTAGCTGCGGAAAGTTGACCGAGGGTGACTACGCTCAAGTTGGCGACGAACTTTATGAATGCTCTAGCAAGAAATGGTCCTCGATTGCGACCGTTTTTGATTCCAGGAACGACTTGCCTGAATGTACTATCAAGAAAGAGGGTGTGGCGGTCTATTTGTCCGATAGTGAAGACCTGCTTGTTTGCGAAGATGAGGAATGGGCGGCAATGGGCGCGGAAACCGCCGAGCCTGACAACAAGGGCGAACAAGGTGAAAAGGGAAATCAGGGGGAGAAAGGTGACCAAGGAGAAAAGGGAGATCAGGGGGAGAAAGGCGACCAAGGCGATAAGGGTGACCAAGGAGAAAAGGGAGATCAAGGCGAAAAAGGGGAGCAGGGTGAAAAGGGTGAAGATGGAGCCAGTTGCTCCGCTACGGAACTGGAGGACGGTTCTGGCTTTACGCTCTCTTGCGGAGGAATGGAAGTGGGCACCATCAAGAATGGCAAGGACGGTACCAGCGGTCTTGACGGTAAGGATGGCAAGGATGGTGTCTATGCGCTGACGTTGGAAGAATACAACAAGATTCTTTTGGGGCAAAAGGGTACGGGTTTTGATGCCTGGAGTTACGCCACATCGGGAGTTTCAATTGTTTCTAATATAAGCAGCGGAGGATTCTGGTTTGCAGGATTAGGCGGGGATAAGCCTGATTTAAAATTCGGAAAGAAGAATATAGAAGCATTCGATGAAGAATCTGTCAGAGTAACTGAAAATCAGATGAAAGATTGCGACGGCGTATGCGGAACTATTGATTTCAAAACAGGGGAAGCAGGATATTCTGTTGTTTATTTGATTGCCAACCTGATGAACACATGGGAGGGAACAGGCGGTGATATCTCTCAATGGCTTGGTGTGTGCCTAGAATATATTTCTGATGTGGAAGTCAAATTAAAGGTCAAACTGAACTCTGAATATCAGAAGAAGGTTGCGGATGATACTCCCGCTTATACGATACCTGCTGCTTCCAAGACAACGGTTGTAAATATTCCATGGGGTCTATTCGCCCAAGGTGGTTGGGGTGGCAAGGAAAAAATTGAAATCAAGGACGCTTTGAAAAATGCTACAGGCATAGATGTTGTTTTTTACGGTCAGGAAACTGCTACCTTCAGCATCGCCAAACTGGGGGCCTACGGCACCTGCGAGTAGCCTTGTCTTTTAAACGCAACCTTTTTATAAGACGACCTGGAACTAATTGGGTCGTTTTTTTTATTTTTTAGGTTGTATCCCATGAACAAAGCCGCCATCATCGTTGCCGTATCCATGCTCCTGAGCCGCATCCTCGGGATTTTTCGCGAGATGCTCTTGGCCCATGCGGCGGGTGTGTCCCTAGAGAAGAACGCTCTGGACCTGGCATTCATGGTTCCGGACATCTTGAACCATGTGGTAAGTACCGGATTCCTGTCCATTATCTTTATCCCGATTTTTACGGGCTACAAGGTGGCCGGCGACGAGAGGGGAGGCTGGAAATTCTTCAGCAACGTGCTGAACACCTTCGGCATTGCCCTCTTGATTCTCGTAGTTCCCGCCTTCATCTGGATGAAGGAACTTTTGCAGTTGTTGACCGTCGATGGCGCTACGCCGGAACTTATCGAGCGCGCCACCTACTACGGCCGTATCATCTTGCCTGGCCAGATTTTCATTTTTGTGGGGAGTATTCTGGTGGCGGTGCAGCATACCCGCAAGCAGTTCCTGGTGCCTTCCCTCACGGGATTAATTTACAACGTGGCCATTGTGGGTGGCGGTGCTGTTGGAATCGCGCTCAGTAAGTACACCGGCACGGATTTCGGCCTAGAGGGCTTTGCCTGGGGTGTGCCGGTAGGTGCCTTTATCGGTTTCTTTGCACTGCAGATATTCGGAGCCCAGATTGGCGGCGTGCGTTACGAATTTATCGTCCAGCCTACTCACCCGGACATTGTGCGCTATTTCAAGATGATGCTCCCCATGTCCCTTGGCGTAGGTTCCATGTTCGGCCTGGAATTTATCATCCGTAGCTTTGGTGCGAATTTCGGCCCCGAGGGTATTTCCAGCCTCAACTACGCCTACCGTGTCATGTACACGCTGGTGGCGGTGTTCGGCTTTTCCGTCAGCGTCACCAGCTACCCCGACATGGCCCGCCTAGTCAAAGAGGGGGACTTTGTGAGCCTGAACCAAAAAATCTGGAAAAGCCTTTCCCGCATGTTTTGCATCTTGATTCCGGCGGTGGTCGCCGTGTGGGCCCTCAGTTTTCCGGCGGTGCGTATCCTCTTTGAACGTGGCGCCTTCCATCGCGAAACGACCGAAGCCATTGCCGAAATTCTTCGCTGGTACTTGCCCGTGAGCCTCGGGCTTTGCCTCCAGGCGGTACTGGTCCGCAGTTTCTATGCCTGCGAACGCATGTGGGTGCCCACGCTCCTCAACACGGGTATCTTTGCCGCCACTATTCCCGCCTACATCGTGCTGGGCGCTCCCGAGATGGGGCTTGGCATCAGGAGCGTTCCCATTATCGGAGCGGCAGGCGCTATACTCCAGGTGCTCGCCATGATATTCATGTGGGCGAAAAAGAACGGCACCGACGGCATGGGGGCGGCCCTCATGAATATGCTTCGGGCGTTATTCACCTTCGCCATCATGATTGGGGTTGCGGTTGGTTTGGACCATGTTTCCGGCAGTTTTGTCCGCAGCGCAAACCTTATCGTTCTCGTGGCCTACAGCTGTGCCGCAGGAATCTTGCTGTTCGTGCTCACGCTCATTATCCAGCGCTATCTCGGCAGCAAGGATGCCAGGGACATTCTGAATGAACTCCTTGGCAAGGTACTCCGCAAGCTACATCTGGCGTAAGTCTGGCTGACCAAAATTTTTTCACCGCATAAAAAAAAGCCCGAAACAATGTCTCGGGCTTTCTGCTTTAAATCCGTGATATTAGTAGTTCTGGTAGCTGGGTGCGCTAGACAGGTTCGGACTTGTGTTGATTGTGGAGGTGTATTTGTCCACCAGGTACTGCGGGCATTCCACTTCCTTGTAAAGGGTAACAGGGTTGTTTGCCGCTTCGAACCAGTTCACAAACCACATGCAGCCGTCGTATAGAGTCTTGTTCTTACTTTCAAAAACGCTCTTGCACTGTTGTGCAACGCAATCCTTGAACTGTGCAACGCTTGCGTCTGCGCCAAGCCTGTTTTCGCATGTCGTATAGAAGCCGCCATAGTCTTGGCCCAGTTCAGATTTGGAAACTCCAATCTGCTTGCTCAAGGCATCAAACTGTCCCACGCCGCCGCCGGGAATCATGATATCGAACTGGCCGCCACTAACGTCGTAACCCACATTGGACGCCATAATGATAAGTGTCTTGTTCATCAGTAGCTTGTGGGCGGGTTTGTCCCCGTATTTTCCTTCGCCGGTGAACTGGATCTGATAGCACTTGCCGCAGGTCCCTTGTTCATTAGCGCCTGGAGCCGCACCGAAGGCGTATGCCAAGGTGTCGTTTATTGCTACGGGAATCATGTCTATGCAGGTGTAAGCACCCCCTCCTTCACAGGAACTGACCGTTCCCTTGAGCCAGGTACCGTCTTCGCTCTTGGTAAATGCGGGGATTTCTTCGCCCTTGATGCTGCAGCTGCGGGCAATGCGGTAGGGGTTTGCGTTCTGGTTTACTTTTTCGGGCCAAGAGCAGTGGGGCTTACAGGCGTCCCAATAACGCGTGGCAAATCCGCGAGTGACTCCGGCTCCGCCGTTGGACAATTTTTCGTAGTTTGCTATCGGGTAGCCGCTGGCATCCACCTTTTCGGTCTGCTGAGGGTTGCTGCTGTCAGAGGATGTGGTTTTGGTAGAATCGCCAGAAGGTGTTGTTTGATCGCTTGTTTTGGTTTCTTCACAAGTGTCGCCGCAAGTCGTGACGGGCGAGGGCGAGTCGCTGCTACACCCTCCCAAGAGGGCAAGACCAGAAACCAAGATGAGTCCGCTCAAAAAAACAGTACGCATAAAACACTTCCTTTAGGTTTCCCCATCCCAGGCAACAAGATAGTTATGTAGCCATGCATTTTGAATATCGGGGAATGAAAAAAGATTTTTATGCGAGTTCAAATGTAAACTTTGTAAAATTTTCACTTTGTAAAAATCTTTTTACAAATTTTTCGCATTTAATTCACATTTGCCGCCTTATTCACAACCATAAGTTTAATATGTGTTGATAAGTTGTTGGATTTAGGCTACGGCAATGCTAAATGTGCCTTTTTCTTATTAAATTCGCCATTTTTCGCTTACTACCCCTTTGTGAATAATATCGCCCCCCTTTACAGAAAGGACCGAGGGGCTTGAGCCCCGAAATTCCCCGTTTTTGCAAAAATTCAAAGAAAAATGCTTGCAATTATTTCTTGATTTACTAAATTTGTGGCTCAATTTCGGCGAGTACCGCTTCCTATGCTCTCCGAAGTAACGGAAGTCCTTGAGGCTTCTTGACTTGAAGCGATAAACCTTCTGCTGAAGAAGAGGAATAAAATGGCAAAAGAACATTTTGATAGAAGCAAGCCGCACTGCAACATCGGCACCATCGGCCACGTTGACCACG
>CAKUWY010000016.1 GCA_934699585.1 uncultured Fibrobacter sp.
GAAGTGCAGTGGATCGTGAACACCACCGAAACCGGCGCCGAAGCCATGGTCGACGAAATCCAGATGCGCTCCAAGGCTGTGGTCTCGGGCATTCCTATCACCACGACCATCGCCGCCCTCACCTCTACCGTAGAAGGCCTCATGGACAAACACGACTTCGGAAGATTCGAAGTGTGTAGTTTGCAGGAGTACCACCGCCACGTGAAGAAGTGACACGACGTGTCATCCTGAGCGGCAAAGCCGCGAAGGATCCAGAGCATTATAAAAGGACGCTTTTATAAGCGTCCTTTTGCATTCATTCAACCGTGGAATTCTCAGAGAAAGTGAACGGAATGGTTACCGTAGTGTTACCGGACTTCACCTTGCTGAACTTCCAGCGGCTCACGGCATTCTTGATTTCGCCATCAAACTCGCCGTAACCAGTGGTGGAAGAAGCAATGGAAATGCTGATAACTTCACCGCCCGAAGCAATCGTAAACTTCAGGGTAACCTTACCCTGGAATCCCGGTTTCTTCTTCAGGAACTTGTTATAGATATGGCGCAGACCCGGAGTACGCTGACGCACAACCTTCATGATATCTGCAGCGGAACGAGATCCACCACCGGCACCTATGTCGATATCGCGTTCAGACGGAGTCTTGATGGAGCCCTTAGCCTTGGTAGCGATACCACCGCCATCACCGCCAAGGAGGCCAGCCAGACCGTCACCGATGTCCTCGTCTGTCTTATCACGACGTCCACCGAGAACAGTCTTACCATTCTTCTGGAGGTTTTCTACGTCCTTTAGTACTTGATCAATATCCTTGGTAAACTTTTGATTTTTCATCAAGTCGTAGGCGTGGCCGGCGGAAACCTTCTGCACATCGGAAATCTCCTGCAACTTTTTCCACGCGTCTCGTTGGGGATTATCAAGTGTCTGTTGACCTTTTGAATCTACAAATCTAGGAAATTTTAATCCTAAAGGGAGGTATAGTCCTTTATATATTTTTTGAGATGTTTTTTTCAAATCTAATTCGTCATTGCGGTTGTCAAGAATTCCCCAAGCAACATATTTAAAGCCGGCTTCCTTTAGGGCCTGCATAAGTGGCAGTAACTCCGTCACCTCACGTTTCTTGATGAAATCTTGGCTTATTGCCAACACAGCAAAATCAACATCCTTCGATTTTGTAAACTGAAAATGAATTTGAATTAAATCTTTTGCTATTACGTCAAATGCTGATAATGGTGCTATGACGGCATCCTCTTGCAATCTTCGTGCTGAATTTGGCGGTAGTGTTGCAGTGATAGTTCCTTTGGACAATTTCTCTAAATTTGAGGGTAACTTTGTTCCCATATTGCCTTCACCGGGGAGGGCTATGAATTTGTTGCTTCTATCTACATAAACACTGTCTGGCAATCCGTTCTTGAATGAATAATTAGCCCAAATGAATTTACCCGGATCATCTACGGACTCTTTGTGAATAGCTATATACCAGACACGGCCGCTGTATTCAATTGGTTTGTAGTAAACATTGGGCTGAAATCCGCCTCGTGCAGTAATAGCCATATAATTGTCAGTTACAGCCACGCCCAAATTGAGAGCTTCGCTGGACGATGTGGGATACTGAACATCTACAAATCCTATCTCGCTGCTATAGCAATAGGTTGATTGGATTAATCCCAATAAGAATAAAAGAATATATTTTTTCATAAGCGCATCCTTGTGGTTTAATTCGGTTCTAGGTTAACTGAATGGGCTGAACTTCATTTTTTATTAGCTGCATAACACCTCTGACTACATAACCCATATAAAAATTATGGATTCCTAGCCATCCGAGAAATATGGCGAGAATGAACGCCGTGAATTTGCTTTTGGGAGAAATGTTTGCCTCTGACACATCGTCCTCTCTCGTTTCTGAATGTTATTGCAGCTTGAAAAGTAAAGGAAATTCTACGACTGCCGTTCCTTCAATATTTTGAGGAAGCAATCGCCAACTATTTCCCATTCTTACAGAAATTCGTTTGAAAAGTAGAGAATGCCCGAATTCAGCGAGATTTTGTTGATCCGATATATCTTCCACATTTTGAATTTTCCCGTTTTTCAAGTTAACCGTCAGACTGAATCTTATAACGGTTTCTATGTTATCCCTTGAATTAAGCAGGTTTCTGTATATGGTCTGAATGGATTCTTTGTTCTTTTTCAAGAAAGCATTGACATCGCTTTCACTGAAAATATCGCTGTTACCCGAGTAGTATATGTGGATTGATTTTGTAGAAGCCACCTTCACTACTCCTTTCGCTGAATTCGATTGTGTAGAAATGTCATTATCCTCTTTTTGAGCGGCTTGCTTATATGCCTGCTGTTCTTCGCGCATTTTTCTTTCGGCTGCCTCTTGTTCTTTGGCTTCCTGTAGCGCTTTTTCTGCAGCCTTTCTTTCAGCGGCTTCTTGCAAAGCTCTTTCTTCGGCTTCCTTTTCGGCAGCTTCTTGCATTGCTCTTTCAGCGGCTTCCCTTTCGGCGGTTTCTTGCAAGGCTTTTTCCGCAGCTTCCTTTTCAGCAGCTTCTTGCATGGCTCTTTCCGCAGCTTCCTTTTCTACAGCTTCTTGCATTGCTCTTTCAGCGGCTTCTTGCATGGCTCTTTCTGCAGCCTCCTTTTCGGTGGCTTCTTGCAAGGCTTTTTCCGCAGCTTCCTTCTCTGCAGATTCTTGCATGGCTCTTTCTTCCGCCTCCTTTTTAGCGGCTTCTTGTTTCATTTTTTGTATTTTCTTCTGCACTTCAGGGAGTGTAAGCCATTCTTCTTCGTCCATTTCTTTATAACAGCGAATAGGGGCTGCTTTACCTTTTATTGATTTTCCGTCGCCATCAGCACCTTCTTGATAGCATTGCAATTTTTTACCAGAATTAAGGCATCCAGCATATTCTTTTGCGCACACACCTTCGGAGTTGCAATACTCTTCTCCGCATGTAAAATCGTTTGTCTTACCATCAAAGATGCAGGCTTCCGAATCAATAAATTCAAGTATAGCGGCCTTATCGTTATCCTTTGTATATACTTTCCGTATTTTACCCATGTCAGAAATAACTTCAAAAGCGCTCATATTGTATTTCTGGGCCAGCTTTGCTACAAGAACTTTTTCCATTGCATGTTTGTCGTCAAGCATTTTCCAACCTGGAGGACAGGCTAGCGCCGCCCCGTCCTGGAAATAATATCGCCCATGTTTTTCACAGGTTGGATCATCCGTCTTGCAAACATTGTAACTATTATTGTAACGTATGTTTTCGGTCATGAAAGTCCATGGTCCAAAAGTAATAGTCTTGTATTTTTGGCCGTCTCGGGTGTCTACGAAAACGTCTCCCGATTTTCCGCATAGTACAAATACAAGGGTGAAGACAATTCCGGCTAATGCTATTGCTCCAGCAATGATGGCAATTTTTTTCTTATTTATTTCATGAGACGTGGTGCTTTGGGCAGATTCAGAGGAATCTTTCTGTTCAATAATCTCGTTGTCGTTGTATTTCAAAATAATGGCAAGCACAATATAGGGAATCAATCCTATACCTGAAAATACCGCGATGACTCTAACCAACCAAGCATTGATTTTATACTTGTCCGCAATACCGGTACATACGCCGGCAAGAATCTTGCCATTTCTATGGCGGTATAAACTCAAAACGAACGTCTTGATTTTTTCTAGAGGGTCTTGTTTTTCCTCATTTGTCTCGGACGGAGCTTCATTTGTTTGCGGGTCATCATATTTGAGGACTATGGCAAGAACAATGTAAATCGGCAAACCGATACCGATGAAAATGAATAGTAGGCGGAATATCCAGGCGTTAAGATTGAATTTCGCCTGCAAGCCCGAACAGACACCGGCAAGGATTTTTCCCTCTTGAACTCGACAAAGAGGAGTACTTGAACTTGTCGTCTCGGTTGTAGAGAATGTATTCTGGGGCTGTGGGTTCCCATCAAATGGGTTCTTAAACGAACCTGGTTTTGTTGCGTTTGCCGAACATCCGCATTTGGGACAGAATTTTTCCTCTTTCTGAAAAACATGTCCGCATTTGGGGCAGCTCTTTGGAACAGGCTCACCGCAATGACCACAAAACAGGGAGGTGTGCGCTAGGAAATTCCCACATTTTGTACATTTCTTTATTTGTGTCAGGGGCTTCCCGCATTCAGGGCAAAATTTTGCTACGGATTTTACTTGTTTTGAACAATAAGGGCAAGCCAATTTCGTTGTTTCAGTCGCAGTTATTTCCTGATCAGAAACATCTTTTTTAATCTTTACACCGCACTTATCGCAAAAGATGAAGTCGGGGGAAACTTTATTTCCACAACTTGAACAGAATGCCATAGAAAGCTCCTTTATCGCTTATAAAAGAAAATCGCTAGGTACGTTAGATTTCCCATTCTCTGGGGAAACTTGTGCATACTCAATCTGAACAGCCGCCTTGGGGAGAAGTTTTCCGGTCAGCAACCTGACGATGTCTGCGATGTAGAAGATAACGGTGACAATGCCTAAAATTGCTGCGAGGATCATCGCTATGATTCCGACAACCTCAATGTCACTATAACTTAAAAATTGGGATAGGATCAGGAAAATTATGCCAACAAGGATTATTAAGAACGGGAAAAGAAGTTTTAAGATTCCCTTTTGTGTGTAACCAAGGTAAAAACGATCGACTCCTAATGCACCAAGGAAGATGGAGAGAATTATTGTAATGGTCTTGTCTTTTCCTGCACGGGTCCAAGGGTCGTTACTTGATGTGTCTGCAATGTTTTTAGAAGTGTCTGCAAAGTCTTGATTCGGATCCATTTGCGGGTCGTCATATTTGAGGACTATGGCAAGAACAATGTAAATCGGCAAACCGATACCGGTGAAAATGAATAGTAGGCGGAATATCCAGGCGTTAAGATTGAATTTCGCCTGCAAACCCGAACAGACACCGGCAAGGATTTTTCCCTCTTGAACTCGACAAAGAGGAGTACTTGAACTTGTCGTCTCGGTTGTAGAGAATGTATTCTGGGGCTGTGGGTTCCCATCAAATGGGTTCTTAAACGAACCTGGTTTTGTTGCGTTTGCCGAACATCCGCATTTGGGACAGAATTTTTCCTCTTTCTGAAAAACATGTCCGCACTTGGGGCAGCTCTTTGGAACAGGCTCACCGCAATGACCACAAAAAAGGGATGTGTGCGCCAGGAAATTACCGCATTTGGTACATTTCCCTATTTGTGTTAGGGGTTTTCCGCATTCCATACAAAATTTTGCGTCAGAATCAATCAGCGTGGAACAATAAGGACAGTTTAGTTCAAAACTTCCGGCTGATGTTAGATTTTTGTCTGGGGTTTCGTTGTCAAGTTTCGCCCCGCACTTATCGCAAAAGATGAAGCCGGACGTAACTTTATTTCCGCAATTTGAACAAAAACAGATGGCCATAAGAATGTTTTCCTTTCATATTATATTACAAATGCAATAAATTAACTCCGCAGTCTCATCAAAATTGATGTTTCATGTTCTTCATGATTTCATCAGCTCTGTCGAGCTCCCTATCAATGGATTTAGCACAGGCTTTGTTATCTCCTGCAGCGCATTTCATATCGTCCATTGCCTCACTGCATCCCCAAAACAAGAATGCCAGAAGTAATGCCGTGAAGATATTATTTTTTTTCATCTTAACTCTTTTTAATGTTCCTAGATTAAAATCTCTTTATTGTAGTCCAATGCTTGAGGAAATACAAACGCCAAAAGGGCGGTTCCCTTCTAGGAAATCGCCTCTAACCAGCATATTTTGTAAACTAAATTTTACACGGGGGGGGGAGGTAATGGATTTGAGCGAGCCATTTTTAAGCCCATTTCGCCCATTTTTCTTATACCCATCAAATTCATACAAAAAAATATACATAAAAATTTGCAAACAATGCACCTGTTCTAAAATTTTTCTTAGAATTCTGATTGTTTACCAGCCACTTTTGAGCAGAAGCACCCCAAAAATGTATCTTTATACAAGAAAAGGGCAATATATGGCCACCTACATAAAACCGATGATTGCCCGTGACATTCTTCGCAAGGCCAACCTTTCGGAGTAGCTTTCCGAGTTGCATTTACAACTTGATTTTTTATATCAAGGAAAGAGGTTTCCTATGACTGCAATGGCTGCCGAATTTTCTGAAATCATCGAAACGCTTACCGAGAAAGATTTGCGCTCGGCCTTGGATTATGTCCGTTTTTTCTCGGCTTCACGCAAAAAAGCGGCAAAGGCGACCTTGAAACAGATTCAGGGAATTTTCGCCAACGACAAGGGCTGGAAGAACGAGCAGGAGATGCTTGCTGACATGGCCAACTTCAGACGGACCCGAACCGCTTGATGAAAATCCAGCTTGACACAAATGTCCTGATATCCGCATTTGTCTTTGGAGGCAAGGCGGGGCAACCTCTTGAAAAATTGTTTGACTCCGATTTCGAACTTCTAGTTTCGGATTATGTCAACAAGGAATTTCACGACAAGTTGAATGAAAAATGGCCGGACAAAGCCTCGATGGTCTATGAATTGTATCGAACATTGCCATTTTTATTCTGTTCAAGTTCCGATACGATAAGTGCGCTTCTGCGAGATTCCAAAGACAACCCCATGTTAAGCGACGCTATGACGCATAAAGTCGATGTAATTCTAACAGGCGACAGGGATTTTCTCGAAGCAAATCTAGATTATCCCCAAATTTTTCCCCTGCAATGATGCTTGAATACCTAGACAGCATCGGGATTTAACTAAAGCATTCGCGTTAGGCCTCCAGCCACTTGCAGTTTTACTGCTTAGTGGCTATGGTCCCCTTTAGGGGAGATAGTGACCCCTTGGGGACAAGACTCGCTAGCGAGGCTTGGTTGCAAGAGCCGCGCGGGCGTGCCGTAGGTGCGCACGGGAGGCCTTGCAATATAGCCCGACCGCACATATATGTGCGGGAACGCCCATAAACAGCATCGTCCGTGCCTCCCGCACCGTGCCGTTCGTCTCCAAGTCCATCGGCGTTCCGCTTGCAAGTTATGCAAGCCGCTGCATGCTCGGCGAAACACTCGAACAGATTGGCTTCACCGAAGAAGTCCACGTGCCTTACGTGAGCGTCAAGGAAGCCGTCTTCCCGTTCGTCAAGTTCCCGGGTGTCGACATCACGCTTTCTCCGGAAATGAAATCCACCGGCGAAGTCATGAGCCTCGATCGCGACCGCGGCCTTGCCTACCTCAAGAGTCAGCTGGCTTCCGGCAACAAGGTTCCGAGCGAAGGCAACATCTTCGTGTCGCTCAAGGACGAAGACAAGCAGAAGGCAGTACCGCTCATCAAGCGCCTCGTGGACATGGGCTACCAGATTTACGCAACCCGCGGCACCTCGACGCTCCTCTACAACGAAGGCATCAAGACCCGCGCCGTGTTCCGTATCTCCCGTGGCCGCCCGAACCTGCTCGACCTTATCCACGATAAGGAAGTGCAGTGGATCGTGAACACCACCGAAACCGGCGCCGAAGCCATGGTCGACGAAATCCAGATGCGCTCCAAGGCCGTTGTCTCGGGCATTCCTATCACCACGACCATCGCCGCCCTCACCTCTACCGTGGAAGGCCTCATGGACAAGCACGACTTCGGAAGATTCGAGGTTTGTAGTTTACAGGAATACCATAGGCATGTGAAGAAGTAAGGGGAATGTCATGCCGGACTTTGTTCCGGCATCACCTATTAAAAAGGACGCTTTATTCAAGCGTCCTTTTACATATCATTTTTCAGAAATCTATCCCTGCATTGCAGAAAAATCAGCCCTTGACACAACGGACAGAACGACCAAAATCGTTTCCATGCGAATAATCAAATCCTATTCCAGTAATGTCATCCCAATAGAACACAGCTTCATATTCATCATCAAAGGTGCTACTATGTAATCCAAAAACATGTCCAAGTCCACCATAAACACCATCTTCGTGACGATCACCCGCAGGAATAACAGAAAAACCATAATCATCGGTTCCATCCCAACCATTATTTGATTTTAGCTTTTGAATCGCAGCAGAATACTCCCCACCAACATAAGACAATAGTATTTCAAAGTCCGCTTTACTCGGCACATGCCATCCATCAGGACACAATTTTTTAGAAACAGCACTCAAGGAGTACAACCTACCATAAACAGAACAATTTTCAAGACGATCGTCATAACAATAGCTTCTAGCCATGTCAGTAGATGATTTTTCCTGATAATCATAATTTAGGTTTTGCGCAAGCCACACTTGTTTTCCAATTTTTACTGTGCGATAAACTTGATTGTCTCGTTTATCTAGCAATTCACCGTACCTGCCTTCAGCAAACATTTTGGAGTTAAGGTATTTGGTTATCACGCAGTTATAAACATCACAATCATAGTGCGTGGAAAAATCTGATTCGATTTTTGACGAACTAGAGGAATAAGCGACATCAATGGATTCATCTTCAACCCACTCGCCGCTCTGGCAAATGTAGCCCTGGTCCTGATCTACCACATAAGCCGTTTTGCCTTCGCGTTTTTCGGCACACGAGGGCAACTGGCTATAGGAATCGACTTCCATGTCCGCGTTACTGAGTTTTGTCAAGCCACCCGACACTGTGCCGGAATCGCCACCGCAAGCGGAGAGCAGAGCAACAAGAGATATTGTCAATAAACAAAAGACTTGCTTCATAAAATTAATCTTTGTATCTTAAACAAAAATCCAATCTAAACGGTCCCTACATTTTGCGCAACATTGTCAAAACGAATGCCCAAAGACAATCCTTGAGACAAAACATAATCTACAATTGTTTGCCAAATACCTTGAGGATTCGACCCATCCTTTTGCGGTTCTCCCAAAACAGTGTAATTTCTATAGCTATCACTTAGACCTTTTACGATTTTAGGAGTCAACTTAACCTTAGCAAAGGAATTACCATTCACATCACAGGGAACGAACGAGAAATAATTTTTATTATCCCAATAAGTTTGTCCTTGATACAATGTGAAATCTTTTAAGCCTTCTGCAGAAAGAGGTTTCAGGGTGGCTTTTTCAAAAAACGGATAATCGGCATTTAAAATTGGCTGCAAGGACTGATATTGTTTTGCAACGAACTTATAGCCATCTTCCTTAACAACAAATACGGTATCTAACCAGAATTCACCTTGAGTAACACCACCGAATAAGATTAAGGATTCCGCAGATAGGTTTTGCATTCTGTTTGGTTTGCCGTTCCTATATTGGCGACAATTGGAATACTTAAAATGTTCACCAAAAACGAACGGATCCGTATTCGCACAGCGATTATTCCCATTAGGTTTGGGCATTTTGCTAGGAAACATAGGTGCAATCAACCTCTTTGGTGTAATAGGAGATTTAGCACCAGCAAATGCCTTAACAACCTTTGCTTCAGGTTCCCATTCGCCCCAAAAAGAAATCGAGTCAAATCGCTGTGGCGCCGTACCCTTAGCCGTAATAGCCTCGCCTGGAGAAACAATGAAATTTCTCTTATGTGCATCATAATTCCACGGCTTAATGCCATTGACCGTATTCGCGTCTTCCCATATTGGATGAGGAAATTGAATAATTTGTAACATATTTTTCTTTGTTAGAAATGATTAATGTTTTTTTGAAGGTGCATGCACGCTACGCGTGCTGGCCCCGTTGCCTACCGCCCTTGGCGTCTGGCAACCTAGGGGACTCCTACGGAGTCACTCGCTGTTCGGCTTACCTATACGGAAATGCATGCATTTCCGTGCAGGATTCGCCTCTCTGCTAGTCCCGGAGACAACGAACTGAGAAATCGTAGGCCTCGTGGAAGCCGTCCAGGAACGCACTGTCGAGCCTGCTGGACAAGTCCATGACCTTCGCGTATAGGTAACCGAAGTCAGTAGAACTCCAGAAGAGCGCGACGTCGCCAACGTTGAATAAGTCGAAGTAGCCATCGCCGTCCCTGCCGCCAGCAGGCAAGGCAGAAAAACCGAAGGCGTCCGTACCATTACCGTTATTCATCCACCCCGTCTGCGACTTGAGCATCTTGCCAGCGGTTGATTGACCGCCGACTGCCGTGAAAAGGATGTTCCACTCCGTTGACGTTGGCAGATGCCAGCCACTCGGGCAAGCCTCCATCGCAGCATCCCATGAGTAAAGGCGACCGTACTCGGTGCAGTATTCTGCTTTGTTTCCATAGCAACTGTTGCACGCCCTTTCGTAATTCAGATTTTCGGCCATCCAGGTCTGTGAGCCTATGGTTACCGTTTTGTATGTTTTTCCATCACGAGAATCGGTCATCGTTCCTTTTTTCACATTTCCTGGATCAACAACTTCAACTTGATAAACAGTTTCACTGGAACCATTAATCGATGACGAGGATTTAACACTGCCGGAAGAGGTCAAGCTGCTAGAATTATTCGTTTCAACAACATCGCTTTCAACCCACTCGCCCTTTTTGCAAACGTAGCCCTGGTCCTGATCTACCACATAAGCCGTTTTGCCTTCGCGTTTTTCGGCACACGAGGGCAATTGATTATACGAATCGACTTCCATATCGGCGTTGCTTTGTTTGGCAGGGCCCGCAGAAGTCGTATTGGAATCACCGCCACAGGCCGAGAGGGTAAATACGGCGAATGCCGCAAATACCATTTCCATTAAAAATCTATTTTTCATTGTATAATCCTTTGGCGTAAGATTTACATTCTCGAATGACCCGTAATTGTTTAGGGAACCCTGGATTCTTCGCCCAAAATTGCTTTTAATTTAGGGAATTCTTCATTCATGAATTTTTGATACTTGCGCATAGCTTCGTTTAGAATTTCCGTAGTTACAGACTCTAACTTGATATCACAAACAAAGAAAATGTGAAGAAGGGATGTCATCACTTCGATTTCATAATCCTTACCATACAACTGGTCTCTTATGGCGGCGTAAATTTCATCGCGAGTTTCCCGAGGAGGACTGGCGACAAAATCCAAACGAAATTTTTTCCCATTCCATTGTGTTCCATACCAAGCATAAGAGACATTTCCTTTCCAAAAATGATTGCCATTCCCCCTTGCATCGGGGAGCTTATCATTAGGCAATTCGTAGATTCGACACAAATTGTCAATACAACTGAAGATTTCTTCTTTTGTCATATTATACTTCCTTTTTAAATGCGTTTTTTTAGCAAGTTTACCTAGTCCTTGAGACAACGAACCGAGTAACCGTGGAGCTTGCTTTTGCGGCCCTGGAGGCGCTCATCGCTCGCCAAGGTCCAGTAGATGGCTTCTTCTCTAAAGTTCGCATCAGAGGCACTCCAGAATTGGGCGTAAGAGCCTACATTGCCGAAGCGGCCATTGAAGCAGCTGCCAGCAGGGAGAGCGGAAAAACCGTAGGCATCGGTGGCACTAGACCAGTTGGAGTAACCCTTGGCCTGCATGGCATATGGCGAGGAACCCATCGCCGAGTACAGCGTATTCCATTCGCTATTGGTAGGCAGGTGCCAGCCCTCGGGACAGATGCCACGAACCGGGTAGGTGGGGGAACAGGTCTTACCATAACCGCAGCCCTTGCCGTTTGCGGAATAGATTCCCGCAGAATCCATGGCGGCAGCCCAAGTGTAATAGCGTCCGTAAGTTTCCCCGTTGTCGGTGTTGGTGTAGGTTCCGTATGTGGAGCCGCCCACCTTGTAGTCCAGGTTCAGGTTCTCGGCCATCCACACCTGGTCGCCAATTAGAACAGTCTTGTAAGTTTTTCCATCACGAGAATCATTTAAAACTCCATGCATAGTTCCATTTAAACATGTATAGCCATTCAAGCTCTTACTTTCATTATAGCTAACACATGTAAAACCGGCATGAGAAACTCTTGCAGAATCTTGTGCTGTCGCCACCCTGAAAGTATCAGCATCGCAGACATAATTTTTCTTTGAGCCTTTTTCATCGTAGATTAAATTCCGGATTGAGCCATCCTTGGCGCAACTACTTTTGGACCAACCGTCACTCATTTTCCAAGAATTGTTTTCGCAAGTATAAGTATGGATTGCTTCTTTACGTTCCGCAGTTTTTCCATCGGTGTAACTGACGCAGGCAAAGTCATACAGGGAATCCGCAGCAGACGCTACACGGAAGGTATCAGCATCGCAGACATAGCCTTTTTTCTTGTTGGAGGCTTCGTGGTACATGGCAGTTATCTTGCCATCCTCAGAACAATTTTCCATAGCCCAAGAAATATCCCAAGAACCATTCTTGCAAGTGTATTTGTGGATATCATCCTTGCGGGCAAAGGTCTTTCCTTCGGAGTAGCTCACGCACGCTGCGGCAAGCGCAGTATCAAGCGGGTCCGCCTTCACGAACTTGTCATAGGAACACTTGTATAGATTACCATCGCTAAACCTATGCAATTTACCGTCCTGCGTGCAGTCAGTGAAATACATATCCACTTCAAGGTCGGTCGCTTCCCACCAAGAACGACGATAATCACGCGTTGCACAAATGTAATATTTATCCTTGTCAATATTACCTGGGATAACCAGACCTTCAACATCGCACACATTGTTCTTTGTGTTGTACTCGAACTCGCCAATATAGCGCCAGCCATTTTCGCATATAAAGTAACTATCCTTATGCTTGCTAGCAGAATTCTGATTTCGCTTGATTTCGCCATAGCGTTCTTCGGTGCAGCGACCGATGCCATATTCAAGCCCCCAGAACGCCTTGATATATTTTTCAAAGGCGGGAACCGTATTCGAAAGTCCCCAACCCGCCACATTGCTGCGATAACCACCGAGTTTTCCTGCACTATCCGCTTCGTAAGCAAAATCCGCAATGACTGTACGCGCAGTCTTTCCTGTCCACTGGCCATCATCCTTCAGATCTTCGCGGAAGTCCTTCATCATGTCAATCACGTTGAATTCCGAACCAGCTACGCCCTGAACCATGATTGAAATTGCAAGCAACGCCCCATTCGCCTCGCCATCCTGCGTAATGTCAAGTTGCTCGGCAGAACCCGTCACGTTTTCAATGTGGAACGCCGAAAGGACTTCGGTGAGAGCGCGCTTTTTCGCACCCGCGATGTTGTAGCCCTCATTCTGGACAAGGTACTTGACGCGTTCGTATTCGAGGTTCGTAATCATGTTGATATTCGCGCCCTTCTGCACATCCACAATCGCACCAATCGTCATTTGCAGATTACTCTTGTTGCCAGTGAGTTCGCTGCGGTAGTAGCCGCTTGCTTCAATCATCGCATATTGGCTAGGCAAGTTCAGGTCGCAAAAGGTGTAGGTTCCCTTGCTGTTGTTGAACTGGTCGCTGAGAGTATCGCCCGTGGGCTTAAGCGTTTTGCCATCTAACGGAATGATGCGGTATGTGGACCCCTGCAAATACGGGCCTTTCTGTGCAACACCGGTAATCGCTCCATCCTTAATCTTGATGACTCCCTGGTCCACAAAATCCTCGGGGTCAGCTACATAACTGGAACTGGACCAGATTGCCGTATCCAGGTAGCACTTAAGCGGAGCGTTCGGGTCTGTTGTCTTGAGACAAATTACCTGCGCGTCGGAATCCTTCGGCGGATTTTTCTCAGGACGCCAAAAATCGTCGTAGC
The DNA here is from genome assembly GCA_934699585.1 of uncultured Fibrobacter sp. GTDB lineage: Bacteria > Fibrobacterota > Fibrobacteria > Fibrobacterales > Fibrobacteraceae > Fibrobacter. The sequence goes on from CAKUWY010000016.1 coordinate 13,566, forward strand.
AACGGTAGGTCTTGCCGTTGTAAGTCATGTACTTTTCGGCAAATTCGGGAGCGCACTTGCGGAGCGTGGAATCGATGCCCGCCAGTGTATCCAGCGAGATAATCGTGTCCCCCGTTTCGGGATCCACGGTAATTACCGTATCGACAATGGACTTGTTCGAGGAACTGGAATTTCCTTTCTGGTCCATACTTCCACTGCTGGAACTCCTGATTTCCACTGCAGCTTCGTCTTCAACCCACTCGCCCTTTTCACAAACATAGCCCTGTTCCTGATCCACCACATAAGCGGTTTTACCGTCCAGTTCATCGCTGCACTTCGGAAGTCCCTTATAGGAGTCCGCCTCGTAGTCGGCATCGCTAATTTTCGGGGCACTGTTGGTTGTGCCGGAATCACCGCCACAAGCAGCGAGGAGGAAAGCCGCAAACACCGCCGTCGTTAAATTTACAAACCAGTTTTTCATCTCTCGCACCTTTCTGCTCAGCGCAGTCTGCGAGCAGCGGTCTTATTCAATAAGCCGCCTGGGTTGCTTCACATTAGCAAGCAACAACAAATTCCATGGATTCTATCGTTTCGCCTTCGGCTACACTCCAGAATGACCATCTCTGCGATCCATACTTTTTTCGGGGAAAAAAGGCATGGTGTCGCTCGGCTTATGCTTTGAAGGCTCTGGTAAACCCGCTATCTTAAGCACGACGGAAATCGTCAGTCCAAAAGACTGATCATAACCGTGGGCAAACGCCCAACGACCCACACCCGATCGGTGTGAGCGCTCGTCTTCTTCCCAGATAGCAAGGCCTACGCCTCACGAAAGTTTACCAGACTTTTCAAAGCGGGAACAAGAGTACTACTCTAATTCAATATGTCAATGGAAATATACATAAAGGTGAGCGTCGCAGCAACCAGGCTTGCTCGGCAAGCAAGGCTCGAAAGCTGTCCTAAACCCCATCCCACTTGCGCAATTCATCGGATAATTGTATATTATTGCCCAAAAGAGCACGGCACACGATGACAAAAGACGAATTGAAAGCACTGTTCAGCGACTTGGAAAGCGACCATATCGAGCGGACCGTTTCGACCACGAACACCGACAAGTTCGGGCAGGCCATTTGTGCTTTCGCCAACGATTTGCCAAACCACCGGAAGCCGGGGTATCTGTTCCTAGGCGTGACCGACGACGGGAAAGTCCAAGGAATAGACGTGACTGATGCCATACTGAAAAATGTGGCAGCAATCCGCACCGACGGGAACATTCAACCGCAACCATCCATGACGGTCGAAAAGGTTTCGATGGACGAAGGCGATATCGTGATGGTAAAGGTCGAACCTTCGATATTCCCGCCCGTCAGATACAAGGGACGCATCTGGGTAAGGATCGGTCCACGCAAAGGGGTGGCGAACGAAAACGACGAGCATATTCTGATGGAGAAGCGTCGGGCTAAAGTCACTTCGTTCGACTCGTCGCCATGCCTTAGTGCTACCATAGACGACTTAGATTTAGGTCTATTCAAGCATTACTTTTTGCCCAAGGCGATGACGGACGAAGAACTTGATGCCGAAAGTAGGGAGAACCGCGATATTAAGCAACAACTGAGCGTGTTCGGCTTTTTTGATACACTCCGTGATTGCCCGACGAACGCGGCAATGCTGTTCTTCGCAAAGAACCTGAGAAAGTTTATTCCAGGGGCTTACATCCAATATGTCCGTTTCGCAGGCAAGGACCGTTCTGGCGACATTCTGACGGAGCATGAGTTCAAAGCGAACCTCTGCACGACTTTGCCAGAACTTGACACATTCATCAAGACGACTATCGCAAACCGACGCCCCATACCTGTCAGCGCATTGCGCGAAGAACAGGTTGTCGATTATCCCGACTGGGCTACGCGAGAACTTTTGATGAACGCCATCTGCCACAGGGATTATTCGACGAACGGACCGATACAATTCTATCAGTATGACGACCGCATCGAGATTATGAACCACGGCGGGTTATATGGTCGCGCCAACGAGAGCAACTTCCCCAATGTGAACGACTACAGGAACATCGTGGTCGCCGAAGCGATGAAAGTCCTTGGTTTTGTCAACCGCCATAGCCGGGGCGTGTTAAGGGTACAAAAGGAACTAAAGGCCAATGAAAATGGCGAGGCAGTCTATGATTTTGGCTACCAGACCGCAATCCTTGTGCGGGAAAATAAATCGCCACTTGGAGAACGAATGATGGCAGAAGCCATCGTTAATGGCTACTTGACCGAAAACAGCGAAAACAGCGTAAAAACAGCATTTTCAAACAAAAAACCGTCAAAAAAACAGACAGGTAAACAGCCAAAAAAACAGCCAAAATTCAACATCCCTGAATTTCCGTCACAGGTCGTTGAGAATGTTTTCAAGGCTCTTAAAATGAACCGTAAAGCAAAATATTCATGGCTCGCGGACAATCTAGGTGTAAGTGAACGCACCATACAGAGAGCCATAGACGACCTTAAGAAAATGGGCTACATCAATTCGGAACACTCGAAGATTAAAGGCGAGTGGCAGCTGCAGAAATAGAAGGTCTTTGCTGCATTTTGCGTTAGGGATTCCCCAAAGGGGATAAGAACACTAAGGGAGTAAACTCCCAAGTGTTTCTATAAGTGACCCCTTGGGGATTGCATTTCGGCATGACTGAGCGCAGCCGCGGACGGCGTAGCCGTCAATATAGCCTGACCGCACATATATGTGCGGGAACGCCCATTTTTTGTAATTTACGAGACAAAGTTGTACAAATTTGTGAATATTTTGCATAGAAACAAGCGTATTTAGACGCCACATCTTCCCAAACTTGCGTTTTTGCACAGAAAAATGTATATTGGGGTTGGAGGAATCCTATGCAGACAGTAACAATAGACATTCCTGAAGATATTGCAGACCTTATGGTGTGCGACAACAAGAGCGATGAACTCCGTCGCAATGCGTTGCTGTTGTATCCGTTTATCAAGAACGAGACCATTTCCCATGGACGTGCCGCAGAAATTCTAGGCATTTCCAAGTGGGAACTTATTGAACTTTACGGAAGCGAAGGTATTCCTTATATCGATCAGAGCTGGGATGAGGCCGAGCAGGATGCATCCAACATTAAGGAACTCCTTGCCAAGAGGTAAGAATGATTGTCGTATCAGATGCAACTCCGATAATCTCTTTCCTAAAAATCAATCGTCTTGATATTCTTGGAAAACTGTTTGGCGAGGTCCTGTTTCTTGAGGCTGTTTACGAAGAATTGACTTCAAACCAGGCGTTTCTAGAAGAAGCTGAGCAGGTGAAGTCTTGTGAATTTTTCAAAAGGGTTTCTGTCAGCAACAGCAATGCCGTCGGCATGCTGATGCGTATAACGGGCTTAGACCTTGGCGAAAGCGAAGCCATCGTTTATTCTGACGAAAACAAAAGCGATCTTTTGATTGTTGACGAAGTTCGTGCAAGGCATGTAGCGACGACGATGAAGCTTCGCATTACCGGCACGATTGGAATCTTGATTGCCGCCAACGAGAATGGATTGTTAAACAAGGAAGAAGCATTGGATTGCGCAGAAATTCTTCGGATGCCTAAAAGACATATCAGCGAAACTCTTCTGAATTCTTTCATTGAAAACCTGAAGTAGCATTTTCCCCAACATTCGCGTTAGGCCTCCAGCCACTTGCAGTTTTACTGCTTAGTGGCTATGGTCCCCTTTAGGGGAGATAGTGACCCCTTGGGGCGGCGCTGTGGCGCCGTTGCAAGAGCGGCGCGGGCGTGCCGCAGGTGCGCACGGGGCGCCTTGCAATATAGCCCGACCGCACATATATGTGCGGGAACGCCCATTTTCTGTAATTTGTGATTCAGCGACTCACGAATCAAGGGATATTTCCCTTATAATGCGTCCGTAGATGCTCTTTTAGTATTTCTTCATTCTTTTCATTGTTCCACTTACCAGAAACCCATAGAGCATCCATGCCGTTTTCAACTTTCTGAGCGGCATTACTAAACCCACCTTTCTGAGAAAATTCCATTATCAAATGAGCCGTAGATTCGACCACCTTCTTATAGCGATCGATTTCCTCATCTGAAAAACCGAATACATCTTCCCAAGTATAAGTGGGCAAATAGCATGTTGCCCGATGAAAGCCATCTTTGGCATCGGGCTTTTCAATGTACACCTTGACACGGCCATCTTTGCCCATTTCGGAATGGACAATTTCAGCATTATCGTCTAATGTCATGAAGGGGTACATCATATTGCTTAATGGCAATATAACATCTTTATGCCTAATTTGGCTAGTACTTATCTTTTCCACGAAAATCTTCCCCAAACCCAACTTGAAATCACATTTCAAAATTAATTGATTTGCTTTTTTTCGTCATTTTCGACCAATTTCAAATAAAATTTTTCTACAGAATTTTCAATTGTCATATTCTGACATCGCAGGAATGTATATTTGCAGGGCACACTAAAACAGCCGTCTTTTTCGCATGTAGGCGGCCGGAGGTAAATATGAATGATGTAAAAAATGGTGGTGTCGGCATTTGGCTCGACGAAATTGTTCCTTGTCTCAAGGATACCGAAACCGGAGAAATCAAGGAAACCGTAGTCTTCAAGATAGAAAGCCGCTCATTTCTCAAGAAATTCAACGAAAAGAACGGATGGGGAATCAACTGGATTGATATTCCCAATAATGTCGAGGTTTTCGCACTCGCCCTAAAAGAAAACAACGAAATCCAGGGACTTGTCGGGGTAAAAAACGACAAAAATTCCATCGCGGCATACATTCACTGGGCTTGTACCGCACCCCACAACAACAAACTTTTGAACAGAACGCAAAAATACACTGGAGTTGGCGGGCATCTTTTCGCAATCGCAGCGGACAAGTCCATCCAATGGGGCTATGAGGGCGCTATTCACGGTTTTGCCCTTAACAAAAAGCTCTTAAAACACTATATTGAAGTACTAGGCGCTATATTCCTGGGCGCTTTGCACGAATACCAATTTTTCGTGAACGAAAAAGCGGCAAAACAACTATTGGAGACATACACCTATGAATGGAACTAAAGGACCCGTAATCCTCGCGGAATCCATGGAAGCCTACAAGGCGGTTCCTGACCCATACAAGGACGCGCCTTCAATGCATGTCAACCTGCTGGAACTGTCGCGTTACGCAGAAAAAGTCGGGAAACCGATGAGCGAGTTGACAAAAGAAGAAATAGACCTTTTCCGAATCTAACACCGGAGTTTTATCATGAAAGTCGTCTTGTTCAACGGCAGCCGTCGCGAAAAGGGCTGCACCTACACCGCCCTGAACATTGTCGCACGCGAACTCAACGCCGCGGGCATCGAAACCGAAATTTTCTTTGTCGGGGGCCGCGTGCTCAAGGGCGAAACGGACGCAGTCGTCCGCGAAGCCAAGGAAATTCTGAAGTCCGCCGATGCGGTGGTCTACGGTTCGCCGGTCTACTACGCTTCCCCCAGCGGCGAGATGCTGATGTTCCTCGACAGGCTCTACGGCCTCGCCGAAGCGGAATTGCTTTTCAAGCCCGCCGCCACGGTTGCATCGGCACGCCGCGCAGGCACCAGCGCCACACTCGACGCGCTGAACAAGTACCCCACATTCGCGCAGCAACCCCTCGTGGCATCGCGCTACTGGAACATGGTCCACGGTTCCAGTCCCGAAGACGTGCTCAAGGACGAAGAAGGCGTGCAGATCATGCGCGAACTCGGCCGCAACATGGCTTGGCTCCTCAAGAGCATCGAGGCCGGCAAGCAGGCGGGCGTCCCGCAGCCTGTCGCCGAAAAGAAGGTGTTCACGAACTTCATCCGTTAAAATCTACGGGTAAACAATGACCGAAAGAGAAAAGATGCTCGCGGGCGAGCTGTACGACCCCTCCGACGCTGAACTCGTGAGGCTGCGCCAGACCGCGCATTCCCTGTGCCGCCAGTACAACAACCTCGACGAGACGGACGACGAGCGCGAAAGCATCCTGGACAAGCTGTTCGTGAAGCGCGAGCCGGGCGTGTACCTGCAGGGCCCGGTTTTCTTCGACTACGGCGTGAACACGCAAATCGGCGAAAACACCTACGCGAACTTCAACTTCACCGTTCTCGACTGCGCGCCGGTCACCATCGGCAAGAACGTCTTTTTCGGCCCGAATGTCGCCATCTACACTCCCCTGCATCCGCTGCGCTGGCAGGAACGCAACATGTTCAAGAAACCCGACGGGACACTTGCGAACAACGAATACGCGAAGCCCATCACCATTGGGGATAACTGCTGGATTGCAGGGAACGTCACCATCTGCGCGGGCGTTACCATCGGCGAAGGGAGCGTCATCGGAGCGGGCAGCGTCGTGACCCGCGATATCCCCGCAGGTGTCGTTGCCGTCGGGAACCCGTGCAGGGTGTTGAAGAAGGTAGAGTAAAAACAGGAGTCTTTATGAACGAAGCAGAAAACCGCCAAAAGGTCATTGTCAGAACAAGCATCATCGGCATCGCGGCAAATATCGTGCTGTCGGCATTCAAGGCATTCGTGGGCTTTGCCACCAACTCCATCGCCGTGACACTCGATGCGGTGAACAACCTTTCCGACGCGCTGTCTTCGGTCATTACGATTGTGGGCGCGAAGCTCTCGAACAAGTTGCCCGACAAAAAGCACCCGCTGGGTTACGGGCGAATCGAATACCTGAGCGCAATGGTGGTCGCGGCAATCGTGCTTTACGCCGGCGGCACCTCGGCGGTGGAATCTGTCAAGAAAATCATCCACCCCGAAACAGCGGACTACTCCACAGTTTCGCTGGTGATTATCGCGTCGGCGGTGGTGGTGAAACTCGTGCTCGGCAAATTCGTGAAGCGCCAGGGCGAACGCGTGAACTCGGGCGCTCTCGTGGCATCGGGTGCAGACGCCTTGTTCGACGCCATCCTCTCCCTTTCGGTGCTGGCCTCGGCCATCGTCTTCATTCTCACAGGAATTTCGCTTGAAGCCTACGTGGGTCTCGTGATTTCTGGATTCATCATCAAGTCGGGCATCGGCATGCTCATCGAAACCCTGGACGACATTCTGGGCAAGCGCGCCGACGGCGACCTGGTCAAGCAGATCAAGAAGTTGCTCACCGAAGAGCCGCAAGTCCACGGCGCCTACGACGTCATCCTCAACAATTACGGCCCGGACAAGTTCCTCGGTTCCGTGCACCTGGAACTCCCCGACACCATGACAGTCGAGGAACTCGATGAACTCACCCGCAGGGTACAGGCACACGTGCACAAGGAAACCGGCGTACTTCTGACAGGCGTGGGAGTCTATTCCTACAACACAAAGAACGATGAATCCGCCAAGATCCGCAGCAATGTATTGAAATTGGTAAAAGCACATGAATGGGCGTTGCAACTTCACGGCTTTTACGTAAACTTCGAAGAAAAGGCCATCCGTTTCGACGTAGTCATGAATTTCGAAATCAAGCCGCAAGAAGGCCTCGACATCCTTTACAAGGAAATCGGCGAAGCCTACCCCGGCTACGACCTGCATATTAACGCCGACATAGACGCATCGTAGCACGCGTCGTCATTGCGAGCGAAGCGCGGCAATCTCTTTAACGAGTATATTGCGATATCTAATGTACGGCGGGCTATTTTACCCACTTGTCCACTTCCTTCTGCGCTTTTTCGCGTTCATTCTGCGCGACATGCCCGTAAATGGCAAGGCCAGGAGTCACGTTCGCGCCAGTCACCTTCTTGAGGCGCTGCACACCCGAAAGGCCGCTGCCTTCGTGCGTCATGAACGGATGAATCGTCTTGCCCTTCAGATTGTACTTCTCGAGGAAGGTGAACATGGGCATCGGCATCTCGCCCCACCACACCGGATACCCGATGTAGATTTCGTCGAAGTCCTCGGGATTCACGTTCACCGGCTTGATCGCCGGGCGTGCATCCTGCGCCAACTCCTTCTTCGCGACGTTGATGCAGTCGTCGTACTTCTTGGGGTATTCCTTCGCGGGTTCCACGTGCAAGAGCGTGCCGCCCGTCTTTATCGCAATCATCTCGGCAATGATTTCGGTGTTGCCCTTGGTGATTGTTCCGACGCCATAGTTTTCGTCAGCGCGCGAATAGTACGCGACTAGGATTTTCTTTTCGGCAGCCATAGTGACTCCAATGAGGAATGTTAAGAGGATGAGGATTGTGCGCTTCATGGGCGTCTCCCTTTATGTTCTTAATATAACTAAAACCCGTTATAATAGCAATTACTTATTTACTATCGTTTACTATGCTTTCTAAGCATAACAAAACTTTGAAAATTATAATGAAATGAGATCAGCCATCATTCTCAATCGGCTTTACAACCTTCGCGGGAACCCCAACGGCAACACTATTGTCAGGAATGTCTCGATTTACCACAGCTCCGGCTCCAATAACAACATTATTGCCGATTGTAACGCCTGGTAAAATTGTAACATTTCCACCTATCCAGACATCGTTTCCAATAGTGACGGGTTTTGCAATTCCAAGGTGTTTTCGTCTTTTTGCAGGAGACAGCGGATGCCCCACGGTCGTAATGAGTGTGTTCGGCCAAAGCCACATAGTCCTCATCATCAATGGCGTTGTAAATTTTGCATTGCCTGATGGCGTTCAACTTTAGCATTTCAATTTCGGCATCATCGTAACAGTATTCAAGCCCTGCTTTTAATTTTTCAAGTTCCGTCATTGTTCGCCATGTTTCACGATTTATTTCTTGCCAATTTGAAAACTGATTTTGAGACGCGGGCCAATGAATCAGGTATAAATCAAGATATTCAAGCCCGAGATCAGAATATGTCGATAGCCGATTTCAATCGCGGCTTTTACCGCATCAATGGCAATTTGTCCGTTTGGCGTTTGCCAAGTGCCAAATCCAAGGAGAGGCATGGCATATCCGTTATTAAGCGTGACTTTTGTACCAATGTTCATGATCATTTCTCCTGATGTTTTTTCTTGTACCATGCGTTATATTCAGCTACTGGCGGACGACCCGCGATATAACTAAGTTCCGGAATGTCGGGCCTCTTTTCTAGGAGTGTCTCGTAGGCAGGTACAGACACAACTCCCGCTCCACAATGCAAAATAACAGGGACTCCGCTCGGAATTTCTTTGTAGCGTTTTTCCATCTGATCGTGCGGAATATGAAGAGCGCCAATAAGCCCTGTTTTGAGTTTCCAATAGTCCGTATTCACTTCGACAATGACAAGATTCGGCGTCCTTTTCATGTAATCAAGCGCAGCTTCTGGCGTAAGCCCTCCCATATGTTTGGTTTCTTTTTGCGTTTTCCCCTCCTGTGCGTTTGCCACAATGGCGCAAAATAAAATCATTAAAACTAAAGCGACGATCTTTCTCATAATGGCCTCCTACATCAATTTTTTCCCGACGCTCCACGCACCGCCAACGATTGTTCCTATTTCGCGGTAGCACAGCAAAGACGAGTCGAACATCACGGCGTGAATCTTTTCCAGATCGACCTTGCCATCGGTAAGAACGTCCTCTTCGGCAACCATTCCTACAATTTCGCCCACAACGCGGGTTTCGCCGTATTCTTCGCTAATGGAAATTACTTTGCATTCAAGGGCGACGGGAAGTTCGTTGATGATTGGCGCATTCACCTTTTCGCTTCTTGTTGTGGAAAAACCCGCTTTTTCCAATTTGTTCGGGACCTTTGCCGCAGAAACAATCCCCACATAATCGCAGGATGCAATCATTTCTTTTGTGGCAAAGCTTACTGTAAACGCCTTTTGATTCTTCAGATTTTCAGTTGAGACATGAGAAGAAAGTGAAACGGAAAGCTGCTTCGGCCCAACCTGCCCGGCCCATGCGGCATTCATCGCGTTCGCTTTTCCATCCTTGTCATAAGTCGCCAGGATAAAAACCGGCTGCGGCGTTAAAAATCCTTTGTCGAATGATTTTTTCATAGATACCTCCAGAATTGTGTTGATTTTAATATAGTTCTGATTTTGAGGCCAAACAACGATAAATATTAAGGTTTTTCACGATAAATCTTAAGATTTTATACTATTATTTGTCCATGCTCATAGAAAAAACTTTTGAAAAAGCAATTGATAAATTGGCCGAAGATTTTCCAAACCTAAATTGGAACTTCGAACTTGACGACCGTACGCACGAACTTATTTCGCGTTGGCTTGGCGAGCGTGACGAGGATGTTATGGTATGCGCATTCAAAGGGAAAAGAATTGACGAAAAATTCCATCGTCAAGATTTTTTCTTTTTCAATTTCGCTATCAAGAACAGCTACGAGGCGTTGAGCAACGGAAGGGATAGCCGCATTACGGTGAATGAGGGGGATTGCTACATTGGACAGCCGTTTTCAGGTTATGCTCTCAAGGGCAAACGAAAAGACGACATGATCATTCTTGGAATTTTAATTCGGAAGGAAGTGTTTTTCAGGGAGTATTTTTCCACCCTTGCGAAGGGCGGTTCCATGTTCAGTTTTTTCCTTGATGCGGAGCGGAGGGAATTTTCTGACTCGGCGATACACTTTCCGCTCAAAAAGAATTCTTCCGTTTGGAAACTACTCGAAGTGATGGCTATTGAATACGCCTTTAAGAAAGAAGACTGTCAAAAAGTATTAAAGCCTCTAGCGCTTTCGCTTTGTATGCTCCTTTCAAGAATACTTTACGAAATTGAGATGGATTCAAATAAAAACAATAATCCAGCAACTCTTGCGGAACAAATTACTCAGTACATCAACGAGGGCAAGGCTACCAAGCTTATTGAGGTGGCAAAACATTTTGGATATCATCCAAATTACATTTCTTCGCTTTTGCATGATGAAACTGGAAAGACATTCTCGGAAATTTTACTTTCTTCCCGAATGGAAAAGGCAAAACTTTTGCTAACGGGGTCAACGCTTACCATAGAAGAAATTGCAGAGATTTTGGGATATTCGGGAACCAGTAATTTTTACAAGGCGTATAAAGGTTATTTTGGGGAGCGCCCGAGAAGGTGGCCTTAGTGACTCATTCCTTCCACCAGAATTGTTTTAGTTCCGCCAGAATATCGTCGTAATCCTTCATGGTGAAAATGTCACCCTATTAATATAGGATGACTAAAGTTTATTCACCTGGCTTGAATCTCATTATTTTGTACGGGCCTGGGACGGGCGCACCGTCATGGTACTTGGGCTCGTCGTCAATGCGGGAGCAGCTGATGTACAGATAGCCGTTCCTGAACGCATAACTGTCGGGCCACGGGAAAAGTTCTCGCGACGCCTTGATTTCGACCATTTGCAACTGTGGTGTAATTTTTACGATTCGACGATTTTCAAGGTCGCCAAGGTAAAGGTTTCCGGCGTCATCAAATTCAATTCCATCGGATGTCGTGAATCGTCCCAAAAATTCAACCAACTTCTCAAGCGCATCGTCAGAAAGCGAAAAATTCTTTAAAGCCGAAGTCGGTATGCGAAACAGCCTGTCATCCGTAAGCGCCTTGAAATAGATGAACTTCAGATCTTTCGAAAGCGCGATGCCGTCAGAATTTGCGCGGTAGGGTTTTCCACGATTAATCAGTGGTTTTGAGCCACTTTTGAAAACGTAACTGGAATCCGCCAAAACGCAGTCACGGTCACGCAGCACCTGTCGTGCGCGACTCTTTTTCAGGTCGAGCACAACAAGCCCGCCACCTTCACCAGAATTCGTAATGTAGGCGAATTCGTTTTTAGAATCTATGCGGATATCATTCAAGTAGCCTCGCCCGGGAACAACAGAATCGAGCGCCCAAATGCTTTCCACCTTGTCCGTCGAAATGTTGATTCGGACAATGCGTTTTGCACGCGGTTCAACCACCCACATGCGGTCCTTTTCATCGATGACAACCGCCTGCACAGAAGTGAACTTGTGCCTACTCCAGGTCGAATCAGGATAGGGGACTTTTTTACCATCGCGAATTTCAACAAGGGCGTCCAAATACGGGCCATCCCAATGTGGATAGTTCGTAAAAAGTCGGCCCGACTCCGAAACTGCCACCCCGGTCAACTGGTAAGTTGAATCTTCAAAGACCGTCTCGAACTGCTGAGCGAACAAGAAGTCCGCTGCAAAAATGTTCAGTGTCAAAATCGCTACTGCGGTTGACTTCAATAAAGCGCGTGCTACCTTCATACGATTTTTACCATAAAAACGCAAAGCCATATAACAGAATTTAGGAAAAAAATCGGGCGGGTGGCGGGGAAAGCCGGGGCTGAAGCGAGGGGAAGACATCCCCCTTTATTCACCACATTCTATTCATTGTGTCGCTTATGCGATATAGTGTATTTTTACGTCATTGCGGAGCGAAGTAAAATCAGTTAAGAGAAATTTTTCCACCAGAAACGTTTCAAATCCGCAAGAATATCATCGTAATCTTGCATGGTAAACGTTCCGTTCCCCATCATCATGATGGTAAATTCGAGACCGTCAAAAGACTTGTAAATGTTGGTGTCGCGAAAACCGTTGCGCTTGTAAAAGGCCTGACGCCGCTTGCGCTGGACCTGATTTTCACATTCCTGTCGCGGTGATTCCATGTCGAGAATGTTCGTGCCATCCTTATACTTTTCAATCAACTGAGACAATATCTGCTGTCCGTATCCTTTGCCGCGAAGTTCAGGACGCACTGCAAAATACCAAAACCAATTGTACTTCTTTCCGGGATAGACAATGGTAAAGCCAACGAAATCGCTTGCGGAACTGCCATTTTCATAATAGGCCGAGACATCGAGATTCATTTCGCCAATCAGTTGGAGCAGCCTTTCGTAGGGAATCTGTTCGCCTTCCGGAAACGCCTCCTTGTAAAGGGAGCGAACCTCTTGAATATCCTCGTTTGGTAAAATTCGCTTGCTTAGCATAACATTTATCCAATAATTTTAATCTACCAGTTCTCGTAACGGTTGCCCGTGTTAATCGCTGCGATTTGCCTCATTTCATCGGCAGTCAGCTCAAAGTCGAATATCGAGATATTTTCCTTGATATGGCCCGGATTTTTGGAACCCGGAATGGCGATATAACCCGCCTGCACATGCCAGCGCAATACGATCTGTGCCGCTGTTTTGCCATGCGCTTTTGCGATTTTTACGATAGTTGAATTGCCAAGAACATCTTCGGTATGGCCTCGCCCGCCAAGCGGATAATACGATTCGACGAATGCCCCGAATTTCTTTGCGTATTCTTTGAAATCGGTATTCTGATAATAGATGTGATTTTCGTTCTGCACTACCGCGGGCTTGATTTCAAAATCATTGAAGAAGTGTTTTGCCGTTTTTTCGGAATAAAAATTCGATATCCCGATGGAGCGGATTTTCTTTGCCTTCACGGCGCGCTCCATCGCCTTATAGATGGCCTTGTCGCTTGCATCGTCGCCATGCTGATGTAAAAGCATCAAGTCGATGTAATCAAGTCCGAGTTTTTCCAATGAATCGTCAATGTCTTCATCTGGAGAACTACTCCATGGCACCAATTTTGAGGTAATGAAGAGTTCTTCACGCTTAACAAGTCCATCGGCAATGGCGCGCTTAACGCCCTTGCCAACGGATTCTTCGTTGTCGTAATACTTTGCCGTATCAATCAGGCGATACCCGTTCTTGATGGCGACATACACGGCGTCTTCGGCAACTTGACCGCGGAGGGTCCAGGTGCCAAGCCCGAGCACAGGCATTTCGTAACCCGAATTCAACTTGACAGTCGGTGCAGCTGCTTTTACAGCAATTCCAGTTTTATCCATCGAGTTTCCTTTGCCTGTATTTTTAGAAGAAGCCTGGGACGCAGCTTCACTTGCGCACGCCACCAGGCTCATCAGGATTATCAACAACGCTTTTCGCATTCTACTTCAGATTCGTCTTGAAGAATTCAACCATCTTGTCGTAAGGAATCACGTTTGCACGGTCATCGTAGAGGTCGGTGTGGACTGCGCCCGGGACAATCAGAAGTTCCTTGTTGCCGACAGTCAGGCTCCAGTTTTTGCTTGCATCAAGCTTTGCGGGGACCTTGACCTTCTTGCCGGTCATCTTTTCGAACGCACCTTCGCTGAAGTAGCGGCTGTGGGCCTTTTCGCCGTGAATCAGGAGCACGGGATTGCTGATTTCGTTTGCGTATGCGAGAAGCGGCTGGTTGATGAATGACTGCGTGCCCGTAGTACGCCAGCCTTCGTTGCTGCCAACACTGCGCTTGTGGTAGCCGCGCGGGGTCTTGTAGAAGTTCGTGTAGTCCTTCAAGAATTGCGGTGTTTCGGCGGTGAGCTGGTCCGGATTCGGAAGAGTCGGAGTGGATTGGTAATCACCGTTCCTGTAATCTTCGGTGCGCTGCTTCGCCATGGCGATACGCATCTGGTCACGGTAAGCCTTGTTGTCATTGGCATCGTTGTACCCGTTCGAAGATACGCGGGTCATGTCGTACATCGTGGAAGCGACCGTTGCCTTGATTCGTGGGTCAAGAGCTGCGGCGTTCACGGCCATACCGCCCCAACCGCAAATACCGATGATGCCGATCTTTTCGGCGTCCACATCTTCGCGCACGGAGAGGTAGTCAACGGCTGCGAGGAAGTCTTCGGTATTGATGTCGGGCGAAGCAATACGGCGAGGTTCACCACCAGATTCGCCAGTAAACGATGGGTCAAATGCAATGGTTAGGAATCCGCGTTCGGCCATGTGCTGGGCGTAAAGGCCGGAAACCTGTTCCTTGACGGCACCGAACGGGCCCGAAACAGCGAGTGCCGGGAACTTGCCGCCCACCTTGAGGCTCGTGTCCTTGGGCATGTAGAGATCTGCCGCAAGTTCAATTCCGTAACGGTTGTGGAATGTAATCTTGGAATGTTCCACCTTGTCGCTCTGCGGGAAAACCTTGTCCCATTCGGTGGTGAGCTTCAGTTTGTTCATATCTTTCTCCGGTGCGGGTTGAGTTGCTTCTTGTGTGGGTTGCGCGGCCGGCGTAGCGGCACCTTGTGCAGCGTTGTTTTCTTTTTCAGGGCAGCAGGCCATCAGAGAGCCTGCGGTGAGTACGGCAAACGCCGCGGTCAAGATTTTGGATTTCATGATTTATCTCCTTGTTGTTAAACTTTGCTTCCCATAGCGTAAATTTTTTTCAGGAATGTCGGGCGCTCCTTGACATCGCCAGGATTTTCGGCGCCGGTAGCACAAATGCCACCCTTATATTTCACACCGTCGAAACAGGCAATCCACCCGCTGATGCCGCGCTTTGCGATGTTCATGGCCTTCTTGTCGGTGTCGGCAGCGGAAGTGAGCAGGTAAATTTCGCGGAACTTGTAATCGCTCGTATAAAGGGAATTGGCGCGATCAAGCATCGTCTTGAGCTGACCGCTCATCTCGTAATAGTAAATGGGCGTCGCGAACACGATGACTTCGGCTTTCTTCATTTTTTCAGTGATGGCATTCGCATCGTCCTTGATGACGCACTTGCCCTTCTTCTGACAGGCAAGGCAACCCGTGCAGAAAGCAATCTTCTTGCCCCGCAGCGAAACGACTTCCACCTTGTTGCCTGCCTCGGCGGCACCCTTCGCAAATTCCTGTGCCATGGCCTCGGAATTGCTCTTGGTACGCAAACTGCTCGAAATCACTAGAACGTTTTTCATTTTCGACTCCATTTTCCTTTACGCTTATAATATAACTTATTCGCCATGCAATAGCAAATACTTATTTACTATGGCTTGCTATGCTTTTTAGGCATAAAAAATGTATAGCTAATAAGTAATTGTCAATCCCCTGCTTTTGAGTTATTTTTAACGCATTCAATAGAAGGGCAACATTTCTGCCAGAATATCGTAGCAATCCTGCAGTTACGCTCTCAAGCAATTTAGAGGAATGACATATATTCCATCTGGACGCCGGTACGCGGGACCCGTAGCGGTGACAATCGCCATAAAAGCCATATTCGGGTCATTGACATCATTCTTTAATTTGATCAGGTTCGCAACACCTTCTTCAACGAGTTTATCGCCACCAAGCTTGATTTCAATGGCGCCCCATTTCCCCTTGCCGGTATGGACAACGGCATCGCATTCCAGCCCGCGACTATCTCGGTAGTGTTTGACGTTTCCGCCAAGCAGGCTCGCATAGATGCTCAAATCGCGCACGGCCAAATCCTCAAAGAATAGGCCAAAGGATTTCAAATCAGACATTAGATCATCAGGAGAAATATCAAGTGCCTGACATGCGATGGATGCGTCGACAAAATGCCTTGTGGGTGTGGTGCGCACGACAGCCTTGCTGCGGAGGTTGGGGTTCCAGGCTTCAATGTCGCTGATGATGAACAAATCCTTGAGTGCATCCCAGTAGTCATCGAAGGTCTTTGTGTCCATGGTCCGGTTATTTGATTCGGTTATGTCTTGAATGATTGTCCTGTAGGCGGCTTCGGTAGAAATATTTCGGGCGTAGCTGCGCAAAATCATCCGCAGAACTTCGGGTTTCTTGTTGCGGAATTTTTCATTCTCGCTTGTATCGAAATTAAAAAGGCCATTGTAATAGTTTGCCGTGACATCGAGAGCAACGCTTCGATCGTCAAGAATCGAAAGGGGCCAGCCGCCACGGCAAGTGTAGAAAGCCATGTCTTTCAGGGAATGCTTTTCGTTTGTGTCATATACATTGGGAGCATCGCTAGAAAAAAGTTCCGCAAGTGAAACGGACCCGGTGGAATCGCCGGATTCAAAAAGTGACATAGGGCGCATGGGGAGCGTCACGATGCGGCCTGCGCCGGAATGGTGAATCTGGCTTTTGTCGGCAGGGGTGGAGCTGCCCGTCAGAATGAACTGTCCAAAACCGGGATTTTCATCGGCCCACGCCCTAACCTCGTCCCAAAATTCGGGGACGGTCTGCCATTCGTCGATAAGCCTTGGCTGTTCGCCCAAGAGCGTGTTGTGCGGCTCCATTCGGGCCAATTCGATGTTCCGGCGTGTAGCGAGGCGAACATTGCTTTTCGACATACGAAGGCAGGTTGTGGTTTTTCCGCAGAATTTAGGCCCAGCGACTAGAACCGCGCTACTGGACTTAAGCAATCGCTCAATTTGGCTTTCGATGTATCGGGGGCGATAATTGTCCATTTTGAACCTCTTTTTGACCTAAATATAA
Source organism: uncultured Fibrobacter sp. (assembly GCA_934699585.1). Taxonomy (GTDB): domain Bacteria; phylum Fibrobacterota; class Fibrobacteria; order Fibrobacterales; family Fibrobacteraceae; genus Fibrobacter. The sequence continues at coordinate 30,641 of CAKUWY010000016.1, forward strand.
AAAATTCCCAAGATTGTTGTGTAGAAATTCCCGAAATTATTGTATTTTCACTCCCAAGATTGTGAAAATTTCTATAAAAATTGCCTAAAAAGGCTAAAAATCGCTCTTTTGACGGTTTTTAGGGTGGTACTTCGCCAAAACTTGTAATGTACTTTAGATTTTGAACTGCAAAATCTCTTCGGCAGTCAATTCTTCGATTTTCTTGCCGACACGCTCGGCATATTCTCCGAGCTTAAAAATATTCAACTTACTTTTCGGAGAGGGCTTGTACGGATCCGGTGTCGCCATGTATTCTTCCATGGAGTCCGCCAGAATTACCGCCGGCTTTCTAATTCCATTCATAGGTTGATTTCCTTATCTATTTCCCTTGGCCCTATTATGCGACTTGCAGAGCATTTCGCAATTATTGCGGTCGGTGGCTCCGCCCTTGCTCCAAGCGGTCACATGGTCGGCGTCCATCTCGGCGAGTTTCCAGATTTTGTTCATGTTGGCGTTTTCTGACATTGCGCAGTAAGGGCAATTTGATACACCTTTTTGCTGGGCGACAGCAGTTTGCTTGGTATAGACGCTTTTCTTTGTCGCCTCGTCAAATACACGTACATTCAAGAGTTTTTTGTCCTGTTCGCCCCCAAGGATATATTCAAAAATTCCCTTACGGTCTTTTACATAAGGATCCGCATAGAGCGATATAACTCTGTCGTGAACATCCTTAGGACTGTAGGCCTTGTTATGGAATGTTTCATATAAACGTCCCCATTCAAGACCACACATTTCACTTTCGGTCATATCAAAAACACTAGAAACCCAATCTATGACCGTGTTGAAGTAAGTTCTCAGTTCATCGATACTCACGTCACGACGATGCTTCGCCATATAGGAATCTTTCTTGGGCAATTTATACTTTTTCGCTTCTTCTTCAGAAATCATTACTTCACTAACCCAATCAAGAGCGATGCTTAGAATTCCTTGACGATTCGGTTCGCCGCGTACATAGGTTTGCCACTTTTGAACATTTGAATTCCTAGAATTGCTGAATTCCGCCTTGGCAGCAGTTACAAACGGGCCTGAAAAAATGGCGTTCAATAATTCTTGTTCATTTAGCGGGATGCCTGCGATATTGATGGTTTTGAACCACTCCTTGATATCGGTTTCTTCTCCCTCGCACTCATAAACCAGCAACTCGTAATCTTCAAGTTCCTTTTGCTTTTCAGTTGGAAGTCCCGAAAAATATTGGGGTATTCCGTTTGCGTCCGCGATACCGAACTTTCCTTTGATGAATCGCCCGATAGATGTTATGCGTTGTTGTCCGTCAAGAACTTCAAGATGTTCATTGTCAATTTTGTTAAAATAGATAAGTCCAAGTGGATAGCCCTTGAGCATGGAGTCAATCACGGCGACATCACGTTTTCCATCAGCGTAGATGTAATTACGCTGATATTCTGGTTGGATAGTGAGTTTTCCTGAAAGTCCGAATAAGCCTTTGCCTTCAAGTTCGTTATAAACAAAGCCTTCGCAGATTTGCTTTACAGTGTAGGTCTTGAGTTGGGTTTTCATGCAGAGAACTCCTTTGACTTAACGAGAACACGGGCATAAACCTGTTGATACATTTTTTCACCCACGATGTAATATGTATCGCCATCGGGAATTTCGGATAACTCGATCGTAGCGCCATCATTCAATTTTGTTACGCGACTTTTCTTTCCATGCTTATCGACCTGTATCTGTTCTGGGTATACCTTATTTGCGCCACCAAACCATGTCTTGGTTATTCCTAAAATTTCAAACTGTTCGGGACAATATTTATCCAGGAAAGAAATCGGGACGCCCATCACGCCTTTGTAATCGCTTGGGATTGCATCCGTAAAAGGAATTTCTATAGCATCGTAATTATCGTATTTTTTGTACCCAATACCCTTGACTTCTTTGTGCTTACTGAATTTGATATTATCCGCCTCAGTCATTAATGATAGAGGCTCGTGACGACGACCATGTTCGATGTTTGTGAACCAACGAACACCTTTTACTCTTATAAAATGATTTCCGTTTTCGTCTATTCTCCACCCTGCCGCTTCAAGTGGATATTCCTTTGGAACTCCGAATTCTCTATCACCACTATGAATGGTTGCTCCAAGCCATGCTTCATTTTCCTTTAGTAAAGGAAATATTTCTTTATAGGTAATGGCATTCATATTTCCGATTACGGCAAATCTTTTTCCCGAATCCATGATCCAAGCCATAAATTCACGGAATAGGCTAAAAGGAGGATTGGTTATGATAAAATCGGCTTCATCTCGTAGTTTTTTTATCTCGTTTGAGCGGAAGTCTCCGTCACCTTCTAGATACTGCCATTCCAAATCATGAATGTCTATACGTCCGTTCTTATTGGTATCATGGTCAAGCGTAAAAATCTTGCCCCTGATTTTAGATTTATCTACGTCGAACCAAGGCGCTTGTTGCTCAAACAAAGTTGGTTGCCAATTCTTGATTTTGTATTTCTTGGACTCGATTGCATATGAGGTAGATACAAGTTTTCGTAGCCCCAGACGTTCAAAGTTTTGTGCGAAGTATAGGGTGAAGTTACTCCATTCAGGGTCATCACAAGGCAGAAACACCATCTTGTCGCGGAACACATCGGGATTGTATTCTAGATAGGCATTCATTTCTTTTTCAATATCAGTAAACTGCGTATAAAACTCATCATTTTTCGCTTCTTTGGCTTTTCCAAGCGCATCGTTCTTTGCCATCTTGTCGCTCCATTTTGAAAGTGAACGAGTTCACTCTCGCAGGAGCGGTTCTAGCCGATAAACGAAACGGCGGGGAGCCGACTCACTCCTCGCCTAAAAGCGCGACATTTTCAAAAGAATACAACATACCCGCAAAAACCCGAGCGGATACAATACGCCCAGGTACACTACGCCCGTGTAGTCCACGGGTGGTGACGAGTCATTGTCTTATTCTTGTATTCGTGAAAGTGTCTAGTTTTCAAGTAAAGAACAAGAGCGATACTCAGCGAGTATTTACCCTCGTCCTTGCAGACTCTTCCAAGCGTTTTCTGGATACAAAAAAGGCGTGGAGTTGAATGCACTTACTACTTGAAGGCCTAGACTGCCCGAATACAATAAGCACAAACAACTCACGCCCCAAAAGGCCGCTTGCATACAGGCAGACTGCTATTAAACAATAGACCATGTAGCAAAACGATGCGGCAGGCATACGCCGGTCGCAGACGTGAGCGTTCGCCTCATTCTCTGTATTCTGAAAGTGTCTAGTTTTCAAGTAGAGAACAAGAGCAAAAACTCTATTTTCTGTTGGAAATATAGATTATTGGAATGGCAAAAGATGACTGCCATACCCATCCGAGGGGAAAATGCGAATTTTTCCGAAAAACTCTTGACATTCAACCCTAGAAAGATTATATTTATAGTGAACAAATGTTCTAGTGCTCAAAATTTCAAACACTGCGGTTTTACGCTTGTCCGCAGGGAGATGACGATGAAGAAGATTGTCTTTGACAACAACAGCATTTCCTTTATGCAAAGGAACCAAGACGATTATATCAGCCTGACAGACATGGCAAAACACAAGAACGCCGAATCAACGGGTCTAGTCATTTCACATTGGCTTAGTACACGCTATGCGGTTGAATTCTTGGGGATATGGGAGCAGGTTAACAACCCCGATTTTAATGTTACGGAATTCAGTAACATTAGATTTAATGCAGGCAGCAATGGCTACGTTCTTTCCGCCAAGCAATGGATTGAACGGACAAATGCAATCGGACTTATTTCGAGTGCCGGTCGTTATGGAGGAACATACGCCCATAGGGACATAGCATTTGAATTTGGTTCTTGGCTAAGTCCAAAATTCAAGTATTACCTCATTCGCGAATACCAACGACTCAAAGAAGCAGAGCAAGCAAAAATCGGTTGGTCCGTGCGGCGGGAACTTTCTAAAATCAACTACCATATCCATACTGATGCCATCAAGCGGAATTTAATCCCGGCAACACTTACAAAACAGCAGATGAGCATGGTTTATGCAAACGAAGCCGATGTTTTGAACGTTGCCTTATTCGGATTCACCGCCAAGGAATGGCGCGATGCACATGCCGATTTACAGGGCAATGTACGAGACTATGCGACGGTAAACCAACTTATATGCCTTTCGAACATGGAATCGTTGAATTCTGTCCTGATCAAGGAAGGCTTGCCGCAGCAAGAACGATTGGTAAAATTGAATCAGATTGCGATAAGCCAGATGACGGTACTAGAATCCATCGGCGAGAACAAGTTGCTGAAATGAGTGATTGGGTTGATTGATTTCAAACTGTTTAAAGAAAGCCGGGGCGTTGCGGGGCGGCGAGCGCCCGCAGTAGGGGTGCTGGAAGACTTGCCCTGGACCCTATCCCCTATCGTTTCACTCCAGGGTCCAGGGTGACAGAAGGGCAAAGCTGCAAGCAGGGGGATACCTCCCCCTCAAAAAACGACTATGCCTTTTAGGCATAATAATGTATATTGTATAAAAGAAATGCTTAATGGATTCTATCGCCTCTTCGAGGCTCCAGAATGACATCTTGAGGAATTATGGAACTACGGACTCTTAAATACTTTTTGGCGGTGGCGGAGCAGGAAAGTTTTTCGCAGGCGGCGAACAACGTACTTTTCGTGACTCAGCCGACGCTTTCGCGCCAGATGCAGGAACTCGAAGAAGAAATCGGGGCGCAGCTCTTTGTGCGCAGCAACAAGAAGACGACGCTGACCGAAGAGGGCCTGCGTTTCAAGAAGCGCGCGCAAGAAATCATGGAGCTCGTGAAGCATACTCAAAAGGAATTTGCCGAATCGAGCAAGGAAGAAGTCGTAGGCGACGTGTATATCGGTGGCGGCGAGACGAAGGCGTTCAGCATTATTGCGGCGGCATGCAAGCGCATGCAAAAGGAGCATCCGAAAATTTGCCTGCACATTACCAGCGGCAACGCCCAGGACGTGACCGAGAAACTGGACCAGGGACTTTTGGACTTCGGGCTTTTGGTGGAGCCTGTCGACAAATCGAAATACGAATTCGTGGAACTCCCGGCAAGAGATACGTGGGGCTTGCTTGTCCGTAAGGATCATCCTCTCGCGAAAAAGAGATTTGTGACAGTCCGCGATTTGGAACAAATTCCGTTACTCGTTTCCCGGCAGTCCATGATGATGCGGGAATTTTCGGGACAGCTCGGGCGCGATATTCGCTCACTCAACGTTATCGCAACATACAATCTAATCTACAATGCGGCGATCTTTGTGGAGCAGGGGCTCGGAGCAGCCTTTACGCTAGAAGGTCTCGTAAATACGGGTGGCAAGAGCAAAATTACATTTGTACCGTTTACGCCTCTTTTCACTAGCGGTCTCGTTGTCGTGTGGAAAAAGAATCCCGTATTCAGCAAACCCGCCGCACAGTTTCTGAAGTTCTTAAAGGCGGAATTAGAAAAGTAATTAGAGATTGCCACGTCCCCTTACAGGGGCCTCGCAATGACAAATTAGAGGAATGTAACCATGCTCAAAATCGAACCTTATAATGAAAAGTACATCAACGACGCGATTGCAATCTGGAACGACATCGTCGAAGACGGTATCGCATTCCCGCAGAAGGAACCACTTGACCCGCAAACAGGCGACGCGTTTTTCAAGTCGCAGTCGTTCACGGGCATCGCGATCGACACAGACTCCGGCGAAGTGGTCGGGCTATACATCCTTCACCCGAACAACGTGGGGCGCTGCGGACACATTTCGAATGCGAGTTACGCCGTCAAGAAGAACAAGCGCGGTATGCATATCGGTGAATTCCTCGTGAAAGATTGCCTCGCGAAAGCAAAGGAAATCGGCTTCAGAATTTTGCAGTTCAACGCTGTCGTCGCCACGAACACCTCGGCGCTCAAACTCTACAAGAAACTTGGCTTTACCCAACTCGGCGTAATCCCCAAGGGGTTCCTGCTCAAGGACGGGAACTACGAGGACATCATCCCGCATTATATCGAGCTTTAAAACGGTTGCACACCTAAATCAGTGTCGCCGTCTTTCACTTTCGCAAGGATTTCGAGGCTCGTCAGGTCTTGCATCATGCGAATGTTGTCGTCTTCCATTTCCAAGTTTCCGCTACAGCCGTAGCGGTTTACGATGAGTCCGCGAACATCAAGGCCGCGGTTGCGGGCGTATTCTACAGTGAGTACGCAGGCGTTAATGGAGCCGAGCGCCGCCGTCGTTACGATAAGCAGCGGGAGGTCCAGCGTTTTCATGACATCGACGAGGAATATTTTCTGATTATCGTAGCGGATGGGGCAAATGATTCCGCCGCTGCCTTCCGCAAAAACAAATTCGTGGCGAGCGCAGGCCGCATCAAAATCGGCTTTGACTTTCGCGAGTTCTACGGGATTGCCTTCTTTGCGGGCAGCGAGATGCGGAGAAACAGCTTCTTTGTAGACATAGCTCACAAGTTGTTCTTGCGTATCGGGAAGATTTGCGATGCGTTTCACGTAATCGGCATCACCTGCGACCCATTTGCCGTCGCGGAGTTCTGCGCCGCTGAGGGCAGCCTTATAATAGCCCGCATCAATGCCGGAATCGCGCCACTTTTTAACGAGAAGGGCGGTAATGAATGTTTTGCCGACATCGGTTCCGGTGGCTGTAACGAAATATCCTTTGGGTATAGACGAAAGACGAGAGACGAAAGACGAAAGACTTTTGAGGGTCATATTTTCAAACAAAGCTTTTTTATGATTTGAACGATGGTTGTTGCGGCAGTTTGAAGCTGTTCGTGCGTATGCGTGGCCATCAGGCTTGCGCGCAGGCGGGCTTGGCCCTTGGCAACCGTCGGATAACGAATCGCAGGAATGAGTATTCCCGCATTCTGGAGTTTTGCAGAAATTTCCAAAGCGCGGGCCTCGTCGCCAATGACAATCGGAACAATCGCCGAAGGAGACTGTTCAACTTTCACGCCTTCATGCTGCAAGGCTTCGCAGAAAAATTTCACGTTATCGCGCAAGTTCTGCACGCGCTCGGGATGTGCATCGATGTATCGCAAGTTATTGCAGGCTGCGGCGGCAACGGCAGGGGCCATCGCCGTCGTGAAGATAAAGCTGCGGGCCTTGTTGCGGAGGAAATCAATCAGTTGCTGCTTGCCCGCCACAAAGCCGCCCTCGGCGGCAACGGCTTTGCTCAAGGTCCCGACGGTCACATCGGCGTGAGCACAGTCGTAGTGTTCGGCAAGTCCGCGCCCGGTCTTGCCGAGCACGCCCGTGGCGTGCGCTTCATCAATCATCAAGAGGCAATCATTTTCTTTTGCAATGCGCAAAAGTTCCGGCAAGTTCGCGAGGTCGCCGTCCATACTGAAAACAGCATCGGTCACAATGAGTTTGCGAGGGACCGGCGGCGCAGACTCGGCTCTTGACTTGTCCGCTTCTTGAATCACCCGCTGCAAATCAGCCATATCGTTATGCTTATACACATAACACTCGGCACGGGAAAGGCGGATTCCGTCAATAATGCTCGCGTGGTTCAGTTCATCGCTAAAGACAAAGTCGTTCTTGCCGCACAACGCCGAAATCGTTCCGACATTCGCCATGTAGCCCGTATTGAACGTGATAGCGGATTCTTCGCCCTTGAATTTTGCGATATATTCCTCTAATTCCTGATGCGGAGTCTTGTTGCCTGTCGTAAGGCGAGCGCCGCCGCTACCTGTTCCCCACTCCAAAACCGCCTGGGCCATCGCCTGCTTGAGTTCGTCGACGTCCGCCAAGTCCAGGTAAGAATTGGACGCCAGCAGAATCTGTTCCTGCGAAGTGCCACTTGGCATACGGATTTTTACCCGCGACGATTCCGGCGTTTCCATCAAGCGCATTGAGCGATAAGTGTTGTTCGCCCGCGCTGTTTCCAAAGCGTCTTTCGTAAAAATGTCAAGAATACGACTCATGCCCCGACATCCACCAAAACTTTCTTCTTCTGCAAATACTCAATGCACTCTTCGGCTTTGGCCTTGCGCGAATCGAACAAGAAAATGCGTCCTCCGTTTTCGTCGCCCATTTCCTTCATCTTCAAGATGCGTACATAGCCGAGTTCCTTGCTCGCGACATAGCCCGTCACATAATTCGGGTCGTCGCTCACACAAAATTCCGCAACCATTCCGGGGGCATTCGCCACCTTGGTCGCAAGCACAATCGCTTCGTTAAAATGGTTCTTGCAGCCATCCACTTCGCTCGAATGCAGAGCATCCATATAAGTCGCACGCACGCCGCGTTCGTGGTCTGGTTCCAAGCGCTCGCCCGACGCGATATCGTACAGCATCGCACCACGCATCGGGAAAGTTTCGCGCAGGAGTTCCGGAAGTTTTTGAGCGAAATCTTTGATGAGGACTTCGTATTCGTCATTGCGAGCTTCGCGAAGCAATCCATCACTTACAGTTTTATTTATGACTTCAAACGCCTTCTCCAGCCCTTCCTGCCATGTATCCACATCAACACGCGTCACCGGCAAGGCCTTTAAAATCTGGATATCGCTTTCGTGAACCTTCTCGATTTTCACATTGATAAAATCCGGGTCGCCCTTGGAATGCGTCATGGCACGGCGTACCATCGCCGAACACACTGTCTCAACAGAATCCCGACCCACAATGCGTTCTGCGCCGGAAATATGCTGTTCGTGTTTCTGTTCGCCCTCGCCCACTTGCTGCGAGGCACGCATTTTCAAGCTGTAATAATCCATATCACTCATGAAATTCGTCCTCGCCTTCTACGACAGGCGCGGGTTCACATTCGCCAATCAACTTGATGGCTTCGCAGATACGGTCAATTTCAGAATCGGTCGTAATGAGCGGAGGCATGGTATAGACGTAATTGCAGAACGGTCTAAGCCATACGCCGGTTTCGCGAATCACGCACAGAATGTCCTCTGCGGAAGGTTTCGCCTTCAGCTCCAAGACTCCGATAGCACCGAGAACACGCACGTCCGCCGCATTTTCAAGCGAACGGAGCGGCTCCAGGTTCGCGCGGAGGCGTTTTTCAATTCGAGCGACACTAGCTTCGTAATCGCGACTTTCGAACAGCGAAAGCGAAGCGATTCCTGCGGCACAAGCGAGCGGGTTCGCCATGTAGGTGGGACCATGCATGAATGCAGGAATCTTGCTGTTCGTAATCGTTTCGGCGACCTTCTCGGACGCAACACAGGCAGCCATCGTAATGCTTCCGCCCGTGAGCGCCTTGCCGATGCACATGATGTCCGGCGTTATCCCCGCATGCATCATCGCAAAGCGCGGTCCCGTGCGGTAAAAGCCCGACGCAATTTCGTCTAGAACAAGCAAGATGCCGTAACGGTCGCAAAGTTCGCGAAGCGTCTTTAGGTAACCCGCATTGTAAAGCCACATGCCGTTTCCACCTTGGAAAACGGGCTCACAAATCACAGCGGCAATTTCATCCTTATGTTCTTCGACGACGCGTTCCATCGAAGCGAAATCCGTCGGATTCCACGCCTCGTCAAAACGGCAGTTCGGACGTTCCGCAAAGTAATGATGCGGCATGATTCCGCGGAAAAGCGTATGCATGCCGTCCGGGTCGCTAAGCGCCATCGCACCTGCGGTATCTCCATGGTAACCGCCCTTCAAGGCGACCAACTTGCAGCGCTCCGGATGTCCGAGGGAATACTGGTACTGCACCGCCATCTTGGCGCTGCATTCCACGGCAATGCTTCCCGAATCCGCAAAGAAAATCTTGTTCAATCCTTCGGGCAAAAACTTCACTAACTTTTCGCCCAACTCAATTGCGGGTTCGTGCGTAAAACCGCCAAACATCACATGGCACATCTTTTCGCTTTGCTTCTGAATCGCCTCAACGATTTCAGGGGCGTTATGCCCATGCGCCATGCACCACCAGCTAGACACGGCATCAAGCAGTTTTAGACCGTCAGCCGTTTCTATCGTTGTTCCGTGAGCTGTTTTGGCAAGAAATCTTGCGGGAGTATTTTTCAGCGCCGCATACGGATGCCACAAATGCTCGCTATCAAAATCTAAAAGTCTTTTCATCCGCGCCCAAATATAGAAAAATACTATATCGCCATCGACGCGCTAACATAGGTAATCCAATTTACTCCAAGTACACAACCTCGCCCATTTGCGGCATAAGCACGGGCTTGCCCGATTCCTGGGCGGCGCGTTTCGCATTTTCCAGCGGTTCCGTGTACGAATGCTTGCTCAGGCAGAACTTGGAATGGTGAACCGTCATGTAGCGGTTCGCGCCCAGTTCCACCATTTCCTTGCCCAGGTATTCCGGCATGGTGTGGATGAGCGACCAGTCCTTGTTATATTGCCCGTTTTCAAGAATCGCCAAATCGATGTCGGTAAATTTCTTTCCGATCTTCTCGAAGTGCGGACCATAACCCGTATCGCCGCCAATCCAAACGGTGCGCTTGGGAGACTTGAAGGCGAATGATGCCCACAGGGTCTTGTTCTGGTGAAGATCGCGGCCCGAAAAATGCCTTGCCGGAGTCGCTGTCACATAAAAGCCTTCGCCCAAGTCGGCAGAATCCCACCAATCGAGTTCCGTAAGTTTTTCAACGGGATACTTCCAGTATTCAAAATGCTCGCCCACGCCGAGGCCTGTTACCACGCGCTTTACGCGAGGTTCCAGTTCCGTAACCACCTGGTAATCCAGATGATCCCAGTGGTCATGCGTAATCACTAGATAGTCAATATCCGGCATGTCGACGGGCTTGTAGATGTCCGTTCCCTTGAACATCTTGTTCACGAAACTCACCGGCGAGCCCTGGTAAAAAACCGGGTCCACCAGCACCTTCTTTGCGGACAAATTAAGAAGGTACGAGGAATGTCCGAACCACACAATCCAATCGCGGTCCTGCGGCAGCGATTTCAGGTCCGTCTTGATGACATTCATCGCGGTATCGGGAACGGTCTGACTCTTGTCACCGAACAGGAAATCCTTCCATACGGCAAACACGCTCCTATCGCCCGTCATGGTGACGGTCTCGACCTCGTTCACGAACTGCTTGCCGTCGTAATTCGGCGACTGCTTGATGCGTTCAAGGCGCTTGCCTTGCGGAATATGGCCGAAGCTCGCCTGCGATAAGAACAACACGCCCACGTCTCCCAAAATAAAAAGTACAGATAAGATAATCGCCGTAATCATGAGTTTCTTGTTCTTCGCAAAACGCAAGCGCATCGTCCCCATTCTAGCGGATAAAGTTCGTGAAGATTTTCTTTTCGGCAACGGGTTGCTCTACACCCGCCTTCTTGCCCGCTTCGATGCTCTTCAGGATCCACGCCATGTTGCGGCCCAGTTCCTTCATAATCTGCACGCCTTCCTCGTCCTTCAGCACATCTTCGGGACTAGAACCGTGAACCATGTTCCAGTAGCGCGACGCCACCATGGGTTGCTGCGCAAATGCCGGATACTTGTTCAGCGCATCAAGCGTAGCGCTGGTCCCTGCGCGGCGGGCAGAAGCAACTGTTGCAGCGGGCTTAAAGAGCAGTTCCGCTTCGGCAATGCCGTAAAGCCTGTCCAAGAACATCAGCATCTCGCCGCTGGGGGAAGCATAATACACCGGAGAGCCGTAAACGACGGCGTCGGCAGTTTTTAAGATTTCCTTGGCTTCGTGAACCACGGCGTCGGTTTCGCCCTTCAGCACGCGGCCACCCACAAAGAAAATTTCCGTCTCGATGCCAGCGGCCTTGAGTTCGCCAGCCACCAGGTTCAGCGCCGTATAAGTGCAGCTCTTTTCGCGACGGCTACCATTGAATAAAACGACCTTCATGATTAATTCCTTTGTTATAAAAAAGTTTCTTTATTAAAAATCTACTTGTCAAAATCGTCCGGGGATTCGAACAACTTTTTCTTCAGATGTTTGAGTCGTCTTTCGTTGGCGGCAACATCCAGGTTCCCCACCCGAACGGCTTCCCGATACAGCAGTTCCTTGTAGCGAATCTTGTTCATGACCACCGTAAGGCGGGCCATTTCCTTTTCAAGAATCTTGCGGCGGTTTTCAAAAAGGGAAAGCCTTTGGGAAAGCGTAGAATCACCCTCGTTGAACCACTCGATATACTGGCGGATTTCCTTGATTTGCAGTCCCGAATCCTTGAGGCATTCGATCATGGTAAGCCAGCGAAGGTCTTCGTCGCTGTAGGCCCGTACGCCCGAGGCGTTCTTCTTGACAAAGGGAAGCAGGCCCTCTTTTTCATAGTAGCGCAGGGTATAGGCCGAAAGCCCTGTCTTCTTGACGACATCACCTATGGAGTAACTCATGTTTACAAAATATAAATATTTTCGTCCAAATGATAGAGTTAGAGTTAACTCTAAACAAAATTTTTCAACTTTTTTCACAAGAACCCAACACCTAGAGTGGGCTCTAGGTGTTATATTTCTTATAGAACATTTTCAAAAGGAGATTTTATGTGCTGTTTTGTTGTGCCCATGGCCGAAGCGGTCGTCACCACCATCGCAACCCTCGTGTTGCAACAGACCGATAAGTCCAAAAGTGAATCCAGGAACCTCGAAACCGCGGTTTCTGGCGCTCCGCAACCCTTCTATAAAAGCCTGCGCCTGCTTGCCCGTATGCTCTGGCTCGTGACTGGCGTCCTGATTATCGACCACGCCATGAACGGAGAACTCATGTGGAGTTATCCCTTCTTTACCGCTGCCACAAGCCCCGAAGGTGTTTCCGAGATGGTGCGGGAAATGTCCACGGTGGGCGTTGCCATGTCAGTTTTTATTACGGCAGTATGGGCGATGATTATCGCACGCAAGTACAAGGCCCAATCCCTCGCCAAGGCCGAGGTCCACACCAACCACTAACCACGAGCCACTACAAATATGGACAGAAGAGACTTTTTAAAAACCGCAGGCGCAGCAGCACTCGCTTCCGCCGTATTCACACCCGCTTTCGCGAAAGGGAAATCCATGGAACAGAAGGAACCCGGAAAGGACGTTTCCAACGTCTATTTCACCAAGGACCTGAGTGCCGCAGGCCTCATCAAGTTGTACAAGAAAATCAACGAGGGCATTACCGGACGCGTAGCCATCAAGCTCCACACCGGCGAAAAGAACGGCCCCAACATCCTGCCCCGGGAATGGGTCAAGGAATTCCAGGCACAGGTTCCCAACTCCAAGATTGTGGAGACCAACACCTGGTACGAAGGCGACCGATATACTACCGAACAACACCGCGAAACCCTCAAGGTGAACGGCTGGACCTTTTGCGACGTGGATATCATGGACGAAGACGGCGAAGTGATGCTCCCCGTAAAGGACGGCCTCATCTTCAAAGAAATGTCCATGGGCGCACATATCAAGAATTACGATTCCATGATCGTGCTGACGCATTTCAAGGGCCACACCATGGGCGGTTTCGGCGGTTCCATGAAGAACATCGCCATCGGTTGCGCGGGCGGACGCCTGGGCAAGAAGATGATTCACGAATACGTGAAGGGCGGCCCCACCAAGATGGAACCGGGCGGCACTGCAGGCTGGAAAACCAGCGGAGCCCTGTTCATGGAAACCATGGCCGATTCCGCGAAGGCCACCTGCGACTTTTTCAAGGGCCACATCTGCTTTATCAACGTGCTGCGCCGCATGTCCGTGGACTGCGACTGCGCGGGCCTTTCTGCAGCGGAGCCCAAGTGCCGCGACATCGGAATTCTCGCCTCCACAGACATCGTGGCGGTGGACCAGGCCAGCGTTGACATGGTCTACAAGCTCCCGCCCAAGGAACTTCACGACCTCAAGGAACGCATCGAGACACGCGAGGGCCTGCACCAGTTGCCCGCCATGGAAAAGCTGAAGATGGGTAACCGTAAATACAGGATTATCGAACTGTAGCCTAGTTCGCGATGGTGCCGTAGATAAATTCTCGTCACCGTCGCGGATTATGTTATATTTCTAGGAAAAGGCAGGTAAAATATGTCCCTTGGAATTCCAGAAATAATCCTGATTGTGGTTGTGGTGCTCCTTTTGTTCGGGGCAAAGCGCATTCCTGAACTCGCACGTTCTTTGGGCAAGGCCCAGAACGAGTACAAGAAGGCGAAAGATGCCCTGAAGGAAGAAGCTGAAGACCTGCAGAAGACGGTGGAAAAAGCCGCCGATGCTTCGGCACGCTCAGCAACCGAAGAAGATAAGAAAGGCTAATGTCCTCCAAACAGGATCAAGAGGCTACGTTGATTTCGCACCTGGAAGCGCTCCGACGGGCGCTTTTGCGTTCTATTATCGCCCTTGCCATCGGCATTGTGCCCCTGTTCCTTGTTTCGCCCTACGTTCTGGACTGGTTCTGTAAGCAAATCGCCCTGCAGGGCGGCGTCACACTCCACTACTTTTCCCCGATGGAAGTGTTCCTGCTGCAGCTCAAGATTTCTGCTCTCCTGGACTGCGTGCTGTTTTCGCCCTACATCGCCTGGAACATGTGGCAGTTCGTGCTCCCCGCCCTATACGACAACGAAAAGCGCTTCATCCGCTCCATCGTGGCCATGACCAGCGGGCTGTTTATCGCGGGCGTCGCCTTCTGCCTTGTCGTCTGCTTCCCGCTGATTGTACAGTTCGGCATGAGCTTTGCAAGCACGACATTGCAACCCGTATTCGGAGTCTCTAACCTGGTAACACTCGCGCTCTGGCTTTCGCTTGCGTTCGGATGCATGTTCCAGTTCCCGCTGGTGACCTACGCGCTTATCCGTGCGGGCATCGTGAATTACGAAACCGTCTGCAGCAAGCGCCCCTACGTGGTGGTGGCAATCCTTGTGCTGGCGGCCCTCCTCACGCCCCCCGATGTTGTAAGCCAGCTGTTGCTCGGAGTCCCGACGTACCTGCTCTTCGAAGCGGGTCTCCTGGCGGCCAGGCGTTACAAGGGGCGCGCCTTGAAAGAAGTCCACCCAGAAAACGCCCCGAACATCGCGCCACGAGATTCAACCGCAACGGAATCAGAGCCCGCGCAGACTGATGCGACGAAAGCCGAAACTCCCGCGGCCGACGACATCGATTTTGCGGCACCTTCTTCCAAGTTCCAGGTCGGCACCGAAAAAGACGCCGACAAGTGGAAACCTTATTGATTTTTAGAAAAATTCATTTGCCTTAGAGTTAACTCTAAGTGATATATTAGAAGTATGAAAAAATTTGTCTCAAAAGATTCCTTTGAAGACCTCGGTTTTGCCAAACTGGACATGAGTCGCGAATCGCGCACAGGCACTTGCGAGGCCGTTTATTGCGCAGGTAAGACGTCGAAACAGCTCCTGAAAATTCTTAGAAAGTTCCGAGACAAAGGCTGCCGCGTGCTCGGGACCCGCTGCAGCAAGGAGCAGGCGGAATTCATCGCAAATGCAGGTGAGAAAACCTGCTACGACGAACTTTCCCGGACGATTTCGCTGTCAGATGAAATGCATGCTAGTCGGAATCGCGGTCGCTCTGGCGGCAAGGCGGCGCAAACGGTTGCAAAACTCGGGTCCGTGGCTGTTTGTTGCGCAGGAACGGCGGACCTGCCTATCGCTGAAGAAGCCGCCAAGACGCTGGAATTTAATGGCGTGAAAGTCGTGCGCCAGTACGACGTAGGGATTGCGGGGCTGCACCGCCTACTTTCGAAGGTGGAAGAAATCCGCAAGGCTTCGGTGGTTATCGCCGTCGCCGGAATGGAAGGCGCGCTCCCCGGCGTGATTGCCGGACTCGTGAAAGCGCCCGTGATTGCCGTGCCCACATCGGTCGGGTACGGGGCATCCTTCGGCGGGATCAGCGCGCTGCTCACCATGCTCAATACCTGCGCCGAGGGCGTGACGGTGGTAAATATCGATAACGGTTTCGGGGCGGCCATCGCCGCTTTCCGCATGCTACAAATAAACTGACTAAATCAAGACGAATAACTTCACATTTCACATTCCACATTTCACACTTCACACTTCACACTTTTATGAAATATCTATATCTCGACGGCTCTTGCGGTATCAGCGGCGATATGACGGTTGCCGCACTTCTGGAATTGGGAGCCTCCCGCGAAAAACTGGACGCGGCGATTGCGGGGCTCGGCCTAGAAGGCGTCCACGTTCATGTGGAGCGCGCGAGCAGCTATAGCATCGCGGGGCTTTCTTTTGCGGTGCATGTTCACGGTCACGATGCTGACCACGTGCATTCTCACGAAGAAGGGTATGTAGAGCATTGTGAGACGAAAGACGATAGACGAAAGACGAAAGAATGTCATGAAGGTCATCATCATCATCACGAACACCGGCACTTGTCCGAGGTTTACGAGATTCTGGACCGCGCAGCAAATGCAGGGGCAGTCACGCCCCGCGCCCTTGAAACCGCAAAAAAGATTTTTCGCATCATCGCCGAAGCCGAGGCAAAGGCTCACGGCGTGCTCGTAGAAGAAGTCCATTTCCACGAAGTGGGGGCCGTCGATTCCATCGTCGACATCTTGGCGGTCGCCGTCCTTGCCGATGACCTTGGCATAGAGAACTGCATCGTTACAAGGCTCAACGAAGGTTCTGGTTTTGTAGAAACGCAACATGGCCAGTTGCCGATTCCCGTGCCTGCGGTAGCGCACATTGCAGAAGCGGCTGGCATCGCGCTTCACATCACCGAAACGAAGGGCGAAATGGTCACCCCAACGGGAGCGGGCATCGTGGCGGCCCTCCGAACAAGTGAAAGCCTCCCAGCAAGCTACAAAATCTTAAAATCGGGCATAGGTCTCGGCAAGCGCGATTTCGGGCGTGCGAACTTCTTGCGGGCACAAATCATCGAGGACTGCGCAAGCGACAAAGGCGGCGACGCAACATCCAGTACCACGGGGTCCGCGGTTCTTGATTGCAATGTTTTCCAGCTCGAAGCGAACATCGACGATTCCACTCCCGAAGAACTGGGCTACGCCATGGATAAAATCTTCGAGGCGGGGGCCCGCGATGTTCATTTTATCCCTTGCTACATGAAGAAAAACCGCATGGGCACTCTCCTGTGCGCCCTCGCCGACAGCGAGCACCTGGCCGCCGTAGAGAAAGCCATTTTCTTGCATACATCGACCGCCGGCGTGCGCCGTTTCCCCGTAGAACGCACCTGCATGGCCCGCAGCACCTTCGAAGTCGAAACGGAATTCGGCAAGGTTCGCGTCAAGAAGTCCGTTTTGGGCGACATCGAAAAAATCAAGCCCGAATTTGACGACCTGAAAGCATGGGCCGACAAGGCGGGCGTTCCCATCCGCGAAATCCAGAAAGCGGTCGAGAAGAAACTGCACTAAAAGTGAATTGTCAAGCCGCAATTTTGTATTTTACTTTACATGGAAAGCTTGAGCCAAAAGTTTGAAAAACTGAAAAACCTCTTGCGCGAAATGGACCGCGTCGCCATCGCATTTTCTGCCGGCGTAGATTCCACGTTCCTTGCGAAAGTCGCCCACGACACGCTGAGCGACAACATAGTCGCCTACACAGTCCAGGCAGGCATGGTTCCCGAACGCGAAATCGCATATTCCCGAGTGTTCTGCAAGTTGCACGGAATCCCGCAGCAGCTGATAGAAGTTGACGAAATGCAGGTAGAAGGCTTTGCCGAAAACTCCAGGGAACGTTGCTACTTCTGCAAGCGCAACCTCTTTTCAAAAATTGCAGAACGCGCAAAGGCCGCAGGATTTTCAACCGTCTGCGAAGGCAGTAACGCCGACGACATTCACGACTACCGCCCGGGAATGCGCGCCCTCCAGGAACTAGGCATCAGGAGCCCCCTCCTGGAATGCGAACTCACAAAAGCGGACATCCGCGAACTTTCGCGCCAACTGGATTTACCTACATGGGGCAAGCCTTCCTTCGCCTGCCTCGCAAGCCGGATCCCCTACGGAGAACCCATTTCCCGGGAAAAGCTTTCCATGGTCTCCAATGCGGAGCAACTGCTTTTTGAAATGGGCTTCAAGCAGTTCCGCGTGCGCCTGCATGGCAACCTTGCCCGCATCGAGGTGTTGCCGGAAGATTTCAACAAGGTTCTAGAAAAGCGCGACCAGATTCTCGCAGCCTTCAAGAAAATCGGATTTACCTACATCTCGCTTGACCTGCAGGGCTTCCGCAGCGGCAGCCTGAACGAGACTTTAGCTACAAAGTAATGAAAAATCGAAAGTAAAGCCCCCTCGTTTTTCCGAGGGAGCCTTTTTGACGATATGTCCGTTTATTTCACGAAAGCGGCGAGAAGTTTATGTGCCTCGTCGCCTTCGGCAAAACGGATTTCACCTACGGTATGGTACTCGAATCCCGAGAACTGCTGCAGGTGCAGTGCCGCAAATTCGCGGTCCTGCGAATAGCAGAGATTCAGGCGGAAGTTCCCGTTGTCGCCTGTTTTCGGATGGCCATTTTTTTGAACGACCGCGTCCAGGGCGCTTGAAGAAGCTTCGACAATTTCCTTGACCTTTTGGCCCTCCGTAGGGCTGTAGTCCAGGCAAGTTCCCACTACGGGCGAATTCGTCCTGGTGTAGGTGACGTTGGTCTTGAAACCGAAAAACTTCTTTTCGGTCTTGATATAGGGCTTGTTGAAGACAGCTCTCGCCATCATCATTTTTGAAATGTTTTCCATGTTCTTTCTCTTTTTTTTAAATGAATGTAATCGCGCACCCCGGCAGGGGCCGCGGCAATTTACATGTGACTGAGTATTCGGAGAAAGAACTTGCTAACAGAGCATTCGCTCTAGCGTATAAACGTAATACTCTTTGGATTTCTGATAAACTAGCGGCAAGGGGAAGCCGCAATGGATGCAAATAGTTGGCCGTGCGATCTTAGTCGGAAATGGCGTAGCCTGCTTGAACGTTGCCGAACTGCGTCCGCCATCCCCTTGAAGGCCGTTGCCGCGCGATGCACGCAAGGACACCTGCTGGCCCGACCTGCGTGTAAACTGCATGGCCTCGGCAGTCGATTCCCGCAACAGGAACAGCGGACTTTCGGCATGCACATTGTCGGCGGAGGCCTTGCCATATTCCGAAGCCCGCCCCATTTCGGTTCCGTAATCGTAAACAAAAGAACCTTCGACAACGGCAGCAAGAATCGCGAACAACGCGACCGCAATCATCGAAGAAATATTTTCTTTTACGGACCTCATCGCTGAATAAGATAGAATTTTTTTGGGGAATAACTATCTTTGTTCCATATTTTGAACCGCGCCCTGCTGCCACCGGGTAACAGGGGAACACGCATTCTTTATCGTTAGGTCTTTGAAGATAAAGATTCCTGGAGGTAAAGAAATGGAATGGTTTATGCTTGCTGTGGCGGGCGTTCTCGAAGTGGTTTGGGCCTGCGCCATGAAATACTCGGAGGGCTTTTCCAAAACAGGCCCTTCAGTCATCACGGTAATCGGTTTCCTTTTGAGCGCCGTATTCTTGTCGCTCGCCGTAAAGAAGCTGCCGCTCGGCACCGCCTATGCGATATGGACAGGACTAGGCACGGTGGGAACGTTCGCCCTGGGCGTTTATCTATTTCAGGAGCATTTCTCTATCCCGAAAGCCATTTGCGTTTTGCTTATTTTATCCGGGATTGTCGGCTTGAAATTATTGCATTAAAAAGATGCACCACGACGGCAAACAGCGCCATGATGGCGATGTAGTCTAGCGCGAACAACAAATAGCCGCGCTCCGCGTCAAAGAAGAAAAACGGTTGCTGCAGGAACATGTATTTCCAAAGCCCGCGAATTACGAAGGCGTAAATTCCGTAAATTGCAAGTGCGGACATCACGCCCGTTGCAACCTTGCCGCGGATAAACATCGACAAATGTAGCCCGATGTGGAGCGACACGAAAACCAAGTACCAGTGGCTTGCGAGCAGGTGCGCCGTGCGAGCAAAATTCGAGCCGCTTTCGATGCCAAGCCAAGCAAACACATGGGTCGAGAGCATCACGCCGCTTACCATCAAGAACAAAACGCACACGATAACACCTGCGTTAATGATTGTCCGCACGATTCGTAGTGCATTGTATTTGCCCTTGAGCACGCCTTTAACCCATGCGCGATTCAAAACAACATGCACAGCCCACAGAACAAATAAAACAACGCCCAGAATCTCGTGAACAGCAGTCGATTCAAAAAAATAATTGCCGCCCATCAGCACAAGCGTCGCGACCGTCATCGCGATATCAAGCGGCATACGTATTTTAGCGGAAATCGGCATATCAAGGAATATACATTATTTCGCCTTCACGCCGTTTTTTTCGAGCCACTTGGCCACATCTTTCGAGAGGCTCGAACCGCCGGAGTAATGCACCGAAAGGCCTTCGCTAATTTTTGCGTTGGGCGCGAGTTTCGCTATCGCGGTGATGCTTTGGCCAAAGCGCCCGCCACCGTGAGAGCAGAACGGTAGAATCCGCTTACCCGTAAAGTCGTAACTTTCAAGCAAAGTCGCAATAGGCATCGGGATACTCGCCCACCAGTTGGGGTAACCGATGATAATCGTTTCGTAATCTGCCCACTTCTTTGCGTCGGGCTTTTTCTTGAGGGCGGGGCGCGCCTGTTTGTGCTGGTCGTTCTGCGCCTGCTTCAAGACGGTGTTGTAGTCGTCGGAATAGGGCTTCACGAGTTCAAGTTCCACCATGTCGAAATCGGTCTGCTTCTTGATTTCGCGGGCGACCCCGCGGGTATTCCCGCTCCAGGAATAGAAAACAATCAGCGCACGGGAAGTGCCTTTCGTGTTCGACGCCGCTTGCGCCTTTTCGCCCTTAAAGCCCGCCGCTTCCTGGGTCACAAAAGTTCCCTTGACGCCTGCACCCGCATTCATGGCGAGCCTGAGCCCCACATTGTAACTCTTGCTGGATTGCTGCATAGCCCCGCGATAGGCGCTGCGGAGGTTCTTGCCGAAATCGTTCCAGCCGCCACCGCGATTCACGCGCCTTGTGCCCGAAGGCTTGCCCGCCGGATCAACCGTCACGCTTGTCGAGCCTGCAGAAACACCGTAATCGCCGTAAAAGTCAAAGCACCATTCGCCCACGTTCCCGTAAATGTCATAAAGCCCGAAGGGATTGGGCTTGAAGTTGCCCACGGGGAGCGTGTTCCCGCGGTAAACGCCGGGGCGTGTTTCCAGGACCTCGTCGTTGAAATAGTTCTGCTCGATTTGATACGGATAATGTCCATAAAAATTCACGTCGTCGGCACCGGGAGCCTTCTTTGTGTAGAACGGCGTGGTCGTGCCGCCTCGGGCCGCGTATTCCCATTCCGCTTCGGTGGGGAGCCTGTAGCCGTTCGCCTCGCGATTCCAGCTGACCGCATCGCCTTCGATAGCGTAAACGAGAGTGCGTCCGTCGCGTTCGCTTAACTTGTTGCAAAAACGAACCGCATCAAGCCACGTGATGTTTTCGACGGGCAAGTCGTCACCCTTGAAACTGGAGGGGTTCTCGCCCATTACCTCACGGTAAAGCTTTTGCGTCACCTCGTATTTGCCCAGGTAAAAATCGGAGACCTTCACCTTGTGGAGCGTCTCGTCGTTGACACGCCAGTCCTCGTTTGCGGGGCTTCCCATGTTGAAAGTCCCGCCCTTGATAAGCACGAAGCCGTCGGGCGCAGGTGCCGCCGCAAGCGACACCGCCGAGAACCACAAAATTGCACAAGAAAAAAATTTAGCGAGCATTATTTCAACTTCCCGTAGTCTTCGTCGCTTACAGGTTCAAGCCATTCATTGCTGGTGCCTTCGCCGGGAACTTCGAACGCAATGTGGCTAAACCAGGAGTTTTTCTTTGCGCCGTGCCAGTGCTTGACATTCGCAGGGATCACTACGGCATCGCCCGGATTCAGGCTTACGGGAGCCTGTCCCTCAATTTGATACCAGCCGCTCCCTGCCGTTACAATCAGCACCTGACCACCACCCTTTTTTGCATGATGGATATGCCAGTTGTTGCGGCACGCCGGTTCAAACGTGACATTGTTCATCGGGAACCCTGACTTGGCATCCGTAACAGAATTCAAATATGAATTTCCGATAAAGTATTTGGCGTAATTCACATTGGGTACACCAATCCCGAACTTATTCTGCTTTGCAAATTCCACCGAATCGCTAACGATGTTGTCTTTTGCAGATTCAACAGCAGAGACCTTTACACTACCTTCAGCCGCAGCCTCCTTCAAAAGGCGCAACGCGTTCAGCGTACGCGGATAACCGCAATACGGCAAGCAGTTGTAAATCGCCTGTTCCACGTATTCGGCCGTGCGAATCTTGAGGTTCGCGCCGATGTGCGCCTTGAGCTGCGGCTCCGTTCCCAGGTTCACGAGAATCGCCATCGTCAAGAGTTCGCGGGTATTCAGGTCGAGCCCCTTGCGGGTGTAGTAATCGCCAAAGCAGTTGCTCGCAAGGAAGTAGTTGATGGCAGGCATCGCGTCCTTGCCCGCCTTCGCCATCTCGACATACGCAGGGTTGAACAATGTCCCCTGGGCGGCAGCACCTGCTTGAAGGCGAGTTTCCGCATTGACAGTCGCACGAGATTCCTCGGCATTCACGCCCTTCGCCTTGAACACGCCGCGGGCAATTTCCACAGCATCCACCGTCCGCGGGAACCCGGTGTAGGGAGCGCACTGGTAAATCGCCTCGAGAATCTCTTCGGGAGCAAGCCCCTGCGCAAGCGCCGTCGCCACTTCTTCTTGCAAAAGAGCGCCCGACTGCTGCGTCACAAGCGACACCAGGCGAATCAACTCCACCTCGCGCTTTTCCACAAGCGGAGTCGCCGCCGGAACCTCGTTCTGCGTGAAGTTGTCCATCACGGCACGCAGTTCCTTGTCCTGCGAAAGCGCCTTCGCCCCGTCTTGCGGGCAGCAATCGCACGCGGCAAGCACCGCACCCATACCAAGCATCGTCATAATCGTCCCTAGTTTCATGGTTTGTTCCTTTTTTATCTACGCCTTTAATATAAATAAATGCGCAAATCCCGCAAAATACCATTTTTTCATGCTCAGTATGCGCGAAACGCATAGTGAAAACGACACATCACGACCTTTTGGGCGTTCCCCGGTCCGATTCCTGAATTTATAAATGTGTTATATTTCTACAGAAAAGGACTCTGTAATATGACCAAGGCAATGTTTATCAACGGAAGCCCCCGTAAGAACGGCAACACGGCCAAACTTTTAAACTAAAAAGTATAAATTTGTCGTAAAATTTTGACTTTTTCATACTTTTTAGTTATATTATAGAGTATGAAGCGCAAAATTGAAGAAAAACTGCTCCAATGGGCCGATGCACCCAAAAGAATGCCCCTCCTGCTGCAAGGGGCCCGCCAGGTAGGCAAGTCCTTCCTTCTGGAATGGCTGGGGACCACCCGTTTTGAAAACATGGTTCACGTAAACCTGGAAACACAGGTTTCCATTGCAGAAATGTTCAACGGCGACATTACCCCGCAAAAAGTCATCCATGCGCTCGAAACCGTTTCCCAGACTCCGATCAAGCCACAAAAGACACTCATCATCCTAGACGAAATCCAATGTTCCGAAAGGGCGCTGATGTCGCTCAAAATGTTCTGCGAAGACGCTCCAGAATATGCCGTTGCGGCGGCAGGGAGCCTGCTCGGAGTAGCCATCAACCGCGAGAAATACTCCTTCCCCGTCGGCAAGGTTCATGAACAGACGCTTTTCCCGCTAGACTTCGAGGAATTTCTCTGGGCATGCGGCGACGACGCCCTCGCCAAGACAATCCGCGAGCACTACACGACTTTCAATCCGCTAGAAGAACCCATCCACAACAAGGCCATTGAACGATACAAGCAGTATCTGATTCTCGGTGGAATGCCCGCCGTCGTGCAAAACTTCATCGACACGGGAAGCATCATTCTCCCGACCGAAATCCAGAACCGCATTTTGAACGAATACTCCGCCGACATGGCGAAATACGCCTCGCCAGCCCAGGCCGTAAAAATCCGCGGGTGCTACAATTCCATTCCCGTACAACTTGCCAAAGAGAACCGAAAGTTCCAATACAAGCTGGTCCAGCGTGGCGGAACGGCGACCATCTTCGGAGAATCCCTGGATTGGCTTACGTTCGCAGGGCTTATCGTCAAATGCGAACTTGTCGACAACGGATTCATGCCGCTGGCCGCCTACGTGAACATGTCCGACTTCAAAATATACATGGGCGACATCGGGCTGCTCACCCTTAAATCCGGGATGGCGTCGCAAGTCATACTGTCTGAAAACGAACCCGACAACGGATTTATGGGCGGTCTAACCGAAAACTATGTAGCGCAGGCCCTTGCAACAAACGGGCACAGGCTTTTCTACTGGAAGAACAAGAACACCGCCGAAGTCGACTTCGTCTTGCAAATTCAGGACAAGATAATCCCTGTCGAGGTCAAGAAGGGACGCCACACAAAATCAACCAGCCTCACAATGTTTCGCAAGCAATTCAATTGTGAAAAATCCATCCGAATTTCTAAGAAGAATTTCGGAAACACCGAGGGAGTTCTCTCTATTCCCTGCTATGCGGTATTCTGCATTTGAGTTGGCAAAAAAGGCTCGGACTACAGAAACGCCCTCAAAGAAATCTCGCAGGTAGTCTCCCTTGCCCGTTCCCGGGAACGAAATCCTGAAAATCTAATACAAAAAGCCGAAAAGCCAGAGCGGGATTTTGTTGCCCATGGCATACTCGATATCGTCCGAAGCGATAAACGCGTTCGTGACTCCGGCAATCTGTTTCCCGTCCTTGCTTTGCCCGCCTACTTCGATAGTCCATTCTCGATCGATGCAAAAGTCCCCCCGTTTGGCGTATTCCAGCGTATGCTGGTACGAGAGCTGGTTGGCAAAGAAGGTCTCGCGTTCCGTCCCGACTTCGACTTGCATAAGCGACAGCGCATGCAGCAGGTTGCAGTTTTCCATGTAAATCTTGTCGGGCTTCTGCATCCGCTTGATGTTCTGTGTATCGCTATACAGCAGGTTAATTAACTTTGCCCTGCCGAGGTGGGAAAGGTAATTCACGATGGTGTTGCGGTTCAGTTCCGCCGTCTGCGCCATCTTGCTGATGTCGACGACAAATGGAGCCCCGGAACTCACGACCGCAAGCAGGCTGCGGAGTTTCCGCACGTTTGCGATATCGACGCCACTCAGTTGCGGCAGCTCGATTTCCAGAATCAGGTTCGCCACTTTTTGAACCTGCGTCAGGTAGTCGATGTTCTTTTCTAGAAAAAAGGGGTAGTAGCCCTCTCTTAGGTAAGGCTTGAAGTACTTGAGCGGCTTGCAGGCGCTGACAATCGCTGTGGATGCGTCTAGTGGATGTTGCAGGATGTCTTCTAACGGAATAGCCGGCAGTGAGATACCTTCCTTAAAAAGCAGGTATTCGCGGAACGACAGCCCCTGCATATCGTAACTCACGCAGCGGCGCGAAAGGTCCGCCTCGGCGTTCAGGATGTTCAGGAGAGAAGAACCCGTGAACACGACTTTCAGGTCGGGAAACCCGTCGTAGATGTTCTTGATTTCACGGCTCCAGCCATCGTACTTGTGGACCTCGTCCAGGCACAGGCATTTCCCGCCCCGCTTGTAGAATTCATCCGCCAAATCGAGAAGTGTGTGACGGGCAAAGTAGAAGTGGTCCAGGTTTGCGTAAAGGCAGGCTTCGGGCGCGGTTCCGTATTCGCTCTTGATATGCTGCAGGAGCAGGGTGGTCTTGCCGACACCGCGTGCCCCGCGTATGGCAATCAGACGCGAATCCCAGTTGATTTTCGACATCAGGCTTCGCTGGTTGGGCGTGTCGAGTCGGGAAAGCATACGTAAATGTTGGGCTTGCAACTGTTCCATAAGCCGGACCTCCGATTGTGGGCCTTGCCAAAATATACAACATTTTGCTTAATCCAACAAGCATTTTTGTTCAAATTTTGCTCAATAGATTAAGCGAATGAAAGAATACCTAAAGCTTTTGCCATTTTTTCCGACGAAAAAGTGATGATTATAGTCGTTTTTTCATCATTCAGCTCCTCAAATTGCAAAAAATCGTTTACAAAAGACCATTTTTGAAGAAAATGCTTGACAATGTTTTTTTTTGTTTACATTTGGGTTTGGTAATCAAAAAGAAGAGATCTGACATGGGAGAAAAGAGCAACAAAGCCAAAGGTGATGCATTTGAAATGCTTACAAATAAGGTGCTGGAAAAGCATTTCAAGATAAAATTTAATCGCCATACCGCTATAAGAAACATAAAACACGAGTATGATCTAGTTTCTACAGACGGTTCAATTATTGTCGAGTGTAAAAATTACACATGGACGGCTTCGGGAGCAACGCCCTCGGCCAAAATATCTACCTTGCATGAAGCTCTGTTTTGGCTATATGTGGCCCCGAAAAAATCAAGGATGATTCTGTGCATGAGTCACTCCACATGTTCAGAAAAGCCTAAATCACTGGCTGAATATTTTGTCGACTCTTCCACCCTTTTGCCATATACCGACGTATCCGTTTACGAAATCAACGAGAGTGGCAAAGCCAAGAAACTCTACCCAAAAGAAGGGAGTACGGCCAATGAAAAGAAATAAAAAACTCTCACTTGCATTGCTCTGTGTTGTACTGGCTGCTTGCGGTAATGAATCGACGCCCCAAACAACAGAACCAGCAATCTCTGGGGATCCATACACACAAACTGTAGAATCATCTTCTGGTGCTAACCCCTATCAAGGATCAGTCGATGGGCCAAGTGAAAACGACAGCCACATATTTTCTGTAACATTCAATGCCAATGCAAACGATGCTACAGGAATTATGCCAAACGAGACTTACTATTACGGGAAGATGGCTCCACTTAACAAAAACACGTATGAAAGACCAACATGTTCTTTTGATTCCTGGAACCTTGCTCCAGATGGATCATCCGTCCGTTACGAGAATGAGGAACCCATCTACGCAATGGAAAATATTACATTGTATGCACAGTGGGATTGCTCGTATAAAATCGTAGAATGCGAAACCGATGACGTAAGCACAGGAGAAAACGTCACAGATATCAGAACCGGCGTAACATACAGCACTTTATCTTATTGCGGAGGGAAGAGAATTTTTAGCGAACCTTTGCAACTTGAAAGTTTAGGATATACATCGTGGATGAATCGCTACTACTGGTCTGCAGCCATGGATTCCTTAAATACAGGATGTGGACTAGGAAACACGTGTGCCCATTCAAATCTGCAAGCACAAGGAGCCTGCCCTACAGGATGGCACGTGCCCAATAAAGCCGAATTAATTGCCCTGACAAAAAATTCCCAATCACTTTTAAGAAAAATTGGTACTTTGTGGTTCTGGCTTTCTACAGAAAATGGGTTAGACTCCACTTACATCGCATATAATCCAGTATCCTGGACCTGCGAGTTTCGCAAGGAGGACTTAAAGAGAGCTTTGGCAGCAAACCAAAGTACGTGCTCTAATGGATCACGAATCTCCATTTGTCAAATAGATGTTGACGCTTGCGAAAATGGGCGAATTGAGGACTACAACGGAATATATATTGAATCAACAGCGAAAGGTAGAATTGGTAGTTTAGAAACAAGAGCCAGTATTTACTGCTTCGAAAACTAAGAGATCCGCGCCTAATTCTGGATTAACCCAGTACACAACTTCAGCAATACAATTCACTCAGCCTACTTCACCCACTTGTCGACTTCTTTCTGGGCCTTGTCAAAACGCTAGTTTTTTCCAAGGGATGACGTTTGCTTCTGTCAGCGACATTTCCTTTGCCCCCGCATAAATAACGGCCTTTTGCTCGTGGGGATATCCAGAAATTTTTCCCCAGAAATTCAGGTTGTCGAGGAACTCCCAGTTGAATGTTTCCGCCGACTTGATTTCGTAAGCGTAGGGTTTTCCACCCCGGTCCTGAATCAAGTCCACTTCATGGCCGACGTTATCTCTCCAAAAAGAAAGCCTTGGTTCTTTACCCTGATTTAATGAACTTTTCATAAATTCATTGATGACCAGATTCTCGAAAAGACTCCCCCGGGCAAAGTGCGATTTTAGTTGACTCGCACTATCAATTTCAAGCAGCGAACACGCAAGACCGGTGTCGTAGAAATAAAGCTTGGGAGTCTTTACAACCCGCTTGTTGAAGTTACGGAAATCAGGTCTTAGGCGATAAAGTATAAAGCTGGCCTCCAGCACCGAAAGCCATGAATTTATCGTTGGTGTAGAAACGCCGCACTCGTTTGCAAGCGACGACTCATTTAGCAGTTGCCCAATTCTTCCGGCACACAACTTCAAGAATTTTACGAATAAGTTCAAGTTTCCCACATTCTTGAGTGTACGCAAATCGCGTTCCACATAAGTGCGCAGGTAACTCGGGTAAAAATCTGTAGGTGGAATTTCCTTATCAAAAATACGGGGATAACCGCCGGTAAAAATTTCCTCGTCCAGCGAAGGCGGGAGCATCCTGGCCGCCTTTAGTTCCGAATGTGAAAAGGGCAGTAAATCGAGCAGGGCTACGCGACCGGCAAGGCTTTGTCCCAATTTTTCCATCAGCAAAAAATTTTGCGAACCGCTCAAGATATACATTCCAGTCCGTCCGACTTCGTCGGTGTGGGTCTGCAAGTACGAAAACAGTCCCGGAACGCGTTGAGCCTCGTCCAAGATAACCTTGTCCGGATGCATCCGGATGAACGCCCGCGGATCCCGTTCCGCAAGATCCCATTCGTCAAGATCTTCCAAAGACACGTAATCGTAATCTTTGAATATGTTTCGTAAAAGGGTCGATTTACCCGATTGCCTCGGCCCCGTCACCGCGACAAAGGGAAATTGGCTTGCCCTCTTTTTAATAATCTCTTGTAACTCGCGTGGAATCATACGCACACCGCCCTCAATTCGCCACTTTTTTACAAATATAAAATACAATTTTAAAATTGTAAAGTCCTTCCCCCACTTTTTTGGGGAAAAGCATAAAACTCCCGAATCCACTCGGATCCGGGAGTTTTCTTTTACAGAATTCAGTGTAGTCAGCCTACTTCATCCACTTGTCGACTTCTTTTTCCGCCTTTATAACTTACTACACCGCCAAAAGTAAAATCTGTGTAAAGCGGCGTAAAGCCTTTGTAAAGTCCTAATAAAACCTTTGGAAAACTTCATTCCATCGCCTTGTGTATTGTCGCAAGGCTTTTTAGTTTGTCGCCTAGGAGATTTTATGACTACGTTTTATATCATCCTTGTGGCAATGCTGCTTCTGCTCGCCTTGATGGACTTGTTCGTGGGTGTCAGTAACGATGCCGTGAATTTTTTGAGTTCTGCTGTCGGGAGCAAGGCCTTTAAATACAAAACACTGATGTTTTTTGCTGCAGCAGGAGTCTTTTGTGGCGCCACATTCAGTAGTGGCATGATGGATATCGCACGGCATGGCATTTATACGCCCCAGTATTACACCTTTGCAGAACTTATGTGCGTATATGCGGCGGTGATGTTTACCGATGTGATCCTCCTTGACATATTCAATTCCTACGGTATGCCGACATCAACTACGGTATCAATGGTCTTTGAACTTTTGGGCGCCTCTGTGGCTATCGCCAGTATCAAGATTCTTTCTGACGATACCCTGGAATTGGGAAACCTCATCAACACCTCTAAGGCTCTGACGGTGATTTTGGGCATTTTCCTTTCGGTGGCCATCGCTTTTGTAGTTGGCCTTGCGGTGCAGTATGTGACGCGCCTGGTTTTCTCCTTTGGCTACAAGAAGTATATTCGATACTTTATTGGTGTTTTTGGAAGCGTTTCCCTGACGTCCATATTTTATTTTATCCTTATCAAGGGCCTCAAAAATATGAGTTTCGTGGGGCCGGGCTACAAGGCGTTTCTCGCGGAAAATGAGACCGTTCTTGTGGCAGGCATGTTCGTCGCGTTTTTCATCCTTTGTCACCTGCTCCATGCAGTAAAAGTAAACGTGCTCAAGGTAATCATTGCTTTTGGGACTTTTTCTCTGGCCCTAGCCTTTGCCGGAAACGACCTTGTAAATTTTGTGGGTGTGCCCCTCACCAGTCTTTCTTCGGTGCAGCACTTGATGGCTGCTGGGGGCAACCCTCAGGATTTCAATATGTCCTTCTTGCTGGAGTCGGAACCAGGACAGTGGTACTTGCTGATGGCTGCTGGGCTTACCATGGTATTTTCCCTTGTGTTTTCCAAGAAGGCCCGGAATGTGGTGAAGACTTCCGTATCCCTCGCGGCCCAAAATTCTTCTGAAGAAATCTTTGGTACAAATCCGGTCGCTCGCGCCTTAGTTCGCGGTTCTAATGGTGTCGTAAAATTTGTAACAGAATTTATTCCAAGGAAAATTTCGGATAAAATTAACGCCCGCTTTAATACCAAGGAAATGATTCTGGAAGAGGATAGCGCCGCCTTTGATTTATTGCGGGCTTGCGTAAACCTAATGCTTGCAAGCTCCCTCATTGCGTTGGGCACGTCCCTGAAACTTCCCCTTTCCACGACCTACGTGACATTCATGGTGGCTATGGGCACAAGTCTTGCCGACAAGGCATGGAACCGTGAAACGGCCGTATACCGCATTACAGGGGTACTCTCGGTAATTGGCGGATGGTTCCTTACGGCCTTCGCCGCATTTGCTAGTGCTTCTGCTGTGGCGACAGTGCTTTATTATGGCGGTTTCCCTGCCATATTCGGTCTTTTTGCCGTGGTCATTTTCGTATTGATTCGTTCGAACCTGAAATACCGAGAAAACAAGAAAGGTAAGGCGGAGGAATTGTTTGATAACATCCTGACGGCTCCCCCCGAGACAAAGGTATACCCCCTTATACAGGAATACAGTCGTGGTGAGTGGAGCGAAATACTCCGTTGGTGCGCTGACTGCTACGAAAAGATAATTGTGGGACTTTTGCGAGAAAACTTGGGAAAACTACGCTCCGTGAACAAACAAATTAAAATTCTGAAAAAACATATCCAGAGGAACCGTCGCCATGGAACCTTATGTACGGAAAGACTTGCCCAGGAGGATATGGTGGTAAAGAATTTCTTTTTGTACCAGGCAAATGATTTTATGGGAGATGCATTGTTTAGTCTGGAACAGATTTCTTCGCCATGCAAGAACCACGTGGATAACGCTTTCAGTCCCTTGGACTACGAAAAAAGAAAAGAGCTTTTGCGTACGGTATCCCGTGTGAAGATACGGATTGAAAAGACTGCCTCAATGATAGAAACCATGGATTTCAGGAACTATAGCGAGGTCCGCGAACAATTGCGGGAAGAAGGGACGAGGATATTTGACGAGCGTAAAACGGAAATGATGAAGGGAGTTTCCGAAAACATCCGCGCGGAGATTCTTTATTTAACTATTCTTTATGAGTCCTGGGCATTGTTGGATGCGGTCAGTTCTGTAGCCAAAGCCAGCAGGAAATTCCTATCTGTAAAACAATAATTTGTGTGTGGTCCTATGATTTATATTGTGGAAGACGATATCGAAGTTCGGGAAATGGAAACTTATGCTTTAAAAAGCAGCGGTTTTGACGTGATGGCTTTCGAATGCGGTAAAGTTATGGACGAACAAGTTAAGACTAGGGTGCCAGACTTGTTTATTTTGGATATTATGCTCCCTGGCGAAGATGGTTTAAACATTCTCAAACGCTTGCGAGTGCAAGAAAATACAAAGGACATCCCCGTCATCATGCTTACGGCGAAAGGAACTGAACTTGACAAAGTGAAGGGACTTGACTTGGGAGCGGACGACTACATAGCAAAACCATTTGGCGTTCTAGAATTCATTTCACGTGTGCGAGCCGTGCTACGCCGTTCTGAACGAAGCTCATCCGAAAATGCGGAGGCGTTGAACTTGGCTCTAGGAGGAGTGACACTCGATGATCAGCGTCGTTCGGTAACTGTTGGCGGAATCGCTGTAGAACTCACTTTTAAGGAATATGAACTTTTGAAACTCCTGATGTCCCGACCGGGAACTGTTTTCTCTAGGCAACAGATTCTAGAAAAGATTTGGGGGGTGGATTTTGATATGGATACACGCACCGTGGATATGCACATAAAAACGCTTCGACAGAAGTTAGGGGTACAAGGCTCTATCATACAGACCGTGCGAAACGTGGGGTACAAAGTTCAATGAAAAACAGTCTCCGTTTCAGCTTGATTTATGTCGGAGTACTCGCCGCCCTCTTTGCAGTGTATTTTACGGCTCGCGTTTTTGAAAATGAAATGTCCGAACAGCAGAAGCGAGATTTGAGGGAAACAGCCTCCCTTATCAAAAATTTCTATGGACAGATTCCTTCTGAGAACTTCCGAAAAAATCTGGATTCCATTGCCAGCAAACGTTTGCGCGTAACTCTGGTGGACCGGGACGGAATGGTCCTCTACGAAAGTGACGCGAAAGCTGGCAAAATGGAAAATCATAGGAGTCGTCCCGAAATCATGGACGCAAATTCCAAAGGAATAGGTGAAAACCTCCGCTATTCAGTGACTTTGAATGCCCAAGTGTTCTATTTTGCAGAACGACTGTCAGACGGCAAAATTCTGCGTTTAAGTCGTCGTCAAGCGAGTCTTCACGAATCCGTATCTAAGACAATGCCTTACCTATTAGCGCTGTTGACAGGTATTGTTGTCGTGGCTGTTCTGATTGCTTTTGGCTTGAGCCGCGCTTTTGTGCGACCGGTGCAGAAATTGGCTGAAAACTTGGGACAGCCAGAACTTATGGATGACGAAGGGATATACAAAGAAATTGCACCACTAGTCAAAACTATCCGTAAGCAGAATCGGGAACTTCAACTCACCATTGAACAACTTTCTGAAGAAAAAAAGAAAACGGCCAAGATGCGAGATGAGTTTACGGCTAACGCCTCCCATGAACTCAAAACGCCATTGACATCCATTTCTGGATATGCGGAACTCATCGAAAATGGTATGGCGAAACCCGAAGACGTAAAACGCTTTGCCGGAAAAATCCACAAAGAAGCTGGCCGTCTCCTTTCTATCGCCAACGATATTATGACCCTTTCCAAACTTGACTCCTCGGGAGAATCTGCGATAGGACTGGACGAATCCGTGAATTTGTGGACGCTGGCATCAAACTGTATTGACGAACTTTCCTTTAACGCCGAAAAGAAGGGAGTTCGTGTGGCGTTGGAAGGTTGTAAAACCGCACAGGTTTACGGCAATCGTCGGCTCCTATTTGAGATGCTTTACAACTTGGTCGACAATTCCATTCGCTATACAGAAACGGGCGGTTCCGTGAGTATTCTAGTGCAACAAAAATCCATTGCTGTGAAGGATACAGGGATTGGCATTCCCGAAGAAAACCAGCCACGTATTTTTGAACGGTTTTACCGTGTGGACAAGAGTCGCTCCAAGGCTACAGGCGGCACGGGATTGGGTCTTGCCATTGTTAAGCATATCGCCGAAGTACACCATGCAGAGATTTCGTTACAATCCGCCATAGGCGTAGGCACGGAAATCACCGTGACCTTCTGCTAGAAGCTAGCCTACTTCACCCACTTGTCGACTTCTTTCTGGGCTTTGTCGCGTTCGTTCTGGGCCACGTGTCCGTAGATGGCAAGGCCGGGGGTCACGTTCGCGCCGGTCACCTTCTTGAGGCGGGCTACACCCGAGAGGCCGCTGCCTTCGTGAGTCACGAACGGGTGAATCGTCTTGCCCTTCAGGTTATACTTCTCGAAGAAAGTGAACATGGGCATGGGCATTTCGCCCCACCACACCGGATAGCCGACGTAAATCTCGTCGAATTCTTCGGGATTCACGTTCACCGGCTTGATTGCCGGACGCGCGTCCTGCGCAAGTTCCTTCTTGGCCACGTTGATGCAGTCGTCGTAGCCCTTGGGGTATTCCTTTGCGGGCTCCACGTACAGAAGCGTGCCGCCCGTCTTTTTCGCAATCATCTCGGCAATGATTTCGGTATTGCCCTTGGAAATGTTCCCGACGAAATAGTTTTCATCGGCACGGGAATAGTAAACGACGAGGATTTTCTTTTCTGCTGCCATAGAGACTCCAATGAGGATGGTTAAGAGGACGAGGATTATTTTCTTCATAGAACATAATATAAATAATTTCAAGCCGTCTGCACAATACGCATTTTTCATACCCAGTATGCGCAGGACGCATAGTGGAAACATCATGCCCCCCCCCCTCAAAAAGATTACAATTTTTCACGGTGTCACCGATGCAGGCGAAAGCAGTTTTACAATACAGGGGTACGCAATTTCATATACGGAGTGATACGTGAATGTCGCTCCTGCCTGCGCAATCGCGTCTTGTTGCCTGGCTGACACTGCCGCGTAGGGGTATATCCCGTACATGAAAGGGAAGAACGAATAAATGAAGCCTTCGCGGTCCTTGCGTTTCATGGCGGGCATGAACTTTACAAGCAACCTCTCCACGGTATCTATCGATTTTCCGTAAACCTTCTTGTATTCAATCATGTTCTCGATGCGGCTGTTTTCTTCCATGGCGTAGTGATTCATGGTCATGAGTTTCAGCAGTTGCAGTCGGCGTTCAAGGGTCTTTGAAATTTCGCGGGCAAGGCCCTTTGGGGCAAGCCTTTCGTGACTATCTAGGACCTGTTCCAAATCGGTTATCCAGCGTTCATATTCCCTAACCAGCAGCGCAAGAAAAATTTCTTCCTTTGTCTGGAAGTAATTGTAAATGGAAGTGCGCCCGAAACTGGTCCGGGCACCGATTTCCTTGAGCGTCACGTCCTTGAAATTCATGGTGCGATAGAGTTCTTCGCACACATCCACGATTTCTTTCTTGTGGGCGTCCGCCAGTTCTTTCGAAACGGTCTTTGGCATATCACTTGTTCAGGTTCTTGGTAAAGAATTCCTCGTACTTCGCAAACGGAATCTTGTCGAAGTTGTCGTAAAGATCGGTATGCACGGCATCTTTCACAATCAGGATTTCCTTGTTGCCGACTACGGCGCTCTTGCCTTCGGGGGCCTTGCCTGTCATTTTTTCAAAAGCGGTTTCGCCAAAATAGCGGCTGTGCGCCTTTTCGCCATGGGCAAGGAGCACGGGTGTCTGGATTTCGTTCACGAAGGCGAGCATTTTCGTGTTCATGAGCGACGTGAGCGTTGTCATCTTGAAACCGTCATTGGAACCCAGGGAGCGTTCATGGTAGCCGCGATCGGTGCGGTAGTAGGCGTAATAGTCCTTCACGTACTGCGGAGCGTCTTCGGGCATGGGAGCCGAGCCCCATCCGCCAGCATTCTTGTATGTGCCGGTCTTGAAGTCTTCGGTACGCTGTTCACTCAGCGCCTTGCGGAATGCGTCGCGCGATGCGACGTTGTCGTCCTTGTCGAAATAGCCATTCTGGAAAACGCGGCTCATGTCGTACATGGTCACAACGAGGGTCGCCTTGATTCGGGTATCGATGGCCGCGGCATCCAGCGCGTAGCCACCCCAGCCACAAATGCCGATAATGCCAATTTTTTCGGGATCCACAAAGTCGCGGGTCGCGAGGTAATCGACAGCGGCCTGGAAGTCTTCGGTATTGATGTTCGGGGCGTTCATACCGCGCGGCTCGCCACCCGATTCACCCGTAAACGAAGGGTCGAAGGCAAGCGTAACAAACCCGCGTTCCGCCATCTGGCTCGCGTGCAGGCCCGATGTCTGTTCCTTGACGGCTCCGTACGGGCCGGCAACCGCCATGGCCGCAAACTTTTCACCCGGCTTAACCGTAGCGGGCATGTAAAGGTCGCCTGCGAGTTCAATGCCAAAATGGTTCTTGAAACGCACATGGGTACGGGTAATCTTGTCCGAAATCTTGAACGTGTAATGCTCTTCGACCGTTTTTACCTCTTTGGCGGCTGTCGATTCTTGCGAATCCTTGCTGCTGCGTTCCTGGTTGCAGGCGACAAGCCCAACGGCAAGCACTCCGAGGAAACCTGCCGCAATCATGCACTTCTTGGTCGAAAAATTCATAAGAAACTCCTATTTTTGACATCGTGTCAGTTTTACGCCATTCAATATACACTATTTCTGACACCGTGTCAAGATATTTTTGGAAAATTCTTATTATTTGCCTAAAAAGCATGGCTACTCATAGCCAATAAGTATTCGCAAGCATCGTCCAGGAAAACCGCAGACAAACGGAACTCGAAAATACAGACAAAAAATGAAGCAAATTGCCGCCCTCGATACGGGCCACCGCTACGAAAACTGGTGAAAAAGAAATTATCATAGTACTTTACCCGCAAAAACAAGCCCTTCTTTTTTTTTCAAGTCCGTTTTTTTATTAAATTCTCCCTAAAACAACAGGATACACTATGGACAAGAAAATTTTTTTCGTGGGAACCGGCAATATGGGAGGAGCAATCCTCCGCGGTCTCCTTTCTGCAGGTACAACGGCAAGCAATATCTTCTTTTTGGAGCCTAACGACAAAGCGGCCGAAACCTACACCGCTCTCGGCTGCGTCCGCAAGTCAAGTTTTGCCGACGGCGTGTCTGCCGCAGATGTGACATTCCTTTGCGTGAAGCCCCAAATTTTCAAGTTGGTTTCTGCCGAATGGAATTCGGCAATGTCTTCCATAAAAGCTGAAAAAACTTTCATCAGCATCATGGCGGGAGTCAAGCGGGAATCGCTCATCGCTGCTCTCGGGAGCAAGAACCAGGTGCTCCGCGTGATGCCGAACCTGCCGCTTACGGTGGGCAGGGGCACGGTGGCGCTTGCCACCGACGGCGTCTCCGAAGACACTCTGAAGACCGCCGAAGAAATTTTTGGAACCATCGGAGTCACCTGTCGCGTCACCGAAAACTTGATGGACGCCGTCACCGGACTTTCCGGTAGTGCCCCCGCCTACGTCTTCGAGTTCATCGAAGGCCTTACCCGCGGAGGCGTCAAAGCTGGTCTCACCCGTGACGTGGCGCTGAAACTCACCCTCGGGACTATCGAAGGGGCCGTAGAACTGGTGAAGCAGTCCGGCAAAAGTCCAAGCGACCTCTGTGCCATGGTCTGCTCCCCTGGCGGCACCACCATCGCTGGCGTTGACGCTCTCGAAGAAGGCGCTTTCCGCAGCACCCTCATCAAAGCCGTTGTGGCAGGCACTAAAAGAAGTAAGGAATTAGGATAGTTTGTCCTCCATCCAGTTATTCTCCAACGAAACCGACACATCCGCCTTTATCCAGGATGTGCTTTCGTCCGTGAACTACGAACTGGAAACCTGGACCGCCTGGTGAAAAAAACAGCACCAACTACCGCAGGCTCTCCATAAGCGATTTGGAATATTCCCTTCTCCCATCTGAGGAAAGGTGTATATAATCCGAAAAAAATTTAGGATCAGAAGAATTGAAGGGTACCACGGCAACATTTTCGGAAACATCCCCCCGGGGTAATCTTTTCGCAGTTTCTTCGGACAAGTAATACAGCACATGCAGGGAATCCAATAGTGCCCCATATTCTTCCATGATGGATATGTATCTTGAATCCACTACACTTTGGTATTTGGGAGTTTCAATAAAGGCGAGTTGAATGCCTTGTTGTCTGCAAAAAGCCACCATTTCGCGGATAGCAACAACCTGTTCCCTGCGAAGGTTCAACTGAGAAATTTCTACTTCGAGAGATTGGAGAATAGTGACGGAATCCCTACCTGCCACGTCCAAGATGTTTCCACCCCTGTAGTAACGTTTTTCGACAAGCGGTTTGTGCAAGAACCACGTCAGTAAATTTTCGTTATTGGAGGTAACAAGCATCTGCCACAAAGTACTAACCGTCATGTCTCCGTTGGCTCTCAACTTTTTCCACAGATTCATCTTAAAGCGTAAATCGGTATGCAAGAAAATCCTATCGTCACTGACCTTAGATTGTTCCACAACCGAAAAAGCATACATATCAATGAAAATTCGTTTGGGAACAAAATTGTAGCGAGCCAAATAGTGGATTTCCTCATTTTCAATAATCGGCTGGTTGCCGTTGTATGCCAAAATCCACGAATCCGGATATCTAGACGCCAGTGCATAAATGTCGAGCCCCTGCCTAAACATACTGGATCCCAAGAATAAGGTGCCCGCTTTGGAATTCCCCGAAATCAAGGGGGAAAAACCATAGGTGGAATCCCGTAACAATAAATAAGCATACTCATTTTTTAGCAAAACGAATGCCGAACACACGCCCAAAACCAAAACAAAAATTATCAACAACCGTTTCATATTCTAGAAGTTGGCATATAGAAAAGGTGACTCGCCCACAAACCCGAAAAGAATAATGCAAAACATCTGAATGGTGGCAAAAGTAAATGGATAGCACCTACCCCTTTCTTCAAGGAGTTCCTGAACGAACAGAATTAATACCATCAAGATCGATACCAAGAAATAGGCCAAGCAGGCATTAGAAAAGGTAAAAGGGAGTATGGAACGTGAAACAACGTCACTCGAAATAGCAAAATCCCTTACAGAGTGGACAATGTAGCCCACCGCTGCGTCCATAGATTTCGCCTTGAAAAAGATCCAACCAATCACAACAGCAAAGAGCGTAAAAAGACACCCCAAACAGCGTTTCACCCTAGATGCTTGAGGACATTCTATTCTGGGTGTAAGAACATTCAATATCCCGTGATATACGCCCCAGAATAGATAGTGGAGGGCACTGCCATGCCAAGCGCCACAGGCTACGAATGTACACAGGACATTCCGCACATGCCTTACCGCAGTAACACGGCTTCCGCCTAAAGGAATGTAAATGTAATCCCTAAGCCACGAAGAAAGGGAAATATGCCAGCGCCGCCAAAAATCCCTGATGTCGTGAGAAAAATAGGGACGTGTAAAATTTGGACTGCAGCGGAACCCAAACAAGTTCGTGATACCGATGGCAATTTCTGAATAGCCCGCAAAATCGCAATAAAGTTGTACCGTAAAGAGGATTGCGGCAAGGATACACGCTATCGAAGGGTAAATGGACGGATTATCGAAAATGACATTGACATAGAAATTCAGCCGATCAGCAATGACCACCTTCTTGAACAGTCCCGAAAGAATAAGGAGAGCCCCCTGCTCTACAAGGGTGGGAGAAGGCCTCGCCATGGTCATGAATTGAGGACACATTTCGGTAGCACGAGTAATGGGGCCCGAAAGTAGATGAGGAAAAAAAGAAACATACAGGCCATAATTTACAAGAGACTTTTCTTCCTGAATTTTTCCGGTAAATACATCAGCAAGGTAACTGATGGCTTTGAAACTATAGTAGGATATTCCTAGCGGCAAGACGATTCCCTTTAACGATATCTGGAACACCTCCGCAAAGAATCCGTAATACTTGAAGGCAAAAAGGACCAAAATTATTCCCAAAATTCCAATGCAAAGTTCTTTTTTACCTGATTGTCCACAGATTCTTTTTTCAGAGATTTTTTTACCTACAAACCAGGAAAAAAGAATTTCTAGAGCCAGCAGGCCCAAAAAATGGATATCGCACCACCCATAAAAACCGGCACTAGCCAACAGTAAAAACCAACGTCTCGACCTCTGGGGCAAAATAGCACAGACAAGTACGCAGCAAATAGAAAAGGCCAATATTGAGTAGGTCGAAAAAAACATACCTAACAAATATAGATTATTTCAACCTACCTCGCTAAAGACAGACATTATTGCTATCTTTTAGAACATGGTTTTGCACCTGGTACCGTCCACTCTAGCCTTTGTTCTTGCGTTCTCCCTTTTCGGCTGCGAAAGTACAGATAGCGAGAATTCAGAACTTTGCTTTGTTGGGGATTCCATCACTCATCTCTGGGATCTAGATTATTATTTTCCAACATTCAGCACGCACAAACATGCCGTAAGCGGGGCCGTGCTAGCGGATGTCGCCTCCTGGGACACCGGCGACTGCAGGGGTATTCCTGTAATTTTCTTGATAGGGACAAATGACTTATGGAGCGGAATAAACGCAGACACTCTTACAGAATCATTTATGCAAGATTTTACAAATCAATATGTTGAGCAGGCTAGGCTTTTTTCGGCAAGCAAACTTTATGCGATATCCCTGTTACCTCGTACCACAAAAGTAGAAACCAGAAAAATCAACATTCAGATTCAACTCCTAAACAAACGACTCCGCGAGGCGCTTGACGCATCAAAGATCTCATACAAGTTTATTGATGTTCAATCGGTGTTTCTCGATATGGATTCAAAAATCCACGATGACTACTATTCCGATGGTTTGCACTTGACGCAAGAAGGCTACGAAACGCTTAGCCAAAAAATTTCGGAGGCCCTATGAAAAAATGGATTGGTCTTATTTTCCTTGCCATGCTCAGCGGGCTCTCCTGCGCCGCAGATTTACAGAGTTCCAACATAGAGGCATTCCTGGGCATGAGAAACAACCGCTACGCATTTTTGGGCGTAGACTGGAATAAACGTTTTGGCATGGCCATAGAAAACTCCGTCCTAGTGCAAAAAGTAAATTTGCAATATGTGCGCATAGCCCCTTTCTACCATAGGGAACTAAAACATAGACTGGATGTTTCCTACACGATATATGCTGGCACCCGGTATGACAGGGAATTCTACGACTTTGGCTCAAGACTAGGGGCAACATTCAAAATTCACCCCAGGTTTCTGCTCCTGGACGGGATTGTCCAACCCTTTTACGACAGTGACATGGGGCGTAACATAGGCTATCTGTTCGAGGGCAAAAGCTTCCTGATACCGGAAGTAGCCCTTTATGCAAATTACAAGAATCTGCCCGAGTACCGAGCACTAGAACACAGGGTCTCTGTCGGTCTTCAGTTCTCGGTCAACAACCTTACTGTCAAGCCGGAATTATCCACACCTACGGACTGGGAAATGCAATGGACTCGTGTTTCCGTGTCCTTCCTGTACCGCTACCCCACCTGACACCTAAAAGATTTCCCAACTTGCGAGAGTTTCTTTTTTTTTAAGAAAAACCTATTCGGACGCAAACCGTTTGGATGAAACGGCACAACCTTTACGCAGGTCAATGACGGAACTGTCCGTGCCGTCATTAATGATGGTCTGAATAAGCAAATATTCTGCTTGTAAATTGAATAATTCTTATTTGCTCACTTTTTATTTTTTATTTTTTTCTTCTTGCCACCACCCTTCTCGAAATACGAAACCTAATACCAAATCGCCAATCAACAACCACAATCTAACTACTACCACCTACAATCTATAACATCTCACTCATGTCATCCATCCAGTTATTCTCCAACGAAACCGACACATCCGCCTTTATCCAGGATGTGCTTTCGTCTGTGAACTACGAACTGGAAACCTGGACCGCCTGGACCAAAGCAGAACAGGTCTCCTCCCCCATTGTCGTCTGGGACCTGGATTCCTTTACCCAGTGCAATGTGGAAGCCCTAACCGCCATCCGCCTTGAAAAGCCGGACACCATGATTCTCGTCTATGCCGAGGATCCC
Source organism: uncultured Fibrobacter sp. (assembly GCA_934699585.1). Classification (GTDB taxonomy): domain Bacteria; phylum Fibrobacterota; class Fibrobacteria; order Fibrobacterales; family Fibrobacteraceae; genus Fibrobacter. The sequence continues at coordinate 71,904 of CAKUWY010000016.1, forward strand.
GAGGAATTTATCTCCATTCCCAACAACCTCTACGATATTATCTTGTCTGTAGAATCCCTGAAACTTCATCTGATGAGCAAAATCCTAAGGCTCAAGGACATCTACAGCGCCAAGATGATTTTCAGGGAACGGATGAGCCACCTGGTTGGGAAAAGCCCCGCCATGGAAACCCTGCGCAAAACGGTGGAACGGACCATTCTCCACACAGGGCCGGTCCTAATCCAAGGCGAATCCGGTGTGGGAAAAGACCTGGTGGCCCGGGCCATCGCCTGCATGTACGAGCGGTTTGTCACCGTGAACTGCAGCGCCATTCCCGACGCCCTTTTCGAAAGCGAACTTTTCGGACACACCCGCGGAGCCTTTACCGGTGCTCAGAACGAACGCATCGGCCTTTTTGAGGAGGCCAACGGTGGCGCCATCTTTTTGGACGAAATCGGCGACATGCCGCTACATGCCCAAGTAAAACTCCTGCGGGTCATTCAAAATAAGGAAATCCGCCCCATCGGGGCAAACAAGACCCGACATGTGGATGTGCGCATCATCGCCGCCACCAACCGGGACCTGAGCGAAGAAATCCGCAAGGGACGATTCCGCGAAGATCTTTACTACCGCTTGAACGTGATTCCCATCCAGATTCTCCCCCTACGGAGCCGCAAGGAAGATATCGAAGACCTGGCGAACTATTTCATAAGGCAGTACGCTCCCCAAGGCGAGAATTTCATCTTGTCTCCTGAAGCCCTAAAAAAGCTGCAAGCCCACCAGTGGCCGGGAAACATCCGTGAACTGGAAAATGTTATCCAGCGGGCACTGTGCTTTGCAAACCCGGGGTTCTTGAAACCCGAAGACCTGCAAATCGACGAAGGGCTGTACCAAGAAAAGGCTCCGTCAGGAATCGCCTACTGCAACAGCTACGACGAATTCAAGGAATACCTGCAAGAACAGGAACGACAGTTCCTGACCGACTCCATCGCAAAAAATGGCGGCTCCGTAAGCCTCACGGCAGAGCGCTTAGGAATGCTCCGAACGGCCCTCTACAACAGGCTGAATCGGCTTGGAGTAAAAGTTCGAGGGTAAGTCCCGACTGCTAGCTCAGTTCACCTAAAATGGTCGGACATACATACCGTTAAGCAACTGGTTAGAGATAGTTCCAGTAGTTCTTCCTTCCTTTTTAAGAGAACAAGTTCCGAGATTATCACGGTTATCGCTATTTCTCTGCTCATCTTCAGACTCCTCACCATTTTCAAGTTTGAGAGAAGCAACTCCATTGGAACCATTCCCACAAGCGGAAAGAACACATAACAAGGCAGAAAAGATCAATGTCAAATTTTTCATAAAAAAAAAACATACTGAAACTTTCAATAACAATATATAATGTAGGATCCTGTTCGTTACTGCACAAATTGTCACTCATTGACAAAAAATTTTGCTATATTTGAGGCACAAGGCGGACCGGAGCCGCGAGTCCGGGCATTTCCCGCAAGAAATCTCGCGAAATTTCTTAAAATTGGCGAAAAAAGGCACTTTTTTTAGTTTTGAAAAGGTAGATAATGGCTGTAAAGTACGACAAGGACAGCATCAAGACTCTAGATTGGTACGAACACATTAGGCTCCGCCCCGGTATGTACATCGGTAAGCTGGGCGACGGACAGAGCCCCGACGACGGCATCTACGTGCTCGCGAAGGAAGTTATCGACAACTCCATCGACGAGTTCGCCATGGGTGCTGGGCGTAAGATTGAAATCGACATGGAAGACCACAGCTGCCGCGTGCGCGACTACGGCCGCGGCATCCCGCTGGAAAAAGTCATCGACTGCGTGTCGAAAATGAATACGGGCGGCAAGTACGATTCCGAAGCCTTCCAGAAGTCGGTGGGCATGAACGGCGTGGGTACCAAGGCGGTAAATGCGCTTTCGACCAAGTTTATCGTACAAAGTTTCCGCGACGGCAAGGTGAAGCGCGCCGAGTTCAGCAAGGGTATTCTGGTGAAGGACTTCAAGATTACCTCCACCAACGAGAAGAACGGCACCGAAATCTACTTCGAGCCCGATAACGACCTGTTCAAGAACTTCCGGTTCCTCCCCGCCTACATGGAAGAGAAGATCTGGAACTACGCCTACCTGAACAACGGGCTTACGCTGGTGATGAACGGCAAGGATTACAATAGCCCGAACGGCCTTCTGGACCTGCTCCACAGCCGCACCGACGACACCATCCGCTACCCGGTCATCCACTGCAAGGGCAAGGATATCGAGTTCGCCATCACCCACTCGAACCAAGAAGGCGAACACTACTTCAGTTTCGTGAACGGCCAGCACACCACCCAGGGCGGTACCCACCAGGCGGCATTCCGCGAGGGCCTGGTGAAGGGAGTGCGCGACCACTTCAAGAAGGAATACGACGCTTCCGACGTGCGCAACTGCATCGTGGGTGCCGTTTCCGTGCGCATCCAGGAACCGGTTTTTGAATCCCAGACCAAGACAAAGCTGGGGTCCACCACCACGGCCCCCAACGGCCCCGCACTCCGTACCTGGATTGTGGATTTTGTGGCCCGCGAACTGGACAATTACCTCCACAAGAACGAGGACACGGCCAAGAAGCTCCTGGAACGCATCAACCAGAACGAAAAGTTGCGCAAGGAACTGGCCGGCGTCAAGAAACTCGCCAACGAGCGCGCCAAGAAGGCGAACCTCAACAACAAGAAGCTCCGTGACTGCAGCGTGCACCTCACCGACGCCAAGAACCCGCTCAAGAGCGAGACCATGATATTCATTACCGAGGGTAATTCCGCCTCCGGTACCATCACCACAGCACGCAACCCCAAGACCCAGGCGGTGTTCAGCCTGCGCGGCAAGCCGAAGAACAGCTACGGCCTCTCCAAGAAGATCGTGTACGAGAACGAGGAATGGAACCTGCTCCAGGCCGCCCTCAACATCGAAAACGGGCTCGAGGACCTGCGCTACGACAAAGTGATTATCGCCACCGATGCCGACGTGGACGGCATGCACATCCGTCTCCTGGTGATGACGTTCTTCTTGCAGTACTTCCCGGAACTCGTGCAGGAAAAACACCTCTACATATTACAGGCGCCGCTTTTCCGCGTGCGCAACCGCAGGGACAAGAAGAAGACCTTCTACTGCTACGACGAAGAGGAACGGGACAAGGCCGCGAAGGAAATCAACAAGAAAGATTTGGAAATCACGCGCTTCAAAGGCCTCGGCGAAATGGACTCCGAGGACTTCAAGCTGCTTATCGGCGAAAACATGCACCTGGAGACCGTCACCATGCCAAGCGACGCTTCGCTCGGCAAGCTGCTGGAATACTACATGGGCAAGAACACCCAGGCCCGCCAGGACTACATCGTCGAAAACCTGCGCACCGAAGCCGTGGAGGAATTGTAACAGGTATGGGCTACGAACTATGAGCACGGGCCTTCGGCCCTTTGAGCAAAGTAAGGCGCCACAGGCGCGATTATCTAGCTCAAAGCGAAGCGACCTCACACCTCAAAGCGAAGCGACCTCAAGGCTAAATTATGGATGAAGAACAGAAAACTTTAGGACTTTCCAACGTAAACCACCTGGAAAAGCTGTACAACGGCTGGTTCCTGGACTACGCGAGCTATACGATTCTCGACCGCGCCGTGCCCTACTTCGAGGACGGTTTAAAACCGGTGCAGCGCCGCATTCTCCACACCATGTACGAGATGAACGACGGCAGCTTCCACAAGGTGGCGGGCATCGTCGGCGACACCATGCACTACCACCCCCACGGCGACGCCTCCATCTACACGGCCCTCGTGAACATGGGCCAGAAGAACCTGCTTATCGAGCCGCAGGGTAACTGGGGTAACCCGCTTACGGGCGACGAGGCTGCCGCCCCGCGTTACATCGAAGGCAAGCTCAGCGACTTTGCGCTGGACGTGATGTTCAACCCCGAGACTACGGAATGGATTCCGAACTATGACGGGCGTTCCAAGGAACCGGTGACGCTCCCCGCGAAGTTCCCGATTCTATTGGCCCAAGGTGTGGACGGCATCGCGGTGGGCCTTTCCACCACCATCCTCCCCCACAACTTCAAGGAACTGTGCCAGGCAAGCATCGACTACCTGCGGGGCCGCAAGTTCACGCTTTACCCGGACTTCTACACGGGCGGCATCATCGACGTTAGCGAATACAACGACGGCCAGCGAGGCGGACGCCTCAAGGTCCGTGCGAAAATCGAAAAGCTCGACAACAAGACGCTGGTCATCCGGGAAATTCCCTTCGGCACCACCACCGACAGCCTCATCGACTCCATCGTGGCAGCCAACGACAAGGGCAAAATCAAGATCAAGCAGATTGTGGACCATACCACCGAAAACGTGGAAATCCAGATCCACCTGCAGGCCGGTTCCGACCCGCAGGTCGTCATCGACGCGCTCTACGCGTTTACAGACTGCCAGACGACACTTGCCGCGAACAGCTGCGTGATTATAGACAAGAAGCCGAAATTCAGCAGCACTACTGAACTTTTAAAGCTCAGCACCGACCACACGGTGCACCTGCTGGACTGGGAGCTGGACAACCAGCTCAAGCACCTGCAGGACCAGTGGCACATGACGAGCCTCGAGAAAATCTTCATCGAGAAGGAAGTCTACGAGGTCATCAAGAAGGCAAAGACCCACGACGAGATGGTCCAGCTGATTGACGAAGGCCTGAAGCCCTATGTGCGCAAGCTCCGTCGCGAAGTGACCCGCGAAGAAATCCTGAAACTGGCCGAAATTCCGGTCCGCCGCATCAGCCGTTTTGACCGCAAAAAAGCCGACGAGTTCCTGGAAGAACTGGACAAGAAGATTGAAGAGGTGAATTACAACAAGGAACACCTCACCGACTACGCCGTGAACTACTTCAAGGAAATCCTCAAGAAGTACGGCGAAGGTCGCGACCGCAAAACAGAAATTGGCGAATTCGGCCAGGTGAGCGCCGTACACGTGGCGCTTGCCAACCAGAAGCTCTACGTGAACCGCAAGGAAGGCTTCCTCGGCACCGGCATGAAGAAGGAAGAATACCTCTTCGACGTGTCCGAATACGACGACCTCATCGTGTTCAAGGCCGACGGCAGCTTCAAGGTGGTGAAGGTTTCCGACAAGGACTTCGTGGGCAAGAACATTGTGCTCGTGGAAAAATTCAACAAGGACGACGAGCGCCACATTTATAACGTCATCCACCAGGACGGCAAGGACGGTACTGCCTATATCAAGCGTTTCAACGTGGGCGGCGTGACCCGCGACAAGGATTACTACATGGGCAAGAACAAGCCCGGTAGCCGCCTCCTGTACATGTCCAGCAACCTGAACGGCGAAGCCGAAGTGGTAGAAGTGACCCTGAAGCCCCGCCCCCGTACCAAGCTCAACTTCGAAGTGGACTTCAGTTCCATCGAGGTGAAGGGCCGCGGCGCCATGGGCAATATCGTCACCAAGTACCCGGTCAAGACCGTCAAGCGTATCCGTAAGGGTGTCAGCACCCTGGGGGCCCGAGTGCTGTACTTTGACGCCCTCTCCGGACTCATCAGCACCCAGAGAAGGGGCGACCGCATCGGCGAATTCGGCGAAAAGGACAAGATCCTCATCGTCAAGGAAAACGGCAGGGCCCGGGTCCACGACATGGCCGACCCGATTCTTGTGGGTACCGGTATCAAGTACATCCACAAGTTCGACCCCAGCCAGGTCTTTACCATCCTCTACTTCGAGGGCGGAAACTTCAACTACATGGTGAAGCGTTTCAACCTGGAAGGCTGTCCCATGACAACGGAATTCAATCTCATCAGTGATCACAAGGATTCCCAGATGATTGAATTCTTCGCCACAGACGACGCCCGCCAACTGATGGAATACCAGGTAGGCCGTGAAGTCCAGAAAGAAGAGCTGGACCTGACGGAAGTGGCCGATGTCAAGAGTTACAAGGCTCTGGGCAGCAAGTTCACCGCCAAGAAAGTCAAGCGCACCAGCCGAATCAGCCCGGCCGACACCTTCGACGACGGCACGGACGATTCTGCCACCGGTACAGAAGTATCCGTCAAGGACGAAGACGACAACGACCTGTTCAAATAGGGAGGGCTACCCCCTCCTTCCCTAAAACATCCTTGCAAAAAAAGTAACCCGCCGGCATAGCCGGCGGTTCTTCATAGACGGGCATAGCCCTAGGATACTAGCAACGCGTCGCA
>CAKUWY010000017.1 GCA_934699585.1 uncultured Fibrobacter sp.
GCAGCCTTGCTCAGGATGAAGTTCATCAAAAGCATGCCGTAAATCGTCTGGGAAATCGGGGCACCCACGAACACCAGGAGTGTGAAGAGAGCGCTCTTGCCCTGGGCATAAGCCTTCTTCCACATCGTGATGGCGGACATACCGGCCGTTCCGCAACCAAGGGCAGAGCCCATAGCCGCAATGCCGAGAGCGGCAGCAGCACCCATTTTCGCGAGAGTAACCATTGTATTCGGTTCCATTGTTTTTTCCTCATTAAGTAGCGGGAATTATCCCTTGGTTTAATTTTTTTGCTTGGCGAAGGGGGCGAAGGCAAATCCGCTCCATTCCTGGCCAAGTCCATTTGAAAATTCGAGTGTATTCAGACGTACCGCGTGAACCGCGACGCCCATGACCGCAAGCGCGATGTTCAGGCCATGCACAAAGAGCAGCAGGAAGGCTGCACCGGCGATACCGACAGCAGAGCCGAACAGCGGCGAGAGCATGTCGTTGAACGCTTCGGCAATGGCCGCACCGGACATGCCCACAGCGAACAGACGGATATAGCTGATCACGTCGGTAAAGCTGTTCACCACGTCGAGCACGAGCATCGGGATGCTGATGAAGTCCTGTTTGAGGCGCTTCGGCGGAACGGTAAAGAGCACCAGAAGAACGGCTTCCACGATGAACATCGGGATGACGAACTTCGGCATGTCGATACCGAGCACCATCTGGCACGCAAGGAAGAACATCACCCAGCAGCCGATAAGCCAGCCCACCTGCGCCATGAACGTGGAGTCCTTGCGCTTGATACGCACGCACACGTTCCTGATATGGGCGATACTCAGGTGGACCACGGCGATGCAGAAGCAGAACAGCTGGATATGCTGCATCTGGGAGGCACCTGCCGCCTTCGGCACGAAGCTATCGGGCAGAATCGTAATCGACTGGGCGAAGGCCTTGTAGGCTTCAAACTTCGCAGGGTCAGTCGGGGCACTAGTGCGGATCCAGAGCATCGCGTTCTTCAGCGGTTCAGGCAACCAGCCGTAGTTGGTGATGTCCAGGTAATACGTCCACCCCGCAAGCGAGGGCGTTAGGCCGAGGAAACTTGCGTTGATGACACCCCACACGATGGTGGCGATGCTCATGAGGTAGATAAAGTGGAAACCAGCAGGGTTCGCCGACCGCATCTTCGAACGGGCAAAGAGAGCCAGACCGAGGAACAACAGGCCGTAAGCCGAGTCGCCCACAATCATCGCAAAGAAGATACTGAAGAAGCAAAGGAACACGCTCGACACATCCACTTCCTTGTACCCCGGCGAAATGCCGATGATATCGTACAGGAACTGCATGGGACGGCTGAGCTTGCTGTAGGTCAACAACGTCGGGATATCGTCGCCGTCGGCGGGATCGTCCACCAGGAGACCCCAGCCGTGTTCGCGGGCGGCCTTCTCGAGTTCGCCCACGCGCGGAGCCGGGCAGAAACCCTGTACGGCAGCGACGTTCTTGTCGCCCACCATCGAGGCTTCGGCTTCGACCATGCGGTAGTCGTCACCCACTTCGAGGAGCTTGTCTTCGATAGATTCCCTGACGCCCGAAAGTTCACCTAGGCGTTTTTCGACGCGGGCAAGCGTTTCCTTGGCTTTCGCTTCCATTTCGCGGTATTCGGCAAGCGACTTCTGCGGCATCGAGATTTCGGTGAAGTTGCCCTTCACGGCGACAGGGGCTTCTCCCCTGCTCACGACAGCCACGTACTTGCCGTTTTCATCCTGGCCAAATTCCTCGACGACGCCTTCGCCATCGACTTCGAACGGGATTTTACCGTCATGGAGCTGGTAGAGTTTGACAAAGATACCCTTCGCCTGCAGGGCGGCAGCCGTTGCGGGGTCCAGGTTCTTGAACATGGAAAGTTTGGTGAGTTCCTCTTCGGCCTGTTCCTTGTCGATTTCCGCCTGCTTGCTTTCGGCAACCAGGTTCTGGATTTCATCGATAAGGCTCATTGCATCGGTCTCAGGTCCCTGAGCTTGCCGAAGGGCCGAAGGGTTCACGGGAGTCACACCCTTCGGAGCCTTCTCGGGCACCACTTCCAAGGCCTTCTGCACGCGGTTCATTTCGCCGCGGGCCTTGTTCAGCTTGGCGCCTGCTGCCGCCTGCAAAGGCGTGAGGTGCAAAATTTCAAGCGTACGGAGCGCCTGGAGCGTTTCTTCAACTGCACTTGCAACCGTCAGCACCGTCACTTTCTTCATAGGAGTAATCATGCGGCGGCCTCCTTCGCGAGTGCATCCTGGGCAGCGGTACGGGCGGTGGCCTTACCCTTCGCAAGCTTGCTGCGGGCAACGCCGGACGTCTGCTGGTCGCCCAGGAAGATGTTGATGACGCGGATATTTTCCTTCGCCTCGGGAATCTTCACCTTTTCGAACAGGTTCACGCGCTGGCTCGTGGTACGCAGTTCCTTTGAGAGGAGCTCGTACTGCTTTTCGAGCACGCGGCGTTCCAGACGCAGCGAAATCAGGCCCTGAAGGCTTCTGATACCGTCGTCCAGCCACACGGGCGTGGTGAAGAAATCCGGAATGGCGATATTAAAGTCTACCCCGTCGTATGTCGGAATCTTCACACCGGCGATGTTACCTTCGCCCTGGCGCACTTCCTTCACCGACAGGTACTTTGACCATTCGATGGGTTCGGCAAACAGCGAAATCCAGGAAGCCATACTCTTGCGGAGCTTGTCCTCCTCTTCTCGCTTTGCCATCACCCTCTCCTGGAGCGAGCGCATTTCCATCTGCAGCTGCTGCTTTTTCAAGAGCAACGTCGGCAAATAGCGCTGGAAGCGCTTCAATGCGTCGCGTTCCGCCTTGAGGGCGTTTTTAGTTAACTTGACCTTCGCCATATTACCCCTTCTTGGGCCAATATTCGTTGATCATCTTGGTCGGAATACCCGTTTCTTCGGGTGCAAAGCAGTCGGCAAGGATTTCCCAGCCAAGGTCCAAAGCCTTTTCGAGCGGAATGTTGACGGACAGGTCCATCATTTCCTTTTCGAAGCGCTGGCCATACTTCAACAGCTTCTGGTCCCAGTTACTCATGTTGAAGCCCATGGACTGCTTTTCCAAAGTTTCCTTGTAGCTTGCGTACAGCTGGATCATGGTGTTCATGATGGTACGGTGGTCGCTACGGGTCTTACCGTTCACCTGCTGCTTCAAGCGGCTCAAAGAGCCGAACGGTTCGATACGGCCTTTACGCAGGTAGAACTGACCTTCGGTAATGTAACCGGTGTTGTCCGGAACCGGGTGGGTCACGTCGTCGCCAGGCATGGTCGTCACGGCCAGGATGGTGATAGAACCTGCGTCACTGAAGTCCACAGCCTTTTCGTAACGGCTGGCCAGCTGGGAGTAAAGGTCGCCAGGGTAACCACGGTTCGACGGAATCTGTTCCATCGTAATGGCGATTTCCTTCATGGCGTCGGCAAAGTTCGTCATGTCGGTGAGGAGCACAAGCACGTTCTTGCCTTCGGTGGCGAACTTTTCAGCCACGGCAAGCGATGCATCCGGCACGAGCAAGCATTCCACGATCGGGTCAGAGGCGGTGTGCATGAACATCACCGTACGGCTCAAGGCACCGTTCTTTTCGAGGAAGTCCTTCAGGTACAGGTAGTCATCGTGCTTCAGGCCCATGCCGCCGAGGATAATCACGTCCACTTCGGCCTGCAAGGCAATGCGGGCCAAAAGTTCGTTGTAAGGTTCACCGGCGATAGAGAAAATCGGGAGCTTCTGCGAAACCACGAGCGTGTTGAACACGTCGATCATCGGGATACCCGTACGCACCATCGTCTTCGGGATGATACGCTTGGCAGGGTTCACGGAGGGGCCGCCGATAGTAATGCGTTCGCCGTCCACTTCGGGGCCGTTGTCGCGGGGCTTGCCGGCACCGTTAAACACGCGGCCAAGCAAGGCTTCGCTGTACGGGACCTTCATCGGTTCGCCAAGGAAGCGCACTTCAGAGTCGGTCGAAATACCACGGGCACCTGCGAACACCTGCAAGTCCACCATGTCGTCGTCAATACGGATCACGCGGGCAAGGGATGTTCCGAACGAGCTTGTCACCTGGGCAAGTTCCTGGTTTGCTACACCTTCGGCACGGAGCGTAATCACGGAACCGGCGATGCGTTCAATACGATGGTATGCCACATTATGCATTAGCGGAAACCTCCTTCACGGAAGCGAAAATACTTTGTTCAAGGTCCTTGAATTCCTGGGAATCGAACTTGACGCGGTTCCAGTCCTTCGTCGACTGAGTGAGCTTGAGGAAGAACGTACGGGCGACGTCCTTCTCGCTGAACTTCATCGGGGTCTTGAGAATGGTGTAAACCTTGTCGAACACGTACTTCTGACGTTCAGCAGAGCAAGCGGCGTCGATTTCGTTATAGGCGTCCTGCTGCAGGTAAACGGCATCGAGGTATTCGGACTTCAGGTAAATCACGAAGTCGTCAATCGAGGTACCTTCTTCGCCCACCACCTTCATCATGTTGTTCACGTCCACGCCGCTTGCGAGGATGTGACGGGCTTCGGCAACCTTCTTGGAATCGATAATGCCTTCGTACTTGGACCAGGAATCCAGCGGGTGGATTGCCGGGAAGCGGCGCTGGTCGGAACGTTCACGGGAAAGACCGAGGAATGCACCCACCACCTTCAAGGTAGCCTGGGTCACCGGTTCTTCGAAGTTACCACCTGCAGGCGACACGGAACCGCAAATCGTCACAGAACCGGTAGAGCCGTCCTTCAGGCGAACCACGCCACCGCGTTCATAGAAGGCGGCAATCACAGATTCGAGGTAAGCCGGGAAGGCTTCTTCGCCCGGAATTTCTTCCAGACGGCCGCTCATTTCACGCAGAGCCTGAGCCCAACGAGAAGTCGAGTCAGCCAAGAGGAGCACGTTCAGGCCCATCTGGCGGTAATATTCGGCGAGAGTCACGCCCGTATACACGGAAGCTTCACGAGCAGCCACCGGCATCGAAGACGTGTTACAAATAATCAGCGTACGTTCCATGAGGGACTTGCCGGTACGCGGGTCAATCAGTTCAGGGAATTCGCGGAGGGTTTCCACCACTTCACCAGCACGTTCACCGCAAGCGGCCAAAATCACGATATCCACGTCGGCGTAGCGGCTCATGAGCTGCTGGAGCACGGTCTTACCGGCACCGAAGGGGCCCGGCGTACAGAACGTACCACCCTGCATCACGGGGAAGAACGTATCGATAATACGCTGTTGCATGGTCAGCGGCTTGCTCGGACGGAGACGTTCTTCGAAGGCCTTGATCGGCATCTTCACCGGCCAAGTCTGCACCATGGTCACGTCCTGGGTTTCGCCCTTGTCATTCTTGAGCTTGGCCACCACATCTTCAACCACATGTTCGCCAGCGGCAGCGACCGATTCCACAGTCCACTTGCCGAGCAGACGGAACGGCACCATGATACGGTGCGTGAACACGCCTTCGGGAACAGTGCCGAGCGTATCGCCAGCAACAACCACATCGCCCACCTTGGCGACCGGGGTAAATGCCCATTTTTTGTCGCGCGGGAGAGCCTTCAAATACTTACCGCGCTGCAGGAAGAAGCCGCATTCTTCGGCAAGCTTCGGGAGCGGGTTCTGCAGGCCGTCAAACACCTGGGTCAAGAGGCCGGGGCCAAGTTCTACGGACAAAAGTTCGCCGGTGAATTCCACCTCGTCACCCGTCTTGAGCCCCGTGGTGTCTTCGAACACCTGGAGTTCGGCGTAGTCACCGCGGATACGGATGACTTCGCTCTTGAGGGGGATAACTTCGGACTTGCCGTCCTTGTTTTTCTGGGTAAGCTTGGCATACGCCACTTCGTTCTGGGACACGGCGCTTTCGAACTTGACGCGAATCAGGTTACCGTTGACGCCGATGATTTTTCCGATACTAGCCATTGAAAATGGACCTCCGGTCATTCCTGTGCCGCCGCAGAGGCGTATGCAGGATCGTTTGCATTAATAACATTCAACACGGCAGCGTCGCCCGCTTGTTCGGAGAGGCGCGCCCAACGTTCACAAATCTTCAGTTTGATCGCATAAGCGTAAACATGCTTGACGGTACCCTCGCCCACTCCCGCGAGCGAGTCCACAAGCCAGAAACGGGCCTTGTCGATATCCTGCTCTTTTTCCATAGGATTCGACTTGGCAAACGCATCTTGAATCATCTTGGCAAAGGCGACATCATAACCCGGGAAGGACTTTTCCGTAAAACGGATATCGGGCCCCCATGCGCTTGCACGGAGCCTGCCCGAAACGTTCTTCATCTGGATTTCGTGGGCCTTGTAGGCACGAACGAATTCGTCGTCGCACTCTTCGCATTCACCGTCATCTAAAAGCGCGTCCAGGGCCGCAATTTCCGACTCGGACAGCACGCCGATGCAGCGGTGGCGAAAATCTTCCATACTGAGCGGGGCTGCATCGCCGAACTCAATCATCGGAAGAGACGCCATCAAGTAAGAAGGACTGCTCATCAAGTACCCGCGTTACTTCGCCTGTGCGGCAGCGTTTACCACTCTGGCAAGTTGCGGACGGAGCAGGGCCGAAAGAGCATCGGCCATGGCAGCTTCGGTAAATTCGTGAGTGACTTTGCCACCGTCGAGCTTGACGCGGAAGCCGAACTTGACACCCTTGTCGCTTTCGACCTTAACGCCGGCGGAAAGCTGCTTGGCAAATTCGCCCATCACAAAGGAGCTGAGCTTACGGGCATCGGCTTCGGAGAAATCCACTTCGATGTCAGAGGAATAGTTTTTAGCAAGGGTTAAAAGCATTTGCTTCACGGTGGATTCGTCGAGGGACTTTTCCACCTGGAGGTTAAGCAGGTCCATAATCATCTTTTCAAGGTTCTTGCCTACCGAAAGCAGGAGGTCGCGGGCGGACTGTTCAAGGGTGCGTTCGCTCCTTTCCGTGAACGCTTCGGCGTCCTTGTCGGCCTTTTCCAGACGGGCGGACGCTTCGGCCTCGGCAGCCTTCACGATATCGGCCGCCTTTTCCTTGGCCTTGGCAATGATCGCCGCCGCCTCGTTTTCTGCTTTATCGACAGCATCTTTCTGGATGCGTTCCATAAGGTATTGCAAGTCTTCTGCCATATATATCTCCAATTACATATAAACGCTAAAACGCCCCAAAAAAGGCATTTTTGGTCTTTGCTGTTAGGAATATACAAGTAAATTTCGAAAAAAGTCCAAAAAAATGGCAAAAAAAGCGAAAAAAAATTTTTTCCTGCAAAAAACGGGGATAAAAGGGATTTTTAAGGTATAATAATGGCGATTTTAAGTAAACTTTGATTTACAAACGGCGGTGCAACTACCTGCTGCGCCAGCGGGACGACGTGACCTTGTCGAAGAGGCCGAAGTAGAACACCGGTTCACCCTTGTCGGGGCTGTAGCCTACCTCAAGGCGGATACGGTCCAGGGCGGGAATCACCAGGTGGATTCCCCCATAGACAGCGCCTTCGTAATCGTCCCAGCCGGGGCGGCCCTTGTCCCACAGGAGGCTTCCGTCGAGACCGGCCACCAGCTGCACTCCGTAGAAGAAGTTCACGCCGGCAACGCTTGCCGCATGGCGTTCCATCAACACAAAACGCTCTTCCAACGTCAATAGCACTTCGTGGACTCCCAGGTAGTTGGAATCGGCCTCGTGGCCGCGGAAGGTATTTGCCCCACCATGGTAATAGTAGTCGTAGCGTTCCACATCGCCCAGGCGGTAACGCACCAGGGCTGTCGCCCCCGTCACAAAGCGCCAGAGCGTGTAATAGGCCCTGGCATCCGTCAAAAGTTCGCGGTAATTCTCGCCACCCATGCCGCCATCACAAGTCGCGCCATCATCTATTATATTACAGCTGAAATCGCGATCGTCACCCTCGCCCACATGGGTCAGCATGTATTCAAAATAGACTCCCCGGCGGCTATCCAGCTTGCTATCACGGAAATCGAAAGCGAAACCGAATCCAAATTCAGGCAAGAAAGCGGCATCCTTCAACTCGCGGCCAGCCACCGTCATGAGCAGGGACAAATGGGGGGAAATTCCGTAATCCAAGTCCAGGTCCAGAAGCCAACTGTCATCCTGGAAACCGCGAATTTCATCGTAACTGTCCGTACGGAGGAACTCCAAGTTCCAGCCCAGAGGCAGGCCGAACAGGTAGGGCGAACTTGCGTAGAAAGCGTATTCGTTATTGTCTAGGAACGGGTCGGTAGAGGTGCGGTACTGGACCTCGGCACGAATGTCCTCACCCAGCACGTTCAGGTTTGCGAGGGCAAGGCCGATCATGAGCCCGTCTCGGTCGGTCTTCTTGCCTGCGGGGGCGGGAATCCAGCGAAAAATTTCCTTGAAGGTGTAAGTGAGCGCCCCTGCATCACAGGCGACCGCCACCTCCGTAAACAGGTCCAGGTCCTGCAGGCGGCGCTTTTCGGTCTCAAACTTTTCGGTAGAGAAAGCCTCCCCCGCCTTGTTCAACAGTTCCCGCTGGACCACGCGGGGGTTCGTGTGTTCCAGGCCCTCGAAACGGACGGAAGAAATAACCGTGCCATCAGTACAAACCGCCCCCATGGGGGCCGACGAGTCCGCCGGAGCCACCTGGAGGGAATCGGCATCCGCCGGAGCCGCCATTGCGGACACCGCAAGGACAAGCAGGCTGAGGAATGTGGTTTTAAGGCGAAACATCGATGTAAATGTAGAATTATGCAAGATCCCCGCCTTCGCGGGGATGACGAAATAGGGTCGCGGGGATGACGAAATAGGGTCGCGGGGATGACAATGTAGGGTCGCGGGGATGACGATATAGGGGGCGGGATGGTTAAAATTTGATTCGTTTTCGGCGGTTCCTGGGGTCGATGCGCTTCTGGATAGCCGTGAGCACCCGTGTCAAGAACCAGGCAATGGCAAAATAGATGATTGCCGTTGTGACCAGCGGGAAAAACGCCTCGTAAGTGCGGCTACGGATAATGTCGGAAGCCTTGGTCAAATCCTGAATGGCGATGTAACCCACAATCGAAGTCATCTTCACCAGCGAAATGAATTCACCCTGGTACACCGGCAAAAAGTGTCTGGCCGCCTGGGGCAACACGATCTTGAAGAAAGCACGGGGTTTCGTGTAACCCAGGGCAAGGGCCGCTTCCATCTGCCCCTTGTCTACCGCCTCGATTCCCGTGCGCATCATCTCGGAAACATAGGCCCCGAAGTTCATGCCAAAGCCAATGACAGCTACCCAGACTCCATCGATTCCCGTACGGGCAAACACCACATAGAACAGAATCATCAAGAGCACCACCGAAGGGGTCCCCTGCAGAATGCGGATATAGGTAATGGCGATGGCATCTACAATTCTAATCTTGGAAAGGCGCATCAGGCAAATCAGGAATCCAAGAACCGTACCGAACAATGCCGACAGTATGGAAATATACACAGTCACCCAGATGCCATTTGTCACCAGTTTCCAGCGGGATTCCATGACGAAGGTCCGCACAAAACTGGACTTCAACGACGTAATCAGGCCTTCTTCGACAATGGCGGTAGAGTCGCTTGCCCCACCGTTTTTCGCAGGCGGCAACACATTCTTTTCATCCAGAATCTGCACTGCCATCACGCATTCCGACACATAGAACGAATTGGACAGGAAATTCTTTTCCTTGAACGCCGGGGTTGTACTCAACGTTGCCACCGCAAAATCGAACATTCCCGTTTCGACACCGAGAATAACCGATTCAAACGCGACATCGTGAACTTCAAGGCCGTACCCCATCTCTGCAAAAATCCGGGCCATCAAGTCCATCTCGTAACCGACAACTTTACCGTCCTTAATGTATTCAAACGGCGGATTGATGGCACTCGTCGCCATCTTGAAAGTCGGCTTTCCCTCTTTTGCCTTCGGGAAATCCACGACCTTTCTCGTTTCGTCGTGGCCCAGCCACAGGTTGTCAATCGAATCCAGAAGGCCCGATGCACGGTACTTTTCGATATAGGTGTTCAACTCGTCACGAAGAATGCGTCCCTTCTCCTTTTTCGGGAATACCGCCACAATATCCATGGGCTCAAAACCCGCATGGATATAGCCAAGATTCGGGTTTTCCAAAGCCGCATAACGAATCACCGGTTCGTCGTTGATAAAGCCATCCAACTTACCGTTAGCCACAAGGTAGGCCATGTCCGGCGTAGATTTGTAATAGTCGATTTTCGCCTTTGGGAGAAGGCGCCGCGTTTCCTTGTCGACGAAAACGAAACCCGTCTGCATACCGAGTCTCAGATTCACGTTTTTGTTCATCTCGGCTATGGAATTGTACTTGAGCTTTTTTTTCCTGAACTGGGGCGGAACATCTTTCAGCAGAGAATCCCTATTTACAACCACGGCATCTTCAGCATCGCGATCTGACCCGACCATGATGGCGTTCGATTGTCCAACAGACTGAAGTTGGTCCTTTGATTCATTGCAACCGATAAGAATCAGGCAAAGCAGGAGTAAAAATCTTAAAATCATCGTCATTCCCTCCCTTTACCTAATACGCAGTTTCATGCAGTTCTTGCCATCTATGTATTCATGCTTGACATCGCTCGTGGCAAGTTCTACAACTCTTCGAGACACGTCATCTATATCATCCAGAGGATTCAGGGAATTACCGCCATACTCAATTTTAGCCGCAAGCCCCTCGTTCTCACCGGAATACTCCATTGCCAAGAGAATCTCCTCTGTATCGGGAATCTTGTAAACCAAGGACTGAGCCACAATTTCCTCGAAAACATAGAGCATGTTCCTGGACATCTTGCCTGAGATTTGGTTTTTCTCGGCAAAGTTATGCAGACGGTTGACAATTCCCACATAGTCCATGGAACCGCCGGAAAACTTTTCTTCGAAAACCTTGAGACGTCTTATGAACTGACGGGTCCTGTCCTTTTGCGGATTGTCAAATATCTGCTCGGGAGTCCCTTCCTCGTAGATGACCCCCTGGTCCATATAAAAGATTCGGGTGGAAATATCCCGGGCGAATTTCATCTCGTGGGTTACAATCAGCATGGTGAGCCCCTGCTTTGCAAGGTTTCGGATAACCGCAAGGACCTCCCCCACCATGGTGGGGTCCAAGGCACTGGTGGGCTCGTCGAACAGTACAATTTCAGGGTCCATGGCCAAGGTACGGGCGATAGCCGCACGCTGTTTCTGCCCACCGGAAAGTTCTTCGGGCAAATTCAGGGCCTTGTCCGCAAGGCCTACCGTATGGAGGAGCGCCATGGACTTTTCGTAGGCTTCTTTCCTGGTCCGATGGAGCAAATCCACCTGAGCCACCATGATGTTTTCGAGAACGGTCATGTGGTTGAAAAGGTTGAAGCTCTGGAAAACCATGCCCATCTTGCGACGGAGCGACGGAACATCTGCCGAAGGCGCCGTAATGGACTTGCCGTCAATCAGAATTTCCCCCGCAGTCGGATCTTCCAAGCGGTTGATACAGCGAAGGAACGTGGACTTGCCTGTACCCGAAGGGCCGATAATAGAAATAATGTCGCCTTTTTCAATTTCGGCATTCACGTCCAGCAGCGGCGTGGCATTAGGGAATACTTTTTTCAGGTGACGGATTGAAATCATAATCCCTCGACAATTTCACTTTTCGATGAAAATATAAATAATGACAAGGGAGGGTTCTCCCCTCCCTAAAACTTATCCGACATGTGTCAATGATTAATCCAGCGAATGGACCAGCAGACCGTCACGGAGCTTGGGTTCGAACCAGGTGCTCTTGGGCGGCATGATTTCGCCGGCGTCGGCGATGTTCATGAGCTGGTCGAGAGTGGTCGGATACATGGCAAAGGCGCAGGCGCATTCACCGCTATCCACGCGCTTCACGAGTTCGCCGAGACCGCGAATGCCACCGACAAAGTCGATGCGCTTGGAAGTACGCGGGTCGTCGATATCGAAGAGCGGCTTGAGGATGAGCTTCTGGAGGAGCGCCACGTCCAGGCTATCGACTGGGCCCAAGTTCTTGAGGAACTGGTCCTTGAAGGTGCAAGCGTACCACTTGCCGCCCATGTAGAAATTCACCTGGTTCTGCTTGGCAGGGCTCTGCATCTTGTCGAGAGCAACGATATCGAACACCTTCTTCATCTCTTCCATGAGCTGTTCCGGAGTGCGACCGTTCAGGTCCTTCAGCACGCGGTTATAGTCCAGAATCTTGAGCTGAGTACTCGGGAACAAAATGGCGAGGTAACGGTTGTATTCTTCGTCACCGGTGTTCTTCGGGTTCTGTTCGGCGCGGTAGCTGGCGGCGCGGGCACCGGCAGCGCTCCTGTGGTGACCGTCGGCAATGTAGCTCACCGGAACGGCTTCGAAGGACTTGCGGATGGCTTCAATTTCGGCATCGTCATCGATGACCCAAACCGTGTGGCCGAATCCGTCACCCTTGCTCACGAAATCGTAAACAGGCTTACGCTTGGTGACGGCACCGAACACGTCGAACTGACCCTGGTCACGGTAAGTCAGGAACACCGGACCCGTGTTGGCGTTGGTGGCCAGCACATGACGGAGGCGGTCTTCTTCCTTGTCGGCACGGGTGAGCTCGTGCTTCTTGATAATGCCGTTGAAGTAGTCGGCGGCAGGCACGCAGCACACCAGGCCGTACTGTTCACGACCGTTCATGGTCTGGCGGTAAACGTAGAGGCAAGGCTTCTTGTCGTAAGCAATCACACCGTCGGCAATCATCTTGTCCAGGTTCTCGCGGGCGTGGGCATAGACCTTCGGGTCGTAGGCGTCCAGGTCATCGGGCAGTTCCAGTTCTGCACGGGTCACGCGCAGGTAGGAATGCGGGAGGCCTTCGGCCATGGCCTTCGCTTCGGCGCGGTTCATCACGTCGTACGGGAGGGCAGAAATCGTTTCAGCTTCGGCCGGGTTCACCGGGCGCAGCGCCTTGAACGGATAGATGTGCATCATAGGGTGTTTTCCTTTGTGTGCTTCTTTAATTAAAGCCTCGTCTTCGGCAATCAGGTCATGAATATAGCTGGTCTTGCCAGCCATCCATTTTTTCTTGCGATAATTTACAATAAAATAGGCCAGTACAAAAAATATTGCCCCGCCGATGGCGGCTACGATGGTAATACCCACCATAAAAGCGGCTAGATGGCCCGCCGCATCGTGCCAAAGGTGAGTTATGACAGAAATAAAATTCTTAAAGGACAGCCCCTCAAATTCCGAAAGGAAATCGAAATTGATTTTTTCAGGCTTCAACAGCTTGCAACCGATGGCATAGCCCGCCGGGTAAAAGAATCCGAACTGGGTCAAGGGGTTTGCCACGAAGGATGACACGATGCCGGGCACCTTCGGCAAGCGAAACACGGCACAAAAGGCCACCGTGAGGATAATCGCTATGCCGATAGTGGGCCAAATTCCAATAAACACGCCGGCGGCAACTGACCACGCCACCTTCAGGGCGTCCTGCCGTTTGGGGAACATGCGGTTATAATAGATACGGCTGAGCCTCTTGTACTTGGACTCGTTCTTGTCTATGGGTTTGTGCCTAAAATGAATCATCGCGGGGGCAAATATAGAAAAATAGTGGCTAGAATCTAGGGGCTAGGATCTAGAAGCTAGTATCTAGGGGCTAGATCTAGGGGTTGTGAAGTCGCACATCGCTCATCGCTCACTACTACCATCCCGAGCCTCGGACCTCGACCCCCGTGCCTTTTTATATATTTTACAATCTATGAAGCATTTGATTTCCAAAGAAGGCTTTGATAAACTGAAGGCGGAGTGGGAAAACCTGAAATTCGTGGAACGCCCCGCCATGATCAACCAGGTGCAGGCCGCCGCCGCCGAAGGGGACCGTAGCGAGAATGCCGCCTACACCTACGGCCGCATGCGGGTCCGGGAAATCGACCGCCGCCTGCGGGAACTGGACCGCATCCTGGACGGAGCCCAGGTGGTAGAAACCCAGGCCCCTACCGATGGCACCATCAAGTTCGGCGCTACCATCAAGATGAAAGACATCAAGACCAAGCGTGAAAAGACCTACAGCATCGTTGGGGAAAAAGAAATCGACCCGCTGCAGGGCCGTATCAGCATGAAGTCTCCCATCGGCGAAGCCCTCATGGGCAAAAAGCAGGGTGACCAAGTGCAAGTGCAAGCCCCGAAGGGAGTGATTACTTACGAAATTGTGGAAGTAACATACTAGCTATGAGCGCGCTCCCTACGGTCGCTTTGAGGAATGAGGTCGTTCGTTCCACTCACTTTGAGAATAACTAATCATGAAAAGCTTGTTATTTTTTTTACAATGCTATGCACCTCAAAGGCTCGAAGAGCCGTGCTCATACCCCGAAGTGCCGTAGGCACGACCTCAAGGCCCTATGTTCATCGACACTCATTGCCATATTGATTCCTACGAGCGGCACTCCGGCGAGAGCCTGGATTCTCTGCTGGAGCGGCTCCCCCACGATGCCGACCCGAAGGTCGCCCTGCCCGAGGCATTCATCCACGTGGCTTGCGACCCGGCAGACTTTGAATATGCACGGGAAATTTCGGAAAAATACCCGAACGTCTATGCCGCCTACGGAATCCACCCGGAATATGTTCTGACGGAAACCGCCGAAGACGAAGCCCGAATGATGGAATTCCTGAAGCACCCCAAGTGCGTCGCCTGCGGGGAGTTCGGGCTAGACTACCATTACGATTTGGAACATCGGGCAGAACAGGTCAAGCTGTTTGAACGGCACTTGCAACTGGGCATCGAAAGCGGCAAGCCCTTGGTGCTCCACCTGCGGGAAGCGGACGAAGACGCCCTGGCAGTCCTCCGCAATGCGGACCTAAAAGACAAAATCATCCATGTCCACTGCTTTACGGGAACGCCGGAATTCGCAGGGCAACTCCTGGAATTCGGGGCCAGTAAAAATGCCAACTTTTTTGTGGGCTTTACGGGAATTGTCACCTTCAAGAATGCCCAGAATGTGCGGGATGCCGCAATCCTAGTCCCTCTCGACCAGATGCTCCTGGAAACGGACAGCCCCTACATGGCCCCAATCCCCTATCGTGGAAAGCCGAGCCATTCGGGATATATCCCCTACATCGCCGAAAAACTGGCCGAAGTCAAGAACGTCTCCGTAGAAGTAATCTACAGGCACTGCCGCGAAAACACAAGACGCTGTTACGGGATTTAATGTACGTCATTCGTGCCTAATCGCCCCTACAGGATCGAGCCTGCTAGCCTTCCAGGCGGGCAAAATCGTCGCCAGAACGCAGAGGGCAATGCCGATGACAAAAATCAAGACCACATCTATCAGGTGCACCGAAATCGGGAAGTAGGGAATCACGTAAACGTCGCCTGGGAGCTTGATAAAGTGGTAAGCCTCTTGCAGTTTGCAAAGCACAATGCCGATGGTGCCGCCCACGATAGTGCCGCCCACGCCAATGAAACTACCCATGAGCATGAACACCCGCATGATTCCCGCCTTGCTGAGGCCCATGCTGCGGAGGATGCCGATTTCCTTGGTCTTGTCGATAACCACCATAATGAGGGAACTGATGATATTGAAAGCCGCTACCAAGATGATAAGGCAAATCACCGCCGCCACGATGAACTTTTCGTAGTTCATCCACTTGAGGAGGGTAATGTTCTTGGTTTTCCAGTCAATAACGTAGTAAGGGTATGTCAACCACTCCGACACCTTGTCGATGGCCTCCCCTGCTTTCCAATGGTCCTTGATGCGGAACTGGATGCCCGTCACCGCATCGCCCATGGCAAGGAGTTTCTGAAGTTCGGGAATTCCCACATAGGCCAGATTGCCGTCGTATTCATAGGTACCGGTCTCGAAAATACCGCTGACCACGCACATCATCATCTTGGGGCCGCCGGCGGTCATCATCTCGTCCGGACTCTGGAAAGTCTGGAGCACCAGCTTGTCGCCCACCACCACACGCAAGCGGTTGGCCAGGCCCGACCCGAGAATCACTCCCGGACGGCGGGTACCGCCCATGTCTTCCAGACTATCGACGGAATAAGTTCCCCACTTGATGTACTTGTGGATGTCGGTGACATTCTTCGCCGTTTCCGGGTCGATACCGTAAATCACGATACCGTCGTTCACCTTCTTGGAGCTGATTCCCACCTTGTAGATGATAAAGGGAGAGGCGGCTACTACAGAAGAATCCCGGGTCCTGACTTCGTTGATAAGGCTATCGTAGGCGGTAACGGGCTCACCATTATAGGACATGAGTTCAAAGTGGGCGTCCTTCCCGATCATCTGGGCAGTGACTTCTTCTTCGAAACCGTTCACCGCAGCGAGGGCAACCACCAGCGCAAACACGCCGATACTCACCCCAAGCATACTGAAAATGCCGATAAGCGATACAAACAGGCTCTTCCGTTGAGCCCCCAGGTAACGCCAGGCGATTAGAAGTTCGAGTTTGTTCATTTTGAGGTGTGGGGTCGTGCCTTCGGCTCTTTGAGGTGTGAGGTATGAGCAATAAAGGTAAGAATCATCTTTCTTGTAGCAACAACTTTTGAACTTAAATCTTCAAAACAGAGTTCATCAATATAATTCAAGTCATGTGCTAATTGAAGCTGATATTCTACTTCAGTGGACGAACCCACAGCAATTTGCAAGAATTGATTAAATTCTGCCTGAGTTTTTCGGCCACAACCCTCTGCAATATTTGTCGGAATGGAAGCGGATGCCCTTCTTATTTGAGAAGTCAAGCCATAGAGTTCGTCCTTCGGGAAAAATTTTCCCGAAACTTGATAAACGTCTAATGTAAGGGCATGCCCTCGTTTCCAGATTTCAAGCGAACGAAAATCTCTCATATCGGATTCCTCAAAGGGGCTTTAGGCCCGACCTCATACCTCAAAGCGACACCGCAGGTGGAGCGACCTCACACCGCGAAGCTACGCTTCGGGCTTCATCAGCGGGAACAGCTGCACATCTCTAATGGTCTGTTGGTTCGTAAGCAGCATAACCATGCGGTCGATACCGAAGCCCACGCCACCGGTAGGAGGCAGGCCAGATTCGATAGCATGCATGAAGTTTTCGTCCATCGGGTGGGTTTCGCCTTCGCCACCGCGGCCGCGGCGCACCTGGTCTTCCAGGAGCTCACGCTGACGGATGGGGTCGTTCAGTTCGGTATAGGCGTTGCCCAGTTCCCAGCCGTTAGCGTAGGGCTCGAACTGTTCGATAAGGCCTTCGATGGTACGGTGCTTTTTGCAGAGCGGAGTACTTTCGGTGGGCATATCCTTGATGAAGGTCGGCTGGATGAGCTTGTCTTCCACGGTGAGCTCGAACAGTTCGAGGATACCGCGGCCGCGGCTGAATTCGCCGTCCAGGTGTCCGCCCAATTCTTCCATCTTGGCCTTGATTTCGTCGTCGCTCATGTCGTTCACCTTAAGGCCGCCGAACTTTTCGATGGCTTCAATCATGCTGTAGCGGGGCCACGGGGCCTTGAAGTCGATTTCCTTACCCTGGTATTCAATCTTGGTGGTGCCGTTGGCGGCAATGCAAGCGCGTTCGTAGATGTTTTCGAAGTGCACCATCATGTCGTTGTAGTCGGCATAGGCTTCGTAGAATTCGAGGCCAGTGAATTCCGGGCTATGGGTACGGTCCATGCCTTCATTACGGAAGTTCTTCGAGAATTCGAAAACCTTTTCCATACCGCCCACGATGCAGCGTTTCAGGTAAAGTTCCGGAGCCACGCGTAGGTAGAGCGTCATGTCGCAAGCGTTGTGGTGCGTGGTGAACGGACGGGCGTTTGCGCCGCCGTAAATCGGCTGGAGCGTCGGAGTTTCGACTTCAATGAATCCCTTTTCGATCAAGTATTCGCGGATGGCCTGCAAAATCTTGAAACGCTTGATGAACACGTCCTTCACATCATCGTTCAAGGCCATGTCGATGTAACGCTGGCGGTAGCGTGTATCCACGTCGGCAAATTCATTGAATACAACCTTGTTGCCGTTTTCATCGATCTTTTCCTTGGCGACCGGAAGCGGGCGCACAGCCTTACTGAGCATGGTCACCTTCTTCACGTGCACGGAGTATTCGCCCGTCTGCGTTTCGAACATGAAACCGTTTACGCCTATAAAGTCACCCAAGTCGGTCATCTTGACGATTTCGTAGTTTTCTTCGCCCACTTCGTCGCGGGCCACCACCACCTGGAGGCGGCCATAGCGATCCTTCAGGTGCATAAAGCACATTTTGCCCTTACGGTTAAAGCGAACCACGCGGCCAGCAAATGCAACTTCTTCACCAGAGGCCATCAGGGCAGCCTTGTTTTCTTTCAAAACCTTGGAATCGTGCGTACGGTTGAACTTGTGCGGATAAGCCTCCACACCCATTTCCTTGAACTTCGCAAGCTTCGCGAGGCGAGCCTGCACCTGGTCATTCATGTCTTGCATTGCCATAATAGGATCCTTTAAATTTTTACGGCGAAAATTTAGAAATTTCATCTCTACGTCATGCCCGATCCAGTCGGGCATCTCCCTTTTATTAGGGTATAAACCCTTCAAAAATAGAAGATTCCCGCCTTGATTCGACTTCGCTCACCACAGGTCGCGGGAATGACAATATAAATCGCGGAAACAACAGTTTAAGGGGAAATTAAATTTTGAAACAATAGGCTTCGTGGGTGCCGACCTTGACGCAGGGCGGGACTTCTGCCGTTAGGCAAGGCCTGTCACACAATTCACAGCGGTCCGCAAAGCGGCAGCCCTGTACAAAATCCCTGGCATGGGGCACTTGGCCCGGAATAGAGCGCAGGGTTCCTAGATCTTCGTGGCTCTCGGGAATGGCCGAGAGGAGCCCTCGGGTATAGGGGTGCATAGGCGAAGAGATAACTTCGCTAGTGGCCCCTATCTCAACAACACGGCCGGCATACATCACAGCCATGCGTTCTGCATACTGGGAAACGATTCCCATGTTGTGGGTAATCAAGAGCACCGCCGTCCCTGTAGTTTTGGCCAAGTCCTTCAGCACTGCAAGAACCTGTGCCTGGACGGTCACATCCAGGGCCGTAGTAGGTTCGTCGGCGATAATCAGCTTGGGTTTCGGGAGTAGCGCCATCACAATGCAGATACGCTGGAGCATGCCGCCCGAAAGTTCGTGGGGGTACGAATCAAGTACACGGTCAATGTCCTTGAAGCCCGCCAGAGCAAGCATGTCCCGGATTTCGGACATGGAATCGGCGCACTTCCTTTCACAGAACCTGAACACTTCCAAGAGCTGTTTCTTGATAGTCAGTACCGGATTCAAGGCCTGCATGGGCTCCTGGAAAATACAGGATATTTCGGAGCCGCGAACCCGCTGCATCTCCTTCAGGGAAATTTTAGTCAGGTCAACCGTTTCACCGCCATCACGACGCAACAGCACAGAGCCTCCGACCACCTTCGCCGAAGGCGTGGGCAAGAGCCGCAAAATGGCCATGGCGGTAACGCTCTTGCCGCAACCGGACTCCCCCACCAAGGCAAAGAATTCTCCGTCGTCAATATAAAAGCTGATCCGGTCCGTTACCTGGACGGGTGTTGCCGCAGGTTCACCATTTTTGTGATGACCGAATGCGACAGACAGGTCGTTTATATCAAGCAGGTGTGACATGGTCAGTGGTTGGTGGTTAGTGGTTAGTGGTTAGTATGAGGAATGAGATGTGGAGTGTGGAATGTGAAATTTTTTCCTTAATTCTTAATTACACATTTCTCATTACACACTATTCATACCGGTCTCCCGACTTCGGATCCATGGCGTCACGGACGCCCTCTCCAACAAATGTGGTGAGCAACAGAGTAATGAAAAGTGCAGCGACGGTGCTTACAGAAATCCATGGTGCGTAAAGGTTGTTCAGCCCCTGGCTCATGAGTTCGCCCCAGCTGGGCGTAGGCGGTTGCAACCCAAAGCCCAAAAAATCAAGGGATGTCAGGCTTCCGATACCGCCAATCAAGGTAAAGGGGAATAGCGTCACCACAGGGGTCAATGCGTTTGGCAAGATTTCCTTGAAAAAGATATGCCTGTGCCCAAGGCCCAGGACCTTTGCCGACTGCACATAGGTCATATTGCGGAGTTTCAGGAATTCGCCGCGCATGTAATAGCTCAAGGAAATCCAGTTGAAAGCCGCCATAATCACAATCAACAACCAGAAACTGCGGCCATAAATGCTGCCGATCAAAATCACGATGTAGAGCATGGGGAGCGACGACCAGATTTCGATCATGCGCTGCATTCCGGTATCCCAGAACTTGCCCAGATACCCCTGGATACCGCCAATGACGATGCCGAGGAAAGTTCCCAAAATGGTGAGAAACAAACTGAACGAAATACAAATGCGGAACCCGTGAATCAGGCGGGCAAGCACATCGCGACCGTTGCTGTCGGTACCAAGCCAATGGCGGGAACTGGGGGCAAATGGCGGAGCGCCTTCTTCTGTCAAGTCCGCCTTCAAAGGATCGTGGGCAATGGGCGGCATCAGGGCCCACATCTCGGGGCAGCCCCCTGCCTTCGTGTAACCTTCCGCCGCTTCTTCTTCGCATTCACGAACGTCGGCAAAAAGCTTGCCGTAATCCGCTTCGGTCTGGTAATCGCCGCCAAAATCCTGCTCGCTGTAACGCACGAAGGCTGGGAAATAGCTCTTGCCGTTGTACTTCAGGTACAGCGGTTCGTCGTTTACCGTCCAGGGGCTTGTCAGCGAAAGAAGGTAGGCCACCACCAGCACCACCAGCGACACGAAGGCCCGCTCGTTCCTATAAAAGCGGAGCAAGCGGTTCTTGGTCTCTGTGGTAATACGGATGTGCATGACGAGGGATAATATAATTTTTATTGCAGGAAGAAAAGGAGATGCCCGCACAAGGCGGGCATGACAATCGGGGGTTGGCGGGTATGACGATTTAAGACTGGCTGCTCAAACTCGGCCGCCGAATTCGAATCCGGCGTCTTCAACAGCCTTTTTCAGGGCAGACTCGTCCACATCGTGCTCGTCGTGCCATTCCACACGGAGTTCCTTGCTGGCCACGTCGGCGACAGCGGATTCCACACCGTCCAATAGCCGGGCCGCCTTCTCCACACAGGCCTTGCAGTGGCTACAACTCATGCCCAAAACCCGATAAACGCACTCGACAGGTTCCTCGTGTTCGTGTTCACATTCGCAATGTTCATGACCGTCGCAATGTGATTCGGCTGGCTCACCAACCTCGCTATGGTCGTGCCCACATTCACAGCAGGTCCCTGAGCCTGTCGAAGGGCCATGGCAACCGCAACCCTTGTGGGCAAACTTCGCGTAAATCATAAGCGCCGCCAAGAGCACCGCGCAAGCGTAATCAAACACGCCTAGCGCCCCATGCCCGTGACATTCAACAGAACCGTGAGGGAGCATGGCAGAAAGGAAGGTATCCATAAAGAACATATCTACGACAAAGCCAAAGAACATGGCCCCGAAGGCGATGGAGGCCAGGTATGCAAAAAGGGTACGCCTACCGAAGGCCTTTCCCACCACCAGCATGCTGGCTATACTTGTGGCAGGCCCCGCCATCAACAGCACCAGGGCAGCCCCCGGGGTAATGCCTTTAGCCACTAGCGCCAAGGCCAGCGGAATGGAACCCGTCGCACAGGTATACATGGGCATGGCAAGCACCAGCACCACCAGCATGCAAAGCAGCGGGTATTCGTGCAAGAACAAGAAAAAGTCGTCGGGCACAAAGGCCGCAATCAAGGCTCCAAGCAGAAGACCTATAACAAGCCACTTGCTCACGTCCCCCACCATGTTCACGAAGCCGTATTCAAAAGTCCCTTTGACCTTTTGCGCAAAGGACGCCTTTTCATGATGGTCAGGGTCTTCGTGCCCGCAAGAGCAACGGCCCTCTTCACAGTCGCAATGCCCATGACCGTGGTGTTCATGCTCATGAGATTCTCCGATGACCGCAACACCTGTTTCCGGCTCGTTTTTGGTCACCAAATTCGTGAACACACCGCCAAGCATAGCCGTCACAAAGGCTGCTATGGGGCGAAGCACCGCAAAGGGCCCGCCCAGAAGCGAATAAGTCGCCAAAATGGAATCCACACCTGTGGCAGGCGTCGAAATCAGAAAACTGACGCTGGCCCCCTTGCTGGCCCCTTCCCGCCGGAGTGCGATAGAAGTGGGAATCACGCCGCAACTGCATATAGGGAGCGGCACACCGAACAGGGCAGACCAAAGCACCGACTTGAAATTCGGCTTGGAAATCTTGGGCACGTACAGGTGGTTCGGCACCCACACATGCAAGATTCCCGCCAGCAGAAAGCCCAGCAGCAAAAACGGGGCCATCTCTGAAAAAAGCGTTACAAATTGCCAAAAAAACTTCTCGACTATTTCGACAAAGGCGGACATTTTATACTCCCTTCTTGTGCATAATGTGAGCAAGGCCCGTATTGAAAATCAGGCCGATGTGCTCGTCGTCCAAAGCATAAAAAACGGTGCGACCTACCCTGCGGGGTTTCACCAGGCCTGCCGTTCTCAAGATCCTGAGCTGGTGGCTTACCGCCGACTGCCCCAGTTGCAGTTTTTCTGCTATCTCGTTTACCGAAATCTCCCCCGAAAGGAGAATCTCGATAATGCGGATACGGGTGGTATCCCCGAAAAACTTGAAGAATTCGGACAGCTCAAAAAGGGTGTCCAATGAAAGCGGTTTGTCGTTATATGAACAATCATTCATATTTTCATATATAGAAACATTCATCTGTTTTGGCAAGGTACCCACCCGCTTTGTGATTTCCATCACGTTCTCAACAGCCTTTATGGACAATTTATCCATGAAAAACGCCGATTTTTTAAAATTTTGACCGATTTATAAAGGTATTTTTGTTGTTGATGATGAATTTTTCCGACACCCCGGACTACCGGGACTATCTGAAAGAGTACTACGACCGCAGAAAGTCGGAGATGCCCCTGTATAGCTATCGCATGATGGGCGACAAGCTGGGGCTGGATTCTAGTTACCTGTACAGGGTCCTCCAAAAAAAACAGCACCTTCCCGCTCACGCCCTCCCCGCCGCCAAAGAAATTCTCTCTCTCTCGGGCAGGCAGGCAGAATATTTTGAACTGCTCTATTCCGCAGCCGTCACCAAGGACAAGAACAAACGGGAAGAGCTGATGGCCAAGGCCCTCTCTCTCCGTGACGTACACCTCCACAGCCTGCAGCAGGCTGAACTGAAGCTTCTGGAAAACTGGTGGATTCCTGCCGTGCGCGCCTACCTGGAACTGAACGGTGGCGTGGTAAACCTGAAGCAAATCGCCAAGGACATTTGTCCTCCCATTACCGAAGAACAGGCCAAGGAAGCCATCGACACCCTGCTGGAGGTTGGGCTTGTCAAGAAGATGGCCTCGGGCAAGCTGGCCCTGACCGACGCCCACCTGACCGTCGGTGGCCCTGAGAAGAAAACTGCCGTCCGCAAGTTTCAGAGGCAGATTCTAGGACTGGCTGCCGATTCTCTGAATAACACCCCCGTAGAAGAGCGAAACATTTCCACCCTGACCCTTTCCGTAGATCAAGCCTGCTTCAACGACCTGGGGGACATGCTCAAGGAATTCCGCCGTCTGGTCCAGAAAAGGGTGGACGGGGTCAAAAATCCTGACAGGGTAATGCAACTTTCCATGGCTTTTTTCCCTGTAGCCCACAAAAACAAATAAAATAAGGTATATTAAGGGTTACAGGACGAAGATGATTTGGGCAAAATACATAGGACTTTCGGCACTAGCTCTGCTGGCTGCATGTTCAAACGACGCAAAAGACGTTGCCGCCGGGTCCCTTGAAACCGAAAATTCCATCGCATTCCATGTGAAATTGGCAAACGGGCAGAACGCCTCCAAGGCGTACGTCATCATCCATGATTCAAAGTACTTCGCAGACGATGCTGATCTGAATTCTACCCAGCATCCTCAGACCGACGAAAACGGAATTTTGGAATTGGATTCCCTGCCCAGAGGCAATTACATTGTAGAAGTTCGCGGTCTCCAAGATGAGCAGGAACAAAAGGGAGCTACCACTTTCGAAATCACTCAAGTCGATAATGACTCCGGCAAGGTAGTGACTGTGCAAACAGGCATTCCCGCATCTTTTGAAGGCAAGGCCTACACGGACAAATACCCCGCCTGGGTCATGATTCGCGGTCTGGAATACAAGGTTCCCGTAGACTCCCAGGGCAACTTCTCCTTTGAGTCACTCCCCGAAGGCGTGTTCGAGTTCGTTCTGGTCCACTCGCAAACCAACATCGCGGGGGCGACGGTTTCCCAGATTCTTACAGAGGAAGAAATCTGCGTGGGTTGCAAGGATTTGGAACCCGTCAACCTGGTCGATAAAACCGTTCCGCCCAGGGACTCCGTTTCTAGGGACACCGCTGCCGTGGATACCGCCGACACGGACACCATTTCCGGGGACACCCTCAAACACGTTGTTTTTGACGATTTCGAAAACGGTGTTTCCGCATGGTACGAATCCCATTCCGAAAAAGCTTCCGGAAGCCTTGAAATCTCCGAAGCTGGTGAAGGACGCAACGGTCTAGCGGCTCATTTTCAATGCGTGAACGACTCCCTGTACAACTGGGCCCTGATGGGGCAATACCTGGGAGAATCCATCGACATGAGTGCTTTGGATTCTGTGGTGTTCTGGGCCAGAGGTTCTGTCAAGAACTACATTTCCTTTTCCTTTGACATCGTCAAGGCAGACTCCAAGGCCAATATTACCAATATCAAGTCCTGGACCCACATCGTACTGACCGAGGAATGGGCCCGCTACTCCTTTACCCCAGCCGATATGATTGATGCCGAAAACCAGAATGGAGGCAATGTTGGATGGGATGCCGTAAAGGACAGCGTCACTAACATTTCCATTTTCGGTGGAGCAGGCGGGGAATTCTGGATTGACGACATTGAATTTTTCGGTTTAGAAAAGATTACCTTCAAAGAATAATCCCAAATCTCTCCCCTCCCCCATTGACAATTTGTCAACGGAAAGAACGGGTTCAAGGCCCGTTCTTTTGTTTTATAAGTCTAAATTTTTAATATAGATAAGTAAAATGGGAGGGTCTATGAAAATTGGGATGGTTAAGGGGATAAAGAAAGCACTCCTTGCAGTAGCCGGACTCGCCACGTTCGGCCTCGCGGACAATCCCATTTCAACCTACCATTACCTGGCAGACCCGTCGGCAGCTTCCGACGGAGAAACCTTCTATATCCTGACCGATACGGACGACATGTGCGTCAGTTCAGACCCGTTTAACTACGATATTGTCGGACTATATGCCTTTACCTCCAAGGACATGAAAAACTGGACAGACCATGGCCTGATCTTCCGTTCAAAACGCGAATTTGAAACCTACCCGAACAACACATGGGCTTCAGGCATTGCCGTTAGGAATGGCAAAGTCTATATAGTATATCCCGATGGAGCAAGTGGTGTGGGAATGATTACAGCTCCAAGCATTGACGGTCCATACACCGACCCAATTGCCGAATCCTATGGCGGAACAATAAGGCAGATTGCAGGTTACTACAGAGATGGCAGTACCTATAATCCCATTATCGCCATATTCAACGGGTGTGACGACATAGAGCACTGCTTCGATCCCGGCATCTTTTTTGATGATGATGGCTCCGGTTACGTGATTTTTGGTGGTGGTAGCGCGAATTACCAAAAGCGCCCAATAGGTAACAATTTTGACATAGTCAAATTTACCGATCAAGACGGCAAGATTACCATCGACAAGAATTCTCTCACGCGTATCCAAGCACCGGGTTCGTTCGAAGCGCCCTACCTGCACAAATACAATGGCAAATATTACCTCAGTTTCAACAACGACAAACAGATTATTGACTACGGCATATCCACCAGCATTACCGGGCCATATTCCTACGAAGGCGAAGTCATTCCTGCCATTTGGCAAGTTCCTGGAGCCAACAACAGAGGAGGCAACAACCACCAGGGTTTTGCCAAATTCAAGAACCGATGGTATGCCGTCTATCATGACCGCCGGCTGGTGTCCGCAAGCGAGCATCCTGTTTCCTGCAGCAAGAGCGAAGGATGTGTAACCGACCCCGAACCAGGAAACCACAGAAGTGTATCCATTGACGAAATCACCTGGAACGGCGACAGGATGAATACACTTACCTTTACCAACGAAGGGCCAGAACAGATTGCCCCCTTTGACCCTTACCAGCGCTACAAGGCCCTCACCAGTTCCAAGCAGCGCAACGTACGTAGCCGCACCGACTGGACACGCGGCCAACCCGTAAAGCATGTGCTTACTCCCCTAGCATCCAAAGAATCCTGGATACGCGTTTCTGGCGTGGATTTCGGCTCAGGAGCAACCAGCTTTATCGTGACCGCCGCAAGTGTCGCCAGCGGAAACTCTATCGAAATTCGCAGCGACTCCCCTACGGGTACACTGGCCGGGACCTGCGAACTCCCGCAAACAGGAGACAACATACAAGATGAAAACGGATGGAGAAATTACGAAACTACGGAATGTGCCGTGACCGGTCTTTCCGATGTAGTAGAGCAGCTGTTCCTGGTATTCAAAGGTTCTCAAGATTCTACCATGGGTATCTTGGAATGGGAATTCACCAGCGGCCTTGGAGAACCCCAGAAGCCCTTCAATGCAACAAATACGCCCTGGACTATTCCAGGGAAAATCGAGGCCGAGGATTTTGACCAACCTGGCAGAGGATCGAACAACAAATCATACAATGATTCTGATCCAGACATTAACCAGGGCGGAAGCAACTATCGTGAAGGCCTCGGAGTTGACATCAAGGACCTGGAAAATGGAGGTCACGCCATAGGCTGGAACGCTAATGGAGATTGGCTGGAATACACGATCAGTGTTCCCGAAACCGGCCACTATACCCTATATGCCGCAGTATCTGGCGAAGGTGGACGTATGGTTTTCACATTGGACGGCAATCAAGTTGGCGATACGATCAACGTGTCGAAGGAGAATGCAGCAGAAACCGATACGGTCAGCGAAGAAGCTTATAGCGATTTCTACAAGGTAAAGACAAATGTAATGCTCGAATCCGGGGAGCATATTCTTCGAATGACCGTCGCCCAGCAATGGTTCGATTTGGACTATATCAATTTCGTCAAGGGAGAAAATGCTCCTGATGACTCCCCCATCGACAATACAGATGAAAGTTCCAGTTCAATGGCGGTAAATCCGTCCAGCAGTTCCACCGAAGGTTCCAGTAGCTCCGCATTACCCTCCAGCAGTTCTGTTGGGTCAACAGACGACGAAGGGATTGACATTTCTAGCACTAGCACGGAAGCTATCTTCGGCATTGCAGAACTGGAATTGAGTAATGCCAAAAGAGATTACAGGCTCTATTCCCTGAACGGGGAGCTCCTCAGGCAATCCACAGATGCGCCGATTTCCATTAGAGGGCTAAAAAAGGGCGTTTATCTGCTCCAGATTAGAAATGGGGCTTCAAAACAGGGGAAAATGGTCCTTATTAAGTAAAAAGTTTACAAAGGTTTACAATTCTTTGGACAATTTGTCCAAAGAAAAAAGACAAACAAATCGCTGTAAGGCTGTCACCAAAGGTAAATTTTAGAGAAAAAGAAGGAATCCCTCATGACCAAACACGGACTTTTATTAAAAAAGATTTTGTTCCTGGGACTGGCCTCAGCCGCCATTTCTATGTCAAACGCCGCCTTGGCCGATGGTGGTGCCAAGTTCCTCGGCAACATCACCACGGGAGGAACGATCCGCAACGATATGGGCGATTACTGGAACCAGATTACACCCGAAAACGGCTGTAAATGGGGGTCCATTCACTCCCTTTCCAATGGGATGAGCGGAACAAGTGTGTTTAATTGGGATAATTACGACAAATGTGCTGGCGCTTACGAGTGGGCAAAAGAAAAACCCGGTGAACGTCATTTCAAATTCCACGCCCTAGTTTGGGGATCCCAATACCCAAGTTTTCTGTGCAAAAAGAAAAACCCAAGCATTACCGTTGAAAAGACACGAGAATATATTACTGAATGGTTTGACGCCGTTGCAAAAAGATTCCCTGACCTTGAATATATCGATGTAGTAAACGAGGCGATTTGGTCCGGCAATAATTACCACTCCGGCTATCTCGCTCCAGCCGAAGGTGCCGAAGGCGTCAGCACAGATGACGCCGCATGCGGTGGTTCCTACATTATCGAGGCTCTCGGTGGCGACAGTATAGTGAACGGTAAGCACCAATACAATTTTATCACTACTGCCTTCAAAATGGCTCGGGAACGTTGGCCTAACGCAGTCCTCATTTACAACGACTACAATACACTTTCATGGCAAATGAACGAAGGTATCGAACTTGTCCAGACCATTATCAAAAACGGGGCTCCCGTAAATGCATACGGTCAGCAGGGCCACGATTGCAAGGACCTTCGCGCAGAAGACTGGACAGACCAATGGGGCAACAAACAGCTAAGTTTCTCAAATAGGCTGAAAAAAATCCACGAAGAAACCGGTCTTCCTCTGTTTATCACTGAATATGACATCGGAGAAGCGAATGACGAATCCCAGAAAAACGTCATTGCACAACAAATCCCTTTTTTGTGGGAAACGGAATGGATAGCTGGCATTACCATCTGGGGATATATCGACGGAGCAACTTGGCGTGACAACACTGGGTTAATGAAACCCAACGGTGATGTCAAATCGAATCCTAACGTCTCCGCCACAAACCGAGCCTCAATGAACTGGCTCGTGCAGTACTTTAGCGAGCACCTGAACGACGGCAAAAACACCACAGGTATGGGCGGTGGAACCGTCGTAGATTCTGTTCCTCAGAAGCCCTTCAACTCCACCAACACCCCATGGGCCATTCCCGGCAAAATTGAGGCCGAAGACTTTGATATTCCGGGTAAAGGGAGCGGCAATGACTCCTATAAAGAATCAAAGTCCGCCGAAGACGGAGACTCCGATTACCGCGCCGGAACTGGCGTAGACCTGTACAAGAGGGGTTCAGGCATTGTCGTAGGGTATAACGATGAGGGTGACTGGCTCGAATACACCGTCAATATCCAAGAAGCCGGCAATTATACATTCTTTGCAGCCGTTGCAGCCGATCACGCTGGCGGTAGCTTTAAGATGTCTCTAGACGGTATCGACATAACCGATGAAATAGCCGTCCCTGCAAATAAAGCAGCTGCCGTAGAAGGTGAAGAAGAAAATTATAATGACTACAATAAGGTATCAGCAAATGTAACCTTCTCCGAAAATCAAGTCGGTGAGCACGTTCTGCGTTTGACCATAACCGGTGTTTATTTCGACATTGACTACTTTAACTTTGTAAAGGGCCAGAATGCCGAAGATGACGATCCCCTCAACAGTTCGGCAACGACAAGCAACAACAGTTCTTCATCCGCAAACAACCAGAATTCCTCCGCCTCTGATAATCCAAATTCTTCGGCGTCGGGCAACCCGAATTCCTCGGCCACGGACAACCCGATTTCTTCGGCATCAAGCAATCCGAATTCTACATCCTCTGGCGAGAACATGCCCGAATCTTCCGCTAATGGATCAACCAATAAAACAGATGCCCCTGCCGCCATCGAAAACAACATTCACATGGCAACACATAGCCTTACCGACTACGACATCATCGACATCCATGGCGTACGCATCGGCCGCCTAAGCGCACACAGCACACAACAAGCTATTGAAACTGCCAAATACAGCGCCACTATCAAATCTTCGGGAATATATTACATCCGCTCTAGAGCTACTGGTAAAATCCAGAGCCTGCGGATAGTACGCTAAAATCACACACAAAAACACCCAAATCCCAAGGGCTCCGGAACGAAAGTTCCGGGGCTTTTGTTTTTCACTGTTCCACTAAATTGTTACTGCATTTTTTATATTAAGACGAGATGAGAGAACCCGCAGAGCACAAGCAGGAAAAGGAAAAGTGCATCCTCGTAGGAATAGCCACCCCGAAGGTGCGCCCCTGGCTTGCCCAGG
Source organism: uncultured Fibrobacter sp. (assembly GCA_934699585.1). GTDB lineage: Bacteria > Fibrobacterota > Fibrobacteria > Fibrobacterales > Fibrobacteraceae > Fibrobacter. The sequence continues at coordinate 29,938 of CAKUWY010000017.1, forward strand.
AGCAGCTTGCGGAACTGGGCCGACTCGCCGAGACCGCAGGAGCCGTCGTTTCGGCCTCCTACCTGCAGCGGGTCCAGAACTTTAGCCCAGCTACCCTCATCGGCGAAGGCAAGGTCGAAGAAATCAAGCATGCCCTAGCCCAGCTGGACGCCAAGATGGTAGTTTTTGACGACGACCTTTCGGGCTCTCAAGTGCGCAACCTGGAACAGCGACTGCCGGGAATCAAGGTGCTGGACCGTACAGGCCTGATTTTGGACATTTTCGCCAAGCACGCCATCACGGCAGAAAGCCGCCTGATGGTAGAGGTTGCCCAGCTCCAGTACATGATGCCCCGCCTCACTAGGGCCTGGACCCATCTTTGCCGCCAGCACAACGGAGGCATCGGCACCAAGGGCCCTGGCGAGACCCAGCTGGAAACGGACCGGCGCATGATCCGCAAACGCATCCAGGAACTGAAAAAGAAACTGGCCAAAATCGAGGACGCCAGAGAAAGCCAGGCCGAAAAGCGAAACGACATCTTTCAGGTTGGGATCGTAGGCTATACCAATGCGGGCAAGTCCACCCTCACCAACCGCCTGACCGGTGCCGACGTTTACGTAGAGGACAAGCTTTTTGCCACCCTGGACAGCACCACCCGCAAACTTTTTCTGGACGGGGAGAACATTATCCTTTCGGATACCGTAGGTTTTATCCGCAAGCTCCCCCACAACCTTATTGAGACCTTCAAGAGCACCCTGGGCGTAGCGGCTCATGCGGACTGCATCTTGGAGGTAGTGGACGGAGCCGCCCCGGATTACCGCGAACACCTGGAAGTGACCCACAGGACTTTGGAAGGTATCATCGACGAAAAAACGCCCCGAATCCGGGTGTTCAACAAGGTGGAAATCGCCGACGAGGCACGCCGTACCGAACTTTTGCAGAACTATCCGGAGGCTATCCAGATAAGCGCCAAGGAGAACATCGGCATGGAAAGGCTCCGTAAGGAATTCAGGGACCAGCTGGAACGCTGGAAAGAACGCCGAAACGCTCGGGAGGCCGAAGAAAAGGAACGTGCCGAGGCGGCGTGGCCGGAGGTGTAAGGAATGTGGGGTGTGGAGTGAGAGGTGTGAGATGAATAAAGAAGAATTAAAAGAAAAATACGGTAAGAAACGGGTGACTCACGAATGGCGCAGGACAGACAGGTTCACCGCCCTCGTAACCACCTTCTTTGGCTCGGGAATGAGCCCGAAGGCTCCCGGCACCATGGGTAGCCTTGCCGCAGCGATTGTCGCCTACCCCATGGCATGGTTTGCATTTCGCCAATTTAGAAACTACGTATGGTCCATTTCAGGCAATGCATTCCATTTCGGTTTCTTTATAAACCCATTTTTCTTGGCAGCAGCCCTTATCGTATTCTTTGCCGCAATTCCCTTCGTAAATAAGGCGATGAAGGACACCGGCACCGAGGACCCCGGCTGGATAGTCATCGACGAAGTCTGCGGGATTTTCATGACACTCGCTTTTCTCCCGACGTACACAATCGTACATTATCCATGGTTCCTAGCCATCGCCTTTGGGCTTTTCCGCTTTTTTGACATCCTGAAGCCGTTGGGAATTCACAGGTTCGAGAAATTCCCCAGAGCCTGGGGCGTCATGGCCGACGACCTGCTGGGCGGTATATATGCAGGAATCTTGCTAGGAGGAGTCTCATGGCTCGTCTCTTCTTATTATTGATTTTTGCCTTCGTTACTTTTGCAAGTGCAGAGGTTATAAACGCTAGGCCTTCTGTTAACGGCAAACTCCACGTTCAAGGCACCGACCTTTTCGATGAGCAGGGTAATCAGGTTGTCATTAAAGGGCCAAGTACCCACGGCCTCACCTGGTTTCCGCAGTTCGTGAACAAAGGGCTTTTCCACCAGATCAGCCGGGAATGGAACACGAACTTGATTCGCCTCGCCATGTATTCCGACGACTACGTGAACGGCGACCGCAAAAAGAACCTGGAAATCCTGAGGAAGGGTGTGCAGTACGCCATCGAAAACGACATGTACGTGATGGTGGACTGGCATATCCTCACCGACAATAACCCCAACCAGAACCTTGCCGAAGCCATCAACTTTTTCAACATGATGGCCAAGGAATATGCCGACGTTCCCAACGTGATTTTTGAAATCTGCAACGAGCCCAATGGCGACTGCACCTGGGAAGACATCAAGGAATACGCGAATATCATAATCCCCGTTATCCGCAGGCACAAGCCCGACGCCCTGATCCTCATCGGTACGCCCAATTACGACCGCGAAATCCAAGAGCCGGCAAAGGACCCGGTGGCCTTCGACAACGTGATGTATTCGTTCCACTTCTATGCCACTTCCCACAAGGGCGAATCGCTTGCGCTCCTCAAGGAAGTCGTAGGCGGCGGCACACCCATCTTCATTACGGAAAGCGGCCTCTGCGAGGCCAGCGGTGATGGAAAGATTGACCTGGAGAGCGTCAAGCTGTGGTACGCCACCCTGGATTCCCTGCACCTGAGCTACACCATCTGGAGCATGTCCAACAAGGAAGAGGAATCCGCCATGATCCGCTCTGACTCACGAGCGGTGGAATACCTTACCGAAGAAGACCTGAGCCTTTCTGGACTTTACGCCCGGGCTCTTTTCCAGGGTAAAGACCCGAACGAGATTCCGCTCATCTATGAGCCCGTATCGAGTTTCAAGATTCTCGCCCGCACCAAGCCCTACCTAGTCTGGGGAATTTTCGCCATACCCGTCTTTATCGTAATCCTTCTCGTTTTCCTCATCCAGAAAATCAGGAAGCGTTTCCGCTACAACAGAATCCGCACCTACGACGACCTTCTTAAATTCAGCAAGAACGAAAGCGCGAAAAAATTCAACTCAAAGCCGGCAAAGCAGTTCCTCGGCGATCTGTTCCTTTTCTTGAGCACGTTCTGCACGTTAATATATCTGTGCTGGCGCTTTACGTGTTCCATCCCGTACGCCTACGGATGGGTCGCCATCATCGGAAGCTGCATCCTGCTCGCCATAGAAGTCCTCGGTTTTATCGAATCGCTCATACACTACAGCGGAATGCTCAAGCTGCGGGAACACCCCCTGCCCGAAATTGCCGACACAGACTATCCCGACGTGGATATTTTCATTTCCACATACAACGAACCCCCGGAACTTTTGCGCAAGACGATTATCGGCTGCAAACACATGGACTACCCCGACCGCTCCAAGGTGCATATCTACCTCTGCGACGACAACCGCCGTAGCGAAATGCGGGGGCTTGCCGAGGAACTGGGCGTAAACTATTTCGACCGCCCAAATAACGAGGGCGCGAAGGCTGGAAACCTGAACGCAGCACTCGCTCGCACGAGTTCGCCCTACGTGGTGACTTTTGACGCCGACATGATTCCGCAGAGGAAGTTCCTGCTCAGGACTATCCCCTATTTTGTGGATGCCGAGCGTATCAACGCAAGCCTCCCCGAAGAAAAACGCCGCCCCCTCGGGTTTATCCAGACGCCGCAGAGTTTCTACACGCCCGACGTATTCCAGCACAACCTCTATGCCGAAAGAAAGGTTCCCAACGAGCAGGACTATTTCTACTGTGTTATCGAGGCGGCCAAGACTTCGACAAACAGCGTGATTTACGGCGGATCCAACACGATTATCTCCCGCAAGGCCCTGGAAGATATCGGCGGATTCTACACGAAATCCATCACGGAAGACTTTGCGACAGGCATGCTGATTGAATCGGCAGGCTACGTGAGCCTCGGTCTTTCGCAGCCGCTAGCCTCGGGTATCGCGCCCTCCAGTTTCCGCGAGCACATCCAGCAGCGCACCCGCTGGGGCCGCGGCGTTATCGCAACCGCAAAGCAGCTCAAGTTCATGTTCAACCGCAAGCTGAACATCTCGCAAAAGCTGAGCTACCTGAGTTCCGTGCTCTACTGGTTCTCCCCTATCAAGAACCTTGTCTATCTGTTTGCACCGCTCACCTTCGCCGTATTCTGCATCCCGATTTTCAAGTGTACGCTAATCGACCTTGCCCTGTTCTGGCTACCGATGCACCTGATGTCCATGTGTGCGCTCCGCATCACGAGCCAGGGGAAGATTTCTGCCCGCTGGAGCGGCATCTACGAGACATCCGTCATGCCCTTCCTGCTTATGCCGATAATCAAAGAAACTCTAGGCATTACCCTTTCAAAATTCAAGGTGACCAAGAAGGACAAACGTAACCTCCACAACAAGGTCGACAAGAAGACCGTCGCCCCGTTTGCTGTTTTGCTCGCCCTCACTGTCGCGGGCATCATCCACATGGGCTACATGGTAATTATGCTGGGATACATCGAGATTCTCGCCGTACTCTTCTGGCTTTTGCGCAACGCCTACTACCTCACCATGTGCATGTTCCTCGGAATGGGTCGTGATTCCGATGGCGAACCCGTGAAGGTGCTTGCCGCCGAAAAGGCAATGGTGAAAAAGCAGGACGGGCATGAAATCGAGGGTATTACCACGAAATTGACGGAACACGGCGTGGACATCTTTACCGACGAGCTGAATGTCCTGAACCTCGGCGAACCCATCGGCCTCACCCTATCGAAGAAGATGTACACCCTGCAGGTTACAGGAACGGTCGTGGCCATCCGGAATTCGTGCAATCCCGCGGTTCCATGCGTCTATACCGTCGAAATTCTGGACTTTGGCGGGCAAAAGGACGAATACATCCAGATGCTCTATGACCGCACGACGACGCTCCCCCAGAGGCTCCAACTGAGTAACGGGCTTGTGGATAACCTGTGGAACAATATCGGCCACCGCATCGTAACCCGATAATATTTCTATCTTTGCACCCGAAACAAACGGTTACTAGATCCTTCGACTACGCATCTTCGATGCTCCGCTCAGGATGACACTTTAAGAAGGATACTAACCCCTAAAACCTATAACCTAAAACCTAAGACCTAAAAATGCTTTTCAATTTCGACATGATCCAGGGCGTCTATGCCCGCATTCCCGCCCGCGTTGAAGCTGCCCGCAAGCAGCTCTCCCGTCCGCTCACCATCGCCGAAAAGATTATCTACAGCCACCTGATCGATGGCGCCGAGAACAGGACCTACGAACGCGGCAAGGATTTTGCCGAATTCCACCCCGACCGCGTTGCCATGCAGGACGCAACCGCCCAGATGGCCCTTCTCCAGTTCACCACCGCCGGCAAGTCCCGCGTGGCAGTGCCGAGCTCCGTGCACTGCGACCACTTGATTATCGCCCGGGTCGGTGTCGAAAAGGATCTCCCGCGCGCCAAGGAAGAAAGCAAGGAAGTTTACGATTTTCTCCAGTCCGTATCTGCCAAGTACGGCATTGACTGCTGGCTTCCGGGTGCAGGCATCATCCACCAGGTGGTGCTCGAAAACTACGCCTTCCCAGGCGGAATGATGATCGGTACCGACTCCCACACCGTGAACGCTGGTGGCCTCGGCATGCTCGCGATTGGCGTGGGCGGTGCAGACGCCGTGGACGCCATGGTCGGCCTCCCGTGGGAACTCAAGTACCCGAAGATGATCGGCGTGAAGCTCACCGGCAAGCTCCAGGGCTTTGCTACCGCCAAGGACATCATCCTCAAGCTCGCAGGCATCCTCACTGTTAAGGGTGGCACCAACGCCATCATCGAATACTTCGGCGAAGGCGCACGCAGCCTCTCTGCTACCGGCAAGGCAACGATTGCCAACATGGGTGCCGAAGTGGGCGCCACTTGCTCCACCTTCAGCTACGACGACTCCATGAGCCGCTACCTCAAGGTGACTGGCCGTGCCGACGTGGCCGCCGCTGCCGACAAGATTGCAGAACACCTCAAGGCCGACCCCGAAGTCGAAGCAAATCCGGAAAAGTATTTTGACCGCGTCGTCGAAATTGACCTGAGCACGCTCGTGCCGCACTTCAACGGCCCGTTCAGCCCGGACCGCGCCTACGCCGTGACCGACATGGCAGAATCCCTCAAGGCTACCGAAACGAAGCCGGAATCTACGCCGGTCGTAAGTGCCGCCCTCATCGGTTCTTGCACGAACTCCAGCTACGAAGACCTCTTCATGGCCGCGAACATGATCAAGCAGGCCCTCGCCAAGGGTCTTTCTCCGAAGTGCCCGCTCCTCATTAACCCGGGTTCCGAACAGGTGCGCTACACCGCCGAACGCGACGGCCTCATCGACTTGTTCAAGCAGTTCGGTGCAACGATTATGACGAACGCCTGCGGTCCTTGCATTGGCCGCTGGGATCGCGCCGGTGCCGACAAGAAGGAACTCAACACCATCGTCCACAGCTTTAACCGCAACTTCGCCAAGCGCGCCGACGGTAACCCGAACACGCACGCCTTTGTGGCTAGCCCGCTCATGGCCGTGATCGCAGCCCTCTCTGGCGACATCCGCTTCAACCCGATGACCGACACCCTCGTGAATAGCGTTGGCAAGGCCGTGAAGCTCGATCCGCCGGAACAGTGCGAACTTCCGCCGAAGGGCTTCGAAGTCAAGGACGCCGGATACCAGGCTCCTGCCGAAGACGGTTCCAAGATTACCGTTTCTATCAACCCCGAAAGCAAGCGCCTCCAGGCTCTCGCTCCGTTCGGTGCTTGGGACGGCAAGGACATCGCTGGAGCCCCGATCCTCATCAAGGCCAAGGGCAAGTGCACTACCGACCATATCTCCATGGCCGGTCCGTGGCTCAACTACCGCGGTCACCTCGAAAATATTTCGAACAACATGCTCATCGGCGCCGTGAACGCCTTCAATGGCGAAACCAACAAGGTTCTCGGCAACGACGGTGCATACAAGGAAGTCCCGGAACTCGCCAAGCAGTACAAGGCTGCAGGTGTGGGCTCCATCGTGATCGGTGACGAAAACTACGGTGAAGGCTCCAGCCGCGAACACGCTGCCATGGAACCGCGCTTCCTCGGCGTGAAGGCCGTGATCGTGAAGAGCTTCGCCCGTATCCACGAAACGAACCTCAAGAAGCAGGGCATGCTCGCCCTCACCTTCAAGAACGCTGCCGACTACGACAAGATCCAAGAACAGGATGTGTTCGATATCGTTGGTCTCACCAAGTTCGCTCCGGGTTCCGAATTCACGCTCGTCGCCCACCACAAGGATGGCTCCGTCGATAACATCGCCCTCAGCCACACCTACAACGAACAGCAGTGGGCATGGTTCAAGGCGGGTTCCGCACTGAACCTGATTCGCGCGAACAACAAGTGACGATAAGGCGTAAGCCATATCGTCATCCTGTGTGACCGTTAGGGAGCGAAGGATCCAGAAAGAAATTAGAGTGTCGGTCGCGAGGCCGACATTTTTTTCTTGCCTTTTTCTAAATTTGGCGCCGAAAAAGGACTTTGCGATGAACTTCAACAATTGGCAAGAAATATACGAGAATATGACTCCCGAAATGAAGGAACAGGCCATGCGTATGGCCAAGGCCAAAGTCAAAGAAAAGGTGATGCACTGGATTTCACAGCCGGTGCTCATCGTGGTGGCTCTGGTCCTCGGGGCCATTGTCGGGGCCCTTTGCGCCTTTTTCGGGTCTATCCTGCAGAATGTCAGCGATATTCGCGACGCCCACCCGCTTTACTGGATTCCTGGGCTGGCCCTGGCAGGCCTTGCCATCGTATTCACCTACAAAAAACTTGGCAACGGCTCCGAACGAGGCATGGGAATCATCTTTGACGTAGCCCACGGAAAAGAAAAAGAAATTCCCCTGCGCCTGATCCCGCTTATTATGGCAACCACTTGGGTTACCCACCTCTTTGGCGGTAGTTCCGGCCGCGAAGGCGTGGCCATGCAAATCGGGGCGACCCTCGGGCACAACATGAGTTCCAAGATTCATGTGGAAAACGCTCCCCGCATTCTGCTTGTGGCAGGTATAGCGGCCGGATTTGCAGGGCTTTTCCAGACCCCTATGGCGGCCATCGCCCTTTCCCTCGAAATCCTGCTGGCCGGTCATCTGGAGATGGCGGCGCTGCTCCCGGCGGTGGCGGCGGCAGTCAGCGCCTACAAGGTTTCCGAGATGATCGGCTACGAAAAGTTCACTGTGAGCCTGAACAGTTTTTCGCCGGACTGGACCGTGTCAAGCCTGTTTTATGGAGAAAACGGGCTTGACATCTACTTTATCCTGAAACTCGCTCTGCTGGGCGTTCTCTTTGGAATTGTAGGCGGCGGTTTTGCCAAACTACTGAAGTTTTCCAGAAAGTTCTTTGCAGAAAAGTTCCCGAACCCCCTCAAGCGAGTCGCCATCATGGGTATCGTGCTGAGCGCTTTGCTGCTCTTGCTCTGGCAGGGCCGCTACTCCGGCCTGGGCACGAACCTCACCGACATCTGCTTCGGCAATCCAGGAACGGCAACTGCCAGTGCCGCTGGAATTTTCGGGTGGGATTGGCTCTTCAAGATGGTACTCACCATCGTGACACTTTCGGTGGGTTTCCAGGGCGGCGAAGTCACCCCGCTGTTCACCATCGGCGCCACCTTCGGAGCGGTAATCGCTACCATCGTGGGCGTGCCCTTCCCCCTTGCTGCGGCTCTCGGCTACGCGGCAGTCTTTGGCGGAGCCACCAACACGCTTTTTGCCCCCATCCTGGTTGGGGCCGAAATTTTCGGTTTTGACACCCTCCCCGCCTTCTTTACCGTGTGTACGCTGGCCTATGCCTGCAACGGCGGGCAGTCTATCTACGCCCAAAAGAAAATCCGGCTCAAGTAAGCCGGACTTTCAAGCTCCAGACTTGACGAATCAAATCACTTTCCGGTCGCGAAGGTTTCCTGTATTTTCAAAGCCGACAACTTGGAAATAGCCTTCACGTGAGCGGTTTCGGCATCGCGGCCCACGCCCTGGGGCAGCTCCACCAGTTCCTTGCTTGCACAGCTGAACTTCACCGTTGCCCGTGAGGTGGTAAGGGTCTTTGCGGAATTGTCCTTGTCACTGAATTCCAGCGTAACGGAAAGTTCCGGTAGCCCGGCCTGGTTGGCAATGGTAAGACCCGCATCCGTCAAAAATTTCTGAAGAGCCCCACATTCGGCGGCAGTTCCCTTGCAAGAGAGGCGGTAAGCCACACCTGTCTTTTTTGCGCCATAGGTCACGTTCACGTTCTGGAGTGCCGACTGCCGCACAAACTTGAAATTCATGTCGGCATGGACGGTCACATCGCCGCTGGGCTTAAGATTCTTGATTTTTTTCAAGTTGAAATTCACCACGCCCTTGGCATCCGTCTTGGCCACGGCCACATTCTTGCCATCCTGGGTCAAGGCCACAGGGAAATTGGCGATAGGGCCTGCAAAATCGGACACTACTACACGCAAACTGCCGTCTTTTTCTTCGGTTTCAAGTTTCACTGTCTGCATTGACGAAATCAAGAATTCCGTCAGCTCTCCCATGGTGGTTTCCAGCTGCAACTCCTTAGGAACGGCCTGCACAAAGGAAAGGGCATCCAGCTGGTCGTTATACTGACCCGCCAGCTTTTCCAGTTGGATCATGTCCGCTTCCATCTTGCGATAATCACGGTCCAGCATGTCCAGGCGAATCAGGGAATCCTTGGACTTCATCTGGACCTTTATCTGGTTCAAGTCCAACAAAATCTTGGAGGCCAACTGGTCCAAATCCACCGTTACCGTGGACTGGAACATGCCATTCTGTTTAGGGCCTGGTTGAATTTTGGCTCCTTTCAGCAGAACATTCGTAGAAACGGTCTTTTTGCTGTCCATGGTCTTCTCGATAGAACCGTCCGCCTTTTCCGAGACGCGGGTTTCCATCTTGGAATCCACCTTGGCGCCAATCTGCATGGCCGCTCCTTCCAGGGCCTTCTTGTCGGCATCCTTCTGGGACACGTTAGAGGTGGCGGTATAGGAGACCAGGTTAGCGGCAAAGGAAAGAGAGGCCGTCAACATCAGGGTAAAAATAACCTTCAATATATCCATATTCTATCTCTGGGTTAAGAGGTTAGGATTTAGGATCTAGGGGCTAGGATCTAGGATTTAGTTCTAATCTCTAGATCCTAGTCTCTAGCCCCTACAATTCTATTGGATTTCCATAATAATCAACTTCTTGGTGATATTCTGCTTGCGGACCTTGGCAAGGCCTGAAAGGGATTCTACGAATTCACCATAAACCATCTGTGCATCCTCGTACTTGTCGGGATCCACATAGACCATCAAGTCGTAGGTGTTACGGCTCATGGAAACCACCTGCATCTTATTGAACTTTTTGCGGACCTGCAGGGAGACGATATTGGAAATCTCTTCGGCCTGATCGTCGGTGAATTCCCCGGTCAGGTGGGCCACCACCTTGTATTGCACGCCCTTTTCCAGTTCGGCGGCTATGCGGTCACGAATCTTGTTTTCAAGACTTACGATAGCCTGCTCCATAGCCCGCTGCACCAAGGCCCGCTGGGAATCGTCGCCATTGTTCGGCAAGCGCACGGATTCACTGGCCAACAGGTTCGCCGTAGAGGCCTCGCTGGCATTCAGGTCGATAACGATGTCCTTTTCCTGGATGCTCCCGGCATAAGTGATGTTGATGTCCGCACCTACAGAAAGCCCCGCCACATAGGAAAGGTCCTCGTCGTTTCCGGCGATGTCGTTCTGGAGTTGCACCACCTCGTCCAACTGGGCCTGACTTTCAAGACTTACAACGGTATAGCCCCGGCTGGTCAGGTAGGCGTTAATCACTTCCATGGCGGTTTTTGCCAGAGGATTCCGTCGAATCACGTCGATAGAACCAGCCATCTTGCCGGATATGGCCGGAGAAACAAGGACGGTAGGCGTTGTCTTGAAGGTAGCATTGGAAACCTGAATGGAAGGTGCAGCCGCAGGTTCTGCCACTGCGGTCTCTGCAGAAGCAGAAGACTTAGGATAGTTTGCCGCTTCCTGGTTCAGGTCTGCATAGCCCTGCTTGGCGCGGGCTCGGGCAGGGTCATTATCTACGGGAAAGTTGCTGGCGCAGGCCGCAAGGAGTGCCGCAGAAATCGAAATGAACAACAGTTTTTTCATATTTTTCTTCCTTCTTTTTTAATTTCTCATTTACTGAACGCTATGGAGCAATTATCAAGATACTCGGATTACGTCTCTAGCACACACCTCAAAGCACCTATGGTGCGACCTCACACCTCATACCTTTTACTCATGCGTTATGCCTCCGCTCTGTTTTAGGCGTTCATATTCCTGGTCAGGCGGCACAATGGAATTTCTGGCCTTTCCACCGGGGTGGTTAGCCACCATGCAGTAAACTTCGTAGGTCTTTTTCGCTCTGAAATTCTTGCCGTTCTTGAGGGTCGCTACCACCTCGAAATCCGCAATCTTGTTACGTTCGATGGTCAAAGGCACCTCGTAGGCAAGGCTTGTCAAATCATTTGCATCGAATGTCTTGAAAGGCTTGCCGTTACGCAGCACCGTCAGGGACTTCAACTCGCCCAAATCGCCCTCGGTAATCCCGGCCAAGTTAAACTTCAAATTGGTAGAGAGCTCCGTTGCGGGCAAGTCCAAATGGACCCGCTCATTGCGGCCGCCAGCCACAGAAACCTTGAGATTCAGGTTCTTGCCCTCGACAGTAGCGTTCGTGTCATTTTCGGCAGGCTTGGCCGCCGTCGTATCAGCCGCAGGCTCCGTGTCTCCCAAAGCGGGCATAGGAACGTATTCTGTGACCCACATATAGCAGGGCAGTTCCACGTCGCCGTCACTACAGCCCACCAGGAACCTCTTGGTACCGTAGGCGGAATCCCCCCAGGTGAGGGTTTTCTGGTAAATGCCGTTTTCGGGAACGGTATCGCGCTCACCCCACACCGTCACAATAGTTCCTGGAGTCACACGGGCCTGCAACATTACGCTGGGCACAAAAACACTGTCGGCAATAGCCGTAGCCTTGAACTGCAGATTCTTTTCAAAGTTCCGCTGGCGTTCACCATAGGACTTGTCGAAGGTGTTCATGGACTTTTCAAGAATTTCCGTATTCAGGGCGGCACCGCCATCTTCGGCCTTGGCGATGGAATCGATGGCTACTGCCAGGGCTTCCGTACCCGAAGATTCCAGCTTCAGCACCTTGGAATCCCCCTGATCATCCACCAAAATCGTCTGGTTCTTGACGATAGATGTCGCTTTACCCTTGGGCGTGGTCACTTCCACCTTACCCTCTTTCAAGGAGGCCACCGTCTTGCCCTGGACCTTCCCCACAAAACCTGCCGTACCGCGAATAGCCACCGTAGCCGTCCCCGTCTTGAAGTAGATTTCCGCCTGTTCCTGTTTCTGGATGTCGAAATGGACCTTGCCGGAATGAACGTCCAAAAAAATGAGTTTCTTCTCGTTGTCCTGGAGTTCTGCACGGAAGGTGACATTGGAACTTTCGGGAACCCTAAGGGCCGAACCGTCGGTCATGTTCACAATCAGTTCCGATTCTAGGGCTGTTCGCACGTGATCGTTTTCCACCACAGTTTTACCAACCCTGAGTTGCGTCCAGGAATCAGACTTTTCCCGTTCCACCGTGCCGATGACGCTACGGACCTTCGCCTTCAAGAGAGCTTTTTCGGGAACAGCTTCTTCAACAGGAGCATTTGCCGCCACGTCCTTGGGAGCGGGCTTCGGCGCCGACTCGTCCTTACAGGCCGTAAGGGCGAGAGCCGCAAGCAAAAATGCAAATAAAAACTTTATCCCTTTCATCATGTCCATCAATTCAAAAAAATATGTTTACACATCAATTCACAGAAACTAGTCTAGGGTTAGATTATGATTCCTGACACAACGCACGGGTAAACCATGTTTTTTTTGTTCCGTTGACACTTCAACATAATTTTTTCTAGTCGCTATAACTTTTCCCTTTAATGCGTCCTCATCCGATTCATTTGACGACCACCACCCAATCCAATGCGCTTCATCCGGCATAAACAAATCATTCGCATCAAAATAGTAATACCCACCTACATAAAGAGCATTGAAACCAAAATCATTGGAACCTTCCCAATACCAAGCCTGTTTTGGTATAATATGAGACCACACAGGATAGATACCCACATTATAATTCTCGGAACAATCAGTCGCTTTAAAATTCAAATAATACATCGTTCTACTCCATTCAGTCTCAGTCGGCACATGCCACCCTTCCGGACACACACCTTTATGTTGCTCATCTACCAAATGAGCATTTGCTGCCACACCGTTATTCCATTTGTCATTTATATTCATAGCGGCGGCCCATGTATAAAAACGCCCACTCTTTAGACAGTTCAAGGAATCATTTTTATAGCAAGCATTATGTCCTTTCAAATGCGGATAATCATCATCTTCTACAAAATTCAAGTTTTCTGCCATCCATTCAATAAACTCAGGTTCCATATTCGTGTGACATAACCTAATATTCACCTTAATCGTTCGATAATCTCGACCATCACGGTCATCATGAAGAATCCCCAATTCTATACCGCTAGGAACAGAAGCCGTATTAAAAAACCTTTCACGAACCTGTGCTGGGGAATAGTCATAAACACTCGTCAAATGCCACTCTCCCGCCTCACAAGTTATGCTATCATTATATATAAACCCAAGGCCATTCTTTGTACAAGATTCGGTAGCAATTTCCTCTTGTATAGTCGCCGCACGCCAAAAGCCCCCATCGCAAACAAAATAAGAATCTTTCGTTTTAAGTCCCTGCATCATATCACCGTCATTACATGAGGCGCCATCCGTAAAGGTGTTCTCCCCTACCTCGTAGTTATCCTCGTGCCAGCGGAACTGCGTCTGAACCCAATGTTCGTCATCACTGGCAAGGCCATTGACATTCTGCTCAGGCTTATAGTATTCATACCCCTTGAAGAATCCATAATCCACAAGGAAAGAATCGGGTCTGCAAGAATAATAGAAATCGGCATCCGTATAATCAGGGATAAAATGGACAACCTGACCATACTTCGAAGCGGTACAGCCCTGGCCAAGTTCCCCTTCTTCAGCCCAGCCAACACGCCAGAATCCAAGGTCCGTTTCATAAACATAAGTGTTGGTAGTATAATCGCCTCGGCGTACCGATCCATCGGAAGCCTCGCTTGGATATTTTCGCGTGTCCGCATAGTAGGCACTGTACCCTTCCCAATGGCGATTTGTGCACACCACATAGGGGTAATATTCATTCCCTATCTTGTCGGACTTGTTCGGCTTTACACTTGCAGCAGAGTCAGATTCTACACCTTCGTTGCAAAATCCATAAATTTCTTCCAACTCCGTCATCTCGCGCCAATGTCCCATGACTGAATCATAAACATACTTTGCCGACGTATTTATGTCGCCCGACTTTATTTGTCCATCGGTCCCAGCCGGCCATCCATAGGTATCCTTCTCCAGGTTCGTAGCCCTGCGCCACATATAGCCCACTCCAGCAGAATCAACACAGACAAAACGGTTCTTGGATTCCGCCAAGCGTTCCGCTCCGGCAGCCACCACCTTATCAACATTGTCCTTATCGCACGTAGGTATGCCATATTCCTTGGTCCAGAAGGAACGGATATACTTCTCGAAATTCGGCACCATCGACGACAGGCCCCAATCTTCCACATTAGCACGTATCGTTTTGAGCCTACCCGTGGCATCGGCATTTTCTGCCCAGTCTGCAATTTTCGCCTTGGCAGAAACATCGTCCCAGGAACCATCCTTTTCAATGTCGGTGGCAACATCTGTCAAAAGTTTTGTCAGGTCGGCAACTCCACGATTGCCCTGGAACATCACCGAAAAAGCCAAAAGCGCCGCATCTCCTTCACTGGAGCCGGCAATGTTCAGATCCTCGGAGCTAAAGAAATCCTTGGAATTGATGTTCAGTAGGCCAAAAATTTCCTTTTCGGCAGAATCCTTCGCCGCGGCAACCTTCATCTTCTTGTTTTTTACCAGATAGACAACACGGTGGTATTCCAAGTGAGTCAGCAGGTTGATGTTTACGATGCCGCCATCCCTTTTTCTCACGTCGGTCAGTGCATAAAGTGTCAGAGGAGCTTCAGAATTTCCGCCAGAAACTTCGTTTCTGTAGTATCCGTCTGCGTGGAGTTCCACGTACTGGCTCACCATCATGCGGGCATTCAGCTTGAATTGGCCGTCATCGCTCTGAATCTTGGATTCAAAGGTGTTTCCTGTCTGATTCAGGGTACGGCCACTTTCCAGTTCAATAACGGTCACCTTGGAGCCATTGATAAAAGGTCCTTTCTGAGAATAGCCGCTAACCCCTTCCAAAGAAGTCGCCACTTTTTCGGAATCCAAGACAACATCGTCATTTTCTGATGAATCCGGAAGGATTCCGTTCTTACCGTTAGAGCCGTTCTTACCGTTAAGCACCACACCCACGGAATCACCGTTACAAACGATCTTGAGGCCGGAACTGTCTTTCAGCATCTCGGTACTACAACCGCCACCTCGCTCCATGGTGGCAAACCATTTATCATCGGCGCAGACGCGGATAATGCCTTCGGACTTGACGAACAGCTGTTCCCCCTCGTTTTCAATAGTGCAGGGCGGCAAGTCTTCTACCGTAGAATAAACAGCAAGGGTGTTATTGCCGTTAATGTCGTCACCAAGGTCAGTATCACTACACGATACCAACAACAGAGCCAACAAGATTTGACATACGACATATCTCATGTTACTTGTCCTTTATACAACGCACCGACAAGAACGATTCGTCATCCTGAGGAAGCGAGGCCGAAAAGTCCTGTCTATCTCCGTTCAGGTACAAACTCATATGTTCTCCCATCACACTTTCAGTCTTGGTCCACCAGTAACCGACCTTACCTACGAAAAGACAATCACCGCTGTCACAAAATCCTCCCGGCAAGGCCGAGAATTTCAGCTTGTTGTCCCCGTTCTCACCAATCCAGCCCGTGGTGGTCTTGAAATGAGCCCCAGCTTCTTCCGCTGGAGAGGCAGAGTAGGTCTGCAGGTCAATGTATTCCGCAGAGGTCGGCAAACGCCAGCCCGTAGGGCAGGCCTGTTCGGCAGCAGGATAGTCGTAAAGCCTTCCGTATGTCTCACAATTTGCAGGATCATCATCAAAGCACATAGAGTGTCCCGCTGCAGGTTCGTAATTCAGGTTTTCCGCCATCCAGCAGTTCTCATGGATAACCACGGTGGCGTATTCCACTCCACCCCGTTCCATACCATCACAAGAAACATCTTTCTCTTCGGCAGAACTAGAAGACTCAACCATTTCTTCGGCAGAACAGGATGATTCAACCAACTCCTCGGCGGAACTACTTTCGATAGAGGCGGCACCACCGTTCATCAGGTCAATGTCGTAGTTATCGTAAAGGGAGCAGCCGGACAGGAACTGGAGAGAAAGCGCGGACATCAGTAAAAGATTCTTCGACTTCGCTTTGCTACGCTCAGAATGACACATTCTTTCGCCTTTCGTCTTTCGTCTTTCGTCTAAAAACATAGTCACCCCCTACATCTCCCAGAACAGCGTGATATAGCCGCCCTGCCCAAGGTTCGTCACAAAGTCATGTCCCAATTCTATACCCAGGTTCCCAAAGCTGTAGAAAAGGCCCGTGCGGAACTGCATCCATTCCTCGGAATCGCTTTCGGGAATGGCGATAATGGCAGTTTCACGCAAGCCGAAGTTGTTGTAGTCAAAGTGGAACTGCCCCACGGGAGCCACATAGACGCGCTGAAGTTTTCCGTCTCCAAGGCCAGCTCCCACATAGACGCCTGCACCCAGAGAAATACGGCTTTCTCCCAAGTCGCCAAAATCATAGGCAAACCTTAGGGTCACTACCAAGTCGGGCATAATCATCAGCGTGTTCTCGTCCAATTCAAAAGCCTTGTAGTTCTTGTCGCTAAACTGGGCAAAGGCCGCAGTGATACCTAACCAAGGCGTAATGTGGACACCCCGGCGTTTTTCCAGTTCGGCAACCTTCGCCGTCTGTTCCGCCGCGTAAATGCTGTCCAGGACAGCATCGTCCTCTTCGGGACCAAAATCCACCCCGTCGTTGTTGCCCTGGTTTTCCCAAATCCAGCGTCCGTTCATGGATGTGGCCTTTTCCTTATACTCCACAGAGCCCTTGAAGGTCTGGGGCTTGCCCCGCTTCATGACCACGGGTTCGCCATCAACGTTGACACGACCCTTCTCGAACTTGATGCGCAAGTTACTTTCGTTTGCGGGACCACCGCTAATACGGCTGTGGAACAACTTGACGCCGTTCAGGTAGTAGGCGCTGCGCACGGGCCTGGCGATGTCCATGAAGATCACCGGCGACGCCGTCGTGTCGGTCTTGTAAACCGCCAGGGAGCCGTTCTTGGCCAGTTCGGCATTCAACTTTTCCAACTTTTCGAGGAAGAAGGGAGCAAAGCCTTCCCCATCCTGGCGGACCACCATCTCCCGGCAGGTCTCCCCCCACTTCTGGGCGATTTCAAAGGAATGCTTGCGGTGGTTGGGTTCATACTGCAGGGTAAAGTCGTAATTGGCCTGGAATCCATTACTCAGGGGTTCCAAGAATACCCCGCCCTGCAGGTTCAAGAATTGGTCCTTGCTCTGGGCAAAACTGTAAAGGGCCTCTGTGCAGGCCTCAATCTGCAACTTGCGGTCTTCAAGACCACGGGCCATTTCCATGTGGCCGAGACGGACCTCGCCGGTAACCCGCATGTAACGTTCTTCAAAGGCAGGGAGTTCCACCCGGTAGAAAGTCCAGCACTCATCCCCCATCACGTCGTTGATACTGATGGTGGCGCACTGGTCGTTTTTCTTGGCAATCTGGCTCGCTTCCAGAAGCAGAGAGTCTAGGCCCTCGTTCTTGCCTTGCAGCGATTTCTTCAATTTTTCAAGTTCCGCCTCCCGCTGGTGGAATACCGCAGGGGCCTGCACAAAGATGGAGGCCGACTGTGCGCCGTCCTGGGACTCGGCAGGAGCCTTCGCAGGTTCAGCAGGAGCCGTTGCGACCGCAGGTTGCGACGCGGGAGCCTGGTCAGATTCCACGACGGCTGCTTCCACAGGCGTCTCGGCTGCAGGTTCCGCAACCGCTTCAGCGACAGGTTCTACGGATGATTCTGCAGGGGCGGCATCGGCTTGAGCGGCTTCTGCAACAGGTTCTTCAGCAGGCGGCGTCTGGGCAGTTAATGCCTCCCCTTCTGCGGCCAAAACGGACACGGTCATTGCGCACAATAATGCGATGGATTTATGCAAACAGTTCATTTTCTTAGTCTTGTGCAAGGACGTTAAACTTTTATTCAGAATGTATAATTTTTTCTTACATTCGTCACAAATTAAAACAAGCCCCACACACAAATGTGCTCTAGAATACATTTTTGCTTTTTTTGTTCGTCAAAAGCACCGAAATGTTTGGCAAATTGAGGAAAATCACTCGTCAGAAGACGCGTTTTCAACAAATTCGCGGGCCTGTGACTTCCACAGGGCCATAAACGACTTGATGCTTGCCCGATTGTACCTGTCGCTATCGTAGTCGAACATGAGAGCAAAACGATCTCTTGCGTCCAAAATTTCCAGGTCAAAGATGCTCTGGTTTTTGGCTTTAGGCCGCTTGATTCCAAGCCTACGCTTAATGAGGGAACTTCCCCCACTCGCATTGCGAATGTTCCCCTGATAAAGGACGCACAGACTGTCATGGGGCCGGTTTTGATTCCTGTAAAGAGTGTACTGACATGCCGGATTGGCAATGTTCTGCTGCACCTGGCGGTGGACCTCCCGCAGAAAATCAAGATTCCCCAACGAAGCATCGGCACCCACCGGGAGCGAGGAATAAAGTGCTCCCACCGCCCTGGATTCCCGCACATCGTCCCTATCCCTGTAAATCCAGTTTATCAGGACATTGCGGGCCTGGTTGTAGCAAGCCATGGCCTTCAAGGTGACCGCGATAAAGAATGCACTTAGGCCAATCTTGACCTGGACACAGAAGTTTTCCAACCTGGTGCGTTCAATGTCCAGTTCCGAAATCATTATATCTTCGGACAAATCCGACGATTCAAAATCTGTCTTGGGGCAACAATCCCACGTTCCCGTGCCGAACAAGGCATCAAAGCGATCCAGGGCGGCACGGAATTCCGGAGAATTGGGCAAATCTAGGCGCTTTGACAAAATCTGCTCGTAGCCATCGTCTTCTGGTTTACCGCCGGCATAAAGCCTTTCCACATCCCGCAAAAATGCATGGATGGAAGTCCCGTCAAAAACGATGTGATGGAAATCGGTAAAGAGGAACGCCCCCTTTTCGGTCTTGAAAATCCTGATGCGGAAAAGCCTGTCCTTAAGCAGGTCAAAGGGGCAAACCAGGGCATCTTTCAGCTTGACAAATTCTGCTTCAGAAATTTGCTCTACCGGAAAGGCGACATCGACAAGATTTTCGTCGGCTAGATGCTGGGTGACCTCCCCATTCGCCATCTTTTCAAAGCGGGTAAGCAAAGCCCTGTGGCTAAGCACCGCCTGTGAAAGGGCCAAGCCAAGCCGTTCCAAGTCCACGGATTCTTTCAGGGCGAACAAGGCGTAGATGTTATACATGGTGGAATCCACCGCACGCTGCTGGAAATTCCAGATATACTGCTGGGTGGGAAGCAGCGGGTAAATTCCTGTCGCCGGCGAAGTGACGGACTTTTCCGCAGAATCCGACAATTTCCGTTTCTGCCAAAGTGCCGCTATTTTCCGGGGGGTCCGTCCCGAATACACGTCGGACATTTCCAGCCCCGCCATGCCGGAGGCGACAATGGCCTCCATGGTCGTGATAGAAGAGCCTCCCAAGGCAAAAAAATCGTCATCGGTACCCACGTAGGCTACATCCAATACCGTCTCGAACGCAGCACACAGGCGTTTTTCGCCATCGATTTCAGGGGCACTGTAGGGGGCGTGAGACGCCTCTTCGGCAGGGCACTGCAGGGAAAGCTTATCCAGTTTGCCGTTGCTGTTTCTGGGGACACTTTCCAGGTGCACAAAATGATTGGGCAACATGTAGTGCGGCAAGAACCTTGAAAGTTCCTCAAAGACGGATTCATATTCTATATCCACATCGTCGGTATAGTAGGCGCAAATGGTCGCCTTGCCCGAACCATCCTTGAAAATCTTGACGCACGCCCAAGAAAGTCCCAGAACCCTCCTGAGTGCCGATTCGATCTCGCCGGGTTCCACACGATTCCCGTCAATCTTTACCATGTCATTCTTGCGGCCTACAATCACCATATTCCCGTCAGGGAGCTCCCGTGCCATATCGCCGGTGTAAATCCAGCCATCCCTGAAGGTTTCGGCTGATTCCGCCGGCATGTTCACATAGCAGCGGACATAAGGGTTTTTCACCCGCAACTCTCCCTCACAAACATCCACCTCCATGCCGCCATAGGGCTTGCCGATAGGCGTGTTTTCGTAGGAGCGGTCTATCTTGAAAGCCGTGGGCATGGAACCGGTTTCGCTCATGCCGTACATGGCGTAAAGTTCCACGTTATCCAGATAAAGGTCGCGGATAATTTCTGCCGCCACGATTATCCGGCAGACACTGGGCGGAAACTCCTTGAAAAGCTTTATGTAGGTGGGCGTAACAAAAAGGGTGGTTATCCCCTGCTCCGCCATATAGTTCTGCATTACAGCCGGGTTCTTGGAAACGGCGTAGGGAACCACCGCAACCGAGGCTCCGGAACTCACCGCCCAAGCAAAAAGGAAAAAGGCCGGCAGGTAATTCAGGGACGCAATGACTGCCACCTTGTGTCCAGGTTCCACCATTTTTTCGCCGGATGCGTTTCGCACATTGGTAGGCACCATCAGTTCTGCGGAGCCATATTCATGGAGAATCCCCTTGGGGTGCCCCGTAGAGCCCGATGTATAGACGAAAAAAGCACCGTCGTGCAAATTTCTGGGGCGGCACCTGCCCAAAGTCCCAGAAGTAGCGGAACCCGAGGCCCTCTCACCGAAAATCCTTTCAAGAAGGGCGTCGTCAAGGACAAGCCTGGGCTTTAAATCTTCACAGATGAACTTTTCCCGCTCAACAGGCTCCCCCGTCTCGATTCCTGCAAAGACGGCTCCCGCTTTCCAGACCCCGAGAAGGCAGGCGTAATGGAAAGCGCTCCTGGAAATTTTTACAAGGACCACGTCTTCGGCACCCACGTTCTCGCTTTCGAGGTAATCAAGTACCCGCCCCGAAAGGGCGTCCAGTTCGGCGTAGGTAAGGGACTTTTCTGCGTCCGACACGGCAACGGTATCGGGCATTCGCTCCACATTCTCGAAAAAAGCTTTAAAAAAGTCCATCATGGGGTGTTATTATGGATTTTTGCACCAGGGAACACCTCCGAAAATAATAATTTGATGTTATCGAGAGTAACGATTCTGCGACATTTATGAGCCGTAACAAGATTTTTTGCGAAGAAAGATTCAAGACACTGCTGGGAGCCTCCACCGTAGGCATGATTATCCCCATCGTGGTCATTCTTTCCAATGCGGCCATTGTCGGAAACGTGCTTGACGAAAGGGCGCTGTCGGCCTGGAACGTCTTTACCCCCCTGCTCAATTTCTTTATCGGGATTGCCGACATCGTAAGTATCGGCACCTGCTATGTCTATACCTACAAGATAGGCGAAACGGACAAGTCGGGAGCGGACAAGGTCTTTGGGCAGAGCCTCCTGGTTTCAATCGTGCTTTCGGCCATTACCTACTTCGCTTCCGGTGCCTGTTTCGAAATCTACCTGAACTACCTTAACATAAGTCCAGAAATTACCCAGTATGCACAGGACTGTTTCTGCTACTACCGGTACGTGCTGATGCTCTACCCCGTCTATTTTTTGCTTTCGGACATGGTGCTCATGGACGGGGACGCGGCCTGCAGTTACCTTTCAAATGTGCTTCTGCTCGTAGTGGGCCTCCCCGTTTCCGTCGTGGCATGCACGAACATGGGAATCTCCGGCATCGGCGTCGGAGCACTGGTCGGCACCTTAGGAGCCATACTTGCCCTGTGCCTCCATTTCTTCCGCAAGTCCAACTCCCTTAGGCCCAGGTTCCATTTCAGTTTCAAGCTCCTCGCCGCCACCCTGAAATACAGCATCGTCGATGCAAGCCTCTACCTGCTTGTGGGGCTACAGACCTTTATACTGAACAAGTACGTTATTTTCAACTATGGCGAATTCAACCTGCCTGTACTGACGCTCGTGACAAGCGTTATCCAATTGACCATCATCTTTGACGGCATCGGCCAGGCAATGACGCCCCTTGCCAACGTTTACCATGGCGAAAAAAATCCAGAAGGCGTGCGGAAGGTCATGAAAATTTCCATAAAGGCGGCACTGGCAGAAGGGCTGATCTTCACCCTGATTCTAGCCATTTTCGCCCCCATAATTCCCCGCGCCTTCAATATCGAATCTCCCCTATTGCAGGAACTTTCCACCAAGGCCCTCTGGATAGTTTGCCCAACCCTGTGTTGTACCGCCCTGCTTTTTCTTTTCACCTCCTATTTCTTGGTGCGGCAGTCCATCAGCCACAGCCTTACCATCTGCGTTCTCAAGGATTTGCTGATGCCAATCCTGTGCGTGTTTGCCTTCGGGGCTATGATTGGCTTTTCGGGCGTATGGGTGGGGCTTTCCCTGGCACCGCTCCTTACCCTCGTTATAAGCACACTGCTGTCCCTGTTACGTTTCAAAGGAAAGAAATTCCCCTTGTTCCTGGATGAATCCGAAAAGCACCATTATTCCTTTGACTTCGTGGTCACCACTGAGAATACCATGAGCATCCAACAGAAAGTCCGGAAATTCCTGATCCAGGAAGGCGTTTCAAGCAAGAACATCACCAAGGCCCTGCTAATCATAGAAGAGATTTACATGTTCCTGATAGACCACAATGCGCCCAAGGTTCTCTTGTCCGAACTCACCATTGTTGTAGGCAAGCACGTGCAGATGATTTTCAGGGACGACGGAAAGATTTTCGACATCACGAGCGAAATAAGCGCCACCTCTTCTTTCCGGGGGTTTGTCCTGAAAAACATCATGATAAACCAGGAAGACAAGAAAAACATTACCACCACGAGCTACAACCGGAATTTTATTATATTACCCCTGTAAGCAGTTAGACTATGGACTTGGTATGGCCCACAAAAAAATAAAATTCAGTGAATCTACCCAGGCACTGTTCGAAGAAAACGAATGGAAGGCCAACAACCTCATTGCAGGTTCTTTCGGCATCTTGGCGTTTATCTACCTCGTCATCGCCATCTGCTCCATTACCGGCGTCTTCGACGTTCCCGCCACATGGGGGATTTTCTTTTTTGGGCTACAGACCGCCTTGTTTATCGCCATGATGTTTGCCATCAGGTGCTTGAACCAAAAAAAGTTTACCAAGTACGTGGGCCTCGTGGTTTTACTTTTGGCCATCAGCCTCTACACGGTCATATACTCCTACGGCGTGGAGCTCCTGTTTGCCATTCCCATTGTACTGAGCTGCCGCTACTACCTGAAAAAAGTGACCCTAAACGTATCGATAGTGACAACTATCGCCTATATCGTTTCTAAGTTCCTGTCTTCTATTTACGGGCTTCCGGACATCAACATGGTCTCCTTTGTTCCGGGAACCATCATCACCATCACCAGCACCATGGACGCGGCCATTGCCGACGCCATCAGCCAGCTGCAAGGGGAAGCCCTGCACCAATTCCTGGTGGACTACAACATCAACAACTTCTTCTACTGTATCGACAGCAACCTGGTATTCCTCTTGGCCATCATCTATGTCTGCTACAACACTACAAAGCGGATGCAGACCATGGTGCTTATCCAGGCAGACATTTCCAGCAAGAAAGCCGCCGTGGAATCAGAACTGAAGATGGGGAACTCCATCCAGATAAGCATGCTCCCCCACAATTTCCCCTCATCGGAATCCGTAGAAATCTTTGCCACCATGGACCCTGCTAAAGAAGTGGGCGGTGACTTTTACGATTTCTTCTTTATCGACAAGACCCATGTGGGTATCGTCGTAGCCGACGTTTCGGGCAAGGGCGTGCCTGCGGCCCTATTCATGGTGATTACCAAGACCCTCATCAAGGACCAGGCCAAGCTGGGGCTGTCTCCCGAAAAGGTGTTCACCAAGGTGAACCACTCCTTGAGCAAGAGCGACGACGAGGGAATGTTCGTGACGGCATGGTTCGGTGTCCTGGACATGGAAACGGGAGTCTTGAGTTATTCCAACGCAGGGCACAACCCGCCCCTGATTTGTATCGGAGGCAAGGATTTCCAGTTCCTGCGGTCGCCCAAACGCAAGTTGCCGCTGGCTGCCATGGATAAAGTCGAATACTACCAGGAAAGCATCACCCTTTCGGCAGGCGACAGCATTTTCCTCTATACCGATGGCGTTACCGAGGCCTGCCACCAGAAGGATTTCTACGGGGAGACCCGCCTGACGGAATACCTGAACAAGAACCGCAACACGGACCTGGAAGGCGTTCTGCACGGGCTCAAGACGGAGCTGGACGCTTTTGCCGATGGCGAACCGCAATACGATGACATCACTATGCTGATGATGAAATATAAGGGGAGAGGATAGTTAGTGGTTGGTGGTTAGTGATTAGTGGTTAGGGAGATGTGAAGTGTGTAATGTGAGATTAGTAGTGAGTTGTGGGTTGTGAGGCGTGATGGTTACAAGAGGTTCGAGGCGCGAGGTTCGAGCATTGTCATCCTCGCGCAGGCGAGGATCCGCTTGAGGAAACAAGAGTTAAGTTTTAGTTTGTAGAATTAAAAATCAGGGAACTAGGATAGTCAAAAATGTCAAACAAGAGAGAAAACTGGGGTTCCAAGCTGGGAGTAATCCTCGCCGTGGCAGGTTCTGCCGTCGGACTCGGCAACTTTTTACGCTTTCCCGTGCAGGCGGCCACCAATGGCGGCGGAGCTTTCATCATCCCCTACCTGATTGCCTTTTTGCTTTTGGGCATTCCTCTTTCGTGGATGGAATGGACCCTTGGCCGTGCGGCAGGACTCCACCATCACGGTACCGCACCGGGTGGATTCCACTACATTCTCGGTAAAAAGCCCTGGGCAAAGCACCTGGGCTCCTTGGGACTTTTACCCCCGCTGTTCATCAGCTTCTACTATGTCTTTATCCAGTCCTGGATTCTGGCATTTACTTACTATTCCGCCACTGGAAAGCTCATGGAAGTTGTGGCTGGCGGCTACGAACCCATGAAGGAATTCTTCGGCAACTACATCATGCTGAACACCAAGGTAGGCCCCATTCCTGCCGCCATCCTGTTCTTCTTGATTACCTTCGCCTGCAACATGGGGCTTTTGTCCTTCGGCGTGCGCAAGGGCATCGAGCGGGTGAACAAGGTCACCATGCCCATCCTCCTCATCATGGGCATTATCCTGGTGGTTCGTGTGCTTACCGTTACCGACATCGGCAAGGGCCTTGCCTTCGTGTGGAATCCGAACTTCTCTGAAATGCTCAACCCCGCCGTGTGGCTTGCGGCATCGGGCCAGGTGTTCTTTACCATGAGTCTTGGCATGGGCATCGTGTTCTGCTACGCCAGTTACCTGAAACCCAAGGAAGACCTGGTGCTTTCGTCCCTGACCGCCGGCGCTACCAACGGATTTGCCGAAATTATCTTGGGCGGCACCATCGTGATTCCTATGGCGGTGCTCATCGCCGGCAACAACATCGAGGAATGCGCCAAGCTGGGCACCTTCGGTCTCGGATTCCAGACCATGCCATTCGTGTTCGGGCAGCTTCCCTTCGGCGGATTTTTCCAGACGCTCTGGTTTGCCATGCTCTTTATTGCAGGTGTCACCAGCGCCATTTCCATCATTCAGCCCCTGATCAGCTTCTGCGAAGACGACCTGAAGTTCCACCGCAAAAAGGCCATCGCCGCCACAGGTACCGTGACCTTCCTGGGCAGCCTGGTGGGCATCTTCGGCCTTGCCGCCGGTGCCGTCGATGAACTGGACTTTTGGGGCGGCAGTTTCTTGCTGGTGGTGCTCGGCACCATCCAGGCGTTCATTTTTGCCTTTGTGCTAGGTCGCCACAAGTCCGAGACCATCGGCGAAGACGGCAAACCCGAAAACGAGGCCTTTGCCCTGATGAACGACGGAGCGGCCCTAAAGCTCCCCCGCTTTATCCGCCCTATCATCATGTACGTGTGCCCGATTTACCTTGCCATTGTGCTTGTGGCGTGGATGATCCACGACGGAATGGACGTGTTGCTGTTGAGCAATGTGGCCGCCGATGCGCGAGTCACCTTCCTTGGTCACGAATTCTCCCAGATTGGCTTTACCTGGGGCGTGCGCGGATTCCTGCTTGCGCTGGTAATCCTTTTGAATATTGCCATCTACTTTGCCTGGAGGCAGGGGGGCACTGCAAGACTCACCACCATCTTGCATAAACAAACCAAGTCTGTGGGCCGAGCCGGTGAACACGACGAAGAGGAGGCATAACCATGGAATTTTCTACAAGCGGATTGATTTTTATGGTAGCCTCCTGGGCCGCCATCATCGGACTTTGTATATTTTGTTTCGCAAAGGTCTTTAAGAAAAAGTAACTGTCGAGAATTTGAAGGAGAGAACCGTGAAGGACATTCAAGAGAAAGTATCTGAACTGGGACTGACCCTACCCCAATGCCCGGCCCCGCTGGCGGCCTACATTCCCGCCACCCGCTACGGCGATACCATCGTGGTTTCTGGGCAGTTGCCCTCCATCAACGGGGACTTCTCCAACTTCTGCGGCACGGTGCCTACGGACATTTCCGTAGAAAAGGCTACCGAGGCGGCTCAGATTTGCCTAATGAACAACATCGCCGCCGCCATGACACTTTTGGAAAGCGACGAAACCCTGATGCTGGTGCAGATGCAGGGCTTTGTGCAGTCCGCAAGCGATTTTCACGAACAGCCCGCTGTGCTGAACGGGGCTTCCGAGCTGGCCGTGCGCATCTTGGGCGAAAACGGCAAGCATGCCCGTACCGCCGTAGGTGTTGCCTCCCTACCGAAAAATGCAGCCGTCGAAATCAGCTGCACGTTCCAGGCCATCCGCAAGGCAATTAGCTACAGCGGACGGTATCATTGGATTGAGAAGAAATAGTTATATCAACTCTTCGGGAGGCAGGTGGTCGCCGCTTTCCGGTTCCTGGTAGCAGGTTTCCGGAACCTGGACTTGCATCTGGAAGTAGGCCCTATGGGCCGCAATCACCCGTTCACGGGCGAATTCCGCGTTCTGCCAGTCCCCAATCTGCACGTCCTTGCCTTCCAGTTCCTTGTAGTTCTGGAAAAAGTTCTTGGTGATGCGGAGGAACATCTGGTCCACGTCGGTAATGTCCTTGATGGGACGCGGGTTGAAGACCGGCACTCCCAGAACCTTGTAGTCCTTCTTGCCGCCGTCGGTCATGTCCAAAGCACCAATCACGCGGCAGGTGCAAACAGAACCCGTCATCATGGAGGCGGGACTGTAGATGAGCATGTCCAGGGCGTCGCCGTCGTCGGCCTTGGTGCTGGGGATAAATCCGTAAGTGCAAGGATAGCTCATGGAGCTGAGCAGGCAGCGGTCCAGGCGGAACACGTGCAGGCGCTCGTCATATTCGTACTTGAGGTTGGTGTCCTTGCCGATTTCCACCACGCAGTCCACTTCGTAGGGGTACTTGCGTCCGATGGGGAGATCGAGATAGTTAATAGCCATTTAAACTCCGTAGGTCCACCTTGGACCTAATTCATTGTCATTTCCAAAATGTAACGCAAATTTAGCATTTGTATATAAAAAAACAAGGGGGGCTTCAGGATTCAAAGATCGTGATTTGAACGAAACTAGCCCATCTGTACCTTTACTTGTGCCGCCAAGGCTTCGCCCTGGGCGATGAACCAGGCGTCGCCTGCCGTTGCGGGAATTTCCATTTGAATGCAAGCCTGCAGAAGTCTCTGGGTCGATTCGTGCCAGTAGATGCCACGCATTTTCAAGACGGCGGAATGGCTCGCATCGCCTGCCGGAACAATGTCAGCATGGCTTGCCACCGGGAACTGGCAGCCCGCATTCAGAGCCTTCAAAAAGGACATTTCGGCAAGAGCGATGCCGAAGGTTTCGGGATGGTTGACGGCAGCGAGAAGGGGAAGAAGTTCGGGACAGAATCCTTCGTCGCTACGCTCCTCAGGATGACATGATAGAGAGCGTTCCTCGCAATGACGCATTTCAGACAGCGTCTCTATGGCGAGGATTCCCTGGCCGGAAGCGGGCAAAACCTGCTCCACGCCGAAATATTCCGTAATCTGGTCTGCAAGCCCCATACGCTTGAGGCCTGCGGCCGCAAGAACCACACCGTCCAATTCCGCAAGCTTTGCAAGGCGGGTCTGGATGTTCCCGCGGATAGGAACGTACTCCAGGTCCGGCCGGAGAGCCTTCAGCTGAACCACCCGGCGGATACTGCCCGTACCGACGCGGGCACCTGCAGGCAGGTCCATAAACTTGATGCCCTTTGCACCACCCTTCGAAACGAAAGCGTCACGAGGGTCTTCCCGCTCCAGCACAGCGGCAAGCTTGAATTCCGGCAGCACCTGGGCAGGCATGTCCTTGAGGCTGTGGACGGCAATGTCCGCACGGCCCTCCAAAAGTGCCACTTCCAGTTCCTTGATAAAGACTCCCTTGCCGCCAAAACTTGCAAGGGACTTGTCCAGACGGCGGTCCCCTTCGGTGGTCATGGAGACCAGCTCGTAAGTCACGTCTTCGCCCAAAGACTTTGCGCAGGCGACCAGGCGGTCCGCCACCAGGCGGGTCTGGGTCATGGCAAGTTCACTCTTGCGGGTGGCTATGCGAATGGTTTTCACAGGTTGGCCTCCAGGCATTTCAGGAACACCTTCACGTCTTCGGGGCTATTGGAATCCTTCACCTTGTACAAGAAATCGTTGGCCATCTTCTTGGCGAACCGCTCGTACATCATGGCGATTTTCTTTGCGGAGGCTTCATCCAAGTTAGGGAGCGAGGCCAGCAGCTTTCCGGACTCTTCCCCTGCGGTCTTGACCATCTTATCGGCCAGCACATGAATGCCCTTCGCCACCTCGTCCATACGGGACCAGGAGAGGAATTCTTCCAAGCCCTCTTGCAAAATCTTCTGGGCGGCATCCAGTTCCGCCATGCGGAGCCTGCGATTTTCGGAGACGATTTTTTCCAGATCGTCCACGCAAACATACTGCACGTTGGGCAAGTCGCCGATGGAAGGTTCGGCATTGCGGGGGCTGCCTAGGTCGATGACGAGGCGCTGGGGCTCGTTTTCGGATGACGACGTTTTTGCGAGGGGAGATCCCCGCCTTGGTTCGACTTCGCTCACCACAGGTCGCGGGGATGACATTGAAGACAGCGGGGATGACAAAGAAAGGGGTTCTGCGTCTTTTAAAGCACGAACGAATTCATCCCTTGTCACAATAGGTTCCTGGCAGGCGCTGCACAGGATAACCACGTCACAGTCCGAAAGTACCTTGTAGCGGTCCTCGAAAGGCACCGGAGTCAGCACGTCGGCAAACTTCTGGGCGTTGGCAAAGGTCTTGCTGCTGGCGTAAATGTGGGTGGTATTTTCCTGCATATACTTAAGCATCAGGGAACCCATCTCCCCAAGGCCCACGATATAGACAGTCTTGTTTTCCAAATCCCCGAAGGTCTTTTGCACCTGTTTCATGGCAAGAAACGGGATATTGCAAGACAGCTTGCTCAGATTGGTCTCGGTCTTGATGCGCTTGGTGGTGTGAATGGCCTCTTGAAAGAGCTTGTTCAGGACAATTCCCGTGCCGTGAAGCTGGTGGGCCGTCTCGTAGGCACGACCAATCTGGTGCAGAATCTGGTCTTCGCCCATGGCCACGCTGTCCAGGCCCGCACACACGTTCATCACATGCCTTGCCACGTCATCGCCTTCCTTGTAGTAGAAGTACGATGCATAACTGCCGTAATCTTGGTGAACCAGACCGCACACATACTGCACCAGGTCACCTTCGCAAAGAGGCCTGTCGCTTGCCACGTAAATTTCGGTGCGGTTGCAGGTAGCAAGAATCAATAGCTCGTCAAAGGGGGATTCTTGCAGCGCCCGGGTCTTGATATCCATGGGGATATAGAATTTTTCACGGATGGCAATCTCTGCCACCTTGTGGTTCATTCCGGCCATGTATATCTTACGCACTGATCACTCCACCTTGAGCAAATAGGGCAAAACTTCTTTTAGAATTTGATGGTGGCTTGCGTGACCGCCATTCAAAATTTCAACGCGAATCTTGGGCAATGCAGGGCATGCAAAACTCAAGTCGCCCAGCAAATCTAGAATTTTGTGCATGGCAGGCTCTTCGGGAACACGATAAAGGGACTTGTCCACAGGAGATTTGACAAGAAGGCCGCAACTTTCCGTGGCACCAGCCAAAAGGCCAGCCTCTCGGGCCTGTTCATATTCCTTTTCCAGGATAAAAGTCCTGGCCTGAAACACGCCGTACAGGTCTTCAGGACCATACACCGAAAGGGCGGCACAAGACTCGAAACCGTTTGCATCGGGTCGGTCCAGACGGTACTCCACCTCAAAAGCTTCAGAGGGCTCGATTCGGACATAACCATAGGAGGGCTGGTCCGGAGCATTGCGCAAATCCCACTGTTTCGACACGGGAGCATCGTAAAACGAAAGTTCCCGAGGCACGCCCGCTTCCCGTCGCAAGGCCAAGAAGAACGGCAAGGCGGAGCCGTCCATCAAGGGGATTTCCGGCACGAGATTTGCGGCATTCCCATTAACATCCCTACCGTCCGCCCCAATAGCCGCCCTACCGGCATCAACCCCTTCGACATTCACGTCAAAGGAAACATCCGGCCAAAGCAAGAAAACAGACGCCAGATGTTCCGGTGTGGCAAGGGCCGCACATTTACAACCTGCGTGCATTCCATCGCGATCTGCGGACACTCCGTCGCGATCTGCGTCCAGGCCCCAATCACTGTAAATGGTAGTCCGGCACACGTCAAAATGCAACGATTCAAAGAGCTTGACCTGGTCCGTGCGGTAAAGGGGCCTGCCGCCCACATTCCAGGAAATACGGGGCGCACGATTTGAATCCCGAGGCAAAAGTTGGACTGCGACACTGGCAGATCCATAAGAAAGTGACGGCGACGTAAACTCAAAAGTCTTGCAGGCTGGCATCACTTTTTCCCGAGTTGTTTCAGGCGGACCATACAACGGCGCCAAAGGTCTATCTCCAGAGCGGGGAATCCCGAAACGGTCTTGCCGTCGGGCACATTGCGGGTCACTCCCGCCTTGGCCGCCACCCGCACATTCTTGCCGATGGTAATGTGGTCCGCCACCTTGGCGGCCCCCGCAAATTCGGAACCGTCCCCAACGGTAACGGAGCCCGCCAACGCCGACTGTGACGCCATAAACACGTGATTCCCTACCTTGCAGTTGTGGGCAATTTCGACCATAGAGTCAAAATGGCTGTCGTCTCCGATGGAGGTTGGAGCCAAAAAGCCTGCCGCCACCACGGTATTGGCGCCAAAGCTACAGCGGTCCCCTATGCGGACCCCCGCCAAATGGGGAATCATGCATCGTTCCCCTTTGTACTCATAAAAACCGAAACCTCGGGAGCCAATAACCGCCCCCGCCTGAAAAATACAGCCTTCGCCAATCTTTACATGGGGGTAAACCGTCACGGAAGATTCCAGAACGCAGTTCGCGCCCAGTTCCGCGTCGGCCATCACCACGCAATGGGGGCCGATACGGCAACCTTCGCCAACAACACCCTCAACCACCGCCGTGGGGTGAATCCGGGCGGCACCATTCATAGCATCGGCATTACATCCGTCAGCCCCATCGCAAGCAAAGTGCTTCAAGAACTCCACCATGGCATGGTGAGGATTTTCCACAGGCATTAAAGCAAGGACCTTCGGGAGTCTAGCCTTCAACACCATCAGGGATTCTGGGCCGGCAACCAGCGAAGCAGGCACAAACAAAAGCCCCGCCTGGACCTGTCCGAGAACGGAGTCCGAAAATCCGGGCACGTTGGTGTCGCTCTTGAAATTGTCCCCCACCCAGAAACTCACGTCAGACACTCCCGCTGTTTCCAGAGGGGCAAAACCCGAAAGTTTAAAATCATCGCATCCGGCAAAGTCCATTCCCGAAAACGGCTGCGTCAAACCTTCGGCACTGAGCCATTCCCGTACTGTAGAAAACAACACCGGTTTCATCAGGGGTCCAAAGCCAGCATGTTCACCTGGGCGGCATACTCGATGGTCACGGTTTCTCCCGCCTTGCCGCTCAAATCCTCGCCGTCCAGCTGCAGGAACTCGTCTTTATCCAGACGGAGCTCCACGGACTTGACCTTCTTGGACTGGAGGAAATATTTCTTGTAGATAAACCCGATTAGCGGGATGTTCCCGATGGCGATGGCCATCAAGAAATTGTGCATGTTGGGAACGTCCACCACTTCCAACAGACCGTCCGCCATGTTGGACCTGAAAAAAGGATTGGCCCCGCTGGCAAAGCTGGGAATGTTTCCCACGATCACCGTCCTGTGACCGGAAACATTCACCTGGTGTTTTTCCCCCGCGGCATCCACATAGGCAAGGGAACCCGACTTGAGCATGTAATCCCTGTCGGCAAAGAACCGCTTCACGTAATGGAGCTTGTTGGCCACGACGGAATTGGAGGCGATAGCTCCCGTGGCACGGTCCAGGTTGAAATCGTGGGCAATGCGGGCATCGATTCCCGCCGAAAAATAGTTGGCCAGGGCGAACTTGCCGTTCACCTTCCAGATATCGAAAGGTCTAGCCCCCGCAAGCACCAGCCTGCGTACCAGGAACAAAAGGCCACGGTCCACGTAGGGCTTGTAAAGGTTCAGCACCCGGGCCAGGTCGTTCCCCGTGCCCAGCGGGATAAGTCCGATTTTCACCTTCTGGGAAAACCCGCCCAGAAGCATAGTGGAAAGCACCGCAGAAACTGTCCCGTCGCCGCCTACGGCCACCAAAGTTTCTGTCGATTCCAGGGCCTGCTGGATTTGCTCCCGCATGCCTTCGGCCTGTGTAAATTCAGCCTTCCATTCCTCCTGCTTGTAATCCATGGACGCCATAATCTCAGGGAGGAATTCAAAAATAACCTTCCCCTGACCGCCGCCACTGATAGGATTGATGAGAAAATGGAACTTGAGCATTTAGGTTTCTTCTTGTTGCAAAAGTTCGTCCTTAACGACGAGGTAGCGTTCCACGCCTTCTCGAACGTGGTGCAGTTCCTCTTCGGAAACGGCACGGGAAATATGGGCCGGGGAACCCACAATCAGGGAACCCGCAGGGAACTCTCTCCCCTGGGTGACCAAGGTTCCAGCCCCTACGATACTGTTTTTCTTGATGTGGACGCCATCCATGATGATAGCCCCCATGCCCACCAGAACGTCGTCGTCGATGGTGCAACTGTGAATCACGGCATTATGGCCTATGGTGACCCGGTTCCCGATCTTGACGGGAACGTCTGTGGATACATGGATGGACACATTGTCCTGGATATTGGTCTGTTCGCCCACCACGATGGGGGCAATATCCCCACGCAAGACAGCATTGTAAAAGACAGAGGAGTCCTCCCCTATCTTCACATCGCCGATGAGCTTGGAACCCTCGGCAAGGAAGACTCCCTTCCCCACCTCAGGCTTTTTTCCCTTATATTCGATTATGGACGCCATACTGACAATGTATAAAATTTACTGTCAGTCATCGACCCACTTGTAATCGAACTTGAACTTATAGCCCGCATGGGGTTCAGATCCGCAATCCTTGTCGCATCCGTTGTTCCCAGGATCGAATTCGATGCCGCGGTCACCGTAGTTGAACTTGTGCTCGACAAAATCCCGCTTGGGAACGCTCTTGTCCTTCGCATTCGGGGTCACTTCAGACGAACCCTTCAGCACCTTGGCAAAGTTCTCGTAGGGCCAGAAGATGCTGTGGTTCGGCCGGACATCGTAATCCTTGCCAGCCGCCTTCAGCTGGAGCGTAATGCCCTGGCTGCCCATCTCGTAAGAATAGACGGTGTGGTCTCCCGGTACGGAATTGTCGTCATGGTTCATGTCACGGTCCGTCCATTCCTCGTAAATAATGGTATTGCCTGCCCCTACAGAACCGCCCTCGTAGAAGTAGTAGGTATACTGGTGCACAGGGGCGTTCCTGGTGTTGGTTCCATCATAGAAAATGGCGTCAGTCACAAAGTCCTCACGGTGAGCCTTGCTGTAATGCCACAGGTATTCCGTACCGCGTCCAGTCATCTGGAACTGAAACTTGATACGGCCCACGCTCCGGGTAGCCACGTTGGAGCCATTCGAGAACACATAGGTATTGCCCGCCTTGGCGTAGGCATACACCCTGTAGGTGTAGTAGGGAGAACCGCCACCCACCTTGTCGGTGAAAGTTTCTTCGCCGGGGCCAAGCACCTTCACGAGGGTGATACCGCTACTCAGGGCATAGCCGTCCTGGGGCTTTACGGTAGTGGGTTCCATGAAGTACTTGGTCAGAGAGGGGTTGTTGTAGTTCCTGCCCCCTTCGGCGCGAAGAACCACGTAACCCAGGATTCTCGGGTCGGTCTTGTTTGCCACCCAGTTCAGAATAATGGCATTGCGATCGCTGTTGCGGCCCAGCACCAAGTCCGTAGGGGCGGCAATCAGGGAGCGGAGAACAAGGCGGTAAGTGGTAGAATCCCCCCTTTCGGAATACACCACCATTTTCAGGGTGTCAGCACTTGCCGCAGACAGGTTAGCGACGTTGAACTTGAACACCATAGCCACCGCATCGGCTCCGGAACCCTTGGTTCCCTCGGCAATCACGGGCACCCTGTTTTTGCCGGAGAACACGTTCACGCCGCCGTTCGCCTTTACCGGTTCCGCCGTAGTGACGTTCACCGTAACGCTTGCACCCCTGATGGAGTCTGTCACGAACAGGGAATCCACGCAAAGCAGGCCTTCCATGCGGCAGGTCCTTGCCACCGCCACATCCCTGTCCTCGGAAACATCGTGAACCGCAATCCTTGCGATGTTGGACTTGGTAGAGGCTTCCCGGACATTGGGATTCGGGTCCACATTGTCGTCAAGGCCGTCACCGTCGGTATCCTTCAGGGCGGGGTTCGTGAAGAAGGGTCCCACCTCCGCAGAATCCACGGTCACCGCCACGGTATCGTAACCCCTGACATTTTCCGGCCTGATAAACTTGATGGCGTAGGGCCGGTAGCACTGGGCACCCACACTGCTGAATTCCACCTCCCTGCAGGGCACCGAGATATCGTACTTGGCTCCCTGATGGTGATAGACAAAGCAGTATTTGTGCTTGGAGTCCACCTTGACCATCATGGTATCCGTGATTTCGCAGACACCGGCCCTCAGCATGGGCACGCTGACGCTGTCGTAGGTGTAGGCTATCTTGGTCCAGCCGTTGATTTCGTCGAAATCGGGAATCTGGTCGCCGTCGCTGTCCACCTTCTCGTCGCTGATTCCCAGCATATTCTCCATGCTGGCGGGCACATGGTCGTGGTCGCGGTCCTCGTTGTACATGAACTGCACCTGGTCTCCGGCACCCACAATCAGGCTGTCCATGTCAAAGCTCCCAATTTGCAGGGAACGAACGACGGCCACCGTAGGTTCCGAAGCCTTGACGATAGACACGAACCAGCAGGCCGTATCGCCGTCCGCCGTAGCGTACGACAGGTCTCCCAGGCTCTTGAGCCCGTAACGGAACTCACCGCCAACCTTCAGGGAATCCTGCCGGAAGGGAATCTTCAAGATGTCCAGGATTTCGGAAAGCGAAACGGGCTTGTGGAAATCGTCCTTGCCCGAGTAGGCCTCGTTGTAGCGGAAATTGGTAGATACGCGGTACTCCCGGATGCGGTTCGCACTGTTGCCATAATACATCCCGTTATCGATGGTAATCCTTGCCGTACTGGCCGACGCCTTGGTGTATGCCTCGGTAAAGTCGCTTGTCCTGCCGTCATATTCGGTAGTAATCTTGTAGGCGCTTGCCGAAAGGAAAATGGCACCCGGATTGAAAACCAGGTTGTTCAGGGCATCCAGCGGGAGCCCGCCCTTCCAGAACTGAAGTTCCTTGGATTCACCGGGAGCCAACGTAATCTTGGTCCATTTGTCCTCCCCCGCTCCGTCGCCTACCGAAAGTTCGGCGATAATCTGGATATCGCCGGAGGTCGTGTAAGTACTGGCATTCAGAATCAGATTCTCAATGGAATAGGCCACCTTGCCCGTATTGGTAATCCGGGCCTGCATGCTGATGGAGCCGCCCGTAATGGTTTCGCCCTGGGTCATGGCCTCCGAAATGGCCTGGTTATAGTTCCTGGTCATGGAGGTGGACTGGGTTTCCGTCATGGTGTGGCCCGTGCTAGTGGTGTAGCTCCCGTTATAGCCCACATTCACCAGGAATGTCGAGCTTTTGGAGGCGTAGCCGCCCTGGATACCGAAACTCCAGGCGCTCATCAGGGAGGCCGACTGGGTCTCGCTGTTGCTCACGCCCGTGGCGGTCTGAACCGACTCCCCTTCGGAAATGGTGCTGGACCTGGTTGTCCCGGTACTGGTCGTGCGGGTAAGCGTCACAGAAGGCGTCATGGTCATGGTCACTTCCAGCTTGGGCAAGTCCGCCACGTTGGGGTTCCAGACCGTCGGATTCTGGGGGTTGAACAGGTTCATCTCGGTGCCGTCGTCATAGCCGTCGCCGTCGGTATCGGCCATACGGGGATTGGTGCCTATCTTGTAGATTTCATCTATGTCAGAAAGCCCGTCTCCGTCGGTATCGCTCTTGCTGTTCACCTTGACAAAGTCGATGTATTCCACATCCCTCAGGTAGAACAGGAAACTGCCAATCCGGGCTCCGGACTGGACATTCACGGACAGCTTTTCGGCATCGTAATAGTCCGTCTTGAAGGACACCTCGGTATTGGCCAGGGGTACCCTGTCAAAAGCCTTGAGACCGTAGCCCGCAATGAACAGGGAGTCCGTCTCGCCACGACGGTCCTTCGGAAAGTTAAGGGAATCGATTCCCAGGAGCCCCGCCGTGTAGGTGGAGTCCTTCTTGAAGATAAAGTAGGCCTGGCCGGCGAATGAAGTAAGCGAAAGGGCCAAGACCGCTGATGTAATGATACGGTAATTCATGATGGGCCTCCTTACTTTCCGGTAACGGCAATCGCCTGTTGAAGTTTTGTGTTACCGATTTCAAGTTTGACTACAAAGTTTCCCTTGGGCAAGTCCAGGTAATCCAGAGAAATGGACGTGACACCCCTGGAAACATACAAATTACCTTTCCCGATTACAACGCCCTGCACGTCCAGCACCGTGAACCGGGCGTCTCCGCCCTGCCTCGAGAACACGGACAGTGTCTGGTTTCTGGAATTCCAGCCAATGCGAGTCCCGGCGTAGGTGATGTTGTTCGGAATTGCCGAGGGCGGTTCCGAAGAACTGGACGGCACGACGCTGCTGGAGGATTTTCCGTCAGGTTTCGCCGAAGAACTGGACGGCTCGACAGACGAACTAGACGGTGTTACGGAATCAGACGATTCGTCGTCGCCCTTACTGCCAGAACTGGGCGTTTTGCCGTCGTCCGACGAGCTATCAGGAATGGGCGATACTGAGGAACTAGACGACGTTACCGAACTGGAAGACTGCTGTTCGGGAGTCCTGTCCGGTTCGTCGGACCTTTCCGGGTCTTCTTCCTCGTCATCGTCATAAATGTTGGAACTGTCGTTGGGATTGGCCTGGAAGGTAAGGGTCTTTACGGATTCCACCAGGAATTCCTCCACGGAACCGTCCTTCATGGTAACCCGTAAAAGCCTTGCAAAGGAGGCGTCCTTGCCCAAAAGTACCGCCGAGGTGTCTACCCTGGCACGGAGCGGAGCGTGATTATCAGCAGCAAAGGCGGCACAAACACTGAAAACGGCCACCATCATCGATATCTTGATTAGCGTTTTCATTTTGGGTTCCTCTCTTTTTCAGACAGCACATGCTATCCAGGTACACCCAAAATATATATTGAGCAATTTATAAAATCAAATATATAATTATTTAGTTTTTAATCAATATATGTTATCATTCTTAGAGTTTTGGGAAATAAAGACAAAAAAAAGCCACTCCGATTAATTCGGAGCGGCTTTTTTAGACAAATAATTCGAATTACTTCGCGACGGTTTTTGCGAAAGAATCCTTCAGGTCCACCGTGCGGTTGAACACCAAGTGACCCGGCTTAGAATCTTCGCTGTCGAGGCAGAAGTAGCCCTGGCGCATGAACTGGAAGCGGTCTTCCAACTTGGCGTTCGCGAGGCTCGGTTCCACCTTGGCCTGCTTCACAACCATGGAATCCGGGTTCAGGTAGTCGTGCCAGTCTTCGCCCTCGGGAACCTGCGCCGGATCTTCCAGCGTAAACAGGTTGTTGATGAGGCGCACTTCGGCGTCCACGGCGTGTGCCGCAGAAACCCAGTGGATGGTACCCTTGACCTTGCGGCCATCGGGAGTCTCGCCGCCCTGGCTCTGCGGATCGTATTCGCAGTGAATCAACGTCACCTTGCCGTTCGCATCCTTCTCGACGCTCTTGCAGGTCACGAAGTAGGCGCCCTTCAGGCGGACTTCGCCATCCGGCTTGAGGCGGAAGTACTTCTTGGGCGGCTCTTCCATGAAGTCGTCGGCCTCGATGTAGAGTTCCTTACCGAACGGGACTTCGCGGGTACCGGCGGCGGGATCGTTGGGGTTGTTTTCAACCTTGATCATTTCCACCTTGCCGTCTTCCCAGTTGTCAATCACCAGCTTCACCGGGTCAATCACCGCCATCACGCGGTTCGCAGTCTTGTTCAGTTCTTCGCGGATGCAGAAGTACAAGAGGTTCACATCCACCATGGAGTCGGCCTTGGAAACGCCGATGCGGTCGCAGAACTCGCGGATGGAGCTCGGGGTAAAGCCACGGCGGCGGTAACCGCAAACCGTCGGCATACGCGGGTCGTTCCAGCCCATCACGGCCTTCGTCTCCACCAGTTCGAGGAGCTTTCTCTTGCTCATCATGGTGTAGGTCAGGTTCAGGCGGGCAAATTCAATCTGCTGCGGGCGGTTGTCCAG
Source organism: uncultured Fibrobacter sp. (assembly GCA_934699585.1). Classification (GTDB taxonomy): domain Bacteria; phylum Fibrobacterota; class Fibrobacteria; order Fibrobacterales; family Fibrobacteraceae; genus Fibrobacter. Next base: position 68,912 of record CAKUWY010000017.1, read on the forward strand.
ACCCAGTTCGATCAGGAACCAGTCGTACAGCGGGCGGTGGGCCTCGAATTCCAGCGTACAGATGGAGTGGGTAATACCCTCGATCCAGTCGCTGAGCGGGTGGGCAAAGTCGTACATCGGGTAGATGCACCACTTGTCGCCAGTGCGGTGGTGGGTGCAGTGCTTGATGCGGTAGATGACCGGGTCGCGCATGTTCATGTTCGGGCTAGCGAGGTCCACCTTCGCACGGAGGCACTTCTCGCCGTCGGCGTACTTGCCGTCGCGCATTTCGCGGAAGAGCTTCATGTTCTCTTCGATGCTGCGGTCGCGGTAGGGGCTCGGGCGGCTGGGCTTGCCGGCGTCATTGCCGCGGTATTCCTGCATTTCGTCGCGGGTCAGGTCTTCCACGTAGGCCTTGCCCATTTCAATCAGCTTTTCGGCAAAGGCGTAAATCTGGTCGTAGTAGTCGCTGGCGAAGTATTCGCCGCCCTTCCATTCAAAACCGAGCCACTTCACGTCTTCGCGGATGGAGTCCACGTATTCCACGTCTTCCTTGGAGGGGTTCGTGTCGTCAAAGCGCAGGTTCGTGATGCCACCGAAGTCTTTGTACTTGTTTGCCGTACCGAAGTTCAGGCAGATGGACTTGGCGTGCCCGATGTGGATGTAGCCGTTGGGTTCGGGCGGGAAACGGGTATGCACCTTGGTGCGCTTGCCCGTCTTGAGGTCGTTGACGATAATGTCCTGTACAAAATTCGAAGATTCGGGGATTTCCATTGTGGTATCCTTTTAAAAATTACGGGGGAAATTTAGAAAAAGTGATTAGTGGTTAGTGGTTGGTGGTTAGGGACGAAGGGCGAAATAGACTCTTGAAATATGTAGGGGAAAGCCTTCCCCTCGCTCCAGCCGCGGCCCTTTTGGTCGTGTCACCCCGACGCTCTTTCATTGTCATCCCCGCGCAGGCGGGGATCTCCTTGCCGATCCCGCCGCGTCTTCCGCTACCCCTTCTCCTAGGGGCTCTGCCCCTAAGACCCCGTTTTAAAACTATAATTTGGAATGACATGCCCATCACCGTCTGCAATTTTACAAACCTCTATGAGAACTAGCCCTTTATGGAAGGCCTAAGGCGCTCCGGAGAGGCCACATGAATAGACTGCACCGACATTCCGGGCACGGACTGCTACTGCGACGACGAGGCCTTCGAAACCATCCGCAAGCGCATCGCCGACGCAGGCATTAAGAACGCAAGCGGCATTCACTTCTTCGACAACGGGAATTACCACTTTGAATCTTCCTGGAGAAGCTCAAGCGGTTTATGACGCAGGCCTTGAAATAGGTCCACCCAGGCAACCGACAGTGACGTTGCTCAGGGTATGCATCTCTACTTGTAATCCTTAAGACAACGAACCGAGTACCCGTTGTCCTTTCTGAGATCGCCCAGGTCCGCTTCGTCATCGTTGAAGCTCAGGGACAGAAAGGACGCATAGGAGTACACAGTAGAATTCCAGACGTAGTCGTTTGGGGTAGAACTCCAGAAGTACGCGCGGCTGCCAACGCCGTTGAATTTGCCATCATTGAAGTCTCTGCGACCGGCGGGCAAGGCAGAAAACCCGAAGGCGTCTTCGTTAGTGATGCCGCTATAGGCTTCCCAGCCGCTCTGACTCTTGAGCTTGGCACCGGCAGTTGAAATACCACCCACAGCTGTGAAAAGGGTTTTCCATTCGCTATCACTGGGCAGGTGCCAGCCCTCGGGGCATAAGCCCTGGACATTGCCCGTTAGGTCGCATTCCTTACCGTAACCGCAGTCAAGCGGGTTTTCCACATCGGTAGCGAGTTTCACCGAGTCGATGGCCGCCGCCCAGGTGTACAGGCGACCGTACTTGGAGCAGTTGGCGGTATTGTCGCCGAAGCACCAGGACCAGTCGTATTCAGTGCCGCCCGAACCGCCCTGGCCGGGGTCATAGTTCAAGTTTTCCGCCATCCATACCTGCTCGCCTATGGTCACCGTCCTGTAGAGCTGCTTGTCGCGGGAGTCCACTATCCAACCGTCCACGAAACTCTTGCCGTCGGCACCATCCATGCCATTTTCGCCATTCAGCACCACACCAACGGAGTCGCCACCGCACACAATCTTGTAGCCCGAGTCGTCTTCCAGGGCCTCTGCCGTGCAAGACGCGCCCGTTTCACCGGGGTCACCCTTGGCTCCAACGCCGTCGTCGCCCTTGGGCCCTTGCTGGCCGTCATCACCAGCATCGCCTTTTTCACCCTTCTCACCTTGGATGCCCTGTTTTCCAGCATCGCCCTGTTCCCCCTTATCACCCTTCTCCCCCTTCAGGGACTGCCACTTTTCGTCAGCGCAAAAGAAAGCAGCAGCAGAGTCAGCGACATACACCATTTCTCCTTCATTTTCGTCGGTGCAGGCCGGAATCTTCGCCCCCTTCTCCACCATGGTCATGCCGATGGTCTCGGTGATATTTGTGGTGGTCTCGTCGCCGCAAGCCGAAAAAAAGGCAAGAGACGAAAGACAAAAGACATGGGATAGTATCTTTTTCATGGTTTTTCCTTTGATTTAGATGAAAAAAGCGCACGAGACAACACGAGGGCGAGCGCACTCGTTGAAAAAAAAGAATTGTAGAGAAAAATACTTACTGCACAAACGTGCATATACTGGGGGGGGGGGGGGTAAATACCCTA
>CAKUWY010000018.1 GCA_934699585.1 uncultured Fibrobacter sp.
GGGCAGACACCGTATGGAGTACGGAATCCAGGCTCACGCGACGGCGGAGGGTGGGGGCGATTTCGGTCACCACCCGTTGGGCGATGCTCATGTCGATATCGTGGTTCAGCAGGCTGGACTGGAGTGTCAGCTTGATGATGGCGCTTTCAAGGCAACGGACGTTGCTTGCGATGTTTTCTGCCAAATAATGTAAAACTTCGTCGCTGATTTCCAAGTGCCGCTCTTCGGCCTTCTTGTGGAGAATGGCTTCGCGGGTTTCCACTTCGGGGGGCTGGATGTCAACGGTAAGGCCCCAAGCGAAACGGCTCACCAGACGGTCGGACAGGTTCTTGACTTCGGCGGCAGGGGCGTCGGAGGTCAGCACGATTTGCTTGCCGGCCTGGTGCAGCGCGTTGAATATCAAGAAGAATTCGTTCTGTGTCTCGTACTTGCCGGTCCAGTTCTGGATGTCGTCGATGAGCAGGATATCTACTTCGTTGCGGTAGAAATCGCTCATTTCGGTGACGCGACCTTCGCGGAGGCTCTTCATGTACTGCTGGGAGAAATCTTCGGAAGTCAGGTAGCAGACCCGCTTCGCCGGATTTTCTTCCAAGATGTAGTTGCCGATGGCCTGCAACAGGTGGGTCTTGCCCAGGCCCGAAGAGCCGTAGATAAACAGCGGGTTGTACTGGGAACCGTTGGGGTTCCTTGCAACGGCAAGGGCTGCATTGAAGGCCAGCTGCGCCTTGTCGCCGGGCACAAAGTTTTCAAAACGGTAGCTGCTGGAAAGAGGAACGCTGGGCTTGATGAAATCCTTGAAGGATTCGTTTTCGTTTTTGGCGGCCTGGGGAATAACCTCTTGAGGCTGGAACTCGAATTCCATAGCTACGTCGTCGTGGTTGGTTTCTTTCCAGGCGAGACGGATAAGTTCCTTGTAGGCGGAATAGACCGACGTGTCCAATCCGGGAGGGATAGAGATGGTGGCATGTCCCGTGGTCTGGCTGATCAGCTTGGTCTGAGCAAAATAGGTTTTGAACACGGAATCAGAAAGCATTCCGCGGAGGTAGTTCAAACTTCTTTCCCATTCAATTGCCATACATCTATCCTTGACCGGTGGACCGGGTTTTCAAATCTATCAACAGGTAGGCCCTACAATCTAGAAAAATAGCCTTTGTTGTTGATAAGTTCAAGTCAAAGGATTGTAAAAAAGGGGCAAAAAAGACCTCGAACCGGCACTCTAAGTCCTTGATAGTCAAAAAAATAAAAAATCGGGTCTGGGCTCGAGAGGTGGTTTTGCTTTGCCAGATTGCGTTGTACTGTTAGTTTGTTTGTAATTGTCAAAAATGATAAAATGCCTCCCGTTTGAGGCGTAAAATCCTTAAATTTTACGAAAATAACTACATTTGGGTTACCTATGCAGTTTCTTGACCGTCTCGATTATGTGTTTTGGATCCCCCATGTTTTGTGGGTTCCCCTGTTTTTTTGGTTTATGCGTTGCTCCTATCCGCTGTTTTTCAAGAAAATGGTGAAAAAGGGAAAGAAATGGGCCTACATGCCCGAAAAGTTCGGAAAAAATTCCCCGCGGATGGCAATATATCGTCTTTTGAATGTGCTTTTTTCTCTGGTCGTATCCCTGGGCTCTTCTATTGGTGTGGTCTGGGCGCTGAACAAGTGGACCCAGGTTCCTGCGGTTTACGGTTTTGCGTCGGCGATAGCGTTCCTGGTATTTGCGATGGTCCTGTACCGCCTTGCCGTAGGTAAGGTGGCGGTGATTTTCCAGTCGGCATACTTTCTGGAATACCGTCGCGCCCACTACGAATCGGATAGCAAGGGCAAGATGCAGAGCGAGGCGGATATCCACAACCGTGCCATCTGGAGCTTTACCAAGAACCTGAGGCATGCGGAATCCCACGGCAGGCTCTGGAAATACGTGAACGCCATGGCGAAAACCAAAAAGATTCCTCCCGACATTCTTGCGGAAGTTTACTAGGGTAGAGGGGCTAGGATTTAGAGGTTAGGATCTAGGTAGAATGTCTAATATATTGGATTCCATCGGTGTAGGGGAGAACGTCCTGGACGGACGGGCGGCTTGGAAATACGCCGAAGATATTTTGCTGAAGGTCTCTAGGACGTTTGCCTTGAATATCAACGTGCTCAAGGGACGCCTGCACAAGAGCATTTTGCTTGCCTACCTTTACCTGCGCATCGCCGATACCGTAGAAGACGACCCGGAGATGACAGCATCTCGCAAGAACATTGTGCTTGGGCTTTTTTCTGCCATCTTCAAGACACCGGCGCTTTCTGACGAGGCGGTGGCCGCCTTTGAGAAGGCTTTGCCCGACAGCTGGCATAAATCGGATCACCCCTACATGGACCTGTGCCTCCATACTCATGTGGTAGTGCCCCTGCTGAAAAAACTGCCCGAACGCTACGCTGCTCCGGTGCGGGCGGTGACGGTGGAAATGTGCCAGGGCATGGCGAAGTTTGCCCTTAGGCAAGAGGCTGCCCTCAGCTCCGGTTGGTTTACGCTGGAGCGCGTTGAAGATCTTGACGAATACTGTTACTACGTGGCGGGAATCGTTGGAAAATTGCTCACCAATCTTTTTGCTGCCGATACAAAACTGATAGGCCCTGCCCGCAAGGCGGAACTGCAAAAGCTGGATGTGAGTTTTGGCCTTGCGCTCCAGGTGGCAAACATCGTGAAGGACTGCGTGGAAGATTCTACCCGACGGGTGTGCTTTGTGCCCGAAGAAATCTGCCGCCGTCACGGATTCAAACATTCTTACGAGATGTTCGGGCCGCCTATGGGTGACATGGAAGATTACAACAAACGCCGTGCCGCCGTGATGGAAGAACTGGTGAAAAAGGCCTGGAGTCATCTGGATGACGCCATCGCCTATACCAAGCTGTTGCCCAATGTGAAAATGCGGACCCGCCTATTCTGTCTGTGGCCCTTGTTCATGGCTGCAGAGAACATGAAGATTATCGGCGACGGTTCCAGCATTTTTGCAACGGACAAGAAGGTGAAAATCACCCGTGAAACGGTGAAGCGTATTATCAAGCAGACCATGATGCGTTTCTATTCGGATAAGTGGATAGACAAGAGTTATGCGAAATTGAAGAAGGAAGCTGGAATTTGAAGTTAATTGATATTGTAAATAAGTGGCAGTTCCACCTGGGCGTCATTGTTTTTAGCATCGTCTCTGACCAGTTGACCAAATTGTGGGCGTTGGTGCGCTTTACCAACGATACGGGCGCCCCGAACCACGACGTGATTAACGTGATTGGGGAATGGATTCGGTTCCAGCTGGTGTTCAACAAGGGCGCAGCCTTCAGTAGCCGCCCTCAGGACCTGATGCCTTTTTTGCCGCCTTGGCTTTTCTTTTTGCTGATTTCCATCGTGGCAAGCGTCGTGCTTTTGTGGTTCTACCGCTCCATCGACAAGCGGGACTGGATGAGTCGTCTGGGCGTGGTGATGATTCTGGGCGGCGCTGTGGGGAACTTTATCGACCGTATGCGGCTTTCCATGGTGGTGGATTTTATCGATTGCGATTTGCCCGACTTTATCATGACCCGGTTCCCCACATTTAACGTGGCCGATTCTTTTGTGACCGTGGGCGTGGCCATCGTGGTTCTTTCGCCAGTGATTTTGAAAAAAGTGCACAAAGAAATTAAGGCTGAAAAAGAGACTGAAAAACAAATGACGAGTGTGAAATGACAAATAATAAACCACACATTTCACACCTCACACTTCACACCTCGTACTTTTTATGAACTACATCGTCCAAGAACAGCATTCCGGTGAGCGCATCGACAAGTTTCTTGTGGGTGTCATGGAAAATGTGTCCCGTACCGACGTGCAGAAGCTGATTGCCGCAGGTGAAGTCAAGGTGGGTGGTGCGCAGGCCTCCAAGAATTTCCGTGTAGAGACGGGCATGGTGGTGGTGGTGGATAAGATTCCCGAAAAAGAAGCCAGTACCCTGGAGCCCGAAAATATCCCGCTGGATATCGTTTACGAAGACGATGACATCGTAGTGCTGAACAAGCCCCGCAACCTGGTGGTGCATCCGGGAAACGGCGTGCAGAACGGGACCTTGGCGGCAGGCCTGTTGTACCATTTCAAGGAAAATCTTTCGGCGGTAAACGGACCGCTTCGTCCGGGAATTGTCCATCGTTTGGACAAGGATACTCCGGGCCTTATGGTGGTGGCCAAAAACGATGCCGCCCACAGGCACTTGGCTCACCAGCTGGAAACCCGGACACTGCACCGTACTTATAACGCCCTGGTGTGGGGACATGTCCGTGACCTGGAAGGGACCATCGACGCGCCCATCGGCAGGAACCCCAAGAACCGTCTGAAGATGGCGGTAGTCAAAGATGGCAAGCCCAGCCGTACCCACTACGTGGCCAAGAAGTTTTTCGCCTTCGCGACTCTTCTGGAACTGCAACTGGAATCGGGACGTACCCACCAGATTCGCGTACACAGCCGTTACATGGGACACCCTGTGGTTGGCGACCCACTGTATGACGGTCGTGACGGCTGCCTGAACCGCGTGTCCCCCCTGATGAAGGACATTGCTGCCAAGGTGCTGGAGATTGCTCCGGCCCAGCTTTTGCAAGCGGTGAAGATTGAGCTGATCCACCCGACTACGGGCAAGAAGATGAAGTTCAAGGTGCCTCTGGAAAAGCCTTTTGAGCAGGTGCTGAAACTCTTGAAGAAGGAATGTCCGGCAGACGCTCCGACCTTTGACGAAGACGAAGGGTTCCACGATTTTGATGCGGACATCCGCTTTGACGAAGGTTTTGAAGAAGAATTCGATGAAGAATCGCTGGACAAGTTCAACGAATGCGTGTTTCCGGAACTGAAGGAAAGAAAGACCCGCGCCCAGCGTCATGCCGAAAAGGCGGCGACGGCTGCTCACCGCAGGGCCAAGGCCGCCGAACGCAAGCGTATCAAGCAGGAGAAGGCCGCCCGTCGTCGCGGGGTCGTTCCCGAGGATTTTGTTCAGCCCGGCTATGAACCGACTATTGACCCAGACCTGCTCTAATTTCTATTTTTTAGGAATAAAAATTATAAAGGAATAAAATAATGCGTGATCAATTCGAAAGCCCGCTTAATAAGCGTTACGCCAGCAAGGAAATGAGTTTCATCTTCAGCCCGCAGTACAAGTTCCAGACTTGGCGGAGGCTCTGGATTTACCTCGCCGAATCCGAAATGGAACTCGGCCTCCCGATTACGCAGGAGCAGGTGGACGAACTGAAGGCCCACGAGAAGGACATCAACTTCGAAGTCGCCGAAGAAGAAGAAAAGCGCCGCCGTCACGACGTAATGAGCCACGTTTACGCTTACGGCGTCCAGTGCCCCAAGGCCAAGGGCATCATCCACCTCGGTGCAACGTCTGCTTTCGTGGGCGACAACACTGACCTCATCCAGATGCAGCAGGCCATGATTCTCGTGCGCAAGCGTCTTTGCCGCGTGATGGACAAGCTTTCCAAGTTTGCCATGGAATACAAGGACATGGCCCAGCTCGGCGCCACCCACTTCCAGGCCGCCCAGCTCACGACTGTCGGTAAGCGCGCTTGCCTCTGGCTCCAGGACATGCTCATCGACCTCGAAGAATTGAACTTCCTCATCGAAGTGCTTCCGTTCCGCGGCGTGAAGGGTACGACCGGTACGCAGGCTAGCTTCATGGACTTGTTCAACGGCGACGAAGAAAAGATCATGGAACTCGACCGCCGCGTGACCGCCAAGGCAGGCTTCAAGCGCGTGCTCACCATCACCGGTCAGACTTACACCCGTAAGTGGGACAACCGCGTGAACCAGGTGCTCAGCTCCATCGCACAGTCTCTGCACAAGTTCGCTACCGACATGCGCCTCATGCAGGGTGTGAAGGAAGTCGAAGAACCGTTCGAAAAGACTCAGATCGGTTCCTCTGCCATGGCTTACAAGCGAAACCCGATGCGCAGCGAACGCATCTGCTCCCTCGCTCGTTTCGTGATGGCCCAGGTGAACAGCACCGCCTTTACGCAGGCAACGCAGTGGTTCGAACGTACGCTCGACGACAGCGCCAACAAGCGCCTCGCCATCCCGGAAGCGTTCCTCGCCATGGATGCCATGCTCATCATCGCCGAAAACGTCACCAACGGCCTCGTCGTTTACCCGAAGGTCATCGAAAAGCGCATCATGGCTGAACTCCCGTTCATGGCTACTGAAAACATCATCATGGAAGGCGTCAAGAACGGCGGCGACCGCCAGGAACTCCACGAAGAAATCCGCGTGATGAGTATGGAAGCGGGTAAGGTCGTGAAGGAACAGGGCAAGGACAATGACTTGCTCGAACGCGTGCTGAAGAACGAAAAGTTCCAGAAGCTCGGCATCACCGAAGCGAAGCTCAAGGAAATCCTCGACCTCCGCAAGTTCGTGGGGCGCGCTCCGGGACAGGTCGTGAAGTTCGTGACCGAAGAAGTCCGCCCGGCTATTGAAGCCGTTCCGGATTGGAGCAACATTGATGCTGGAGAGCTTAAAGTTTAAAATCGCTTTATAACGCATCGCAATACTTCGTCACGCGAGCTCTCGCTGTATGTTTTATACAGCTTCGGCTCGCGTTTCTCGTCTTGCTCGGTTCTAAATCGATTTTGTTTGGCTCGTTTCTAGGCGAATTTTTGTTATGACGCAACTTATAAAGGATGATTTAGTTGTTGCGATTAGCAATAGCGCCGATGTAACAATTCAGCGAGATGCCGCCGTGGCTGGTCTTGATGACCCTTGTACTTGGCAAGCCCAAGGCGGCACAGTTCTTTAGAAGGTTGTCGCTGCAGGTGCCCTTGGGCGCAAGGATGGCAACGACCAAAGGGCGCCCAATTCCCTGTGCAAGTTCCGAAAGTTTTTTACCTATGCGGGCGTAGAGTGCTGGGGCATTTGTGTCCAGGCGTTTTCCGTAGGGCGGGTTCAGCACGATGATCACTCTGGCGTTGCTGCTGCCGTTTGAGGTATCGTGCCCGATGTTTGAAATTTCTTCGGGCGTGTAGCTGAAAAAGTCCTTTTGCCGCGGTGCGATGGGAGTCGGCTCGATTTTTGCGAGGGGACTGCACTCTACGTTATGCCTGATGATTTTGACGGCCCGTTCTGAAATGTCGCTGGTGAGAATTTTGATTATTGATAAATCGTGATTTTGGACTGGATCCTTCGCGGCTTCGCCGCTCTGGATGACGCGGGTCAGGTAGTTCCACGTAGCTTCTTTGAAAGCGGGCTGGTGCTTGAGGGCAAAGTCGCGGCATTTTCCGGGAATGAGTCCGCTTGCCATGTAGGCGGCTTCTAGGCTGAAGGTGCCGCTGCCTGCCATGGGGTCTATGAGAGTGATGAGGTCGCCCGACGTGTCGGGCTTTGAGGTATGAGGTCGGGCTTCGCCCTTTGAGCAATGGATTGCCTCGAGGAGCATAGCGGCGGCGATAGTCTCCTTTAGGGGTGCGTCGTTGACAAAACGCTGGTGGCCCCGCTTGTAGAGTTCTTCTCCGGCCAGGTCTAGAGAGACTGTGCATCGGTCGTCGAGAAGGTTGACATAGAGATTTTGCGTCGGGGTGTTAGGGGCGGAGCCCCTAGGAGAGGGGGTAGCGGATGCGGCTAGGAGATCCCCGCCGGAGTTTACCCCGGACTGTGTTCCGGGGCCAGGATGACAAGGCGCAGGAGCGAGGGGGAGGCTTCCCCCTTTGAAAACATCGTAAAATCGTTCTGCCACCGCATCGCTGTGGTAAAGCTTGGAATGCTTGCAGTTGACGTGCACCAGTACGGAGTCAGGTGTGATTGGGACAGGGGGGAGGTAGAGTTCCCAGGGAATTTCGGCGACCTTCTTTTCTAGCTCGCGGAAATTTTCGGCCTTGAAGGAGGCGATGTCCATGAGCACTCGGTTGGCGATGCGGCTGTGGGCTACGGCTTTCCAGGCTTCGGTCAGTTTGGCTTCGAAGGTGATTTTTCCGTCGGTGGTTTCGAAGGAGTCGTCTTTGGCGGCGACCCCGATTTGTCGCAGTTCTTGGACCAGGGTCGCCTCGAATCCCAGCGGCACAATAGCGGTGAAACGGTGGAGTTTCCCGTGGACTTGCCGCTTGATGCGCTTTTCGAGGTTTTCAAGCATTTTGGACTGTGCGGAATTTACTTGAACTTGACGGCGGTGCCGTAAACGATGATTTCGGCGGAGCCCGTCATGACGGAGGCGGTGGCGAAACGGACATTTATGATGGCGTCAGCCCCGATGCCTCGGGCCTGCTTTTCCATGCGCTCGATGGCGATGTTGCGGGCATCGTTCAGCATCTCGGTGTAGCCTGCGATTTCGCCGCCTATGATGGTCTTGAGGCCTGCGAAGACGTCGCGGACCACGTTTTTGCTGAAGACCACGCTGCCGCGTACCAACTGGAGGGTCTCGAATTCCTTGCCGGTGATAAAGTCCGTATTGTAAAGCTGCATGGCGGCCTCCTTTTTTCTTGTCTACGGCAACAATATATAAATCGGCGGCTTCAGGACGGCATATGGGCGGCAGAAAAGCTCGTTTTCGGAGTGGCGGGCCTATAAAAGTGCTTTTTGGTGCGCTTTTATATGCCTTTTGTTAATTTGTTTGTAGTTAATTTGGAGGGTTGGGTCTCAAAAATACATATAAATCTTATCAAATAGAATGTTTTATATGTACTTTTGTTAATTTGTGTGTAACATTTTTGCGTTCTTGGAGGGGAGAGGGGCATATAAAAGGCCCCTTGGGGACGGTTTTATAGGTACGCACCCTCTAAAAGAACCTCTTAAAAAAGGAAATGGGCCTGAAAAGTGCCGTCACCAGCAGGGAAACGGCAAAAACGGCCGCCGCCACGACGGGAACCACGACGATGGGGTGGGGCGAGAGGAGCGACAGCTCGAGTCCGTAGAAAAGCTTGATGAAAAGTGGGTGAATCAGGTACACGCCCAGCATGCAGGCCGAAACGAAGGTGAGGCGGCGGTTTGTGGTCAGCACGCCCCGGTACCGTTCACAGAAAAAGCAGAAAATGGCGGCGGCAATCAGGAAGGTGGTTGGCTGGAAATTGCCCAAAAAATATTCGTTGGGCTTGGAGCGGTCGATAGAAAAGTACGTGGAGGAGACGAAGGCGAACGCCCAGGAGGCAACGGCCGAGAGGTACAGGATTTTTCGGGCCAGGGGTTTCAGGCCGTAGTGGGAAATGTAGAATCCGGTGAGGTAGAAGCCCGCGAAGGTGGTACATCCCTGGATGCGGATGTTCTTGTAGAGCGTAAAGTCGGCCAGGCGTTCCAACAGGTGGTTCACCATGGGGAGTACCAGGCCAAAGCAGAAGAAGATGCCGATGACGTAGAGGACCATGCGATGGCTGGCATGTTCGGTAAAGACCCGTATGGCCGGGGTTAGAACGTAGAGCCCAGCGATGGTGTAAAGGAACCAGAGGTGGGTGGGTGGCTTGGTGAAAAGCAGGAGTGGCGTGGCGAAAATGTCTTTGACAGTCCCGCCGGCGACGAGGGTGTTGACCGTTCCGTAGACGACGACCCAGAACACCAGCAAAAGCAAGATGCGGGTGAGATTCTTGCCCAGGACTTTCTCCGGCGGGTGGGCGTACCGGGGCGAAAGCATGAACGCCCCGCTGATCATGATGAACACGCCCACGCCGAAGCGGGCGATGCTGTTGTAAAAGTTCAGGGTGAGCCACTCGTCGGTACGCACGGGAATGTTGTACCAGGCGGAGGTGACGGTGTGTTGGAAAACGACGGAAAAGGCCGCTATGATTCTCAGGATTTCGGCGTAGAGTTCCCTAGGCTTTACGGGAGTCATTTCCATGCCGTTTAGAGCGTCGCCTGGAACTGGTGGAACTTTTCCAGCAGCTCGGCGTAGGTCTTGGTGGCCTCCAGTTGCGGGAATTGGGCCACGATGGAGTCCGGCGCGCAGAAGAAGCAGCCCTTGTCGGCCTGCAGGAGCATGCCGGTATCGTTGAAGGAATCTCCCGAGGCGAACACCTTGAAGTTCAGGTCCTGCAGGTGCTTTACCACCTTGGTCTTCTGGTCGGTAAGGCGCAGGTGGTAGCCCACGATGCGGTCGTTTTGTACTTCCAGGTTATGGCAGAAGATGGTGGGGAAGGCGAGGTTCCTCATGATGGGGTAGGCGAATTCCTGGAAGGTGTCCGAAAGGATAATCACCTGGGTCTCGTCCCGGAGCTGGTCCATAAAGGCGCGGGCGCCGTCGAGCAGGCCCAGGTTCGCAATGACGTTCTGGATGTCCGAAAGCTTGATGCCTTCGCGGTCGAGAATCTTGATGCGGCCCTTCATGAGCTCGTCGTAGTTGGGAATGTCGCGGGTGGTCAGGCGCAGGTCAGCGACACCCGTCTTTTCGGCGACGGCAATCCAGATTTCGGGGGCGAGAACTCCTTCCAGGTCCAGGGTAACGACACATTGCTTGGTGAACATAGGGCTTGTTAGTTGGTGGTTAGTGATAAGGTATGAGGTTTGGGGTCGCGCTAAAGCGCTTTGAGGTCGCTTCGCTTTGAGGTTTGAGTAATCTTGTTGGCATTCCCCGCAGATTCGTTTTCATTAGCATTCGCTCATAACCTCATAGCTCAGAGCCTTGCGACGCAAGGCGACCTCACGGCTGATTTCGTTCCTTTATAATTTCTCTCAGGTCTGCAATCGTAATCTGGTACGGAGTGCGGCAGAAATCGCAGATGACTTCCAGGTCCTTGCCTTCGGCTTCCAGGTCCTGCAGGTCCTGGAGGGGGAGGGTGGCAAGGGTCGCCAAGGTGCGTTCGTGGCTGCAGGGGCAATAGGCCCTGGGGTCGATTTCTTTCACGATATCGATTTCGTAGGGGCCCCGCAGCTGGTCCAGAAGCTCGTCCAGGTCAAATCCTTCGGGGGTGTTCATGTCGCAGAACTTGGGCAGGTTCTGCACGATGACCTCTATCAGGTTGATGTCCTTGTCTTCCAGGTCCGGGAACGCCTCGATGTAGAAACCGGCGGCGTAGTCCAGCTTGCTCGGGTCCTGGGCGTTAAAAGCGGCCTCGATGCCAACGGCGGAGCAGATCTGCTCCGATTGCAACAGGTAGGTGGCCAGGTTCTGGCCCATGGATACCGACGGAGCCTCGATGATGCTCTCGTGGACCCGCTTGCCCTGCTCGTTCAGCTTGACCACGCGGATGCTCTGGGGAATCAGGGCGGGCTCGTTACCGCCCACGGCGGCAAGTTCCGGCTGCGGGATCATGGCACGCACCAGGCCCTGGGGCGTCGTGTCCGACTGCACCAGCGTGATTTCGCCGCCAAAACGGGTGGTCAGCGACACGGTTCCCGGAAACTTCAGCGAGGCGCTCAAAAAAATGCTTGCGATGGAGTTCTCGGCCAAAAGCTTCAGGGCGAAACCCTGTGCGTTGTGCTTTTTGCCGATTTCGTTCATCGTCGCGGTCAAATCGACGACAATCAGGCGGAAGGGCGTTCTCTTGCCCGTGGCGCGGATAATGCGGTCCTTGAAATTCATGGCACAAAGATAGAATAGTGGTTGGTGGTTAGTGGCTAGTGGTTAGGGACGAGGGAGGGAAAAAGCCCTTGGATAGGTGGGGGGAGGTCTCCCCCTCGCTTCAGCCACGGCTTCCGCTACCCCCTCTCCTAGGAGGCTCCGTCCCCTAAGACCCCCGAAAGCAGAGATGTTCGAAATAGCGAGATTATGGAAATCTCGCACTTTCCTACCGGAATAGCGAGATTGGACAAGAACTTCGCCATGCTTCAGTTCTTGCCCTACGGGTTAAGCCTTCGGCTTAATCCCTAAATCGGCTATATTCACTTTGTTCATCGCCGATTCAGTGCCAAAACAGTCACTTTGTTCCTGTTTTGCCCTTCGGGCTTGCCTGCGATTCTCGCAGGTCAAGGCCTCCGCATCTGCGTTTCACTTCATTCCGCAGTTGCGTAGTCGAACTCACGACCTCTTGCTCCCGAAGCAAGCGCTCTACCAGGCTGAGCTATAGTGGGGCTAAATTTTTTATATTTGTGCCCATGAAAAATTTTCCCGCATTAAAACTTTGCGCCCTAGGGCTTGCGCTGTTAATTCCCACTGGTTGCGCCTATATGATGGAGAACGATTCCGGGTCGCCGGAAATACTTTCCATAGAAGACTTTCAGGGGTGCTTCTACGAAGAGTATTTTAGTGACTATAGCGACGAAACAACACCCGATACGTTGCTGTTTGGTAGCCTAGACTGTCGCAAAGTATGCGTTTACGGGGATTCGGTGGTCAAGTCGAGATATACGCAATATAGATCCTATATGACCAAAGATTCTTCATCGCTTATTCCAACGGAATCGCCGTCAAAAAGGGATACGATTTTTTCGACATTGAAAATTCTGGAACCAGAAGTGGATGGCTTCTTTAGAAAGAATATTTCTGGATTCGATTGGGATGTTTGCAAGACTGAAAACTATGTTGTTTATTGTCGTGAACGCCGTTCTGTCAACCATGAAACCGTTGAAGTTTGGGCAGAAATTAAGCGGGAGGCTAATTTATGCAACGCCTTCTAGTCTTTTGCCTACTGGCTCTTTGCATTAACGCGCATGCCGTATTCTTGGCGGGCTATGTAGGCGATAGCCGAATT
Organism: uncultured Fibrobacter sp.; assembly: GCA_934699585.1. Classification (GTDB taxonomy): domain Bacteria; phylum Fibrobacterota; class Fibrobacteria; order Fibrobacterales; family Fibrobacteraceae; genus Fibrobacter. The sequence goes on from CAKUWY010000018.1 coordinate 12,589, forward strand.
CAGTCTTCCAACGACATCTACAAACCCGCCGGAATTGTGGGACTTTCTTTGGACGCGGGGTTCTTTAATGAACCCGAAAATATCGTGGACTACAAACTCTCCTTTGTACTCAAGCGGTTCGGTTATTCTCACCATGATGGCGATGAAACTGTTTCGCTCTGGAGCATCGGAATAAAGCCTTTGACATGGTCCATTACACTCTACGATGTGTCTCTGGAACTGTATGGCTCGTTCAACTACATATTTTCCACAAACGGAAATACCGAGTATTTCGAAAGCAAACTTTATAGGAAAACTGATGCCGCTAGTTACACCTATGGTTATGGGTATCGGCTAGGCTATAACATCAATCCCCAGTTCTTTGTGGCGCTCCAGATGGATATGCAGTTTATGGAGTGGAGGTCTAACCGCGTTGCAAACAACGAATATATCGGCGGGGTAGGACTCTCCTTCCAGTGGAACTTGCCTTTGTAGCAGGGGGAGGCCTCCCCCTCGGCGAAGCCTATAGTCTTCGCCTACCCCCTCTCCTAAGGGCTTCGCCCTTAAAAACCTGAATGCGGAGGGATGGCGAGATGAGACAAAAACCTCGTGATACTCGGTTTTTGCCCTTCGGGTTAAGCCTACTGCTAGGATGTCATCCCCGCGCAGGCGGGGATCTCCGTGCAGTTTGGCATCGGAATAGCGAGATAAGACAAAGCCTTCATTATATTCAGGCTTTGCCCTACGGGTTAAGCCTTTGGCTTAATCTCTGAATCGGCTGTATTCACTTTGTTCATCGCCGATTCAGTGCCAAAACAGTCACTTTGTTCCTGTTTTGCCCTTCGGGCTTGCCGTGCTTTGCACGGTCAAGGCCTCCCGCGTCGCGTTTCACTTCGTTCCGCTCCGCGGTAGTCGAACTCACTTCGTGAGTTCTCATCTCGCGCCCATTCCGATACGAAAGGGCTCCAGCATTGGGATTGCAATGTTATGGACGAAGCCCTTTCTACCGGAATAGCGAGATAAGACAAAGCCTTCATTATATTCAGGCTTTGCCCTTCGGGTTAAGCCTGCGGCTTAATCTCTGAATCGGCTATATTCACTTCGTTCATCGCCGATTCAGTCGAACTCACTTCGTGAGTTCTCATCTCGCGTAATATTCCGATACGAAAAAGGCACCCACAGGGGGTGCCTTTCGTATCGGAATAGCGAGATTCGAACTCACGACCTCTTGCTCCCGAAGCAAGCGCTCTACCAGGCTGAGCTATATTCCGGTTTTGTGGCTCAAAGATAGTTAAAAAAGACGAAAAATTAAAGGTCAAATGCAAATTTTTTAGCGAGATGAGACAAAAACCTAACTTTGTTACGGTTTTTGCCCTACGGGTTAAGCCTTTGGCTTAATCTCTGAATCGGCTGTATTCACTTTGTTCATCGCCGATTCAGTCGAACTCACGACCTCTTGCTCCCGAAGCAAGCGCTCTACCAGGCTGAGTTTATACCGTGTTAAAGGGTTAATGCGGTTATTTTTTCGTTTTTGGGGCGGGTTTTCCGATTTTCAGGATGCTGGAACCGGCATTCTCGATTTCGGTGCGGTAGAAAACCACCCGGTTTCGCCATTCGGAGCGGACCTTGCGGTCGATAATCTTCTTGACGTTGCCGTAGGCGGGGTTCCCGCCCCCGTGGATGACACGGAGCACGCTGAGGCCCGCGATGCTCATCTGGGACATGCGGCGTTCCACCGCCTCCGCCGCCTCGTCGGCGGTCATACCGTGGAGGTCGATCTCGTCTTCGGGTAGCGGTGTGCCCCAGGAGGCGGGATTCCGGACTTTTTTTCCCTTGAAAACTTTTTTCTCGGTCGGGATGTCGGCCTTCGCAGCATCCAGGACCTTGTCCTTGTCTTCCATATGGTGGTTCTTGATCCACTCCAGTTGGAAAAGTTCTTCTTCGTTGAAAGCCATTTTATACCTTGAAGTTCTTGTGGTAGTTCCAGGTCCACTGCTCGGGGTGGTCCTCGATCCAGCGTTCCACGTCGGCGGCTATGGAGCTCACCAGCTCCGCCTCGCCTTCGGGAGAGGCGGCCATCTTGGGCGGGTAGTAGTGCTCGAACCGGATGACGTGCTCCCGGACTTTTTTCCCCTGCTTGACAACTGTTTCGCTGTAGGTGCTGAAGGTGACGATGCTTGCCCCCATCTGGTTTACCTTGACAGGGAGCCGCAAATAAAGGGTGTTCTTTTTCCCGAAAAGGGAGACGGTGTTGCCCTTGGTGTTACGGCCCTGGTCCACCACCATGGCAAGGATTCCCCGGGTCTTGAACAGGTTACGGATAAGGCTGGAGAGGGAATCGGGGTGGTATTCGGTGAGGTTCGGGTCGCTGCGCAGGTCTTCTAGGCACTTGCGCATGGCGGCATCTCCTGCAGAATCGGTAATGAGGTGTACCGGCTTGCCGTAACGGCAGAGAATCCGGTGCATGTTCTCGAAGGCGCCCTGGTGGATGCTCATGCCCACCACGGTTCCCTCCTTGGCGGCATCTTGCATGATGAATTCGTTCTCGAACCGGACCCGTGCCGTGGCAGAGGAAATCCGGGCCAGCAGGCGGTAGCTGTCGATGCCGTTCCAGTAGATGCTTTCGAACACGTCTTTGGGCGTGATCTTGTGTTTGCGTGTGGCATTCTTTCCGTAGAAGCCCGTTTCTTGCAGGAGCCGTTCCACGCGGCCATAGGCCCGCTTGGTATGGAGAGCCTTGTAGATAGGGTACGCAATCTTGAACAGCAGCGCAAAGAAGGCGTCCGGCAACCGCAGCAACGCGTGAAGTGTAGCTTTGTATATGACGAATTTTGCCTTGAGCATTTTAGAGCTTAGCACATAGAATGTTTAATTCCACATCACACACTTCACATTTCACATTAGTTTTTTATTCTTCGTCAAACTCCAAGATGCCGCGTCCGAACTCCCGCACGAACAGCCTGCGGGAAAGTCCTTCGCCGGCGTAACTGATGGTGGGCGAGATTTCGTAGAGCTTGTCTTCCTTGACTTCGACGTGGGCCTTCTTCAGCCATTCCTTGTGGAGGCGTCCGATCATGTTGCGGGCGGTCTTTGGCGAATCGTTTCCGTCGGCGTTCTTGACGGGGCTGAATTCTTCTTCGCGGACCACTCCGAAGGGAAGCATGGACCCCAGCAGCGGGAAAGCGTCAAAGAGGAACTGCTCGAACTTGAAGCATTTCTCGATGCCGCAGACGGTCTTGCGGGCGGTGTGCCACGGGAGCCTGCTGGTCTGCAGCTTGCGGAGCCCTGCCAGCTTGAACAGGTGGATGGCGATGTTTCCGCCGTCGAAGGTGAGGCTGCCGTCGGCGTTGGTCATGTCGCGGTAGTTCTCGGGAAGGTCGCTGTATTCCACCACGCCGGGCTTGCCGTTCTGCAGGGCGAATATGCCCACCTTCTCGTTTGGACCCGCCTTGGGCACCACCTTGGAGGCCGACATGCTCCGGCCTTCGCTGGCGAGAGCCCCGATGAATGCCGGGTCGCAAATGCGGCACAGCGCGTTATCTACGCTGTAGAGGAACACGTACTGCACACCCTTTTCTACAAGCCAGGCCAGAGTGCCGCTCTGTGCCAGGGCGCGGAAGCAGCCTCCGTTTCCGTCGGGAACAAGGGCCAGGCGGTTGTTCTCGTCCACCACGGCCCTGCCCTCGGGGGTGAGGGCGCAGATGGTACCCTGCTCGAAAAAGCGGATGTTGTCCCGGTCCATGCCAAAAAACTTGTGCTCGGTAAAGAAGTTGACGGTAGCCTCGTGGTTCAGCGGGCTGGTCATGATGCACCAGGGAATGGGGTGGCCCACCTGGGCAGACAGGTTTTGCAGGCGCTCGGCTTGCAGCTGGAATAAACTCTTGTGGCTGGGAAGTTCGATGTCGAACATGCCCTTGGGTCCGTCGAAACCGAGACGTGAACCCTGTCCGCCCGCCACCAGGAAGGCGGCCACCTGTCCTTTCTGGAGCAGGATTTCGCCGGTCTCCTTCCAGTATTCGTACCGCAGGTCGTCAGCGGCAATCTTGAAGGGCATAGGCTTCAGATCGGCGGAGACGTTGTCTTCAAGAGAGGCGGCGGACTTTTCGGCGTAAAGGGCCTTCAGTTCTTCCCAGTCCTGGCTCAAGATATCGCGTTCCAGGAGGGTGCGGGCTTCGCCGCTCAACGATTCAAGGCGGGCGGCCAGTTCGCTTTGGCCTGCCGCGTTCAACTTGCTGACTATGTCGTTCATTTGAGACTCTTGAAATTTTTGAATTTTAAATTCTGGTTCCGGGGTTTTAGGGGCAAAGCCCCTAGGAGAGAGGGTAGGCAAAGACTTGCCCTGGATTTTTTGACTCCACTTTGTTTCGCTCAGAATGACACATTGTTTGTTTCAGAGTGACAGAAGGGGCAAGGCTTTGACGAGGGGGAGGCTTCCCCCCTACCTAATTCCAAAAAACACGACCATGCTGAAGATGAGGGCGAAGATGCTCACCAGGTGCATACGCCACACGATCTTGGAGTTCATCAGGGGCTTGTTTGCGAACTTGCCGTCCCATTTCTTTTGGTAGTGGTGGTGCAGCGGCGCACAGAGGAACAGGCGCTTGCCGGTGCCGGTGGTCTTGCGGGTGAACTTGAACCACAGAATCTGCAACAGCACAGAGAAGGCCTCGGCGATGATGATGATGCACACGATAGGCAAGAACAGCCCCGCTTGCACCAAGATGAACATGATGCCGATGGCGGCGCCAAAGCCTACGGAACCCGCATCGCCCATGTAGATTTCGGCAGGGGGACTGTTGAACCACAGGTAGGCAAGGAGGGCTCCCGCGATGGCGGTGGCGATGGGGAAAAGTTCGTCGCAGCCCGGCAGGTAAGGCACGCTCAGGTACTGACTGAAAATGAAGTTGCCGCTCACGTAGGCCACGAGGCCTACGAACACCATGCTGGTAAGAATCGGCACCGAAACGAGGCTGTCCAGGCCGTCGGTGAAGTTGGTTCCGTTGGCAGAGGCCGCAATCACAAAGGTCATGAAGCCCACGAAGGCCCAGTTAGGCAGGGAAATCTGGAAGACGTCGATGGGGCAGAAGGGGATAGTCAGGTTGCCCTTAAGTTCGGGAATGAACTTGTAGCAGATGATAGCCACCACGAGGCTAAAGAGAAAGTAGAGGAACAGGCGAAGGCTGCTAGAAATACCATCGGCCTTTTCCATGTAATCGGCTGCCTTGAGCTTGCCCAGCTTGATAAGGCGCTTGGCCTTGACTTTGGCAATGTCGTCGATGGCGCCCACGGCAGAGAATGCCGCCAGAATAACCAGGGTGGAAATGCTGTAGCCGTTCATCTTGCAGACCAGGAGCGAGACGACCTCGACGACGATTACCAGAAGGAGACCGCCCATGATAGGAGGGCTCTTGGCTCCGTCCTTGTCAAAGTCGGAGGTGGCGTCAAGGCGCTGGAGCTTGCGGATGTAGACCGGCATGAGGCACATGACTAAGACGATGGAGAGCATGGCGGCGACACCTGCGCGGAACAGACGGCCGTCGAAAAGGTCAATGCTGGTAATGTGATAGAGCCAATGGCAGAGCATAGTAGTTGATAGTGGCTAGGATCTAGGAACTAGAGGTTTGAGTCGAAAAGGTTTGTTCAGTCATGTCCGCGAAGGCGGACATCTCCCTTATGTTGAATCGTCAGACAAGAGAAAAATAAAATAATGTAGTGGCGTTGGCTCGGGTTATCTAAAATTTCTACATTATAGATCATGAGCGAACTGCATATCAACTGCCCCCATTGCGGGTCTTCTTTCCAGGTCATGGTGAAGGGCGAGCCTTCTAGCATGATGGTGTTTTCTTGCGTCAGGTGCAAGACCCCGCTGATGTATTACGGGGGAGAAACCGCCGAACTGGACCGTGAAGAGTTTGTAGGGCTTCGCAAGCGGCTTTCCAAGGTGCTGGACGTGGTCATCAGCAATGACGCCTCGGTGAAGGAGGTGGCGGATTCCCTGCGCAGCATGGTGGATGCCTCCAACGCCATCGCAGAGGAACGGGCGGAGCGTCAGGACGCAAGCGGTGCAGTCAGCGGACGGCGCGGAGCCAGTGCGGAAAATCGCAGAACTCCGGCGATATCCGACGAGGCCCTGGAAAAGTTGCAGAAAGACCTTGCCGAGATGGATGCCGAAAAGTTCCTGGAAAGCTTGTAGCCCAAGTCCACTTACCGCTGTTTTTTATGCTTGAATTTTTCATTGCCGCCATCGTTGTCGCCCTCGCTCCCGGGCCGGATAATTTGTTCGTGCTGGCCCAGAGCGCTACTCACGGAGCCAAGGCCGGATTTTGCATTATTTGCGGACTGTGTACGGGAATCCTGGTGCAGACGGGACTTTTGGTGGTGGGCGTGTCCGCCCTGATTGCCGCAAGCCCTGTGGCGTTTTTCGTGATCCAATGCTTGGGCGCTGCCTACCTGGTGTATCTGGCCTACAAAAGCTTTCAGGTGCGGGCGGGAACGGTAGTGTTGGACGCTACTGCCGCGGAACGTCATCCTGAACCCCGTAGGGGTGAAGGATCCAGTCCCGAGGGCCCTGGTTCATCATCCCTTTCGGCCCGCAGGCTCTACTTGCGGGGCATCATCATGAACCTCACGAACCCGAAGGCGATACTTTTCGCGCTGTCGTTTATCCCGCCTGCGGTAAAGATGGACAGCCCCTTGAGCCCGTCGGTCCAGATGTTGATTCTCGGGTCGGAATTCGTGGTGGCCACCTTCATCGTGTTCGGAACGGTTGCACTTTTGGCGGGTGCGGTCAAGAGGTTCATGCTGAACAGCCCCAAGGCGAACCGCAACCTGAACTGGTTCTCCGGTGCGGTATTCCTGTTCATGGCCGTCGCGCTGTTTGCGCTGTAGCCGTTGGCGTTTTTAATCGCCCAGCAGGTGGAAATTCAAGTACAGGGTGTAGGCGTGGATCCTGCGGGACATGGGTTCGGCGATTTCAGAGGAATAAGCGGCCATCTTGAGGTAGGTGTCTAGACGGTAGCCGATACCCATCCAGTTTAGCAGCCTGTATTCAAGGGCGGTCTTGTTGCTAAGCAGAAAGTCCCAGCCGGTTACGCCATAATCAGGGGTGGTTCCTTCGATGGTTTTCATGGCGACGAGGGCTGTCTTGCTGAAGAGTTTCCATTTTTTCTTGTAAAGGGTTTCCAGGGTGAGGCTGTATTTTATGCCGGAATTGTATTGGTAGCTGTCCTTGTCCGGATGGTAGTCAGGATTGAATTCCTGGATGATGTCGTCGTAACCCATGTCGGCAGAACCCAGCATAATCCAGTAGAGTTGGTTGATGACGCGGAAACGCACACTGGGGGTGAGCCAAAGCGCGATATCCATTGCGCCTCCCAAAGACAGGGTGCTGACAGTCGCGAAATCCCCGTAAAAGGTATCGTAGTCAAGGTTGATGGAAAAGTCCAGCCAGTGACCACGCCCGTGGATGCCCCGGTTGATAAGCTTTCCCATGACATCCAACTGTAGCACGGCCCCTTCGAAGCCACCTTCGCTCATGAATTCGGCCTGAAAATAATCAAAGGGGCGCTTGACCCTTGAGTATGGCTTTCCGTATTCCAGGGATATGTCAAGGATGCCGTGACGGTCATTCCATTTGGCGTCAACCTCATCGGAATTCTTGCCACCCATGCGGTAGACGGAACCGAATCGGGACCCCATGCCTGTGGCGATAGCGAGTTCAATGGGAACCCAGCCTGTGTAAAAGTCCCGGTTGCCGAAGGCCTTCCGTTGGACATAGCCGGCAGGCTCAAGTACGAATGCGGCCAGCTGCCTGTACCAGGGGGCGCCAGGCCTGTTGTAGGCTGCACGCGAAAGCCTGTAAAGAGCTTCGCCAAATACGGAGCCCGCGATGGATGTAGAGATAAGGTCGTTGGGAGCGGGATATTCCGTTTCGCAGAACATTTCCCAGGTGGAACTGCCAAGAGCGGCAAACAGTAGGCTTGAGTAGAATCCGTAGCCGCCACCTCTTGCGGCGGCATAGTACATGGAACCCTGGTAGGGATGTCCGTAAAAGTTGATGGCCCAATGGTTGTGGTCCCATTTCCAGCCTTCGCGGAAGTTTCTTTTCCAGTAGCTTGGTCCGGTGTGGGCGTAGTTCTTGTCAAGGACGTAATAATCAAACGACCATACGAGTGCGTTTTGGCCTAGAACTTCTGCAGATACGATTAGAGGGTTTACATGGGTGCCGTAAAGGCTGTCCTTGGGCACGACAAGGGTGTCTTTTTCCCGTTCCGTAATGACGGAGTCGCCCAATACGGCGGTGCGCAGAATCTTTGCCTCTTCGATACTGAAAACGGCATTTTCGTCTCTCAATTTTTCCCGGAGGGAGTCTGGAATGGCCGCGATTTTTGCCGAGTCGATTTGCTGTGCGAATAGGGCTCCGCTAAGAGCGAGAATCGTTGCGGCAAATTTTGGGAAGCGTCCTAAAGGCATTCTTAATATTTAAAAAAGAGTGAACTTTGTTTCAAGATGGACGGCTTGGTTTTCCGACAAAGCGTTTTTTTGCCAAGACGAAAAAAAAGACTTGCTCTGGAGAACAAATCCTTTGGTAACAAACAAAGTCCTGTCTTTTTTTGGCGTTACTTGTTCAAACGCTCCGTTGCGGCGGCGACGCCTAGCAGGTCCGCTTCCATAAAGGGCTTGCCGATCCACTGGAGGCCTACAGGCAACCCGCCGGCCATTCCGCAGGGGACTGTTACGCCCGGAAGACCTGCGAGGTTCAGGCTTACGGTGTAGATGTCGCTGAGGTAAACGGCCATGGGGTCGGACTCGTTCATGCCGCACTTCAGCGGGAGCCCAGGCATGGCGGGGCTTGCAATCACGTCGCAGCTTTCAAAGGCCTTGTTGAAGTCGTCGGTAATGAGCCTACGGACCTTCTGGGCCTGCACGTAGTAGGCGTCGTAGAATCCGGCGCTGAGCACGTAGCTGCCCAGCAGAATCCGGCGCTGGACTTCCTTGCCGAAGCCTTCGCTTCTGGACTTGGCGTAAAGGTCGAACAGCTTGCGGGCATCCTTGCTCCGGTAGCCGTAGCGCACGCCGTCGTAGCGGGAGAGGTTGGAACTGGCCTCGGCGGTGGCGATGATGTAGTAGCTGGACACGGCGTAGCTGATGTGGGGGAGGCTCACTTCCTTGAGGGTGGCGCCTTCGGCTTCCATCTTCTTGAGCATGCCTTCGATGGCGGCCTTGCAGTCCTTGTCCAGGCCTTCGCCGAAGTATTCCTTCGGCACACCGATGACCTTGCCCTTGATGCCTGCGTCAAGCTTTGCACCGAAATCTTCGGTAGGCCTTGCGCTGGTGGTGTTGTCGTGAGGGTCGATTCCGCAGATGGCCGAAAGCAGTGTTGCGCAGTCGGCGACGGTGGCACCGAAGGGGCCAATCTGGTCCAGGCTGCTGGCGTAAGCCAGAAGACCGTAGCGGGACACGCGGCCGTAGGTGGGCTTAAGGCCCACCACCCCTGTGCAGGCGGCAGGCTGACGGATAGATCCGCCGGTATCGGAGCCCAGCGCACAGGGGACCGTGCCCGAGGCCACGGCTACGGCCGAGCCTCCGGAGGAACCTCCCGGTACGCGGGAACTGTCCAGCGGGTTCTTCACGGGGCCAAAGTAAGAGGTCTCGTTGCTGGAACCCATGGCGAATTCGTCCATGTTGGTCTTGCCCACGATGACGGCACCTGCCGCTTCCAGTTTTTCGATGGCGGTGGCGGTGTAGGGGGCTACAAAGTTTTCGAGAATCTTGGAGGCTGCCGTAGTGCGGGTGCCTTCGATGCACATATTGTCCTTCACGGCTACGGGAATCCCGTCCAGCGCACCCAGGGTCTTGCCTTCGGCGCGGCGCTTGTCGCTTTCCTTGGCACGGGCCAGCGCCCGTTCGTTAAGAACAGAAATATAGGCGTTCAAGTCCTTGGTAGCGTCAATCTTGCTGAGGGCGGACTGCACCAGGCCTTCGGCTGTCGTCTTCCCGCTTTTCAGCTGTTCCTGTAAATCTTGGATGGTGTCCATTACCTGTTTCCTCCGGACCATTTCATAATGTAGATGGCGAGAACCATGCCCACGATGCTCACGACGTTAATCTTGAGGCCAAGGCCAAGCGCAAATTTTACCATGTAGAGGTCGATGACCACCGGGTCCGCCTTGTCGCCCAAGAATCCGAGATTCAGGTCGAAAGAGGCCACGAAGAAGTTGCGGACAATATTGTCGTATCCGCCGGCGTTCATCAGTTCGCCCAGTTCCCCGAACAGGAGTCCCAGGCATTCACCAAGTACTCCGCCGATAATTAGGCCGAGCACGATAAAAAGCAACAAGCGTGCAAAGGAATTTCTTTGAGTCATGCCGCTAATTTAGAAAAATCGGCGTACAAAAAAACGCCCGACTTGCGCCGGACGTTTTAAACTTGCAACTCTCACTACCTGGAGTAGTATTCCACCACCAGCTGTTCTTCGAGCTGGACGGGAATCTGGTCGCGGAGGGGGAGCTTCACCAGAGTGCCTTCCATCTTGCCGGCATCGACGGAAAGGTATTCCGGGGCGGCAGGAGCGTTGGCGATAGCTTCCTTGATCTGCACGTGTTCCTTGGAACGTTCGCGCACGGCGATCACGTCGCCAGCCTTGACCAGGCGGCTGGGAGAGAAGCTACGGACGCCGTTCACAGAGAAGTGACCGTGGGCCACATACTGACGGGCGGCGAAAATGGTGCGGGCAAAACCCATGCGATAGACGAGAGCGTCAAGGCGGGTTTCCAGAAGAATCATCAGGTTGTCACCGGCAGAACCTTCGCGACGGTTGGCTTCTTTGTAAGCCTTGGCCAGCTGGGCTTCGGAAATGTTGTAGGTGAAACGGAGACGCTGCTTTTCCACCAACTGCTGCTTGTACACGGAAGCAGACTTCTTACGGTTCTGACCATGCTGGCCAGGAGCGAAGTTACGGCGGTCAAGGGCCTTTTGAGTTTTCTGGGAGACGGCAACGCCGAGAGAGCGTGCGACTTTACCTTTTGGTCCGCGGAAGGACGACATATTGTACCTCGTAAGGAAGCTCTTTGGTTATGCTTGCAAATTGGCAGAGCTTGGCGCGACTTGCAAGAGTGAGCCCCAATAATAGAATTTTGGGGCGCTAATTTCAAGGGCCTACTTCACCACGATGTGCAAAGTATCCCGTTTTTGGGGGTCCAGAAGGCTTTCGGCGATGAGTTTTGCGGTACTTCCGGAGCCTCCAATAATGGTCAAAATCTTGGCGTCGCCGGTATTGTCCGTAGATTCCACCTTCAGGTTGTTATTGATGTTGCTTTCGCAACTCGTGTAGTCCACATTGCCGAAAACCATCCAGTCCCCGCAGGGAATAAACCAGTTCACCGCCCCGTTTTTAGTGCTTGTGGGGCTAGATTCAAATGCAATGTCGTCCAACTTCAGTTCTTGGTTCTCGCTTACTTTCAGGGTGTCCAGCGTTTTTTTGGCCTTGGCGTCGTAGAAACTGAACTTGGTAAGCGAACCCGGACGCTTGACCAGGGTGTAAAGTTCCAATTCCTTGGTGTCTGGCGTGTTTTGGCTGTTTTCCATTTTGAAATGGAAATAGACAGGACCGTCGTTTGCCACTTTATAGCCCAAATTTTCCTCGGAAAGCGTCTTGAGGATCTTGCCGCCCTTGTCGAGAACGCTGTAGTCGATAACGGTAAACGGTTTTGCGGCGCGCTTGCCGTATCCCTTGAATCTGTGTTCTACCACCAGGGTGTCGCCCTTCTTGTAATCGCCGATCCAGACATACTGGTCTTGCCTCAGTTCAAAAGCCTCGATTTTTGTGCGGGTCTTTTTCAGGAACTCTCCTGCACTGGGGAGGGAGTCGGGGTGCGCGAAGTATTCTCCCTGTGAAAGCTTACGGTTGCTCAACTGTAGAGTAAAGGTCGCATAGGGGCCTGTTTGATAGTTGGAAATTTTTTCGGGAACCATTACAAGTTTCCAGTGGGTGGAATCATCGGTAAGCATTGTGTTGCTCAGGGTGTCCTTTTCTGAAACAATGGACTTGTCTTCTTCCAGTAGATTCAGTTGGTTAATCCAGTCTCCTTCGGCTTTGATGGTAACGCTGTGTCCTATGGCTGCAGCAAAGTTGAACTGGACGCTATCGGGGGAATTCCCTATTTTTAGTATTCCCTTCAAGCTTTCCTGTAGGGAAATGTTTATTGTGCTGGAATCTCCGGTATACTTGAAATAACCGTTATCTAAGTGGGAATACATACGCAGGTGGGCTTTGTCGCTGAAGGCTGCCTGAAGGTTTACATAGTAGTAGCCATCTTCAAAAATGGCAAATTGATTCTTGATGAGTTCAGCTCCGTTGCCGGGAATTACAAAACCATCGAATTTGCAGTTGCTCGTATTGCCTGCTTCGCAGGTGGGAAGCATGGGGTGCATCGTTTGCCCAAGTTCGCTCATCACACGCATAGTGTCGTTTGTCATGCCGCTGGTAGCGGCCCAGATGCTTATGCGGTCTCCTTTTTTCAAATTTCCGAGGAACAGGTTGATTTCCTTTGTCAGGGAATCGATACAAAGGGTCTTTTCGGGGCATTCCGCCTTGCCGGACGAGTCGATTACGGGCCGCTGGATATAGATGTTGGTGGTATCGTCCATAACGACATTGTCATTGTAATCAATGTCGGCGCGGTTGCTTGTACCCGAACTGGAATAAAAGGAACTGTCAGCGTACTCGCCGTTGCCACTGTTTATGTCCGAAGTGTTTGTGTGGCTCGAATCGCTGCAAGCGAGGAGTGTTAGGGCTGTTGCGGAAAGCAGGGTAAAGAACAATCTTTTCATCGTAGAGCCGTCCTAATTCAAGATGTAGAACTTCTGTTCTGCGCTAAAGGCTTCGCCATTCACCTTCAAGGTGTACTTGCCCGTGGGGAACTCGTGGGCCTTGAACTTGAAGTGTGTCGTCTTTTCACCGGCAAGTTCTCGGGCGGCAACCATGAGCATGCGCCGTCCGAACTCGTTGACGATTTCAATCTGTACAAATTGCGGATAACCTACTGTCAAATCGAAATCGCATTCCAGGGAGTAGATATCGATATGTACCTTGGTCAGCGTGTAGCCGCCTTCCATCACGTCGCCGCTCACGGAGCGGGTGTTGTCGAAGTAGCCCACGTAAAGCGCCGGGGCGAGAGCCTTGCTCTGGTTGTGGGAATGGATGATTGTTTCCCCGGGGTCAACGGCGGTAAGAATCAGAGTGTACATGTTGGAGGGGTGCTTCCTCTTGAAGAACTCCGTCAGGGTAGGAGTGCGCAGGAACGCTCCCAACGGGGCCTTGGGGTTCAGCGTGATAAGTCCCAAGAAGTCGGCGTGCTTGGTATCCACGCCACCGCCGGAGTTCTTGCGGATGTTGAAGTGTCCACCGGGCTGGGGAAGGTTTGCAGGAGCGTTTTCCCAGGTCAGTTCGTCGCCGCGCCAGTCCACGCCCAGCTTACCTTCACCGAAGTTCATGTCACGGGAGGTTTCCTTCAGGCCGAATATGTTGAATTGAACAGGCTTCTTGAGAGAATCCGCATTGTATTCCAGCTTGAGGGCTGCGTCAAAGAGAGGTCCTGGCAGGGCGGACAGGTCGAACTTCAGGTAGATTTTGCCTGCGTCGTTGGTGTCGTTTGCCACCCTGAGGGCTGCGTCCGTATTGTGAGGTGTAAAGTTGTCGAAAGAAGAAATCCAGGTATCTACACCCTTGCCGCTGGGAGCTCCATCGCCCGTGTTGTCGAAGGTGGTGTATTTCTTGTCAAATACATAGACCTTGCCCGTGTCGGCGCCGGTCTTGGTACCGTCGTCGGCCTTGAAAATCAGGTTGTAGCGTCCGCTTCCTGTAAAGGAAACGTCGGTCTCGTATTCGGCGGTATCGGAGAAGATGACCTTACCTGGGCCTACACCTTTTTTCCAAAGGACCGGGTCCCTACAGAGACCGTTACCGCGACCGTCGTCTTCGACGGTACCTACCAGATGGATCTTGCCGGGCTGCACCACAATCATCTCGTCGGCGAAGGAGACCTTCGGGGCTTCGTTCTGGCCCTGCTTAGGAACGTAACCGGTGTAAAGGGCCATGTTCACGCCGCCGGTGCTGTTCTTTTCAAGATCGGCGTCCGTGAGGGCGTAGATGGCAGAACCCATGCGGGATTCTTCTACAATCTTCTTGTAGGGGTTTCCGCGGGTAAGAACTTCCTTGAGGCCCTCGATGGAAAGGCTTCCGTTGTCGTTGATGAACATGGGGGTGGTCTTTGCCTTGTCGCTTGCGATGACCAGCACGCCCAGGAGTTCGGCGGAACCTTCGTTGAAGTTCTGCAAGATGGTGTTACCGTCCTTGGAGGTAAGTCCCAGAATCCAGATGCTTCCGCCGTTGTTCTGGATTTTTGCGCCTTTGGTGTCGGAGAACAGGGAAACCTGGCGGCCCCAGAGGTGCTGCTGGTTGATCTGGATAGAACCTACCGCAACGTCTTCCATGTAGATGTCGCCCACGCCCAGTTCGTTGGTCTCGAAAGACTTGAACATCATGTTCTTGAGGAGCACGGCGCGCTTGCTCTTGTGGATGATTCCGTTTCCGAATTCGGAGAATCGCTCGATGGTGATTTCGTTGAAGGCTCCGTCCTCGATGATGAACTTGCCCTTACCGTCGATGCGGCCTTCGGTACCGAGAATCCGGCGGATACGGTTACGCAGGTAGATGTCGCGGTTGATGGTCCAGCGGCCTCCCGGCGGGAAATAAATCGTTTCGGCTCCGTCGTCGATAGCGTCTTGTATGGCCTTGGCGTCGTCGGAACCGGTGTTCATCTTTCCGCCGTAGTCTCCGGCGATGGTAATCCAGGAGTCGGATTTCTGGTCGTTCAGGTTCGGGGTCTCCGCCACCGGAAGCCTCATGGACTGCTTGGGGCTGTGGCAAAGCTGGTGAGAAGCCTGGGTCACGAATTCCACAATCTCGTTGCCGACATAGGTTTCGGTAACGGCCTTGGGGGTGCTCTTGATTTTTTCCTCGAAACGGCTGGTATTTACAGAACGGGCAAACAGCATGCCTTCGTTCTCGATGGCTACTGCAGGCTTGGACTTGTTGACACGGTTGTATTCCAGGGTGGCATCCACCAGGACCATGGAGGCTCCGTCGCCGTGGTTGAACACTGCCGGCACGTCTCCCTTGAAGCGGAGCCCGCGGCTGGACACTACCTGACCGTCGTTTTCCAGGCCGTGCTTCTTTTGACCGCCCAGGGTCACGTGCTCCAGGGTGACGCTGTTGGTCTTGCCGGCAACATAGACGCCGGTTTCAAAACCCTGGATTTCTACGTTTTCGAGAAGAAGGGGGCCGATATTTTCGGTGTGTCCCAGGTCGATACCGTAAATGCCCAGGCTGTCGCCGGAATACACCTTCACGTTCCTGATGGTGCCCTGCTGGGCGGCGTTGAAACGGATACCTACGGCACCGGCGTTCTTTTTACCCGTGCGGATGGTGATGTCGCGGATGGAGTTCCTGGGCTTGAGTCCCGGGCCCTCGCCGGTAAACAGCACCGGGGCCGGGAAATCGGGATTGGTGAACCCCTGGCATTCGTCGGCCAGGGCGATAATGGTGCCGCCAATGCTTTGCCCCTGCAAAATAGTGCGGCTGTAGGCCTGTTCCGGTTTTTCGCTGGCGGGCCAGGTCAGGGTGTTGGTCACCTTGTAGATGCCATGGGGCAGGTATATAATGTAGTCGCCATCGGGGTGGTCGTTCAGCGCTTTCTGGATAGCCTCGGTGTCGTCGGTCTTTCCGTCGGCCTTGGCGCTATAGGGGGCCTTGGTCACATCGACGACGTTGGAACCCAGAGGGAACGTCACCTGGGAAAATGCCGTGGTGGTCACGCTTAAAATCAGGACAAGACAAAACGAAAAAACACGAAACATGAAAACCTCGTTATACGCCCTAAAATTAAGTTTTTAAGGGCGTTTTTTGGAAACGCTTGCCTTGAAATGCCCCTGTTCTAGGGCTTGGCTTCGCACTTTTCGTAAACGAAGGGGTTGTGGTCCCCCTGGACCTTGAAAATACGGCGGTCCCGCTCGCATTCCCTTTCGGTGACGGGGTACATCTTGTCCCAGGCCTCGAACAGCTTGCGGTCCTGGCCAGAGAGCTTGATTCCGTGGGTCTTTTCCATGTAAAAATGCACCCGAGCGATAAGCCCGCGAACCTCTTTTCGGGGCTGGGCCTTTTTCAGCTTGAAATCCACGATGGTCTCGCACTCCCCGTACATGGGTTCCGGATTGTTGGTCCACTGGGAATACATGAAGTTGCTCCGGTCCCCGTTGATTTCGCCGATGGCGGGGTAGAGGTTGTGCAGGTCCCCTTCCAGGATTTTGAACAAAGTATCGTTTGCGCTGCAGTTCTTGCGGCCACCGTCCCTCCAGCAGGGCATAAAGTGCCCCATGTTGTGGGCGGTCACGATATGCTCCCACTCCACGGTCTCTGCCCGCTTGAAACTCTTGCGCCGGGGATTTTCTCTGGGCCTGAAGTTGCAGGTGCTGTAGTCCACTTTTTTTTTGTCGTTGTACCTGCAGCCGCAATAGATGGTCTCTTGCAGGTCGCCGTAGTAAATCCGCTTCATCTGCTGGCCCGCACCGCGGTAGTTGTAGTGCTGCGGAGGCGGCTCCTTGTCTACGGCGGCAAGGGAAAAGGAAATCGCGATGACGGTAAGCGCAAGGGCACGCCGCATTACAGGGAAGTGCCGCGTCGCCTTTTGGAATATGGAAATAAAAAACATAGGTACAATCCGAATATAATAAAAACACGTCATTCCGACCCTGAACTTGTTTCAGGGGAGGAATCCAGGCCCGAGGTTCCTTAAACAGAGCATTATTCTCGAGTGGTTGGTAGGGGAAAGCCTTCCCCTGGCTCGCATTACATTGCTCGCCACCCCTTCTGCGGGGGACACCCCCGCAACGCCCCCTTTGCAATAAAAAAACTACATTTGTGCCCATGAATTCCGCAGGCATGCAATATCTGGAATCGAGACTGATGTTCGGGATGGTTCCCGGGCTGGAATCTACCTTCAAGATTTGCGAGGCCTTGGGGAATCCGCAAGAATCTTTCCGCACTATCCATGTGGTAGGAACCAACGGCAAGGGCTCCTGCAGTTATTACCTTTCGGGGGTGTTGCAGGCCCACGGAATCAGGACCGGACTCTACACCAGTCCGCATCTCATAAGCCTGCGGGAGCGGATTCGGGTGAACGATGTGCCCGTCTCTGATGCCGACCTGAACCGCCTCTTTTTGCAGGTGAAAGCCGCCGCCGAAGCTGCCCGGGTAGAGCCTACGTTCTTCGAGGTGGTCACTGTGGCTGCCTTCCTCTACTACAGGGAACAGGGCGTGCAGGTGGCCGTGCTGGAAGCGGGTATGGGTGGCCGTCTGGATTCAACCGCTGTCGCCCGCGGGAACATTGCCGTTGTCACCAGCATCGGGCTGGAACATACGGAGGTCCTGGGTGCCACCGAAAGCGCCATTCTGCGGGAGAAAATGGGGGTGATGCCGCAAGGGACGGCACAAGGGCCTGATGGGACTGCGCAGGCCAAGACCTTCATCGTGGGCGGTCTTTCTCTGGAACTGCTGCAGGAGGCAAAAGACTTCGCCGCCGCGGTCGAGGCGGAAATTCTGGTTCCCGAAATCCGTGAAGACATTGAACTGCCCAACTTGGGACGGCATTATGTGGAAAACGCAAGCCTCTCCCTTGCTGCAGCGGAACTGTTCTTGCGGCAGGCGGGTGGGGACTTTCCGAATGCAAGGCCCTACAGCGACGGTCTTGCTCTGGATACCTTAAAGACCCGCTCCTGGCCCGGCCGCATGCAGCAGCTTTTTGACGCTAAAGGATCGCTCCGCTTTATTCTGGACGGTACTCACAATTCCCATGCGGCAAGACGCCTGGCCGAAACTCTGGACCGCTACTATCCGGGCCAAAAGTTCCCCTGCGTCTTTGGAGCCCTCAAGGACAAGGATATCGAAGAAATGCTCAGGTTTCTTGCACCCTACGTTTCGGAGTGGCGCCTGGTCCGCACGCCCTACGAGCGTTTCCGCGAACCGTCGGAAATTGTGGCTATTCTTGAAGGGCTTGGTCAGAAGGTGGCGTCTACTGGATCTCTTTCGAAAGATGTTCTGAACAACATAACGACTTCGCCTGTGCTGGTGACAGGCTCCCTCTACATGATAGGGGAGGTCATTGACCTCCTGAAAAATGACTTTGACGGTCTCGCCTTTTTCCGCGGCCTCACGAAAGCCACCAACGAACATCGGTAGCGGGTTACACGAATTTGTCATCCCCGCATCCTTCCATGTCATCCCCGCGATTCCTCTTGTCATCCCCGCGATCCCTCTTGTCATCCTCGCGACCTTCCTTCGTCATCCTCGCGACCTTCCTTCGTCATCCTCGCGACCTTCCTTCGTCATCCTCGCGAAGGCGAGGATCTGTTTTTTCTTGATTGTGCGCCTCGATTAACAATTCTTTCCCTCGATGTGTATCTTCCCTCGAGAGCAGAATCACTTCGTTCGACTGCTCTCTCGGGAAGCACACATCTCGGTCAAAAAACTAGCGTTGGCTCTAGTATACAAGTGCTTTTTCGGGTAAGAACATTTACTATAGGTAAGATTCGTTACTGCAGGCGGAAACTCTTGTGACTGTTAGTCCCTGCGAGTCTCCCCCGAGATGTCATCTCCGATCCCTCCTACTTGTCATCCCCGCGCCTCCTTCTTCGTCATCCTCGCGAAGGCGAGGATCCACTTGCATTATTCCATTGTCACCCCGGTTCCTCCTACTTGTCATCCCCGACTTGGTCGGGAATCTCCTTGCCCTTCCCATTGTCACCCCGATCCCTCCTACTTGTCATCCCCGCGAAGGCGGGGATCTGTTTTTTCTTGATTGTGCGCCTCGATTAACAATTCTTTCCCTCGATGTGTATCTTCCCTCGAGAGCAGAATCACTTCGTTCGACTGCTCTCTCGGGAAGCACACATCTCGGTCAAAAAACTAGCGTTGGCTCTAGTATACAAGTGCTTTTTCGGGTAAGAACATTTACTATAGGTAAGATTCGTTACTGCAGGCGGAAACTCTTGTGACTGTTAGTCCCTGCGAGTTTCCCCCGAGATGTCATACCCGCATCCTTCCTTGTCATCCCCGCGCCTCCTTCTTCGTCATCCTCGCGAAGGCGAGGATCCACTTGCATTATCCCATTGTCACCCCGGTTCCTCCTACTTGTCATCCCCAACTTGGTCGGGGATCTCCCTTCTTTCCCCGCATTTCACAGCTCCTTCATTTGGCATTACCGGAAATTTTATATAGATTACAAGCAAACAACCTCCTCATAAAAGGTTTGGACATGAAAAAGCTTTTCCTTGACGTCACATTTGCGACCCTGTGCGCCGCATTGCTTGCCGCCTGCGGTGGTGACAGCGGTTCGAGTGCCGACAGTTTAGGTGAATCGTCAAGTTCCAGTGAAATGGATGGTGCTGAGTCTAGCGATTCCGAAGATCTAAATTCCAACGGCTCCGAAGGTAGCGAAGGTGAATCGTCTGGCTCCGGAGGTGGCGAAAGTTCCGGCAGTGGCGAAGGCAATTCGTCTAGCAGCTCCGCAGAGCCGGAATCCAGCGGCTCCGAAGGCGAGGAAGGCTCTTCCGCAAGTGTTCCCGGCGGCAGCAGCGACGCCAGCGTTTATGACGCCGATAAGAACACCCTGAAGGACCTGCGCGACGGTCAGACTTACAAGACCATCACCATCGCCCCCGAGGGCACGGACTATTCCGAGGTGTGGATGGCCGAGAACCTGAACTACGCCTACACCGGCGTACCCTTTTATTATGCCGGCTACACCTCCGATTCCACCAGCTGGTGCTTCGAAAACGACCCTGCCAACTGCGCCAAGTACGGTCGCCTGTACACCTGGGCTGCAGCCATTGACAGCGTGGGCACCTGGAGCACGAGCGGCAAGGGCTGCGGCTATGGCAAGACTTGTAGCGTCGCTTCGGCGGGCTCAGTGACCTTGGTGCGGGGCGTCTGCCCCAAGGGGTGGCATTTGCCCAGCTATGATGAATGGGAAGCCCTGATTGTGGCCGTTGACGGTTCCATTACGGAATATACGTCTTCAAATACGGCGGGTTCCAAGCTCAAGTCCGTGACAGGCTGGAGTGATAGCGGCAACGGAACAGATACCTTCGGGTTTTCGGCGCTTCCTGCCTGCCACAGGTACTACGATGGGAGTTACAGCGGCGAGGGTTACTTCGCGAACTTCTGGAGTTCGGCCGAGGACGATAGCTACTACGCGTACTTCATGTATTTGGGCTACGGCGACGGCAATGCGAGCCTGGGCTACAACAGTAAGTACTTCGGGTTTTCTGTTCGTTGTCTCAAGGACTAGTATAGAGGCTAGGGGTTAGGATCTAGGATCTAGGGCCGAGGGACTCAAGAAGCGTTGCTATGATTTCCGAGACGCAGTGGTCCGCGCTACGCAGTAGCGCCAGGACTAGAGTATAGAGGCTAGGGGTTAGGATCTAGGATATAGGGACGAGGGATAGTTTTGAAGGGCGGAAGCACTTTTAGGCTAGGTCTTAGGTGCGCTGGTTACAGGATGTGTCATCTTGACGGCTTCGCCTTTTTCCGCAGCCTAACGAAGTCCACCAACGAACACCGATAACTACAGCTTGAACAAGTCTGCGTGTGTTCCCGTGCGGGTCAGTTCAAGAATAAGGATGTCGTCTTTTTTCTGATAGATTAGTAGCCAGTCGGGGCGTATGTGCAGTTCGCGGTGCCCTGTCCATTTCCCGCTGAGAGCATGATCGTGAAGATGTTCCCCTAGCGGTTCGTCATTGGCGAGCTTTAAAATAATGTCGGATATTTCTGACATGTCATAACCGCGTTTTTGTGCACGCTTTAAGTCCTTCCGCATGGCAGAAGTAAAACTCATGGTATATTTTGTGTTTTGTTTGGGAAAGTCAATCACTTGAGCATTGCCCTCATGATGTCGTTGACGGTGTTATAAGTCTTTATCGAAGACGGGTTCTTCCTGTATTTCTCGATGAGCTTGTCGCCTTCTTTCATGGCCTTGATGGTTTCGCGGTTCGGGCGGTCAATCCCTATTTCGAAGGGGATTTTTCCTTCGCGCAGGACTTGCTTGGTGAACACGTTGTAGAGGCCGGAAATAGTCATTCCGACTTTTTCGCAGAAATCGGCAATGCCCTTTTTGTCTTCATCGTCCAGTGTGATTGTCAAGTTGGCCATTTTTACCTCAATTGTGTGATTTTTATGTGTTTCGCACATTAAAATTACATAAAATTCACTTAAAATACAAGTGTTTTGATGTGTAAATCTCATCATTCGTTGTGTCACTCCTCCGTTTTTAGGGAGCTCTCTGTATAAAACGGAGATATAGGCCGAGAAAAGCCTTGTAAAGAATCTTTTTACGATGGAATGAAAGGGAGATGCCCCGTCAAGCGGGGCATGACAAGAGGGAAGGCCCGGCATGACAAAAGGGGCGACTTCTTGAAGGAAACTCGCAGGGACTAACAGTCACAAGAGTTTCCGCCTGCAGAAACGGTTTAGCCCCAAAAGGTCTTGACCGCAAAGCACTTGTGAACCAGAGCCGTTCTTGTATTTTTCGACCGAGATGTGTGCTTCCCGAGTGAGCAGTCGAATGAAATGAATCTGTGATTCTGTGAGCGACAAGCGCCTGGTATTGACCAGGCGCGGTCGCGAAAGTGAGGCGATTCCGGAGACTTGTTTTTAGCAATAGAGCCGAACGGTCGTTATAGGAAGGCTCACATCGAGGGAGAGATTTATTAAAAGGGGTGTTAGGGGCGGAGCTCCTAGGAGAGGGGGTAGCGGATGCGATTAGGAGATCCCCGCCATAATGATGGCGGATCCTCGCCTTCGCGAGGATGACGAGAAGGGTTGCGGGGATGACGAGTCGCAGAAGCGAGGGGGAGGCTTCCCCCACATTAGGTATTTGCGTCCGCGGTCTTTGCGGCTTTCTTCTGCTTTACAATCAGCACGATAAGCCAAATAAGACCGGTCAAAATCATGAGGCTGCAGAGCGTCTGGCCGCGGCTCATGCCGAACAGGTCCACGCGTCCAATGTGGGCGTCGGGCATGCGGAAAAACTCGATGAAGAACCGTGCGGTGCCGTAGCCTATCAGGTACAGGCAGGGCATTTTGTCGTGTAGGACGGGAATGCGACGCAGGTTGTAGAGTGCTACGAACAAAAGAACGCCTTCGAAAATCATTTCGTAGAGCTGGCTCGGGTGGTGGAGCACCGGCGGGGTCACCAGACTGTCTTTTGCCAGCGGGAACCACATGCCGATGGGGCTGGTGGTCACTTCGCCAAAGAGTTCCCCGTTGATAAAGTTCCCCCAGCGGCCCCAGGTGTAGGCCAGGGGCGCCAGCAGAAAGCACAGGTTCAGGGTTTTCCACAGGTCCATCTTGTTGCGCCTGATGCCGATGATGGTGAATACGGTGCCAAGGATTAGCCCGCCGTGGTAACTCATGCCCGAAATGCCCACGAAATGCCCGTTGCTCATGGGAATAAGGATTTCGGTGGGGTTAGCGAGGTAGTAGTCCGCCTTGTAGAAGAACACGTAGCCAAGGCGCGCCCCGATGATGATGCCCGCGATAATCCAGGTGAAAAGGCTGTCGAACTGTTCCTTGGTGTAGCCCAGGTTTTCTTTCTTGTTGATGTGGGTCAGGGTCAGGTAGCCCGTGACGAAGGCGAAAATGTACATGATGCCGTACCAGCGCACGGGGAAACTCCCCAGCGTGAATGCGGTTCCGTCAAAATACGTGGGAATCAGGTTCCACCAGGACAAATCCATGTTACTTTCCTTTCTTGGTGTTCAAATTCTGGTGCGCCCAGTAGTTCATGATCATGGCGGCCACCTGGGTGGCGGGCTGGCTGCGGACCTTCTGCAGGTCGTGAATCTGCAAGATGACCACCACGATGGCCTTCTTGGGGTCTTCCTTGGACTGGGCGAATCCCTTGAACCATTCGTAGCGTCCGTAGGGGTCGTGCCCGTCCAGGGAGCCGGTCTTTCCGCCGATGTCCAGGGCGTTGTAGTTCTTGCGGGCCATGTTCCGGGTGGAAATCTGCTTGCGGGCCGTTCCGTTGGTGATGGAGCGGATCATGGCCTGCCTAAGCCCGTAGTAGGTGTTCTCGCTGAAGGAACCCGCGTTCAGGGCGATGCGGTTCTTGGGAGCGTAGGGCGCGAGGTTTTCGGCCCAGGGGATTTCAAGGGGCTTCTTTGCGAGAATCGCCCGGACCTGTGCCGCCGCCAAAAGCGGGGTGAGGGTGGTGGATTCGGTGAAGCCGCAGCTTACCTCGGCAAGTCCGTAACCGCTGTCGGGCGGCGTGTAGCTGGAACGGCCAGGGATGCCGCTTGGGAAGTTGGTGTTGTAGCCCAGTTTCTTGGCGGCCTCTTTCAGCCTGCTGGCCCCTACGTTCAGGCCTATGAGAGCGAGAGGCGGGTTTGCGGACATGGCGTAGGCGTCTTGCAGCTCGATGGTTGGGCCCGTGTAGTTTTCCTTGACCCTAAGCTGGTTCTTGTACAGCGTGTGGTAGGAGCCGATCATGGGGATGGGGGTGTTCAGGGAGTAGCGCTTGCTGTCCATGGCGGCGGCGATGGTGATGGTCTTTGCCAGGGAGGCTGCGGGGAAGGTGTTCTTCACGAAAAAGTCCGGCGTGCTCTGGACCTTTTCGTCTTTGCGTTCGCCCCAGGCGATAATCTCGTTGGTCTGCACGTCCACCACCAAGATGACGCCGTACATGGGCTTGAATCGGCGGAGCATGTTGTCGATTTTTTCGGCCAGGAACACGTTTTTCTGGGCCTTGATGTGGGTGGAGTCGATGACCTCGATTTCGGGGGGAACCTCGGGCGTGACCGCCGCGGTGATGGCGGCCTGGGCGTTGGCCATGTCTTCGGCCTTCTGCTCGGCGGGGGTCAGGGGCGAACCTTCGGCCATGGCGGTTTCGAGGTCTCTTGCTCCGGAATCGCTTGCGGCGCTGTCGTTGATTGGATTACTGGAGGTGTTGCCTGCGGAGTCGGCGGCAACGAGGGGTGCTTCCGGCGCTTCGGGGAGCTTTGCGACTTCTTCTTCTTTGCCGCCTCCGAAAATGCAGGAGCCTATCATGAAACAGAGGGTCGCGAATATCCCTAGGGCGATAATGCGGTTGCGGAGCCGTTGGGCGTAGGGCAGGGGTTGAATGGGCATCTGTTAAAGGGATTCCTTGAAGATGGTCTTGCGGTAGTAGGCCAGTTCGGCGATGCTTTCCCGGATGTCGTCCAGGGCCTGGTGCTTCTCTTGCTTCTTGAATTCGGGCAGGTTCGGGTACCAGCGGAAGGTCAGTTCCTTGATGGAGCTGACGTCGATGTTCCTGTAGTTCAGCCAGCCCGTTACCTTGGGCATGTACTTGTACATGAACCTGCGGTCCTGCGTGATGGAGTTTCCGCAGAGCACGTTCAGTTTCTCTTGCGTGAACGGCTTGATAAAGTCCAGGGTCATCTGGTCGGCGTCGGCAATGGAAAAGCGGGATTTGCGGCAACGGTCGATAAGTCCGCTCTGCTTGTGGTGCTTGGAGTTCCACTCGTCCATGCCGTTGAATATGTTTTCGGTCTGGTAGATGGCAAGCACCGGGCCTTCGGCGAGAATGTTCAAGTTCGGGTCGGTGACTATCGTGGCCACTTCGAGGATTACGTCTTTTTCGGGGTGGAGCCCCGACATTTCCAGGTCCATCCACACCAGGTTCGGTGCGCTTTTAATCTTTGCCATAACGGTGCTAAATCTAGTTTTTTTCAAATAGTTGAGAGCGGATTATGAGCCGATGTTATCTTTTCATCGCATTTTTCTGTCCGTTTTTCACCGGTGGTGTCTTTTTGTCGCCAACTTTCGTCAAATGATAAATAAAACCATTTAATGTAAGTTTTTTATTTTCTATATTAGCCCGCGTTAATTTGTTACACCAATAGGAGCAATTATGGAAGAAGTCGTAATCACTGGTATGGGCTGCGTTTCGGCCCTTGGCAACACCCCCGATATCCTTTGGGATAATCTTTTGCAGGGAAAGTCCGGCATTGCCACCATTGACCGCTTTGACGTAAGCGCGTGCCCCATCAAGATTGCCGCCGCCGTGAAGGAATTCGACGGTTCCGAATATTTCAGCAATCGCGACCAGTCCCGTTTTTCCAAGTGCATCCAGTATGCCGTCTATTCCGCCTACAAGGCCCTGGCCAACGCAGGAATTGACCCCAAGGCCGAAGATCCCAGCCGCTCCGGCGTGATTATCGGTGCCGGCGTGGGCGGCATGAACATGTATTCGGATAGCGCCGTGACGCTAGCCAACCGCGGCCCTAGCCGTGTGTCCCCCTTCTTTATTCCCATGGCCATCGTGAACATGCCCGCCGGCGAAGTTTCTAACCGTACCGGTTGGATGGGCCCCTGCTTTGCAGTTGTTTCCGCCTGCGCCACCTCCAACCACTCCATCGCCGCCGCCTACGACGCTATCCGTCTGGGCCGTGCCGACATCATGCTGGCTGGCGGTACCGATGAGACGGTGAACCCGCTGGCCTTGGCTGGCTTTACCAACATGCATGCCCTGAGCAAGCGCAACGACGACCCGTCCACAGCCTCTCGCCCCTTCGACAAGGACCGTGACGGCTTTGTGATGGGTGAAGGTTCTGGCATTCTGGTGCTTGAAAGCCTGAGCCACGCCCAAAAGCGCGGCGCCAACATTCTGGCCCGTATCGCAGGTGTTGGCATGAGCGCTGATGCCCACCACATGTCCGCCCCCCGCGAAGACGGCGAAGGTGTGCGTCTCGCTATCGAGATGGCGCTCCGCGATGCAGGAATTTCTCCCAATGACGTGGGCTACGTGAACACCCACGGTACATCGACCCCTCTTGGCGACGTGGCTGAATGTTCCGCCCTGGAAAAGGTGTTCGGCGCCCGCGACAGCCTGAAGGTGAACTCTTCCAAGTGCATGATCGGGCATGCCCTGGGTGCCGCCGGCGCTCTCGAGGCTATCATTACCGTGAAGTCCCTGCAGAACCAGATGGTTCATGCCACGAGGAACGTGTTCAACCAGGACGAACGCATCCATCTGGACGTGTGCGCGGGCAAGAACACCAGTCACGACTTCAAGTACGCCCTGTCCGACGGTTTCGGCTTTGGCGGCCAGAACAGCGTGCTGCTTTTGGCCCGCGACTAGTTCGGTGTGGAGTGTGGAATGTGAGGTGTGAAATTACACACTCCACATACCACATTCCACATTTTTCTATCTTTCACGTCCGTGAAATTTTCTTGCGTGAAAATAGTCGTCTTGTGTCTGGTGACCGCACTTGTGGTCCACGCGGCTCCTTACGATCCGCCCACCTGGCGCGATTCTACCTGGGACTACCGCAGCGAAGATTCCACGGACCTGGCAGGAGAAGTATCCTGGCTCAAGGTTGGGGGTGTCGCCTCTCTGACGCTCATTGCCTACGGGGCTGCCTACTGGCTTGTTTTTGACAAGGGCTGGTGGGACGAACAGGGCAATCATTTCCATTTCGAGAACGACTTTGACTACGCCCTGAACCTGGACAAGTTCGGGCATTTCGCCTCGGGTGTGGCCATGGGCGAACTCTTTTACGAGGGGTATCGCTGGGCAGGTGCTACGGAGTTCCAGTCCTACCTGTTTGCCGGCTTTTCCGCCATGATGACCCACATCGCCATCGACGTGAAGGATGCCTATTCTCCCAGGTGGGGTTTCAGCGTTTTCGATGTGCTGTCCGGTACCTTGGGCGGTTTTTTGCCCATGGCGGAACGCTACGTGCCGCTGTTCAAGTACGTGGACCTTAAGTGGAGTTACTGGATTAACACAAAGGCGTATTACCGACAGGGGGAAGGGCATTCCAAGGTGTTTACCGACGACTATTGCAACCAGACCTTTTGGGCGTCTTTCAAAATATACCGCATGCTCCCTGCAGGGGCACGCGCCTATTACCCCAGCTGGCTTGCCATTGCGGCTGGCCTCAGTATCGATGAAGGCGTGTTTATCAAGCATTACGAGGGAACACCCCATCGAGAAGTTTACATTGCGCTGGACTACGACTTGGAGGCATTCCGCCCACAGAGTCGTATGGCCCGTACCATTATCAAGTGGATGAACTACTTCAAACTGCCGGCACCAGCTGTGCAAGTTTATCCTGAATTCCACTGGTTCTTGCTGTATCCCATTAAGTTTTAATCCCACCCCAATTGTCATTCTGACCCTGAACTAGTTTTAGGGGAATACAGTAGGTACTGCGGGTCTGGATTCTTCAGTCGCTACGCTCCCTTAGAATGACGTCTTGAGTTAATGTTTTTTATATTTCTAACAAATGCAAATGAAACTCCGGATATTGCTCTTCTGGGGAGTTTTTTGGGTTATATGCGGAACCTCGGGGGCGTCCCCCGTGGTGGGTTCCGAACGTACCCGGAATTTGCAAGGCCTGGAACATTCTCCCATGCTCATGGAGTACCACCGGCAGACCGTTGGGGAGGACCGTCAGTTTTTTACCTACCCCAGGCGTGATTACGGATTTATCCGGAACTTTACCCGCACAGAATCCGGCGCCATGATGTTCATGGCCGATACCACCGGAGAGTTTTTTGGCAAGAACCACAGCTTTGGGGTGGCGGCGTCCCCTGCGTTCGGGGCGGAGTACTGCGGCAGCGAATCTCTGGGCGACACCCTGTGGCCCTCTTTTGACGGGGGCATTTACCTGCGGGGTTATGCCGACTCCCTGGATTTCGATTTGGATGCCCGCATGTACGCCGGTGAACATTCCGCCAAGAAGCCCAAGAGTTTTGACGGCGAGGTCTTTGACGTGCAGACCAAGGAAGGCAATGCCGGAGCCGATTACGTGAGCTATTCCCGCTACAGGGCCCACATGGCCCTGAACTACGCCTGGGCAAGGCTGCAGCTGGCCCGTGACGTACTCCACTGGGGGCCGGGATACTACAACAACCTTTCCCTGAACCAGTTCGCCTTGCCCTATAACATGCTCTCCCTGGACCTGACCTTTGGACCCCTGCGGGTATTCAGCGTGTATGCAGACCTTCGGGTGGATAGCTGGAGCTACAGCAGGAACAACCTGAACGACCGGAACCTGTATGCCCACCGCTATGAACTGGCCTTGGGAAACTTGACTATCGGCATGAGCGAAATCCAGGTGCTGTACAACGAGAACAAACCTTGGTTGTTCGTGCCCATCGCTCCGCTTTTTATTGAAAAGGGCAACTACACCGAGCGGGTAAACAACGGGGCTTTGGCCCTGGACATGAACTACCGCTTGCTCAGCGCGGTCAGGCTTTATGGTGAGTTCTTCTTGGACGATTTGGAATCTCCCAATGCGGTTTACGAGAACAAGTACAGCAACAACCGCTGGGCAGGCATGCTGGGCCTGCAGGCGGGCCACGATTTTTACGTGGGGCAAAAGCGACTCAGCGCGGGTACCATTGCCGAAATTGCCCGTGTGGAACCTTACACCTATTGCCATTACGATACCGCCCATGCGCAGCTTGCGAACCTGGGGGCACCTCTCGGGAACCCCAACGGTCCCAACAGCTTGGCGGTAGATTGGACGGTTTATGCCCAGGCGGGTCTTGGGTCCCTTGGACAGCTGTTTGCGGGCGTACACCAGAAGTGGCTGTGGAAAGGGATCGATGCCGGGAGTAACATCGAAGACCCCTACAAGACGGTGCGCAAGCGTTTTGCCCATGGGGCGCCTCTTGTTTATACCGTGGCTCCAGCCATCGGGTACAACGGACGGTTTGTAGGCTTTTCGGGTGAGTTGACCTTGGGTGATGTCCACACTGCGGACGTCAGGATTTCTTTCATGTGGTAGTTTATGGCTGATATTAAAGAGAAAATTAAGGAAAATGTGCACTTCAAGGCGCTGATGAACAGCTTCCGTTTGCGTAAGCGGGTGCTGGCCCTGGCTGATGCCTTTGTGGTGGCGGTATCTGCCCTGATTGCCAACTACCCTCTGCCTCTTTTCGCCGACCGTATAGGCCGCCCGGACCTATTTGTCATTATTGTCACCAGCATTATCTGCTGTTTTGGGAGTCTTCTGTTCTTTGGAGCCTACAACAAGTTGTGGCGCTATTTCAGCAAGCGGGATTACCTGAGCTGCGTCAAGGGAATTGTCGTGGGAATTGCCGTGGCATATGGCCTGGTGTACCTGTTCCATAAGGATTTGTTTTGGGAATTTGCCTTGCTCCATGCTGTTGTTGCCGTAGTGGGTGTCTCCCTGTTCCGTTACCTGTTCCGTAGGACCTTTGTGTCTTTGGTTTCTACGGGAATGCACGAGGCCGAACGCAAGCGTACCATGATTATCGGTGCGGGGAATGCGGCTCAGCTTTTGCTAAATGAAATTCGCAATAACCAGACAGATGCTAGCCGTGGAGAGAGTACCGGGGCTGCCAAGAATATCAATCCCGTGTGTTTGATTGATGACGACCGTTATAAGATTGGCAAGCCTGTTAGTGGAGTGTTGGTGGCAGGAACTACATCGGATATTCCCAAGGTGGTGCGCGAATTACGGATAGAACAGATTATCTTTGCTATCCCTAGCTGCCCTCCTAAGGACAGACAGACTATCTTGGATATTTGTGGAAAGACCGGCCTTCCGATGAAGGTGCTGCCCTTTATTGGAAGTCTGTTGGATACCTCTGCAGTGGGTACGGGTTCGACCAGTTTTGTAAGCCAGATTCGTGACATCAAGGTAGAGGATTTGTTAGGACGTGAACCCATACGGTTCAACAATTCTGAAATTCGCGGGTTCATTGAAGGCAAGGTCTGCATGGTCACCGGCGGAGGCGGCAGCATCGGCAGCGAGCTGGTGCGCCAGATTGCCAAATACAATCCCAAGCAGGTGATTATCGTGGATATCTACGAGAACAATGCCTACGAAATCCAGCAGGAACTGGTGATGGAGTATGGTGACCGCTTGAACCTGGTGACACTGATTGCAAGTGTTCGTGATTATTTCCGCATGAACCAGATTTTCAAGAAATATGAGCCCCAGGTGGTGTTCCACGCGGCGGCCCACAAGCACGTGCCCCTGATGGAAAACAACCCCATGGAAGCCATCAAGAATAACGTGGTGGGCACTTTCAACATGGCTACCCTTTCCCTGTTGCACAACGTGAAAAAGTTCGTGATGATCAGCACCGACAAGGCGGTGAACCCCACCAACGTGATGGGGGCGAGCAAGCGTTGTTGCGAAATGATCGTGCAGTTCTTTGCGCAACAGAAGGACTGCAAGACCGAATTCGTGACCACCCGCTTTGGAAATGTGCTGGGGAGCAACGGCTCCGTGATTCCCCTGTTCAAGCGCCAGATAGAGCAGGACAAACCCGTGACGGTGACACACCCTGACATTATCCGCTACTTTATGACCATTCCTGAAGCGGTGAACCTGGTGTTAGAGGCGGCGAGCTTTGCTCATGGTGGTGAAATTTTTGTGTTGGATATGGGACAGCCCGTAAAGATTGTGACCTTGGCCGAAAACCTGATCCGTATGTATGGCAAGGTGCCCTATAAGGATGTGGAAATCAAGTTCACGGGGCTGCGACCTGGAGAAAAACTGCTCGAGGAATTGCTGATGAATGAAGAGGGCCTGCAGAAGACCAAGAACAAGCTCATCTATATCGGAAAGCAGATTGAGATTGATGCCGATACCTTTATCAATGAACTGAGGACATTGAAGAATGCGGCCCAGGAAAATGACGACAAGACCGCCATTTCTGCCTTGCATCACATTGTACCCACCTTCACTACGCCCGAAAAATTCAACAAGACGGTAAGGATGCCGAAGGTGTAAATTTTGGCGGGTGTCGCCGATCAGAGGAGGATGCTATGAACCAGAAACTGAAAATTCTTCTTTCTTTCGCTGTAGCCTTGTTCCTTGCGGCCTGCAGCGATTCCTCCAGTTCTTCTAGTGACGAAGACCAGGTGCTGCTCAGCACCACCGTCAAGAAAGACGGTATCGACATGCTGAGTTTTGGCAGCCTGAATCTGGACGTGGCGGCGGATTCGTTCCTTGCGGTATTTGAACTGGGGGACATTGTGACGGTGATGGTGGACGGTTACGACACCCTGGAAGTCCCAGTTGTGCCGGACTACGACGCCGTTTCTCCCGGTGAACTGTTGCTGCGGGTGGTGTCGGGAAAGCCCCACGTGACTCTAGGCATCAACTTTGGGCAGCTTGCCGTAGCCCTAGGCATTGCAGAAAATGCCCCCGCAGGTTCGGAATACCCCTACCGACTGAAAGATGTCAAGTTACCCATCGAGGTGAATGTTGCCCTGAAGGACAAGGGCGGTTTCAAGGAAAACCTTGAAATGCTGGAATACCAGAACTACGGGCTGGTCATCGATAACTATCCGGACCTGTCCGTGGCGGATTTTGCCAACTTCAGGGAAATTGCTACCACGGGAATGGGGAAGGGCGTGCTCTACCGTTCTTCTAGTCCTATCGACCCGGTGGATGGCCGCAATACATACGCAGATTCCCTGGCCAAGGCGGCCACGGTGGCCACCTTCATCAACCTGACGGACACGGACAAGGGAGCCAAGGCCTATGAGGGCTTTGACAAGTCCTACTACGTCACGCAGAAAGTGGTTTACCTGTCTTTGCCGGCGTCGTTCACAACCAACCTCTTCAAGGAAGGCTTGGTAAAGGGCCTACGGTTCATGATCGAAAACGAGGCCCCTTATCTGGTGCACTGCCAGATGGGCAAGGACCGTGCGGGCTTTGTGAGTGCCGTGCTGGAAGCCTTGATGGGAGCTTCTGCCGAAGAAGTGGAGAAGGACTACGTGAAAACCTACGACAACTACTATAACGTAGTACACGGCAAGCAACAGCGCCTTACGGAGTCACAGTTGGACTGGTTCCAGGCCCTGATTGTCCGCAATATGAAAATGGCCTACTCCGATGCGGGTGTGGATATCGAAGATTTCGAAAATGTTGACCTGGCCAAGGCCACGGAACAGTACCTGGAAAAGCTGGGGCTGTCCAAAAAAGAAGTAGCGGACCTGAAGGCCCGCTTGAAGTAGTTTTTTTGAAAATGTCGCGTTTTAGGGAAGGCGGATTCCGTCGTCCTGGATCAGGATTTTTTCTTCGCGGTAGAGGGTCCCGAGAATTTTCTTGAAGGTCTTCTTGGACATGCCGAATTCCCTCTGGATGGTTTCCGGGTCGGTGTGGTCGCCGTAGGGCAGGAACCCGCCCGCTTCGGAGAGCTTCCGGAGCACTGCGTTCGGGCTGTCGCTTTTCATGAGCCCCTTGTAGCCTACGGGCGAAAGGTTCAGGGTGATTTTATCGTCGCT
This sequence comes from uncultured Fibrobacter sp., assembly GCA_934699585.1. Taxonomy (GTDB): domain Bacteria; phylum Fibrobacterota; class Fibrobacteria; order Fibrobacterales; family Fibrobacteraceae; genus Fibrobacter. Next base: position 44,946 of record CAKUWY010000018.1, read on the forward strand.
GGTGAACCGCTGGATGTAGCCCGGCATGGTGTCGCCGATGTAGATGCGTTTTGTGCCGGGCGTGACCATGAGGCGCCCCGTATAGCGGTAGTTCACCAGAAAGTCCACGTAGTCCGGCGTAACCTCGTAGGCGGCCAGTTCCACCCGCTCTCCCACATGCAGTTCCGACGTGTCGGTGTCGATAAAGCTCTTGATTTTTTCGGTTGCCACCAGGCGGTTGCTCTTGTCGTCCAGCAGAATATAGACCACGCAGCGGTCGCCCCGCTGGAGTTCTCCCAACTGTTGCTTGTAGGGCAAGAACAGGTCCTTGTTCAGCCCCCAGTCCAGGAACGCTCCTACGCGGTTTACGTCCTTGACTTCCAGCACGGCGAATTCTCCGGCCTGGGCGTAAGGCTTCTGGAGGGTGGCGATAGGGCGGTCTTCGCTATCCATATAGACGAACACGTCCAGGATTTCGCCTTCTTCCAGGGAAAATTCGTCCCGGTTTCCGGGAAGCAGTACCCTTCCGCCGGTTTCCAACTCCAGGTAATACCCCTGGGGCATGATGCTTTCGACCCGGGCGCGATTGTATTTGCCGATTTCCATAATTGCCTTTCCGTTCAGGTGTCCGCGATTGCGGGGTTGATGTCGCGACCATCCGCGACGGTAAAAATATAGGATTTTTTATTATATTCAACGGTGGATCTATGATAGACTTTATCGGCGACATTCACGGTCACGCAACCGAACTACGGGCCCTGCTAAAGAAGCTGGGCTATGAGGAGCGGGGTGGTGTTTTCGCCTATCCGGGAAACGCCCGTAAGGTGGTTTTTCTCGGGGACTACATCGACCGGGGCTCTGAATCCCGGGAGACTATAGACTTGGTCCGCGCCATGCGGGACGCCGGAGCTGCTACCGCCCTTATGGGAAACCACGAATTCAACACCCTCTGTTTTTGGCAGCAGAACGGTGCTGGCGGTGGGCATTTCCTGAAGACTATTACGGGTGGCTATCTGCGGGACCATTCCTTCAACAAGGTGGCGATTCTTGCACGGACGGTAGAATCTTACCGCGGGCGGCAGCAGGAATTCCAGGAAATGCTGGACTTTCTGAAGACATTGCCGTTCTATATGGAAACGGACTTGTTCCGGGCGCAACATGCCTGCTATGACGCCGAATGCGTACAGGCCCTGCGGGATGCGGGCATTACAAGTTTTGCCGACGGGAACTTTGACGAACTGATTGCCCGGGCCTGCGACAGCCACAATGAATTTGAGGATTCCCTGTTCCACCCTCTGGATATCTTGCTGAAGGGCCCCGAGATGGAGCTGCCTGCAGGCGGGACCTTCCGGGACGGCGAAGGCGTGGTGCGCAAGAAGATGCGGCTTCGCTGGTGGATTGACCCGAAGGACGCCACCCTTCAGGACATTGCGCTCCAGCCCGGCGTTGACTTTTCCGACGAACCCGTTCCTGAGTCCGTTCGGTCTCGAAAGTTCTACGGCGAAAATGAACGGCCCGTGTTTTTCGGGCACTACTGGCTTAAAGGCGAGCCTGCCCTTATCCGCAAAAACGTGTGCTGTCTGGATTACAGCATCGGGAGTTTTTACGGACATGGCCGTATGGTGGCCTACCGCTTTGACGGAGAGCAAGCCCTTGATGCCAGCAAGTTCGTGTGGGTGGAGGGACCGTCGGTTTGAAAACTCTCTCGTCTCTCGTCTCTCGTCTCTCGTCTCTTAAACTGACCGTTTTCTTACTGGTCGCGTTCCTTCTGGTCATATTCTGGGGCGTCTTGGGACAGGCAAACGCCGAAGCGGCCGGAATGCCGGCTGACCTTGCAGTGGATCGTTTTTTCGGGAGTTATTTCGTCTGGGTCTTTGACGTGGTTCCCGTGCCTGCCATGAAAAGCTTGGCGGTGTTGGCTTGCGTGAACCTGGTGGCCGCCATGATCTTTCGCATGCCCCGCGGTCTAAAGTTTGCTGGGCTTTATGGAATCCATATCGCCTTGTTGGTGTTACTTGCAGGGAGCCTTGTGGGAGGTGCCCTCCAGCGGGACTACAACGGCTACAAGAACGTAGCGCCCGAAAGCGTGCCGGAAAAGTCCGGAACCTTGACCATGTTCCCCGCAGGAGACAGCCTCGGGACTGTCGCGGTACAGTTCCCTCTGGAAAACGCCAGCTGGACCTACCATGTGGAATATCGCGGGCGTTTCCCTATGTCGCCAAAATCCTCCATCGACCTCTATACGGTAACCTACGACCCCATGCGTTTTGTGCCCTACGCCTTCATGTGCCTGATGCTGGTCAGTCTTGTTTTTCATTATGTGGTCGTGGTGGTGCGCGCCCGTAAGGGGGACTCGTGAAACGGCTCTCTTCGGGACAGTTCCCGCTCTTTTTATTCCTGCGCCCATTCCCGCGATTTTTGTTCGCGCTACTGCTGTTCGTGACGCTCTTGCTTGTGGCCTTGCCCTCGGCATGGGCTTCTGAAAGGCCGGAACTGTGGTCTGAATTGCGGGGCTCGGCGACGGCGGTTGTCTATCAGGGGGAGGTCCGGCCCTTTGCCTCTTTTGCACGGGATGTGCTGGACAACTTTTCGAGAAAAGTCTCTTACCGCTGTGCCGAAAAAGACGCTGACCGTTGTCCACGCAAGATGCAGGCTACCGAGGTGGTCCTGGGAATTGTGAAGAATGCCCCCCAAAGTCGGGACTGGAAACTTTTCAAGGTCTTGCGAAGTGACGTTTCGGAGGCCTTGCACCTGCCGCCAGGCGAACGTTACGTGAGTTACGGCCAGCTGCAGCCCGCCCGGGACCTGCTGGAACTTTACGCCAGCCGAAACGACGGGCATGCTGCCACTCTGGAGATGAAGCGGCTCTACGAAAATGTCCAGCTGTTCGAGACCCTGGGGGATAGCGCCCGGGTGAAGGAACTTTTCACCCTGGCAGACCCCGCCTTGGCCGAAAGTGGCCCTACGGTTCGGCGGATTAATCTGGAACGGGCCTACTACTTTGCGGACCCTGTGCTGTGGGCCTTCGTGGCGGCATTTGTCGGGTTCTTGCTTTCCCTTTTGAACCTGAATTCCAAGAAAACGGCCCTGGACCGTATCGCCAACGGGGCAGGCCTTGTGGCTTCGGTAATTCTGGTCTTGACTCTTGCGGTGCGCTTTGCGGTGACGGGCCACCCGCCTATGGCGAATTTGTACGAAATTATCTTGTGGGTGGCCCTGCTGCTGGAGTCCTTCGAGGTGGTGGCGTTTTTCCGTTGCCGCCGTCGCCAGTTCTCCTTGATGGTGCCTGTCGCCTTCGTGGCAACCCTGCTGCTGTTCTTTGCGCGGTTCGTGCTGGAAACCGGCGATGCTTTCCGGGCGCTGCCCGCTATCTTGAATTCTTCGGTGTTCCTGACCCTCCACGTGTTTACCATCGCCATGGGTTTTGCAGGCATGATTCTTTCGGGAATCGTGGCCCATGTGGCCCTGTTCCGTTTCCGTGGCAGGGAAATTCCCCGTGATGAACCTCTCATGTCCCTGCTCTACGGTACCCTGGTTTTCGGTTCGGTCCTGACCATAGTGGGCACTCTTTTGGGAGGCGTGTGGGCGGACTTTGCCTGGGGGCGTTTCTGGGGGTTTGACCCCAAGGAATGCGGAGCCCTCTTTGTAATCCTCTGGGCCATGCTTGCCTTGCACCTGCGGGCCGGGCGCCTGGTGACAGGCCGGGGCTTTGTGCTGTTCAACGCTTTCAACGTGGTGGTCACCTTCCTCTGTTGGTTCGGAATCAACCTCCTGGGCGTGGGGCTCCACAGTTACGGCTTCCAGAATGGCACGTTTACCTGGCTCTTGAGCTTTGTTTTGGCGGACTGCGCCTTGATTCTCCTGTTAAATTTCTATTTTCGAAAACATGAGTGAGAATGTACCGAATGCAGAAGATGCCGCCGAGGAATCGGCGGAACTTCCGAAAGTGGAAAGCCGCGAAGACCTGATGCGCATTATCCAGGCCCTGGTCTTTGCGTCTCCGGATATCGTGACCCTGAAAAAGTTGCGGGAAATCCTGGGGGATTTCTTGGATGCCCGTACCGTGGCCGAGGCCCTGATTGCCGCCAACGATTCCCTGAACAAGATACAGTCTCCTTTCGAAATTGTGGAACAGGCCGGCGGTTACCGCTTTAGGACCCGTGCCAAGTATTACCCCTGGGTGCGCAAGCTGTTCCCGGAAGCCAACGCCCGCAGGCTTTCCCAGGCGGCCCTGGAAACATTGGCCGTAATTGCATACCAGCAACCCATCACCAAGGCCGCCATTGAACAGGTCAGGGGCGTGGCCTCTGTCGATGGGCCGATCCGTAACCTGCTGGACAAGGGATTTATTTCTTTGGGTGCCCGTGCAGAGACTGTGGGTAACCCCTACACCTACGTGACTACCCAGGAATTCATGAAGTATTTCGGGATTAACCGTATTCCCGAAGACCTGCCCCGCTTGCGGGAATTCAGCGAGCTTCTGGAGGCGGGCAATCTGGTGCCCCAGTATTCGATTCCCGAAAGTTCTCCGGAGGAACCCAAGCCCCCCGAGGAAGTTCCGGACCAGATAGAGCTGTCCATGGGAGAGACCTGATGGCCGCTACGCCCTTGATGCAGCAGTACTACGAAATCAAGAAACAGAATCCGGGCTGCATACTTTTCTTTAGAATGGGAGACTTCTTCGAACTGTTCGAGGAAGATGCCGTTGTCGCTTCCAAGATTTTGGGACTTACCCTCACTAGCCGAAACAACGGTGCTGCGGGGGAGACTCCCCTTTGTGGGTTTCCGCACCATGCGGCGGACCGGTACGTGCCCAAGATGGTGGCCGCAGGATACCGCATAGCCATTTGCGAACAGGTAGAAGACCCCAAGCTTGCCAAGGGAATCGTGAAGCGGGACGTGGTGGAAATCATCAGCGCCGGAACCGCCATGGACGAGACCAACCTGAATGCCAAGGAGGCCAACTACCTCTGTGCCTACATGCCGGCGGAATCGGGAGACGAGTCGGTGTTCGCCTTTGCCGACGTGACCACGGGCTACCTTGCGGTAAGCAGGAGTTCCGTGCAGGCTTTCGAATGCGAGTTCTGCCGCCGCATGCCCAAGGAAGTGGTGGTGGCCGAAGGTTACGAAATCCCTTCGGGCGTCATGGACATTATCCGCTCCGAAAACATCTTGATTACGGAGATTCCCGCTTTTCTGTTCGGGGCGGAACACGGTCGGGACGTGCTGTTTTCCCACTTCAAGGTGGAATCCCTGGTAGGCCTCGGCCTGGACGGTCGTGACCGTGAAACGGCGGTGACGGGTGCCCTCTTGCAGTATTTGATGGACCAGAAAAAGTCCGAGCTTTCCCACTTTACGGGTCTCGAGATTTTGAATCTGGACGACTACATGACCCTGGACCCCAGCACCCTCAGGAACCTGGAGCTGGTCCGCCCGCTGAACGCCGACGATTATTCCAGCACCTTGTGTTCCGTTCTGGACTTTACCGTTACCGCCATGGGTGGCCGCGTGCTGAAGGACTGGGTGAGTCACCCGCTGATTTCGGTGGAAAAAATCAAGGCCCGCGAAGAGGCCGTAACCGAGCTGGTAGGGAACCCCATGGCCCTGGACGAACTGAAGGAATCACTTACCTCCATTCTGGACATGGAACGCCTGATGGGCCGTGTGGGGAGCGGTCGCGCCAACGCTCGTGACCTGGCCGGTATGGGTCGCTCCCTGTGTCAGGCCTCCAAGGTGGCCCGCGTGCTTTCGGAGCTGCATTCCCCCTTGTTCGAACAGTTCCGTCAGGTGCTGGAACTGGCAAAAGGCAGGGGAGAGGAACTCCTGCAGAATTTCAACGACGACTTGCCCCTGACGGTTCGCGAAGGCGGCATGATTCGGGAAGGCGCCAACGTGGAGTTGGACGCCATGAACGCCGACATCAAGGATAAGCGCCAGTGGATAGCCTCCCTGGAAAGCCGCGAGCGGGAACGACTGGAAATACCCAGCCTCAAGGTGGGCTACAACAGGGTGTTCGGCTACTACATCGAGATTACAAGGGCCCAGATGGCCAAGGCCACCAAGCCCATTCCCGACGAATACATCCGCAAGCAGACCACCGTCAACGCCGAGCGCTACATTACCCCCGAAATGAAGGAGTGCGAGTCCGTCATCAGCAACGCCGAGGTGAACATCCACGAACTGGAATACCGCATTTTCTGTCAGCTCAGGGACCGGGTGAACAGTTGGCGCAGCGAACTCCAGGAAATCGCCGACGCCATCGCCCGTGTGGATACGCTCTACAGTTTTGCCCGGGCCGCCCGCAAGTACAACTACGTGTGTCCGGAGGTCTATACCGGCACGGGTATCGAGATTCGGGGCGGTTTCCACCCCGTCATCGTGGCGGTGAATCCGGATTTGGACTTTATCCCCAACGACGTGGAACTTTCTCCCGATGCCACCCGCCTGATGCTCATTACGGGCCCCAACATGGCGGGTAAATCTACCTACCTGCGGCAGACGGGACTGATTGTGCTGATGGCCCAGATGGGTTGCTTTGTGCCTGCGGAATCGGCCCGCATAGGCGTGGTGGACCGGATTTTCACCCGCGTGGGGGCCAGCGACCGCCTGAGCCGCGGGCTTTCTACCTTCATGGTGGAGATGATCGAGACGGCGAACATTTTGCGGAACGCCACGCCCCACAGCTTGGTGCTGCTGGACGAAATCGGCCGCGGTACCAGCACCTTCGACGGACTTTCTATCGCCTGGTCCATCGTGGAGACTTTGCATAGCGAGCCTTCCCGCATGGCGCTGACCCTTTTTGCCACTCACTATCACGAACTCACCGGCCTTGTGGATTCCCTGGAACATGCGGGGAACTATCAGGTGGCGGTTCAGGAGAAAGGCGACAAGCTCATCTTCTTGCACAAGATTCTTGCCGGAGCCTGCGATTCCAGCTACGGTATTCACGTGGCGGAAATGGCGGGGCTCCCTTCTACGGTGGTGCGCCGGGCCCGCAAGATTCTGCTCCGTCTGGAAAAGCAGAAGATCGACCCCAGCGACGAGGCGATTCACAAGAAAATCAAGGACAGGCCCCAGATGGACCTGTTCGCCGCCCCCGACGAGTCCCTGACGCTCTTGAAACAGGAAATCTGCCGCCTGCGTCCGGAGGAGATGACCCCACTGCAGGCCCTGCAACGGCTCACAGAACTGAAGGAAAACTATGGGAAGTAGGTGTAGTGTGAGGTGTGTAGTGAGGAATGTGATGTGTGAGGTGTGAAGTTTGGGGCGAGAAGTGCTCTTCCTTCGTCATCCTCGCGAAGGCGAGGATCTAGAAACAAAGAGTTTAGAAGTAAAAAACAGGAGTAACAATGTCTGTACAAGTAATGGTAAATGGAATTCCGGGCAACATGGGCCGCATTGTGGCCGAAACTTGCGTGGCCCGTGGCCTGGAACTGGTCCCGTATTCCCTGACGGGCGAAATCATCGTGGAAAACGAGGCCGAGGTGGCTGGCAAGACCGTCCTGCTCCTTAAGCCCAGCAACCGCGAAGAGCGCATCGGCGAGGTGCTGGCCAAGTACCCGAAAATGATTTGCATCGACTATACCCACCCCACGGCGGTAAACGACAACGCCGCCTTTTACGTGAAGCACAAGATTCCTTTTGTGATGGGCACTACCGGTGGCGACCGCGAAGCCCTGGCAAAGCTTGTGGCAGACGCCAACCACCCCAGCGTCATTGCTCCCAACATGGCCAAGCAGATTGTGGCTTTCCAGATGATGATTGAATTTTTGGCCAAGGAATTCCCCACGGCGTTCAGCGGTTACAAACTTTCCGTGGTAGAAAGCCACCAGAAGACCAAGGCGGACACCAGCGGTACGGCCAAGGCCGTGGTAGGGGACTTCCAGAAGATGGGATTCGATTTCTCCGTCGATGACATCGAGAAGGTCCGTAACGAAAAGGAACAGGTGGAACGGATGCACGTGCCCGAACAATACCTGGGCGGTCACGCCTTCCACACCTACAGCCTGGACAGCGCCGACGGCACCGTGCATTTCGAGTTCCAGCACAATGTTTGCGGCCGCAAGATTTACGCCGAAGGCACCGTAGATGCGGTGAACTTCCTCGCATGCCACCTCGCAAACGGAACCGCCAAACCCTTCAACATGATGGACGTTTTGCGTTCTGGAAAAATGCGTTAGAGCTCGCGCTACGCACTTTGAGCTATGGGCGCGCACCTGCGGTGCTTTGAGCTAAGAGAAATACTCAAAGTGAGCGGAGCGAACGAGCTCAAAGCGAGTGAAACGAGCGACCCCATACCTCATACCGATTAAACATGCGTTCCTACATCCTCCGACGCCTGCTTTTGATGGTCCCGACTCTCATCGGGATTTCGCTGGTGTGCTTTATACTCATCCAGCTGTTGCCGGGCGGCCCTGTAGAGGAGATGATTTCCAGGGCCCAGCAAGCCGCCGCCATGAAAGGCGGGGTGGACGCGTCCAAGGCCCTGTCGCCAGACCAGATAGCCCAAATCCAGGCCTACTTCGGGTTTGACCAGCCCGCCTGGAAACGCTACCTGACCTGGCTCTGGAACGTGCTGCACCTGGACCTGGGCGCGAGCTACACCTACGGCCTCCCGGTATGGGATGTCATCGTGAGCCGGTTCCCCATATCGCTTTTCTTCGGTATCACGTCGTTCTTCCTGAGTTACCTTGTATGTATTCCCCTCGGGCTCTGGAAGGCGGTGCATCACGGGAGCAAACTGGATTCCCTCAGTTCGGGCTTGATTTTCTCGGGCTACGTGATGCCGGGTTATGCCCTGGGTATCCTCCTGATTATTTTTCTGGCGGGCGGGTCCTACCTGGACATTTTTCCGCTGGGGGGCCTTACCAGCGACGACTTCGAGGATTTCTCCTTTTTCGGGAAAATCGTGGACCTGGGGCACCACTTGATTCTCCCGATTTTCTGTTACATGATCAGCGAGTTCGCGTTCCTCACCTTCCTCATGAAAAATTCCGCCCTGGAGGAACTGGGCAAGGACTACATGCGCACGGCCCTTGCAAAAGGCATGAGTTTCAAGCAGGCCTTGGTGCGCCATGCGCTCCGCAACGCGCTCATTCCCATCGCCACCCGCCTCTCCGAAATCTGTACCCTCATGTTTGCGGGGGCGCTCCTTATCGAGAAGGTTTTTGATATCGACGGCATGGGCCTGCTATACTACAATTCCATGGTAAACCGGGACTACAACGTGGTCATGGGCATCATCTTCCTCAGCAGCCTCATGGCTATGGTGGGCCGCCTTTTCAGCGACATCCTCTACACGCTGGTGGATCCGCGAATCAAGTTCTCGTAGCTTCTCAGGAACGTCGGTCCCTTCGTCCTGGATTCTTCATTGCGCGTCTTTGACGCTTCATTCAGAATGACGAAGGGCTGTGTTGCTCTTGTCAGGTGTTTTTACAGCGGCAGTTCCATCTGCTCGGAGGCTTTGTGGCTGGGCATGCTCTTGTGGAGTAGCCTGTAGGCGTTGCTGGTAGCGACGCGCCCCTGCTTTGTGCGGGAAAGCAGTCCCTTCTGGATCAGGTAGGGCTCGTAAACTTCTTCCAGGGTGTCGGTCTCTTCGCCCAGGGCCGCCCCGATGGTACCCAGGCCTACTGGGCCCCCGTCGAACTTGTCAATCATCATGGAGAGGATCTTCCGGTCCATGGGGTCCAGGCCTTCGCTGTCGATGCCCAACATCTGCAGTGTGCGTTCCGCCGCTTCTAGGTCGATAACGCCTGAACCGCGGACCTGTGCCACGTCACGGCAACGGCGCAAGATGCGGTTCGCGATGCGGGGAGTGCCGCGGCAGCGTCCGCCCAGAATCTGGGCGGCGTCTTGGGTCAGTTCGATCCCGAGAATCTTGGAACTCCTCATCAGGATTTGCATTAGGTCCTTTTCGTCGTAGAGTTCCAGCCGGTAGGACAACCCGAAGCGGTCGCGCAAGGGTCCGGTCAACAGGCCAGTGCGTGTGGTGGCGCCCACCAGGGTAAAATGCTTGAGGGGCAGGTTCACGCTTCGGGCCGCCGGGCCGGAATCCAGCATGATGTCGAGCCTGAAATCTTCCATGGCGGGGTAGAGGTATTCCTCGACGGTGCGGTTCAGCCGGTGAATCTCGTCGATAAACAGCACGTCGTTTTCTTGAAGCCCCGTAAGGAGCCCCGCCAAGTCGCTGGCCTTTTCTAGCACGGGCCCGCTGGTGATGTGAATGTTCACACCCATTTCTTTTGCGATGATGCCCGCGAGCGTCGTCTTGCCGAGGCCAGGCGGTCCTGCAAAAAGGCAATGGTCCAGGGCGTCTCCCCGGTGTTTGGCCGCCTCTATGGCGATAGAAAGGCTCTCCTTGATGGAGGCCTGGCCTGTGAACTGCTCCAGACTGAGCGGCCGGAGGGTCTGCTCCATTTCGGACTCGTCCAAGGAGTTTTTTCCGGGAGAAATGACGCGTTTATCTTCCATACTGCACAAATATACACCTGTTGGATAATCTTGTCAAGGCGTAAGCTTCATAATCCCGAAAATAAATCTCTTTTCTATATTTGTATGCGATGAAATTACCTGTGGTGTGTATTATCGGACGGCCCAATGTCGGGAAGTCCTCTCTTTTTAATCGGATTTTAGGCCGCAGGGCTGCCGTGGTTTCTGACCGTGACGGTGTGACTCGCGATAGGCATTACCAGAACGCAAATTACAAGGGCCACGAGTTTACGGTGGTAGATACCGGCGGTTTTTTGCCGGACGATACCATCGATGTTTTGGCCGATAGTGTCCGTACCCAGATTTTTAACGCCGTCGAGGAATCGGACCTGGTCCTTTTTATGGTGGATGTCCGCGTGGGCATTACCAAGCTGGACCAGCAGTTTGCAAGGCTTATCCGTAAGCTGGATAAGCAGGTGATTCTGGTGGCCAACAAGAGCGAGAACCTGGGCGACCGTCAGGAAAGTTACGAGTTCTTGAAGTTGGGCTTTGGACAGCCTCGTACCATCAGCGCCTTGACGGGCTATGCCTGCCTTTCTTTGATGGATGAAATTGTCGCAGTACTTCCGACCCCTGTGCGTGGGGAACGGAAAGAGGAACGGCCCATCCGTTTCGCTATCCTTGGTCGCCCCAATGCGGGCAAGAGCACCCTGTTGAACCGCCTGATGGGCGAGGAACGGGCCGTAGTTTCGGACATTCCGGGAACGACCCGCGACTCCATCGATTGCACCTTTACCGTAAACGGTGTCAAGTTTGTGGTGACCGATACGGCTGGCCTTCGCAAAAAGGCGAAGGTAGAAGACGAGGTGGAAATTTTTAGCAACATGCGTACCATGGAAAGCATCCGCCGCTCGGACCTGTCGGTGCTTCTGGTGGACTGCACCCGAGGACTCCAGGTTCAGGACTTTAGAATCATTACCGAAATCCGTAAGGCGGGGAAGGGCCTGGTTCTTGTGCTGAACAAGTGGGATATCCTGCCCGACAAGACCGAAAAATCCTTTGACCGCATGGTCAAGGAAATGCTGGAACGGGAACCCATGCTGGAGTACGTTCCCATTCTTTCTATCAGCGCCAAGGAAGGCCTTCGCGTAAATCGGGTTATCCAGTCTATCCAGACGGTATATGCCAACTGCCGCCGCGTGCTGGGCCGTGACCGAGTGGCCGAAAGTTTTGCGAATTTCTTGCAAGAAAAGGCGCCTCCCAGCCACAACGCCCGTGTGGTGGCCCTGACCCGAGCCTGCCAGATTCTGGTGGAGCCTCCCGTGATTGCCATCGAGACCCGCACACCGGAATTGGTGGACGAATCTTACAAGCGTTACCTGCTTAAAAAATTTTACGAAGAATTCCAGCTGCAGGGGGCCCCTCTCCGCTTGAATTTTGACCAGAAGTTAACTCTCAGAAAGGACGAAGAACTTGAACAGTTTGCTGAGTCTTCCGATAGCGTACTTGTTGGGGTCGATCCCCAGCGCGATTTGGATTGCAAAAATCGCGAAAGGTAAGGACTTTGACATTCGGGACTACGGTTCCAAGAATGCGGGCCTAACCAACACGTTCCGCGTGCTGGGCTGGAAACCGGCACTTCCGGTAGTGTTTCTGGATTTGCTCAAGGGCTTCTTTGGACCCTGGATTGCCGCACAGATGTGTGCCTCTCAGGTGGCTGCCGGTGGTGCGGATTATTCCCACTGGGTGCCGCTGGTGGCGGGCCTTCTGGTGATTTTGGGCCATAGCTTTACCTGCTTTGCCGGATTCCGTGGGGGCAAGGGCGTGCTTGCCGCTCTGGGCGTTTTTCTGGCCCTTTGCCCAATTACTGCTCTAGCGGCCTTTGGCGTGTGGATTGTCCTTACGGTTTCTACCAAGTATGTTTCGGTTGGGAGTATTGGCGCTTGCATTGCCCTCGGGGCTTTTGCCGTGATGGGCTGTTTGAAGTTGCCGTTCCCGCCAGACAACATCAACTTGGGGCTCATGATTACTTGCCTTATCGTGGCAGTTTTTGTGATTGTGAAGCACAAATCCAACATCAAGCGGCTTTTGAACGGCACGGAGAATGGATTTGGCAGCAAGCGTAAGACTCCGAAGGCTTAATTATTGTAGATTGTTATAGGGGTCGCACCTTGCGGTGCTTTGAGCTATGAGGTCGGGCTTCGCCCTGTGAGGTTTGAGTTATAGTTTGGCGCCAAGGGCGCGATTATGAAACCTCAAAGCAAAGCGTCCTCAAACCTCAAAGGGAGCCGAAGGCGACCGCGCACACAGCTTCTTATTAGGAATAAAATTATGAAAGTAACTGTACTTGGAACTGGCGGCTGGGGACTTACCCTTGGTCAGGTGGTTTATGAAAATAAGTGCGAGGTCTCCTTCTGGACTAACTCGCAGGCCGAAGTGGATTTGCTCTCGACGGAGCACCAGTACAAGGACAAATTGCCCGGTGTGATTTTCCCGGCAGATTTCAAGTACACCACCGACATGAACGCTGCCCTCGATGGTTGCGACATGGTGCTTATCGTAGTGCCCTCTCAGTTTATGGGCGGTGTGGCCAAGAACCTAGGCAAGTGGACGCCGGCTAAGGGCAAGGAACCAGTGGTGGTCTGTGCCACAAAGGGCATTCTCGAGGGCACGAACCAGCTCATGAGCGAAGTGCTATTGGAAAATGTTCCCTGGCTTACCGAAGACAAGATGGTGGCCTTTAGCGGGCCTTCCCATGCTGAAGAAGTGAGCCGTCATATTCTTACGGCCATTGTGGCTGCCTGTGTGAACGAAGAATCCGCAAAGTTTGTGCAAAAGGTCATGAGCTGCAGCTACCTGCGTGTGTACAGCTCTACGGATATCGTGGGCATTGAACTCTGCGGTTCTGTGAAGAACGTCATTGCCATTGCTTCCGGCGTGCTTTACGGGCTTGAAGCTAGCGGCAAGTACAAGATTGGAGACAACACCCGTGCGGCCCTCTTGACTCGCGGCCAGGCAGAAATGTGCCGCCTGGGCAAGGCCCTCGGGGCAAAGTCCGAAACCTTTGCTGGCCTTGCCGGTATGGGCGACTTGATTGTGACCTGCCTTTCCCAGCACAGCCGTAACCGCTATGTGGGGGAACACATCGGTAAGGGCGAAACCATCGAGCAGGTGCTTGCCGGCATGAAAATGGTGGCCGAAGGTGTGCCCACCTGCAAGAGCACCAAGGCCCTTGCCGACAAGCTGGGTGTAGAAATGCCCATTGTGAACTCCGTTCACGCCCTCCTTTTCGAAGGTAAGAAGGTGGACGATGTCATCAAGGACATGTGGGGTCGCGAACTCAAGGAAGAAGTCTGGGGCTAGTCCTTCTTACATCCGACTAGTACCACGGCACCTTGTAAGGCCTGGAACAGCAAGGGAATGTAACCCAGCAAGCCAGCGGCAAGAACTAGATCCGCAGGAATGCCGAGGATTCCGGAAAAAAGAGCTATTTGGACTCCTTCGCGAACGCCAATACCGTTAAGAGAAACGGGAAGCATGGCGACTACGATGGTGATGCTGGTAAAGACCACCAGAATGCCGATGTTGATATCGACTCCTACCGCTTTGAAGTAGGCGAAACTGGTAAATAAAGACAACAACTGCAGCCAGAGGGAATCCAATGAAGACAGTAATAGTTGTTTTTTGTGTTTCCTATAAATGGAAAGGCTGTACTGAAATTTTGGGATAAAGCTGATTTTGTTCGTGATAAATTCGGGGAAGGGAATCTTGTCAGAAAACAGACAGCAGAGGATAATGACAATACAAATAAGCAGTACTGCGCACATGACAAGAGTGTAGATTGTGGGCACATTGATTTTTGTCATGGCAAAGGGTAGCGCAATAAAGAAACATAGGAACATGGCCAAAAGTCCTTGAATGCGGGAAAGAAAGACTGCCGAAACAGATTGACTGGTTTGGTTGAATTTTTTTCCGAATGCCAAAGATTTTACAGCATCGCCACCAAAGCCAGTGGGGAGTAGGTTGTTGAAAAAGTAGCCCATGGCGGTATAGGCGTAATAGGTCTTGAATGGAATATCTGGTCCTTGAACGGAAAGGCCTTTCCAACGATTTGCCTGGATAACCATGATTAGTGTTGCTGCAGCGAGGGTGGCAAGAACCCATGGAACCATCCCGATGTTCCAGTTTTCGATCACACTTGCAAGCGGAATTTTGTAAAAGATGAAGGCGAAACCGCCCACGCTTACAAGAAGCTGGAAAATCCGTTTTAACCAAAGACCTGTGATTGTCTTACCTGCCGTCATTGCCCATAAAAATAGTATTTTTGCCGAGAAAATTTTATATTTTGAGGAAGAGGATTTTATGTACCGGAATAAAGCGCGTTACGATGTAGCCATGTTGGTGCCGAAAGATGTTAAGAGTGTTCTAGAAATCGGCGCTGGTGCTGGATTGAACTATATAATTTACCCGCAGGATGCCTATAAGGTTGCCATTGAGCCGGAAAATCGTACCGATACCCACACAATCGACAAGGCTCCGGGGGGCTTCAATGAATACCACCACGTGTTTTACGAACAGTACACCGAAGACAAAAAGTTTGATCTTGTGGTCATGTGCGATGTCTTGGAACATGTGAACGATCCGGTAGATCTTATTAATTTCTGCAAGAAACATATCAATCCCGAAGGCCACATCCTCGTGTCGCTTCCGAATTTTTGCTGTGCTGAAAATCTCTTGAAAATCATCATTACTCGCGATTTTCGTTACTTTAAGCCGGACGAAGGTGAACATGCGCTAGGCGTCCTGGATATTAACCACAAAACGTTTTGGACAAAAAAGAGCTTTGTTCGCTTTGCCAAAGAGAACGGCCTTGAAATCGAGAAAATTGTGGGTATTCGCAAACAGCTGAAGTTTATGCCGGGCTTGTTGAGCCATTCCAGCTTTATTCCGTTCCAGTACGGGTTCTTGACAAAACTAAAGAAATAGGCTCTCTGCGACTTCTCTTGTTCTTCTGGAACTTTCTTCCCAAGAAAAATTCGAAACCCAGGCTTCCATTGCGGCATCGTATTTTCCCTTGTCGTCAAGGGATTTTTCAAGCGTATCTGCGATACTTGCCGGATCGCTTGGGTCAAAATATTTAGCAATCGTGCCGCCGACTTCGGGGAGTGACGACGTGTTGGAACAGGCGACCGGTGTACCGCAGGCAAAAGCTTCAAGAACGGGGAGTCCAAACCCTTCGTACAAGGAGGGGAGAACAAACAGGTCTGCCAGGTTATAGAAGTTCACAAGGTCTTCTTGACTGACCATGCCGGCGTGAATGGTCAAGTTTTCGATTCCCAGTTCACGCTCTTGTGTGGCCTTGGTGCGACCGTCAAAGGACTTGCCTACAAAAATCAGGCGGCAATTTTCTTTGCCCTTCATTTGGGCGAAACCCTTGAAAAGACCATTCAGATTCTTGTGGGGGAGAAAGTTCCCGACATAGAGAAGAACCTTCTTGTCGCGAGGAATGCCGTATTTTTCGTACAGGTATCCGAAGTCTTTTTGTGTCTTGCGGACGAATTCTTTTCCGACGCCAGAGGGGATGACCGTTATCTTGGATTCGTCGGTCTTGTAGAAACGTATTAGGTCTTTTTTTGTGCTTTCAGAAACTACGATAATTTTGTCGGCACGCTTGCTTACAAACCAGAAGAAGAACTTGAAGTAGAGGTGCGCCAACTTCATGGGCAAAAACTCTGGGTAAATCAAGTGAGTGAGATCGTGTATCGTCACCATCATCTTGCCACGGTAGAACAGGGGAACATTGCAATGGGGGATGTGCAATACATCGGGTTTTTCTCGGTAGAGAGCCCGATATGGAAATTTTAGCTGTTCCTTGTAGCCATAAATACCGCTGATAAACGGAATATGTTTAGGTATGTTTTTGTATGGTTCAAGGTCCTTGGGGTCACCAAGAGCAATTGCGTAACCGACATCTTTTAACCAGTGCTGAATGCAGGTCCCAATACCGGACCTGGCGACCATTCGGGCGTCGATTGCGATTTTTAACTTCTTGTTGTTATTGCACATACAAAAATTATCCTTCAGCGAAAGATACATTTTTTATAAACCGTTTATATAAGATTCCGTATCTGTGGCGTATTTTTTACCATTCTCCTTTTCCACTCGAACCTCTCCGGTTTTTGCCTGTCGATGCACACCTTCTAAGATAACATCCCCTGACCACAAACGGCCTTCGGTCCTATCGACGGCCTACTATTTACTAAATTGCAGCTATGGCTTTTGTTCACCTGCAAGTTCATTCTGAATTTTCCGTTTTAAAATCATCGGCCCGTCTCGACGGCATATTGGAAGCTGCCGCTGCAGAAAATGCTCCTGCGGTGGCCCTTACCGACCACGGCGCCATGTTCGGCATCCTGGAAATCCAGACCCGCGGAAAAGACTTGAACAAGAAACGCAAGGAACAGGGACTCCCGCCAGTCAAGACCATCTACGGCTGTCATGTCTATGTGGATTCGCCAAGCGCAAACCAGAAAGACCCGACAACTTATGAACGACTAACCCTCCTGGTAGAAAACGATGTGGGGTATTACAACCTGCTTCGTATAGTGAGTTTCCGCTACGAAGATGGAGACCGCTGGGCCGAAATCCCGTCGGTCCCGCTGTCGGTGGTAAATGAACACAAAGAAGGTATTATCGCCATTGCAGGGGATTTCTTTAGCCGCTACGGCCAGAATGTGGCTGCCGGTCGCAACAGTGTTGCTCGGGAATACATAGAATCCCTGGACAAAATTTTTGACCGGGACCATCTTTACCTTTCGGTTTGCGATAACGGAATTCCCCAGCAGAAATTGCTGAACGATTATAATGTGCAGTTGGCAGGGGAGCTAGGCCGCGAAGTGGTGGCCGTAGCCGATGTCCATTATATTAAGCAAGAAGATGCCCAGGCCCACAAGGTTTTGCGCTGCATTTCTCTTAAAGAGACTCTGAACGATTTTACGGATAAGCGTTTCCCTACGGACCAGTTCTATTTCAAAACTGAACAAGAAATGCAGGCACTGTTCGGCCACATTCCTGGCGCTATCGAAAATACGGTAAAGATTGCGGATCGCTGTAATTTTACAGTAAAAACCGGCATTGGCGACGAATATTGGCCCCGTTTCAAGATTCCCGAAGATTTTTTGGCCTCTGAGGAATACCAGAGTATCAAGGCCATCATGAAGGCGGAATACGATGCGGAGTATCCTGTTGTTCGCGAACGGGAGCTCAAGGGAGTCATCAAGGAAAAAAAGAAAAAGGTGACGGCATCTTATTGTGCCGACAAGGGAATTGCCGAAGAAGCCCTGACCGACGAAGACAAGGCAGAAATTGAACGCCTGTCCCAGCCTGAATTTTTTGACGATGACGACAACAATGCTTGGGAGAAAAATGTTCGTCGCTGGTGTAAACCGGGTGGTGACGCCGATATCTACATTACGCACCTGTGTAACCAGCGTCTTAAATGGCGTTTCCCCAACGAAGATTTTAAGTTCCCTGCCCACGATACCGAAGTGGCAGCCCGCATGTACAAGGAACTGAACTGTATCCGCAACATGAACGTGGCGGGCTACCTCTTGATTGTGTGGGACTTTATCAACTGGTCCAGGGAACACGGGATTCCTGTGGGGCCTGGCCGTGGATCTGCCGCAGGTTCTCTTGTCACCTACATCATCGGTATTACCGACATTGACCCGCTGACCTTTGACTTGCTTTTTGAACGATTCCTGAATCCGGAACGCGTGTCCATGCCCGATATTGATACGGACTTTTCGGATAGGGACCGCGGTCGCGTGATTGACTACGTGACCGAAAAATACGGCAAGGAGTGCGTGGGCCAGATTATCACCTATGGCATGCTCAAGTCCAAGGCGGTGATTACCGACGTGGCCCGCGTTTTGGGTATTCCGCCGCAAGAAGCGAAGGCGATTACCAAGCTGTTCCCGCAGCGCACCTTGAATTTTAGCTTGAAGCAGGCCTGGACGGGTAAAGACAAGAAGGGAAACAACCTGGAAGACGGTTATAGCCCGGAACCCCTGCAGGCCATGATCAATAGCCGTGCCAGCTACCAGAACCTGTGGGACATCGCCAAAAAGCTAGAGGATTTGCCTCGCCAGACAGGCGTGCACGCCTGTGGTGTGGTGATTACGCCGACTCCGATTTATAACCTTGCGCCTTTGTACCGAGCCGCTCCCGAAGATACGCCGGTGGTGATGTACGACAAGCATTACGCCGAAGATATCGGGCTTCTGAAGATGGACTTCTTGGGTCTTATCAACTTGTCCATCATTCAAGACACGGTGAACATGGTCAAGAAGAACCGTGGCATCGAGCTGGACATGGGCCATATCCCGCTGGACGACAAGGAAACCTTTGACCTACTGGGCAAGGGCATGACCACGACGGTGTTCCAATTTGAATCGCCGGGTATGCAAAAGTACCTGCGTGAACTGAAACCGACCCGAATTTTTGACCTTATCGCTATGAACGCCCTGTATCGTCCGGGGCCGTTGGAACAGATTCCCCACTTTATTGCCCGTAAGCAGGGTAAAGAAGAAATTGACTGTTACCACCCAGACTTGGAACAGGTACTTGGCGAAACCTACGGTGTGATTGTTTACCAGGAACAGGTGATGAAACTGGCCCAGATTCTGGGCGGATACACCCTGGGTGGTGCTGACAATATCCGTCGTATCATGGCAAAGAAAATGCCTGAGAAGATGGAAAAACTGAAGCCGGAGTTTTTCAGGAAATGTGAAGCCAATGGTTATGACCATGCGTTGATTCAGAAGGTATGGGACGCCGTGCTCCCGTTTTGCGGCTACGCCTTCAACAAGAGCCATGCCGCCGCTTACGCTTATGTGGCCTACCAGACCGCTTACCTGAAAGCCCATTACGGCCCAGAGTATATGGCCGCTTCCATGACATCGAAGATGGGCAAGACCGAAGATATCGTCACCATCATTCAGGAATGCAAGCGCTTGGGTATCCCCGTGCTCTCGCCGGATATCAATTCGTCTCAAGGGATTTTTACCGCCAATACCAAGCACCAGATTCTCTTTGGTCTTGCGGGAATCCGCAACGTGGGAATAGGCGTGGTAGAAGACGTGGTGGCAGCTCGTGAAAAGGGAGGCCCTTTCAAGTCTATCTTTGATTTCTGTAAGCGGGTGGCGGAATACCAAGGTTCCCTGAAAGAAAAACGCCCGCCTCTCAGCAAAAAGACTTTGGAATGCCTGATTATGGCCGGCGCTTTGGATGGCCTGCCGGGGAGTAGGGCCGTGCTGATGGCCACGGTGGATAGGGCGCTAGAAGTGGCTGCCCGCTACCAAGAAGACAAGTCCAAAGGACAGATGTCTCTCTTTGATATGGGCGGGGCTGATTCCTCTATTTCTAACATTGCCGAAGTCTTGGAAGAAGCCGAGGAATGGGGCAGCGTAGAAATGCTCAACAAGGAGCGTGAAGTTCTTGGGCTTTGCCTTTCGGGGCACCCGCTTGACGAATTCCGCCCCGAATTGATCGGTTTTACCACCTGCAGCCTGAGCCAAGAAGAATTGGCCCGTAAAGAGGGCTGCGTGGTGGCCGTCGGTGGAATCGTCACGCGGATGCGTTCTATAGAAACAAAGCGCGGGGCTACCATCGGCTTTGGCGAAATGCAGGATTTCCAGGGCGAAGTGGGACTGTTCTTCAAGAAAGACACTTGGGAAAGTTTCCGGGACAAGATTTCCGAAGACGACCGCATTTTGGTGAAGGGAACGCTGGAATACCAGCGGGATAGAGATAAGAATATCACCGAGCAGATGCAGGTGGTGGTAGAAGAAGCCTACCAGCTGGACTATGTCCGTGATCGGATGGTCAAATACATCCACGCCAACATCTATTCTTCTATGCTTTCAGAAGAATTCTTGCAGAAGCTGGAAATGGGAATGCAACAGTTCGAGGCCTTCGAAGGGGAGCCAGGAAGCGAGTTGGTCCTGCACATAGAAACGGAATCAAGTTACGAACATGGGCTGACACTTCACAAATACAAATTGTCCTATTCTCAAGATGTACTGAATTGGCTCAAGCAGGACATGGGTGCCTCTAAGGTCTGGGTCTCCGGGAAACCCCGCAGGTAGTTTCTGTGCAAGAACCATTTGTCCTTTTCTGTGCAGGGGAAGATTCCGGAGATGTTCTGGGGGAGGCCTTTGTACAGTCCATAGCCCAGCGGGGAATGCTTCCGGTGGGTACGGGGGGCAGCCGTATGCAGAATGCGGGACTTGTTCCTATAGCAGAATTTAACGAGCTTCCCGTTTCTGGATTTCTGGATGTTTTGCCTCGGACGGCTAAGCTCCAAAAAGTTTATCGAAAGCTGAAAGACCTGCTTTGTTCCGAGGAATGCAAGGCCTTTATCGCTATCGACTATCCTGGCTTTAACATGAAACTTTGCCAGGTCGCAAAAAAGATAGGGAAGCCGATACTTTATGTGGCTCCACCCCAGATTTGGGCCTGGAAACCGGGTCGCGCCCAAAAACTGGACGGAGTGAATCTTGCCGTACTTTTCCAGTTTGAAAAAGAGGCCTATGCGCAAAAGGGCGTCAATGCCGACGTCTTGCTCCATCCATTTCTGTTGCACGAAAACCTGTACCATACTTTGCCCTACTCGGAACAGTTGGATTCCAGCGAAGAAACTTTGCTCCTTTTTCCGGGGAGCAGGCTTTCTCAGGCAAAACGAAATATGGACTTGTTTTTAAAGGTGGCGGAGGCGTGGCTAAAAATGCCTTCGTCACAGACCGCTACAGGTAAAAGAGTCAAGCTGATTGTCCCTCGTGAATCCCTTATACCCTCTTTGGAAAGTAACATCCAAAAAATAGGGGAGGGTGTGCGCCAACAGTTTTCTGTTCAGGTGGCGCCCGAAGATTCCGAAGAGCGCCGTATGCTGTTCGGGTCGGCGTCTATGGCCCTTGCCACTCCGGGGACGGTAACACTTGAGCTTGCCCTTTCGGGAACGCCCTTGGTGGTGGCCACAAAGCCCGATTTTTTGACCTATGCTTTGGGCAAATTGCTTGTGAAAACAAGAACTTTCGCCATGCCCAACATTTTAATGAAAAAAATGTTGATTCCTGAATTTATAGGCAGACTCACGAAAAAAATGATTCCCCAGATTTTAACGGCCATGCACAATCAAGACCTCGCTAAATCAAGGCAGTTGGCCATGTCCTTGACGGAGCGCCTCGGCAAAGGCTTTGTTCCAGATTGTTTTGTGGATAAATTATTTAACGGCTGAATTTCTTGGCCAGTTCGTCCAGAGAAATTCGCATAAGTGTCGGAGTGCCGTAGGGGGATTTTAACGGGTCTTCGGTAGCCATCAGCTGGCTTACTAGTCTGGACATTTCTTCGGGTTTCAGCTTGTCGCCTGCCTGGAAGGCGTTAGTTTTGGCCCAGGCTTTGGCCATAGACTCCTGAACTTTGGCGAGGTCCGCTTTCCCACCGTTCTCGATGCAGTCTTCCAAGAACTCGTGGACCGATTTTGCCGCCCTGGAAATAGGCAGGTTACAAGGGATGGACCTAATCTGGAATTCCGAACCGCCGAAAGGCTCTACATAAAAACCCAGGGTCTTCAGGGAATCTTTTACAAAGTCGAAAATTTCCCGTTCCATTCTGGAAAATTCGGTGAGCTCCGGAAACAACAGCTCTTGACTGTCAATGGAGCCCCCGTTCTTCAGAATCTCCAGAGCCTGTTCGTATAGAATTCGGCTATGGGCGGCATGTTGGTCAATGACCAAAAGCCCTTCGGAATCTTCGCTTATAATATAGGTGTTTGCCGTTTGGAATACCGCCGGGGGAGCCCAGGGGGTGTTTTCGGGTTCGGGGGCTTCCTTGTTCCAGAGGGGGTCCTGCAGGGAATCTTCCAGAGAAATAAGCTTGCCCGCTTCGGGCTGTGAAAACAGGTCCTGGACTTCGTCTTTGTCGGGAGTGTAACGGCTGGTTCCGCTGTCCTTGAACCGCAGAGCCGAAGCGTTGAATTCCTGAAATTTCGGAGTTGCAATGGGGGCTTGGTCATTGGTCGGAACTTCTGTTCCGACCCCGCCCGCTATTTCTGAACTTAAATCGATAAGGGGGGAGTTCTTTTCTAGATCTTCTCGGAAGGTTTCTCGGATGGCGTGGGTCACTACCAGGAATACCAAGTTCTGGTTTGCAAAACGGACTTCCCTTTTGGCGGGGTGCACATTGACGTCGAACTCCATGTCCGGCATGTCCAGAAACAAAACCGTCACAGGCTTGCAGTTGACACCGTAGGGCTCATAAGCCTGGCTGATAGCCTTGGCGATGGCCTTGTTCTCGATGGGCCTGTTCCGCAGGTATAGGTACTGGTGATACCGTTTGCCGTTTTGTTCCGTAGTAGGCGAAATAAAGCCGGTCACGTGGACGCCAGCTTCGGTGTAGTCCACCGGGAGCATCTTTTTGGCGATGCCCGACCCGATGGCTTCGGCGATGCGGGTCCGGAGCTCTCCGGGGACTCCGATAAATACGGATTTTTCGCCTACCTTGTAGTCGATACGGATTTCGGGGTGGGCCAGCGCGATTTTCAAGACGACGTCTAGAATCTTGGAGGATTCCGCCACCTCGCTTCCGAGAAATGTCCTCCGGACAGGGGTGTTGTAAAAAAGGTCTTCGATAAGGAAAGTTGTGCCTCGGCTGGCGGCCACACCTTCTCTTTCGATGACGTTTCCGCCATGAAGCACAATGCGGTTGCTTTCGCCCTGGTCCGTGGCGCTGGTAATGGTCATTTTAGACACGGCGGCGATTGAAGCCACCGCCTCGCCGCGGAACCCGTTGGTGTGCAGGTGGAACAGATCGTCGGCACTGCTCAACTTAGAGGTGGTGTTCCGCAGGTAGCACAGGTCCAGGTCTGCCTGTCCCATGCCCTTGCCGTTGTCGGACACTACGATTTTTTGCTTGCCGCCCTGCTCAATTTGCACCTGGATACGGGTAGCGCCAGCGTCTATGGCGTTCTCCAAAAGCTCCTTGACTGCCGATGCAGGTCGCTCAATAACCTCGCCTGCGGCGATTTTATTGATGATTTCATCGGGCAAAATG
This sequence comes from uncultured Fibrobacter sp., assembly GCA_934699585.1. Lineage (GTDB taxonomy): Bacteria > Fibrobacterota > Fibrobacteria > Fibrobacterales > Fibrobacteraceae > Fibrobacter. The sequence goes on from CAKUWY010000018.1 coordinate 68,463, forward strand.
TGTATTTTGGCGGTTTCCACGGCCAAAATATAGCCATTTTTTGTTTTTTTTGTTTTTTTTACTATATTGCTACAAGAAACTAACGCCTGTCCTAGGCGGCTTGTCGGAGTGAGGTTATCGTGTTATCGAATCTGTTTTTACAGTTTACACATATTGAGCTGCTGATTTCTTACCCTGTCAAGGACCTCTTGACTTTGGTAAAAAAAGACCCTCGATTTACGGTAAAGACTCTAAACGACATCTACTTTGAAGATTCCTTCGTTGATGAGAGCGTTCACCGTTTGATTATGAATACGGTGGTGAACTGGCTCTATGAACGGGGCGAAAATCCCGATGCCTTTGTGCAGCGTATTATTGACCGCTGCGCCGCTTTTGAAGGGGTTCCTGCCCGTAGTGTGCTGCGCTCTTACCTTCCTTATGTGTCTCAGTTCTATGCCACCAAGGATGTGCGTCAGCTCTGCCTGGATATTATCCCCAAGCGTTACCCCCTGCTTACCGATCCCAAGTTCCTCCGTCGTGAAGTTGTTGATGGAAACCGAAAGGAATATTTCTCGTTCCGTTTCGATTCTCCGGGCATGTTGGTGACGAACCCCATGCGGTGGTTCAACGGTTTAGTACAAATTGGCCCTATCCTTTTGGATACTCCGCCCTACGAACACATGGAATTTAAGGCTGCCCAGACCTCTTTCATTGAAGCCTTGGAAAACAGGGCTACCGCTGAAATGCGGGATGACGGCTTTGTTTATGTGAACGGCCGTGCCGTGGGTAAGAATATGACCTTCGGGGACTGCCTCGAAGAAAATGGCCTAGAATGGGAATTTGACGCCGAAAAGAAAATGACCTGCGTCAAAGCCCTCGAAGACGTGGTGGATGAGAAGGTTGGCGCAGTCCTTATCCATAAGGGCTGTTACTATGGTGCCCCTGCCACAATCGTATTTTTTGATTACAAGGCCGATGTGGTGGCTCCGGAGCCCTTCAATAAGCTGATGAGTGCCGTGGTCAAGCAGGAATTTGATTCCTGGAAGCCCATCCAGAAGGCTCAGGAGCAGCTTTTGGAAGGCTTAAACGACTCCGTGACGGTCATTTACTATAAGAGCGATGATTCCATTTCGGTGAACAGCAAGCACCTGATGCGCAACGTGCCTGCTCGAATCCTTAGGAATTTGCTCCGCGAATACACCGCAACAGGTCGTGAAGAATACGAAAACCGCGAATTCAAAAGGGATCCGGCTATCTGTATGGATCCGCTCCGCCCGAACTTCGAAAGCCGCCTGAACCGTGTTATTGCCCATATTAACGGCACCGACGACAAGGATGGCAATGTCACGGAAGGTGTCAAGAAGTACTTTGAAATTGAACGTCACCGCCGTGGCGGGTTCAGGTTTATACCTAAGTGCAAGATTATATTTAGAGAAGAGTAGAAGTATTTGTAAGAAAGAAATAGAAATTTAAATAAGAAAAACAAAAGTTCCAAAGCCCCAAAGAATTGGTATATTATGAGCGTTGGGATATTAATGGGTAAATCTTAGGACAATTTATATCATTGCTCCCCTCCTGATGAGTTCTAAGTTCTTTTAATTTCTCAATATTTTCTCCTTCTTAGGAAAGGTCCCCCGCAAGGGGGGCCTTTCTTATTGTATAAACCGAAAACCACCAGCTGGGCTGGTGGTTCTAAAGAAGCCTTCTGGCGGTGATGAAAAAAGTCCTCTAG
>CAKUWY010000019.1 GCA_934699585.1 uncultured Fibrobacter sp.
TGCGACGCGTTGCTAGTATCCTAGGGCTATGCCCGTCTATGAAGAACCGCCGGCTATGCCGGCGGGTTACTTTTTTTCGCGGGATAGACGAGGCTTGAACTCGCAACCTCCGGCGTGACAGGCCGGTGCTCTAACCAAAATTGAGCTACCACCCCAAATCGTTTCCGATTTTCGGTAATGGGCGATAACGGATTCGAACCGCTGACATTCTGCTTGTAAGGCAGACGCTCTGAACCAACTGAGCTAATCGCCCGAAAGGGTTACTTGTCCTGCTTTTTACCGCCGAAGAGGATTCCGAGAGGAATGACCACCACGTAGGCAAGGACCAGGATAAGAGGTGCGACCGTAAGGCTGACAGGATTGTCGGCAGGACCCTGCTGCAGGCAGATGAAGCCGATAACCAAAAGCAAGATTCCGATAGCAATCAAAATGAAATTCTTCTTGTTCATCATCTTACAGGGCCTTAAAGTTACAGCGCAAATATAGTATAAAACAAATAAATGTCAAGGGAAAAACCTATTTCTGTCCGGGGTATTTCACGCGGGTGTGGTAGGTGCCGTCCAGGCTGCGGAGGAAAGCCTGCTCCAGCTTGAACAGTTCTCGGACAGACAGATTGCATTCGCTGAACTGACCTTCGTTGAAACGGCCCTGGATGGTATTGTGGATCATTTCTTGCAGGGCTTCGGAATCCATGTTGGACATGGAACGGCTGGTGGCTTCGATAATGTCGGCCAGCATAAGAATGGCCGTTTCCTTGCTCTGGGGTTTGGGACCCTTGTATTGGAAATCTTCCAGTTTTACGACCTTTGTGGGGTCTTCCTTGGCGGCTTCTAGAGCCTTGTGATAGAAATACTGGATTGTGGTGGTGCCATGGTGTTCTGAGATGCCTGCGGCCACCAGCTCAGGAATCTTGTATTCCTGGGCAAGGGCATAGCCTTGGGTCACGTGCCCGATAATTATCTTGACAGACTGGGTTGGATCCAGGGAGTTGTGTGGGTTGATCCCTTGCTTCTGGTTTTCGGTAAAGAATTCTGGACGCATGGTCTTGCCGATATCGTGGTACAGAGCCATGACGCGGACCAGCAAGGAATTGGCTTCGATGCTTTCGGCCACCTTTTCGGCCAGGTTCGACACCTGGATGCTGTGGTGGAACGTGCCGGGAGCAAGTTCGGAGATGCGCTTCAACGCTGGACGGTTGAAGTCGGACATTTCCATGAGGGTGAGTACCGTTGTAATACCGAAGATGCGCTCCATCAAGTGAACAAAGAATGCTGACGCGATGGCTATACAAACGGCGAAGTTCGCGCTGGCGGCAATAAGGGTCTGGTAAAAGGCCTCAAAACTCATGCGGTTTCTGAGCAGGAACATAATGCTAATGGCTGCAGACATAGAAAGAATGCCAACAATAATGGCATAGATGAACTGCACCCTGTAGCGGATTTTTGTCAGCGGAACAAGGGAGATAATCAGGACCGCCAATACGGTAATGGTGGCCGCCAGGTCATAGCCGTTGAGAATGCCGAATATCATGGAAGATAGTACGGAGAAAGCAATGCCAAGCCTGTAATTAAAGAGAACGGTGGCAATGACCGGAGTAAAGGCGAAGGGGTAGAGCCACATGAAATCGACACCTTCGGGAAGCACCATGGCTTCGGGTCTGTTCAGGGAGTTGGACAGGTAGTGCACCGCCCAGAAGCTGACCAGCTGGATGACGGCCAAAAGCACCAGACTCCAGAGCTGCCTTGGGCTCTTGAACTTGCGTACCGTTTCATTGTAGAAGAAATAGAAGAAGAAGGCGATGATGATGAGGGCGAGGATAATGGATTGGCCGAAGGGAGCTGTAAGGGTTCTCTGGTTTTCTTCTTTCTGCTGGGCCTGTTGCAGTGCTTCCATTTTTTCAAGGATTTCCTTGGTAATGGGGTCGCCCTGTTTCACTATTTCCATACCGCGGGGAATCATGCCCTTGATAAGGGTCACTTTGTCCCGAGCAGCGGCTTTGCGGGCGCTAGTCTCTTTTTCTAGGTAGAAAACGTTTGGCAACGAGAACACATAGAGGACTTCGTAGAAGGCACTCTGCAATCCCTGATCGCTGGGAAAGGCCTGTTGCAATTGGGCAAAGGATTCATCGATACGGCGCTGTAAGGGCTGTATGGCGCTAGTTTCCAGCGTCATTTCTTCGCTGTCACGAATCATGGCCACTGTAGTCTTGTTATAAATCAGATGCTTGATGTCCTGGACATTGTAGGATTCCATGAACAGTTTTAGTTCCGTTTCTGTTTTGGCAAGCAGGGTGTTGGAAATGCCACGCTTGAGCATTTGGTTGAACACAGAAAGAATGGAGTCGCGGGCCTTGGCGTTTTGACTCAGGGGCTTGATTGCCGTAATCGAAAGCCTTTGCTTCAAGACCTCGTAAATACGGGATGCCTGCTGCACCTTCATCTGCAAGGTGTCCGTGGCCTCGGGATTTGTGCTTCCGGGTGCGTTAATTTGTGCTTGCAAGCTGCCGTACTGGGCAAGCTTGTGCAGGTACTGTTTCAAGTCTTCGCTGATGCGGTTGGTCTCGTCGGAGTTGTATTCGAAAATGGCGTTGACCTTTTCTTCGGCACGCTGACGTTCAGCCTCAATTTCTTGCTTGGACTTGGGAATGTCGAAATTGATGGGGGAGATGATGGTGCGGGTACTGAGCTGGCCCAGGTGGGGGTGGTCTGCCTGCATGGCGATATTCTTGTCGGGGAACAAGAATATCGCGATAGCCGCGACCAACACGCAGCCAAGGAAAAGATGGAGTTTTTTCTTCTTCTTTTTCATTAGGAGTCCTTTTGTTCGTAGGCGGACAAAATATCTTTCACCAGTGGATGCCGTAAAACATCGGTGGCGGTAAATTCAACTTGGGCGATGCCCTTGATGCCGTTCAAGATGGTCATGGCATGTTCCAGTCCGGATTTTTGTCCCTGAGCCAGGTCCACTTGGGAGGTATCCCCGGTAATGATGGCCTTGCTGTGAGGGCCGAGCCTTGTGAGGAACATTTTCATCTGGGGAACAGTGGTGTTCTGGGCCTCGTCCAAGATGATGAAAGCCCGCTTGAGGGTGCGACCGCGCATGTAGGCGAGGGGAGCAACCTCGATAGCTCCAGTTTCTTCGTAACGACGGAGTTTTTCTGGAGGAAGCAGTTCAGAGAGGCTGTCGTGGATGGGACGCAGATAAGGGGCAATTTTTTCTTTCAGGTCGCCAGGCAGGTAACCTAGGGATTCTCCTGCCTCTACGGCAGGCCGGACTAGGCATATCCGTTCGGCCTCGTTCCGTTCGAGGCTTGCGACGGCAAGGGCTACCGCAAGAAACGTCTTGCCTGTACCGGCGGGGCCCTTGGCGAAAATGACGTCGTTCTTTTCGACGGCCTTTACCAGTTCTGCCTGGGAGGGCGTCTTTGGGCCAATGGATATGCCGAACCGATTCCGGATGATAGGGGTTGCCCCGACGGAGAAATCCTGTACGACTGGCGACGAAGATTTTCCGAGAAGTCGTTCCACCTGCTTGGCGGTGAAGGATTCCCCGTGTTTTGCGGCGATTTTCAGCTGGTCCAGGACCGTCAGCAGGCCTTGTAAGTCTGCACCGTCCTTGGGTTTCAAGTTGAGGCCCGGGAGTCTGGTCTGTATCTCAACACAAAAACGGCCTTCCAATAAGCGGAAAACCGTTTCGTTCTCTCCTGAAACCATCCGTTTCAGGTTATCAGAGATGGAGTAATGTTCCAAATGACCTACTCGGCGTCGGGACGTTCCACCGGAATGCCCAACTTGTTCTTGGCGTCGAAGATTTCCTTACGGAGCTTATGGTTCTCTTCGGTCATGGCCATGGCTTCGTCTTCGTTCTTCTTCAGCTTGTTTTCGTCGATCTTTTCTTTCTGGACAGCGGCCTTTCCACCAGCACCGCCGGCTGCACCTCCTTCGGCGCCACCTTCGTCGCTGCTACCACCGGAAGAGCCGGCGCAAGCGGTGAAGAGGGCAAGGGACAGAGAGGCGAGGATCAGTTTCCAATTTTTCAAAAATGACATTATTCAGGCTCCATTCTAGTCTGTGTTGCGTAAAATGTATATTATTTACGGCAAAAAAGTAGAAAAAAAGTGAAATCCTTATGAAAAAAGACGATTTTTTGCGAAAATCCTATTCCCAGGTCTTCATTTCTTCGCCGGATTACGATTCTGTAGCTTTGTATCGGGAGCGTCGTCTCCAGATGATGGAAAAGCTGGACTCCTTCTGCGTTTTTGGAGGAATGCCTAAAGATCCCGGTTCCGAAGAGGCCTTTACAGAAACCTGGACTCGCTTTGTCCAGGACCCGGCTTTCTTGTTCCTTACGGGGGTGAACCAGCCGGGGTGCTACCTGGTGCTGGACCCCAGAGCAAAAAAAACGGTTCTCTTTGTGCCAGAAAAGGACCTTTTTCGGGAATTCTGGAACGGGAAACGGCTGGGTATTGAACCTGGAAACGACGATGTATCTAGAGTTACAGGCATTGCCGATGTCCGTGATGCCTTGGAGTTTTTGCCCTTTGTGGAAACCATGGCGAAAAAATACCGGTCCAGGGGGTTCGGTTACGTCTATTACTATGAAAAGGTTCGGGGAGACCATAACGACAGACTGAAAGACCAGGTGGCGAAGGTCCTTGGCCGGCAGGGGATAAAGGTGAAGACTTGCTCGCCGATACACTTTGCAGAGAGACTTCCGTTGGGACCAGAGCGCATCGCCGACGCCAAGAAGGCCCAGTCCATCACGGAGAAGGCTTTCCGCAACTTGCTCCCGCGGGTAAAAGGGTTCAAGAATGAGCGGGAGCTGTACCTGTACTTGAACTACGGGATGCAGCGCCGAAGCGACGGTGACCTGGCGTTTCCGACCATTGCCGCTTCCGGAGAAAACGCTTGCTGCCTGCACTATGTGAAAAACGACGAGCCCCTGAAGTCGGGTCGGATGATTCTTTTGGATTTTGGCGTGCGTTACGGAACCCTTCATAGCGACATTTCCAGAACAATTCCCCTGAACGGGAAGTTCAATCCCTTGCAGGCGCTGCTATACCAGATTGTTTTGGACTCTGCGTTAGTTTATCAGAAATCCGTGAAACCCGGAGTGAGCCTGAATGAGATTGGCCAGATTCCTTGGGAATTTATCATGGAGGAGCTGGAATCCCGATTGGTAAAGGCCCACAAGGGCAAGTTCAAACTGTGTTATGACAAGAGACCCCATGGGGTGAGTCACTTTATCGGTGAGCACATTCACGATGGTGACCCAGGTTCACGTTCCCTGGATACCGTCTTGGAACCGGGCATGCTCATCTCCTGTGAGCCGGGCCTGTACGGTGAATTCGAGGGGGTGTTCAACGGCCGGCGCTACCGCGAAAAGATCGGTATCCGCATTGAGGACGACCTGCTGATTACGAAAACGGGCTTTTTGAACATTTCAAAGAAAATCCCGAAAGAAATAGCAGAGATTGAGCGGCTGATGCAGGGATAGATTTCCTTGACCCAAGAAAAAGACTCCGTGCCAAGCACGGGGTGATATCTTAATACCCAAAAGCCAAAATTCGAACCTCGAGCCTCGAACTTCGAGCCTCGAACCCCTAACCCCTAGATCCTAGTCTCTAAATCCTAGCCCCTATTTGCTATCTTTATCTTCAAATTTTTACGAAGGTCCAAAATGTGGAAATATAGAGGAGCGATCCGTTTCTTTCTTTCTATCCTTGCAGTAACGTTTGTCCAGATGGGTGTATTCATTTACGCCCAGAAGATTCTGTCCGGCTCCTTTGCCGGGGTGGAGGGTGGCCAGAACTGGCAGAGCCTGATGCTGCAGATCTTCTTTATCGCCCCCTATGTGGTATTCGTATGGGCGGCGGGGCTTTTCTCCAACAAGTTCTCCAAGAACAGGGTGCTGGCCTGGTCGTCTCTCTTTATGACGGCCTTTGTGATAGCCATGGCGGTGCTGGTGACCTGCGGTGTACCCCGTGTAGCGTTCTGGCTCTGTATAGGTCTTTCTACAGGCTTTGCGATTCATAGTGCAGCCAAGTACGCTGTGCTGAAAGAAATGTTTGGCGTCCGGAACCTGAGCTATGCCAACGCCTTCTTGCAGATATTCTCCCTGAGCGGTATCATCGCTGCCAGCTGGCTTGCCATCGTGGGCGTGAACCTCATTGACCTGGGAAGTCTCGCCAGGTACGAGGCCGTGCGCCAGATCATTGCCAAGTCCGTGGTGATTCCCTGGATTCTGGTGGGGGTGAGCGTGCTTGGTACCGTGGCGAGTTTCTTGATCCCGAAGGTCAAGTATGCCGACCCCAACGTTAGTTTTACCACCGCCCGGCGCAGGTTTAGCCTGGGCTGGCGCCAGCGTCCTCTGCGCGCCACCATAATCGCCCTCTCCATGTTCTGGGCCATGGCCCAGGTGTTCACCCTTCTGTTCCAGGATGTATCCGGCTCCGAGACGGTGAACATGATCCAGAACTACCTGCCCTTTGCCATCGGGGGCCTGATGGTGGGCTCCATCTTTGCGGCCAGGAACTCCAAGGACTTTATCGAGACGGGCTTTATCCCCTTGGGCATGATTGGGGCCTCCCTTTGCATGCTCCTGATTCCCTTTATGGTGCACCCTGTGGCCCTTTCCGTGATTTATGTGCTGGTGGGCTTCTTTGGTGGCATGTTCCTGGTGCCTGTGAACGCCCTCTTGCAGTACAATACCCGCCCCAATAACTCCGGCTGGGTCATTGCCCTTGCGAACCTGATTCAGGCTGTTATCCTAGGAATATTCCTCGTGCTTTATTCGGTGATGGTGCATTACACCCATATCCGTCCGCAACTCTACTTTGTGGGACTTGGCCTGATTTCCCTGTGCGTGTTCGCCTGGATCATCACGAACCTGCCCCAGGCTTTGCTCCGCTCCCTTTTGCGCCTGGTGTTCAGCCGCCACAAAATTCGCGTGCTGAACGTGGGCAACATTCCCAATGCGGGCCCGGTGCTCATGGTGGGTAACCACCATAGCTTTATCGACTGGGCCATGCTCCAGATGGCAAGCCCCCGACCGCTCTGCATTGCAAGCAACAAGGACCACTTTGAAAGGTGGTACTTGCGGGCAATCTTGAAGCGCTTGGGAATGATTCGCATCGACAACCGCCATCCCGAAGAGGCCATGGAAAAAATCCACGAGGCCCTTTTGGCGGGCAAGGCGGTGGTCATGTTCCCCACGGGCGAAGTGTCAAAGTCTCCCCACGTGGAACCGTTCAATCTGGATTACACCAAGGCTGTGGAAGGGACGGACGCCGTGCTGCTTCCGTTCTATATCCAGGGACTTTGGGGCTCCAACTACAGTTATAGTGGCTCCGACATGTACGGTGCCTCTTCGGACCGTTCCGTGACGGTGGCCTTTGGTGAACCCATTTCTGCAAAGACTCCGCCTAACGAGGTCCGTGCCATTGTCCGCAAGATTTCTATCGAGGCTTGGCAGTATGCGGTCAAGTTTGTGCGTCCCATTGCGGCCTCTTGGATCAAGACCTGCAAGAAGTACGTGAAGAACGGACCCGCCATCTACAACACCGATGGTGGGCATTTCTCCGGATACAAGCTCATGGGCGCAGTCATGGCCTTCCGCGGGCTCTTGAAAAAGAAGTTGGGCAAGCAGGAGCAGAATATTGGCATTATGCTTCCGCCAAGTCCCGCAGGCGTGATTGTGAACCTGGTTCTTTGGGTCATGGGCAAGACCAACGTGAACCTGAACTACACTTCTTCTGTAGATAACGTGAAGTATTGCTGCGAAAAGGCGGATGTTACCACCGTGATTTCTAGCCGCCAGTTCGTGGAAAAGTTGAAGGGTCGGGGTAACGATTACTCCCAGGTGGCTTCGGACAAGGTGCGCATCCTCTATGCCGAAGACCTGATGAAGGAAATCCCCAAGGTGAAGATTGCGGCCCTCCTGGTGCTTTGCATGATTATGCCCGCATGGCTTATCCGCTTTGTGTTCTGCAAGCGTACTCGTATCGACGATACCGCCGTCATCGTGTTCAGTTCCGGCTCCGAAGGAACCCCGAAGGGCGTGCTCCTTTCGCACCGCAACCTGATGGGCAACATCCAGCAGTTGGCCTGTATCTTGAACGTGAGCCGCGGCGACGTGATGCTTTCGGAGCTTCCGCTGTTCCACAGTTTCGGCCTGACGGTGACCACGCTCTTGAACCTGACGGAAGGCTGCCCCATTGTGGCGGTGGCGGACCCCACCGACGTGAAGACCATGGCCCGCGTGTGCTCCCGCTTCCGCGTGACCTGCATGGTGGCGACCCCCACCTTCTTGCGGGCCTTTACCGTGAGCCGCTATGTACACCCCTTGGTGTTCAAGTATGTGCGTATCATCATCGCAGGTGCCGAAGCCTTGCGGCCTGAACTTGCTACGGCCTTCCGTCTCAAGTTCGGTAAGGAAATTTTTGAGGGCTATGGTTGCACCGAGACTGCTCCCGTGGCGTCGGTCAATACAGAAAACACCTTGCTGAACGACTACATGACCATGCAGGTGAACAACAAGCCCGGTACCGTTGGTCCGGCACTCCCTGGAACCCAGTTCCTGATTGTGGACCCCGAGACCAACGAACCGCTCCCCACGGGGGAGGCAGGCATGATTCTTATCGGCGGGTGCCAGGTGATGCTGGGTTACCTGAAGGACGAGGACCGTACCAAGAGCGTCATCGTGAACATCAACGGCATCCGCTATTACCGCACGGGTGACAAGGGTTATCTGGACGAAGATGGCTTCCTCACCATCGTGGACCGCTACAGCCGTTTCGCAAAGCTTGGCGGCGAGATGGTGAGTCTCGGTGCCGTCGAAAAGAAAATCCAGGATACGCCGGTGCTGGAAGGTTGCGACTACCTGGTGACCACGGTGCCCGATTCCGCCAAGGGCGAAAAGATTGTGCTGCTCTATCAGGGCGATAAGGACCCGAAGGATGTGCTTTCGGAACTTCGCGCCAGTGGATTCCCGCCCATCATGCTCCCGTCTCTTGCATTCCAGGTGGAGAAGGTTCCAAAACTTGGGACCGGCAAGGCGGACTTTACTGGAGCGAAAAAACTCGCGAAGGAACTGGCAGGGATTAAATAAGTGTGTAATGTGTGGTGCTCAGTTGTCGGTTATCAGTGTGCTGGTTTCTAGAAGCTCCTGTCTAAAGTATCAAAACTCAGAACTCGCAACTCATAACCCGTAACTCGAAACTGATATGAGCGAAGGCAACATTGAAAAAGGCTTTACTCCTATACGGACTGTTCGGCTAGTGTCGGCCGTGGTTGCCGTTGCGGGTATGTTCTGCCTGCTGGTCCAGCGTATCTTGTCCATAGCCATGACCATGGCCCAAGAAATTCTGGACCTGGCCTTTGCACGCTACGGTAATTTCACGGGGCGCTTTGCTGCCAACAACTTTGCCGAAGACAAGAAGCTCCTTTCGATGCTGAACGAACTGAAGGGACTGATTCCTACGGTAGAGACAGCCCTGACCTTGCTTCTGGTGCTGAGCGTTGTGCTTTTCGTCATTGCCCTGGTGGGGCTTGCTTTGCCGAGGCAGTCGGGGCATGTGCTGGTGGCCTTGAGGCTCTTGAAGTGGCAACCTGTCGATGGCGAAGGCAATAGCGATGATGAACAGTTGACCTTGAGCCCGGCTTCGTTAAAGAAACTGGGAATTGCTGCCGGAGTAATCGTTGCTATTGCGTTGGCTTTTTTTGGCATTCGCGGCTGTATGCTGGTTTCCGGCGCCCAGGCTCAAGAAGCTGTCCTTCATGAATTGAATACCAAGGTTCAGGGCTATATGTCAACCCAGCGTGCCTTCTTTAACAAGAGTAAAGCCCTTGGCAGTGCAAAACAGCTGGGGCTAGACTCCCTCACCGATGGCAAATACTACACTTTTAGGGTAGGGCGCAATTACATTGCCGCCGAGTCTAAGGTGGATTTGGAAAATTGCCCTGCAGGCAGTAGTTGGAGGGTGAATGCCAGCGTGAACGGATTCCTTTCCAAGGAACTGAAATTCTTCAGTATGCTCCCAAAGAATCGAGATTGCCAAAAATTCAGCCCGAATCTCAAAAACTCAGGACGATAGAGTCGTTTTTTTATACTTTGGTATAGAACGCTTTTACAGGTGGCGTTTTAACCTTGCCGTTCCCGCGAATGCGGGAACCTGTTGGCTGTATAGGGAGAAATTGGCCGCCTGGCAAAATAAAAGGATTTTATGCAGCAGTACCTAGACTTGTTGAAAGATATCATGGACAATGGTGTGGACCGTTCCGACCGCACGGGTACGGGGACTCGTTCCGTTTTTGGCCGCCAGAACCGTTATGACCTTTCCAAGGGATTCCCCTGCCTTACCACCAAGAAACTCCACTTGCGCAGCATCATCCATGAACTGCTGTGGTTCTTGAAGGGAGATACCAACATCAAGTACCTTCACGACAACAAGGTGACCATTTGGGACGAATGGGCCGACGAGAACGGCGACCTTGGGCCTGTTTATGGCCACCAGTGGCGCAGCTGGCCTACTCCCGACGGAGGCCACATTGACCAGATCCAGAACCTGATTGACAGCCTCAAGAACAATCCCGATTCCCGTCGTCATTTGGTGTGCGCCTGGAACGTGGCCGAAGTGAACAAGATGGCCCTGCCGCCTTGCCATTGCCTTTTCCAGTTTTACGTGGGCGGTGTAGGGGAGTCCGGCAAGCGCAAGCTCAGTTGCCAGCTTTACCAGCGTAGCGCCGACATGTTCTTGGGCGTGCCCTTCAACATTGCGTCCTATTCCCTGTTGACCATGATGCTTGCCCAGGTCTGCGGTTACGAGGCAGCCGAGTTCGTGCACACCTTCGGTGACCTCCACCTGTACAGCAACCACTTTGACCAGGCTAAGGAACAGCTTTCTCGCACGCCCCGCAAGCTCCCCACCATGAAGATGAATCCCGATGTGAAGGACCTTTTTGAATTCAAGTTCGAGGACTTTGAACTCACGGATTACGACCCGTGGCCCACGATTAAAGCACCGATCGCGGTGTAGGAGGTTCTGGGCTCGCTCGTTATACTCGCTTTGAGGTTTGAGGACGCAACCTTTGGTTGCTTTGAGCAAAAAAAGACGGCTGTGCCGCAGATTAATTTGCTTGAAGGTTCAGAAAGCTGTGCTCATACCTCAAAGGGGCTTTAGCCCCGACCTCACACCTCAAACCCTAAGTTTTACTATGCTCATCTCCGCAATTGTCGCTGTTTCTGAAAATAACGTCATCGGTCGTGACGGTCACTTGCCGTGGCATCTGTCCGCTGACCTCAAGCGTTTCAAGGCCATCACTACGGGCCATTCCATTATTCTTGGCCGTAAGAACTACGACGACATCGGGCGACCCTTGCCGAACCGAACCAACTACGTGCTGACCCGAAATGCTTCTTTCGAGGCTCCCGGCTGCATCGTGTGTCCTTCGCTGGAAAACGCTCTGGAACAGGCGGAGGCTGCAGGCGAGACGGAATGCTTTATCATCGGCGGTGCTGCCGTCTATCGCGAAGCCATGCCCAGGGTGAAAAAGCTTTACCTGACCAAGGTGCTTTCCCAGGTTCAAGGGGACGTGTTTTTCCCGGAATGGGGAGACGGCTGGCGTATGGTCAGCGAAGAGGCGTTCCCTGCCGACGAAAAAAACGATTTTCCGACGGCATTCCAGGTGTGGGAGCGGGACTGATTTTTAAGGGAGGTGCCCTATGATTGAATTCAACGAATTCTACAAGCTGGCCGCGGCATTGGGCATCGGCTTTATCATCGGCATGCAGCGGGAGAAATCCTACTCCGAAAGCGCAAGCCGCCACCCCGCAGGGGTGCGCACCTTCTCCATCATAAGCCTCTGTGGCGCTTTGGCATCGTTCCTTTCGGAACTCATGAGTTCCGTGGCCCCCTTCATCACTGGCTTTGTGGTGGTGGGCCTCCTTCTGGTGGCAAGCCACGTGGCCCACGGCTTTGTGAACAAGGAAGAAGACGGCCTGACCACCAGCTTTGCTCTCATCGTGGTGTACTTCTTGGGAGCGCTGTGCTGGTATAACCGGCTGCTGGAATCTTGCATTTTGATGATTGTCATCGTGTGGCTCTTGACGTTGAAACGGCAGCTCCACGAGTTTGCCAGCCGGATTTCTACCGAAGACATTATCGCCACGGTGAAGTTTGCCGTCATTTCTCTGATGGTCTTGCCCTTCTTGCCGAACCAGGCCTACGGACCTGCAGGGCTTGAGGTCCTGAATCCCCACACCATCTGGCTCTTTGTGGTCTTTATCTGCGGTATCGGCTTTGTAGGCTATATCTTGATTAAGCTGGTGGGACCCGGCAAGGGTATTTGGCTCACGGGACTTTTAGGGGGCCTGGCCAGCAGTACTGCCCTGACGCTGAACCTTGCAGGCCGCAGCCGCGAGAACGAAGATTACTCCGGAAACTTTGCGCTGGGAATCGTGCTCAGTTGGGCGGTGATGTATGTGCGCCTTTACCTGATTTGCATTGTACTGGTGCCAGAGCTTGCAAAGCCATTGGCACTTCCGCTCCTGTTGCCTGCGGTGCCAGCATTGCTATACGCTTTCTACCTAAAAGTCAAGGACGGCATGGACCACAAGGCGAAGAACTCGACCTTCAACAATCCTTTCAATCTGCTCCCGGCCATCAAGTTTGGTATCGTGTTTACGGCAGTCATGTTTGTGGCCAATGCGGCCCGGGTCTATCTGGGTTCGGGAGCCCTTTTGGCCTGCAGTTTTCTGGGCGGTGCTGCCGAAATGGATGCGGTGGCATTCTCCCTGTTGGACATGAGCATGAAGTCGAGCTTACCAGTGCAAGAACTGGTGCTTGCCATGCTGCTTGCAAGCCTTGCCAACACCCTTACCAAGGGCGGTCTTGTGTGCGTGCTGGGGGCAAAGTCCATGCGGAAGCCTATTTTGCCTGCGGTGGTGCTGATTTGCCTCTGCACGGCGGGACTCATCGGTTTTTACCTGTAAATTTTGAAAGGGCCCTTGCCCGGAATTCCTAAAGACTTTATTTTTAGGAACGGAAACTAAAGAGGTTATTATGCGAGTATTCGTCACTGGCGGAACAGGATTTATCGGTCACTACGTAGTCCGCGCCCTTTTGGAAAAAGGTCACGAGGTGGTTATCGCTACAAGGCATCCTAACAAGGTGCCAAGCCTGCGTTCCCAGCCCAGTGTGAGTTTCGTAGAAGCCTCCCTGACCGACTTTGACAAGCTTGCCAAGGGGCTGGAAGGGTGTGACGCCTGTATCCATATCGCTCTTGGCTGGGGCGAGACCCCCAGCACCATGCTGATGAACGACACCCGCGCTACCGTTTTCTTGCTGGAAAACGCTGCCAAGGCGGGCTGCAAGAAGTTTATCTATACCTCCAGTACGGCGGCCATGGGCGTGATGCGGCCCTCTATGCGCGAAGTGACCAGCAATCTGCCTCTGGACCTGTACGGCGCCACCAAGGCGGCGGGGGAGGCCTACGTGCTCGGGTTCCGCAGAGGCTACGGAGAGCAGTTCCCCGAAGTCTCCATGAAACGCAACATCATCCGTCCGGGCTACACCTTCGGTAACCCAGCTTTCCCCGACGGATGTTCCCAGCCGGACCGCCGTTTCTTTGAAATGGCCCGTGCCGTCAAGGAAGACAAGGACATTCATATCGTGAAAAACGACGGTACCCAGTTTATCCACGCAAGCCAGCAGGCCATGCTCTACATGAACCTGCTGGAATCCGACAAGAACGAGGAAATCTACCTGGGTCTTGGCAACGTGTGGGTTGGCTGGAAAGAAATCGCGGAACTGATGATTGCCCAGAAGCCTGGCTGCAAGTCCAAGATTGTAGAGAAAGACCTGGGCTGGGACGACGATCCCATGCGCTTTGACGTACAAAAAATCAAAGACCATTTTGGTCTGGTCTTTGATGCTCACGAATTCCTGGAAGGCCACGTGAAGTGGACCTATAGCCAAGTCTAGGCTATTCTTTTTCCAGGCAGTTGTCCATAGCGGCGATAATTTTTTTCTTGTCCATGTGCTGGCCGATAAAGACCAGACGGTTGGTGCGGTCGCCGTATTTTTCGTCCCAGATGTTCTTGAGCTGCGGGTTTTCGCGCAGTAGCTGGTCTTGCACGGCCTTGCTTTCGGCGGCGAACCAGCGCCCGAAATTCTGGGCGGAGGCCTGCTTGCCCGCCTGTTCGAACAGGTAGCTCTCTGTCGGTTCGTCGCTGAACCACATGAGACCCTTGGTACGGATGATGCAGCTGGGATAGTCGTCCAAGAATTCTTCGAACTTTTTGCGGTTCACAGGCGGGCGGCGCTCATACACAAAGGTGCTGATGCCGTATTCGTCGCCATGGGGATGGTCCTTGTCGTGGTGGTGACCGCAGTGGCAGACCCCGTGTTCGTGGTCGCAGTGGCTGTGGTCTTCTTCATCGTGGTCATCGTGATGGTGGTGATGCTCGTGGTCGTCATGGTCGTGGTCATCGTGGTCGTGATGATGATGTTCATGCTCGTCATGGTCGTCGTCATCCATGTCGTTGTCCGTCTTGTTGAGCTCGATGGCCCAACGGCTGGACTCCGCCACCTTCTCGAAATCGAACAGCTTGGTGTCCAGGACTTCTTTCATGTCCACCTTGCCGAAGTTGGTCTCAATCATCTTGGCGGTGGGCTGCAAGGCCTTCACTACGGCCTTCACGTGTTCCAGGTCGCCCTTGGAAAGCATGTCCACCTTGTTCAAGATAACCGTATTGCAGAATTCGATCTGCTGGATCAAGAGGTTTGCGATGTCTTCTTCTTCCAGGTCCTTGTCCAGGAGCTTTTCGCCGCCGCCGAACTCGTCGGCCAGGCGGAGCGCGTCCACCACGGCGGCGATATTGTCCAGGTGGCAGGCCAGGCGCTGGCCGTTCTTGCCCTGCAGCTGGCTTCCGGCCATGCAGATGGTCTGGGCGATAGGTACCGGTTCGCAGATGCCGCTGGCTTCAATCAGTATGTAGTCGAACTTGCCCATCTCCAGGATTTCGGCAATCTGTTCCAGCAAATCTGCCTTCAGGGAGCAGCAGATGCAGCCGTTGCTGAGGGGAACTACCTTTCCGGAATCTTCCTTGGTGATGTTTCCGCCTTTCTCGATGAGGGTCTGGTCAATGTTCACCTCGCCGATATCGTTTACGATAACGGCCACGTGGTAGCCCTGCTGGTTGTTGAGGATGTAGTTGAGAAGGGTGGTTTTTCCGGCTCCGAGGTAACCGGTGAGCAGCGTAATAGGTACTGATTTCATTTTGATTCCTTTGAATTGCAAGCGCCCACTGCTCGTAGTGAAAACAGTGGAGCTTGCTTAATGTTCACAGTTCCAGTCTTTTCCGATACCCGAAGTGCCGCGGACCTTCAAGGCCTTTTTTGCCAGCTGGTCCAGCCTGACGCTTCCCAGGTAATCGCGGATGACCCGGTCCAGTTCAGTCCACACGGGGAGCGTGACGCAGATGGCGGCACGCTTGCAGGCGTTCTTCTTGTCGTCAAGGCAAGCCACGGGCGCAACAGAGGTTTCCGTCAGGGAGAGTATATCCCAGACGCTGCATTCCTTGGGGTTGCACTTGAGCCTGTATCCGCCAGTTTTTCCGCGGGCACCCTCCAGGAATTTCCCGCGGACAAGTGTCCCGAGAATCCCTTCCAGGTACTTTTCGGAAATCTGTTGGTGGGTGGACAGGTCCTGGAGTTTCACGAATTCCCCCTCCTTGCGGGAGGCAAGGTCTATCATGACTCTCAAGGCGTACCGCCCCTTGGTGGAAATGCGCATGGCTTGCGATTCGGTTTGTTACAGTTCGGGCTGCTTGCCAGTGAGGCGCACGAAGATTTCTTCGTACTTGGCAAGCGTGTTCTTCACCACGTCGGCAGGGATTTCCGGACCCGGGTAGGTCTTGCCCCAGTCGAGAGTTTCGAGCCAGTCGCGAACGTACTGCTTGTCGAAGCTTTCCTGGTTCTTGCCCACCTGGTACTTGTCTGCGGGCCAGTAGCGGCTGGAGTCCGGCGTGAGCACTTCGTCGATAAGGATGGTTTCGCCATCGATTTCACCGAATTCGAACTTGGTATCGGCGAGGATGATGCCCTTGCTTGCGGCGTAATCGCGGGCCTTCGTGTAGATGTCCAAAGACATGTCGCGAAGGGTCGTTGCGACCTTTTCGCCAACGATAGCGAAAGTCTGTTCGAAGCTGATGTTCTCGTCGTGGCCGACGTCGGGCTTGGTGCTCGGCGTGTAGAGCGGCTTTTCCAGCTTCTGGCAGAGCTGTAGGCCTTCCGGGAGAACGTGACCGCAGATGCGGCCCGTCTTCTGGTAGTCCTTCCAGCCGGAACCCACGATGTAGCCGCGGACGATGCATTCCACGGAATGGCGGTGGGCCTTTTTGACGATCATGGAACGGCCGCGGAGGTAGTCGGCGTGCTTCTTCAAGACTGCCGGGTATTCGTTCACGTCGGCGGTGATGAGGTGGTTCTTCATGCCGAGGTGCTGGAACCAGAACAGCGAAAGCTGGTTGAGGATTTTGCCCTTACCAGGAATCGGGGTGGGGAGCACCACGTCAAAAGCGGAAAGACGGTCGCTGGCGACCATCAGGAAGCTGTCGCCCAGGTCGTACATGTCGCGTACTTTGCCCTGGTGGAACAGCGGAACTTCGGTAATGGGGGTATCAAATTTTAGACTCATAGTGAGTCCAAATATAGGAAAAGGGTAGGGGGTTGGCTGCCTAAAATGAACAAAGCGTGCCCGTAACCACGGACACGCTGGACGATTCTCATATAATTACGGATCTATCCGCAGAAGCTGCTACTTTTGGCTGTTTCGAACCATTCGTCTCTGTCTGCGTCATTTTCTGTTTCTTCTTCGGAGGTCACAAAAATGGATCCTTCGCATTTTGCATTCTCTTCTTCTGCTGCACTTTCTTGGCATAGGTCTTCCATGAACATATTGGTTCTTGTTTCTGTAACGATGGTAAGCGTCGAGCCCGACCAGGTATAGGTTATCTTTTCATCCATCATTCCTGCGATGTTCCCTTCGACCACCCAGGTGTTGTCTGTCTTTTCGAAGTCACACTTGTTTTCTTTAGCTTCCGAACCCGAAGATTCTGGCTCGCTTGCGTTAGCCTTGATTTCCAAATCTTTTTCGTCGGTGCATTCAGCCTTAATGTCCTTGAGAGTCTTATCATCAATCACAACGGTATTTGTTGCGAATTTTTGCCAATGCTTTCCTCCTTCGCAGATACCGCCACTTGCGTATTGTTTGCACAAATCTGCACTCTTATAGTCGGACGCAACCCTCATCCTGTAGATGTTGATAGAATCTCCGTCTTCGGTCCATTCGTAGAACTGACGATAGTCGTCGCCTTCTTTTTCAACAATCCAAAGACCGTCATTGATGTCGCAGTAAACCTTGGCTCCGGAATCGTCGCCGGAAGAATCTCCATCGTCATCGGCAGAAGTCTTGCCACCATCGTCGTCGGAGTTTTTCGAGTTGTCCTTGCTGGAGGAATTCTCATCATTTTTCACCCATTCTCCGGATTGACAGGTGTAGGTGGCGTTGTCGTCTTTCACGAACCCGACGGTGCCTTCGGCGGTCTTTGCGCAAAGACCCAGTTCGTCGAAGGTCTGGACTTCGAAGTCGGGTGTGGCGGTTTTGCTGTCAGAGCCGCTGGAGCTGTCGTCGCCGCAGGCAACGAGACTCATCAGGAGGGCAGTGGAAACGACGGAAATGCCGGCGTAGAGACTCTTTTTCATGGTGTTTCTCCTCTATTAAATAAACCTTAATGTAATCTAAGAAAAAAATTGGCGGATTTATCATTTTTTTTGAAAAATTTGTGCGAAATATCTAAATTTGCCATTTATCGGTACCATTTTAGGGTAATTCATGAAATTTGCCGTTCCCGTTTTGTTTATGTTGAGCCTTGCGGTAAGCGTTTTTGCCGCTCCGCCCCAGGGTAGTTCCGGGAACGTTTCCATATCCTCTACCGAGCGGATGCTTATCCAGATGCTCCTGAGCGACGAAAGCTTTGGCCCTACCTTCATGGAAAGGTGCACCGCTGAGGCAGATAGCCTGCTGGGAACGAAACAGTCAAAAGAAACCTGTGTCTGTGCGTTCAATCACTTGGTCAGGAACGATACCCTGCTCTACCTCTTGATGAAATCCATGGATGCTAACGGCGAAATCAAGGATTTCGGCCCGTTGGGCATGCGGCTCCTTTCGCCATGCCTCCCACCGGAATTTACTCCCGAGATGGAAAAGTCCATCGAAGACGAATGTCTCCGGGTGGTCCGTGGCGGAAACAAGTCCCGCTGCAAGTGCGCCTACAAGCATATCAAAAAGAATTACACGGTAAAGTCCTTGCTAGAAGAGATTTCCCTGGACAGGGAAAAGCTCCGGCTGAAGCTGGTGGGCCTTGTCGGAAGGTGCGTCGTCCCCTAAGGAATAAAAATGTTCGAGTCCCTGTTCCAGAAATACCCTTTCTTTCGCGCTGTACCTTGCATCCTCTGCATGGCGATTGTCTTCAAGCTGTCGTCCTTGACCAACGAACAGCTGGAAGATTTTCCACAGATTTGGGACAAGCTGGCCCACTTTCTGGAATATGCCACCCTCGCGGGTTGCTACGCCATGATCTGGACCCGAAACGAATGGTCCAGGCGGCAGTGGTTGCGGGTCTTGATTGTGGGAGTTCTCGCCTTGGCCTACGGCTGTACCGACGAATACCACCAGAGCTTTGTAGAGGGTCGGGACTGTAGCGCTTTTGACCTGGTGGCGGACTTGACAGGCGGCCTGTTCGGCGGAATCGTCTATGCCGTCATCACGCGGATTCTGAACCGCTTCGACCCGGTGGAAAAAAATGTGAAGTGAGAGGTGTGAGATTAGTAATGAGTTGTCGGTTATCAGTATATAATTTGGCGCCAAAGGCGCGACTATAAGAACTCATAACTCATAACTCACGACTCATAACTTCTAGAATTCCCCCAGCAGAATAATCTCCCGTTTCAGTTCAATCCTGAATTTTTCGGAAACTTTATTTTGTACGTACTCGCTGAGGCTCTTGATGTCTTGGGCCGTAGCGCCCCCTGCATTCACGATGAAGTTGGCATGTAGCGTGCTCACTTCGGCGCTACCTATGCGATAGCCTTTGAGCCCGGCCTGCTCGATGTAGTAGCCGGGGGCGATTTGCGTGGGCGTTTCAGCCGCTCCCTTGTCAAGCCGCTTGAAGGTGGAGCCTGCGTTGGGCATGTTCAGGGGCTGCGTGGCCTTGCGTTTGGCCATGCACTCGGCCAGTTCCGCTTCCAGGTCGGCGGCGGTCAGTCCCTGCGAACTTGCGCTTTGTAGCTGGAACGTAGCCGCGAGAATGATTTTTCCATTGTCATCCCCGGCGCCATTGTTGCCGTTACTGAAAACGCTCCGTCTGTAGCCGAAACCGCATTCGTCAGCGGACAGCTCACGGATGTTCCCGCCAGCATCAAGGACCGTCACGCCGGTGCAGGCTTGTCCGATTTCTTGGCCGTAGGCACCTGCGTTCATATATACCGCCCCGCCCAAGGTCCCGGGGATGCCGGCCAGCTTGTGGATTCCGGCGTAGCCCTGCTTGAGGGTGTGCCGGGCGAACCTGCCCAGGGGTGTTGCCGCACCTACCTTGAACTTGCCGTTCCCCAGGTCCATGATTTCCGAAAAATCTCCGGCGAGGGAGATGATCATGCCGTCGTAGCCCTTGTCCGAGACCAACAGGTTGGTCCCGTTACCCAAAATGAAATGTGGGAGATGTTTTTCCCGAGCAAATGAAAGCGCATTTTTCAGGCTTTCTATGGAGCTCACCTTGGCAAAATACCGCGCAGGGCCGCCCACCTTGAAGGAGGTGTGCACGCTCATCGGCTCGTTTTCCTGGATAAACGGAGGGTTGGTTGGTTCCGTAATTTGCATACATCAAATATAGGTTATAGAGAGCAATTTACATTTAGACTACTGCACTACGGACTGGACCGTTCCATCGGAGAGGCGGGTAGTTATGAGGTCGCCGGCCTTGACCTGATCCTTGCTCCGGATGAACTTGCCGTTTGCATCCAGGGTGAAGGAATACCCCCTGGCAAGGGCGGTTTCCGGGCTTGCGCTCTTGACTTTCAGCTCCGTAATTTCGAACTTGGCCTTTTCCAAATCCAGAATCTTGCGGGAACCTTGCTTTAGGCCTTCCTCGTTTCGGGAGACGCGCTGGAATTCGTTCCGCAAGATAAACTGGACCTCCTTAGCTAGGGACGTTCCCTTGATGGCCAATCCGGATTTTTCCTGCTGAATTCGGCCAAAGACGGCTTGCTGGAGGGAATGGGCGAGACCCGAAAGTTCTTCCCTGGTTTCGGACAGGAGCGTCTTGGCGCTATCCTGGATGCCAGCCACCAGCGTAAGCATGGCCTGCCAGCTTTCAGTCATCCGCTCCACCAGGCGCTTTGCGCAGTCCGTCGGCGTAATGCACGAAAGGTAAGCCACTTCGTCAAGCAGGCTCTTGTCGATTTCGTGCCCGATGCCCGTAAAGACCGGAACAGGGTAGTTCGCCACGGCACGGCACAGGGCTTCGCTGTCAAAATAGTTCAGGTCCGTCTTGGAACCGCCACCACGGACAATGCACACCACATCGATTTCAGGATCCTGTTGCAATCGTTCAAGAGCTGCAAGGACGGTGGATTCCGTCTCGTTCCCCTGCATCTTGGCGTATTCGGTCCGGACCTTGAATGCGAAGGGGGAGGCGTCTAGTCGGGTAGTAAAATCCTTGTAGGCCGCCGTAGATTCGCCGGTAATGAGCCCCACATGGAGCGGGGTAGGGGGCAGCTCCAACTCGGCATTCTTGTGAAGCAGGCCCTCTTCGGTCAATTTTTTCAAGATGGCTTGCCTGGTAATGGCAAGTTCCCCGATGGTGTAGACCGGGTCGATGTCCAGAATCTGGGCCTGGAATTTACCCAGGGTAATGTACAAATCCGCCTGGACCAGGAAGCAGACCTTAATCTGTTCCCGCAAGGTAAAAGGCTTGGCCGCATTTTCGGCCTTTTGGCAGATGGCCGCATATTTGGGGATAAAGCAGGTCAGGGGGAGGGTGGCCACGGGCTTCACATTGCCTTCTTCGTATTCGGCGATGCTCAGGTAAACCACGCGCTCCTTGACGGTCATTTGCGTAATGACGCCGTGGACCCATACCGCAGGGGTTTCCGTCAATCTACGCTTGACAGATTGCAGGTATTTGCCGACAGAAAAGGATTTTATGGGCTGGTCCATATTTTTTTCAATTTGTTACACCCCAAAAGATAATTTTTTTTATTTTATCAAAGTAGATAGATTTAAATGTCCTAGGAGAAACAATGAAATCTTTATTTTTTGTCTCTGGCCTGGTGGCGCTTGCCCTGGTGGGCTGCGCTGCCAACCAGCATGCTTTGAGCCGTTCCATGGAACAGACCGAAGGCACCCGTGCCGTAGCTACCGAAATCAAGGCGGATTCCGCCACCGTCGAAAGCGCCAATGCCCACCTGGATTCTGCAAAGGCCTACATGGAACAGAAAAAGGCCCAGGAAGCCCTGGCCGCCTTTGAAGCGAGCCGTCTGGAATACCGTTTGGCCATGCTCCGCGCCGAACGTGATTCCCTGAAAGCCGAAGACGAGCGGGTTGAAGGTGAACTTCGCGCTGATGTGGAACGCAAGCTCCTTTACCAGAACATTCTGGACAACGAAAACAAGGAGGCCAAATAATGAAGACGCTTAAGTTCTTGACCGCCGCCTCCCTGGTTGCCTCGTTTGCCTACGCCGCCGATGCCGCAGTTCCCGCCGAAGCGACAAAGGCCGCTGAGCCTGCCGAAGCGCCGGCAGCAGAAAGTGCAACGCCCGCAGCCGAAAAGGCTTCTGCTCCTGCCGACACGGCCAAGAAGGCCGAACCTTCCGTCTATGACGTCTGCATGGATTCCCTGAACGCCCTTGAAGCGAAAATTCCTGCAAATGCCTGGAATACAAAGCTGACCCTGCTTGAAGCCAAGGCAAAAGCGTCTGACATCCAGAACGAACTGAAAAAGAACCCCAAGGCAAATGTGAAGGCCATGGGTGACAACTGCCTTCTGTATGCCGAAATCATCAAGACAGAAATCGAGGTTCAGGAACGCCGTACCCACATTTCGGAAAACTGGGAAAAGCGTAACGCCACCAACCGTTCTATCGAGACCATCCAGGAACAGATTGCCAACGCCCGCAGTGGCAAGGTCTCTAACCTGGCGGCAGACTTGGAAGCCGAAAAGCAGAGGCTCGCCCAGACCAAGGACGCCATGAAAGAACAGGAAGCAAAACTCCAGGCCGAAATGCAGCAGAACCGCGAAAAGTTCCTGGCAGAAGCCGCCGAACGCGAGGCCGCCTTGAAGGCTGCCGGAGAACGTGAAGCCGACCTGCAGAAACAGCTGGAAGCAGAACGCCTGGCTCTGGAAGCCGAAAAGAAGGCCCTTGCCGAAGAACGGGCCAAGGCCGAAGCGCGCCAGAAAGAGGCTATGAACAAGCTGAACGAACTTCAGTCCAAGCTGATCCAGGTCTCTCAGGATGCCCGCGGAATTATCCTTTCCATGTCCGACATCCTCTTCGATGTGGACAAGGCCACCCTGAAACAGGACTTGAAGACCAGCCTTGCCAAGGTGGCGGGAATCCTTACCGTTTACCAGCAGTTTAACGTGTCCATCGAAGGCAACACCGACAACACGGGCTCTGCCGAACACAACATGAAGCTTTCCCAGCAACGCGCCGACAACGTGATGAACTTCCTTGTAGAACAAGGAATCGACGCCAGCCGCCTGACCGCCAAGGGCCTCGGCATGACTATGCCCATTGCGGACAATTCCACCAAGGAAGGCCGCCAGAAGAACCGTCGTGTGGACTTGGTGATCCAGGACAAGGTGCTGCAGGAATCCGCCGAACCCGAAAAAGCTCCGGAACAGAAGTAACATGTCCAAGACCGTATCCGCCATGGAAGCAAGGCAGAACTTCGGTTCGCTCCTGAACCAGGTGGCCTTGCAGAAAGAGGAAGTCGTTATCGAGCGGGCTGGAAAACCCCTGGCTAAGCTCGTGGACGTAGATTCCGGCGTGTCCGGAAAACTGGATTTCAGGGATATCAGCAAACTGCCCAACGCCATCTGGGAAAAGTGATTCCGTTCAAGTCTCCAGAATTAAATGACAGGGAGGCCGCGGCAAAAGCCGTGGCCGTCTCTGGCTATATCGGGAGCGACGCCAGTTTTGCAAACATTTATCTACTCCGCAAAAAATACGGCACGCAAGTTGCTCTGCAAGACGGATTCCTTTTCCGCTACTACAACGGGCAGGGGAGCCGCCGGGGCTATGCGTTCCCGCTAGGGGAGGGCGATGTGGGGGCGGCGCTCAAGTGGATAGCAGACGATGCTCGGGCAACGAGCCGTCCGCTGGAATTCTGCCTTGTGGATGAGCCCCGGGCACAAATCTTGCGGGAATATTTCAATGCGAATTTCGTCGTCGAAACGGATGGATTTTTTGGCAAGGAAAGCGCCGAGCCTGTTCTCCATTTTGAAAATAACCGTGGCGACAGCGATTACATCTATTCCGCCGAGGGTCTCGCGACGCTCGCGGGTAACCAGTACCGCAAAAAGCGCAATCATATCTCGCGATTCAACCGCACTTACGGGCAGTTTGAACTGCAAGAAATTACTGCTGAAAATGCCGACGTCGCGCTGGAAATCGAAAAGCTATGGCTTAAGTCTGTCGCTGGAGATTCCGCCTGCGAGCCGACCTGCGAATGCGAAGAGGCCGCTCGTGCCGAATGTTCCGAAGACGAAAAGTCCCGCATGGCGGAATACTGCGCCATCGTGGAAGCGCTGGAAAACTTCGGCGCTCTCCAGATGCGGGGCGCAGTCCTGTACGTAGAAGGCAAGCCCGTCGGCATGACCATGGCATCTGAAATCGCTCCCGGCGCATGGGACATCCATTTCGAGAAGGTCATTGGGGAATATGCGGACAATGGCGGGTATGCCGTCATCAACAAGATGTTTGCCGAACGCCTGGTGGCCGACGGTGCAAAATTCATCAACCGCGAAGAAGACATCGGGCTCGAAGGCCTTCGCAAGGCAAAACTTTCCTACTACCCGCTGACGATTCTCGACAAAACCCACGTTTCGTGTCGTCTCGACCTTCATTGTCATCCCCGCGACTTTACTTGTCATCCCCGTGACCTTACTTGTCATCCCCGCTGTCATTCTGGAGCGCAGCGATAGAATCACGGGGATCTCCTAGACTAATATGCTTTCAAGTCTTTTAACAAAAAAACAATGTGCCGCCTGTAAGTTCTGCTGCTCTTTCCGGCGTCAGAGCCTTTGGGAAACCCCGCTTTTCCCGCCCGAAGTAGTCGAGAAACTGAGCCAGCCCAATGAATACGGTGTGGTGGGGGAGTTCCGCGCGTTTGTTGACCCGCAAAAATTCTGCGCGGGTCGCCTCGTTCTCGAAAACAATTACCGTACCGCCGACCCCGAAGAAGAGGTTCCCTGCACCTTCCTGGACCCGGAACGCGGCTGCATCCTAAAGCCCGAAGACAAGCCCTTCGACTGCTCCATCTGGCCGCTACGCATCATGAATAAAGACGGCGAACTCGTCATCGCGCTTACGCCCACATGCCCAAGCATCGGTGCGGTTCCGAGCCAAGCCCTCACCGAACTCGTAAAAACAGACCTCGGCGAAAAGATTCTTGCATACGCAAAAGCGCACCCGGAAATCATAAAGGAATACCGGGCAAATTTCCCGATTATTTATCTTTAGCTCGTGAACAACAATCCCTTCGAACTTCTGGCAAAGTCGCCGCGCAGCAAGGCCCGCCGTGGACGCATTCGCACGGCCCACGGCGTCGTTGAAACGCCGATTTTTATGCCGGTGGGCACGCTTGCAAGCGTGAAGGGACTTTCAACCCGGGACCTCCGCGAAATGCAGGCGCAAATCATTCTCGCGAACACCTACCACCTGTACCTGCGCCCAGGCACCAAGCTGATTGCCGAGGCAGGTGGCGTGCAAAAATTTATGGGCTGGAACGGCCCCATGCTCACCGACAGCGGCGGATTCCAAGTCTGGAGCCTCAAGAATTTTCGCCACATTACGGTCGACGGCGTGGAATTTAAGAGCCTGCTCGACGGTAGCCGCCACAAGTTTACGCCCGAATCCGTGATGCAGGCCCAGCGCGAAATCGGCGCCGACATCATCATGGCCTTCGACGAATGCACGCCTTATCCGAGCACTGTCGAGGAGGCCTCGCACTCGTTGGACCTGACACTCAAATGGACCCGCCGCGCAGTGGATTGGCTCGAAAAGAATCCGCCTGTCCACGATTACCCGCAATTCTTTTTCGGGATTGTGCAGGGCGGCATGCACAAGGAACTCCGAAAAAAATCCATCGAGGCGCTCAAGGAACTCGCTCCCGACGGCTATGCGATGGGCGGCCTTTCCGTAGGCGAACCCGTCGAAACCATGTACGAAATTGCAGATTTCTGCACAAATTCGCTGCCTGCTGACCGCGCCCGTTACGTGATGGGAGTCGGCACGCCGTG
Source organism: uncultured Fibrobacter sp. (assembly GCA_934699585.1). Classification (GTDB taxonomy): domain Bacteria; phylum Fibrobacterota; class Fibrobacteria; order Fibrobacterales; family Fibrobacteraceae; genus Fibrobacter. Next base: position 25,582 of record CAKUWY010000019.1, read on the forward strand.
GAATTTGCTTTCGCTTATTGCCCGCGGGGTCGACATGTTCGACTGTATTTTGCCTGCGAAAAACGCCCAGGACGGCCTTGTGTATACCAGCAGGGGAGTGCTCCGTTACAAGAACGCCAAATTTGCGCACCAGCACGATGCGCCGCTGGACCCGGAATGCAATTGCTACTGCTGCCGCAACTACAGCCGCTCCTACCTGCGCCACCTATTCAAAGCCAAGGAACCCCTCGGCTGGACACTTTCCACCATCCACAACCTGCATTTTTACCTGCACCTGATGCAGCAGGCCCGCGATCACATCGAGGCCGGCGATTTCGAGGATTGGTCCGCACAAATTATCCCGCAACTCCAGCAGGAAGCGGAATAATTATACCTAAAATTCCCAAGATTATTGGTTTTCTATTCCTATAATAGTGAAAATTCGACGATTTTATCTTTAAAAATATGGATAACATCCATAAAATTAAAGATTCCCACCAACTAAACCTAGTCAATTCTTCAATGCTGTAATTGGAACAACGAATACTCCGTCTGGGCGTTTGTATGCGGCGCTGCTCATTCCACAAATAACACAAAGGTTGGATGGAGGAATGCCTTTTGGATCGTTGGAAATATCTCTTTGTATATTCAGTAAATTCCGTGCAGCTTCGTCAATCTGATTTGCGCCGAGCTTTATTTCAAAAGCGCTCCAGCTGCCATCGGGCATCTCGATGACTGAATCAATTTCCTTGTTGGCGTAATCTTGGTAATGATAAAGCTTTCCGCCGAATGATTTTGCGTAGATGTCCAGATCCCGTTCACAAAGCGCTTCAAACAGAAAACCCAGAGTATTCAAGTCGTGTATGAGTTTATCGGGGGTTGCGCCCAATAGCGATGCTGCAAGCGAGGGGTCGGCCAGGTGCCTTTTCTCGGCTTGCTTGACCCTAAGTTTGGAGCGAATTTTTGTGCTGAATGGCGGCTGGTTCTCGACGAGAAAGAGTCTCTTTAAGACATCGAGATAGCTGGCGATTGTATCTGTGTCAATATCGTCGTCATCGACTTCCTTGATGTCGTTTTTCAAAATCTTATTGGTTGCCGTGGTTGATTCGTTTCGAGCATATAATCGGTCTAATTTAGTCAATAAATTCGGTATGATTTTGTATTCTTGTTCGGTGTAATTTTCTCCAAAATCAGTCAAAAGTGTAAAAAAATGCAAAAATTTCAAAAAATGCTTGACATTGTTTTTTTTTGTTTACATTTAATGCCGCAAAGTAAAAGGAGATTTTATGACCTGTTCTAAATGTGGCACGCAATTACCTGACGATGCCAATTTTTGTGATAATTGTGGCACGCCCTTGCGGACTGATGTTGCTCCCGTGACACCGAATCTGTATCAACCTAGCATGGTAATGCCTGCATTCGGCTATATGCCAGAAGTGTCATCTAAGAGCAAGTTTATAGCCTTTATCTTGGCCTTGTTCTTTGGCTGGATAGGGCTGCATAATTTTTATATGGGGCATACACTCAGGGGATTAATGCAGCTCGCGTTACAGGTTGTCTGCCTAGTAACGCTTATTTTGGGTATAGGCCTATTGATTGAGATACCTTTCTTTTTGTGGGTCTTTGTCGAAATAATAATGATTTTATGTGGAGCCGCCACTGATGGCGAAGGCCGCAAGATTAAGTAAACACTTAAGAAAGGAAAGGTTTAAAATGAAAATTTGTCCAAGATGTTGTGCGACTCAAAGAGAAACTGCCAATTACTGTATAAAGTGCGGTTGTTCGATAAACGGAATGCCCTATCAAGGAATGAATGCCAGGCCCAAACACGGCTTGGGGCTTGGAGTAATTCTAGGAATTGTTATAACGCCTATTGTCGTAATTGCCTTGATACTTTGTTTGGTGTTCGGAGCTTTCTCGAATACGGTATTTGAGAAATTCTTGAAAAAGGTCAAGGAAAGCAAGGCTGCTGCCGAAGTTTCTGAAAAGGATTTTCAAAAGGAGCTTCTTTCTAAGGAATTGCTTGAAAAGTTAGGCAATGTCAAGCTGACTGACTCCGATTTGTCCGGGTATTCCGTTGCGGACTTGAAAATTATTAGAAATGCAATCTATGCAAAGCATGGGTATATTTTCAAGAGCGAAGAATTAAAAAGTTATTATGAAAAATATGACTGGTATAAAGCACAATATACTGATGTCACAAAGGATCTTTCGCCGATAGAAACCGCGAATGCCAAATTTATAAAGGCTTTGGAATCTGGTGGCAAGGCTAGCGAATCAAAAGAAAAACAGACATCATGTGATGAGGCTTTTGAGGTGTCCTTTGTAGACCCGTCAGGTCCTACGAATATCCGTGATAAACCCAGCGGAGCGACCGTCATGCAGATTGATGGCGATGCTGTAATCAAGGTGAAAAACTCTGAAAGGGGGTGGTGGCGTATTGAAGGTAATAGCTATATACAAGGCGTTCCCTATCGAGAAGATTCGTATAAACCACTTCAGGGATCTTCGACGGGATACTGGATACATTCTTCAGTTATTGCTTTTGGAACCCCTTATGATGATGAAAAGTTAATCAAGTTCTATTCAAAACCGGATAGCGCCTCTTCGGTAGTCTATTCGGTCTCTGCAGAAGAAGATTCCTATATACCGTTAGAAAAGAAAGGGTGTTGGATTAAGGCCAAAACGAAAGATGGTTCCCATTCCGGATGGATCAGCTTTAGCTGGGTAAATACGGTTTTGGGAGGCGAATAACGATTCCCACTAGGGAAATTTATTCCAAGATGCTTTCCTTGAGCAAGAAATCACATAATCCGATGTGATAGATTCCGTTGTCATCATACCAGGGCGAAAGTCCGTCTCGCGTGATGACGATTTTTTTGAAAGAGTTGCCGACAATATTGAAAGGTAAAAGTTCTGCACGTTCCTTTTCGGGGGTGTCCATGCGGAATGCGGATTGGATGTAGCATTGGGCGTTCCCGTAATTGACAACAAAGTCTATCTCTCTGGTTGATCGGACCGTTTTTCCGTTAGCGCCCTTGCTGAAACTTTCTAGAACTCCCACATCGACTGAATATCCCCTTTGCACCAGGTCGTTGAAAACGATGTTCTCCATGATGTGTGTTTCTTCGTTTTGTCGCATGTTCAGTCGGACATTTCTTAATCCGACATCGACGCAGTAGAACTTGCTATTGGAATTGAAGTATTGCTTACCGCGGATGTCGTAGCGCTTCGCTTCTTTGAAGAGGAATGCGTTTTCCAGATGTGACAGGTACGAAGCGACGGTATTGTTGTTTACCTTGTTGTCTTTGCGGTTCTGGTAGCGCGAATTGATGGTGTTCGCCAGTTTCGTCGAGTTTGTAAGGGAGCCGGTCGCAGAACAGATTTCATCGATAAGCGAACCCAGGAGTTCTTGGTCCCGGATTCTGTTTCTTTCCACGATGTCCTTTAGGTAGGTCTCTTCGAACAGGTTCTTGAGATAGGATATTTTTGATTCGGCAGAAGGTCTCGAAAGAATGAAGGGCATCCCGCCATAGAGCATGTATTCTTTCAGGGAATCTTCCTTGGAGCCGCCCTTTGCAGAATAAAATTCGCGGAAAGAAAGGGGATAGACCTTAACTTCATCACCGCGTCCCCGAAATTCGGTCAAGACATCTTTCGACAGCATCTTGGAATTGCTGCCGGTAACATAGATATCCAAATTCTTTTTTGCGAGAAGTCCATTCAAAACATCGTAAAAGGTGATGTGGTCGCCCTCGACATCCCTGTTCTTGACTTTCTTGACAAGCTGGATTTCGTCGATGAAGATAAAGTAATCCTGGTCTTCCGAAATTTTCGACTTGATATATTCTGATAGTTTCAAGGGGTTGCGTAGGGAGGCAAAATCGGAATTGTCCAGCTGAATGCGGATGATTTGCCTATCCAGTATGCCTTCGCCAATGAGATGCCTGAAAAACAGGTCGAAAAGGAGTACGGACTTTCCGCAACGACGGACGCCCGTAATAGTCTTGATGAGACCGTTCTGCTTACGGTCAACCAGTTTTTTCAAGTATATGGGCCGTTCAATCATATTGGTCGCTCCTTTTAGAGCAGAATATAAATAATTTCTTGTGGAAATACAAGTTTTATTTGTAAAATATGTGACTAGACACAATTTTTATAAACTTATCGTGTGATTTTTTAAATATGCCTATTTTTGCCGCCTAAACCCCATGTCAGGGCAAAAAAACGCCAAAAGTGCAAAAATTTGTCAAAATTTCAAAAAACACTTGACATTGTTTTTTTTTGTTTACATTTGGTGCGAAATACTTTAGTTATTTAATGAAAAAGCTGGTTGATTCCTTTTATGTTGCTTTGTTCGCATTGTAATAAAACGTTAAATGACAACTTGAAGTTTTGCACCGCTTGTGGAAGGCCTGTTTATGCAGACCTGAAAGAAAAGTTTGGCTTCGGACGTTTTGTTTATTTGAACATATATGCATTTCTTTTGCTTGCTTGTTCAATTTCTGTTCTTTGTATTCCTGGCTATAAGATATCGTTATTCTTGTACGTTCTTCAAATTTTTTTATCGATATATCTTTTGAAAACGTGTTGTCAACTCTTTTCAACTTGGCAAGATAAGAAACGTAAGTATTTTCTGCTTGTCCAAAGGAATCGGATAAAATTTTGTGCATATTCCTTTGAAAAATTTATGAAGGCCCCTTGTGGACGATTGCTGACAAGGGTGGTTTTAAAGGACATCCGTCAAAGTGGACGATATGCTTATTTGAAAAAGAGGTATTGTAGCTCCTTTTGGAGTCAATTTAGTTTTTTCTTCAAAACAAAAACAACAATCACAATTTATAAAAAATATCAAGGAGATATCTTATGATTGACTTGAAATCTGGCTTTATTCCAGAAGTAGGTGAAACACCGATTCTTGAAGTTGAGGCGGAACTTTGGGCGGAAAGTTCTAATATTTTTGCGAGAATATTGGGGGCTTTTTTTCGCATAATTAATCTGTTCTTGGGCGTTCGTCGAACCGGATTTGTTGTCCTTACGAATAAAAGAATCGTGGAAATATCAAACAATATTATCTGCTTTTGTTTTGTTGGGAATCGTAATGTGCGAAGTATCTTTTTGAATAGTGTTAAGGAAGTGGGGTATACTCGTAAGGCTACATGTGGTTGCTTCTGTCCTGCATACAACTTGTATTATGAAACATATTCTGTTTTAAGCAAGACAAGTGTTTTGTTAAAAGGAGCCGATGAAATGGAAGCCAATAGCGTCGTTAGCACCTTTGTAAATACATGTCTCAAAGCTTCTAACATGCAAGCACAGGAAAATGTGGTAAACATGATTGCAGCTCCGCAAAAACAGGCTGCTCTGCCAAGTGATACATCGGCTTCTGTATGTCCTTCATGTGGAGCCTCATTGGAACCGGGTGCTACATTCTGTGGTGAGTGTGGAAAGAAAGTTGAAATTAAGAAAAATATTAATCCAGACTTTTTAGCCTAATTTATTTTCTTGAAGAGAATTTAAATGTTTTGTCCAAATTGCGGAAACCCTGTTTCGAATACCTCAAGATTTTGCGACAAGTGCGGATTTCAGTTGGTTGATTCTGTTTCGGGCTATATTGCGAATTCGACTGGGGGATTTCGACGAGAACCTCATGATGCTAATGATACAGCTCTTTTGGCTCTCTTTCTTGGGTGTTTTGGAATACATGATTTTTATTGTGGTAATTCCAAGAATGGAGTGATAAAATTGCTCCTTACCATAAGTATTGTTGCTTCGGTAGTTTCTGCAATTTGGGCTATTGTTGACCTATACAGGCTGGGTAATGGAAAATATGTGGATGGAGATGGTGTTTTGCTGAAGGCTGTGCCTTGGGCCAAAGTGTTGGTTTTTGTCCAAATTATTTTTATCGCTTTAACGGTTGCTTTGTGTGTTATTCTGATTTACGCAGTATTAGCCACTATAGGTCTGGTCAACATATAACTCGAGGAGTTTCTTTATGCCTTCTTGCCCATATTGTAAGAAAGTTTTGAAATCTGGAGCAAAATTCTGTACAGGTTGTGGAAAGCCTGTTCCTGCAGATTCTGGAGTAGAATCAAGATTATGCCCTAAATGTGGGGCTGTATTAAAAGCCAAAACAATGTTTTGCACTGAGTGTGGCTCCGCCGTTGCACAATTCCCGGCTGGCGAGGTCAAAAAAAATGTTGGTGTAGAACCGAATCTGCAAAAGGATGTTTCCAATGTAACAATTGGATCTTCGCCCAGCAAATCCTATATAAAAATAATAGGTGCGATTTCTGCGGTATTTGTGGCTGTATTTTTAATTGCGTACTTTGGTGTTGTAAGTGAAGTAAAGGAGTTTGTCGTTTCGCGTTTTTTTTCGCCGGTCGAGGATTTTTATCAGAGCCAGTTCGAATATGAGAAAATAATTGATGTCCGTGACAAGCAAAAATATCACGCGATAAAAATAGGAGACCAGTTTTGGATTGCCCAGAATATGAACTACGCGACAGAAAGTAGCGTGTGTGATTCGTGTGAATTGTATGGCCGACTCTATACCCATGAAGAAGCCTTGAATGTCTGCCCCGAAGGATTTGTGTTGCCTTCGTATTGGGATTACAAAAAATTGAAAGGAAGCCTACAGGGAACCCAATATTTGTTTGCGGATAAAGGGGGGCAGAGGACAAAGCTGTGGTTCTCAGTCAAGGGCGTTGCCGGAGGTATAGACACTCTTGGATTTGCGGCAATTCCCAGCGGTTTCTTTAGCTATAAGGATAGCGTCGTAAGGCGCAGGGGTGATATGGCTGGATATTGGACTGCGGACTATGATAGGGATTATGCGGTGCGTCTAAAAATTGATGACAAGAATGACATGAGCACGATTGAAGGGCTAGAAAGAGATTACGGCTTTGCTGTTCGATGCATTAAGAGGGAGTCGTCGGTTCAAAATAAAGAAAAGACTTTGCTGATAGACGGACGGGATTCCAAATATTACAGGACCACGATCATTGGCGGTGTTCGCTGGATGGCACAAAACCTGGATTACAAGGTGAAGAAAAGCTGGTGCCTGAATGACGATGATTCTATGTGTGGCATGTTGGGACGGCTTTATGCGTGGGATGCCGCACAAACGGCGTGTCCTTCTGGGTGGCATCTTCCGAGTAAGTCTGAATTGGATTCGCTCTTGCTTGCTGCAGGTGGAAAATCTGTAGCGGGATTGGCTTTGAAGATGCAGGATTCCTGGAATGGTGATTCGGCTACGGATTCGTACTTATTCTCGGCTTTCCCTGTAGGATTCCGCGACGGGAAAAAGGGAACCTACGAAAATGGAATGGCTTCGACTCATTTCTGGTCTTCGTCAGAAGCTACAAAATCGTCTGCCTATGCTTTGGAACTTGAAACTGGAAAAAATTCGGCGCAGGTGCGAACCATCCGCAAGGATTACGGGGTGTCCGTTCGCTGTGTCGAGGGCGACCCGAATTTCGGAGTGATGGTTGATTCCCGTGACGGGAAAAAGTACAAGTTTGTAAAAATCGGCAGTCAGGTCTGGATGGCGGAAAACTTGAACTACAAGACAAAACTCGGTGAAGGAACTGGTCGGGATGTCTGCTATAGCAATCTGCACGGGCAGCATGCGTTCCTGTATGAAGACGCCTTGAATGCGTGTCCAGATGGCTGGCATTTGCCGACCGACGAGGATTGGGTTGAACTGGTCGATTACGCCCAGAATGCTTGTGGAAATATCAACGTAACGGATTGTCTGGCTAAAGGCATTTGGGGACAGATGGAAAGCGACGAATGTTCGAATGCCGTTGAAGGCGAATACGGGGAAACTCAATATGTTGAAGATCAAGATTGTTTACGAAGGGGCGGCTACCGTTTAGAGGCCTCGGATAGGCTTTCCTTTGGTGCGGTCGGATTTATGCCGGATGACTTTGTGCTAGGTTCCGAATGCAGGGAGGGGTGTGGCGGTCCCGTTGATAGCAAGCATATCGCCAACTTCTGGAGTGCATCGAAGAAAATTTTGACCATTGACATGATGGAAAATTTGCCGACTCTGAAATTGCATGAAGATCCTACAGATGGCTTGGACGATTGTTCTGATGGATTTGGAGGCTCTTCGATGAGAACAGAATTCTCGCTGAAGAATGTGGGCAAAACGGTTGCGTCCGTCCGCTGCGTCAAGGATTAGGAGTGTTTCTATGAAAAACATAAAAATAGTTGCCGTTATCTTGTTTGGGCTGGCTGTAGTTGCGTTCTCAAAGGGTGTGGACGACAATCTTTTGTGTGCCAATATCGTCGTGACGAAGGATTATATCGCTGTGGGAGCCAGAGGTGGACTGCAACCCTATATTTATTACAGGGCGTATGGAGATGAACCGTTCGCTGTCATTCAGAAGAATTCCGATGAAGATCCCGGTAAAATCGTCTGGGCACTTTATGATAAGAATGGTTCGATATTATTTGATGAAGAACGCTTCGATTTTATTACTGAGTCGGGAGATGGTGAAAGTGGGGAGAAACCTCCGGCTTTCATGAAAAAATTTGCGGAAGAGGAAGGACTGGAGTTGAAGCCTATGTCGGCTCTTGTACAGGCTCGCCATGAATCGGTGAATATGCGTCTCCAATTTGTCGCCTTGAAGGATGCCGATAACCTGTCCATTATCTTGGCTGATGTAACGACAAAAGAGGATGTTAAGAAACTGTTGCCCCTTACGGTAGTAAGCGGTGCAACTACTGTTTTTAAAAAGAGTGCTTTATTTAAAAAGACTGAACTTGTTTTTGTTGATAAACTTGTCGGCGTTACCCCCAAGGAAGCTTATCGGCTTTTGAAAATTCCCGTTCCATCTTCTGTTGACTTTCAAAGAAAACAATGTCGTGAAAATGTCAAGTCGATAATATCTGACATAAAGAGTATGAGGGACATCGACAATGTGTTGAAGAGTGTGGAAGGCCTCCGGACTACGGGTAAGACAGATGGCTTTAAAGAAGGTTACGCTGAAGGCGGTGATGAAGGTCTAGAAGATCTTCTCATGAAATTAAAGTCACCTTAAATTCTGTTCACAACGGCTTCTCGGTTCGTTGTCTCCTGGACTGACCTAGAGGCTCTGCTGCGCAGAAATGCTCGCATTTCTGCATTGCAGAGCCGAACCGTCAGGGACTCCAAGGGAGTCCCCTGACATATTGCCAACCGCCAAAGGCGGTAGGCTGTGCTTGTAACTATAGTAAACGACAAGAGATTTTTCCTAATAAAACGATGACCCCGGCACCAGGGCCGGGGTGACAATAGGAAATTGGAAATTATTAATGTCGTTTACTATAAAAGTAATAAAAATCCCGGGCATCGCTGCTCGGGATAAATTTTATCTGGATCCTTCGACTTCGTTTATCCCGGATTTGTTACGGGACTCTGGATGACTTCTTCCGAAACTAGCCTCTAGTCTCTACTTAAACAGATTCTTCATCTTCTCGAGGAAGCTTTCTTCCTGGGCGGTTTCCTTGTCGTGCCTGAGTTCCGCGAGCTTCTGGTAGAGTTCCTTCTCTTCGCGGCTAAGGTCCTTCGGGATTTCCACGCCGATGTTCACGTAGAGGCTTCCACGGTCGCCGCGCTTGTTCAGCGGGTACAGACCCTGTTCGCGCAGGCGCAAAATGCTTCCGGCCTGAGTGCCGGCTGCAATCTTGATCTGCACTTCGCCTCCGTCCAGCGTGGGGATTCTCTGCGTACCGCCAAGAACCAGCTTATGGACCGGCACCTTGATTTCGCAATGCAAATCGTCGCCTTCACGGGTGTAGAAGTCGTCGGGCTTTTCGGCAATGACCGCCAGCAAGTCGCCGCAGGCACCGCCGCGAGGCCCGCAGTTGCCTTCGCCACGCAGGTTCAGGTACTGGCCCTCGGCAACGCCCGCCGGAATTTTGATGGAGATTTCTTCCGTTTCCTGCACACGGCCCTCGCCGTGGCAATGCTGGCAGGGCTTCGAAATAACCTCTCCCATACCGTTACAGGTGGGGCAGGCGCTTTCGGTAATCATCTGGAAAAATCCGCCCGTAGAGCGACGCACACGACCCGTTCCATGACAGGTGCTACATTCCTTAATGTCGGAACCGCCCTTGCCGTTACATTCCGTACAAGGCGTATAGCGTTTCAAGCGAACCTTCTTGGTGCAACCCTCGAAGATTTCCTTGTAGCTGAGCGCCACCTTGATCTGCAAGTCGTTTCCGCGGGGAGGACCGGCCTTGCGAGCACCGCCACGACGGCCACCGCCGCCAAAGCCGAATCCGCCACCGAAAATATCGCCGAAGTTCGCAAAGATATCCTCGAAAGAGAATCCCTGGCCGCCGAATCCGCCGCCACCAAAACCGCCACCGGGGGCGTTGAAGCCGAACTGGTCGTACTGTTTACGCTTTTCGGGGTTGCTGAGCACGTCGTAGGCCTCGGCAGCTTCCTTGAACTTCTCTTCGGCTTCCTTGTCGCCCGGATTCTTGTCCGGGTGGTACTTGATGGCAAGCTTCTTGTAGGCGTGCTTGATCTCGTCAGCACTCGCGTCCTTGCCGACGCCTAGAACTTCGTAATAATCTCTTTTTTCAGCCATAACAGGTCGCTCCTTCGGAGCTTTGAGGTCGGGGCTTCCGCCCCTTTGGGGTATGGGGTCGTGCCTAAAGGCACTTTGAGGTCAAACGTTCGCTTATCTATATACGCTCAAAGCGCAGCGACCTCTTGGCTCACAGGGAGCCGCAAGGCGACCGCGCTCATTGCTCATAGCGAGCTTGCGAGCGACCTCACACCTATTAGTCCACCACTTCCGCGTCGACGACTTCCGGACCGTCGCCCTTCTTGTCGTTCTTCGGCTGTTCAGAAGCACCCGGCTGCGGACCCGGCTGAGCCTGGTTTGCACCGGCGGCCTGGGCCATGGAACTGATCATGCCCTGGAGCTTGTCCATAGCGGCCTTGATCTCTTCCTTAGTGCCGTTGTCCTTCTTGGCCTTGATGTCGTCAATGGCAGCCTGCAGCTGGCTCTTGGTGTCGGCCGGGAGCTTGTCGCCGAATTCCTTGAGCTGGCCTTCAGCCTGGTAAGCCATCTGTTCGGCCTGGTTCTTGATGTCCACCAGTTCGCGCTGTTCCTTATCCTTGGCAGCGTTGGCTTCGGCATCCTTCACCATCTTGTTGATTTCGTCCTCGGAAAGGCCGCTGGAAGAAGTAATCTTGATGGACTGTTCCTTGCCGGTTTCCTTGTCCTTGGCAGACACATGCACAATGCCGTTTGCGTCGATATCGAAGGTCACTTCGATCTGCGGCACGCCACGCGGCTTCTTCGGGAGGTCGGTCAAGTCGAACTTGCCGAGCGTACGGTTGTCGCGGGCAAATTCGCGTTCGCCCTGGAGCACGTGAATCGTCACGGCCGGCTGGTTGTCTTCGGCGGTAGAGAACACCTGGCTCTTCTTGGTCGGAATCGTAGTGTTACGGTCGATGAGCTTGGTCATCACGCCACCGAGAGTTTCGATACCCAAGGAAAGCGGGGTCACGTCGAGGAGCAACACGTCCTTCACGGAGGAGTCGCCGCTAAGCACGGCACCCTGGACGGCAGCACCGATAGCCACCACTTCGTCCGGGTTCACAGTCTTGTTCGGTTCCTTGCCGAAGAACTTCTTCACGGCTTCCTGCACGGCCGGGATACGGGTAGAACCACCGACCAGGATCACTTCGTCGATTTCGCTCATGGAGAGGCCGGAGTCGGCGATAGCCTTGCGGCACGGTTCCATGGAGCGTTCCACCAGGTGGGCGGTCAGCTGGTCAAACTTTGCACGGCTGAGCGTGAGGTCCAAATGTTTCGGGCCCGAAGCGTCGGCAGTGATGAAGGGGAGGTTGATGTTCGTGGAAGTCGTGGCAGACAGGTCAATCTTAGCCTTTTCGGCGGCGTCCTTCAAACGCTGCAGGGCCATCTTGTCCTTCTTCAGGTCGATGCCCGGATTGTCCTTCTTGAATTCGTCGTTGATCCAGTCGATAATCACTTCGTCGAAGTTGTCACCGCCGAGCATCGTATCGCCGTTGGTGGCCTTCACGCTGAACATGCCGTCGTCGATTTCGAGGATGGAGATATCGAACGTACCGCCACCGAGGTCATAGACGGCGACCTTTTCGCTCTTCTTGGAGTCAAGACCGTAGGCAAGTGCAGCAGCCGTCGGTTCGTTCACGATACGGAGCACTTCGAGGCCAGCAATTTTACCGGCATCCTTCGTAGCCTGACGCTGGGAGTCGTTAAAGTAGGCGGGGACCGTAATCACGGCCTGGGTCACCGGCTGGCCGAGGTAGTCTTCGGCAATCTTCTTCATGGTCTGGAGAACCATGGCGGAAATTTCAGGAGGAGCAAACTGCTTGTCGTCCACCTGCACGCGCACCGGGTCAGAACCCGTGCCCACCAGCTTGTAGGGCATGTTCTTTTCGGCAGCGGAGCATTCGCCGGCGGTACGGCCCATGAAACGCTTGATGGAGTAGATAGTCTTTTCGGGGTTGGTGATGGCCTGACGCTTTGCCACGTGGCCCACCAGACGTTCGCCGTTCTTGCCGAAAGCGACAATGGACGGGGTGGTGCGGAAACCTTCCGCGTTAGCGATGACGACCGGCTTGCCGCCTTCCATCACGGACACGCAGCTGTTGGTCGTTCCCAAGTCAATACCGATAATCTTGCTCATAATGAGTCTCCTATTTTAAATTCTTGCCGCCCGCGAATCAATCTGAACGGGGCGATTTTTTACGCCCATACATAAGCAAAACCCGTGCCAAATGCTAATAACTGGCAAAAAACGGCCATTTTGTTTCGTTCTGAAACAAGAAAAAGCCCTAAAAAGGACCAAAATCGCCGTGTTTCATATTAAAACGGTGCCCGCGGGATGTCATCCCCGCCACCATCTTGTCATCCCCGCGAAGGCGGGCGGACAGCACTTAGCACTTTAGTGCTTAGTGCGCATGGCCACCAAGGTGGGGATCTCCCTGCCACCCTGGACCCAGGAGCGCAGCGATAGGGGATAGGGTCCATAAAAGGAGGGGAGGGGGAAGCATCCCCCTGGTTCGCACTTCGTCGCTCTCCACCCCCTCTCCTAGGGGGCCACCCCCTAAAACCCCCGGCCCTTCAAAAAAATTTCAACTGTTAATTTTTGACAGTTGTTTGAATGTATATTAAGGGGTAGAGGGCAAGATTATGAAAAACGTTAACGAGTTTGATCTTGAAGATACAAGGGATGTGGTTCTTTGCGTCATTGTCCCGTTTGTTCTATTTTGGGGTGGAATTTTGTTAGCCTCGTTTTTTCCTTATGTACTTATTAAGCCTTTAGGATTGTTTCCGTTCTTTGTATATGTTTATTTTGGGTCAAATTTGTCCGTGCGCCCTGTATTTAGGAATATGTTGTTGTTGGACAGTGTATTTGGACTTGTGTCTATAGGCTTTGTTTTATGCGTTTTCATCGTGTTGGTCATTTTGGATGTGTGGCCAGATGTTCTTTTTTTGAATAATTTTGTCAGTTCTTCGCTGGTAAACGCACCTCTTTTACTAGTATTTATATTCTTTGGTGCGATGTCTGTTGGTGGTAATATGCGTTGGGGATGCTGGGACGAGGAATGGCCTGATAAAGAATAAATTGTTATAAATACAGGCGTTGATTGACAACACTTTATGGGTCAAATCAAAAAAATATTAGAAGAAACAAAAATGAACTATACAGCCAAACTTATCAGGGAAAAAGACGGCGGATACTCGGTAGGGTTCCCAGATTTGGACGGCTGCTTTACCCAGGGCAATACTCTCGAAGAGGCTCTCGCCAACGCAAAGGAAGCAATGGAATTGACCCTAGAAGATGTGTTCGATGGCTGCCCTCTTCCAGAATGTAAGACCAAAGCGAACGAAGAAAAGGGATTCTACCGAATTGACGTAGACCCCGAACTCGCTGCAAGATTCCTTAAATCAACCGCCCCGTGACCCAACATAACCTAAATCCACTATGGATTCGGGGTCTTAGGGGCAGAGCCCCTAGGCGAGAGGGTAGCGAAAGACCCGGCTAGATCCTTCGACTACGCAACTTTGTTGCGGAGTTTACCCTGAGCAGAGTCGAAGGACTCAGGATGACACAGCCGGGGCTGAAGCGAGGGGGAGGCTTCCCCCTTACGCAGATTGCTTAGTAAGGCTTACGCAATGCCGGCCTTTTCGGGCGACAAGTTCGTAACCCAGAGAGGAAAGCAGGGCATTCAGAGTTTTTAGCGTTATATTTACGGGCTGCATGGCGCGCAAGTTCTGAATCACCGAGGTTGAAATGCCCGATGCCTTTGACAAGGCCCGCACGCTTATATCCTGCTCGGACATAGCATCCAACAGTAGCTCCGATAGCAAAAAGTTCGCATATTCCTTTTCAAACGCCTCTTTCTGTTTCGGGTCTTCCATGACCCTTTCAAAAGTCGATTTAGTTTTTTTCATAGTATTCGTCCCTTAAAATCCGTTCGTTGTAGTTTTGCATAGCGAGTTGAGCCCGTTCTTTTTCCTCTTCAGGCAATTTCTGCGATTTCTTACGAAAAGCGTTAGTCACGATGATTTTCTTGCCTGTATAGAAAAAGGACAAAAATCGATCCGGCTGTGGTTTGAACGCAAAAATCTTGTCACCCTCGTTCCTGAATTTTGTAATATCCGAGATCCTTCCAAAATCGCCAATCCGCTTAAAAAGCATCAGCACTTTGCGCTTCTGAACGTCACTCAATCCATTAAAATATTCTAAAGCTTGGCTTTCTCCTTGTTCGTTATAGAACCATTCTATGGTAAAGCATGGGCCTTCATAGGCAACATATTCCTTCATTCCAAATGTATCTCCTTTTTGATACAGTGTCAAGAGTAATAAACAAAAAAAAGCCGGCTTTTGATATATAAAACTCCCAATATTCATTGGGGATATAGCAAAAGTCGGCTTTTCTAGTCGAACTTGGCTTGTAAGCGGAAATCCGCTACCGGTGCCTGTCAGGGGATAATATACAAAAATAGCAGAAGGAAAACAATATTTGGGGAGGAACTTAATCTTTATTTCATTGACATTTCCCCGTTATAAATGTACTTTAGACCTTGGTCTAGATATGCTTCATGTGACTGACGCGAAATATATTGGCGATTACAAGATATCCGTCGAATTCAACGACGGATGCCGTTTTGTCGCTGATTTCGAAAGCGTCATCAAGTCGGACCATCGCCCCATCGTGCAGCAACTAGCAGACATCAATACCTTTAAAGATTTCACGCTGCAAGCGCACACAATCACATGGCCAAACGGCGTCGACTCGCCCCCGAATTCATCAAGAGCCTTAAATTGATATGAACAAGCCCGAAAACTCCGCTAAATGGTCAAAAGAACGCTTCGATGCGGAACTCGAGAAAGGCTACAGCGATATGCTGAACGGCCGCGTCACGCCCGTGGAAACCTCGGGTGTCATCCTGAGCGGACCCTGGGGCCGCAGGCGATAGGGGAAGTCGAAGGATCTAGGGCAAGTCTTCCGGTCACCCCCTCTCCTAAGGGGACACCCCCTAACACCCCTTCCTGTGAACACCGCATATAAACCAACGTAAAATAAGTTATATTTCCCCCAAATTTTTTCTTTAAATTGATTTAAAATAAGGATTCTTTTATGAATAAAATACCCCTGTTAGTTATTGTATTCACTGCTTTGACAATGTTTTTTTCTGCTTGTGGTAGCGACAAAGGCTCTAGTGCCGACGACAAATCCAATGAAAAAGTTGACAAATCCAATGAAAAAGTTGATGTAATACAAGGGAGTTTCGTAGATTCACGTGATGGAAAATCATATAAGACTGTTTTCTTGGGTGATCAGGAATGGATGGCAGAAAATCTGAATTATGCGATAGCTGGAAGTTATTGTTATGACGGGCTTGATGAAAACTGCACTGAGTTCGGGCGTTTGTACAGTTGGTACGAAGCGCAGGAAGTATGCCCAGAGGGGTGGCATTTGCCAACAGATGAAGAGTGGAATCTGATGCTGGATTTCGTTGGTGGCAAGGAGGTTGCTGGAAGAAAGTTGAAAAGCACCAGTGGATGGGAAAATAACGGTGGATGTGAAAATGATTTGAAAGGAGAATGTTGTAACGGACTTGACACTTACGGTTTTTCTGTGAAACCTTCTGGTAATTGTGCTTTTGATAATGTTTGCTTGGGAACTTTTTTTGCGGAGTTTTGGTCCAATAAAAGCCATGGTACAACCAGCGCTTACTATTGGAGTTTTTCTTTCTCTACAGATTCCGTTCTTTACTATGACGGTGAATATAGAGGTAATCGAAAGTCTGTCCGCTGTCTCAAAAATAATTAGGGTCATGACGAGTTTTTCCAGATTATCTCATTGTCAAGAGATTATTTCATCATAAAAAATCCAAAAATGTATTGCATTTGTGCGGACAAAAACGTATATTAATAGACATGAATAAGACCGCAAATTTGTACGCACGTATTGAACCCGATGTCAAAGAACAGGCCGAAAGCGTCCTGGAAACCCTCGGTATATCCGTTTCCAGTGCCATCAACATGTTCTACAAGCAGATTATTCTGCAACAGGGTATTCCCTTCGATGTGAAGTTGCCTAAGGCTCCTGAAAACGCTGCCAAATGGTCAAAAGAACGTCTTGACGCGGAACTCGAGAAAGGTTACAATGATATGCTGAAAGGCCGTACCCGTCCGGCCGCAATGGTCCTTTCCGATGTCAAGAAGAAATACAAGGTATGAATTTTGAAGTCCACTTTTCTTCCGCAGCACAGGCAGATATCGATCAAATCTTTGACTATATCAGCATAACACTTTGTTCGCCTATCGCAGCCAAGAATTTAATGGCAAAATTTCAGGAATCGGTAAATACATTATCCGATTTTCCTGATGCCTTTGCCTTATGTCAGGAAGAACCTTGGATTTTACGTGAAGTGCGCGCAATGCCTGTTGAGAATTACCGCCTATTTTATCATGTCAATCATGACATGCAGAAGGTCGTCATATTGCGCGTCCTTTATTACAGACAAGAAGCGAAATAGTCTTCAGATTTTTTATTCCAGACCGAGCACAAGCCGGGTAGCGGTCAGGGCCTGATGGGCAGCGCAGAGCATGACCCGGGGGGCAACAAGCCCCACCACTTCATCTACATCGTTCTGTCCATCGCCACAGAGGTAGAACTTGTCTGTAATGCGGCGGGTGAGGATGGCGTTTCCGCTGTCGTAGCTGGCCATCCCGCTGGCGGCGACCAGATATTTTTGAGGAAGTTGCTCCAGGACCGTATCCACCAGCATGGCCTTGGCGTCTGCCTTGTCGAAGGCTTCGCAGATGACGTCGGCCTCCTGCAAAAGGGAGACGGCGTTTTCGGCGGTGACCTTGACCTGATGGACCTCGTAATGGACGTAGGGGGCGATTTCTTTCAGGTTCTGGAGGAGTGCTTCCGCCTTGGAAATACCTACCTGGTTCATCTTGTATTGCTGGCGGTGCAGGTTGGTGATGTCCACCACGTCAAAATCTATCAGGATGAGTTTGCCGACACCTGCACGGGCAAGGGAAATGGTGATATTGGAGCCGAGGCCTCCCAGACCGCATACGGCAATTGTTGCTTTTTGCAGTTTTTCGACGGCATCGGCCCCCTGCTTTTGGACCAGGGCGGCCAGAATCTGTTCGCGGGAGGGGAGGGGTGCAGCGCTAGACGACATCAGCCGCCACCTACGAAATTCACGACTTCGACACAGTCGCCGTCGGCAAGGACGGTCTCGCCGTATTTGGACTTGGGGACGATTTCTCCGTTCCGTTCTACGGCAATGCGCACCTTGTTAAATCCGGCTTCGGCAATGTAGCTTTCCAGCGTCTTGCCTGCGGCATCTACGTCCTGTCCGTTAATCTTCAGCATGGATCAAATATAGTTTAGTGCGGGCCTATTTTCCGGAGGAGACGATGACCTTTGCGGTCTTGAGGATCTTGTTCTTGAGCTTGTAGCCCTTCTGGAACACGGTCACCACGTGTCCTTCGGGCACAGTCTCGCTGGGCTGCTGCATCAGGGCTTCGTGCATGTTCGGGTCGAATTCCGCGCCGGTGGGGTCGATTTGCTCGAGGCCCGCGTCGGTAAGAATCTTTGCGAACTGGTTGTAAATCATCTGCATGCCCTTTTCGAAGGCTTTCAAATCCTGGGCCTTGTTTTCACTGGCGAAGGCACGCTCGAAGTTGTCCTGGACTTCGGAAAGCTTTTCAAGGAGCTTGCCGTTGGCCGTCTCGATGAGTTCCAGCTGTTCCTTGGCGGTACGGCGGCGGTAGTTGTCGAATTCGGCCATCAGGCGGAGGTTCCGGTCGTTGGACTCGGCAAGGGCGGCCTTGAGGGCGGCTGTTTCGGTTGCTGAGCTCGCCGAAGCATCGGTGGGCTGTTCAGAGGCGGCGTCTGCGGGCTGTTCAGCAGGTGCGTCAGCGGGTTGCTCGGCGGAAGTGTCAGCAGGTGCGTCCGGACTGGATCCTTCGTCGCTTTGCTCCTCAGGATGACGTTCTGCGTCGGCCTTGTTGGCCTCGGCCTCCATCTTCATCGCGTCTTCGGCGGCCTTAAGCACGTCTGCTTCGAATTTTGCCTTTTCTTCTGCGGTCGGTTCCTGTTCGTTCAAATCTTCTGCCATTTCAATAAATCCTTTAAAAAATATCCTGACGGGCTACAGTTTTACATTTTCTAGCCAAAATCACGCCCAAAGATAGCAAATTATGTGCCAATGGCAAAGCACCGGAATAGAGTAGTTGCACGGGCAAATCTGGTATAATTTTGAAACATTTGTGAAAAAAAGAATCAAGAGGCATATAAATTGCGCTATAATTTTTTTTATATGCTTTTACAAAACACTTTTTGCTGTCAGGACATATAAAAAATGGAAAAACGGTATTTTTATATGCCCTAAAGCCCATATTTCACAAAAAATAAGGCGTATTAAAGGATCAAATTACATTTTATATCAGGTAAAATTGACGAAAATTCGTTCATGGGGCATATAATTTTTTTTGAATGTTGCTTTTTATATGCCCGTGTAGTCAATTAAATAAAAATAAAGGCATATAAAACGGTGAAAAAAGATTTGTTTATATGCCCCTTCTCAAATTTAGCCTTTTTAGTTTACATAACCCGCATTATCGGCAATAAAACATAGCAGCTTTTGCTTCAATTTGTCAAATTTGGCCAATCCTGCATTCCTCATCTTTATATATTGTAAACGAAATGAGCAAAATGCCCTCCAGATATAAAATTATACTGTTTGCGGTGGTCTGCCTTTTTTCTGCCGTCCTGCTGCAGAGCTGTGCGGCAACCCGAAAGATCGACGCGGCCAGCATCCTGAGCAAGACCAAGCTAGAATTCAAGGAACTCGCGCTGGATTCCGTGACCATCAATCCGGAGCTGTTCGAACAGGTCAATAACCTTAAATCTACGCTGTTGCCGAACCCTCAGGTGGTGCTTATTGTGCAGAACCTGGCCAGAGGGATTATCGAGAAGGAACTGGGCAAGGCGCACCTGACTGCCGTCATGACGGCAAACAACCAGAGCACGGACACCCTGTGGGTCCGAAATCTGAAGGCGAACCTTTTCCTGGATACCTTGATTGAATTGCCCCTGCAGCTGAAGGATTCTACGGTGCTTTTGCCCGGCGCAAGCGACATCACGCTTACGACGGACTTTCCGCTGGACAAAAGACTTTTAGCCCTGACCGGAATTACCAAGTACCGCGCCAAGGGTGAAATCTCTGTATCCCTGGAAGCCGAAGGCCCGCTAGTCTCCTTTGATTTTGACATAGAACATCCCATTTCTCCCGAAGAAATGCGCGCCCTGGAAGACAGGGCCCGGAAATCCCTTTTGGACGGCCTTGTCAGTGACTGGGTCTATTCCATTTTCCCGAAGGAATGATTATGAAACTCCCCCGTCGTTTTGTCCCCGAAAACCTGAATCCCGATGACGAAAAGAAGATCAGCGAGCTTTACCGGAGCCTGCTATTGCGGGACGTTCCAGCCGCCGCCACTCCCCTACGGGACTGGATTCTGGACTGGAGCGAGCTGAACTCTGTGCTGGGCGAAGTCAGCTGCCGCCGCTACGTGGCCATGACCTGCGACACCAAGGACGAAAAGGCGGCCAAGGCCTATGCTGACTTTGTGGAAAACATCCAGCCAGTCATCAACGAGTACGACGACAAGCTGAACAAGAAATTGATGGCTCACCCCGCCAAGAAAGAACTCAAGGGCGAGTTCGGCGAATGGTTCAAGGGCGTGCAAGTTTCCCTGGACCTGTTCTCCCCCGACAATATTCCCCTGGAGACCGAAGAAAACAAGGAAATCCAGGCCTACCAGAAGATTACCGGCGGCATGAGCGTGGAGTTCGAAGGCAAAACCCAGACCATGCAGCAGATGGCGACCTACATGGAGAATACGGACCGGGGCTTGCGGGAACGGGCCTGGCGGGCCATGTGGGAACGCCGCCTCAAGGACAAGGACGCCCTGGACGGTGCTTTTGATAAGTTGTTCAAAATCCGCAAGGATGTGGCCAGGAACGCCCACTGCAAGGACTTTATCGACTACATTTTCCTCGCGAAGCATCGGTTCGACTACTCCCCCGCCGACTGCGAAGCCTTCCACGAGAGCATCGAGAAGCTGGTGCTCCCCCTGCTGAAAGAAATCTACAAGAAACGCGCCCAGAAAATGGGTCTTGAAAAGCTCAGGCCTTGGGACTTGGACGTCGACCCGCTGAACAGGCCCGCCCTCAAGCCATATTCTAGCGGAGCGGAACTCATCGAGAAGGTGGACCGGATTTTCGAAAGCATCCACCCCCAGGCAGGCAAGTGGGCCAGGGAGATGCAGGCCCAGAACCTTATCGACCCGGATTCCAGGCTCGGCAAGGCCCCCGGCGGCTACCAGATTGGCTTTGACGAGAGCCGCCTCCCCTTCATCTTCATGAATTCCGCCTGCACGGACCGGGACATCTACACGCTCCTTCACGAATCGGGACATTCTTTCCACCAGTTTGCGCTTGCGGACCAGCCCATCGTGGCCTACAGGGATGTTCCTGCGGAATTTGCGGAAGTGGCAAGCATGAGCATGGAACTTATCGGCATGTCCAACCTGAAGCCCTTCTACGGAGACGACCACGAGGCCATTTCACGGAGTATTTTGGGCGAACTGACAGATGTCATCTGGCTGTTCCCCTGGGTGGCCAGCGTGGACAGTTTCCAGCACCGCATCTACAGTTTCCCGGAGCATACGGCCAGCGACCGCACCGACATCTGGAACGAAATCATGGACCGCTACGACGCAGGCATCGACTATTCGGGCCTGGAAGCGGTCCGCGGGAACCTCTGGCAAAAGCAGCTCCATATCTTCGAGTGCCCGTTCTACTACATCGAGTACGGAATAGCCCAGATCGGAGCCCTGCAGGTATGGGCAAACTTCAAGAAAGACCCGAAAAAGGCCATCGACGACCTGTTCCGGGCCGAAAGTCTGGGGAGCAGCCGCCCCCTGCCGGAGCTTTTTGCAGCCGCAAACATCAAGTTCGACTTCACCCCCAAGACTCTTGAACCGCTCATGCAGGTCGTCTGGGACGAACTTTGAGGACGTGCCTTGCGGCACTTTGAGCAATGAGGTCGTTCGCATAGCTCACTTTGAGGTATCGTTTGACAAAAAAGCCTCAAAGCCTTGCAAAGCAAGACGACCTCATTGTTTATACCGTAAATTTTCAAAATAATGCTTTTTTTTGAAAATTTAAGCTAAAATCGGTTGACAAGGGCAAAAAAAACATCTATATTTGGCCTCACATCCTAAGGAGGGATGGCCGAGTGGTTGAAGGCGCACGCTTGGAAAGCGTGTTTACTTTACGGTAACGAGGGTTCGAATCCCTCTCCCTCTTCTAAAAAATTTCGGAGGTACCCCGATGTCCGACCAGAGAGTTTATCTCGACGATATTTACGCTAGCAAGGAATGCCAAGGTTCTGTTTTCCGTGCCGTGGTGATGATGGCCCACGAGGCCCGTTTCCTTAACAGCCAGGCAGGTCAGGGTTACATCCAGCTTACCAAGAAGCCCACCACCATCGCTATGTACAAGTTCAAGGAAGGCAAGCTTTCCATGACTGAAAAGGCTAGCAACGACGTGACCGAAGAAGCAATTGCCGCTTCCGCCGCTGCCGAATCCGAAAACGTGGTGGAAAACGCTGCCGCCAATGCAGAAGCAGCCGACGCCGCTTTCGGTGTGTAGTTCCGAAACCTTTTGAAATGATGCCCCGGACTAACCTCCGGGGTATTTTTTTGTATCCACCTTTCGAGGCTGTCTTTTTTTGCTATCTTTAGCCCCGTAACTTTTAAACCGGCGGCCCAGGTCGCCACACAATCAAGAGGTAAATCAAATGGCAGTTTCTTACAAGGAACTCGGCTTGGTTAACACCAAGGAAATGTTTGCAAAGGCTGTTAAGGGTGGCTACGCTATCCCGGCTTTCAACTTCAACACCATGGAACAGATGCAGGCTATTGTGCAGGCTGCTGTGAAGCAGAAGTCTCCGGTGATCATGCAGGTCTCTAAGGGTGCTCGTAACTACGCAAACGGCACCATCCTCCGCTACATGGCCCAGGGTGCTGTTGAATACGCCAAGGAACTCGGCTGCGCCAATCCGCAGATCGTGCTCCACCTCGACCATGGTGACTCTTTCGAACTCTGCAAGGACTGCATCGACAACGGTTTCTCTTCCGTGATGATCGACGGTTCCGCTCTTCCGTACGAAGACAACATCGCCCTCACCAAGAAGGTTGTTGAATACGCTCACCAGCACGACGTGACCGTCGAAGCTGAACTCGGCGTGCTCGCCGGTGTGGAAGACGAAGTCCAGGCTGAAGAATCCCACTACACCAAGCCGGAAGAAGTGATCGACTTCGCTACCCGTACGGGCTGCGACTCCCTCGCTATCTCCATCGGTACCAGCCACGGTGCTTACAAGTTCAAGCCGGAACAGTGCACTCGCGACCCGAAGACTGGCAAGCTCGTTCCGCCTCCTCTGGCATTCGACGTGCTCCACGCCATCGAAGAAAAGCTCCCGGGCTTCCCCATCGTTCTCCACGGTTCTTCTTCTGTCCCGCAGGACGAAGTGGACACCATCAACGCCCACGGTGGTAAGCTCCCGGATGCAGTTGGTATTCCGGAAGAACAGCTCCGCGAAGCTTCCAAGTCCGCTGTTTGCAAGATCAACATCGACTCTGACAGCCGCTTGGCCATGACTGCTGCTATCCGTAAGTATTTCGACGAACATCCGGAACACTTCGACCCGCGCCAGTATCTCAAGCCGGCTCGCGAAAACATGCAGAAGATGTACGAACACAAGATCGTTGACGTTCTTGGTTCCAACAACAAGCTGTAATCTACAGCGGCGTGAGCCGCTCAAATGACAAGCTGAAAAACCGCACGGGTAAAACCGTGCGGTTTTTCTTTTTATATTTCATTTTACGCCTCAAGCGGATCCTCGCCAGTTTATCCCGGACCTGGATCCTTCGCGCTTTCGCGCTCTGGATGACACTTCTTAAGACCTGCAACCACCCTCTATTTTCTACCAATTGGACACTAACCTCGCGCTTCGTGCCTCGAACCACACACCTCACAACTCATTACTCACTACTCTTCACACTTCTCACTACACACTTCACATCCCCCCTACCTCAAAGGGGCGAAGCCCCGACCTCATACCTCATGCCTCTCTGCCCGCACTGCCACTCCGAATTGAAAGACAACGCCACGTTCTGCCCGCATTGCGGGAGCGACGCCGACACCGGCTGGAAAGAAGGCGCGGAATTTACCGACCTCGAAACGCCGGATTACGATGAAATTTTGGAGAATGAATTCGGCGACGACCCGGACAGCCCCTACGCCAAAAAGAAAAAGGCGAACCCGCTCGCCATTGCAGCTGCGGTGATTGTAGCCCTCGCCTTTATTGCGGCATTTATCCTGCACTAGGCAAGGGTCTTTTCCAGCTCCTTGATGGTCTCCCCCGCTTCCGTAAAGTCGTAGTCCCCAATCTGGTCTTTCAACTTCTTGAGCAGAGCCTCTTGAGCGGAGCTGAACGCAATATCCTTGATGGGTTCAAAGTCCCGCTTACACATGGTAGCAGAGCAGGCGTCCACATGCAGCTTGAGATTTTCCAGAACGCCCTTCAGTTTTTCTGCAGCCTGGGGGTCAGTCTTCTTGGAACTCGTGTCTTCCTTTTCGGAATTCATGTCGGCAAGAACCTTCGACAGAGCCTCTACCAACTTCTTAAGGGCTTCTTCAAAGGCAATGAGTTCGTTAAAGTTCTTCTGCTTATTCAGTAACGAATTTTCTAACGCAAGCCCTAGTTTCTGGACATTGGCAGCTCCGATAGTACCGGACAAGCCTTTGATGGTGTGGGCGATTCTTGCGGCGTCTTCGTACTTGGAGGCTTCTACGAACCTGCGCAAATCCTGGGCCTTGCTTCCGTAATCGTTGACAAAGCCCTGTACAATCCTGAGATACAGTGTACGGTTGTTATTGGCGTGATAGAGGCCCGCAGAAATATCAAAGTCCGGAATCTTCTGGAATCTGGCGGCAAAGTCCTTGTCGTCAGAAGAAAGCTGTACAGAATCTGAAGACACCACCGTAGTGGTCGTCTGGGTCTCGGCCGTTTCGGAAGCAATCGGCAGAAATTTCGCCATTTCTTCGTAAAGAACAGTGGGGTCAATGGGCTTC
The DNA here is from genome assembly GCA_934699585.1 of uncultured Fibrobacter sp. Lineage (GTDB taxonomy): Bacteria > Fibrobacterota > Fibrobacteria > Fibrobacterales > Fibrobacteraceae > Fibrobacter. Next base: position 50,300 of record CAKUWY010000019.1, read on the forward strand.
ACGATATGGGCGTTCATGCCCGCTTCGAAACATTCTTCCTTGTCTTTCTGGAAGGCACGGGCACTCATGGCAAGAATCGGGACTTTCTGGAAATACTCTTCCTTCTTTTCACGAATCAGCTTGGTGGCCGTCAAACCGTCCATAATGGGCATCTGGATATCCATCAGCACCAGGTCAAAGGAATTGGGCTTCAAAAGCTCAATCGCTTCTTTACCGTTGTTGGCAATCATGGCGGTAAGACCCACGCTGCTCAACAGGGAAACGGCCAGTTCCTGGTTCATCTTGTTGTCTTCGACAAGCAGCACCTTGGCATCCTTGAAGTAAATCTTGCGTTTTTCCTTCTTGACGGCCTTTTGGTAAACCGGTTTTTCTCCGACGGCCTCCTGCATTGCCGTGAGCAGCGAACTAATCTGGATAGGCTTGGCAAGACAACTGTTGAACCCGATTTCTTCGGCATGGATACGGTTGTTTTCTTCGAAATGCAAGGGGTGCATCAAAATCTTGGGGATTGTCAGCATGTTTGCAGGCAGACCCTTCACAAAGTTGAAGCCATCCGAAATGGGCATCTGGTAATCCACGATAAAGATATCGTAGGGAGCCTCCCCTGCCGATTCATGCGCCTGAATCAGGTCGATGGCCTCGTCAACAGAGCAGGCCTCTTCTACAACACAACGGAACTTTTCAAGAGTATGGCGCAACACGGAACGAAGGTTTGCACAATCGTCCACAAGCAGAATGTTCTTGTTCTGGAAGGAGTGAACCGATTTCCACTTGGGAGCACCCACCTTGGGCGCAATGGGAAGCGTAATGGTAAAGTAGAATCGGGAGCCCACGCCGGAGGTGCTTTCCACCTTGAGCTGCCCGCCCATCAGTTCTACCAGGGACTTGGAAATCACAAGACCTAGGCCTGTACCGCCGTACTTGCGCGTGGTAGAACCATCTGCCTGGGTGAAGGCGTTGAACAGGCGCTTCAGCTGTTCCGGAGTCATGCCGATGCCCGTATCCTTGACGCTGAAGGCCAGCTGGACATGGGTATCTGTCTTCTTTTCCATCTGCACTTGAAGGGTAATATCGCCTTTTTCCGTAAACTTTGTCGCGTTGTTCACCAGGTTGGTGAAAATCTGGGAAAGTCGAAGCGGGTCGCCCATCAAGGTTTCTGGGATTTCGGGGTCCACATCTACAATCAACTCGATAGGACGCCCCGTAATACGGACCTCGGCCAAGGCCGCCACCTCGCTGATGGTGTCTTGCAACACGAACTGAATGACTTCCAGTTCCTGCTTCTTGGCCTCGATTTTCGAGAAGTCCAGAATGTTGTTGATAATGCCCAGCAGGGATTTTGCCGCACTGCTGATACGGTCCACAAAGCTGTGCTGCCGTTCGGAAAGATCCGTTTCCGAAATCAGGTGGGCCATACCGATGATGGCGTTCATGGGCGTACGGATTTCGTGGCTCATGTTGGCCAAGAACTCGCTCTTGGCCTGAGTGGCCTGTTCCGCAATTTCACGAGCCTCCACCACTTCGGAAATATCTACCATGGAAAGCATGTAGCCCACCACAGATTCCTGGACCTTCAAGGTAACAGCCTCGCCACGGAACCAGATTTCGCCCTTGCCGTCCTGTGAATTCAAGGAGAAGGAATCTTTCCAGATTTCTTGCTTGGAGAAGGACTTCCCTATAGACTTGACAATCTCTTCGGGCATGCCGCAAGAACTCAGGTCGTCCAGCGAAAGCCCTATCAAATGACGCCATTCCTGGTCAAAGACATCGGCCAGCTGCTTGGACATGTACTTGATGTGGCGAGTCCTGTCAAAGATAATCAGCAAGGAACGGTCCGCCGACAGCATGATGGTATCCAGGATAGTATCCTTCTGGATGCCGCTGGTTTCATCGGTAATCATGAACAGGTAGCGGATACTTCCGTCATCCTCCACCAGCAACTGGAAGAATACGTTCCACCATGATTCTTCCCCGTTGGGGCTTGTGACCTTCACAATCGTCTTGCGTTCACTGGGATGCAGTTCTCCACCCATGGCCACCTTGCGGGCAAACTTTTCGAAATCCTCGGACGGGAAAAATTTCCAGAGAATTTCACCCTTGATGTCTTCCCCATTGTTCAAGAAATCGATAATGTTGGCACTGGCGTGAAGAATATCGAAGGAATCGTTGGTCAGAATCAAGCTAAAGTTAGGCGTTGCAAGAAGTGTATCGAACAAGGTACTGGAGCTGACACTCTCGTTCAGGTCTTTTTCGATAAGCCATTTGAAAAGAAGGTGCCCAGCAACGGCGGCAATAATCATCATAAAAAGAACGGCCAATGTCACAAGGAGCATGATGGCATTCAGGTCTTCACGGAGCTTGGAAACCACCTTGTTCTGCTGGATAACGTGTATGGCATACATGGGAGCCTTGGTCATGGGAGTCACCATGAACACATAGTTCTGGTGACGAGAATTGGCTCGTTCAAAGCGGAATACCTTTCCGTAGTTCAAAGAGTCGGTATTAAAACCTTCTAAAGCAAGGTCACGAAGTTCCTGGATTGTGTCCAGCTCGATTTTTTTGACATTGGTCTCGTAGGGGAAATAGGTATATACCGTTTCGTTGTCGTTTCCTACAAGGATGGTGACACCACCCTCTTCCCTTGCAATGCTGGAAATCAGGGAACGAATCTTTTGCAGATCGATATCTTCGGCAACCACACCGCGAATCTGCTTGTCCTTGTCCCAGAGCGGGGCGGAAATGGACAAAACGTTTTTCTTGAGGGCAGGCTTGATATACGGCCCTGTCAAGGCTACGCCCTTGTTGCGGGAGGCCTCCAGGTACCAAGATTTGGTTCGGACTTCGGAAACCGTTTTTTCTAGTTTATCCCCAAGGGCGCTCATGTATTCGCCGTTGGAGAATCCGTAATAGACGTCGGAAATGTCCTCGTCTTCTTGCTGTTGCTTTGCCAAGACAGAACGTAGGGAGGCCTTTCCCGTCTGTTGAACTTTCTTCTGGAACTTGATGAAATCATCCTGTTTTTCTTGAAGGTAGAGTTCACACTGCCGGATGTTTTTCTTGAAGCTGTTTTCGGTACTGCTGTAGGCGCTAGAAATCAGGGTGGATTTGATATAGAAAAAGAATATGAGGATAAGGGCCACCGTGGCAATGAGCACGGGAACCATATAGACAAGGGAAATTCGCCAGTTCAGTTGACGGCGCTTATCATTTAGCGAATTATTACTCAAATTCCTTCATCCTTGAATTTCTGGTACAGTGCGGGAAGCGTGTCGGCAATTCCGGCAAAAGCCTCCACCACATCGGGGTCAAACTGTTTTCCCTTGCCCTTAAGAACTTCTGCAACTGCAACTTCGTGAGGCAGAGGTTCTTTGTAGGGGCGCTTGGAAACGAGGGCGTCATAGACATCGGCTACAGCCATAATCCTTGCACAAAGGGGAATTTCGTCGCCCTTGAGCTTGCGAGGGTAACCGTTGCCGTCGTAATACTCATGATGACACCAGGCGATATCGGCAGCGATCAAGATCATGGTCTTGTCTTCGAGACCCTTGGCGGCATCCACCAACACGTTGTAACCCATCGCGGCGTGTTCCCGCATAATGGCGCGCTCTTCTTCGTTGAGCTTGCCCGGCTTGCGGAGAATCTCGTCCTGGATGCCCACCTTGCCGATGTCGTGCAGGGGGGCCGCCGTCGCGAAATAATCTACGTATTCGCTATTGGGAATGTCCTTTGCGAATTTCGGATTTTTCATCAGGATTTCGGCCAGTTTCTGTACCACGAACTGGGTCCTCTTGATGTGACCACCGGTTTCCGGGTCACGGTATTCGGCCAAAGCGCCGAGGCTGGTGAGCATGACCTTCAGGGTGTTTCTCAGGTCCTGGGTCTTTTCGATGACCAGCTCGTTGAGGTGGTCACGCTGGCGTTTGTATTCCAGCTGGTTCTTGATGCGGAGCAGCACCAGGTCCGGAGAAAATGGCTTGCCGATGTAGTCAACGGCTCCCAAATTCAGGCCTGTCTGTTCACTCTTGGAATCGGACTTTGCCGTTAGAAAAATGACAGGCGTGCCGCCCAGAATATTCCGGGCCTTCATCTGGCGGAGGGTTTCGTACCCGTCCATCTCGGGCATCATTACGTCCAAAAGAATCAGGTCGGGCTTGACCCTCTCGGTGAGCATAAGGGCCTTGTGACCGTCAAGGGCTACAAAAACATCGTAATCGTTTGAAAGAATTCCTTCGAGAACTTCGATATTGGTCTTGGTGTCATCTACCACCAAAATTTTCGCGCGCGTTACTTCCATGTTCCAAATATATGTATTAAAAGTTGAAATAACACAGATTGTCTTATTCCAAATTGGACTATGTTAACGCGTTATTACGCAAAAACTTACAAAAAACTTTTATGGACGCAATTGGGCGTTACCGAGAGCCCGATTCAGCTTGATGAAGGCGTTCACCGGGTCGGCGTAGTTCCAGACGCCGCCCAGGACGGCGATTCCCGCCGGATCGAAGGGGCGGACTGACGGTAAGGTTTCTTCGTCAAGGCCACCCGAAAGAATGAGCGGAATCTTCGAAGGGTTCATGCGGTCTCTATCGGATTCCAGCCGTGACAGGTCCACGCAAGAGACAGGCTCTACCGCAAAGGCGGGCTGAAAAACCGGCCCGAGAAGGGCTCCGGCTACCCAGGGAGGCAGTTTTGCGATTTCATCTACGCTCTTGCAGGCGGCGACGGTGTTTATCCTGTACCAGGAGGGCGGAATATCGCCGGTGAGGCGACCCGCGTCGCAGAGGCAGCCCCGGACTTCAAGTCGCTCCGCCATATCCGGCGTGCCCCGGACCCAGATGCGGTCCCGGCATTCCATGGGGAGCCCTAGAAGCCAGCGTTCGTATTCGCTTTCGGAGGCGTAGGGAGCGCCGTTCCTCCCCCGCTTCTGGAGGATCAGGCGGGAAAGGCCCCGACGGAACATCTCCTCGATGTCGTCGAATTCGGCGGAAAAGTCGTCGGGGGCGGTTATGAGCCACAGGTGGAGCATGGGGAGAATATAGTAATTAGGGGCTAGGGGTTAGGATCTAGGGGCTAGGGGGGTGTGGGGTGTGAGGTGTGAGGTGTGGGGTGTGAGGTGTGGGGTGTGAGGTGTGTGGTGTGGGGTGTGGGATGTGAGGAATGTCATTGCGAGGATACGAAGTATCCGCGGCAATCTCTAACCAGATTCTTGCGGCCCTTTGAGGAGTGAGGTGTGGGATTGGTAATGAGTTTTGAGTTTTGAGTGACCAGCTATGAGTGCCATTATGTTTCTATTCTCAACATGTCTTGTTTCTTTTATGACTGAAAAACCATAACTGAGGACTGATGACTGTTTACGCCTTTGGCGCCAAACCGAAATGTAAAGCGGAATTTACACTGTCGGCGGGTATTTTTTCAGAAAACCCTTGCGTACGGGGTTTTAGGGGCGGGCCCCTAGGCAAGGGGGTAGCGGATGCCGAAGGGAGATCCCCGTGATTCTATCCCCTATCGCTATGCTCCAGGGCTCCAGAATGATAGCGGGGATGACATTGGGCAGGAGCGAGGGGGATTTCTCCCCCTTTGGCACCAAAAACAGGGTATATTTTATATTTTTTCCACTGGAATTTTAAAATCAAAAATTCAACCTAAAAATTGGAGACACACATGGCAAAAAAGATGATTGCGTGTGATGGTAACGAGGCCACCGCTAGCGTAGCATTTGCTGTTAGCGAAGTTGCGGCTATTTACCCGATTACACCGTCTAGTCCTATGGCTGAGCACGCCGATAACTGGAGTGCTGCAGGCAAGAAGAATATTTGGGGTCAGGTACCCCGCGTGTTTGAAATGCAGTCCGAAGGTGGCGCTGCCGGTACCGTTCACGGTGCTCTGCAGGCCGGTGCTTTGACCACGACCTTCACCGCTTCCCAGGGTCTTCTCTTGATGATCCCGAACATGTACAAGATTGCGGGCGAACTTACCCCCACGGTCTTCCATGTGACTGCCCGTGCCCTTGCCATGCAGGGCCTTTCTATTTTCGGTGACCATTCCGACGTGATGGCCTGCCGCCAGACCGGCTTTGCCATGCTCGCCTCCAGCTGCGTGCAGGAATGCCAGGACCTCGCTCTCGTGGCCCACGCTTCTACTCTCGAAAGCCGCGTTCCGTTCATGCACTTCTTCGACGGTTTCCGTACCTCTCACGAAGTGATGAAGATCGAAGCTCTCGAAGACGGCGTTATCCGTAACGTCATCGACGAAAAGTACGTGAAGGCATGCCGGCAGCGCTGCCTTACCCCGGACCGCCCGACTATGCGCGGTACCGCACAGAACCCGGACGTCTACTTCCAGGGCCGCGAAACGGTGAACCCGTTCTACGCCAAGGTTCCGGAAATTGTCCAGAAGTACATGGACAAGGTTGCTAGCTACACTGGCCGTCAGTACCACATCGTGGACTACGTCGGTGCACCCGACGCTGACCGCGTGATCATTTCAATGGGTTCTTCGACCTGCACCATCGGTGACACAGTCAAGTACCTCAACTCCAAGGGCGAAAAGGTCGGTCTCGTCAACATCCGTCTGTACCGTCCGTTCCCGATGGAAGCCGTCGTTGCCGCTCTCCCGAAGACTGTCAAGAAGATTGCCGTCCTCGACCGCTGCAAGGAACCGGGTTCCGCTGGCGAGCCGCTCTTCCAGGATGCCCTGACCGCAATTTCTGAGGCCGTGATGGCCGGCAAGATGGCTATGCCGAAGATGATCGGTGGCCGCTACGGTCTTTCCTCCAAGGAATTCACCCCGGCTATGGTCAAGGCCATTTACGACGAACTGGCCAAGGCCGACCCGAAGGCACGCTTCACCGTCGGTATCAACGACGACGTCTGCCACACCAGCCTCACCATCGACCCGAACTTCAAGTTGGAAAGCGACTTCTTCCAGGCTATGTTCTTCGGTCTGGGTTCCGACGGTACCGTGGGTGCCAACAAGAACTCCATCAAGATTATCGGTAACGAAACCGACAACTACGCTCAGGGCTACTTCGTTTACGACTCCAAGAAGTCCGGCTCCATGACCACCTCTCACCTCCGCTTTGGTAAGAGCATCATCGACGCCCCGTACCTGATCGGCGAAAACGAAGCTGACTTCGTGGCTTGCCACCATACTCCGCACCTGGAATCCGTGGACATGCTGAAGTACGCGAAGGATGGCGCAACCTTCCTCGTGAATACTCCGCACTCCGCTGACACCGTGTGGGATACCTTCCCGCGTCCGGTGCAGGAAGAAATCATCAAGAAGCACCTCAAGGTGTATGTGATCGACGCTTACGCCGTTGCCGCCAAGACCGGCATGGGCCGCCGCATCAACACTGTGATGCAGACCTGCTTCTTCTCTAAGCTCGGTAACGTGCTCGATGCCGAAACCGCCATCAAGTACATCAAGAAGTACGCCGAAAAGACTTACGCCAAGAAGGGTCAGGAAGTGGTCCAGAAGAACTGGGACGCTATCGACGCCTCTCTTGCCAACCTGTTCGAAGTCAAGGTTCCCTCTGCTGTCACCAGCACGAAGGAATTCCGCGCTCCGATCCACGGCAACGCTCCGAAGTTCGTGAACGAAGTCACCGCAGAAATCATCAAGGGCAACGGCGAACTCCTCCCCGTTTCCAAGATGCCTTGCGACGGCGTGTTCCCGACCGCTACCACCAAGTACGAAAAGCGCGACCTCGCCCTCAACATCCCGTCCTGGAATCCGGACGCTTGCGTGCAGTGCGGCAAGTGCGCCATGGTCTGCCCCCATGCAGCCATCCGCGTGAAGGTTGTGGACGAAGCTGCCGTGAAGAACGCTCCGGAAGGCTTCAAGTTCACGGCTGCCAAGGGCTTCAAGCTCGAAGGTTCCGACAAGCCGGTGTTCGCGATTTCCGTGTCCAGCTACGACTGTACGGGTTGCGGCGTCTGTACGCAGGCCTGTATCGGTAAGGACAAGACCGACGAGACCAAGAAGGCCATCAACATGGTGCCGCAGGAACCCATCAAGGTTCAGGAAGGCAAGTGCTGGGACTTCTTCGTCGATCTCCCGGAATTCGACCGCACCAAGGTCAACAAGAACCTCGTCAAGCAGGCCATGCTCCTCGAACCTCTGTTCGAATTCTCCGGCTCCTGCGCAGGCTGCGGCGAAACCGCTTACGTGCGTCTCGTTTCTCAGCTCTTCGGCGACCGCATGGTCGTTGCCAACGCTACGGGTTGCTCCTCCATTTACGGCGGTAACCTCCCGACCACTCCGTGGGCAAAGAACAAGGAAGGCCGCGGTCCCGCTTGGGCGAACTCCCTCTTCGAAGACAATGCTGAATTCGGTCTCGGTATGCGCCTCGCTATCACGAAGCATGCCAAGCAGGCTCTCAGCCTCCTCGAAGCCGTGAACGTTCCTGCCGAACTCAAGGAAAAGCTCACGACCCAGAAGCAGGACGACGAAGCCGGCATCAAGGCCCAGCGTGAAAACGTCGCCGCCCTGAAGGCAGCCCTCGCCGGTGCTACCGACGAAGCATCCGTCAGCCTCCGCGACGAATTCGCCGACTACCTCGTGAAGAAGTCCGTGTGGATCTTCGGTGGTGACGGTTGGGCATACGATATCGGTTACGGTGGTCTCGACCATGTGATGGCAACCGGTGAAAACGTGAACATCTGCGTTCTCGATACCGAAGTGTACTCCAACACCGGTGGACAGGCTTCCAAGGCCACGAACCGTGGCGCCGTCGCCCTCTTCGCTGCCGCTGGTAAGCGCGCAGGCAAGAAGGACCTCGGCCTTATCGCCATGAGCTACAAGAACGTTTACGTGGGCCGTATCGCCCTCGGCGCAAACGACGCTCAGGCCCTGAAGGTTCTCCAGGAAGCGGAAGCACACAATGGTCCGTCTCTGATCATCTGCTACTGCCCCTGCATCAACCACGGTTTCGATCTGAACAGCCAGCTTCAGCACCAGAAGATGGCCGTGGATTCCGGTTACTGGACTCTGCTCCGCTACAACCCGGCTCTCGCCGCCGAAGGAAAGGCTCCGCTTATCCTCGACTCCAAGAAGCCGACGATCCCGGTTGCAGAATACATCTACACCGAAAACCGCTACAAGCAGCTCACCCGTAACAATCCGGAAGTTGCCAAGAAGCTCGCCGACGACCTCCAGAAGGAAGTCGATGCACGCTATGCATTCTATGACGCCATGAGCAAGGACACTGAAGGCCTGATCAGCCTGTAATGGATGTCATCCCCGCGAAGGCGGGGATCTCCCCTTTACAAGAAACGCCCCGTCACGATGAGTGGCGGGGTGTTTTGTATTCGCGACTGTTTCACGGAGAATATCTGAAAAAATGTTCCCATTGGGCGTTCCCCGGCCAGGTCCCTGAGCCTGCCGAAGGGCCGGGGCGGGTGCTGCTCGCCGAGCACGCTCGGCTCATCGAGCCGCTTGCGCGTCTCGCCACAAAGGTGCGACGCCCCCTAACGCAGAAGCGGGTGTGGAGTGTGTTGTGTGGGGTGTGGGATGATTGTTTATCGGCGGGTTAGTCAGAGTCCTTGACGCAACGGACAGAAAAATCAATCGGATACAGTCGCATCCATCATCAAACGAGGGCCTAGCTGTTCAATATGGTAGATATTATTTATTCGTTCTTTTTTCTTGCTCATATAGGTTGTCCTCGCTTTTCAGTGTTTATTTTCTACTCTTTGTATATGTAGTCTTTTGTGCATCTAACGGAAAAATTTTGATACTTGCGTGAACTAGGATTATAGGTATAACTGTTAAATGACCTGTTATAATCAAAGTCATGGAAAGCCACCACAGGGTGCAAAGAGTCTTTTTCCACCTCATATCCATCCAGTACTGCCGGAAGATGGTAAGCTGCCATATGACCGAAACCATCATAATGTTTACCATATGCGCCCGAGGAACCAGAAAACAAAACAGACGTTCCCGTATAATTATCCTCTCCATGTACTTTAGAAATTACAGACCAGGTTTTGCCTTCACCAACAATAGCGACCCATTCTTCTTTGTTCGTTATGTGCCAGCCTTCTGGACAAATCCCCCTATGTTGTCTTGTATAGTCACGTCCGTTCAACGTAAATGGACATTCAGCCGTATTAAGAACATGGTAGTTACAAGCATCAGGAAAGCCCATAGTTTCGGCCCAAGAATAGAGGCCGCCAAAATAGTTTTTACAATACCACTCATCGTCGTCGTAGCAATACTTAACTGTATCATCATCGGCAACAATATCGGTAGACTTAACCCATTTACCAAAGTTTAGATTCTGTGCGAAAACCTCAATTTCCTGTTCGCCACCGGGTAAAGTTCCCTTTTTAGTCTTGTAGACCTGATGGTCTCTTGGATCCTCGAATTCCCCATAGCTCAGTTCGCTATTGAATACGCTGTCCATGACGGGATACTTGCTGGAGGAACTTGATGTAATTTTACTTGAGCTTGAGTAGGGGACAAGAAAACCATCTTTACAAATAAAGCTCGTTCCATCGGCCATTGAAAGGATTGACCCTTCCCTTTCACAATCGACCACCGGGAAACTACTAGACGAACTAACCACAACACTTGACGAACTTTCGCTTTTTGAAGTGGTCTTTCGAGATGAACTAGAGTGTTCTATTGTATTTCCTGCATCTTGTTCATCGGACGAGGAAATTTCATCTTCCGTTTTAGATTCTGACGATTTGTCTTTATTAACGGTCGATGAAGAAGACTCCGCCGTCGCATTCTCATCCGGTCCGTTGCTAGAGGCTGACGACGAGTCATCACAAGCGGAAAGGGCGAAGAATGCCGCGAGCACCGCCACCCACAAGAAACCAAGACCCTTGACACACTTCATACCATTATCTCCTGTAAAAATTTTCACCACCCACAAACCAAGCAATATGAAATATGGAATGTGGAATTTATACCGCAAAATCCATCATTAGACGGTTGCCAAGTTGCTCAATTCGGTAAAGATTCTCATCCTTTTCAGCTTTATTTTTCATAAAATCCCTTTTCGAAATCTTCTTATTTCTGTTGAACATCATGAGCCCCTACCTTTTTACTTATTCCTTATCCATTACACAGCGGATAGGAAAGGCCGTTTTTTTGGCAGTTTTCCCCCCCATCCATACCGCATTCGGATTTCTTTTAGTCGCCAAGACACCTCCCTCAAGTGCAATCACCGCTCCAATGGAATCAACCCCCTGCCCGGCATAAACACTATACCAGAACGCCGTTTGTTCACCACGGTACACGAAGGAATCGTTTTGAACATATCCGGTAGCCATCAGGGATATTCCCGTTCTGTTTGTAGAACCCTTTTCATACCACCATGTTGACTTGGACATTGCATTCAATATGCTCGTTTGTTTGACGGCAGCATTCCATTCATCGTATGTGAGAATATGCCACCCGTCAGGGCAAATTCCCTGTTTGTGAATAATGCTTTTCCAGCCCCTATAATTAACATCCGGATCCGGGTCGTACCAAACAGTATCAGGGCACGCAGGACTGGTCCCTACGGGTATGGTATCGCAGGCTCTTGGAAAACCGAATGTTTCGCTCCATGTGTAAAGTCCACCAAAATAATGGTCGCAATACCATTCGTCATCATCGTAACAATGCTTCTGCACAACAGCATCAGCTTTCTCCCTCAATTTCACAAATGTGCCATAGTTCAGGTTCTGGGCGAACATCGTCCGAGTATCGCCATACCCGTCAACAAAAGTTATCGTCTTATATACATTCCCGTCGCGTTTATCCTTGAATTCGCCGTATTCCACATCGGGGTTGAGCGCGCTGTCGAGATTCGGCCTGGGGATCTCATTTTCAGAAGTATCAATTAGACTCACAAGGCTATCCCTTATCCATTCTCCACTCTCACAATGGTAATAGAACATCACCGCATTGCTAACAAGATTTGTTCTCGTATCGCCATCTTGACAATCGCCATCTAGGATGCTCGCTGAAGAATTCGAATTCCCCTTGACAGACGACGAACTATTTGTAGTATTTCCTTTTTTTGATGACGAACTATTTGATTTGGCATCGCTTGAAGAATCTTTACTCTGATTATCAGAGGATTCAATCTTTTTAGCAGAACTACTTGATTCGTCATCACAATCTTTACAAATAGAGGATGAAGAATCAACAGTGGCATTTTCATCAGGTCCGTTGCTCGATGCCGACGACGAATCGTCACAGGCGGTCAGGGCGAAGAATGTCGCCAACAAGAAGATGGTTAGAGATTGCCACCACCACGCTGTCTCCCACGCTGCGCTCGGAGCAGGTGTGGCTGTGGCAGGCTCTACCTTGCGGCTCCTCGCAATGACATTTTTCACATTTTTCATAAAACATCCCCGTCTTGTGTTTAACATATAAAATATAGGTAACGGCACCGCCGTTTACCCCCCCCGTTGTAAACTTTTGAAAACAAACCGCCCAACCCCCGCCCCGCCGTGACCCAACTCACTCCCTTGCGGCATACCCCCCCCAC
>CAKUWY010000020.1 GCA_934699585.1 uncultured Fibrobacter sp.
TCCCCCTCCCGCCCCCCCCCAAAAAAAACTCTTGAGACCAGCTTTACTAAATCCTAGATCCTAGCCCCTAAATCCTAACCACTAACGACCTTCGTCCACATCCAGCGGATCCTCGTGATTCTATCGCTGCGCTCCAGAATGACAGCGAGGATGACACTTCTTGAGACCAGCCTTACTAAACCCTAGATCCTAAATCCTAATCACTACAACCTACTACCTAACACCTAATTTTCTATATTTGCCGCCCTATGAATCCGAATGGCGCTATCATTGTACAGAGCAACCTCGAAATCATGGTCGAGGTGGACAATCCCAACTACGAATCCGCACGGGACGCGATCGCCCCCTTTACCGAGCTGGTCAAGAGCCCCGAGCACCTGCACACCTACAAGATTTCTCACCTGAGCCTCTGGAACGCGGCTTCCACGGGCCTCCGCGCAACCGAAGTGCTGGAACGGCTAGAAAGCCAGAGCCGCTACCCCATTCCCCAGACGGTGATTACCGAGGTGGAAGACTACATGGCCCGGTACGGGCTGCTGCGGCTCCGCAAAGAGGTTGACCGCCTGCTGCTGGAATCCGACGACACCTACATGTTCACCGAGATTTGCCACCTGAAAGAAGTGGAGCCGTTTATCCTAAAGTTCCTGGACGACAGCCACGCCGAAGTGGACCCGGAACGCCGCGGCCACCTGAAGATGGCCCTCACCAACGCCGGATTCCCGGTGGAAGACCTGGCAGGATATGTCCAGGGCGACCCGCTCCCCATCAAGCTCCGGGAAACCACCCTCGAAGGTCGTGAGTTCAAGCTCCGCGACTACCAGAAGGAAGCCGCCCAGGTGTTCTACGCCAGCGGTTCGGAAAAGGGCGGCTCCGGCGTTATCGTACTGCCCTGCGGTTCGGGCAAGACGGTCATCGGCCTTGCCACCATGGCCCTTGTGCAGACCAAGACCCTTATCCTTACCCCCAACATTTCCGCCTCCCGCCAGTGGATCCGGGAAATCTGCGACAAGACAGACCTGACCCTCGACCAGGTGAAGGAATACTCCGGCGAAGTGAAGGAGATCGGCCCCGTGACGGTGGCCACCTACCAGATTCTCACCCAGCGCAAGAAGGTGAAGGACCCAAACAAGCAGGGCGAGCCCGAACCGGACGACCTGAGCGACGAAGAAGTCAAGAAGGAACTCTCGAACTTCCCGCTGTTCAGCGAACAGAAATGGGGCCTCATGATTTACGACGAGGTGCACCTGCTCCCTGCCCCGGTGTTCCGCCTGAGTACCGAGATGCAGGCCACCCGCCGCCTGGGACTTACCGCCACCCTGGTCCGCGAAGACCACAAGGAGACGGAAGTGTTCAGCCTTATCGGGCCCAAGAAATACGACATCCCCTGGCGTGTGCTGGAAGCCCAGGGCTGGATCGCCACTGCCGACTGTAACGAGATCCGCATCCCTATGGAAGCGGAACTGAAGATGAAATACGCCCTGGCGCCGGTCCGTGAAAAGATTACTCTCGCAAGCACCAATCCCGAAAAGACGGATATCGTAAAGCGCCTCCTCGCCCACTTTGACAAGCCCGATGACCGGGTGCTCATTATCGGGCAATACATCGACCAGCTGGAAAAGCTGGCCCAGGAGCTGGAAATCCCGCTGATTACCGGCAAGACCCCCAACAAGGAACGCGAACGGCTCTACGCCGCCTTCCGCAAGGGCGAGCAGAAGAACCTGATGGTCTCCAAGGTAGGCAACTTCGCCATCGACCTTCCCGACGCCAACATCCTGATACAGATTTCCGGGACCTTCGGCAGCCGGCAAGAAGAAGCCCAGCGACTGGGCCGCATCTTGCGCCCCAAGAGCGACGGCGGCACCGCCCACTTCTACAGCATCGTGACACAGGATTCCAAGGAGCAGGAGTTCTCCATGAACCGCCAGCTGTTCCTTACCGAACAGGGCTACGCCTACAAGATTATCAAGCGGGGCGACTGGGATATTTTGAGCCGCACACCCGAAGAACTGGCCGCACGGTAACGGGGACTCGTTACTTTTTCAGCAAGAATCCCGAAACGGATTTTTCCCGAACAAAGGTCTTCTGGGCTATTTCCTGAACGTCGGCGGCGGTAACCTTCGAAAGCTCGTCGGCCCAGTTCAAGAAGATATTGTAGTCCCCGTACATTTCGTACCAGGCGAGCATTGTGGCCACGTTCTCCATGTCCGTCAGGCTACGGACCAGGGCCGCATAGGAATGGTTCTTGACCTTTTCAAAGTCACGGGCACTCAGAGGCTCGGTCTTCAGCTTTTCCAGTTCTTCCCAGACAATCTGCTCCACCTTGGCTTCGTCTGCATCAGGACGAAGGTTCACATGGACTCCGAATTCGGAAACGTACTTGTTGGGGCTGTTGCTGGAGCGGATACCGACGGCCAGCTTTTCCTGTTCCACCAGACGCCTATAGAGCCTGCCGGAACGACCGTTCAGTACACCTTCGATAATGTCGAGAGCGTAAAGGCTCTTGTCGCCCACTTCTGCCGTCTTGAAAACCAGGTCGTACATGTTGGGAGCGTCGGGGCGCTTGACCACCAGCCGCTTTTCTCCGGCCTGTTCCGGATCACGGATGGTGAGTGGCGGGAACGCCTCCCCTGCAGGGATATTCGAGAAATACTTCTTGACCATTTCCATGGTAGCCGTCGTGTCCAGGTCACCGGCCAGCACCAAGATTGCGTTCCTAGGCTTATAGTACTTGCGATAATGTTCCGCCGCCATTTCCCGAGTCAAGTTGTCAATGTCACTAGGCCAGCCGATGGTGGGCACTCGGTAAGGAAACGCCTCGTAAATCATGGAGTTCAACGTCTCGATGTAGCGACCCGCAGGCTTGTCGTCGTAACGCATGCGACGTTCTTCGCGAACCACGGAACGTTCCGAATAGAACTCCCGCAGTACGGCGTTCTGCATACGGTCCGCTTCCAGCCACATGAACAGCTCGATCTTGTCCTTGGGAAGCGTCACGATGTAAGCCGTCATCAGGTCAGAGGTGAAGGCGTTGAGTCCTGTGCCGCCTGCCGCCTGGTAGGCACTCCACAGTTCATCCTTCACGAAAATCTTGCGGTGTTCGTTCACCACGGAATCGTGTTCCGCAGTAAGCCGATTGACCGTAGCGGTATCCCCGGCCAGTTTCGCCGGGCGAATCAGCGCCTGCAGGGAATCCTGTACCGCCATGAACCGGGCATCGGCAACGCTGTCGGTAATGCCCACCTTGTTCGTGCCCTTGAAAAGCTCGTGCTCCAACATGTGGGCAAGTCCTGACTTGCCCGGAACTTCGTGGACGGACCCCGTCACATAGAAAAGCCTGCAGCTCACCGTAGGAGCTTGGGAGTTCGGGTGCAACAGGACCGTAAGGCCGTTATCCAGCACTTCCTTGTGGACCGGCATGTTCACTGCGGCATGAGCGATCCCTGCCACAAAGGCCAAGACGCATGCCCCACGCAAAAAGTTTTTGAAACAATTTTTCATGGGATGAATTATAGAATTTTTAGAGGAACTGCTAAACTTTGCCGAGGGGGTGCTGGAAGACCACGCAGTGGGCTGCAAGCAGGGGGAGGCCTCCCCCGCCACCTAATACAAAAAGAAAGCACCCCGCTCCGTTAAGAGCAGGGCGCAATTTCTCGCGTTTGTTCAGCTAGTCGTGCTGCTTTTCTCTAGGAGATCCCCGTGATTCTATCCCCTATCGCTATGCTCCAGGGCTCCAGAATGACAGCGGGGATGACAACACTAGATTAAGCAGCCTTCACGGTTTCCACGACCTTGGCGAATGCTTCGGGATCGGCGACGGCCATGTCAGCAAGGACCTTGCGGTTCAGCTGGATGCCCGACTTGGAAAGCTTGAAGATAAACTGGCTGTAGCTGATGCCGTGTTCGCGGACAGCAGCGTTCAAGCGGGTGATCCACAGAGTGCGGAAATCGCCCTTCTTGTCGCGGCGGTGAGCGTAGGCATACTGACCGGCGTGGGCTACGGCATCAATGGCAAGGCGGAGGTTGCTCTTGCGACGGCCATAGAAACCCTTGGCGGCCTTGAGGATTTTTTTGCGGCGTTCGCGGGAAGGAACTCTGGTTTTAGCGCGTGGCATTCTTACACTCCTTATGCTTGGACAAGCAGACGCTTGACATGGTAAACATCGACTTTCTTAACGAGAGCGCCCTTACGCAGGTTACGCTTACGCTTGGTGGTCATCTTGGCAAGAATGTGGCGCATACCAGCACGCTTGAACTTGACATGGCCGGAGCCAGTCACGCGGAAGCGCTTTTTTGCACCGCTGTGTGTTTTCATTTTAGGCATTTTTACCTCTTGGGTTTAAGTTGAAGCCTCACCTGCTGCCTTTGGCTCGGTTACGGGCTTTGGTGCCTGGTCCTGCTTTTTGGCAGAGCCTGCACCGCGTTTTGGACCATAGATAGAGAGCATGGTGTTGCCTTCCACCCGTGAATCCATTTCCAAATCGCCAAACTGGAGCAACTCTTCTTTAGCGCGCTCCATCAGGCGCTTGCCGTAGTCCATGTGCGCCATCTCGCGCCCACGGAACTGCATAATCAGTTTCACCTTCATACCATCTTGAAGGAACTCAGAGGCCTGCTTGATCCGGTACTGGTAGTCGTTCTCGGCGGTCTTCGGGTGCATCTTGATTTCTTTCAGCTTCACCACGTGCTGCTTCGCCTTGGCGGCCTTGGCCTTCTTGATTTGCTCGAACTTGAACTTGCCGTAGTTGATGATGCGGCATACCGGCGGCTTGGCGTTGGGAGACACCTCCACCAGGTCCAGTCCGGCGTCCTTTGCCATCTGCAGCGCCTTGCTCGTCTCGATGATGACGGCCTCGCCGTCCTCCTTCACCAGTCGGATGGGCGAAATGTGGATGTCCTCGTTGATACGAGTTCCGTCACTCTGACGGTTGGGCATGCGGCGGTCGCGCGGATTAGGATACAAGTAAGCTCCTCGGTATAAGGTTAATGTGGGGCAAAATTTAGTAAGATTCAGAAAAATTTCCAACAAGTTTTGGGCCAACCCCTTTAAAAAACGCCCGATTTTTGTATAATTGTGCTTGCTCGCGGCGGTAGCTCAATGGTAGAGCCTTAGCCTTCCAAGCTAATGGTTGCCGGTTCGATCCCGGTCCGCCGCTCTTGGACCCCTCCTCGGAGGGGTTCTTTTTTTGCGTCCCAGTGTTTTTTTTTATGAGAAAGACTAGAACAGGTCGTCGCCCTTGACTTCGGCCTGGGCGATGCCGCTATACATGTTGCGTTTTAGCCCGTAGGTGGTGATAAAGACCAGGTGCAGGGCTTTCTTAGTCTTGGTCTCCGTCCTGAAGGTCTCTACCTTGTTTCGCAGGGCTAGGTCGTATTCCTTGTCAATCGCAAATTCGGACTGGGAAAACTTCATTTCGCACAGGTCGATGATTCTGTCGCGGCGTTCGATGACCAGGTCAATTTGTGCGCCGGGTTCCCCCTTGCTGGACCACGCCGATCTTTCGGTAAGGACACCCGCGATGCCAAGCTTGTCCTTGATTTTGTCGATATGGTCCTTGCAGACCTGCTCGAAGGAATACCCGCACCACGCCCGCTTCGCCGGATTGTCCAGCGTGTTTTGCCAATAGTTCTCGTCCTTGCCGTTCTGGTCTTTCAAAAACCGGAAGTAAAAAAGCGTGTAGTAGTCGGCGAGCTGGTAAGTCGTCAGCTTCTTCTTGTTGCCGTAGTAGTTGTAGGGGCGAATGAATCCTGAATTGGAAAGGTTCTCGAGAATCTTTGTAAGTGTCCCGTTTTCGGGCAACTTTGTCGCTCCTGAAATTTCCTTCTTGGTGAGCCCCTTGTTCTTTTGGGAAAGCGCCTCCACGACCTTGATGTGCGCATCCGCGTTTTTGAACAATGTCGCGTAAAGGTTGTTGAATTCGTTCCAAAGTTTTCCGTGCGGCTTGAAAAAAAGTTCGTCGATGTTCTGTGCCAGGGATAGTTCCTTTTGCAGGTGGCTCAAGTAGAACGGGATTCCTCCCATGACCATGTAAAGCTGGATGATGTCGTAGCGGTTCCAGACGATGCCCCTGTCATTCAAGAACTCTTCAACCTCTCCCAAAGTAAACGGCTCAAGAAAAATGCGGCCAGTAGCGCGGTTGTAAAGCCCGCCGACATTGTTCAAGATGTTGTCTGTGAGCCATGTGGTTGCCGAACCGCATACAATCAGCAAAATGTTGTTGTCCCAGGCGGCGTAGCCGTTCCAAAAGACTTCGAACGCCCTCAAGAAGTCGGATTTCTGGGAATCCATCCAAGGCATTTCGTCAAGGAACACGACCAGCTTTTCGCCGGTATTCTTTTTTTCTAGCCCCGCCTGCAAAAGCGAAAACGCGTCAAGCCAAGTCCTGGGAACTCGCGACTCGCCAAAGTATTTTTGCAGGGCGAGGCCGAAGTTGGCAAGCTGCATCTCCTTGCTGCCGTCGCAAATGCCCGTCACCTGAAAGTCGAAATTGTTGTCGAAGTATTCCCGAATCAGGTACGTCTTGCCCACGCGGCGGCGGCCATAGACCACGACAAAATCGGAGCGTTTGGATTCGACGAACCGGTCAAGCCTGCGGATTTCCTTTTTCCTGCCGACAATGTGCATTTAAGTTCCTATTTTAAGATTTCTTGTCTAAATATATAAAAATATTTGACTTTTAGACTAAATTTACAATAATTTTAGTCTAAATCTTTAATTTTATCAAAGATTTAGACAAGAAATAAGGCTATTCCATATCTAAAACTATAATTTTCAGCAAAAAAGATTATTTTTCGCCAAGTATATCCTATCTTTATAAAAATTTTTCTTAAAATTCATAAAAATTGGCTATTTTTAGAGAAATTTTAAGTTTTTTATATTCCAGCTATTGCAAAATAATTTTTTAGAGTATATATTTGGAAGCATGAGACCCATTATCGAATACATCGACTACCGGGAATGCATCCGGGATTATTACGAAGAGCGAAAGGCCCGCAAGGGCTTTTCGTGGGCCTCATTTGCAGAGAAAGCCGGGCTGTCGTCCCCCGTGTTCTTACAGTATGTCTGCGAGGGCAAGAAGAACCTGGGCGAACGTACCGCCCCCCAGGTAGCAGACGCCATGGGGCTTGTCGGTTTCGAATCCACCTTCTTCTGCAAGCTGGTAGCCCTGGACAACGCCAAAAGCGAAGACGACAAGAAGGGCATCCTGGAAGATATCGCCGAGCTTGCCCGAATCCACAAGGTGAAGCTGGTCACCGCCGAAGAATACCAGTTTTTCAAGTCCTGGAAGAATTCTCTTATTCGTGAACTCGCTCCCGCCATGGACGGGGCAAGCCCCAAGGAACTTTCCAAGGCCACCCGTTACCGTATCAAGACGGGCGAAGTCCGCGAGATTCTGGACTTTTTGCAAGAGGCCGGCTACCTGACCCAAGATGAACAGGGTCATTACCGGCAGGCCGACCGCTCGCTCCGCATGAGCAGACCTTCCCGCAGCACCAAGACCGTCCAGAAAGCCGTGGCCCACGACCTGCAGGTGCAAATGGCGGAACTCGCCGTCGATACCCTGAAAAACGACCCCGCCCAAGACCGTAACATTACCGGTTTGACTCTAGGTATAACCCGCGAAGCCTACGCCAAAATTGTAGAAGAACTGGCCGAGTGCCGTCGCCGTATCGTGGCCATTGCCACCGAAAGCGCCAAGACCGAAGAAGTTTACCGCCTGAACATGCAGCTGTTCCCGCTGACGAACCTAGGCGAAACAAACGACAAGGATTTACCAAACAACACACCTTCTAGCAGAAGGAGGAAAAAATGAATCAGCCCCTTAAAAGAAGCGTCGTCGAAAAAGCGACAAAACCATCGCTCGCGCTCATCGCGGCCACATGTCTCTTTGCCGCCTGCGGCGACAGCGACAAGGATTCCGGCGTAGCCGGGGGTTCTGTCGAGGACGGTGAAATCATTGCCGAAGAAATCGTCCCCATCGAGAACAAGACGATTTCCGGCGTATCCCAGAAGGGGCCCTTCGTAGAAGGGGCCAGCGTGACCGTGCAGGAACTGGAGGGCAAGACCCTCGCCCAGACCGGCCGCAGTTACGAGGGCAAGATCAAGGGCGACCGCGGGGAATTCTCCGTCGATGTGGTCAACCTGGAATCCCAATTCGCCCTGCTGAAGGCCAACGGTTTCTACCTCAACGAAGTGACCGGCAAGGAATCCGAATCCCAGGTGACGCTTTACGCCTTTACAGACCTGAGCAACCGCAGCCAGGTGAACGTGAACCTACTCACCCACCTGGAGCACGAGCGTTCCCTCTACCTGCTAAAGAACAACGACATCACCGTCAAGAAGGCGAAGGAACAGGCCGAAAATGAAATTCTCGCCTCCTTCGGAATCCAGGGCGATTTCGGAAATTCCGAAGACATGAACATCTTCGGCACGGGCGACGGGAACGCGGCTCTGCTTGCCATCAGCACCTTGATGCAAAGCGACCTGAAGGAAGGGGCCTTCAGCAAGAGATTGGCGGACTATGCCAGCGATATCGAGGCCGACGGCGTGTGGGACAACGAAAAGGTTCAGACCGCCATCGCCGACTGGGCCGCAAAAACAAGCCTGAAGGGAGGCCTTGCTAGCATCCGCAAGAACATCGAGGATTGGGATCTTTCTGACAAGGTTCCCGCATTCGAGAAGTACGTGAACAACTTCTGGTGGGAAAACTTCAAGCTGGGCACCTGCAACAGCAAGCGTGAAGGCGAAGTCAAGAAGAACGGCAATTCTTCTAGCGCCCTGAAGGACATGGAATTCATCTGCCTCGACGGCGCCTGGATGGAGGCCACCGACTTCTCGAAGGACACCCACAGCTGGAAAGACGCTACCGAAGGAGACATCAAGAAAGGCGACGTGACGGATACCGTCTATGTGTACAAAGACAAGAAATGGAGCGTCGCCGACGAGGTCGAGGCTGTGCTGGGCGGTTGCGTGAAGGCTACGGCAGATTCTGTAGGTAAGGTTAAAAACACCTGGTATATCTGCAAGGACGGCGAATGGACCGAAGCCAAGCAAATCGAATACGACACCTACGGCTGGGAAGCGGGCAAAGACGGAGACGCCAAACAAGGCGATGTTTACAGCAGCACCTGCTATGTCTATGATGGCGACGCCTGGCGCCAGGGCGACTACAATGATTGCAATCTGGGCATGGGCGGATGCACAAAGGCTCGTCTGAATGAAGAGAGCGAAGCCAATAACGGCAAAAAGTACGTCTGCACCGACATTTCTGGGGCAGGCACCTACAGCTGGAAAATCAAGTACACTCCCGACGGGACTTGCGCCCCCAGCAAGACCAGCATCTACAAGGGAGAGACGGTAAATTGGGTGTTCACACCGGCTACGCTCAGTGGGGGCTCTGTACCGGAATTTATGGAATACAAGAATTTTGTTAGCAATTCCACTTGCGACTGGACTTTGGATGGAGCCTCCCCGGCATCTTCTAGCGGCAAGTGCGGTTCCGACGGAAAGACAGTGACTGCAACATACTCAACCACCGGGAACTTCTCCGCCTCGGTCAAACTGGGAGAAAAGACCATCAACTGCGGAAGCGTACAGGTGACTGGCGCTCCGCTGACAGGTTGCACCTGCGAAGCCAGCGAAGCTAAACCGGATGTTGCCGATGGTGCCGTAACCGTCACCTGGACCGTAAGCGGATGTCATGCCCTTGCAGACATCGCATCCTACGCTTGGACAGAGGCCTCTGGCACCACCAGCAGTGCAACAAAGACTTTCACCGAAAAGGGACAGACCGCAAGCCCCACAGTCAAGGTTACCACCGCAGAAAACACTTCGGTAACCTTGACCTGCCCCACGGTCACAGCGTTTAATTCCAAGGCTCCTGAACAATATTCGAACCCTTAAGATAACGACCAAGTAACTCAATGGGGCGGACGCAAGTCCGCCTCTTTTTCATTCATTTAATTTTCTAGATTTGCGTTCCGAAGTCCTAGCTCCTAACCCCTAAATCCTAGCCCCTACCCCATGCTATTCGAACAAGCCATTGCCCACCAGATTCCGAACTATACCCGCGAAGCCGATTCCGCCCACGGCGAAAAAGC
Source organism: uncultured Fibrobacter sp. (assembly GCA_934699585.1). Lineage (GTDB taxonomy): Bacteria > Fibrobacterota > Fibrobacteria > Fibrobacterales > Fibrobacteraceae > Fibrobacter. The sequence continues at coordinate 10,099 of CAKUWY010000020.1, forward strand.
ATCACTTTAGCAAAAACGGCTTCTTACTCCCAATTTTTAAAATTGCAGGGGTAATCAACATATAGACTGATTCTTCGGCAACACCTTTTTGGACAACCTTGCCATTCATGTCGAAAACAAAATACTTCTCCCCCCGCAGATAGTTCGGGATATGAGCCACACCATTTTCAAAGACGACACCTGCACTAGAGTATTTTAGCCACTGCAAGGACTCAAGCGCTTCAGGTCCCCTGTTGTTAGGGCTCGCTCCCGTATCAGAGGGGGAGGGGGATTGTTCTGTTGCGCAGGTTTCTTGAACCCATTGAGAGATTTGACTAGGCATTTTATGAGGATTCATATCAACGTAAAAATTTTCCGTTAGAACAACGTCTATTTTACCCTCAAAAAAATCGTTTAATGGTTCAACCAACGATGTTGCCAAGCTATCTGCCCCTTCATAGGTCAGTTTCAACATACCGCATTGTTGCCAATGCAAAAATTCATCTTTAAAAATTTCGCCTATATTATGTGTCGCTAAACTCTGTACTTCTCCATTGGAAATTTCATAAACCATGTAAACATAAAGAGCATAAGCTCCAGATTCTTTTTGCCTGTAAAGAAACACATTAGAATCCAAATAAGCCTTTTCCGCTTTATCCCTTTGTTTTACACATTTATAACCATCAATAAGCGTTTCGGAAAGCGTGTCATCAACAACCGCATAACACCCCGAATAAAACATTTCGTTGCGAAGCCACATCGTTGAATCTCTGAAAGTCATTACAAAAGCAAAGTCATGACAATCGCTATTTGCAAAAGCCAATGCGGCAAAAAGAGAAATAAAAAACAAAAGATTTTTCATAATCATATTACCATTTCAGCATTCCATACAAAAAAGCATACTCTAACCCACCCTGTTCCCATTCAAAGGGAACGAGGTTCAAATTAGAATATTGATGTATTACAATTTCATTAGCATAGAACTGACCATATAAATTTTTCGCATTAGTTTGGCCTAATATAATCCTGGCTTTTGGCGCAATAATTGTGCCATACCAATTTGTGTCAAAAAACACACGCCCTATTCCTGAATAAACAAGTTTGAAATGTCTTGCTACAAAGTCATAAGTAAAACCAAAACCAGTCTTATAAGAAAATCTTGATTTCCAAAGAATTTTCCCCTTAACATAAAGAACCGTATTTCGCGATTGATCTTCAAACTTCACCAAACTTCCCGCATCCAACTGCAAGTCGCCGATATAAACATTTCCTACAGGGAAATAAACAACTCCGCCTGATTCAACCTTCAGCATTCTAAAGTGGTCGTTGTCGCCTAAAAAACAGGTGTCTCCTGATTGGACAATCAACACGGAGTCGCCCTCATCAAAGGACGGTAATACGATGTTCAATTTCCATGGCCAGTTTTCAGCTCTAAAGTGTCTGTCAATGGTCATTTTACCATCGGGCCTTGCAGTCGCCAAATTGTCAGAACCATAATAGTTGACAATAAAGGTGTTCTCTGGGTTGCTTCGAATAAAAACATTATTTCGTGCAAAAAGTCTTGCAGCAGAAGTCCTGGCCCCCATAAACATTCCATAATCAGAACTCGTGTCTTCGGACACATATGAACAGTAATCCAACATAGAGCTTGAACAAGTCGTCCCGTCATTGACAATTAACTGTTTCAACGCATACAGCATGACATCCTTCGGAAGTTCATTTATTTCTAGAAACTCATTGGTCCCATTAGGCTTATAAGGGTCCGGGTCTACGCCATCCAGCAGGCCGTCATTGTCAGAATCGGGATCCAGTTCTGCGCGTAAACCATCACCATCCACATCGGCCATGTATTCATTCTCTATGCCACGAATAAACCGCATTTGTGTTAAATCTGCATAAGCGCCTACATAAGAACCCGCTAAATTAAGCCGACTTTTCTCCAATAACGTATAGGAAAGTATTTCGTCCTTGTCGTCTACTCCATCGGAATCGGAATCCGCCAACCTTGGATTGGTCCCAAAGCGGTACACCTCATCAAAATCCGTAATTCCATCCCCATCGGAATCCGTCCACTCAATCCACGAATCATACAAATTGTATTTCTCAACACCTAACAGCGGATTCATATTCCGCACAGATTGAGGGGCGTCAACTAATATATACCAACTCGTTTTTTTAAGAAGGGAATCAGCCAAAAAATAGCCATAATTTCCAATATTATCAACATTTACACACCTTAAAATGTTTCCTTCAACTGCAGTAAAGAAAGCGTCTATTAACATAATATGATGCGTATTGTCTTTATCCCCCCATGATATATCAATAAGTACACCCTGGTTATTTTTAAGATGCAATTTGACATTTTCATAGGTTAAGGGCTTATTAGTAACTCTTGCATAAGACATCGTGGAATCCAACGCATATTTTAATCCTATTTCAATCTCATATGGGAATGCTTCTGCTTCAGTCAAAAATCCGAACGCATTAATGGAATCAAATGAAGATGCCACTTTATTCTTCTTTACATACCATCTGATTTCATCTAATGATAAGTTCCCGCCATAAAGCATATTCAAATTCTTTACGGCAATCGCCCAACAAGAAAAAGCTTCATTCTCGTCCAAAAACACCCGATTCAGGTGAGGTTCATCCCATTCTCGAAGAACCGCATATTCCCCCCAACCGACAACAAGCATCGGAGTATCTTTATGTCCCGACACCGACGCCACTCCAAAGTACTTTTGTTCCTGAATATGAAAACCAATCATTTCTCTGACGCTCAATGATTGAAGCTGGGCGCCGGCACCAGCACCTACGACACCATACTCCGTCAATGAATTTTTTGCTTCAACCCGCCACAAGTAATCTCCCGCTTCAAGAGCAACAGATTCCGTATATTCATACATTTCCTTTTGATATACTAGTTGAGAATCTGATGAATAAACGGAAAGTCTGTATTTTTCTGCATTAGGAACACTGTGCCATGCAAATCGGACGGAGTCGCCCTCATCGAGAAATATTCTCATTCCAGAAAAAAGCACCAGCGGTTCCGCATCTGGCAAATGATTTCCGTCAACATTCAATTCTACTCGATCATTAACAATAAAACTAGAAGACGCTATATAACTGGGATCCCTACTTTTGTCTCTTGGCTGCCAATTTTTGTTATGTATACCTAAACAAATACCCGACTCGTAGGGAAAAACACCCGAAGGCAATGTATCCACGGCTAACGTAACAGCCCAAAGACTACCATTTAGAGAATCCACATCAAGGATTGCTCCTCCCAAATCATAGGCATCTACAACAGGTTTCCCTGACTCCCCGCTTACAAAAAATTTTATCTTCGTATTGTAAATAGGTTCGTCAGTTTTGTTATTTATCCTAAGACGAAGAACCGTCAAGTTATTGGAATTAACCTGTTCGTCCATTGTCTCCACTGTCACAGCAAAGACATTGCAGAGTGCCACAAAAAGAACAAATATCTTGGCTAACGAAAAATTCATGTCTAATCAAAAGAGAATATTGTGACAAATTACAAAACAAAAAGTATTTCGTCAATAAATGTTATTCTATTTTTTTCTAGATTTGTGCCATGCTATTCGAACAAGCTATTGCACGCCAGATTCCGGGCTACACAAAAGAAGCCGACTCCGCCCACGGCGAATCTCTCGCCATGTTGGATTACAAGGACGAACTCCGCGTCAAGGATGCCGCCATCCGGGAATTCTGGGACGTGAACCGCCTGGCCGGCAACCCTCAGAAGGTGGTGGCCAGCCCCATGCCCCGCGGTTACCGCACCACCAGCAAGAGGCGCGTGCACATGGAACCGGGCAACCTGCAGTTCGACCGTCAAAATTCCCTGCTGGAGCCCGACGAACACAACCGTATTTATGACTTTCTGTTTGAAAAGTTGATTACGCCGGCCTACAAGCCCCTGGCCTACGCCCTGAACTGGATTATCATTCGCGGCACCTACCAGTACCGGGTGGTGATTTTCAACATCAAGAAGGTTGACGCCAGCATCGTGCGCAAGCTGAAGCTGATTGCCGACGCCCTGCAAAAATCGCCTTTCCACGTGACGGCGGCACACGCCTACGTGGATACCACCGAGTCGGATTACTACCTGGAATCCAGGCGCCCCACCGAAGGCCTGAACTTCAAGCAGCTTTATGGTCCGCGGGAACTTTCGCTCCCTCTCGGCAAGTTCAGCCTCCGCTACCCCGTGACCGGTTTCAGCCAGATTAACGAAAGCCAGATCCACAACCTGATCAAGGCGGCGAGCCGCCTGCTCAGCCTCGGTAAAGAAGACCACTTTCTGGACCTGTACTGCGGTTACGGCCTGTTCAGCTTTGCCCTGGGCGAAGCCGCCAAGGATGTTCTGGGCGTGGAATGGGAAGGCCCTTCCATCGACTGCGCCAAGGCCTCGGCCAGGCACCTCAAAAAAACTTACCGGTTTATCGCCGGAAAGATTGACGAAGAGTTCGTGCAGACAAGGCTTCCGCGACCCGTGCCGAACGAGCCAGAAAAAATCCTGCTGGACCCGCCCCGCAAGGGCTGCGAACCTGGAGTGATCCACGCCCTTGCCATGCGAAAGCCAATACGCATCGCCCACGTGTTCTGCGGCACCGACGAGATTCCCGCATCCCTGAAGGAATGGGAACGTTACGGCTACCGCGTGCGTGAAGTACAGCCCCTGGATCTGTTCCCCGGAACGCCGCACCTGGAAACCATCGTGATGCTGGAGAGGAAATGACGCGAAGCGTCATCCTGAGGTGTGCAACACCGAAGGATCCAGGCCCGAAGGCTTTGCCACGACGCTAGCAAAAAAAAATCCTGGATTCTTCGCGACCTTACGGCCGCTCAGAATGACGACAAAACAAAGGAGTAATGAAAAAATGTGGGATGGGAAATTAAACACTACACATTTCACATTACACATTGAGGAAGAATGATGACCGCAGAAATATCAACAGCACAAAAGCCCGCGCTTTGGACCCGGAACTTCGTGACGGTGGCCGCCGCGAACTTTCTGCTGTTTTTCAGTTTTTACCAGCTGTTGCCGATTCTGCCCCTCTACATCATCGAGAAATTCCAGACCGACAACGCTACCGCAGGCTTTATCATCTCCCTTTACACCATCGGGGCCCTGGCCTGCAGGCCCTTCGCAGGCTTCCTGGTAGATACCCTCAGCCGTAAGCCGCTGTACTTCTGGACGTTCTTCGCCTTTACCGCGTGCTTTCTGGGCTACAAGACGGTGGCCTTCTTGCCCATCCTTGCCGCAGTCCGCTTTGCCCACGGACTTTTCTTCGGGATTTCCAGCACGGCGAGCAACACGGTGGCTATCGACGCCCTGCCCGCAAGCCGTCGCGGCGAAGGCATCGGCTACTTCGGCATCAGCGTGAACCTGGCCTTCGCCACAGGCCCCATGACCGGCATGTTCCTGTACGAGGCCTTCGGTGATACCATCGTGTTTATCATTTCCATCGCATTGTGCGTCATCGGCCTTGTCCTGGTGCAGACCTTAAACGTTCCCCGCAAGGAGAAAAAGCCCCACGCGCCCCTTTCGCTGGACCGGTTTTTCTTGACCCGCGCCGTCCCGCAGTTTGCAAACTTTATCTTCGTGGGCTTTGCCTACGGACCCGTGACCAACTACATCGCACTCTACGCCCAGGAACTGGGCATCGGCGGCTCCGGCTGGTTCTACGCCCTGATTGCAGCAGGCCTTATTTTGAACCGAGTGATGACGGGGCGGCTCATCGACAAGGGCTACCTGATTCACCTGGTGGGTACGGGCATGACCCTGAATGTGGCGGCCTACTTTATCTTGGCCTTCAGCCACTCCCCCGTCACCTTCTTTGTGGCGGCATTCCTGATTGGCACAAGCCTCGGGCTTATATTCCCGGGGTATCAGACCATGTGCGTGAACCTGGCCCGCCACGACCAACGGGGTACCGCCAACAGCACCTACCTCTCCGGCTGGGATATCGGCATTGGGGCAGGTATTTTGGCGGGTGGCTCCATGGCGGGACATTTCGGCAACCACCAGCCCGTATTCTTGGCCTGCGCCGTGGCGCTGGTAATTGCGGATATCCTCTACTTCGCCTGGACTTCAAGGCACTACTTGAAGAACAAGCTGGAAGGGTAGTTCCATTTATGAATTCGGATTTCGGATTTAGGAATTATATTTAAGTTATGAAACCTTGGAAGTTGCTCAAGACGGAATACCTGGTAGATGCACCCTGGCTGAAAGTGGCCAAGGAGACCTGCGAACTGCCGAACGGAAAGATCATCGACGATTTTTACACGCTTTGGCAGCCGGACTGGGTGCTGATTCTTGCCCGTACCACCCAGGGCAAGTGGGTCATGACGGAACAATACCGCCACGGCACCGGAAAAATCGCCCTGGAGTTCCCTGCAGGAATCATCGACAAGGGCGAAACGCCGGAGCAGGCCGCCCTCCGGGAACTGCAGGAAGAATGCGGGTATGTGTTAGATGAGAGCAGATCCCCGGTCAAGCCGGGGATGACAAAGTGTGGCGCTAAAAACGAAAATAAGTCAGTCAGTGATTGCCACGAGGCTTCGCCTCTCGCAATGACAAAGTACCTCGGCACTTTCCCGGTGAACCCAGACAGGCATCGCGGTGTATTTCACGTAGTATTCATCGATGGAGTGGTCAAGGGCGGGAACACCCACTTTGACAGCACCGAAGAAATCGAATCTTTGGAACTTTCCGACCAGGAACTGCAGGCGAAAATGGCCGACGGCACCTTCTGCCACCCGCTACAGATGGCGGGTTATCTGAAATGGAGCCTCACTCACGAGTAAGAAGAATTGGGCTGTTCCGCTTGTAAACACTTTTTACAGATTTGCTTTATTCATCACCCCCTAGTTTTTTTACTTTTTTCCCTCGTAAAATCAAACCCTCATCACGGATATAAAATATGAGCATCAAAGATTACCTCGCCGGCGCCAAACAGGCCGGTTCCGTCCAGAAGCTGATGACCCCGGGCCTCGCCGTGGAATTTATCCAGCCCTGGTACACCCCGCTTTCTACGACCCCTTCTACCACGGGTATTGCTGTCGGCGGTATCGGCTCCACATTCACCGCCACGCCTGCGGGCACCACTCCCGTGATGAACGTGATGCCTGGCGTGCAGGTCCGCACCGAAAAACCCGCTGACCTCCGCTTCAACAACTTCTTCTTCCGCGAATCCGTAATCGACGCGAAGGCCGCCCTCGTGATTGGCAACTTCGCCGCATTCGGTATCTACAACAACAACTTCCCGCTTCTCGACGCAAGCGGTGCACGCATTTTCGGCGATGCCGACATGAAGGACCAGAAGAAGGCAGAAGCCAAGCTCAACAAGGTACTTGCCGACAAGACTCTTTTTGCAACGAACAAGGCCGCCTTTGAACGCTGGCACATCCAGTTCAGCGACCGCACCCAAGCTTTGATCGCTGCAGGCAAGAACGTTGCCGCCATCAACCGCGCCGTTCTCATTGACTTCTTCGATGGCATGATTGGCGAAAAGGCAACCCGCGAAGGCGCCCTCACCGCCGCCTGGGCAAACGACTCCGAGTTCCTCGGCCAGCCGGGTTATGACGCCGCCAAGATGAAGTACACCGCTCTCTATCCGGTGAGCGAAACCGTTTACGAAGGCAAGGGAGTCGCTATCACCAAGACCCAGTCCAGCTACGTGACTCCGGGTGACGAACGCCTCTCCAGCCTCCCGGTGAACGCCACCGTGTTCACTCTCGAAAATAACACCAAGGAAACCCGCGAAGTGACGATTGTCCAGATTCAGGACAGCATCACGGGTTACATGGCCAAAAAGGACCGCCAGGGCGTTCAGGACTCCAGTTTTGTGCTGGTGCCGTCTGCACGTTTCCCGAAGGGAGTGCAATTCGACAAGGAACTCAAGGATGGCCGCTCTGTGCGCGGTATCGAATTTTACAACGAAAAAGCTCTCGCCGAAAGCGACTTCAACGGTTGCATGGGCGTGTCTGTTGCCTGGAACAAGAAAGATAACCTGAATGTTTCCGTGAAGCCCATGTTCTACCAGGACGATGCAGCCTCTGTACTGAAGGGCGCTCTCCAGAGCGGTCGCGTTGCAGGTTCCTGGGTCAAGAACGTTTACAGCGGTCGTGAAACGATTGCTGGCGCCGTCGCCGTGACAGCCGTCTTGAAGCCGAAGCAGAAGGTCAGCTTCCAGTTCAACCTGGTGCTGGATTTCCCCGAAATCAAGCTGAACAAGCTTACCTCTGCCAAGAAGTACACCGCTTTCTTCCCAGAAGCATACGGCCGTGTAGGTGCCATTCTGGAAGAAGCCCTCGCCGCCGACAAGAACTTTGACGCTCGCCTCAAGGCATTCGAGGCTCTCGTGCCGAAGAAGGCCGTGGCCAAGCTCTACAAGACTGCCGCCAAGCAGGCTGAATTCAAGAGCCTTGCCATCAACACCCTCAGCTTCCTCGCCGAAGCCACCGTGTGGGACAAGGACGACCGTTTCCTGGTTCGTGAATGCGCCGACTATCCGTTCTTCAACTCCCTGGACGTTTACTTCTACGGAAGTTTCAGCCTGATGGCCCTGATGCCGCGTCTCGACGGCGTGGTGATGAAGCGCTTCGGCGATGCGATTCTCGCCGTGAACAACAACCGTCGCCGCCACCACGAATACGTGAACCTCCCCTACGCCGACCTCCCCGACCCGAAACTGGAAGGCCCCCGCGCCGTGCGTGGCGCCGTGATTCACGACCTGGGAAGCCCCTTCGATGCCGAACCCGATGCCTACGACTGGCACAACGTGAAGGAATGGAAGGATCTCGCCCCGAAGTACGTGCTGATGGTGCTCCGCCATTACGTGAAGACGCAGGACAAGCAGAACTTGCAGGACTGCAAGGAAGCCGTCTATGCCGCCATGCAGTACCTCGAAAAGATGGTGAACGATGGCGAAAACTTCCCGCTTACCCACGGTACCGACGACACCTTCGACAACCTCTCCAGCCACGGCATTTCCGTGTACTGCGGTAGCCTCTGGATTGCAGGCCTCCGCGCTGCGGCGCGTATTGCCGAAATCCTCGGCGACAAGGCACAAGCCGACACCTGGAACGCGAAGGCCGACGCCGCCAACAAGGAATTCGATGAAGCATTGTGGGACGAAGCCGAAGGCTACTACCACTTCTTCGTGACCCCGATGGAAGCGAAGGACGTTGTGGCAGGCAAGCTCCCGCAGCTCGCCGACGCCATCAAGGACACCCTCGTCATCGACGGCACCAACGTGAAGGCCGCCCTCAAGACCATCAACGAATGGCTGAACGGAGGCGTTATCCCGAGCGACGTGGAACTTTCCAAGAATGAACTCCGCGGCCTCAAGAAGGCATGGCTCACCGCCCAGTGTAAGGACGCCTTTACCGCCAGCTGGAACGCAAAGATTGCCAACGACTGCGACGACGTATTCGCCGACACGATGCTCGCCGACACCTACCTGCGCCTGCTGGGTCTCAAGCCCATCAGCGACGAGAAGAAGGCCAAGGCCAACCTGTTGCGCGTTTTCAACACGAACTACAAGGCCAACAGCCCGCTCATCGGTGCCGCAAACCTTGTCCGCAAGGACGGCTCTCCGCTGGACGAATTCAACTTCCAGGCTCACGACGTGTGGATTGGCATCCAGTACAGCATCATGTGTGCCATGATGCACCACGGATTGGAAAAGCAGGCTGCCGACATGGGTGATTCCATGATCCGCAACCTCTACGAAGAAGCCCGCATCCCCTTCGCCGCACCGGAAGGATTCAACGGTTCCTGCCGCCTGCACCCGGAAGCTCTGGTGAAGGCATTCGGCCTCAGCGCCACCGCCGCCGACAAGATGCATAAGGAACTCCTGAAGAAGGGCGCCCTCCTTGCAGACTCCCGCATCAGCCCGAAGCTCCCGCGCAACCTGCCCGCCTTTGTGAAGGCATTCGGCAGCATCGCGAAGGCCAACAAGGTTGAAGCAAGCGCGCTGTTCATGTTGCTCCACAGCACGGCACTCAAGTACACCGCTGGCAAGTACTTCCGCCCCGGCATGGTGTTCGCATTGTTGTACTAGTATCAAGCGCTACGGAGACGGCAGCGTCGCCTCACAATTGTCATTCCCGGCTTGACCGGGAATCTCCTTTAACTACAAAACAGGTGCTCCGAACGGGGCACCTGTTTTTGTTCATAAAAAAAGAAACCCCGCTTGCGCGAGGTCTCAAATCCGTTAATCAGGAACGACTAGAAATCGTCATCGTCAGAGTGTCTTTTCTTCTTTTTCTTTTTCTTCTTGGGCATGGCGTCTTCGGCAACCTTGTCGCCCTGCTTCTTGTTCACCACCACTTCGGCAGCCTTCTCACCGGGCTTGGTGAAGCCGAACTGGCGCGGATCGAACCCGCTGGGGAACTTGGTCTTGTTGTCGTAGATGACGCGCTTGGCCGTGAACTTTTCAATCTTCGCGTTGCTCAGGTCAGCACCGGAAAAATCCACATCTTCCATCTTGGTGTCGGCGTCAATCTTGATACCCTGGAGGTTCGCGTTCAAGAAACTCACCTTGATGAGCTTTGCTCCGGCGAAACTCGTACCGGACATCTGGGCCAGCTGGAAATCAGAGCGTTCGATGGTTGCGTTTGCGAAGTTACTCTTGGTAAGGTCGGCCTTGTCGAAGATGGTCTTGAAGATGTAAGCACCGTCGAAGACGCTCTTCATGAGTTCGGCTTCCTTGAAGACATCCTTTTCCACAGAAGCATCATAGAAGGAGGCCTTGTCGAGCTTAGCCTTTTCGAAGTTGCTCTTGGACACGTTGCCCTTGTCGAACACCACGCCAGAAAGATCCTGCTTGGCAAATTCCATGTTCTTTACCGTAGATTGGGCGAACTTGGCACGCTGGAGCTGGGTCTTGGACAGGTCCACGTCGTTGAAGGTGGTCAGAGAAAGGTCTGCATCCTGCAGGTTCACGTTCTTGAATTCAGCGCCGCCGAATTCCGCCTGAGAAAGACCGGCCTTGGCAAAGTTCACATCCACCAGGTCCGTGCCCTTGAAGTTTGCGGCAATCAGGTTACAACCCGCAAAGTCCGTGTGGTTCAGGGTAGCCTTGCGGAAATCGCTGTTAGCCATCAAGGAACGGGCGAAGTTGGTGTTGGTGAGGTTCGCCTTGGAGAAATCGGCGCGAGTAAGGTCCACTTCGTTGACGGACGCCATGGTCAGGTCCGACTTGCTGAAGTCCGTTTCTTCAGAAACCTTCATCATGTCCAGACGGGCATTCTTCAGGTTGGTCTGGGGGAACTGGCTGTCCAGGAGCGTTGCACGGTAGAGGTTGGCTTCTTCCATGTCGGCGCCCTTAAAATCGGAACCACGGATGTCGGCACCGCTAATGACCACGCCCTTGAGGATGGCATTGTTGAAATTCGCTTCGCTAATCACGGCGTTCTGGAAGGACACCCCGGAGAGGTTCGCACCCTTGAAATTCGGCTTTTCGCCTGCTGCACGCTGGAAGTCCGTAACGTTCTTGACCGCCTTGGCATTGCTGAAGTTAAAGCCGTCGATACGCTTATCGCGGAAAGAAATGTTGAGGTCCTTGCCAGACCACTCGTTCTGAGCAAAACCGCTCATGGCGAGAGCACCGACCAGGCAAAGGCCAAACTTCGAAATTTTCATCATTTTCATATACACGTTCCCTTTATGGAAAATCCAAAATAACGGATACCCCTAAAATAAATAAAAAAATTCAGATAAAGGCAAGAAAAATGTAAAACAATGCTATTTTTTGCCTTGAAATGTCAAATTTCGCTCAAAAAGAGTACGATGTCATAGTCTGCGGGGCCGGTCCCGCAGGACTGATGGCAGCCTGTACCCTAGGGTACTTGACCGGCACTGCCAGACGGATTCTTCTTTTGGACAAGAAAGCCCCCTGGAAGGAGCCCATCTTTTGTGCAGAGGCTGTTTCTGCTGATAGGCTTGCGGCCCTTTGGCCCATTGATCCCGCCTTTGTGCGGGGCAAACTTTCGGGCATTTACTTTACCTCGCCCAAGCGTTACCGCGCCGAGTTCTACAGCAAGGACTGCGGCCTGATTCTCAACAGGGCCCTGTTCCACAAGAGCATCGCCGATTCTGCAAAGAACCACGGGGTAGAATGCCATTTTGACACCCTTATCCACAAGCTGGAACGCACCGAGACTGGCTGGAACGTCCAGGTATCCCAGGGAGACGAATCCGTCACCCTGTCGGCAAAGACCATCATTGACGCCTCGGGCCCCGGGTGCAGGCTCACCCGGAACATACCCAGCCTCGAAGGAATCGAGTCCGGCGACACGGACCTGGAAACAGGTATTTTTGCCGTAGCAGACGGTATCAAACACAGTCCCGAACACATCGAGTTGTTCTTCGGTAGCGAATTCCAGGACGGTTACGGCTGGATTTTCCCCCGTGACGGCAAAGAAGTGAACATCGGTTTCGTGCTGGGCAAGACCGTAAAGAACGGAGAGCCCCTGCGCCAGAAACTCATGAATTTTATCGCCAAAAATTACCCGGAGGCGACAGTGAAGGCCGTCTATGGCGGCATGATCGCCTGCGGGCAGTCCGACAAGCCTCTCGCCAAATGCGGGCTTTTCAAGGCGGGCGATGCCGCCAGCTGCGTGAACCCCATCAGCAGGTCCGGCATCGTGGAATCCCTGATCAGCGGAAAGATTGCCGCCGAAGCGGTGGACCAGTGGCTCAAGGACAGCGGAGAAAACCGGGAAGCCATCGAGGCCTCTACCCTCACCCGCTGGATGGAAGCCCTGGGCAAAAGCCACAAGCAAATCGCCAACGCCAAGGCGGGTTTCAACAGCATTACCGATGACCAGCTGGACAAGGCCGCCAAGCGGCTCTCCAGACTGCCTCGAGAAAAACAGACCCTGGTCCGCATTTTCTGGAACGTGCTCTGGTCCTGCCCCTCAGTCATCTGGAAGATGCGCTCGTTCTTGCGTTAAGGTCGAACCATGCCAGAATCTATCCAGGAACGACAGGACGCACTCCGGGCGAAATTCGCAAGCTTTACAGACGCCGACGGCAAGTGGGAATACCTGCTGGGTCTCGCCCGCAACCACAAGGGAATGGACCCCGCCCTCAAGGCTGAAAAGTTTATCATCCAGGGCTGCGCCTCTACCATGTACTTGGTGCCGAACTTCAACGGCGAGGTCATCCATTTCGAAATGGACGTAGAAGGCGGAACCACCAACCCGCTGATTAGCCGGGGCCTTGGAGCGCTGGCATTACAGATTTACAACGACCAGACGCCGTCTGCTATTTTGTCTGTAAACCCAGAATTCTTTAGGGACATCGGCCTGAATGTAGGGCTCTCCCCCACCCGGAGCAACGGCTTTGCAAGCCTCGTGAAACAGATTTATTTATATGCCCGCGTCTTTGACGCACTATCCAAAAGGTAAGGTAGAATCATGTTCAGTTTCTTAAACGGAAAAAGCCCTTTTGACGAAGCAGAAGAAAAACTAGAAGCCGGGGAAACCGTCAACGGAAGGCCCAAGATGCCCAGCGGCCCCATTATGGGCTGGCAGGACGGGCTCTTCTTGCTGGTGGTTATCGGCCTGATCGTGGGCGGTTACCAGTATTACCAACATTCCAAGACCGAAAGCGCCGAGACCTTCGCCCGCTGCAATGCCCTTTTTGACGAGGCGGCCACGAACCCCGAAAAATACCTGGATGCAGAAGCCTGCTTCGACAGCACCTGGGACCTGGGATTTGTCAGCGATACCATGGAAGTGCTCCGCCAGAACCGCATGGGCGAAATCCTGGACAAGCGGAACGCCCAGAAGGATGTGCTGGAAGACGCCAAGGACGCCCTTAGCCAGAAGGACAGCGCCAAGGCGGTAGAAATTATCCGCGGTTACCAGGGGGCCATGTTCCTGAGGAACTACGACAAGGAAGACTGGGAAAAGATTGCCAAGATCGAGGTTGCTGCTCCGGGCGATTCGAATGCCACGGTGGCTGATTCGAGCGCTACGACAGCAAACAACGGTGCAGCCGAAGCAAAGGCCCAGTAACCGAGTTTAATCATTTTTGACAACATATATTATATATGAAAAGAGCGTCTAATGGCGCCTTTTTTATTACACACAATGTAAAAAATTGCATTTATTTGCAATTTTTTGATTTTTTTTTGAAGAGACCCCTTGCCGAGGTTAACTTGTATTGATATCTTTGTGCCCATGATAAACTTTGTGACATGTGCAACCCTTAACCATCGTTGGTGGCGCGGACTCTAACATAGAGCCCGGTATTTGTCGCAAATCACCCAAGATTTTAAAGCAAAGGCTTCCGGACTCGCGGAGGCCTTTCTTTTTTACCAAAATCATTGAAATCCTCCGGGACCTAAGCCTTTGCGAAACCCTAAACCAGGAACGCAAAAGTTTAAACAGAATGGATATAGCCCTCGTTGCTCTTGAGATGTCAATTCATTAAACCTCAAAGCGAGCTTGCGAGCGACCTCATACCCCAAACCTTTTTAAAACCAGAGGATCAAAATGACCAACAAGATCAAGCACATTACAGAACAACCGGGTTACGAACCGCGTACTGATAGCATCTACGTGGCGCTCCCGGGCGAACGTTACACCCCGTTTTCGCTCGGCAAGAAGCTGGGCGCGAAGGCGATTTTCGAGTCGGCGAGTTTTTCGCATGGCCGTAGCCGCTACTCTACCTTGATGGTGGACGAGGGCTTCCGTCTGCGCCAGAACGAGAAGGACGTGAGCATCATCATTGACGGCAAGGAAGGCACCTTCCTCAAGGAAGGCGAGGGCGATATTCTCGATGCCCTCACGCTGATTTCTGCCGAAAATACGGTGCCGCCCAACCAGATTCCGATTCCCTCCTCGGGCGTGGGCTACCTGGGCTACGAATTCTGCGCCCGCTGCGATACCATCCGCCTTGCCCCGCAGGTCGATGAACTCAACATTCCCGAAGCGGAATTTTTGGTGGGCCACATCTACATCGTGTTTGACCACTTTACCGAAAAGCTTCACCTGTTCGCCCTGAACTATGAAGAGCACCAGATTGACCTGAAGGCTGCTATCGAGAACGTAAAAGCACGTCTTGCCGATTTGGACTTCAGCTACCTCGCTCCCGAACCGCAGTACGGCAAGGGCATTACGATGACCGATCTGGAACAGTCCCGCAAGGAATACGTGGAAAAGGTCGCCGCCCTACAGAAGCACATCATCGCAGGCAACATCGTGCAGGCCGTACCTTCCCGCCGCATCCAGTTTGCAAGCGACATCGCTGCGCTGGATATTTACCGCAGGCTCCGCACGGTGAACCCGTCTCCGTACATGTTTTTCCTCGATTACGGTACGCATCAGTTTATCGGTGCCTCGCCCGAAAGCCTCGTGCGTGTGCGTGAAGGCATTGCCACCATTCACCCGATTGCAGGTACCCGTCGCCGCGGCAAGGATGATGCCGAAGATGAAGCCCTGATGAAGAACCTGAAGGGAGACCCGAAGGAACGCGCCGAACACCTGATGCTCGTGGATTTGGCCCGTAACGACCTCGGCCGCGTTTGCGAAGCGGGTACGGTGGAAACCACCAAGTACATGGAATGCGAAAAGTTCAGCCACGTGATTCACCTGGTCTCTGACGTGCAGGGCAGTGTGGCAAAGAACAAGAAGGCGATTGAAGTGCTGCGTTCCAGCTTCCCGGCAGGTACGGTGAGCGGCGCTCCGAAAATCAGCGCCATTGAAATCCTTTCTGGCCTCGAAAAAGTCAAGCGTCGCTTCTACGCCGGTGCAGTAGGCTATATGGAATCCGACGGTGATTTGGATTTCTGCATCGCTATCCGTTGCTGCCTCAAGCAGGGCAAGACCATCAGCCTGCAGGCCGGTGGTGGCATTGTCGCGGCCTCTAACGCCGACCGCGAATTTGAAGAAACGAATGAAAAATTGGGTGCCATCCGCGCCGTGCTCGAAGGAGAAAACTAAGATGATTGTCATTATTGATAACTACGATTCCTTTACTTACAACGTCTACCAGGCGCTTGCAAAAATCACTAACGAAGAAATCCGCGTGCTCCGTAGCCGCGAATGCACTATTGCCGACATTGAAAAGCTGAACCCGAGCCGCCTCATTGTGAGCCCGGGTCCGGGCCGCCCCGAAGACGCAGGCATCTCCGTGGAAGCCATCAAGCACTTTGCGGGCAAGCTCCCGATTCTCGGCGTGTGCCTCGGTCACCAGGCCATCGGTTACGCCTTTGGCGCAAAGATTGTGCAGGCCAAGTTCATCAAGCACGGCATCGCCGAAGAAATCGACCTGGACGGCAAGGGACTCTTCCGCACCATCGGCAAGAAGAACATCTTCACGCGTTACCACAGCCTGGTCGTTGACGAAGCGACGCTCTCTCCGGATTTCGAAGTGACCGCCCGCGCTACCGACGGCGACATCATGGGCATTCGCCACAAGACGCTCCCCATTGAAGGCGTGCAGTTCCACCCGGAATCTATCGCCAGCGGACGCGCCGACGAATTCTTCAAGGCGTTCCTCAACTACCGTCGCGAACCTCTCGATGTGCGAGGCATTCTGAATACGCTTACCGAAGGCAAGGACTTGAGCCGTGAAACCGCCGAAATGTTCATGGAAGACTTGACTGACGGCATTATGGACGAACGTCAGATGGCCGCCATCCTGACGGCACTTTCCAGCAAGGGCCCTGTTGCCGATGAAATCGCCGGTTGTGCGAAGGTACTCAGCAGCAAGAAGCGCAAGTTCCCTTACAGCGGCGACGAACTCACCGACATCGTGGGTACCGGTGGCGACGGCAAGGGAAGCTTCAACGTGAGCTCGCTCTCCGGCCTGATTGCTGCAAGCTGTGGCGCAAAGATTGCTAAGCACGGCAACCGCGCGGTTTCCAGTAAGTCTGGTGCCGCCGACTTCTACACCGCGGCAGGTTTCAAGCTTGACATGACTCCGGACAAAGCTGCAAGCGTCATCAACAAGACGAACTTTGTGTTCCTGATGGCGCCTGTTTACCACAGTGCCATGCGTTTTGCCGGCCCGGTTCGCGGCGTTCTCGGCGTGAAGACCATCATGAACCTGCTCGGCCCCCTCACGAACCCGGCCGAAGCCAAGTACCTGATGCTCGGCGTCTATAGCACGACCGTGCTGGAACCCTTTACCAAGGCGGCGAAGGCCCTCGGCGCAAAGCGCGTGATGGTTGCCATCAGTGATGACGGCTACGACGAAATTTCACCCTGCGTGCCGACGACCATCGCTGAAATCCTGGAAGATGGCGAGTACAAGACTTACCGCATCGACCCCAAGGACTTCGGCATCCCCTCCGTGGATCCCGAAGACCTCGCCGGTGGTACGGGCGTCGACAACTTCAACCTCGCTCTCGACGTGCTGAACGGCAAGGGCCGTCCGGGCATTAAGTACGCCTGCGCCCTGAACGCCGGTGCCGCCCTCTACATCAGCAAGAAGGCAGCCAGCATCAAGGAAGGCTTCGACAAGGCCATGAAGGCCATGGAAGACGGCTCCGTGCTGAAGAAGATTGAAGAAGTGAAGGTCGCGACGAACTCGTAATGTCATTCTGAGGACCCTGTAAGGGGACGAAGAATCCAGGCCTGGATCCTTCACAACCTTCGGTTGTTCAGGATGACGATTCGACAAGAAGTGTCCAGGATGATGTTTTAATGAGATACATTCAGGATTACGCAGCAAGGCAACAAAATGAGCGAAGATATTCTTGCAAAAATCGTGCGGATGCGCAAAGCCGACATCGAACGGCTTGGGCTTAACTTTGGCATCGACATTCCGGAAAAGCGCCGCGTAGGCCATACGGAATTCCTCGGCAATGCGGGAGCGATTCTCGAAGTCAAGCGCGCATCGCCATCGAAGGGCGATATCGCTCCGGACCTGGATCCGGTAGGGCTTGCGACAACTTACGCCGAGGCCCATGCCCAGGCGGTGTCGGTGCTGACCGAAGGAAATTTTTTCAAGGGTTCTCTCCGTGACTTGATTGCGGTTGCAGACCTGATGGAAAAGCGCCGTCAGCAGGGGCTACACGCCTGCGCCGTGCTCCGCAAGGATTTCTTGCTGTACGAAGATGAAATCGACATCGCCTACCGTTGCGGTGCAGATGCCGTTCTTTTGATTGCCCGCATTCTGGATGACGAACAGCTTGTACGCATGGCGAAGCGTGCGCAGTCTTTTGACATGCAGGCCTTTGTTGAAGTTCGCGAAAAAGACGACTTCCGCAAGCTTTCGGTTGTCACGAGCGCACTCGGGGCTGACGCAGCGAAGACGATTGTCGCAGGCGTGAATTCCCGCGACCTGGCTACATTCCACACCGACCCGCTGATTCCCGCGTCAGTGCGTAGCAAGCTTCCTGCAAAGGCTGTCTTTGAATCGGGTATCCACACGCCGGCCGACGCCGACTATGCGCGCAGCCTTGGGTTTACAGGAATCCTGGTGGGCGAAGCCGTCGCAAAAAATCCGCCGCTTGCCAAGGAAGTCGTGGCCGCATTCGAAAGCGGGTGCGAAAATGCCCGTGGCCAGTTTTGGAAAAAATTCGCTGAACGTAAAGCCGCACAATCCAGCACGACTTGTCATTGCGAGGAGTGTAGCGACGAAGCAATCTCCATCCAAACGAGAACTCGTCCTCTTGTAAAAATCTGCGGCATCACCCGTGTCGAAGACGGCTTGCTTGCAACCGAACTGGGTGCAGACATGCTCGGGTTTGTCTTCAGTAACACCAAACGGCTTACGACCGAGGCATTTGTAAGAGATTTCGCAAGCAAACTGCGTTTATGTCATCCCGAGCAAGCACAGCGCGTCGAAGGATCTCCCCTCCTAATCGGCGTCATCACCGATCCAGAATCAGAAGAAGGCAAGACCGCCATCAAGCTTGCCCGCGAAGGCATTCTCGATGCAATTCAGTTCCACGGAATCGCTCCATCAGAAGCCGACAACAGCCTCGCCCATTACTGTGCCGCCCGCGTAGGCGAAGCCTCCGACTTTGAGCAGGTTGCCGACCTCCGCACCCACGGCGAGCCCCGCATTTTGTTGGATGCAAAGGTAGAAGGAATCCCCGGCGGAACCGGCAAGACCATTCCCGAAAGTTTATTACTCGAAAAAACGAGAGACATTCCCCTCTGGCTTGCAGGCGGTATCACCTCCGAAAATGTCGGCACAATTTGTGAAAAATTCCGTCCCGAACTCATCGACGTTTCCAGCGGCGTTGAAGACGCCCCTGGCATCAAGAATCACGATAAAATCAGGACGTTGTTCGCTGCCGTTATTGATAGCTAATATTTACAGTCCATTCCAATTCGCAATCTGTAGCATAACTATCATTCTGCGTAATAGGTATGCCGACTTTATCACCTGCATCATGAATGACATAGCAATATCCAGAGGAATGGAAAACATTAGGTTCAAAAACGTTACGCTCATAAACTTCTGGGCAAACATGAATCTTGTTCACACCACCAGAAAAAGACTTGGTAAAGTATTGATGTCCAACCCATTTTCCTAGATCCTCACCCGGCTTAAACACATCCGTTTTCACCGAATCTACCAGCGTATCATCCGAAAAGGTCTTAATATAAAACGCGATTGCGGGATCTCCATCATTGTAATCGCCCTTGTGAGAATTCATTTTCTCCCAATTGTCAGTAACCTGTTTGAACAGGGTTAGATCTACCTCTACAGAAAATCCCTTATATAAAAAAATTTCCGTTTCATCTTTGTAATTAGATTCCGTACTAGAGCTACAGTACACCAACCGATCACTAGTAGACGTACTAGATCCTGGCACAGCATCTTCTTCACTTACACCTTGTGAATCTTTAACGTTTGAAAAATCATCTTCCGCCACGTCGAAGGGACTTTCGCTACTGCAACCGGCTCCAAGGAGAGCGACGGACAAACCAAAGATCAAAGAGCTTATATAGTTTTTCATAATCTTCCCCCTACCAAACGATGTCAAGAATGGCTCGCCATGTAATTTTTTCATCAAAGATATCGAGATAATTTGCATAATCCCTGGCATCAGAATAGGTTACGGTAGAAAAAAGTAGGAACTGCCATTGCAACGAGACATATCTATTGACTTCAACACCTATACCGGCATATTCAAGGAACTCCCAGTCTTCCGTTTTATAAAAGCCATCAGCTGAATCATCCACCAAATACTCTGTTATTGGAGCCGTGTTCTGGTAATATCCTCCGCCCAATTCAATAATGCCCTGATGTTCCCTTGCCGCATAATAATCAACCCAGGCATACACCGGTTTTCGTACATAGACATTAAGGCTTACAAAGGGGCTTATAGGCGTTTTACCCAAAGGCATACCAAGCCGTACCTGCAGAGGCAATTCAACCATAATACTCTTATAACCCATATCGTAATCATCCACATCCCAATCACTGGCATCGTATTCTGCCTGATGGTACACCACGTTTATACCTGTTTGGAAAGATCCCCAACGATATAAGTACCAACGCAAAAGGAAACCAAGATTCAAGCCCCATTGAGAATCGTCTTCAACAGGAATACCCGCAACGCGAGCCTCATGATAGCTTTCATAACCAAGGGAAACGCCCATATAGAACACTTCGTTTTCTTTAGGAACAGAGTCCGATTCTGCCACGGTATTCTTAGCCGTGTCCGTAACAGACGTGTCCGCAGCGGTCTTTGCCACAACCGAAGAATCCACGGCCGATGAATCAGTAACTGAAGAATCTACGGCCGCTGTATTTACAGCCGTGGAATCTACTGCCGAGGAGTCCACAGTCGAAGAATCTACAGCAGGCGACTCTGCAACCACCGAATCATTGCTTTGAAGTTCTTGCCTTAAATTCTCCACCAAGCTAGAACATTTGCAAAGCGTTTCCACCTTGGAACATGCATCCGGCTTAGACTCGCTCATACACGACGAGCAAAGATCCAGACACGTTTCTTCGGCAAAGGCCCATGCCGCAATAAACAAAGCGAAAAGCAGGACTCTTTTCATCTTTATCCCCAACAAAAAAAGGTGTGGAACCGCAAGTGCCCTAAACAGCTGAGGTAACGACCAAGTAACCCAATCGTCTAACAGGCACAAACGACCCACACCACAGGGTGCGAGCAATCGGCCTTATTCCTAGACGATGAAATATTGGTCGTTTTCCAGCTGTCCGAATAAGAGCGAACTCTAAACTATGTCATCATAAATATAAATAAATTTTTTCAAAAAGGCCCATTTTCTCACAAGGGACCGCAAAAATCCAGGATTTTGGAGAAATTAAGCGCTATCCGCCTTCCTAGAGACAAGCCGCTGCACAATGACCGCGCAGGAGGCATCCCCCACCACAGACATAACCGTACGGCCCATGTCAATAATCCGGTCAATGCCCGCCACCACGGCGACGCACTCCACAGGAATCCCCACGTAGGCAAAGAGCATTGCCATGAACGTGAGGCTAGCGCCCGGGATTCCAGGAGTACCGATAGAGGCAACCGTGGCCATAAAAGCAATGCTCAAATACATTCCGGGAGTAAGAGCAATTCCACAGCATGCGGCCATGAATACCGCAGAAACGCACAGATAGATAGCCACGCCGTCCATATTGATGGTGGCCCCCAACGACAGCACGAACGAACCGATATCCCGCTTGACACCCATCTTCTCTGTACTCTTGATACTATACGGTAGCGTTGCCACCGACGAATCGCTGGAGAAAGCAAAGATCAGGGCGGGTTGCATGTGCTTAAAGAACTGCAAGGGTGAATACCGCCCCAAGAGGCGCAGGCACGGCAAGTAAACCACAAGGGCATGAACCAAAAAACACCCGTACGCCATGGCGATTACGGCCGCAAGGGAACCCAACACATAGGGGCCGTTACTGACCACCACCGGCGTGAGCATACAGAAAATTCCTATGGGAGCAAGGCACATGATGTACTTCAGGATTTTCTGGACAACCTCGTTAAGGCTTAGGACCAGGTTCCGCACAGGTTCCGCAGCGGCTCCCACATGAACAATAGCCACCCCGAAAACAACGGCGATGACAATCACCTGAATCATAATGGCCGAATAGAACGGCGCAATAGGATTGTTCGGGAAAAAATCAATAATCTGTTCTACCAGCGAAAAGTTCTGGCTAACAGGTGCAGCTACGTTAGCTTCCGGTATCTTGATCAAGGGCAGCCAACCCTTTAGCGCCGTCGGGATCAAGAGGCCGAGCACTGTAGCAAGCACCGTAGTGAACATGAAATAGACAAGAGTGTAAAAGCCGATTTTCCCAATATTCGAAAGGTTCTTTGCAGAAATAATCCCCACGACAATAGACAGCAGCACCAGCGGGGCCACGATAAATTTCAGGAGGTTCAGGAAGATTATCCCAAAAGGCTTGATGAAAGCGTTTACAAATTCTGGAAAAGATTGTAGCAAACACCCCGCAATGATTGCCAGCACAAAGGCAATGACAATCTGGTGGGTCAGGTGAATCTTTTTCAATTTTTGGACTAAGGGCATATTCGCCTCTTTTCCCCAAAAATAGCTAATTCGGGCCATTTTGGGCATTTTTTAAGCCCTTTTTCGCCAAAAATCTAACTAAATTTTTACAAAAACAGCGTCATAACCTATTGACAGACAACGAATTAGTATATATATTGAAGTCATTAAGATGAATTTGGCAATCCGCTTTGACGCTAGCGCCGCTATCGACGAGGTTCTCAAAGAAGGGATTTAGGTATTGCCATTTTCATCCAGTGTTTAAAAAGGCGCTCGGTGTTCCCGACGCCTTATTTTTTGTGTTATTTTGTGAGGAATCCCTTGCCAATGGGGTCGTGACTTCCTAAATTTTGACACATGAAGATGAACGCAGTAATCCGTTTCAACCGTTGGTGGTGGGGCTCTACGAAATAGAGTCCGGTTTGCTGTTTTCATCAAGTGTTTGCAACCAAGAATTGAAAAAGGCTTTCGGACTCCCGAAGGCCTTTAATTTTTGTCCGTTTAACCTTTAAACAAGAATTTAAACCCCAACCCATCCGCTCAAAATGACTCACGCAACTATGAACCCCACACCTCAAAGCGCCGCAGGCGCGACCTCACACCCCATAACCTCTGACAACGGTTTCTTTGACAAGTTCGGCGGCAAGTATGTTGCTGAAATCATCCGCCGTCCGCTGGACGACCTGGAAGCGGCATTCAACAAGTACATTCACGACCCGGAATTCCTGGAAGAGCTCCGCATTATCCAGCGGGACTACATTGGCCGCGAGACTCCGCTATACTTCGCCCCGACGGCGACCAAGCTTTTAGGCGGAGCGCAGATTTACATCAAGCTGGAAGGCCTTGCCAACACCGGTGCCCACAAGATCAACAACGCCATCGGCCAGTGCCTTTTGGCGAAGAAGATGGGCAAGACCCGCATTATCGCCGAAACGGGTGCCGGTCAGCACGGGCTCGCTACCGCAGCCGCTTGCGCAAAGCTCGGCCTCGAATGCGTCGTGTACATGGGCGAAGTGGACGTCCGCCGTCAGCAGCCCAACGTGGCCACCATGGAAATGTACGGTGCGAAGGTGGTGCCGGTCACCAGCGGTAGCCGCACTCTCAAAGACGCAGTGAACGAAGCCATGCGCGACTGGGCTACGAATTTCCAGAATACCCACTATGTGCTGGGTTCCGCCCTGGGCCCGGCTCCGTTCCCGGATATCGTTCGTACCTTCCAGTCGATTATCGGTGAAGAAGTCAAGCGCCAGGCTGCAGAACGTAACATCGACATCGCTGCGGTTGTGGCCTGCGTGGGTGGCGGTAGCAATTCCATCGGCGTGTTCACCCCGTTTATCGAAGACAAGAACGTACGTTTGATTGGTGCAGAAGCTGGCGGTATCGGACCGAATGTGGGCGAAAACGCCGCCCGCATGACGGGCAACGCCAGCCGCGAAGGTATTGTGCAGGGCTACAAGAGCCGTTTCCTCATTGACGAAGACGGTCAGTCCATGCCGACCCGCTCCATTTCGGCAGGTCTTGACTACATGGGTATTGGCCCGCAGCTTGCGGCCCTCGGCGAATCGGGCCGCGTGGAATTTACCGCCATTCTCGACAAGGAAGCTCTCGATGCGGTGAAGTTCTTCGCCCGTAACGAAGGCATTCTCTTCGCCCTCGAAAGTGCCCATGCCGGTGCCGCCGCCATGAAGATTGCGAAGGAACTCCCGAAGGACAAGGCGCTTGTCATCAACATGAGCGGCCGCGGCGACAAGGACATCTTTATCACAAGCCCGGTGTTCCGCCCTGAAAAGTGGAAGGAATTCTTGAAGGCCGAACTCAAGCGCCTCGAAAACAACGAGGACATCCATGATGCGGAGACGATGCAATGTGCAGTGAGGAATGTGTAATGTGAAATGAGAGATCTCATAACTGACAACGGATGACTAAGCCCACACCTCACACCTCACACCACACACCTCACACCCCACACCCCACACCCCATTACCACTATGAACTTAATGTCTCATCTCATTGCCGGGTTTCCGGACGCAGAAACTTCTATCGCCATCGCCGACGCACTTGTGAAAGGTGGCGCCAACATCCTTGAAATCCAGCTGGCCTTCAGCGACCCCAGTGCCGACGGTCCGGCGATTCAGACGGCATCGACCATCGCGCTGGAAAAGGGCTACTCCACCAAGCAGGGACTTGCCATCGTGAAGCAGATTCACGAACGCCACCCCGAGACGCCCATCTACATCATGACCTATGGCTCCCTGGCTTTTACGCCGGGCGTCGAAAACTTCGTCAAGATGTGCAAGGACGCAGGCGTTTCCGCCTGCATCATTCCGGACCTTCCGTTCGACCATGACGAAGGTCTGACTGAAGCTTGCAAGAAGCACGGCCTCGAAAATATTCCGGTGGCCGCTCCCAGTATGACCAAGGAACGCCTCGAGACCATGGCGTCTAAAGGTTTCAAGTACATCTATGCCGCACTCCGTGCGGGCACGACCGGCAGCGAGACCACCATTGACCAGGCGACGCTCGACTTTATTGACACCGTCGGTAAGGGTGGCGCCAAGGTGCTGGGCGGTTTCGGCATCCGCAATGGCGAACAGTCCAAGGTACTCAGCAAGCACGTGTACGCCGTTGTTGCGGGCTCCGTGTTCGTGAACATCGTGCTGAACAACGAAGACTCTGCCGAAGGCCGTAAAAAGGCCATCGCCGAAATCGAGGCGAAGGCTAAGGAAATCTCAGGAAATTAAAATCTATTAGATTGCCACACGGATTGTACTACAGTACTAAATGCAGGGCTCGGAAATAGGCTTGCAAGCAATCCTGCTTCACTCGCCTTATGCATTTATTGAAAATGCCTAACGGCATTTCAGAAAAAGTGGGCGATTAAAATTTGCCGGTGGATTGTTTTCATCGGCTTTTTGTTTGTTCTAAATAAAAAACATGCGCCCGAAAACGGGTGCATTTTATCGTTTATTATGTGAGCTAGGTCGTGAAAAACTACTTTTGTGCCGATATGAAAAAAATTTGTGCATAGACTGTTTTGGCTTTTCTTGTTGCTTGTAGCGGTGACGGCTCCTCTACCGGCGCAAATGGGGGTTCTGGCAATGGTGGCGGCAGCGAATTCGATGCTTTCTCGAATACTTGGAGCGATAAGGGACATTACAAAGACGGCACCGACGATTACGGCTTAGAAAAATACCCTGTAGGGAAGGGCTTTGGGGTGCTTCCGCCCCTTGGTGTCAAAGTAGAAGTCGCGGCGGAGTCTGTTCATTTTTGCGGCAGGTCGCTTTGCAATGGATGTTGTACTCGTATTTGAGTAAACAACATACCATTGGTGTATTTCCTCTTTTTGAACTTGCTCAATTACAAAGCCTTTTTCTGTTTCTGTGATAGTTTGGTCGTAAGATTGACCTATGTCACCTTTTTTGACGGAATTTCCTTTTTGGTCGGAACATGAATTTGACCAACAGTCATAAACTTTATAGTATTCATGGCATATGTGTTTGTTGTCCTTCTCGGCAACATAAAAATGAAAATCGACTGTGTCCATCGGTGCTCCGTCTTCTGAGCCGAGATTTAATCTGAACAGAGTGTCGTTTTTCAGGATGATTTCGGTGACCCCTTCGTAAGAGTCTTTTTCTCCATTAGACTCCCAAGACTTGTTGATCAAACCATTCTTGAACATCTTGATAGACTGTTGTGAAATTCGGGTATCATCTTCGTAATCAGGTTCGTCGACGATTGCGTCAATAACTACAGTGTCGCCAAGAAAACTTTTTTTATAGGCAATGCTACTGTCGGCTGGGTTTGAGATATCGTTTATTAGATAGAAAAATAAGCTTGTATCTGAATTGAATTTTCCTTGCTCGAAAGATTCATTTATTTTTAAGATTTTCTCTTTTTCATATATTAATTTCTGTGATTCAAAATCTTCACTGTTTATGTAATTCACTCGGAAACCGTCATAGGAGGCGTCTTCATTAAAATAAAGTCCGAATATACTTTGTTGAAGCATCAGCAGTCCTTCTGTGCAGGTAATGGCGTGGACTGCAGGGACTAGGAAAAGCAGAAAAAGAAGATAGCGCATAAATAGCCTTTTTTACGACGCAATGTAAAAAAAAACGATACGTTTGTCAAAGAAAATGCTTAAACTTTATTAAAATTCTGCTTGAAATTTTACTTAAAATTGTGTATTTTTGTAGAGGAGGTTGCCAGTGCCCTGTATCTTGCCGGTTTCGGATTTGCGAAATTATAACGAGGTCCTTCAGAATGTTTCTGAAGAGTCTCCTGTGTTCCTGACCAAGAACGGTCGGGGTTGTTATGTTGTTATTGATATCAAGGAATACGAGCGGATGGTGGCTGCGCTCAAACTCCAAAAGGCTCTTTCCGAGGGCGAACGATCCGCTGAACAGGGCAGCTGGCTTTCTGCAGCAGATGTGCGAAAGAAATACGAGGTGTAGATGCCCGTTGTCGTTTTTTCACCAAAGGCCTCCGAGGATTTGGACGCTATCAAGGCGTATATAGAATCTGAGTTGAGTAGTCCTAAAGCCGCTAATGAAAAAATTCTAGAAATCCTTGATGCTATTGACAATCTTGCGATTTTTCCTGAGTTAGGTCCCTCATTAAAGGGCAAAATAGATTCACTGAGTCGATATCGTAGTTTGTCTGTATCGAACTGTATCGTTTTTTATCGGATTGAAATAGACAAGGTGCTTATTGTCCGCATTTTGAATAGTCGGATGGATTATTTGAAGATGCTGGAGCTGTAGAAAAATTTTTTTATTCGGCATGTTTCCGAGAATGTGGTGAATTTTTGAGTCAGAAAAACACTCTGTAGGGAACAGTTTTCAGATGTTTCCGTCCTTTGGAATCAAAATAGAAGTCGCGGCGGAGTCTGTTCATTTTTGCGGCAGGTCGCTTTGCAATGGATGTTGTTATTCCATCGGAATAAATCATGAAGTATTGGTTCGTTCCGTTGTGTCGGATTTCTTCTATCATGAACCCGTTTTTATTTTCTGTAATGGTGTGGTCGTATGACTGTACAATGTCTCCATCTTTTATCGGATTCCCGTTGCTATCTGTGCAACCATCTTCGCAATCATGAACTCGGTAGAATTCGTGGCAAATATGGCTGTCATTTGGGTCAGCAACATAGATTTCAAAACCAGCAGTATCCATCGGTGCGCCGTCTTCTGATCCAAGATGCAGTATGAACAAGGTGTCGTTTTTTAATGATACTTCAATGTGACCTAGGTAAAAGTTATCTTCACCCTCTTTTTGTGAGAATTCTGAAAAATTAAGAACAACACCGTCTTTATAAATTTTTGAAGAATCCCTAGTTGTTCTTGATCCTACTATAGAGGATTCCTTGGTTAGAGTTTCACTTATGAGTGTTTCGATAAATACCGTGTCGCCTAAAATTTTTTTAGAGGCAATGCTGCGGTCGGAGAGAGTAGTTAAATCGTCTACTAGATAAAACTGAATCGTCGTATCAGTCTGGGTTATTCCGTCTTCATTCGATTTAACTACTGATCTTACGTAATCTTTTTCTCTTAGAATTTTCTCGGAACGAAAAGATTCTCCGTCATAAGTGAAAAAAATGCTATCAAGGAAAGCGTCTGTTCCTCCTAAATAAATCCCATACCAATCTTTGTAATACATCAGCAGTCCTTCCGTGCAGGTGATGGCGTGGACTGTTGGGACAAGGAACAAAAGGAAAAGAAAATAGCGTATCATTTGAAGTCTGTTTTTTTTGCAACCTAATGTAAAAAAAAGCATACACTTGTCAATGAAAGTGATGCTGCGTACGTTTTGCAGAAACTGTTTGTGCTCGGCCATTGTCAAGCCCGCATAGATGCTACTTTCGCTTACAGGGGTCTTAGGGGCTGGGCCCCTAGGCGAGGGGGTAGCGGAAAACGGCAAGGAGATCCCCGCCTTCGCGGGGATGACGAGACGTGGCCAGTGAGCCAAAAGCGACTCGTCTTAACGAGTCGTGTTGGCGAGAGCGAGGCGATGTCGTAGGTTCTATTATGCGATTGAGCCGAGCGGTCTGTGGAGCGAGGGGGATTCTTCCCCCTTTTTAATATGGACTATTCCTTGTCTTTCTTGGAGTGGCAAGCGCACTCGCCGCCTTCGCAGGGGCAGCGGTAGCAGTCGCCGGTTTCCGCGTAGTCCTTGCCGGTCCAACAGAAGGTGCAGAGCTGTTCGGCCGGGAGACCGATGGCGTGTATCAGGTCGTCGATGCGCTGGAACGCAAGGGTCGTGAGGTTCAGCTTCTGGCGGATGTATTCCACCATGCCCTTGTAGGCATCGCTATCGGGGTCGGTGTATTTTTCCAAGTCCGGATTTTCGCCTTCCTGGTCGCGGATGTAGCGGCGGGTAATCAGGTCGTATTCGTTCTTGCTGCGGGAGAAGTTGATGAACTTGCAGGGGAACACGAGAGGCGGGCAGGCGATACGCATGTGGGTTTCTTTACAGCCCAGGGAGTAGAGCTTTTGGGCCTGCTTGCCGAGCTGGGTGCCACGGACAATGGAGTCGTCGCAGAACACCAGACGGCGGTCCTTGATGAGCCCCGGAATGGGGATGAGTTTCATGGAGGCCACGCGCTCGCGCTGTTTCTGGTCTTGGGGCATGAAGGAGCGGGCCCAGGTCGGCGTGTACTTGACGAAGGGGCGGGCGAACTTGATGCCTGCCTCGTGGGCGTAGCCCAGGGCGTGGGAAGTTCCGGAGTCGGGGATTCCGCAGGCGGCGTCGGCTTCGGTAGGAGTGCGCTTTGCAAGGGCGGAACCGCAGCGGTAGCGGGTCATTTCCACGTTGCGTCCTTCGTAGCAGGAAGCTGGGTAACCGTAATAGACCCAGAGGAAAGAGCAGATGGCCATCTTGTCGCCGGGCTTGACCAGCGTGGTGTCGCCATCGGGAGTGAGTTCCACCACTTCGCCCGGGCCCAGGTCGCGCACGTGTTCGTAGCCCAGGTTCTGGAGGGCGCAGCTCTCTTGCAGGGCAATCATGGCGCCGTCTTTTTTGCCCAGCACGATAGGCGTGCGGCCCCATCTGTCGCGGCTGGCGTAGAACTTGCCTTTTTCGTCCATCAAAAGAATGGAGCAGCTGCCCTTGACTTTTTCGTGGACATACTTGAGACCATCGACGATGGAATCCTGAGTAGCAATGAGGGCGGACACCACTTCGGTGGGCCCAACCATTCCACTGGTGGTGGAATACTGGAGCTGCATGCAGTTGTTCTTGAAAAGCTCGTTCTTGATTTCTTCGATATTCGTAATCAAGCCCACTGTCACGATGGCGAACGTACCGAGCTTGGAGGTCATGACCAGCGGCTGCGGGTCTGTATCCGAAATAACGCCAATGCCCATGTTGCCCGAGAAGGAGGCCAGGTCGTGCTCGAACTTGCTGCGGAAGGGAGTGTTCTGGATGTTGTGGATGGAGCGGTGGAACGTTCCGTTGGATTTCAGCACCGCCATGCCGCCGCGATGCGTTCCGAGATGTGAATGGTAGTCGGTCCCAAAAAAGAGGTCACTGACGCAATCTTCTTTAGAAACCACTCCGCAAAAGCCACCCATGTTGGACTCCTTGTCGTAAAAAAGGGATTTTGTGCGGAAAAAATTAGAAAAAATGTCCAACCCAAGGGGTCTTTCATTCAAAACCACTGTTTACTATCTTTGAGAGTGGAGATTCTTTTACAAGGAGTGAAAAATGAAGAAACTCGTCCAGTTTTTTGCTATCGGCTTGATACTCATGGCGATAACGGCATGCTCCCCCACCCTTCACTCCATGGGTGCGGCCTCCATGCCCGCCCCCGTGACCCACAGGGCCACCTCGGACAGCGCCGTTACCGAAGTCGAAGTGGCCGCCGCCGGATTCTGGGCCTACAACGGCGACGCGGACAACATCAAGCAGATGAACGGCGGCGGCGGAAACATCGCCGCCACCTACCGCCTGGGAAGCGTCTTTTTCGTAAGCGCCGCAGTGGGCGGCTACGGCGGATCTCTCAAGTTCAGCTGTGACGAAGACGCCGACTGCAACGACATAGTCACCTTCACCAACGAAGAGAAGCAGAAGTCCTACAGCATCAACGGGTCTGACAACTACAATGACTGGCTGAAAACCGGTGAAGGCAAAAAGTCCTACGGCTTCTGGAATCTGCAGGAACGTATCTTGCTGGGTATCGACGCCAACCTGGGCAAGTATATCATTCTGGGCGTGGCCGGCGGTATCCAGGCCTACCAGGGAGACTCCGACTACGACGACGTCCGTGAAGACCTGGGCGACATCGGCTACATCGACAACTCCGACGCGAGAAACGGGTTTGCGCCTGCATCGGCCTGGTGGATTGGCGTGCGTTTCGGCAAGAACGGAAAGTTCGGAAACTTTACCATCGAATTCGACGACGTGTACAAGGGCACTATTGGCGACTGGGTCGGCGCCCGCAAATACACCTACGCCCACCCCACCGGATTTTTCCTGGGGGTGACCGAAGGCGACCTGATTTCTTTGGGCGTGTTCGCGGGCAAGCAGTTCGTGTTCTAGGAATTGCTTGAAATTCCGCCCTTGTTAGGGCCAACTCGATAGACTACGCCTATTTTCTGCAAGCTTTACAGTCCCATCTCCTTCACTTCCTTAATCAAGAAGTTTTCTAATTGTTGCCTGTCGGGAAGTTGAAGCTTGTATGTTGAGACAAACAGTTTCTCGTCCATGCCATTTAATACATACTGGACCATTTTCGGTCCTTTTTCCGTACAGAGCAAAATCCCGATTGGGGGATTGTCCCCGTCCACCATCTCGCAGTCCTTGAAATAAGAAATGTAAGCATTCAGTTGTGCGGCGTGTTCGATGCGGAACTTGCCGACCTTCAGTTCCACAATCACATTGCAGTGCAGCAAACGATTATAAAGCACCAAATCGATAAAATAATACTCGTCGTCTATGATAATGCGTTTTTGTCTGGCCTCGAAGCAGAACCCTTTGCCCATCTCCAACAGGAACTCCTGCAAATGGTTCATAATAGCCTGCTCCAATTCGGTTTCGGAGAACTCATCCTTGGCATTCAAATCTAAAAAGTCGAGAGTATATGCGTCTTTGACCGACAAAATTGCATTAACGCCGCCCTTTTCCACTTTTTGTAGCAAGAGCTCCGGCTTTTTGCTAATCCCGCTCCTGAAATAGAGCTTTGTATCGATTTGTCGACGAAGTTCCCTCACATTCCAAGTCCCCTTGATACATTCAAGTTCATAGAAGAACCGTTCAACAGGATCTTCAATAGGCATTATTTCTTTAATGTGCGAGAATGAAAGCCTGGTGACAAGTAATTCTGGTGGTGTTTCGAATTTGCGAGACGCTGTCTCGCAAATTGAGCCCCTAATTTTTTCCTCAATGATAACCAAATTTCCGGAAAAATAGTCTATTCCCTGCAATTTGTGCGACACTGTCGCACAAATCTGCGGATACCTAATATAAAACAGACGGCAAACGTTAAGCGTGGAACGATCCAGCCCCTTGATGGACAATTTATCAGCCAGATTCTGCAGTAGGCGAGCTCCGTACTTCGCTCGGTCGCACCCCTCTTGCTCATATTCGACTATATAGCAGCCGATAGCCCAATTTCGTATTGTCAGCAGCTGGTTTACGGCACCCTTGGCAACGGAACTTGTCGCGTTATGGACGTTTTTTACCCGTTCTGCAAGGTTTTCAAAAGTTGCTCCGTCAGCCTTGCCGATAGGCGACACACGCTTATGCATCTTTCACTCCTTCCGCCTACAAGCATAAAAAGGCGGGATTTTTGGAACCATCTACTCTTTTGAGCACTATAAATATAAATTTTCTAGGGGTAAATGTCAAGAGATTTTCGAAAAAATCCGCAATTTTCGCCATTCCAATAATCTATATTGCAGTTGACATAGCTCTGCACCTTTTGGTGAAGGGCGCGAGTTTAACGTAGAGTTAGCTCTTATTCTCGCAACTGAAATCTGGTAAATTTCAAATCTATCGAGAATAAGGCGAACACTCACGTCCAGCAATGGGCGTGGGTCGTTTGTGCTTATTGATAGATAGGTTTACCAGAGCCTCAGTTGCGGTAAGTGCATTCGACGCCACGCTTTTTTATTTGAAAACGTGACGCGAACAGCACTAAATAAGGGCGTGCACCCTTAGCCGTGAGGTTCACGTGGCAGAAACATTGGATGGTCTCAAGGTTCGTATCCACGAACTGGAAAAAGAAGTCGAACGCTGGAAGTCCCAAGTCAAGAATGTCCGTTATGGACTCAACTGGATGGATGTTCCAGAAGCTTTTGACAAGGATTCCGAAGACAAAATTCCAATTCTCGAAGAAGTCTCCGAAAAGGCGGTTGATGCAGAAGGCCCTTTGGCTGGCAGACCTCCCCATGTGATTATCGAAGGCGATAACTACCACGCACTCACTTGTTTGAATTATACCCACCGTGGTAAGATTGATGTTATCTACATTGATCCGCCGTATAACACGGGTTCAGATGGATTTACTTACAAGGATAAACGCTTTTTGACGGAATTTCCCGATGGGCAGAAAGTTCCCAAAGAACATCCGCTTCGCCATAGCTATTGGCTTTCGTTTATGGAAAAGCGTTTGAAGTTGGCAAAGAATTTGCTGAGTGATAAGGGGGTGATTTTCATCAGTATTGATGATAACGAACAAGCGAATTTAAAGTTGTTGTGTGATAAAGTATTTGGGGAAGGGAATTTTGTTGCGGAATTTATTTGGAAGAAAAAACAAGGCGGTGGAAACGATTCTGGCTTTGTTATTACCGAACATGAATATGTTTTATGTGTCGCTAAGAACATTGCGAAATTTGAAATGGGACTTGACAAGAGTTATCAACTAGATGACAAACTCTATCCTTTAAAAGATGATAAGGGTGAATATGGGCTCATCACATTAGACAAAGCTTCTATTCAAGTTAGTCAATCTCTTATTTATGAAATAACAGGACCGAATGGTGAAAAATATTACCCACGTGTTGTTAAAGGAAAGCAATCTTGTTGGCGATGGAGTAAATCAAAGGTTGAAAAGCAATATGAAGAACTTGTTTTTAAGAATGGAAAGGTTTACACAAAATATTATAGGCCCCAGGGAGTTACTCCCAAAAGTTTGTTAATAGACGCCATATATGGAAGAACAGAAAGTGGTAATGATGATATAAAAGAAATTTTTGAAACCAAACCATTTGCTTATCCAAAACCGGTTCTATTGGTTAAGCATTTGCTGTCAATTTCCTCGGGTGGAAACAATAAACCTATCATTCTCGATTTCTTCGCCGGTTCTGGAACAACTCTACACGCAACACTCAATCTTAACAAAGAAGATGACGGTAATCGCCAATGTATTCTTGTTCAACAATCCGAAGGCGACAATAACATCTGTGAAAATGTCACCTACGAACGCAACCGTCGTGTAATGTGTGGCTACACAAACGCAAAGGATGAAAGTGTTGACGGTTTAGGCGGTTCGCTTAAGTATTACAAGACTGGTTTCGTCGGTAAGCATCAGAGTAAAAACGCCAATGATGCAGACAAGGTGGAACTTGCTGAAAAAGCAGGTTGCCTTATCGCACTAGCAGAAAATACCTTGGAAGCAATCAAGGTTCCCAAAGCGGCAAAGGGCTTCTGGCAAATCTATTCCGATAATGCGGAAAAGAAAAAACGCTACACATGCATTTATCATAATGGCGATTATGGCAAAGTTTCTGATTTTGTTGCAAAAATCGATGAATTGCGAGCAACGGATAAAAAGTCAAAATTCACAGTTTATGTATTCAGCTGGAATTCTCCCGACTTCTTTGAAAACGAATTCGATGATTTGAAAAACATCGAAATCAAGGCGATTCCCAAACCGATTCTCGAAATCTACAAGGCTTTGAACGGGTAATAATATGCAGATGCTTCCTTTCCAAGAAAATGCGGTCCTCGGCACGAACGGTCTCGTAGAAACGTTCAAGAAACTTTGGCAAACGGGCGGCCATAATCTCGATATCACTTTCAAGTCTCCGACAGGTTCCGGCAAGACTTTCATGGTGTCAAATTTTGTTCACGAATTGCAGAATGATCCTGCCTTTAATGACGATGTCGCGTTCGTTTGGATTACTTTCTCGGATGACCTTGCGATGCAAAGCCGCGACAAGTTTTACGATTACTTTTTCCCGAATATCGGGCGAAGCCTCTTGACTATTGCGGATTTTTCCGAAGGCATTTTGCACAAAGACGATATTCTGTTCTTGAACTGGCAAAAGTTGGTGGCCAAAGATGCAAAAAAACGTTTGTTGCGTCGCCCTGACGAAGTTGAACTGCAAAAGGAACAAGGCTTCTACTTTGAAGATGTCGCGGAAAACACAAAGAAAGAAGGTCGCGAAATTGTGATGATTATCGATGAAAGTCACAAGAACGTGACTGCATCGGCTTATCGTGATGTTATTACGCCGCTTAATCCACGAATCATATTGAATGTTTCCGCAACACCTGAAAAAATTCCCAACATCAGCGATGTGCAAAATCTGCGTGCAGGCTATGTTGAAGTCAAACGCTCCGATGTTGTTGCCGCTGGTCTTATCAAGGAACAGATTATTTCGCAAACCGAAGAAGATTTGAAAACCATTGAGGGTGAAGATTTAGATTTCGCCTTACTGCGGCTTGCTAAGGAAAAACGAGAATCTTTGGCAGAACAGTGGACTCGCCTCGGGCAAAACATCAACCCTCTCGTTCTAATTCAGTTGCCTAATGACGATTCTAAACTCAAGGACCAAGGCGTAGAAACGAAGGAAGAACTTGTTACAAGATTTCTGACGGAAAATTGCGAAGTTCCTGCAAATAAAATCGCTAAATGGTTTGACAACAAGAAAGAAAATCTGGAACATATTTCTGATGCCGATAGTCTCGTAGATTTTATGCTTTTCAAGTATGCGGCTGGTACAGGATGGGATTGCCCACGCGCACATGTTATCGTGATGTTCCGCGAAATTGAATCACCAACATTCAAAACACAGACTCTAGGAAGAATTTTGCGCAACCCTGTTCCGAAAGTTGACTTGACGGCGTTCCCTGAACTGCGCGAAGGTTTCCTTTACACGAACTACCGCAAAAATGAAATCTCCGACATTCCCGACACTGTTGAAAACAAGCCAAAAACTGAAGTGACGAATCTTGCTCCGCATCTCTTCGGTGGTTTAGCCACGAAAGACGCAGCGCATAATGTTATCCAAGAACTGAAAACTTCTATGCTTGACGAATTGGTCGCGAATAGTTCGGACAAGCCTATTTCAGATATCGCTCCCAAAATCGAAGCTGCGTTGCAAGAAGCGGTTAAACAGATTGCTCCAGAAATATTCCCTGTACAAGGCAACACCGTCGCATCGCCACAAACGAAATATAATCTTTTTGGCGAAGCTGATTCTCCTGCAACAAAAGTTCAAAAGACAGAACAAATTGTTGCAACGGCTACTCGAAATGTCAAGGCTATATTGACGGAACATTTCGGAGAGGGTGTTGCGAATAAGGCTACAGAAATTGTCGCTGAGGCTACCCGCGATTTTGCAGAAACACTCGTCCAAAAACTGCCGTCTTCATTCATTGTCGATCCGCTTTTGAAGAGCGATTTCATCAGTCGTGCAGACTATGGCGATATTGGTAAGGCTAGCAGTTTCCAAAGTTCGTTTGTCAAGTCAATGAACAACTATTTCGGAATTACCGAAAATGCCTATAACAATCCGTTTGCACAAGAAGGCGTTCTTGAAAAATTTGGCATAGATATGTCTCAAACGCTTTCAACTGAGGTCTTGGCGAATGCCACCTTTGCAGAAACCAACGATTTAGGCAAGAATGTTGAGCACGAAATGAGCGACAACGAAGTCGAAAAGAACTTCATGAATTCCTGCTATAACATCTTAGAAGAACAGACCGAACCTGATGCCAAATACGGCAACGTTGCTCGTTCTTGGGGCCCCTTCAAGGAAGCTCTTCGTCAATGGTTTGAACGCTATTCGATGACGAATATCGATAATGTCGGTCGTTACAAAATCTTCTTGAAGGACTTATTCAAGAATGCGGCAAGTGTATTCCGCAAAGCTATTACTCAGGCTCTCAAGGATTACAGACCTATTCGCGATGCGTTTGTTGCCGAACGTCGCAAACAGGAAATGCAGGAAGCCTTGCCATTCAAATTCAAGACATCTTACGCCTATTCAAGCGACTTTGTCGATTATAAGCCAAGTATGAAGAGTATGCTTCAACCGTTCAAGCTCAAAGCAGAATATCCAGGACGCGATAATGAAATCGC
This sequence comes from uncultured Fibrobacter sp., assembly GCA_934699585.1. Taxonomy (GTDB): domain Bacteria; phylum Fibrobacterota; class Fibrobacteria; order Fibrobacterales; family Fibrobacteraceae; genus Fibrobacter. The sequence goes on from CAKUWY010000020.1 coordinate 46,877, forward strand.
CTTTATCGAATTTCTTGAAAATCTACCGACAGTTGAATGGTGGTTTAAGCAGAATGATGACGGCAAGGACTTTTATGCCCTCAAGTATTTCAACACCACCGAAAATCGAGAACGGCTCTTCTATCCCGACTGGATTGTGAAATTTGTGGATGGTCGCATCGGCATTTTTGATACCAAGAGTGGATTTACAGCAGCCAATCCTGAAGGTCGTGCGGAAGCCCTTTCGAAAAAGTTGCGTGATTTGAATGCTCTTGCCGGCAAAGAAAAATTTGTTGGTGGCTTGTGCGTTCGCGAAAACGGCCTATGGTATTGTAATTGTGCCGAAAATTACCGTTACAAGGACGAAAAAGGCAACCTTGCTGAAGGTTGGATGCTGATGCAAGGATAATGGCATGGTGAATGCTGAAATGATTTAAGGAGATTTTAAAACACTTTAGATAATTGTATTTGACATAGATTTTTGACAGAGCTGTAGTTTAGTTAATCGAAATTCTGGCAGATTTCAAAGTAATGCACTTAACAAGCTCTAGCCGCACCCTGTTGGGCGTGGGTCGTTTGTGCTTATTGCATTATGGGCTTGCCAGAGCCTCGATTGAGTAAGTGCATTCGACACCACGCCTTTTTTTTGTTTTTTTCGTGTACTCTTATAAAGGGAAGTAAAAAACATGAGCGTTATAATAGTTAAACAACGGGACAGAGTCCCAAGGAGGTTCTTATAAGACCATAGGGCGTATGACATTGTGTTTTGTAGGAGATGTCGGGCAAATCGCCCGGCAGGTTAAAGCATGTTTGTTTAAAAGATTTGATTTTGTAATCAAAAAAATTGAGTTTTTTTTAACCTTTGGGGATTTAGAAGACTAAATAAGTATAAGATGCAGCAGAAGGAATCAACACATAAACCCGACCAAGAGCAGGCCTTGCAAGATCTGTGGTTGAAGGAATGTGCTGATTTTGAAAAGCTTTCTTATACACAAAAAATGACTTTAAAGGAGAGATTAAGAGCAATCTTTCAAGCTAAAAAGATGAATTCCTGTCGTTTTCAGGAAAAAACGGAATTAAGCCCGACGATTTTTACGAAGATTAAATCAGATAAGTATAGTCGATACAAACCGTCATTGGATAGCATAATTGCGATTTGTATAGGCTTAGACCTTCCCTATCTTTGTTCAATGCAGTTGTTGAGAGCGGGAAACTATTGTTTAGATGATAGCGAACCCTGTCACCAGATATATATGTTCATCCTTCGGAATAACCAGCATTTTGACATAGATGGAGCGAATCGGTTTCTAATCCAAAATCATTTCAAACCAATAAGTGGCAAAAATATGTATTAGATGCATTCTTAGACCACAAATGATTCTCGAAAATTTTTCTTTCGCATAGCGAAAAGAAAAAAGTCCAAGAACGCCATTTCTGAACATAATTTACAAAAAAAATGGCGATATTCGAAAAAATTCCTTTCGCATAGCGAAAAGCATTATGCAAAGCAATCATATAGTTTTTAAGAAACCTTTAACCAATTGTACCGGTCCCGAAGGACCAAAGGAAAAAAAATGTCAGAATGGAATAATTACGGAATGCTTGACATTCTATCTTTACTCACTGGATTGGAACCATCCAGTCCTCAGCCTTCTACCCAGGGACCGTCTCTGGAGCATTTTTTAGATGACGCGTATACTCATATACAAAAAACTGCGGATAATGTTAAACAGGCGTCCTGTATGTGGAATACACCAATAGATCTTGACGCTCTGATATTAGAAATCGGCTATCCAAATTTGAGTCCAGAAACAAGCATAACGAATAAGGCCTATGCTTTTTCTGATGCTGCTTTTGGATGGCCCGACGATGACCGAGGTTCGGCAAAAGGAGCGTTTCGACATATTTTATGGCAATCCGATATGACAGCCAAATATGGGGACGACGTTGCTCAAAAAATAGGTGATTGTCATGAAAGAGAAATGCCTTTTTATCCCAGAAATTCCTTTTTTTCGACTATTGATGACGCTGATAGAACGATTGATCAATTAAATAATATGATTGGCCGCCGCATTGGCAACGAATTTAAGTATCTTTCAACAAAAGAACGTGCGCTGGAAATCCTGCGGTTTGGTTTTACTGAGGGATTTTACAGTGTGTTAAAAAGAGGTGACGGCTTTTTTGAAATCATCAAGAAACCGATGAGTTATGACGAGTATGAAAGAAAACGACAACAAATTCTCCGTCTCGACGATAATGGAAAGCATAAAGAATAGTCGGCGGCTGATTCCATTTTTGTTTCTCGTTGCGGGAACGTTTTTCCCTATTGCCGTTATTGCCTTTGATAAGGTGCTATATCCACATTTACATTCTCTCCTATTTGCCATGCTGCTTGCTAGCATCTTCGGGGGATGGATTGTTCGATACATATTCATTCTATACGATATGATTATGGGCAATATTCGTTTTCGTCCCGTAATTATCTCTGCCATAATCCTCTTTGTCGTCGCCCTTCTTATCATGGCTAATGGATGGCAACAGAATTATTTGAATAAGCGAATGGCAGATGAAAATTATTCACTAGATGCTATGGCGTTCTATTTAATGATAGTTCTCAACGTTTTCCCGATGGTAGTGTTCTTTTTTAGAACAACAAATGTGAAAAAAGAAGCGCTGTGCTTGGTGTTGACGGTTGCTTTGTGCTTGCTCGGTTCATTACCGTTGGTATTTTTTACGGGGTTTTAGGGGCAGTGCCCCTAGGCGAAGGGGTAGTGGAAGACGAAGGGAGATCCCCGCCTTCGCGGGGATGACATTCGGCTGGAGCGAGGGGAAGGCTTTCCCCTTACAATCAAAAAAAATTCAAATTGCTATTGACAAACATTTTCTTTTGATTTATATTATAGTGTACAAATGTTCACAATTTTAACACCCGCAATTTCATGCATGTTTGCGGGAAGGAGCAAAAAATGAATACTAGCCAGATTAGGCCGAAAAATGTTATATTGCCCGTAAGCAATATGATGTACCCCTTCATGACACTTGACGATAACGCTGAAATAGTCCATTCCGAAATGGGAAAGGACGGTCGAGTCAAGGTGTACATTGAGAAACCCGACGCGAAGGACGGCTTCCACCGTGCAACATGCTACTTACCCTCCTATACATGGGAAGATATATTCGGTTTTTCAGATGAGGAAATCGATCGCTATAAAAAAGTGATTGAGTCTACGGCTCATTTGATAATGGAATTTTCTCAGAAAGGCGGGTTTAGCAATGCCGCAAATCTTTAAAATCGGATCGTTCTGGGTTTATTTCTGGTCTAACGAGAATAATCCGTTAGAACCAATTCACGTCCATGTGTCGGAAGGCACGCCTTCTGCAAACGCAACCAAAATTTGGATTACGAAGGCCGGGAAATGCCTCTTGGCTCATAATAATTCGCATATCAACCCGCATGTTTTGCAGAACATTCTCCGAATTATCGAGGCCCGTAATGAAGAGATTGTGAAAAAATGGACGGAATTCTTTAAGGAGATAACGTATTTCTGCTAAAGACACATGAATCGCAGTCAAGCCGGGAATGACAATGGCGGCATTTTGCTATCTTTGTGCCCACTATGGAAAAATAAACGAGGCGAATGTTGTAGCCGGGAGCTTGCTCACGGATATAACTGAGCCGAAGGTATTTTATGGAAACTCGTTACAATTCTAAAGATGTGGAAGCCCGATGGCATAAGACCTGGGCTGAGAATAACAGTTTTGCACCCAGCGGAAAGGGCGAACCGTTCTCGGTCGTGATTCCGCCCCCGAACGTTACCGGCGCGCTCCATTTGGGACATGCGCTGAACGATACGCTCCAGGACATTTTGGTACGCTACCGCCGTAAGACGGGCCGCGACACGCTGTGGATTCCGGGTACGGACCACGCCGGTATCGCCACGCAGGCAGTCGTCGAAAAGCGCCTTTTCCAGGACGAACACAAGACCCGCCACGACATTGGCCGCGACGCCCTGGTGGAACGCATCTGGAAATGGAAGGACGAATACGAAGCCCGCATTACAAAGCAGCTCAAGAGCCTGGGCGTCAGCTGCGACTGGAGCCGCCAGCGCTTTACGCTGGACCCGGTTTGCGCAAAGGCCGTGCGTCACGCCTTCTTCAACCTGTTCAAGAAGGGCCTCATCTACCGCGGCAAGCGCCTGGTGAACTGGGATACCAAGCTCCAGACCGCCGTTGCCGACGACGAAATCTACTACGAACACGTGAAGGGCCACTTCTGGACGTTCAAGTATCCCCTGGCCGACGGTTCGGGATTTATCCCCGTCTCGACCACGCGTCCGGAAACCATCATGGGCGATACCGCCCTCGCCGTACACCCGAACGATGAACGCTATGCGCAGTTCATCGGCAAGATGCTGAAGGTGCCCTTCGTTGACCGCGAAATTCCGGTGATTGCCGACGCCATCCTGGTGGACAAGGACTTCGGTACGGGTTCCGTGAAGGTGACTCCGGCTCACGACCCGAACGACTATGCGACGGGTCTGCGCCACAAGCTCCCGATGATCAACATCATGAACGACGACGGCAGCCTGAACGAGAACGCCGGCAAGTTCCAGGGACTCAAGGGCCAGGCCGCACGCGACGCCGTGGTGGCTGGTCTCGAAGAACTCGGACTCCTCATCAAGGTGGAAGACCACGAAATGGACGTGGGCCACTCCGACCGTTCCAAGACTGTGATTGAGCCGTACCTCAGCGACCAGTGGTTCGTGAAGATGGACGTGCTCGCCGAAAACGCGATGAACGCCGTGAAGTCGGGCGAAATCAAGATTATCCCCGAACGTTACGCCAACAAGTATCTGGACTGGCTCGCCGAAAAGCGCGACTGGTGCATCAGCCGTCAGCTCTGGTGGGGCCACCGCATTCCTATCTGGCACACCGACGCTAGCGAAGACGAACTGAAGGCCGCATTTGCTGGCCGCGACGACATCTACTTCTACAAGGCCGAAAACGGCGGCTACCTCGTGTGCAGCCAGGAAGAAGACCTGAAGGAAGACGCTGTTCCGGGTCGCGTGCTCAAGCAGGAAGAAGACGTGCTCGACACGTGGTTCTCCAGTGGACTCTGGCCGCATTCTACCATGGGCTGGCCGGAAAATACCGACACGCTCAAGCGCTACTACCCCACCAGCGTGCTCGTGACTAGCCGCGACATCATTACGCTGTGGGTCGCCCGCATGGTGCTCTTTAGTCAGGAAAACATGGGCACGGTTCCGTTCCACACGGTGTACATCCACCCGAAGATTTTGGACGGCAATGGCCAGACCATGAGCAAGTCCAAGGGCAACGGCGTGGACCCGATGGATATCGAAGAAAAGTACGGTACCGACGCTCTGCGCTTTGTGATGGCAAGCCTTTGCACCGACAACCAGGACGTGCGCCTGCCGGTGAAGAAGGAAAAGCAGCCGGATGGCCGCGAAATCAACACCAGCGAAAAGTTCGAAATCGGCCGTAACTTCAGCAACAAGCTGTGGAACGCCTGCCGCTTCCTTTACCCGCAGCTCGAACAGGCCGGCGCTCTCGCCGCCGAGCTCCCGATGGACAAGAGCTTGTTCGCACTGGAAGACAAGTGGATTTTGAGCCGCCTGCAGACGACCATCAAGGACGCCACTCGCATGCTCGAAGAATACCACTTCGCCGAACTCGCCGGGTTCCTGTACCGCTTCGTGTGGGATGACGTCTGCTCCAGCTACTTGGAAATCAAGAAGGCCGTGATCAACAGCGAAACGCTCACCGCCGAAAAGAAGAACGCAATGGCTATTCTCAGCTACGTGCTGAAGAACGTGCTCGACCTGCTCCACCCGGTGATGCCGTTCATTACCGAAGAGCTCAACAGCATCCTGTTCCAGGGCAGCGAAATGGTGATCAGCCGCGCATGGCCCAAGGCAGACGAATCGCTCATCGACGGGTCGATCGAAGCCGCATTCGACCAGGCATTCGCCGTGGTGGAAAGCGTGCGTGGCGTACGTGGCCGCTACAACGTGAGCCCCGCAACCAAGCTCAGCGCCGTGGTGAGCGTCGACGATGCCGCAAGGTCAGCCACCGTGAAGGATTGTACCGCAATCATCACCGAGCTTTCGGGTCTCTCTGACCTGAGCGTCGCCGTGAAGGCAGTGAAGCCGAAGTTCAGCGCCAGCGCCGTGGTTCCCGGTGGCGAACTCTACATCCCGCTGGAAGGTATCCTCGACCCGGCTGCAGAAATCGCCCGCCTGGAAAAGGAAATCGAGAAGGCCAAGGCATTCGCTGCCAGCATCGAGAAGAAGCTTTCGAACCAGAAGTTCGTCAGCGGCGCCCCCGAAGCTGTCGTGAACGCCGAACGCACCAAGCTCGCTACGCAGCAGGATATTATTGCCAAAAACGAAGCAGCATTGAAGGAGTTGAAATAGTCTCTTCAGTTGTCATCCCCGCGCAGGCGGGGATCCCCAAGCAATTTAAGAGGTGCCCCATGGCACCTCTTTTTTGCATCAATCTATTTTCCGAACAAGTCCGAATGTGAGCCAGTCGCAGTCGCCGAAAAGATTAATTCGTCATTCCTCCAGCATAGAGGCAACAGCATCTGCAGCCGTGGCATAAGGGCCATGGAGATTTTTGCGACTACGGGTATCTTCAATAGCCTTTTCCAAAGACAAGTCTTCGGGAGCATGGCGAACATCAAAAGGAATTCCGTTATGTTCGATGGCAAAAGTCAAGAAAATACGGATAGCCGTAGAGGTATCCATACCGAGAGACTGGAACAAATCGTCCGACTTCTTTTTCAGGTCATCATCAACTCTCATCTGCAACGTAGCCATAATTAGACTCCTTTCCCCCTAAATATACACTATTTTCAACTACAAGTCAATAAAATACAACGAAAATGTATTGACAAATCATTACATATTCAGTCAAATCACGTTTTTTAGCCATTTTTCAGCCCTTACACAGCCTTCTTTCACTTTTTAAGTTATATTTATAATGACATAGTTTTAGAGTTCGCTCTTATTCTGGACCTGAAAAACGACCAAAATTTCAACCATCCGAGAATAAGGCAGACACTCACACCCCAATGGTGTGGGTCGTTTGTGCTTATCGGATGGACGGTTTCTTGGTCGTTACCTCAGGTCAATAAGTGCTTACGATTCCGCACTTTTTCTTTTTTGGAAATGCAAATCGTCGGCACATGAGGTAAGACGAGCTCCGAGTTTTTAACAACGGAGCAACCGATGAAAAAAAACGGTACATTTCTTTTCCTAAAGACAGTTATCGCTACAGGATTGTGCGGCATTCTCATTAGCGGTTGTTCCAAAGTTGATCAGGTAAAAGAAGGCAAATTCCATGCATATTCGACGACCACTATAGGTAAAGCATTCGACGCGTCTTTTGGCAATGTCGAATGGACGGAAAACACAACATCTAAGGGACAAGATTTTGTCGAATTTAAAGGCGATGTTGATATTGATTTCCTCGAATTGTTAGCCACCGCTATCGTTGATGATGTCGGCAATAATCTAGCAAATCCAATGGCAGCCACAAATGCGATGGATGCTTGTTTTGGGAAATCATACGCTCAACAATATAGAAAAGAGATATGGAAAGCTCTCATGTCTGCGACAATTGGATCTTTTGGGCTGATAGCTCTTGACGGAGATATAGGAAACAAGATTAAGGCAGGAACTATAGCGGACTTCGTTTCTGCATTGGCAAATAAATCCAATCGACTAACGGTCCAATTTGTTTTTACGGATAGCGACAATTCCGATTTTGAATTGGGTTATTATGGATTCGAAGGCGAAGAATGGTCAAATTGCAATATTCAAGAACTCGTAGATACAGAGGACTTTCTCGATTTTGTTTATTCAAATCACACATACAAAGTCTTTGATTTCAAAAAAATAGCCAAAGAAATCGTTGATCAAGCGGAATCCGCAAATCAACTGCCGGACACTCTGCTTAAAGAAAAAATTTCAAGCTACTCAAAAACAAAAGGAGTTTTAATAGCCAATACGGTAAACAGCGACCCTAGAGTTCTAAAAAGAAAAGACGAAATTGCAAAAGCCGCTGCAGAGCAAAAACGTCTTGAGGAGGAAGAAGCAAAGCGCAAAGCCGAAGAAGAAGAAACATTGCGCTTAGCCGAGGAAGAAAAACGAAGGCAAAATGCCATGAAAGAAATCCTTCCAGCAATGAAAATATACAAACAAAAAATGGATGCGTACAAAGCAAACTGCCCCAACGGATGTGATGAATATCCTTATTGGGCGGTCATTGATTTCAAGCCTCCAAAATCTGAATACTTTGTATTCCGAGATGGCACTGAGATGGGAGGCTTTGATTGGCAACTTGGATTAGAGGCAAAAGAAGACATTCTTGGCATCACCTGCCATTGGACAATAAGATGTCTCAATACAGAAAAATGTGAATGCAACATTTCTGATGATTGCAAAAACATCACACCAAATTTAAAATCAATCTGCGACATTGAATACGATGATTTCTAACCAATCATAGGAGAAAAATATGACTGACATCGAAAATTTCTCATACAAAACAACCGAGCCATCATTCTTTTCTAAACTAAAAGGCTTGTATTGGTTCACTCCCAAATCAAGACGATTGAAAGAAATAAAATTTGAAGATGAAAAAATCTTCATTTCTGTCATGTCCGGACAGGAACTATGCGTTCCTATCAAGGAATGTTCTTTCAAATATGGAATAGACAAAGCGGACAGAATAGAAGTATACGTAACGACGCAAGATAAAAAAATCCATTTTACAGAAATTCCAGGAACTTTGGATGATGACGCTTGGGAGAACATTCGCTCATTCATCATAGAGGATTGCGACGCAAACGAGCTCACCTCAGCTAAAGTTCTTTCTGTACTCGAACATGTAAAAAATGCCATAGACGACCCATTAGGAACCGTCATTGATATAACAACAGACATTTTTTCAAAGAGTGGATCCATAAAAAAGAAGATTATCGCCGGTTTATGCGCTATTTTAATCGCTTCTGGATGCATATATTATTTTATGCGCAGCGACACGGAAGAAAACGAGCAGTTATCCTGCAAACTTGTGACAGAAATTTTGCAAGAAAATGGAGATGGAGGCAAATGCGAAAAAATAGAATTAGGGAATGCTATTCATTATGGCGACAGTACAATTTTCAACAACGCCAAAGCCTACCTAGACAACGAGAATGAAATTAATGTTATCGTGACAATTTACGAAAATATGGTTTACGTTGACATCCCTGGCAACAATAACGAAGCAGATGATGAAGAGGAAGACGATGAGGACGACGTTGAATAATTTCCTTCAATCCTCTAAGTTTTCTAATTTCATAATTATTGTAGTCCTAGTCAATTCGGCTGTTCTAGGGCTACAAACATCTCCTTCTATTACAGAACACTATGGCTATTTTTTAAACATCCTGGACAAAGTTTGTTTATACATCTTTGTTTTAGAAGCCATACTAAAAATTTCATCATTTCGGCTAAATTATTTCAAGGATGGATGGAATTGGTTTGATTTCTTAATTGTAGTATTTTCACTCTTAGCAGATTTCCCTGCCTTATCTTCACTTCGCGTTCTAAGAATCATCCGTGTATTCAGAGCTTTTAAACTTATTAGTGGGATGAAGCCTCTTCAAACAATCGTTTCTGTTATAGGAAAGTCTATTCCCAGTATATCATGGACAATTTTGTTATTGTTAATCATTTACTATGTCTTCGCAATAATAGGAACAACTCTCTTTGGAAAAAACTTTCCCGCATGGTTTGGTTCCATTGGAAAATCAATGTATTCCTTATTCCAAATAATGACATTGGAATCATGGTCTATGGGGATTAGCCGACCCGTCATGGAAGTATATCCTTATGCTTGGGCATTTTTCATCCCATTTATACTCATAACATCATTCGTTGTTCTGAATGTTCTCGTGGGAATTGTCGTCAATTCCTTTGGGGAAACGACATCATCAGAACCGCAAAGTACAACAAAAGAAAAAGATTTTCTAAATGAAGTAGAAGCAATCAAGCAACACCTTAACAATTTGGAGACCTTGATTGAGAAAAAAGAACAACAATTGTAGTCGGGATAATCTACACGAACGAGAATCCATTTTAAAGAGAAACCCCACGCGGCACCTCTTTTTGTATTAGCTCTTCTTCCTATTAGAACTCAACAACCAAGCCGAGGCCGTTGTCAATGCTGAACGAGTAAAGTTGGCTACACAACAAGATATCATCGCCAAAAACGAAGCAGCGTTGAAGGAACTGAAGTAAGTTCAAAAACCGTTTGAATATTAAAAGAGGTGTTCTAAGAACACCTCTTTTTCGTTGCACACAGAAAGCGTTCCGCCAGATACAGCGGATAGTTTGTAAGCCAGTCCTGTTCACGATAAGGCGACATGGAAATGCGGATGCCGTGAATTCCTTCGTGTTCCTTGACGAACTGCCTGAGCGATTTTGCCCGCAGATTTTCTTCGGCTTTGACTTCGACGGGAATCATGCTTTTCCCATTTTGCAACAGGAAGTCTAGTTCCTGCTTGGAATCGTCTGCACTGTAATAGAACGGCTTGCTTTCGAGAGTCGGGAGTATCTGCTGCAACACGAATTGTTCCGTGAACGCGCCCTTGTATTCTTCGAAGATGTTTTCGCCTACAAGAATCTGTTCGGCAGGGGTTGAGGTCATTGCACCGAGTAGTCCGCAATCGAGCGTGAACAACTTGAAGGCCTCAAAGTCTTCGTAGAACTTTAGCGGAATCTCTGCTTTGCGCACTCTGTTTACTTTGTATACAAGTCCTGCGTCCGACAGCCATTGGATGGCGTTTTCGAATTCCTTGGCGCGTGCGCCCGTTCGGATTGCCCCATAGATAAACTTCTTGTTTTCTTTAGCGAGTTGCTGAGGAATGGAATCCCAGACCATGTGAATCTTGGGAATGTCCTTTGGACTTGCGTGTTTCGAGATGTCCTTGTTGTAGGAATACAATATGGCGTTTTGTATGGTGCGGATTTCATCTGGGGCCTTCCCACCTACAAACGCGGCGACAGCCTCGGGCATCCCACCCGTAAAGTAGAATTGCCTCAGGCATTCCTTGAAAGTTGTGTGCAATGTGCCGAAGGAATCGGGCCTTTCTTCTGAAATAACCTTGTACGCCTCGATTCCCCTTAATGCCCAGATGAACTCCGAAAATGTCATGGGGTACATCTTTAGGATATCGACCTTGCCTACGGGGAATCCTGTACCCGAATGGACCGACAGCCCGAGCAGGGAACCGGCCGCTGCAACGGGAAACTCCTGTGCGGATTCGCAGAAATACTTGAGCGAGGTAAGTGCTTCGGGAATTTCCTGGATTTCGTCGAGGATAATCAGGGTGTCGGGGGTTAATGGAATACCTGAAACAAGCCCCAGGTCACGGATGATGCGGTCTTTTGAAAATCCGCCTGAAAAGATTTCTTTCAGTTTGTCGTTCCCGTCGCAATTAAAATAGGCGAACGAACTAAAATGCCGCCTGCCGAATTCTTGCAATACCCAGGTTTTACCCACTTGTCGGGCTCCGTCCAGAATCAACGGCTTGCGGGATTGCGATTCCTTCCATGCGATGAGTTTCTGTAAAATCAAGCGCTCCATGTTCTGAAATATAGATTAATAGCGAAATGAAATTTCATAAAAGGTTGTAAAAATGTTGATTTTAACACAAAAATGCCTGAACTCTGTGTGATTTTTTGCATAAATATAACCGAACAAAGAAAAATATGCCCAAAACGCCGTAATGTATAGTTTTTTTTGCAAAGAAACCAGAATAATTTATATTAGGAAAAATCCCCTTGACAAGGAACCGCTTATGCCTGTCCTAACCAGCAGCTCGCAGTCGAGTAGTTCTAGCACGGAATCGTCTTCATCAATTTCGTCATCGTCTGTTGAATCCAGTTCGTCGCAAATTCCGGCTAGCAGTTCTTCTTCTGACGTCATTCTGAGCAGTAGCGAAGAATCCAGTAGCAGTTCTGTGCCTCCGCCTTCGAGTTCTTCTGAAGAACAGAGTTCGTCTAGCGTTGTGCCGAGTAGTTCTTCAGCAAAGCAGGAATCCTCTTCAAGCGAGGCCAGGTCGTCTTCCTCGGCAAAATCCTCGTCTTCAGCAAAATCTTCTTCGTCGTCAAAGGCGAAGAGCAGTTCTTCGCAGAAGTCTGATTTAGTGATGGCAACCCCGCAGAAAACGTTCAACCTTGCGGTGAACGGAATGACGGTTACGCTCTCCAATACGCAGGGCGGAAATGTCCGCATCTTCGATGCTCTTGGTCATCTGATTGTTGTAAAGCCGCTTTCGGCAACGGGAATGACTGCAATTACTATGCAAACTCCCGGCAGCTACATTGTCCGGGTGAACGGATCAAGCCAAGCCATATCATTAAGATGAGGTGCTTTTATCTTCGCAAGTCCATCTAAGCCACATTTTTCAAAATATTCTTGTCTTGCCACATTTGCGTTAGGGATAGTGACCCCCTTGGGGCGGAGACTTGCTCGCAAGGCTCCGTTCTAGGAGGCGGACGACAAGCGTAGCGACGGCGGTTGCCCCTAGAATATAGCCCGACCCGCACGGGCAGTGCGGGGAACGCCCAAATAAAGAGAACTCGCCGGGTTCCTGTACCGCTTCGTGTGGGACGACGCTGCGCTGTCTGCTCCAGCTACTTGGACAAACACCTACAAGGCGAGCGATGCACGAAAACTTGTTTTCGTATATCCGAGCCGAAGGGTGTTGCACGAAGTGCAAATGCGTAGGTCGAGAGTTGCGACCACACTTGCGTGGGCATGACCGAGACCAGCATTTGGCGCTTGAGCGAAGCGAAAGTACACATTATATCCAAAAATGAGGCCGCGCTGAAGGAACTGAAGTAAAGGAGATCCCCGCCGGAGCCTGTCCTCGCGGAGGTGAGGACGGGGATGACATCCTCGAATAAAATTTAAAGAGGTGTTCCTAACGGAGCATCTCTTTTTTCAAACATTCAACACTATTGACATTCGTTTTTATTTATACAGTTGCAGGGGAAGTATATCCCCAATAAGTTCGAAATGCCTATCCAGCGAGAACAGTGTCAATCCATTCTGCAAGACATTTTGAGCAATCATCAAATCAGGCAAGCCGACCTTATTTATACCATGCTTCAGGTTTTCCGTCTGCATGTAGATAAGGCCGTTCCAATCAATCTGCATTGGAACTTTCGGCAAGAGGTTTAGCAGATTTTCAAGCTCTGTCTCGCCCCGTTTCCTTATGGATGGGAGCATTTCGGCAAGAATGATGTCGTTAATGCAGATACTGCCGTTGTCAATCAGTTTTTTGAGAACTTCCTTGCTTTCGCCACCGCGAAAACCGTCTATCCATACGGAAGTATCAACGAGGGTCATTCCTACCTCGCAGGGCGTCAAGATCAATATCCAGATCGGTGTTGCCAAGATACTTCTTCAAACCAGAAATGTCGTGTGCTTTCTGTGACTTTTTTTCCATGAGAAGAAGACCTATCTTCCATTGGAGTTCCTCCAGTTGGGCATAGGGCAGTTCCTCTACCTGCGATTCAAGTTCTGCAAAGGCTGTTTCCGACATGTTTGAACCTCTCTTGGGTTCAATATACATTATTTGCCCCGAATTTGCCAATACCATTCTAAGTTGGAGTGTCATTTGGTTCTACAAAATGGCATAAATCTGCATATTTTTGATAAAAAAACGAACTTTTTGTAGATATTTTGTTCCGTTTAGCACTTTTTATGTTATTTTTAAAACGAAATAGAGTTTTTGCTCTTGCCCTCCATGCGAAATCTCGACCATTTCCCTAAACGAGGACAAGGCGAACGCTCACGCAGGTATGCCGTTTTGCGGTGTACCTCGGTTTGTCGTATCAGCTATTTGGCTGATTTATGGTTGTTTCGACCAGTGGCAACAGCCCGTTTGGGGCGTGGGTCGTTTGCGTTTATCGTTTAGAGGCTGTCGAGAGCCCCGCATGGATAAATGCAACGATCTGCGCCTTTTTTGTATTCTCAAAAATCGCGAAGTGCTTTGCAGAACGAGGCGATCTTCCGAAATTCAACCAGAAAGAACAGGCGTTTTCTGTTCTTTCACAAAAAAAGGAACGTGGCTGATGGATAATAAAGAACAAAAAGAAATCTTCGTCAAGAAAGTTGGCAAGATCTTTAACGATTTAGACAACAAAGTCTGCAACATTCAGCAAAACGCGATAGAACGAACTATGCAGACAAGAAAGAATTCTGTCGGTTGGCTATTTATCGCCCCCTTTTTAGCATCCGATTATTCAGATGCCACCGATAATGAAAGAACGCTCACTCGCATTTGTATCACAGGTTCAATAGCAACAATAACATTATTTATTCTATTTGCTTACATCAATCAGTGGTTTCCATCTTTCACAGAATTGAGTCCTAAAGTCAAGGTTGCAGTTCGTGCAGTCTGCTGGACGGCCCTGACTTTCTGTTTGATGATTCTTTGGAAAAAATTTTCCATTGTGACGGTACGTTTATTTTCCTGTCTCTTTGTTCTAGGTGTTTTCGAGCTTCTTGGATTGTTGCTATTCGACTATTTAGAGATTACATCTTCAATTCCAGCGATTGTCGTGTTGGTCATAGTGTCTGTTTTTTTCCTTATCTGGAACTTTTGGCCAAAGCCGAATGCTGACAATGTAATAGAACCATATGATGACAAATAAAATGACAAAACCAAGGAGTAAAGAATGATTTGTGAATTCGACAAAAATGGTTACGATACTTATCTTTGTGACGGATGTCGATCTGCTAGAGGACGGTCAATCGCAGGCACAGGTTGTCCCGATGGTTGGACCGAACCATCTACTGTGGGGAGAGGCACACATCTTTGCCCCCGTTGTACAGCCAAAAGAGACGCAAAAGAAGCCGCGAGAGAAGCGAAAGAGGCGGAAAAAAGAGCTAATACCAATTATAGGACTATGGGCATGGGATTACTTGCGATAATCCTATGCATTTTGGTAATCTCATTCCTCGCTGTTGGATATACAAATTAAAAAAACATCACTCCCCAATATGGACGATTCTTGAGCGGCGTAAATTTAATTTCTTTTTGACAAACCAGGCACACAAAGCGATATAAAAGTAGAACGGAAGTTCACAAAGGAGCCGTATGAAAAAACTTCTTTTGCTGGCACTTGCCCTTTCTGCATTGGCTTTTGCCGACAAGCCGACTGGCGTGTGGCGTTTCGCTCGCACCAATTCCATGCAATCTACGGCTTGGAACCATCCGGGCGAACTCATAGACTTGGGCGACAGGCAGGTATGCCA
>CAKUWY010000021.1 GCA_934699585.1 uncultured Fibrobacter sp.
CGAGGGGGAGGCTTCCCCCTTCCACCATCTCTCGCCTCTCGTCTCTCGTCTCTCGTCTTTCGTCTAACCTTTCAATAGAGCTTACAATTTCCGCGGGTTCCAAGAGGCGGCCGGAGCCTACCTCGCCGCAAGCCAGTTCGCCCGCGGGGGATTCCAGCACGTAGGTGTTTTCGAAGGAGCGGAGAGTTTCCAGGTTCCGCTTGACTGCCGGGGAGTTGTACATGGCCACGTTCATGGCGGGGGCCAGGAGTCGGGGGCAGGAGCAGCTCATGAAGCAGAGGGACACGGGGTCGTCGGCCAGGCCGTAGGCGAATTTTCCGATGGCGTTGGCGGTGCAGGGGACCACCAGGTAGAGGTCTGCCCAGCGGGGAAAGTCGATGTGCTGGAAGGGGCGTGCCTCCACGGCGCCGTCCTTGAGGTAAACGGTGCACTTGGAGAGGGACGCGAAGGTGAGGGGGGCCACGAATCGGGTAGCGGCCTCGGTCATAGCCACGCGGACCTGGGCGCCTTTTTTTTGCAGCAGGCGCAGGAGTTCACAGCTCTTGTAGGCGGCGATTCCGCCGGTAACTCCCAAGAGGATTTTCTTTCCGTTCAGGTCCATAAATCAATGTGTAGTGTGGGGTGTGAAGTGTGGGGTGATTAATTGCACATTACACATCTCACATTCCACACTCGCTTTATCCCTTCACGTGGATGGCCGCGGCGAATTCCTTGAGGAGGGCGGGGTCTTCCACCTTTTCCCAGAGGGTGCCGGTGACGATGATGTTGGCACCTGCCGCCACGCGGACAGCCGCCGTTTGCGGGTCCTTGATGCCGCCGCCGGTGATGATGGTCATCTCGGTGGCCTTGCGGGTGTAGGCGATGTGTTCCACGGGTACGGGCTCTTCGGCGCCACTGCCCGCTTCCAGGTAAACGTAACGCATGCCCATGAGTTCTGCCGCGATGGAGTTCACCATGCTGAGCTTGGGCTTGTTGGCAGGTACCGGCATGGTACCGCTGATGTATTCTACCGTGGTGCGTTTACCGCTGTTGATGAGCTGGTAGGCCGTGGGGATGGCTTCCATGTTGAGGGCGCGGACCAGGGCGCCGCCGCGAACCTGTTCGTCGATGAGGTAGTTGGGATTGCGACCGCTCACGAGAGTCATGAACAGCATGGCGTCAAAACCGGGAACTACCTGGGAGGCGCCACCCGGAAAAAGCACTACGGGCAGGTCCACATGGGCCTTGAGGGCGGCCACCTGCTTGGGGAGCGTGAAGTTCCCCAGGTACGAGCCTCCCACCAGCAGCAAGTCTGCGCCGTTTTCGGCGGCCATGGCACCGGCCTTCACAAAGGCGGCCTCGTCCGAAGTGTCGGGGTCCAGCAGTACTGCAAACAGTGCGCCCCGTTTCTCGATTTCGGCATTCAGACGGAGTTCGGTCTTTCCTGGTTTCATAAAAATCCTTTTGCCAAAGTGGCTAGTATCATAAAGATACAAAAAACAGGGGGTACCCGCTTGCTACTATATTTGTGGTATGGAGTTTTTCACGAAGATTGACATCCCAAGGCCAGGTTTTGGCATCGACTATACCAAGAAACTGGCGTTTTTTGGCTCGTGTTTTGCGGACAATATGTCGGCACAGTTCGCAAACCGCGGGTTTTGCACGCTCTCCAACCCCTTCGGGACGGTGTACAACCCGTTGTCCTTGGCGGCACAAATCAGGGACATCGCCGAGGGAAATGTCTTCGGGGAAGAGGATGTTTTTCAGGACGGCTGCTGGAATCGCGGTGCAAGTGCGGCCGATGCAGGCACGGCGGGTGTCGGGGCTTGCGGGCCTTGGCACTGCTGGGATGCCCACGGCTCGCTTTCGGGAAAGACTCGCGAAGAATGTATCGGCAAGCTGAATGCCACCACGGCAATGGCACGGGATTTTTTGCAGAAGGCAGATGTCGTTTTCATTACGCTCGGCACCGCGTTCGTGTATTTCTTGAACGCGGGCGGCTCCACAGACGGCGGGACCTGCGGCAGGGTGGTCGCCAACTGTCACCGGCAAGACCCGAGCCTGTTCACCCGCAGGATGATTTCCGTGGACGAGGCGGCAGCGGCCCTGGAAAGTATCGTAGATAGTTTACGCAGGTTAAGGCTGCAGGACTGGATTCCTCGCTCCGCTCGGAATGACGCGGAAAAAGACACCCCCGACCTCCACATCGTCTTTACCATTTCACCGCTACGGCACATGGCCGACGGAGCACACAACAATACACTTTCTAAGGCGACGCTTCAACTCGCCGTAGACAAGGTCGTGAAATGCGGGACTGAGATTACCACGGTCGCATCGCCCCCTCGCAACGACAACACCCATTATTTTCCCAGCTACGAAATCGTGATGGATGAGTTGCGGGACTACCGCTTTTACGCCGACGATATGGTTCATTTGTCCAAAACGGCGGAGGAGTACATCTTCGAGCGGATGGTGGACACCTACTGCAGCGACGCCACCCGCACAGACATCGCACGGGTGGAGAAATTCCTGAAGATGGCGAACCACCGGATTGTGGACAGCCACTCCCCCGCTACTGCCGAATTCCAGAAAAAGCTCGCAGCACAAGCCGCGAGCCTTGAAAAAATGATTCCGGGATTGGCCCTTAATACGGAAACGGATCAAACCACTTCAACTAGTTAGCAAAAAGAACACAATTTCAGCGGTTTATATTCCCAAATTTTCTAGCTTCAATTTCCTTTTTTCCCAATCAGGCAATCGTGTTTCCAGAAGTCGGTAAAATTTTTTGTCGTGGTTCGGGTATTTCAGGTGGCACAGTTCATGCACCACCACGTATTCGATACATTCCTTCGGGGCGGCAATAAGCCTTATGTTCAAGGTCAACATGCCGCCTTGCGATAGCGAACCCCAGCGCGTTTTCATGTCGCGGATTTGTAGCCGGACCGGAGCTGAGGACGGCGAAAAACGGGCCATACAAGCCTGAAAAACATTTTCAAACTGCATCTTGGCACGTTCACGCAACCATTCATCAAGAAGTTTCTTCACAGTTGTGGGGCGAACATCCACAGAAACAATCCTAATGAACCCGCCATCAATTTTTATCGAGCGTTCTTTGCTCTTTTCAACTTTCAATCGATAACGGCGACCCATATACAAGTGCGTCTCTCCACCAAGATATTGCCTTGGAGGAGGCGCTTTAGGGAACTTCGCAAACCAGTCCTGTTTTTCGACTATCCACGAAGCCTTTTTTAGCACCTTCTGCGCAATCGCTTCGAGCGTCGCTCCTTGCGGTGCCCTTACCTGTACGACACTATTCGGCATCACCGAGATTTCGAGAGTTTTACGGCTGCAAAATTCAACTGCATACGCTATTTTGCGTTCGCCATAAAAAATTTCGTTATTCATGCGAGCGCCGCCTTGCCACATTCATGAGCTGTTCTTCGAGATGATCAATATCTTCATTCGACCATCCGAATTCCTCGCGTACTCGAATTTCATCAAACAGCAGATTATCCAATTCGTCGCGAACCCTGTTCAATGCATCAGAATCTTCCCAGAATTGCACCTTATGATGCCTTTTGAGTGATTCAATAAAGAACAACGCCACCTTTAGCGACAATCGTTTAGCTTTAGCGGCATCACACCTGCCTCCATTTGTAAACGTCGCTAACGCAACGCCATAATAAGCAGACGCATCTTCGTTTTCACAAATTTCTTCAGGCACATCACCGCGCTTCTTGTTTTGGAATTGCTTCTGCAAATTGCGAACTTTTTCCAAGTATTCAGCGTCGCTTACCTTGCCTGCACGGAAACTGTCAATGACATCCTGAATCATCTTCGAGAATTTCTCGTAGAATGCCGGATCCTCTTCCATCTTTTCCGTCACGGTTTTCTTGAGCATGTGCGCTATTGTATCAGCACTAGCAGCCTTGCCACGAGCATTATAACCGCGTTGATCATCATTTAACTTCGAAAACTCCGAATCCAAGATATTCACAGGAGCCACAGTCTGCACGACATTGTCCGACTGGATATGCGTATCGAGCAACTTCTTGATTTTCGGTTCGTACTCGCTGTAGTCCACATCGTCGGCGTAGCGGTGCTTTACAGACACGCGCATGTCCGAGAACATCTTGAATTCCCTGCGGAGCCGCGTCATATCTTCGGCTGGGGTCTTTTCCAAGAATTTCTGCGACGACATCGCGATACTCAAGCACTTCCCGAAATCTCGCAGTGCCATGTAGAAATCGTTACGACGCTTTTCATCGGCAAGGTGGCGTTCCATCTGTTCGGGGTCGGCCTTGTTCTTGACACCCTTGAAAACATCCCACAGGTTAGAACGCAACTGCGGCAACTTGTCCACTTGTTCCGAAACATCGGTCAGCAGGCCTTCCAAATCTTCGGGATCAAAGCCTTCCAAATACATTGCTAGTGCTTTTTCAAGGTTGTCTTGAACATTAGCGTAATCTATGATATAGCCGAAATCCTTCTTTTGGCCGTTTTCCTCGAACAAGCGGTTCACGCGGGCAATCGCCTGCAATAGCGTGTGTTCCTTGAGCGTACGGCAAAGGTAGAGAACGGTGTTGCGATCGGCATCAAAACCCGTCAGCAACTTGTCGCATACAATCAAGATTTCCGGCTTACCCGAGCCCTTGAAACTATCAATAATCGACCTATTGTATTCTTCTTCATCGCCGTAGCGTTCCATCATCTTTTTCCAGAATTTTGTCACGCGGTCGCTCGGTTCTTCACCTACTTCCGAATAGCCTTCGCGCTCATCGGGGCCCGAAATAATGACTTCGGAACTCACATGGCCAATCTCTTCTAAAAATTCATGGTACAAAAGAGCGGTTTCCTTGCTCGGTGCCACGAGTTGAGCCTTGAACGGAGTCCCTTTCCAGTTTGCGCGAAAATGCTCGCTGATATCAAACGCCCGCATATACACGACACGTTCCGCCTTGTTCAGCATCTCGGCTCGTGCATATTTTTTCTTAAGGTCAGCCTTCTGCTTGTCCGAAAGCCCTGCTGTGAAACGGTCGAACCAAAGGTCTATTGCCGCCTTGTCCTGCTTGAGTTCCGCGTGTCGGCCCTCGTAAAGTAATGGCACAACGGCCCCATCTTCGTTTGCCTGCTGAATTGTGTAACTTGGCTTGAGCATCCCGCCGAACTTGCCAAAACTGTTCTTTTCCTTTTTCATCAGCGGCGTGCCAGTAAAGCCGATATAGCAGGCGTTCGGGAGCATCTGCTTCATGCGTGCGTGCAAGTTCTTGTATTGTGTGCGGTGTGCTTCATCGACAAGCAAAAAGATGTTGTTTGACTTTTCAACGTACTGGCGTTTGTTCAGTGCCTTGTCGAACTTGTTGATAATGGTCGTTATCACGGCAGAATTGTCAGACTCCATAAGGTTGAGCAAATTTTCGCCCGAAGTTGCCTTGATTACCTCCGTCCCGCAATTCTTAAACGTATCGTATATTTGCTTATCCAAATCCTTGCGGTCGGTAACTAGTACAACCCGCGCATTCTTGATGTTGCAATCAGGATCATACTTCGAATCCAGCACGATTCCGTGTGCAAGCATCACCATCGAAAGCGACTTGCCCGACCCCTGCGTATGCCACACCAGGCCGCCCTTGCGTTTACCATCAGCATCAATGTTCCGAATGCGTTTCAATGCCGAATGGACTACAAAGAGTTGCTGATAGCGTGCAATTTTCTTTATTCCCTCATCAAACAGGGTAAAGCGATATGCAATTTCGAGTAGGCGTTCCGGCTTGCACAGGCAATAAATCAACTTGTCCTGTTCCGTCACAGCACGCTCTATCTGCGGATTATCCTTGCGGAACGGCTTGAATTTCGGCACCGAGAATATCCTATCCTCGTCTTCGGCAGAGACCTTCTTGTTTACGGCAGCCTCGATTTCCTTGTCCTTTATTTCAAGCTCGTGCCAAAGGCTCCAGAACTTTTCGGGAGTCCCCACGGTGGCATAAGTCGCAGCGTTCATGCTTACCGACAAAAGCGCCTGGCAAAAAACGAACAACCCCGGAATGTAATCGTCGCACTGGTTGCGAATCATTTGGGAAATACCCTGCTTGATTCCTTCTTCGGGGGATTTGTTCTCGATGACCGCAAACGGGATTCCGTTCACAAACAGCACGATATCGGGGATAACACGGGCATTGGATTTAGCGCACTCCACATCGAATTCGGCAACCATATGGAACACATTGTTCGCCGGTTCCTGCCAGTCGATATAGCGGATATCGTAGCTGCGCTTGTCGCCCTCAACAGACTCCTCTTCGGATTGCGGGAGCGTGAGCAGGTCATATATCTTTGCATTCGTACGCACCAGGCCATCGTATTGCATGTTCTTGAGTTTCAAGATGGCATTGCGCAAATTCTCTTCGCTAAAATCGCGGCGGACGCCCTTGTGCGTAAACGAGTTCAACTTGCGCAACTGCGAGAGCAGAATATCTTCGAGCAACACATTGGCAAGTTTTCCCTTGCGCTCTAGCATCACCTCTTCGGGCGTAAGCGGCTTGAACCCGAGATTCGCCAGCAACCGCATCGCCGGAATCTGCGATGTCGGGATCTCTCTGTAATCAGGCTGTTGTTCGTTGCTCATAAATTACCTCAAAGTATTTTAATCTGCCATTTAATGTGCCGCTTAATGTGCCATTTAATGTGCCAAATAATCTGCCGTTTAATCCGCCATTTTATCCGCCCAATAATCCGCCATTTTTCTCAATTCTCTTTCATCCATATCAACTTTGTCCTTTTTTATTTTAGATCGCAAAAACATTTTGAACTATTAAGTTTTCCTTAATAGTTGTCGCGAGCCCTCGGTTTGAACTATCCGGAAATTCCAGATAGTTGAATCTCCTGCGTTAGCCAAGCTGCGAATGGAAACTGGGGCTTTCTTTCGGGACTTCGACATAAAATCACCTCAAATTAAAGTCAAAAAAGTTATGTCAAGTAATTTCTATATTTTGAGGAACATCTGCAAAATACTTGCTTCTAAGAATTTCCAACAAATCAGGATTTTCATCCAACATTTTAAACACGCGATTTCTATAGTCTTTTTCAATATCAGTTGTAAGAATAGCCAACAAACCTTTGTTATTGAACCTTTTTATTCCCTCAGCAAAGTCTTTTGTATCTATAATCTTTTGTAAACACGCTTTTCTTTCATCAACAAAAGTATCAACATTTTCAAGCATTTTATCAGCCAAATCTTTTACGCTATTTTTTATAGTTTCTAAATCTTTGGAATTTTTTAGCATATTTTCTTTGAATCGGTTATTTATCATCTGCACAGTATATTCAGCACATTGGCTGTCTATATGCCTTTGCAATTCTGCAAATAATTTTCCCTTAGCGTTTTCAAGAGCATTCTGATTCGCGTGAAAATAATCAACAGCCTGATTTAGCATGTCTTCATCGCACAGTATATTCTCTACTTCTTGTACATCCAAGCAATATATATTATCCTTTTTCCACGCCTCTTTTTGTTCATCTTTATGGAAATCGCCATCAATAATGCCAATAGCTCTATTATGATGGATACTATAAGAATTATTAAAAGCCTTTGTATAATTTATAACCTGAAGATGTCCATCAGCGGGGATAACCGTATAATTGGGGAAAAGCCTTGTATATAGTTTGTAATCTAAGCTTGCTTTTGTCCCTTCACAAAACAAAATAGGCTTACGACTACCGAGAAGTTCCATATACAGAATTTCAGGTAACTCTTTATCGCTTGGAAGTTTTTCCATTTCCCATTTGTCGGGAGCAATGAATCGTTTCATCCATATTTTTTCAGCATTATTGCGTGATGCGGCAAATTCAAGATTATGTGTTAGATATATGAACTGGCAATCTGGCCTAGCCAATTCCAAAGAGTCCCACAATTTCATAATCAAGGCGAGATGTAAGTGATTTTCCGGCTCGTCAACAATGATATAACTATTCTCTTTCGCTAATAGAATGTGCGCTATATAGTAAAAAACCGCCTTTTCTCCGTCGCTTAAAGATATAAACGGATATTCAGATCCTTCTGAGGTTAAAACATGAATATCACCTTTTTCCACTCTTAGTTTACGGTGAACAAGAATCTTTTCCCACAATTCAATCACTTTTTCAAGAGTAGAATCTTTGCGAACAGCCGTTTTACGATCAAAATAGTCTGTTGCTAATTCCATTTTCTCTTCAAAAAGAGCGCTAACAACCGTTACCAGATCCTCTCCCATCGAATTATCATAACGATCCAATTTATATAGTTTATCTTGGTTTTGATAATTCCAAAGATTTTGTCGACAACTATTCCCAATGGACCATGAATTTATTGATCGAAAGGCAAAAATTTTTTGAGACGCTATAATTACAACATTACCACTAAGAACTTCTCTCGTTTTTCGCGAAAACGAACTTTTTCCCGAACCGTTCGCACCAATAATGACAAAATTATTATTCAAGTGCTTGAATAGAGCGAAATTCTCCAGATGCCTAAGCGCATTATTTGCTCCACTAACATCAATTTCTAAGCTTCTGTCGCGTAATTGAAGTGTTTTATGCACAACATCATAGCGTAAACCCGCATCAGTTAAAGCATCATTAAAATAACTAGCATCGTAGAAATATTGGGCTATATAAGAAAAAGAGTATGGGGTTATTGTACGGAATAATAAACTTAAATAATTCTTTGACCAATCACATTGAATTCCTATTTGGGCATCTATTGATTCAATTTTTTCATAAAAGGTATTAAGGCTCTTCAACCGAAGAATCAAATTTGCCATTTCTTTTTCACAATCATGAAAATCTGGTCGTGCCGAGTTAATCCACTCAACAATGGTTTTTACATTTGGTTCAAAAATCTTGTTGAGCCACTCATTTATTTTGTGGTGGTCACTTCTTTGCTTTTCTAGATACTCTTTTATTTTTACAATCTCTTCTTGTTCCATATTTCCCCTTTATTTCACTCGCCATTGCCCGGTGAGGAGTTTTTGCATCAAACCTTGTTTCTGCTTTTTGTAGTTCTCCAGTTGCTGTTTGAAAAGCAAAATCTCTTGATTCATTGTATTCAAAACAGAGACAATTTTCTGTTGTTTCTTTAAATCAAACTTTGGAATTTTGATTTTACATAAATCACCAAATCCAACTGTTTCACGAACACTTCCTTGAGCACTATTCTTTATGCGTTGTTTAGCTTCGCTAGAATTAAGCCAATGTAAAAGGAAATCAGAATCAAGTTGCTTTTGATCTCCAATTTCAAATACGGTATACATAGGACTAATTACAGCCTCTTTCCAATCGTTTAATCTTGCGATAGATCCCACATTTATTCTTGAGGGATTGTATGCATATTGTCCTAAGCGAACAATCTTGTAATTAGACAAGTTTTCGCTCGCAACTTTTCTATCAAATTGCTCTTCTGGCAAGACAAAGCCCTTGCTATTACTAACGCTTAATACCTGTTGAATTTTTTCATCTTTATTTCTTTCCGAAACTTCCGTTAAAAATGTTCCTAATTCAGCATACGTATCACTCATTATTGAAGTAGCTAAGAAACAATCATAGGAATTTTCTTTCGCTTCGATGAGTTTTTCCATTTTTTCGATGGCGGAGTCCCAGACCGAAAGCGTCGCCGCAATCTTCTTCTGCTCTTCAATCGACGGTAAAAGAAATGGCACCTTATTAATAGTCTCTACAGATATTCCTGGCTGAGCTTGTCCTGTTGCATATTGATTCAAATTTGCATAAAACAATGCGTAATATAACCAAATAGAATCATTGCCATTTTGAGGAGACGCAACTACAGCATGTTCGGTTGCATAAAATTTTCCTTGGGCTAAATTAACATTTCCACACAAAGCCCCCTGTCGTCCGATAATTGGGAAAACACCTTCATGTGAAAAGTTCGGGACAAAACCTCTAACTCCATTTCCTCCAAAACAGGGATAGATATTAACAGAATCTGGCTTTGCAGCTATCGTTTGCGCAGAAACAAATTTTCCTGCTTTAAGCAAAGCAACATCTTCTAACTTTACTTTTTTCCATCCATTAGGCAGCATCATTTGTTCTTTTCCTCTTTTTCAAACAGGCCTTTAATATTTTCAATTTCTTCTATTTTTTCAACCATCTGTTTCATTGCGAATACGCTTGGTAGAGGAGTTTCATGTTTTTGATTAATTCTGCTTAAACAAGCGTTCTTTAACTTGGATAAAAAACCTTTTTCTTTATCCATATCATAGCCGCTAGGCACATTCAAATAACGATGTTTCATTATTTTGATAATCTCGCTTCTTTTGTATCGTTCTATTAAACAAAATCCATCTAAGAAGCGTTCCACATTCACCATATTCCATTGAAAATCTGTTTCCTCACTTGAAATATATCGAATAATATTGCAAGCTTGATTAAAATCTTCCATATCCTTTGATGTAAAATCCTTATAAAACTTCAATTCGTCATTTGCAAAAGAATTTGTTCGTTTATTGAAAATATTTAGCAGTCGATTTCTTAAATCCATTAACAATGCTTTGTCTTTTTCCTCAAGAGAATAACTTTGCATTATAGAGCCAACACTTATAATCTTTCCAAACTCTATTGCATTAGAATTATTGTCTAAATACCGATTTATCAATTGATCAGCATTAATGTCCACAGAAGCTTCTTTTGACGCCAAGCTAAGGACGGCAAAAAGTTTCATCAGTAAAGTTGGATTTTTTATGAGTTTATCATTATCACCATTATCGCAACTCAACGATTCCCTTATGGTTTTATAGCATTCCGTTGCTTGTTCATCGGACAAACTCCACCATGATTCGCACATTAAACTCATCAAATATTCAGGCCTTCTTGCAAACCAGCTTGAGGACTCAATTCCTTTTATTACTTCGTCTCTATCAAAATAATTTGATATCAGCCATTCTTGCATCGGAAATATGTCAACAGTATGAAAGCTATAACTAACATCTAAAAAGCACTGCCATTTTGACAAAGATTTTTCTTTTGCAGGAAATTCTTTGTTTTGCAGTTTTATCCCAACTAACACCGATCTCGTATTTCCAATTTCATTTGCGTCAAAAAGTCCTATGGTGGCTCCATATTTCATTATTAAAAAATATCGAAAGAAATAGTTAAGAAAACCTGTTTCTTTTGATTTTGGCGAAAGAATTAAATCGCCTAAGGCAGGAGCAAAAAAACAGCATAAATGATTAAAATCTTTTATAGTTTGCTTCAATGCTCGATAATTACGACTAGGCATTTTTAGAACATATTCTTTCATCTGTTCTTGGTCAAATTTTTTCTGTTCCGGTTGCTGTGAAGATAAATCCTCTTCTATTTTTGAATATTTAATTTTCGCATCATCAAAGGAAGAAAACATTTCATATATACAATTCCTGTTTTCCCACAAAGCCTTTTTTACATTATCATTTATATCTAGACGTCCATTTTCTGGTGAAAGCCATGCATCTACAATATCATATACAGAAGTCTGTATTTGAAAAATTTTTCCAATAACTTTCTCCTGCGTACTAGATAAGTTTTGCAGAGTCTTTTTATCATCTGGTTGTGATTGCGCTTCTTCCCACTTATCTTTATCAGCAAGTAGAATACAAGGGATATGCAATTGTTCAACATATTCATTTAAATATCCAAACAATTCGCATGGTCTCATATCCGCGCGTTCCAAATCATCAAAGACTATGACAAGACGCTTGTACTCTTTTTTATTTACCTTTATATTCTCTAAAAATTTACTTGAAAAGAACTTTAAAGAATCGCCAACAGCTTTTCCTGTAGCAACGCCAGCCGGAACAGCGAAAGGAGCGGCTGAACCGACCGTAGAGAGAGTCGTTGTTGCGGCCACAGCAGTTCCTACGGCAATCCCAGCCAAATCACCTATCAAAGAAAGTGCGTCCGGCAAATAATCAAGTTTTTTTGAGTTAATCTTTGGGCGAAAGATACGTTCTATTTTTTTATTGATATCTTCACGAGTTTTTACTCCAAACAGACTGACATAAACGACCGTATACTTTTCAAATCCAGTCAGCCAATTATTTTTCTCGACAACATCTTTTCCTGCAGCACCCTGTTTTTCTAAAAACTGTCTAATAAAATATGTCTTACCAGAGCCCCAACAGCCCGTAATCAACACAGCATAATCGGGAGACTGCTCCTTGTTCAGATAGTAGTCCAGGAATTCTTCAATGTGCTTGTTGCTGTTTGACATATTTCGTCCTTTTTTCAGTTCAATATTATCTCTGATGCTTCTTTCTAAACGTACCGAATTCGTTACGTTTAGAGTTCCAGTCAAATGGAAATAGGAGATTCCCGGTCAAGCCGGGAATGACCACCATATTGCCAATGTCGGCAAAATGGTCAATCAGCGTTCTGTTCGCACCGACAAGATATCTCATTCCTTACCCCCTATCCTTTTTTCACCCAGCGTCCATTCTTTGACGCACCTTCCCAAGCGTAGCCAAGCTTCTTGAGGTCACGTAAAATTGTCCTAGTACTTACTCCAAACATCTTCGCCAAAAACTCTTTTGTTTTCATTGAGTCTACTAAGATAATTTGTTCAACCTTCTGCACTCTAGGGGCGTTGTCTATATCTTGAGTGACATTTTGGATGACATTTTGAGTGACATTTTGGGTGACATTTGGAGTTTTCCAGTGTCCGTTTTTAGCGGCTCCTTCCCAAACATATCCAAGGTCTTTTAAATCGCGCAAAATAGTTCTTTTCGTCACTCCAAACATTGTTGCTAAAGCATCTGTCGATATTATGGAGTTTGCAGAAATGACCTGTTCCACCTTCTGCCTTCTAGGGACATCATCTTCTTTTTGAGTGACATTTTGAGTGACATTTTGAGTGACATTTTGAGTGACATTTTGGGTAACATTCCTGCCATTTAATCTAGCCAGCGGGAACGTCACCACGGTATAGCCGGCCTCTTCAGTCCAGAAAGGTTCCGGGGAACCTTCTTCTTCACAGACCTCAATAATCCGCTTAACTCCCGAGCCCCATTTTTCCAGATAGGTTGTTTGATACAACACATTCGCAAGGACTTCGTTTCTCGGGTATGATTTATGCACCCGTTTAATTGTTTTGGGAGTCAATTGATGCGGCAATAGCCCCGGGCTTTCTATTTCAATGCGGTCATCATATATGGCGATGCCGATTGAGCATTGATGAATGTCGTAATCTCTATGGCACAGGGCGTTTATCAGGGCCTCGCGTAGCGCCCTAACAGGTACATCGAGATGTTCTTCCCTCATGATACCCTTGATTTCACCGCTTAGGGACAGATGTTTGAAGAAGAATGCCATGCCGGCATCCAGCAATTCAAAAAAATTTCCGAACGCTTGTTGATTATCGATAAAGTATATTTTATCCGTTCCTCTAAATCGAGCTAAACGAATCTCGTAAAAAATCGTTTTTTTTCGAGAAAATAGAAACGCTGCAGCATTTCTCACTTTGCCGTTATCTAGCAAGTCCCATTTTTCCAGAATAACTTCGATGGGTTCCGAAAGCGATTCCTCTGAGATTCTCCGCTCTTCGACTCCGAGGCGAACCAAGCCGCGAATTTTCTTTTCATCCAAATCGCCTATAGTGATTTTATCTGCTACACGCATTTCCCACGAAAATTGGTGCGGGAAATTCTGCCGCAGCCTTTCGTCGTACATGTCCCTGGGCATCGCCTTGGTGACGCTCTCCAGCCTATAATACGGTTTCCCGTGGAATGTGTACGGCTTTTGCCCATAGACCCACGGATTGAACCTCAGCACAATTACCTGGAGATTCGGCTTGCCGGGAATATCTACATATTCAATGACGGGCGAAACTGCGGGCTCGATCCCCGCCAAAGCCTGCGCGATATCGCGGCGGGTAGATTCTGAAACAATCTGCCCGACAATGTTCAAGGAAGGCGTGACACCGAAAACGAGAACTCCGCCATCGGAATTCAAGAAGGCACATGCCGTATACATGCCTTCGCGAAGTTCGCCGGTAGATTTCTTCAACTCGACATTCTTCGTCTCGTCTTTAGAAATCAGTTTTTTGAGTTCTTCCAGTGTCATCAAATTATCCTTTATTCAACCATCTCGCCCATGCGAGCGACATGGTTCTTTACCCCCGCTTGATCTCCTTCAGTTTCTGGGCCATCTGCTTGCGGACTTCGGCGAGTTCCTTTTCAAGGCGGTCGATATCCTTCTGCACTGCATCCACATCAATGGGAGCTTCTTCTTCGAAAGTGTCCACATAGCGCGGGATGTTCAGGTTGAATTCGTTACCTTCAATTTCGTCGAAGGTGGCGACATGGGCATACTTGTCCACATTCTTGCGCTTCTTGTAGGTATTCACAATCTTCGAGATGTTCTCTTCGGAAAGCGAATTCTGCTTCTTGCCCTGCACAAATTCACGGCTTGCGTCAATGAACAGCACGTCCTTGCGCTTTGCGTTCTTGCCGCCGATTTCGCGGCTGCGGTCGAATACCAGAATCGCCACGGGAATGCTCGTGGTCGGGAAAAGGTTTTCGGGGAGACCGATTACCGCATCCAACAGGTTTTCGCGAATCATCGCCTCGCGGATTTTGCCTTCGGAAGAACCGCGGAACAGCACGCCGTGAGGTACCACGACAACGACGCGGCCTTCGCCTGCGAGGCTTGTCTCAACCATGTGCGTAATGAAGGCCCAGTCGCCCTTGCTCTTGGGCGGAATGCCACGGAAAAAGCGCTTGTAGGGGTCGCTTTCGGCATTCTCGGCACCCCATTTGTCGAGGCTGAAAGGCGGATTCGCCACCACCACATTGAACTTCATCAACTTGTCCTTTTCGACAAGCATTGGGCTGTTGAGCGTATCGCCCCATTCGATGCGCGCGCTATCGGTGCTGTGCAGGAACATGTTCATGCGGCAAAGAGCCCATGTGCTACCATTCGATTCCTGGCCAAACAAAGCGTAATTGCCGCTCGGCACCTGCTTCGCACCCTGCAAAAGCAAACCACCCGCACCACATGTCGGGTCGCAAATCTTGTCGCCATCCTTCGGGGCCGCAAGTTTCGCCACGAGTTCGGTAACAACGAACGGTGTAAAGAATTCACCCGCCTTCTTGCCCGCCTCGGCACCGAAACGTTCCAACAGATACATGTAGGTGTTGCCGATGATGTCTTCGGAAACGCGGCTCGGCGACATATCGAGTTCGTCCTTATGGAAGTCCTCAAGCAACGTGCGCAGACGACGGTTGCGGTCCTTCGTCTTGCCGAGATTCGGCTCGGAATTGAAGTCGATGTTGCGGAACACGCCTTCGAGCTTGAGCCTGTTCTGCGTTTCAATCTTGTCGAGAACAATGTTAATCAAGTCGCCGATGTTATCTGCCGTGCGGCGCTCGTAAAGGCTGTAATAGTCCGCGACAAATTTGTCGATGACCTTGCCCTTGTCGTTCTTGATTTCTACCATCGGGAGCACAAAACGCTCGCGTTCCAGCTTGCGGAGGATTCTCGCCTCGTCGCCACCGTACTGTTTGCCATAGGCGTCGTAATGGTCGCGCCACACATCCGACATATACTTCAGGAACAGCATCACCAGAATGTAGTCCTTGTACTGCGCCGGATCAACTGCCCCGCGGAAGGTATCGCACGCGGCCCAGGCGGCAGCGTTGATAGCATCTTGTTTGATTTTTTCGCTTTTCACTTCACTCATAGCGACTCCAGGTATTTTGAAATTTCCGTTTCTAAAATTAAGTTCTTTTGCTTGACAATTTCTGCCAAAATCTCATGTTCTTTTCGGCCCAGTTCGACCAGGTCCACAATGTTCTTCTGGGCCTGCAAACTAGGCAGTTTTACCGGCATCCGCTCAAGAACCGTCTTACTGATGAGCGGCATGGCAGAGCCCTTGGCAAATTCCTTGAAAAAAGCAGTTCCGTTAGCGCCGTTCATATACCAAACCAGGTATTCGGGCAACACCTTTTCGCGGTTCACGCGGACGCGAATCATCGGGGCGACCACGAGCAAATCCTCGCCCAAGGCGGGCACAAGCGCCGAAACAAACGAGCCACCCCTCGACCTAAACACGATATCGCCCGCCACCGCAAGGTGCGAGCCGTTGGGCTTGACGTCTTCTACACGCCGCAGCGCGCCCACATTCAACGAGCCATCCGAATCCACATCACGCAAAAAACACGCGAGCGTGCCACTTTCTCCCGGGACACAGGTGTTGCGGAACGGATAGCCCACCGAGAGCTGGGCAATTTCACCCAAATTGACATATTCAGACTTCATGCTCTAAATATAATCAAATGATTTTAGAAAAGCAAGATTTTTTGTAGTAAAATTCATACTATTTATAATTTGGCATCAAAGAGCCACAAATC
The DNA here is from genome assembly GCA_934699585.1 of uncultured Fibrobacter sp. Classification (GTDB taxonomy): domain Bacteria; phylum Fibrobacterota; class Fibrobacteria; order Fibrobacterales; family Fibrobacteraceae; genus Fibrobacter. The sequence goes on from CAKUWY010000021.1 coordinate 16,350, forward strand.
ATCTCCTATCCCTGTCTTTAAAAGTTGTAAAAGAACACCAAATACGCGACAAAAAATGACTCTCACTTGCGTATGAGAGCCATTTTTCAATTCTCGGATTCTTCGAGGGCTGGTTCGGGTTAGCCCAACTTAGCTCTAATCCAGTTGTTCGCGTTGGCGATAGCACCGGCAATCTTGTCGACTTCCTTGGTACCGGCCTGAGCGCGGTCCGGACGTCCACCGCCGCGGCCACCGCAAGCAGCGGCGAGGTCCTTGACGATGTCACCGGCCTTGATGCCCTTGGCCTGAACGTTCTTGCCGACCATCACGGCGATGCTACCAGCACCGTTGTCCTTGTTGGCAATCACGGCGACGCTATCGACGTCGAGCTTGTTCTGAACGCCATCGAGCAGGTTCTTGTACTTGTCTTCGGGCATGTTCAGATCGCGGACGATCAGGTTCACGCCCATCACGTTGATGCCGCCGTTCAAGAGTTCGGCAGCGGCGAGGGTCGCAAGTTCCAACTTCACGGACTGCAGGCTCTTTTCGAGGTTCTGCGTCTTGGCGAAGGACTGCTGAATACGGTCGAGAACTTCGGCGTCCTTGCAGCGGAGCTGTTCGCGGAGAGCCGTGAGAATCTGCGTACCGGCACGGAGGAGGCTCAAGGCGCCGCGGCCAGAGACCGCTTCGATACGGCGCACGCCAGCAGACACGCTGGATTCAGAAACAATCTTCACGAGACCGATGTTACCGGTGTTCTGCACATGCAAGCCACCGCAGAGTTCCTTGGAGAATTCTTCGTTGGCGCAGCCCATCTTCACGACGCGGACTTCGTCGCCATACTTTTCGCCGAACAGAGCCATAGCACCGCTAGCCTTGGCTTCGTCCACGCCCATCACCTGGGTGTTGACCGGCAGGCATTCCATCACCTTCGCGTTCACGATGTCTTCCACCTTCTGGATTTCGACCGCGGTCATCGCGTTGAAGTGGCTGAAGTCGAAGCGGAGGATTTCGTTCGAAACGAAGCTACCCTGCTGCTGCACGTGAGTGCCGAGAACTTCGCGCAGCGCCGCCTGCAGCAAGTGAGTGGCAGAGTGGTTTTTGCGGATATCGTTACGGCGGTCGTTATCGACAGTTGCCATGAACAGGTTACCCATTGTCGTTTCGTTTGCCACACCCTTCTTCACCTTGCCGCGGCAGAGAGCGGTATCGTTCACCTTCACGGTGTCGAACACCTGGATTTCGAGGTCGGCAGAAACGAGCGTTCCCTTGTCACCAACCTGGCCACCCATTTCGGCATAGAACGGAGAGGTTTCGAGCACGATGCTCAAAACGCCCTTGTCTTCACGCCAGCGGACAACCTTCGTTTCGCAAGCGGAGAGTTCGTAGCCCACGAACTTGGTGCTTTCTTCGCTGTACTGCGTCCAGCCTTCGGTACCCATGGTATTAATGCACTGCTTCATGTTAGCGCGCGCGCGGGCCTTCTGTTCTTCCATGCACTTGTTGTAGCCTTCTTCGTCAATGGTCAGGCCCTTTTCTTCGGCGAGAATACCGGTGAGGTCCGGCGGGAATCCGTAGGTATCGTAAAGCAGGAACACCTTGTCGCCCGGCACGGTTTTTGCACCGGCACCCAACTCCTGCACGATGCCAGCAAAACGTTCGAGGCCGGCGTCGAGCGTGCGGATAAAGCTTTCTTCTTCGCTCTTGATGACGCTTGCCACGAATTCCTTGCGTTCGCGGATTTCCGGGAAGGCGTCGCCCATCGTGTCGGCAAGCACCTGCACGAGCTGGCAAATGAACGGCTTCTTCTGGCCGAGCAGGCGGGCAAAGCGGCTTGCGCGGCGGAGAATGCGGCGGAGCACGTAGCCACGGCCTTCGTTGCTCGGGAGAGCGCCGTCAGCAATAGCGAAAGAAATAGCGCGGATGTGGTCGGCAATCACGCGGTGCGGAGTACCGGCTTCGCCATCGTTGTACGGCACGCCACTGAGTTCAGCAATCTTTGCGATAATCGGGGTGAACACGTCGGTGTCGTAGTTGCTGGTCTTGCCCTGGAGAATAGCGCAGATACGTTCAAAACCCATACCGGTATCGACGTTCTTGGCCTTCAGCGGAATCAAGGAGCCGTCGCTCACGCGTTCATACTGCATGAACACGTTGTTCCAAATTTCAATATAGCGGTCGTTTTCGCCGTTCACGCCCTTGATCGGGTCCTTGAACGTTTCGGCCTGCGTAGCGAGGTCGCCGCGGTCATAGTGGATTTCGGAGCAGGGGCCGCACGGACCGGTGTCGCCCATTTCCCAGAAGTTGGAGTGAGCATCAAAACGCATGATGCGGTCATCCGGGAGGCCAGACACGTCCTTCCAAATCTGCCAAGCTTCGTCGTCATCCTGGTACACGGTGGCAAACAGGCGTTCCTTCGGGAGCTTCCAAACTTCGGTCAAAAGTTCCCAAGCCCAAGCGATGGCTTCTTTCTTGTAGTAGTCGCCGAAGCTCCAGTTACCGAGCATCTCGAAGAAGGTGTGGTGGTAGTTGTCGCGGCCCACCACGTCGAGGTCGTTGTGCTTACCGGACACGCGAAGGCACTTCTGGCTGTTGCATGCGCGTTTCCAGCCCTTCGGATTGTCGCCCAAGAAGATAGCCTTAAACTGGTTCATGCCCGCGTTCGTGAACATGAGCGTCGGGTCGTCATGCGGGACCACCGGCGAAGAACGCACAAAGAGGTGGCCCTTGGATTCAAAGAACTTGATGAAAGATTCGCGCACCTGCGCAGAAGTCATAGTAGGCATAATGTGTCCCTTTTATTTTTCGGGCGTAAAGATAGAAATACAGCTTTATCCGATACGGTTTTTTTCACCGAAACAAACAACATCCCTACGTAATGGGGTATTATTGTAAATAAATATTTACAATCAACAGTAAAAACTATTTACTCTCCAGGAAAAAAGAATGTATAATACTACGGAAGGAGTCGAAGTATGATAAACTTGTCTAAAATCCCCCTGTTTTGGTGCATAAGCTCTTTTGCTCTTGTCGTGGCTGCATGCTCCGCATCGGGCGGCGAAGAGACAATTGGCTCCGTTTTCAGCAATAATGACGACGCATCGGTGTCATCTTCTAGCAGCATAGCAGAATCTGAAGGACTCACATCGTTCGCGACTTCATCCACATCGTCTGCAAACGGCTCATCTACCGATCAGTCCAGCGGTTCCGATTCACAAGATAATAACTCACAGTTCAGTAGTGGAGGCAGCATTAAACCCACCATTTCATGTCCAAGCACCCACCCCGTACTAGACTGGTCGGGAGATTGCCACGCTTGCAATGATGAAACAGGCTTCACGCCAGAAGTTCGGGATGATTGCGAAAGACTTTGTAACGGAAAAAACGGGACTACAAAAAGGGTTTACGATTTTCACTGCAGACTAGAAACGTGCCCCACAAGCAAGCCTCTAATGGACACTTGGGGAGATTGCAAATCCTGCAAGTATGACGGGCCCATCAGGGATACGACAAACTGCTCAAAATGCTCCAACAGAAAAATTCAAAATGGTTACTGCGTCATTGCCAGTTGCGAAGGCCGCCCTCTGTTAGATAATGATGGTTTCTGTTACCCCTGTTCAACATCGTTATCTGTACAGACCATAACGGGAGTGTGTACCTCTAAATGCCCCAACAGGCGTGAAAGCGGTTCATGGTCTTACGGTGATGGCAACAACAAGATCGAAGGCACATGGTGTGAGTATAACAGCGAAGGCTCGGAATAAAACACAGCGCCCCTCCCCTCCTTGTAAAATTTTCTATCTTTTTGGTAATCAATGAGTTACGATTAGCCCGTAGCGGGCTTCGTATTTTTGAACCAAAAGGAACCTATATGGAAACACTCAATTCCATCTTAGATACCATCGACGGCTACGTGTGGGGTATTCCCCTTATCGTCGTCATCCTGTTTGTAGGTATCATGCTCACCTGCCGCCTGGGTGTACTCCAGGTCACAAACCTGGGCAACGCCCTGCGCTACATGCTCAACAGCGAAAAGGAAGGCCAGGGAGAAGTTTCAAGCTTTGCCGCCCTCTGCACGGCTCTTGCGGCTACGGTAGGTACCGGAAATATCGTTGGCGTGGCTACCGCTATCGGGACAGGCGGTCCGGGAGCCCTTTTCTGGATGGAAGTGGCCGCATTCTTTGGCATGGCCACCAAGTATGCCGAAGGTCTTTTAGCCGTCAAGTACCGCAAAGTGGGGAACGATGGAAAAGTTCTAGGAGGCCCCTTCTACTACATTGAAACCGGCATCAAGGAACGTTTCGGTTTTAACTTCAAGTGGCTAGCCGTGCTGTTTGCCATCTTCGGCGTACTTGCCGGACTTTTGGGCATCGGCACCATCACCCAGGTGAACGGCATCACCTCGGCGGTGGCAACGATATTCCCCTCCCGAGAATTCGTGAACATCGGCGGTAATTCCGTCTCCGTATCCACCGCCATTGCAGGCCTCCTGTGCGCAGGCTTTACGGCCATGGTCATCATCGGCGGTCTCAAGCGTATCGCGAAAGTCTCCCTTTATATTGTGCCCCTCATGGCCATCTTCTACATTCTTTTCTGCCTACTAATCCTCGGTTTCAATTTCTCTAAAATTTCTAGCGCGATCGAAATGATTATCCAGGCCGCATTCAACCCTAGCGCCGTTACCGGCGGCGTTGTGGGTACCATCTTTATCGCCATGCAAAAGGGTATCGCCCGCGGCATCTTCAGCAACGAGGCGGGTCTCGGTTCTGCTCCCATCGCCGCTGCCGCCGCAAAGACCAAGGAGCCTGTCCGTCAGGGACTGGTCTGCATGACAGGGACCTTCATCGATACCATCGTCATCTGCTCCATGACAGGCCTTGCCATCGTGGTGACCGGAGCCTGGACTCCTGAACTTGGGCTCCAGGGCGTGAACATTACCATGGAAGCTTTTGTCCGCGGGCTTTCGAACCTGCCCGCCGGTTCAAGTGTCGCTCCCTACATTCTCACCGCCGCCCTGGTATTCTTTGCCTTCACCACTATTCTCGGCTGGGCCTATTATTCTGAACGTTGCCTAGAATACCTTGTGGGCCGTGGCAAGAAAAGGGCCATTCTCACTTTCCGCTGGTTCTACGTAGCGGCCGTGTTTATTGGCCCCTATCTCACGGTGAGTGCCGTGTGGACCAGCGCCGACATTTTCAACGGACTCATGGCCTTCCCGAACCTGGTGGCCCTTATCCTCCTAAGCGGGGTCGTTACCCGGGAAACCAAGAAGTTTTTCGAGAAACTTGAGGGGAAGAAAAAATAGTCGGATTAAAGGCTCAGCATCTCGGCGATTTCAGGACCGATAAGGCCGTCCTGCATGGTCATCGAGAGAATGCGCTGTTCTAGTTCGCTTGGCGGGTCCATTGGGCCCGCATTTTTTTTGTCCGAAGCATCCGCAGCCTCACGCACCAGAAGTTCCCCCAGTGCCCCGTGCAAAGCGAGGGACGCGTCGATATATTTCAGGTGGGTCGGTTCTTCCAGAATAAAGTTCAGGGGTTTCTTTTCGGCAAGCACGCGACCTGCAGGAACGCCCAAGCCATATTCGTCCTCGACACCCATGTTGGCTAGCACCGCTTTCGACGAAAGCAGAGCATCTGTCAGTTCCGGGCGGTCAAGGGCACCCTTCACACCGGTAGCCGTCACCACAAAATCGGCAGCACTTACAAGAGCTACAACCGATTTCAGGTCGTTGCAATCCGCAACAGGCACGCCGTTTGCATCCAAAAAAGGACTAACGCCGCGGGTCTTATCCGTTACCACCTGCACGTGAGCGCCTTCCCGCAAGAGTTGCAGAACAATTCCCTGCCCCACCTTGCCGCTCCCGAACACCACAAAAATTTTTCCTACAAAGGCGGCACCGTCACTACCCGCATCTGCGCCATTTCGACCAACATTGCCGTAGCCCAACTGCAAAAGTGCCCGCACATAACCTTCCCCGGTCCCGAGACTTGTCTCGATACGCTTGACGATTCCACTGTCCGCCACGAACATCGGCTTTTCGCTGTTCTCGTAAAACTGCACACCGCTGCGGGTAAGTTCCACAAAACCATATTTCGGATGGCATACCGAAAATTGGCCCGCGCAATCCAGAATCAGGTCGAAGCCCTGGCCGCGGGATTCTGCATCCAGAACATCCTTCAAATTAAGCACTGGGATTCCCGATTCCCGCAACAGGTCTACCACGCCAGCATCGCAAGGCATTTCGGCTCCCGCGTCGGAATCGTTCGCAATACCTACCGAAAGTTCAGCCCCGCTGGCCAAAAGCGCACGATACTGCACCAGCGTATTCCGGAACACGGGTGTCGCCGCCAGCACGCGCAGGCCCGCAAAGGGTCTGGTTTCAAGCCATTCCTGCGTAAGGCCTGCAAGGGCGGGGTATTCCGACACCTCGTAGGTGTCGTCTATGATTTCGTCAAAAAGCATGATATGCCTATTATACAAATTCAGCAAGGAGATGCCCGCTTTCGCGGGCATGACAAGAGAAAAAACAGTTATAAAATGTCAACCAAGACGGCCTAGCCCGAAAGCTTGTGGTTCACGTGGGCTTCCACTACGTTGATTACGTAGTCGCCCAGCTTTTCGCAGTCGTTGATTACGTCCATGTAGTGCACGCCCATCTGGTAGCTGTAGCGCTGAGCATTGATGTCGTCTACGTTCAACTGCTTGAGCATCTTGCGATAATCGTTGATTTCGTATTCCATCATCAAGGTGGACTTCACATCGGCCTGGGGAGCGTCTTCGATGATATCCACCATCTGGGCCATGGACTTGTCGCAAAGCTTCATCATGCCTTCGATACGGCTGTACTGCTCTTCGGTAAAGTCGTCGGCACTCTGGAACTTATGCCGTATAGCCCTGGACATGTTATAGATGGAATCGCCAATGCTCTCGATTTCAGAAATCTCCTTGAGCATGGACTGCAGCACCCGCTTACTTTCGGGGCTCAGGCGACCTTCACTCACCTTGTTTAGGTAACCTGCAATCTCGATTTCCATCTTATCGCTGATGTTCTCGTACTTCTCGATTCGGGCAAACAGCTTCGTGAATTCTCCCTCATCCTTCATCTTGAGCAAGTCCGGCACAAAACGGAACATCTTCAGGGTGCGTTCGGCAAACAGGTTGATTTCTTTACGGGCTTCGAACAGGGAAAGTTCGGCAGTACTCATAAGCCCCGCGCTGATAAACTTGATGCTGAAATCTTCGCCATCTTCCTTTTCGCGGATAATCTTGCAGATGATATTTTCCATGGGCTTGATGAACCAGATGAGGATCGCCACGTTGCAGAGGTTGAATGCCGTATGGAATCCGGACAGGGCGTAAGTTACCCGCACGCTGGCCTCGGCAATTTCTTCTTGGGTCTGGGGGACAAAGTTCGGGTCAAAGCCAACGATATGGCAAACCATGTTCACGAAGGGGTGGAAAACAATCAGTACCCACGCCACGCCGAACACGTTGAAAAGCATATGGGCCAGGGCAGCACGCCGAGCCTGGGTGCTGGCCGAAAGGGCCGCCAGGTTCGAAGTCACCGTGGTTCCGATATTTTCACCCATCACAAGGGCAATGCCCTGGTAAATCGGAAGCACACCGCTACTGCAAAGGAGGAGGGTAATGGCCATGATGGCGGCAGAAGACTGCACGCACATAGTAAGGACACTTCCCAGAAGCAGGAACAGCAGGGTGGACAGAATGCCCCAGTTGCCGCTGGCCGCAAAAAAGTCAATGACCGCCTGGTTGTGGGACAAGTCCATGGCTACCGCATTTTCGCGTAGGGTGGTAAGCCCCAGGAACATGAAAGAAAATCCGAAAACAAATTCGCCGAAACTCTTGACATTGCTTTTCCGCACATAGGAGAGGATAATTCCCAGGGCAAAGAAAGGCCACACGAAATTGCTCATGTTGAACTGGAATCCGAAGATGGACATGATCCAGGCCGTGGCCGTGGTACCGATGTTCGCCCCCATAATAACAGGAATGGCCTGCTTAAGGGTAAGCAGACCAGCATTGACGAAACTGACGGTCATGACGGTGGTGGCAGTAGAAGACTGCACGGCGGCGGTAATAAAGGTTCCCGTAAGTAGTCCGCCGGCCCGGTGCTTGGTCATAGTACCAAGAAACGCACGAAGGTGTCCACCGGTAAGTTTCTGGAGGCCTTCGCTCATGGTCTTCATACCGAACATGAGAAGCGCGAGGCATCCGAGCATCTTGAGAATCATTAAGGTCATAGGTTTTTCCTATTCATTGGCGCCGCTTACCGGGGTCATCGTCGCTGCCTTTCAGCTAGTCCGGATTTGCGTCGTAGAATCATTTGTTTCTAAATCTATACACAAAAATAGAAATCCCCCTTGAATCGTCAAAGGGGAACAACCTTATTTTTTGGTTAGAGAACGCTTATACGCAAGCAGTCTATCCAATTTCTGTAAAAGGCAAATCATTTCGTCTTTTTCTTTTGCTTGGCCGAAAGCCTCTTGAATTCGTCCCTGGCCTTTTTCATGTCGGCAAGGAACGCTTCCTCGGCATGTAAGCGGGCAAAAACCGCCGTAACCACGGCCTTGGAGGCCTCGATATCACTTTGCCAGTGGTAACCCGCAATCACACGACTCTGGCCCCATTCGTAGCCGTACTTTAGCAGTGCGTCTTGGGCCGCCGGATTGATTTCGGCAAGCAGGAGCGCCATGCCCCAGCCACGAACAGTATGGCCCGAAGGGTACGAACCGTTAGTCAGGTGGCTTTCTTCGGCACTCGGAATCAGGGTCGGCTCCTTGAGGCGGGCGTAAGGGCGCACCCTCATGTAATGTTTCTTTGCAACGCGGGCTGCAAGACGCATGGTGAATATCCCGCGCTTAAGCACGTTCATAATAGCGGGCGTGTTCTTTTCCGAGATTTCCATGCCAAAGGCTTCGCTGAACATTTTCGCCATCTCGGCATCGTCCGTCACGGCCTGGGCGATGGCCAAATTTGCCCGAGCCGTATCAGCCACCCGTACAGACTTTCCCCACTTGTACTGCGCCATGTCATAGGCAAATGCCGCCGAATTCGTGTCCGGCGGAGGCGGATAAAACTTGAGAGCGTTGGGCAACGCATCACCTTCTACATAGGGCTTAGGGTCGTCAGCCGACCAGCAAAGAACAGCCCCCAGTAGGGCCACAACGAAAACGGATTTTTCGAACAAAGTCATTTTAAAAATCCTTGAATTAAATCTACGCAAACGGCGCCTGACGCCTTGCGCCATTATTCTATTTTACTTTACCACAACGGCCTTGCCATTATGGTAATAGGTTCCCTTAACCGTAGGTTTGCCTTTCAGCAAGCGCCCCTGCAAATCGAACCAGCGATCCGCTCCCTGAGCGACAGGGGCAGAAACACTACGGGGAAGTGCCATCGAAGCATCTCCATTCTCCGGCAAAGAGCTTCTAAGCGTATCGTGAGAAATTACCGGCAGCAGCGGCGAATCGTCCAGGCTACGACTGGAGCTGCTCTGCTTTACGCTGGAGCTGCTTTTCGCCGAAGCGGAACTGGCAGGCGCTACCGATACCGAACTGGCAGGTTTCAACGCTGACGAACTCGACACCTTATGAACCGAAGAACTGGACTGATTCTGCTTCGCCGAACTGGAAACATTGGTCGCAAGCGAACTGGACAAATTCTGCTCCACCGATGCAGAACTGATAGTCTCATTCTGGCTGGAACTGGAGCTGCCCCCATTCTCCAAACTGGAACTTGAAGCGGAAACAATGACCACGTCTATATGGCTGGGTAAATCTTCTGCAACCAAGGGAGCAACAGCCCCCAAGGCAAAAGCAAAACCAACAACACAAGACAGTCGCGTCATATACCGAAATATATATTTTATTCCAAGCAAGCGCAATCCTGCACAAACCCGCAAATTTGAGCCAAATCACACCAAACTGTAAACCATGGCGATAGCCTGGCTGGCAATACCTTCGCCACGACCCGTAAATCCCAGCTTTTCGGTGGTAGTTCCCTTGATTCCAATCTGTTTCACGTCCAGGCCAAGCACTCGGGCGATGTTCGCCTTCATCTGGTCCTTGTGAGGGTTCACCTTGGGCCGTTCGCACATCACAATACTGTCGATGTTCACGATTTCAAAACCGGCCTTGCGGACTTCTTCCCCCACCTTGCGGAGCAGTTCCAGACTGTCGGCGCCCTTGAAGGCCGGGTCCGTATCGGGGAAGTACGTCCCGATATCGCCGAGACCGGCAGCACCCAAAAGAGCGTCACTGATGGCATGCAACAGCACATCGGCATCGCTATGGCCCAAGAGACCTTTCTCGTAGGGAATATCTACCCCGCCGATAATGCACTTGCGGCCTTCTACCAGCTTATGAACATCAAAACCGATTCCGGAGCGATAAACTTTTTCCATACCCACCTCAAAGGTTCCAATTGCAAAAGTTTTCCAGGACTTTCAGGCCCACGTCGCCGCTCTTTTCCAGATGGAACTGGGAGGCCACCAGGTTGTCCTTGCCGATAAGTCCCTGGAAGGTCTGAGTGCCGTAGGTGGTTTCAGCAAAGGCGTTCTCCGCAGGCACCACCGGATGATACGAATGCACGTAATAAAAGTCAGATCCGCTCCGGACACCTGCCATAATCGGGTGATCCTGGGTAAAGTTCACCTGGTTCCAGCCCATGTGAGGAATCTTCAGGCCCGGTTCATCCTTGAACCGCACCGCTCGTCCCGGAATAAGACCGAGGGTCTTCACGCCGTCGTCTTCTTCGCTTTCTTCCAGAATAATCTGGCAGCCAATACAGATTCCAAGCACCGGGTTTCCCGCCTTTACCACAGTCTTGATGGCATCTCCAATACCCGTGCGGGTCAGGGTTTCCATGGCAGACGCAGCAGCCCCCACACCCGGGAACACCAGGCGGGTGGCCTTTGCAATTTCATCGGCATCCCGGCTGGACTTTGCGTCCACCCCGATGCGCGCCAAAGCGTTCATCACCGAAGTCAGGTTTCCGGCATTGTAATCTACGACGATTACACTCATAAATTTACTCCTTGCACCAAGGGTAATCCACCTGCAAGCGTGAACGGATATAACTTGCCCGTAGCGGGTAGTCCAGGGCGGCATCCATCTGCATTACCCCGACAACCCCATCCTTGGCTCGCGCTTCCAAATTAGAAATATCGTCCCATGGTTTGGCATGCCCCGTACCCTTTCCGCCTGCATCATATCCTACATCGGCCAGAATAGGTTTCCTCAGCGTGTCGTAAAGTTTTTTCCACGTGAGTTTGTTGGCGCTCCTGATTTTTTCAGAATTTGCCAAAGTGCGACCACCAGAAGTACTCACGTAATCCACCAAGGACATGTCGAATTTGGAGAACCACTTTTCTAGCCCCATTGAATCCTTGTCGGAAACCCAGGGAGAAATATCTATGGCAATCTTGGCATCAGGCAAATAAGCCTTGATGGTATCAACAATCTGCTTAAAATAGACGCCCATCATAGAATCGGGAATGCCCCCATTCAACTGCTCCTCCCCTTTGTTGGCTACGCTCTGTTCCGATGCCATCTCAGAATACTGGTAAAAGTCAGGTTCAATCATCCAGATGGACTCAAATTTTTCACCAATGTCTAACAAATTATAGGCTTGGAAAGCCATTCCTTCTGCATATTGCCTGTAACGATACAAAATTGAATCTTCAAAAAACTCACGCATCAAATTTGCGCCATGAACACAAAGTGATTTTTTTCCTCTTGACTTCGCAACATCGCAATCGTCCATTCCATGATCTTTGCCAAACTCCGCTATTACGTAGGCGTAAACCATTGGTGTTGCGAAAATCTCTAAGCTGGTCCTTACCATGCGCTTTTCAAACTCGTTGTAAAAAGGATTGTCTCCTAACCAGACAGAAACATAATCCAATCCGGCATAGTAAATAGAATCTTCGTGAGCATTCTGCCAGGCCGCTCCAAAATTGAACTGGCAGGGGTCAAAACCCGGCTTGTGTTCCTTGACCGAATCGGGCGTCCATTTCCCATTTTCACAAACTAAAAAAGTAACGCCTTCTTCTTGCCAGCGATAGGTATTTTCTTCATTCGCCTCGCAAGGTTCCAAAGGCTGCACGGCCTCCCCTTCGCCCGGATTATCTCCAGGTTGGGTGGAAGACTCATCATCACCGCAAGCGATAAAGATTACAAACAAGAAAAAGAAATAAATTTTCAACTTCATATTTATCCTTTTTTACCCATTCTCCAGCGCCAAAGATAGAATTTTTAGAAACTTAGAGACAGTTTACTGCCATAAGAACCGTTATATGGATTGATTGACGGTTCTAATCTAAACTCCAATGCCTGAAGGCGGCTTGAATTGTAACGTTCCAGGGATTCCCGGTAACGTGCGGCACGACGGAGTTTGGCTCCTCCTACAATTTTGAGGGTTACACCTACACCAAAAACAACTCCCCCTGCTATGGCTACTCCATACCCCGTAAAAAACTCTAGGAATTCTTCGTCATTACAGCCATAATCTTCATTTCCACAGCGATCCGCCCCTTCATACGCGTCAACCATCATGAGAACTCCAAGCAGCAAGCCAGCTCCGCCACCAATCATCATGCCGTTCCCGACACGGCGTTTCTTCAGCCCGGAACGGGTGTAACGGTCTACCAGATTCTGGTAATAGGCGGCACTGTCTATGCCATTAACGTATCTACTCGACCCCGAAGTAGAAACCGGCTCAGGATTCTGCGAAGTCGGTGCAGGGGCGGCAACAGGAGCAATCTTCGGAACAGTTCCCTTCTCGTGGATAAGCCCGATTGTGCGGCCCTGCTCGTCTATGACGTAGGTGGTATCCAGCTCCTGAGCTTGGGCTAGGAGCGTAAACAAAAGAACAAAAAAGCAAATCGCGATTTTCATGATAAGAAAGATAAAAAATACAAGCAAACCCCGGCTCCAAACAACACAAGCATCAGGGATTTTATATATTCAGGATATGCCCAACGAAAACAATGACTTAAGCAACATCGATCTCGACGCCCTCGTGAACAACATGAGTTCCATCAACAGCGAGGACTACTGGTTCACCAAGGTCGGTAAAATCGAGGAACACGACGAAAAGGCGCCTGATAAATAACTAGGGAAGGCTTCCGCCCTCCCTAATACCCTCCTTACGCTCAATAATCTGCTACATTCTGAACTCAATCCTAGGGCGTTGCAGATTATTTTCGCGGGCACCTTACGGTGCTAAGAATTCAGGAAATCAAGAGCCTCGCCGGCCAGTTCCACACAGCGGTTGCATGGAATGACCTTGTTCGGGCGAATTTCGGCGCACTTGGTAAAATTCTGTGCCCCACGCCTGAAAAAGTCCTCGATGGCTTCGGCATGGTCGGGCTGCATCATCTTGGCCGCATAAAGCGCACCACATTGACCGTTCGGGGCCTTGCCGCCACCGAAAGCACGGAACATCTCGGCGGCGTCCACCGCCTCCGCTTCGGACTTGCCTGTCGCGCAGGCATAACCGTAGGCTACCGACATGGCACAGTTACCGCGGTGTTCGGCATGAAAATTCTTTGAAAGTTCAGCAATGGACATAAATGCTCCCTATCGAAATTCCTACGAAACAATATACAATATTTCATAAACCGTAATTCGTCTAGAAATAAAAACTCCGCAAACGACGTTGCGGAGTTGATAAATCCAGAAATTTTTTCAGTTGCGAGCAGAGCAAAAAAAGAAACTCTCGCGAGCACGAAAGTTTCTATATAATTCAATTTTTTCTTAGAGGCGAGTGAGACAAGGCGAAAACCACCGCTTAACTATAAACCGTAATTCGTCTAGAAACGAGCAAGACAAGAAACGCGAGCCGAAGCTGTATAAGACATACAGCGAGAGCTCGCGTGACGCAGTATTGCGAAGTTTATCGACGAATTACTTGTCGGTCAGGACGGCGACGCCCGGCAGCACCTTACCTTCCAGGAGCTCGAGGGAAGCGCCACCACCCGTAGAGGTGTGGGTCACCTTCTTGTCGGCGCCGTACTTCTTGGCAGCCGTAGCGGTATCGCCACCACCGATTACGGTGATTGCGCCGGCAGCGGTAGCTTCGACGATAGCGTCGGCCATAGCCTTGGTAGCCTTTTCAAAAGCTTCGAATTCGAACACGCCTGCAGGACCGTTCCAAACGATGGTCTTTGCGGACTTGATAGCGTTCACGAAGAGCTTGGTGGATTCAGCGCCCACATCGAGGCCCATCCAGCCAGCCGGAATGCCTTCAGCGTCAGAGACAGCCTTAGTAGCAGCGTCGGCAGCGAACTTGTCGGCAGCGATGTAGTCCACCGGGAGGATGATTTCCTTGCCGGCAGCCTTGGCCTTGGCCATCAGATCCGGAACGAGCTTGGCGCCTTCTTCGTCAAACAGGGAAGAACCGATTTCGATGTTGTTCAGAACCTTCTTGAAGGTGAAAGCCATGCCACCGCCAATGATGATCTTGTCGGCCTTGTCGAGGAGGTTGTTGATGAGCTGGATCTTGTCAGCGACCTTTGCACCGCCGAGGATGGCGAGGAACGGACGCGGAGGATTGTTGAGCACCTGGTCGAATGCCTTGAGTTCCTTGTTCATGAGGAAACCAGCGGCACGCTGCGGAAGTTCAACACCAGTCATAGAGGAGTGGTCGCGGTGAGCGGTTCCGAAAGCATCGTTCACGTAGACGTCGGCGAGCTTGGTGAGGCTTGCGCGGAATGCCTTCACGGCTTCCTTGTCGGCCTTTTCCTTAGTTTCGGTGCCATCGGCGTTCTTGATCTTGCGCTTGCCTTCTTCTTCGATGTGGAAGCGGAGATTTTCGAGAAGGATGATTTCACCCGGCTTGATAGCGGCGCAGGCGGCTTCGACTTCCGGACCTACGCAGTCGGAGAGGAACTTCACCGGCTTCTTGATGAGTTCTTCGAGCTTCTTGGCAACCGGGGCGAGGGTGTACTTCATGTTCTTTTCGCCATTCGGACGGCCGAGGTGAGAAGCGAGCACGACGGCTGCACCCTTGTCGAGAGCGTACTGGATGGTCGGGAGGGCGGCTTCGATACGCTTGGTGTTGGTGATTTCGCCAGTCACCTTGTCCTGCGGAACGTTGAAGTCGACACGGATGAACACGCGCTTGCCGGCGAGTTCGAGATCTTCGATAGAGAGCTTTGCCATTATGGATTCCTCTTTTAGGGTTAAAATTTACGGGCTAAAAAGTAGAATTTTCCCCTAAAAAAGGCAATATATCCCCCAAAATATGGCTTTACCCCCAAAAGAAATGTCCAAATTGGGGTTTTATGGCAAAAAATTAACATTTCCCCTTTTTTTTTATATATTTCTGTGGGATATATATATTGGAGTGAAAAATGAAGCGTTCGTTTTTAGCGACGATTTGTCTTTTTGTGGCAGCCGCTTTTGCAGGCCCCTATGATATTGAGGAATTTACCGCCCAAGATCCAGGAACCCCGGACGAAGTCATCACTGCCGAATTCGGCGGCGAACTGAAGACCATTCCCGTCGAGGAAGTTTCCGCCCTTCAAGAGGGGCGACTGGTAGTTCGTCAGAAATTCAGCGACCCCTTCGGTCAACAGCCCACCAGTTACCAGATTTACCAGGGATCGGCAGGCGACCTCAGTTCCATGACCGCCCTGACCGCCCCCGAAGGAACGGACTATTCCGCTCTGGTCAAGGCAAAACTTTACCCCCGTAGGGGAATGCCCGCCACCGACGATGTGGAAAAGGTCTATTTCGACGGCAAGTCCGTGTTTGTTCCAGGCGCAACTACAGCCATTGCCTTTATCAACGGCGACCCCATCCAGCTAAAATCGGCAACAGCAGATGCAGACGCTGAAGCAGCAGAGTTTGCCGCTGCAGACTCCGCAGGCGGAGAAGATGAAGAAGAATGCGAAGAAGACGATCCGGAATGCGAAGAAGAAGACGAAGGTTACGACACCGCTAGCGATACAGACGCCACCAACGAAGCCGCAGACCAGAGGGATCTTGCCGCATACAACGCCTCTAGCGATGTGACCGACCGTTTCGGTATCGCCGACGAAGTTCGTTTCTGGTCTGCCATTGGTCTTGCCGCCGTGTTCGTGGGTTCAGCCGTCATGGGCGTCATCCAGCACTCCAAGGCGAACGAGGCAAAGGAAGCCTACGACGACCTCAACGACCTCGAAAAGCAGCTTATTGCCGAGGTAGATAACGCCTGTACTGGCGCAGATGGCAAAGTCGATGGAAAATGTAAGGAAGCCGTTATACAAATGGCACCTCTGGCAAACGACTACACTATTGCCAAGCTCCAGGAACGTAAAAAGACCAACAAGAAGACCCAGGATTCTTACTCCACGGCCCGTAACATCTGGTTCGGCGTGGCTGGGCTCAGCCTGACTGCCGCCATCGTACTCTACGTATGGTAATCAGTAGCGGCTGTATTTCAATCAAGGACTTGCAGTTCAACTGCATTATCGGGACGCTTCCCTACGAAAGGGAGGCGGTTCAGCCCGTGGTGCTAAACGTGGACCTGTGGTTGGACTTTTCGCTTGCCGCCAGAAACGACGACCTGATTCACTCCATCGACTACGCCCAACTGGCAGAACACCTGCAAAAGTTCATCAAGGACAGCAAGTTCCAGCTGGTAGAAACGTTGGTGCTAGAGACTGCCAAATTCATTTTGGACCACTACCCCAAGACCCAGGCCGCACAGGTATCCGTATGCAAGCCAAACGCCATCCCCCAGAGCAAAGGCGCGGAAGCCAGCATTAAAGTAACGAGATAGAAAAAAACAATGTGAAATGTGACAAATGCACAAGACGAGTGCCGCGGTCAAGCTTGCTTGGACATGGCCGAGCCCAGCATTTGATACTTGAGCGTAGCGAAAGTATAAATGTGGGATGAGTAATTTCACACCACACACTTCACACTACACATTTTTCTCAACCGTTCAATCCCTAACCGCGAAAAGCCCGGTACCGTAGCGCTTCGGCCAGGTCCGGAATTTCTACGGACTCCGAATGGCGCAAGTCCGCAATGGTGCGGGCCACCTTCAGCAGGCGGTAATACCCCCGAGCACTCAGGTTCATCTTGTCCGCAGAGGCGACAGCGAACTTTTCGGTCGCACCCTCCATCTGGGCGAAACGTCTTGCCGCTTCGGAATTCATGGCGGCATTGCAACGGAACGAAAGTCCGGCAAAACGCCTGCGTTGAATTTCCCGGGCAGCACACACCCGCTGGCGGATTTCCGCCGAAGTCTCGGCGCCTGACCCGCAGGCAAACTGGGATGTTTCCACCGGCGGGACGCTCACCTGGATGTCGATACGGTCCAACAGCGGGCCCGATATTTTTTCCTGGTAACGCTTGCGGGCATCGGGCAGGCAGGTGCAGACCTTCTTCGGGTCCATAGAATACCCGCAGGGGCAAGGGTTCATGGCCGCCCCCATCATAAAGCGTGCAGGCCACACCACCGTCCCGCTGGCACGGCTCACCGAAATCTCCCCGTCTTCCATGGGCTCCCGCAGAGCCTCCAGCACGCTACGGTTGAATTCCGGAAGTTCGTCCAGAAACAGCACGCCGTTGTGGGCAAGGCTTGCCTCGCCGGGCAAGAGCCGCGCACCGCCGCCCACCAGCGCCACCATGGAGGCGCTATGGTGCGGCGTCCGGAAGGGGCGCAAAAGCACCGGACGAAACGACTCCATGTCGCCGGAGCGCCTGGCGCAAGAATGAATGCGGGTGGTCTCCAGAATTTCTTCGTCGCACATTTCCGGCAAGATTCCCGGGAGACACCTGGCGCAAAGAGTCTTCCCTGCGCCAGGCGAACCCACCAGAAGGAAATTGTGCCCGCCTGCGGCGGCCACTTCCAGGGCCCGCTTGACCCCTTCCATGCCCACCACGTTCTTGAAGTCGGGAACGTCCAGTCCCGACGAAAACCACTGCCGGTCAAGTCCCCGCGCCCGGCAAACAAGTTCTTCATTATTTTGTTCTAAAATCTCTATACATTCTTTAAGTGTGTCCGCACAGATATAACGCAGACCCTCCACCAGGGATGCCTCCTGCTCATTCTCCCTAGGGATTACCAGAATAGAATCCTTGTCGTGAACCAGGTCCATAGCGATGGAAAGGACTCCCCGGACGCCCTTCAAGAGACCATCCAGGGAGAGCTCCCCCACAAAAACACACTTTTCCAAATTAGGAACGGACAACTCGTCGGTAGCGGTCAAGAGCCCAATGGCCAAAGGCAAATCCAGAGCGCTACCTTCTTTACGCAAATCCGCGGGTGACAGGTTTACGGTTGTCCGGAAACCTGTCACCACCTTGTCCACGGAACGTATCGCCGAAACGACACGCTCCCTAGACTCTCTTACCGCATTGTCCGGGAGCCCCACCAAGGTAAAACCGGGCAATCCAAGCGCAGCATCAACTTCTACGCTAACCGGAATAGCCTTGATGCCCAACAAGCAATAAGAACGGATCCTTCGGAACATAACTATGCCACCGCGGCCTGGTATTTTTCCAGCACGCAATTCTCGATATGTTCACGAAGCTTGCGGGTAATCGGGTTGTAAATGTTGCGGTAATCGTCGCCCTTGTAGAACGGGTCGTTGGGGTAGCTCACGAACAGGCCGTATTCGCCGTCCATCACGCGGAGCCCGCGCATGACCATCTGGTCGTTGAGCACCACCTGGGCAAGGCCCTTCATGTGGCCCATGCCGGCGCCTTCCTTAAAAGGAAACACTTCCACCTTGGTTACCGCCAGGCAATCAAAGGAACATTCCTTTTCTTCTGTTGTCTTTTTCGTTTCGTTTGTATTAGCCATAAGGCCTCCTTTTGTTTGTTGTTCGGTAGCCCGCTAAATGCAAGAACCGTGCCAAAGGAGATTTTCGGCTTTTTTGATAAAATTTCGACAGTGTCTAGATTTGACCAAGTGATTAATCATATATTTTAGTCACTAAAAAGGTGATTAATCATGTTGCTAAAACCGAATCTTGACTGGAAAGCCAACCAGGGAATTACCCTGCCCGCTGTCCAGGCCAACATCGCCTGCGCAGAGGGCTTACTCCAGATAGAATTCCTGGTAGAAGAACCCCTGGACTGTTTTCGCGCCGAAGTCCAAGAAGACTGCTCCACCAGCTGGGAAGATTCCTGCGTAGAAATTTTTCTTAAGAACCCCAGGAACCCTGCGGAGTATTTCAACTTCGAGGTGACCAGCCGGGGCTTTGTTCTGGCGGCACGGGGAGCGAACAGGCAAAACCGGGAAAAGCTATCCGCAGACGCCCTCGCCAAAATCAAACGGGCAAAACAGTTGGCCAGCGTCGCCGGAAACCTGGTCTGCTGGGGAATGACGGTTACCATTCCGCCGGAAATTTTCGGCCTGGAAACCTTCGAAGGAATCTCCCTGGAAGGAAACCTGTACAAGTGCGCGGACAAGGCCAAGACTCCCCACTACCTGAGTGCCTTCCCCATCGATACCGAAAAGCCAGATTTTCACCGGCCCGAGTTTTTCCAGAAAATCCTGTAAAACGCAACACCCACAACCTGCAGACAAACAAATGATTCACGAAATCGAGGACATGGAAAAAACCATTTCAGAACTGCTCCCGACGCGAAACGAAAAAGGCGACAAGCGGGCGCAAGGTTGTACCCTGGTGATTGCCGGCTCCAGAGACATGCCGGGAGCAGCCGCCCTGTGCACCAAGGCCGCCCTCCGGAGCGGGGCTGGACTTGTAACCCTCGCCTCCCCGGGAAGAATTGTCCCCATCCTGCAAGCGAAACTTTCCGAGCCTGTCTTTATAAGCCTTGAAGACTGTCGTACTGGCGGCACGAATTTTGCGAAATGCACACCCGACAAAATCGGCGGCATCGACGAATGCGATTTTCTAAAAGACCGACATGTCCCAGTGCTTTTAAAAAGCACAAAGTACCAGCAAGCGGTAGCCATCGGGCCGGGGCTCGGCCAAAGGCAAGAGACCCGGACCGCCGTCCGGAACTTCGTCACCCGCTGCAGCGTGCCCATGGTCATCGACGCCGACGGTCTGAACTCCCTCACGGCAAGCGACCTGAAACTGATTGGCGCACCCGCCATCTTGACACCCCACAAACGGGAATTCGCAAGACTCTTTGGAGAACTTCCGCAAGAAGCCGCTGCGTTTCCCGAATTCCTGACAGGAAAAGCGAAGGAATTTGGCAAGATTGTCCTACTGAAATGTTCCCCCATTCTTATCGCCACACCCGAGGGTGAAATTTTCGCGGTGCCTGCTGCCAATTCCGGCATGGCCAAGGGCGGCTCGGGAGATGTACTTACCGGAATCATCGTGGCACTATTGGCCCAAGGTTGCACGCCTGCAGACTCCGCTGTCCTGGGAGCCCTCCTACACCAGAAAGCAGGCCTAATCGCCCGTCAAAAACTGGGAGCATTCTCCATGCTCCCCAGCGATGTCATTGAATGCCTGCCGCAAGCATTTCTGCAAGCTGGCGGCAGTTGCGACGTTCCTTAATACCAGCGGCGCTCATCGCCTATAGTTGTACTCGGCCCGTGTCCAGGGAACACAATGGTGTCTTCGGGCAGCACCAACAATTTTTCCTTTATCCCTTTAACCAGGGCCTCCTCGTCACCGCCGAACAAATCGCTTCGACCACGGCTCCCGGCAAATAAAATGTCTCCCGGAAACAGGAGCGGAGGAACATCTTTCTGGCCGTTCACTTCGCCAGGGTTTTCGCAGTAAAAAGCGATTCCGCCGGGAGAGTGTCCCGCCACATGAATCACCTGCAGGCGAATGCCCGGCACTTCCACGATGTCACCTTCGGCAAGGTAGTTCCCCAACGCAGGAGACGCCTTTTCCATAGGCAAGCCGAACATCTGACTCTGTTCCTCTTGCAAATCCAGCAAGAAGGCATCCTCTTCGTGGGCTTCGGGTTGCACACCGTAAGTCCGGGCCACAAAGGCATTTCCCAGCACATGGTCCAGATGCAGGTGGGTATTCAAGAGATGCCGCACCTTCAATCCCTTCGCCTTGACATAGTCTGCCAGGGCTTCCCGCTCACGGGCGTTGCCCACGCTAGGGTCTATGAGAATAGCTTCACCGGTATCACCACCCAGCACAAAGCAGTTCACACCAAAAGAATTCACTACAAAATGTTTTAGAAGCATAGACAGAATGTAGATAAAAAGGTTTTACTACTTTTTTACCATGAGCAACTTCAAACTGATTTCTCGCCCTCTCGGCACAATCCAATGTTACGTTTTACAGCGCGATGACGGTGCCGAACTGGAAATTCTGAGCGGTTACGGCGGAGGCCTTAACGCCTGGCGCGTCCCCGCTGCACAAAATGATGCATCCATCAACGATTCCGACAAACTGGACCTGCTTTTCGGTTACCGGGTCGGCGACGACATCTACAAGATAGGACCCGACACCAATGCAGGCTGCAGGCTCGCCCCCTTCCCGGGAAGAACCGCCTACGCCAAGTTCACCTGGAATGGCAACACCTACGTCCTTATAAACAACGTGAGTTGGGCGCCCCACGCCCTCCACGGTTTCTTGCAGAACAAGGAATGGGAATTCGAAAACTTCGAGAGCAACTCCGAAAGTTGCACTGCCATTTTCACCTGCGACTGGCCGGGCGCCTTCGCCGGATTCCCTTTCCCTTTCAAAGCTACAAACAAAGTAACTTTTACAGGAGAATCCTACACCGTAGAAGCCTCTGTGCAAAACACCGGAAAGGCCCTCATGCCCTATTCCGAAGGCTGGCACCCCTACTACAGCCTGGGCGAAAAGGTGAACGACCTGAAGATGACACTCCCCGAAAGCAAGCTCGCCCTTTTAGACCAGGCGGACCTTCCCACCGGGAACTTCAAGAACGACACCCGCTTCGTGGGTGGCCGTGCCATCGGTGACGAGTTCATCAACGACTGTTTCTGCCTGGGGAGCGATTTTTCAAATGCGACGGCACAATCCCAAATCCAGGCCCACGTATTTTTGGAAGGTTGCGCAAGCAAACTGGACATTTGGCAACAAGCCGGTCAAGGGCAGTACAACGCCATCCAGATTTACACGCCTCCTACCCGGGCAAGCATCGCCATCGAGCCCATGACATCGGAGCCCGATGCCCTGAACCACCACCGCGGGCTGATAGAAATCCCCCCTGGAGATTCCCGAAAATTTACATTCGGGGCCCGGTTCCAAAAGAAATAAGATACTTATATCTTAATTTTTCTCGTTTCCGCCCATAATTTCTTATTTTGGGAAAAAAGGAGCTTTTTTATGAACTTCAAGAAAGCGTTTACTTTCTGTATTCCTGCTGTACTCGCCTGCAGTCTTCTCGCAGCCTGCGGTGACGATTCCTCTAGCGGCGACCCCACAGCGCCGGGAGACGACGCCATAGAATCTTCGGCAACCGAAGGTTCAGCCGATTCCAACAATCCTGGTTCTTCTGGTTCCAACGTAAATTCTTCGGGAGACCTTGGAACCCCCGTGCTGACGGTAAGCGGCACCGACATCCTGTACAACGGCAAGAAGATTTTCTTCTCGGGCACAAACCTGGCCTGGAGCGATTACAACTCCGACGTGGGCGATTCCCCCCTTAACGAGAACGCTTGGCGCAAGGCTGTGGAAGGCACCCGCGCCGCAGGGGGCAATGCCATCCGCTGGTGGCTCTTCAACAACATGAGCCAGAGTCCCACCATTGACCAAACCACCCACTTGGTCACCGGACCCAAGGAAAACACCATCGCCAACATGAAGAAAGCCTTAGATATCGCCGAGGAATACGGCGTGATGGTTTCCATGTGCCTGTTCAGCCACAACCTGATGGAACCCAACCAGTGGGGTCTTTACAGCGAGAAGCTGGATATCGATGCCAACACCAAGCTGTTCGAAGACGACGGAACGGAAGCTTTTATCAAGAAAGTCTTGGAACCCGTAGTCAAGGCTATCGGATTCCACAAGGCCCTCATGACCTGGGAAGTGTTCAACGAACCCGAGGGCATGACCACCGTAGGTTGGACCGCCAAGAAGATGGACAAGGAAAAAATCCAGAAGTTTACCAACAAGGTGGCCGCCGCCATTCACAATATCGACAAGGGATTCCTGGTCTCTACCGGTAGCGTGAACATCAAGTACCAGAGCTGGTGGAATGATGCGGAACTGGTCAAGGCCGGTGGCGAGGCCAACGGCACCCTGGACTTTTTCCAGACCCACTATTACCCCTACTACCAGGATGACGCCGTCTCTCCCTTCGTGAACACGGCCGCCCAGATGGCCACAACCTATGGTTACGACAGCAAGCCCATGATTATCGGAGAGTTTCCTGCCAGCGGTTGGAAGGGCGCCACCTATACATCTAACATGGCCGCAAAGACGGAAATTTCTACCGAGGAATGCTACCGCAAGGCCTTTGACGGAGGCTATGCGGGTGCCCTGGCCTGGCAGTACATCGGCGACAAGACGGAATCCCAGTTCGGCGGTTACAGTTACACCATCGAGCCCGCCCTCGAAGCCATGAAGGCCCTAGCTTCCGAGGAAGAAGCCAGCATCAAAATCAAGGACGTGACCATCGAGGAATCCAGCGGCGACGGCATGATGGCCGTGACCTACGGAGCCGACAACGCCCAGATCGAATACCAGAAGGATTTCGACCTAAGCAGCGCAAACGCACTTACCTTCGAAGCCAAGAACAACGGGAAGTCGGCTGCACAGTTGAACCTGATATTCAAGCTTACCGACGCCTGGAGCTGGACTGAAGTCGACGGAGCCTGCGAAGTGGCCGCCGGAGAAAAGAAGACCTGTTCTTTCGACATTTCCGGATTTGCGGACCGCAACGTGACCAAGAGCGTCATCGTGGCAAACTACGCCAAGGGTTACACCGGAACAGTCCTCTACGACAATTTCAAAGCCGGAGACCAAGTGCTGTTCGATTTTAACACCGACAAGTACGACGCTTTCAGCCGTAGTTTTGGAAATACCGAGGAAATGATCCCCGAAATCAAGGTGGTGTTCAACAACCCCGACTACAAGAAATAATTTTTAACAACACAAAAAAAGGGAAAGGATTGGATCATGGATATAAAAAAAGCGACTATCGCTTTTGGTTTAATGGCCGCCGTCTATGCAGGAGCAGCCAAGTACGAGGCCGAAGATGCGACCATAGGGGGCGATGCCAGCAAAAAGGGAACCTATGTGGACCTGAACGAAGGAAGTATCACCTTCGAAAACGTCACAGCGGAGGCTGCGGGCAACTACACTCTGATTATACACAGTGCCGCACCCTATGGCGAGAAGGACAACAACATTACGGTCAACGGCTCCCAGGTGGGTTCCTTTCACCTTGATAAAGGCACAGCGTTCATCGATGTTTCCACCATCATTTCTTTGAAAGCCGGAAACAATACTATCGGCATCACAAAGAGCTGGGGATGGATTCAGGTCGACTATATCGAGGTGAAGCCCTTCGAGGTTGGTTCCTTCGACCTCTGTAACGCCCCCACTACAAAGGGCGCCACGGCATCTGCCGTGAAACTCTACAATTTTTTGGTCAACAGCTTCGGAAAAAAGACCATCTCCGGCGTAATGACCGGCGACATGGACCACTACACCAAGGGTGATGCCACCCAGCACGAAGACGTGCAGGCCGTCTATACGGCATCCGGAAAGTACCCGGCACTCGTGGGCGTCGACCTGATGAATGCGACCGGGGCCAACAAGAACGATTCCTGGTACAAGGATTACACTCAAAAGTCCCTGGATATCGCAAAGTCCATCTGGACCAAGGGCGGCATCCCCGCCATCACGTGGCACTGGCGCCCGGGAAGCGAGGCGGAATTCTACGTGAAGGGAGCAAACGAAAACTACACCGAGTTCGACTTTACCGAAGCCTTCATGACCGGTACCACCACCTGGGATACACTTTCCTCAGCATACCAGGACCTCGTAGCAGACATAGACCTCATTGCCGGCTACATGTTAGAGCTTCAGGATGCGGGCGTTGCCGCCATTTTCCGCCCCCTGCACGAATCCGGTGGAGCTTGGTTCTGGTGGAGCACCCATACGGGTGCACAGTTCGCCGCCCTCTACCGTCTGGTTTACGAAAGACTCGTCTTCAAGAAGGGCGTAAAGAACCTAGTGTGGGTATTCAACCCCAAGGATGCCAACATGACCGGCTGGGATCCGGGTAGCACCTACTACGACGTTCGCGGCGTTGACATCTACAATGACGCCAACAACCACACCAGCAATTCCTCCGCATTCTTTGACCTTATGATGAAATTTGGAACCGACAAGGTCTTAGCCCTGTCTGAAAACGGTCCCATTCCCGACGTGACCAACATGCATAACGACGGTGCCATATGGAGCTGGTGGATGCCCTGGTACGAATCCCCCGGCTTGGAGTGGCGGGTTCGTCAGCCAGACCTCAGCAAGCGTGTGGAAATCCAACATGGAAAACGAAAACATCATCACGCTAGACAAGATGCCCGGCTGGAACAGCTACAGCACTGCAAATTCGGGAACCAAGACTTGCAACACCGCAACAGAAACCTCCAAGTACAATGGAGACAAGGACAAGGCTTCGGGTAACAACAAGAACTACCTGATGCAGGTTTCCCTGTCCAAGCTGGGAGCGAGCGGGGCATTGATAAACTACACGAACTTGCCCGACCTGACTAGCTCCAAGTCCATTTCCGTAAAAGTCAGCAACAAGGGCAGCGGATCCGCCAAAGGTGGCATATGGATCGGACTTGCCTTTGTCAGGGATGGCTCCGCCGACAAGCAGTGGACCTGGGAACAGTCCACTGACGGCTGTTGGATCGAGGAAGGCAGCTCCAAGACCTGCGAATATGAAATCACCACCTACATGGGCGAAGACGAGAAGGAACACCCCATCGATCTGGACAACCTGTTCTCTGTCGTATTCAACATCTCTGCCGAAGGATTCAGCGGGAACATCGGGTTCGACGAGATGGTAACCGACGACGGCGTAATCATCTCCAACTTTGACAAGAAAGCCGACCTGTTCGCTGTATCCGAAGGAAGCGAGACGGTTGTCACTGCAATCCAGATGGTTGAAAAGCTTTCGGAACCTGGCCAGACTACACCGACGTCTTCCAATTCGAACAACAATTCCGCAAATTCAAACACAAATTCGGCCAGTTCAAACAACAACACCGCCATCGGTGCAGGTCCGCTTCCTGCCGTGGCCAGCCTCACCCTCCAGAGCAACAAACTCTCCTTCACGACGGCACGTTCTGCAAACGTTTCGCTGGACGTGTTCGACCTGCAGGGGAACCGTGTGTCTAGCCTCTACAAGGGTGCCCTCTCCGCCGGGACCCACCAGTTCAGCCTTTCGGATATGGCCCGCGGGTCTTACCTTGTGCGGGCCAAGGGTGCCGGACTTTCTGCAACGAAGCGGATTGTCATCAAGTAAGGCCTGAATTTTTTCAAAGGGAATCCCTGCAACCAACGTTGCAGGGATTTTTCTTTGGGTTGAAAATAGTCTGGCTTTTTGCTATATTGGCCCAAACCTCGGAGAGATGCCAGAGTGGTCGATTGGGCCGGTCTCGAAAACCGGAGTCTGTCACAGGACCGAGGGTTCGAACCCCTCTCTCTCCTGAAAAAATAAAGGACCCCCCGCGGGTCCTTTATTTTTTCATGGGTAGATGTTCGAACCCTCGTAGAGGGTTCGATTGACTGCGCGTGAACGAAGTGAACTTGCGCAGTCAAGGATTTTGGCGAAGCCAAAACCCGAAGGGGCACGAAGGAATGAAATGACTGAGTGATCCCACCCCTCTCAGCCCTGAAATTTTCGTCCGTTTTTTGAGAGGGGGGAATTCGGGGAACAAAGTGACCCCGCAATCCCACCCCTCTTTTAACGACCGTTCGGCGTCCTCATTTGGTACTGTCCCTCCGGACACGCCTCACTTTCGCCAACACGACTCGTTTATACGAGTCGCTTTCGGCTCACGGAACGACCGTTCGGCGTCATCATCTGGAACTGCCCCTCCACCGTCATGCCGAGCCTGAGAGGCATCCAGAAACGAACCGCCTTGGATTCTTCGTGCTTCGCATTCAGAATGGCGACGGGGTCTTAGGGGCGGAGCCCCTAGGAGAAGGGGTAGCGAATGATGTATGGAGATCCCCGCCTTCGCGGGGATGACATACAGCTGTAGCGAGGGGAGCGCCCTCCCCTTTACTATATTAATAATCACTATGAGCGAAAACTGCCTTTTTTGTAAAATCATCAAGGGAGAAATCCCTTCCAAGAAAATCTACGAAGACGACGACGTGTTCGCCTTCTACGACGTGGCACCCCAGGCCCCCGTCCACTTTCTGGTGGTCCCCAAGCGCCATATCGCCTCCCTCATGGACATGAAGCCCGAAGACGCCGAGCTGGTGGGCAAGCTGCTCTACCGCGGCCAGCAAATCGCCAAGGACCTGGGTCTCGAAGAGTCCGGCGCCCGTTTCGTGTTCAACTGCAAGGAAGATGCGGGCCAGACCGTTTTCCACATCCACCTGCACGTGGTGGGTGGACAGAAGTTCGGCTGGCCTCCGTTCCCGAAGGGGTAACGGGGTCGCTCCTTACAGTCGCTTTGAGCAATGAGGTCGCTGCGCTCTGAGCAATGGCTCAAACCTCAAAGGCGCGAAGCGACGACCCCATACCTCGTAGCCCTATGATCAAATCCAAGTCCATAGTCCTCCACCGTTACCCCTACAGCGATTCCAGCTGGATCGTGAAGGCCCTGACGGAGGAATGCGGGATCGTGTCCTTCATCGTGAAGGGCGGAAAGCGGAAGGAGTCGCCTTTCAGGGGCGCCCTGGACCCGCTCGCTCTTGCGGAGGTGGTGTTCAAGCACAACCCGAATGCCGAACTGCAGTTCGTCAAGGAGGCCACGCTTCTCTGCTGGCACGAATCCATGCGGGGCGACCTGCTGCACCAGGCACAGGCCCAGGTGATGGCGGAAATGATCCTGCGTTACGCCCCCCAGGGCGTGCCCCTGGACGAGGAATTCCAGCATCTGGAAGCATCGCTTGCGGAACTGGACAGCAGAGACCTTGCCGACGGCGCCTTCGCCCGCTGGCTCCTGGCCACCTGCGAAATGTGGGGCTACCATCTGGAACTTGGCACCTGCGGGCGCTGCGAAAAGACCCTTACGGAACCGGCGGCGGATTTTTCGCCGGAATCGGGAACGTTCCTGTGCAAGGACTGCCTGGGAGTCGCCTCCCCCCGCGCCAAGAAGGAAACCCTGGATGGTTTCTGGGCGCTCCACAGGAACTTGCCCATTCAGGATTCCCAATATACCGAGAACGCCTTAATTTCCTATCTTAGGAACCACATCGGCTTCTTGAAGGAAATACATTCCCTCCAATGGCTACAGGAGATTCGAAAACTATGCTCAACCCCAAAGACATAACCGAAAAGAAAGCCAAGGGTGAAAAGATTTCCATGGTCACCGCCTACGACTACGCCTTCGCCCAGATGGCGGAGGCCGCAGGCATCGACCAGATTCTGGTAGGCGACAGCCTCGCCAACACCATGCTGGGCTACAAGACCACCCGCGACGTGGGCATGACCGAAATGCTCATCTTCGTGGGAGCGGTGTGCCGGGGTGCCCCCAACACCCACGTGGTGGCCGACATGCCCTACATGAGCGACAAGGATCCGCAGACGGCCTACGATAACGCCCGCAGGTTCCTGGACCTGGGTGCATCAAGCGTCAAGCTGGAAGGAACTCCCCAGGGCGTGCTGGAATTCCTCTGCGGTCACGACATTCCCGTGTGCGCCCACCTGGGATTGCTCCCCCAGACGGCGGAAAACTTCAAGCAGAAGGGAAAGACGGAAGAAGAGGCCCGCGCCATCGAACAGGCCGCCCGCTTTGTGGATAACCTGGGCTGTTTCGAGCTGGTGCTGGAGCACATTCCCGAAGAACTGGGCACAAAAATCACCCGGGAGGTAAAGGCCGTGACTATCGGCATCGGCGGCGGGCGCTATACCGACGGCCAGGTGCTGGTGATGCACGACGCCCTGGGCATGCACCAGAAAAAGATTCCGCCCTTCGCTACCAAGTTCGTGAACATGTTCGACCTTGGCGTAGAAGGATTCAAGAAATACATCGACAGCGTGAAAAATTCCGCGCTATAATTCCAGCTGCAAGAAATTTTTCTCTTGCAAATAAAATTTTTTGCGTCCGGCGAGACTTTCGACGGACGTTTTTTTTTCGGCAGACGAATTTCTGCACTCCGAAAAAAAATTTTTCCAAAAAAATTCAAAATTTTTTTCGCTACAAAAATCTCTTCGCGATGTCTCAAAATGAAAAATTTTTCTGACATCAAAACAAAAACACTCTTATCAAAAACTTTTATCAAAACTTTGATTATCATTAAGTTATGAAATCAAAAAACGACCTATTTTCACAGATAAAGTAACAAACAGGGGTCGCACGCGTATAATGACAGTTTTTTTCCTTGTCAATACCTTTTTGAAAAAAAAAGAAAAAAATTTCAAAAAAGTGTTGATTATTTGTGAAAAAAGAGTTATTTTATAGCTATCAAATCGTTAAACCCTAAAAAAAGGAAAAAAAACAATGGCTACAGTAAAGAAAACCGCCGCTAAGAAACCCGCTGCCAAGAAGGTTGCCGCTAAGAAGCCCGCTGCCAAGAAGGCCGCTCCTGCTAAGAAGGCTGCCGCCAAGAAGCCCGCTGCCAAGAAGCCGGCTGCTAAGAAGGCTGCTCCTGCTAAGAAGGTTGCCGCCAAGAAGCCCGCTGCCAAGAAGGTTGCCGCCAAGAAGCCGGCTGCCAAGAAGGTCGCTGCTAAGAAGCCGGCTGCTAAGAAGGCTCCTGCCAAGAAGAAGTAATTCTTTTTCTCTCCTTTACAGAGCGGAGTTCCCTACGGGACTCCGTTCTTTTTTGTCCCGTCCGCCATCCTCTCCGGAAAATCGGCGGACATTTTCTATTTTATAGTCATGATTTCAGAAAAAGACCTGTCGGAACTGGAAAAAATCCCCCTGGACGAGCGGATCACCCGCGTCGAGAACCTGCTGAAAGACAAGGAAAGCCCCCGCCCCTTCGAGCTGGGCCTACTGCTCGCCCTGAAGATGGGTCAAGAAATCCGCGAAAAGAAACCACTGGGCTCGGAATCCGGCGACCTGGTGGCCAGCTGGAGCGGTAAGCACCCCGAATCCGTAGTGGAAGAAGCCATAGCCTTTGCCAAGGAGTTCCTGCTGAACCCGGCAAAGATCGCCGAGAAGATCAAGGCGGGCCTCAAGGACAAGGGGGACACACCACCTAAAGGTGGCCATGCCCACATAAGCGCTGAAGCGCTAAGTGGTCAAAGGCCGCAACGCCCCGAGAATCCGGAGGCAGAAAATGGATAAACGACTGCTCGCCACCGTCGATATCGGGAGCCACAGTTGCATTCTGCTCATCGCCTCCTTCGAAGAAGCCCCCGCGACGGGCGCACAAACCGAAACAGCTGAAGCGGAACGTGCCGAGCCTCGCAAAGTCCTGGTCCCGAAACTCCAGAAGGTGGAAATCTGCCGTCTGGGAGAAGACATCTACGACTCCGGACGCATTTCTCCGGAGCGTATCGCCGACCTGTGCCGGATCATGACCAAGTTCCGCATGGACCTCCACGCCCTGGGCGTGGAACTGAAGGCCGCTGCCATGACGGAGGCCATGCGCCGTGCCGAAAACCAGGAAGAAGTCCTGGACGCTGTGGAAAAAGCCCTCTGGATGCGTCCGAGAATCATCTCCGGCGAAGAAGAGGCCGCCCTCACCTACCGCTCCGTGAAGGAATGGCACGGCGAAGGCATCGTGACCATCGATATCGGCGGCGGATCGACGGAAATTTCCAACGGAGCAACCGGATTCTCCATTCCGGTGGGCGCCCTCAAGATGTTCAAGGCCATGGGGCCAATCCCCGGTCCGGAATACAAGAAGTTCGTGAAGGAAACCTTCAAGGAAGTTTCGTTCAAGGGCATGACCAAGAAGCCGGTCTACCTTATCGGCGGAACGGGAACGGCTCTTGCCATGGTGTTCAAGAACCTTCCCCAGTTCGACTACAAGGCCATCGAAGGCCTGGAAATGAGCATTGCCGACCTGGAAGCCGTCACCACCCGCATATCCAACCTGTCCAAGGAACTCCGGGCCATGCTCCCAGGTCTTGAAAACGGACGGAGCGACGTCATCATCTGCGGCCTGTTCTGGCTCCGCTCCCTGCTGGAAAAGCTCCGCGTAGAAACCTTCCGCATCAGCACCGCCGGCCTCAGGTTCGGACTATTATACCCACCAAATTAAGAATTCGGGGTTCGGAATTCACATTCCACACTCCACACCTCACACTCTTCTTCTCTATGCGCATCAACAAATACATTTCCCTGTGTGGAATCGCCAGCCGTCGGGCCGCCGAGGCCCTGATCGAAGAAGGCCGCGTGCAGGTGAACGGCGAGACCATCAGCGACCTGGGTCACCAGGTGGACGAGGCCGCCGACACTGTCTTGGTGGACGGCAAGCCCGCGAAACTCCCCCGCAGGACCACCACCATTCTTTTCCACAAGCCGCCCGGATGCGTGTGCACCAAGGACGACCCCCAGGGGCGCGAGACCGTCTATGACTACCTGCCTCCAGGGTACCAGCAGCTGAAATACGTGGGCCGCCTGGACCTGCAGAGCCGCGGGCTGTTGCTGTTCACCGACGACGGGGAACTGCTCCACCGCCTGACCCATCCGAGCTACGAGATTCCCCGGACCTACAACGTGTGGACTACCAAGCCCCTGAGCGAAAGTGCCGCCCAGAAGCTGGTGGACGGCGTAGATATCCGGGACCCCGAAGACCCTGACGCCAAAGAAGACATCGCGTTTGCCACCGACGTTTACCTGGAAAAGGGATACGCCGAACTCACCCTCATCGAAGGCAAGAACCGCGAAATCCGCCGGATGATGCGGGCCCTGGGCTACGAGATTCGCGACCTGAAGCGCATCAGCTACTGTAAGATTCGGCTCGGCGATTTACCCGCCGGCGAATACCGGGAACTCACCCCCGACGAAATGAACAAGCTTAGACAAGCGGTAGGACTGTAACGGTGTGCAATGTGTAATGTGGAATGTGTAATGTGTAATGTGTAATGTGGAATGTGGAATGTGGAATATAGAATGATCGATAAGTCTATCTTCGTCATCCTCACGCAGGTGAGGATCCGCTTGCTACCATCTAGCAGATGTTCGCCGGAGCCCGCCCTGAGTTTGTCGAATGGGCGAACATGACGAGTTTCAGAACCCCTAGCCCCTAGATCCTATCCCCTAGACCCTAGACCCTAATCATGACCAAACGCACATTATATATAGGTGACATCCACGGCTGTGCCGACGAACTGGAACGAATCATCGACGCCTTCGGGTTCGTGCGAGGCAAGGATACGCTGTACCAGACCGGAGACATCATCAACAAGGGCCCAGACATGATGCGGGCTCTAAAGACCGTGCTGGATTTGGGAATTTTGACCGTCCGCGGAAACCACGAAGAACACCTGATCCGCATGATGGAAACACCCCAGACGGAGTGGACCGAAAAGCAGAAGAACCGCTTTGCAAGGCTCTCCCTGGAGGAATGGACATTTATTCGGGACACGGTAAAGGACTGGCCCCTTTGGCGGGACACGCCCCACGCCCTGCTGGTCCATGCCGGCCTGGAACCCGGAAAGACCCGCCTCGAAGACATGAGCCCGAAGGTGCTGCTCTCCATACGCATGTGGAATGAACAGCCCTGGTTCGAGCAGGTCAGCTGGCCAAAGACCGTAGTGTTCGGGCACTGGGCCAAGATGGGATTCGTGAACCGCCCAGGGTTCATCGGGCTGGATTCTGGCTGTGTCTATGGCAAAAAACTGACCGCCTGGTGCCCCGAAGAAGACAAGTTCTACGAAGTTCCTGCCGCCCGGGAATACGCTCCCGTCAAGGACAAGGCGAAGGAATCCGAAGGGGCCCCCTGCAAGGTGCTGGGCGACAACACCCCGAACTATGTTCCGCCCAAGACCTTCGACGAAATTAAGGCGAAAATCGCCCAAGGGGAAATCGCGCCCGCCGACGATTCCGAAGAGGAAAAGTCCATCCGCAAGGCAAGCCCTTCTATCAGCGCCGAATGGGCAGGCTACTGAGCGTTATCCTAACTTTGCAAGCCTTTATCGTCATGTTCGCGAAGGCGAACATCTACTAGAAGAAACAAATAGATCCTCGCCTGCGCGAGGATGACGTTTCTGGAGGGGTTTCTTTTTCTATTTTATATTGGGAACTATATCACGGATCTTCTCATGACTGTCGACGACCTTTACAACCGCCTAAGCACCATCAAGCCCGGCGTGGTGCTCTGCACCTACACCCGCGAAAAATGCGAGCAGATGCTCCCGCTGATTAACGAAATCAACCAGCTCAAAAAGGAGCGTGACGCGGTAATTCTCGCCCACAGCTACTGCGCTCCCGAAATCGTGCTGGGCGTTGCCGACTTCAGCGGCGACAGTTTCAAGCTGAGCCAGGACGCCACCCAGGTGTCTGCAAAGACCATCGTGTTTTCTGCCGTGCAGTTCATGGGCGAAACCGCCAAGATCCTGAACCCCGAAAAAGACGTGCTGATTCCGGGGCCCCTTACGGGCTGTAGCCTGGCCGACTCCATCACCGGTGCCGAGATCCTGGAGCTCCGCAAGAAATACCCGGACCACACCTTCGTCTGCTACATCAACACCACCGCCGACGTGAAGGCGGCCTGCGACGTGTGCGTCACCAGCGGAAACGTGATGAAAATCGTGTCCAGCCTGGAAAACGACAAGATCGTGTTCGTGCCCGACGGCCTCATGGGCAAGAACCTTACCGAAGAACTCAAGAAGCGGGGCGTCAACAAAAAAATCGTGCTCTACTCCGGCAGCTGCTACGTTCACGAGACCTACGACTCCGAACTGATTGCCTTTTTCCGAGAACAGAACCCGGGCCTGAAGGTGGTAAGCCACCCCGAATGCCACCCCGGCGTAGCCCTCTTGAGCGACTACGTGGGTTCAACCGGCCAGATGGTGGACTACATCAAGAACCAGCCCGAGGGCACCAAGTTCCTGCTGCTCACGGAATGCGGCCTAAACGCCCGCATGCAATACGAGTTCCCCGACAAGGAATTCGTGGGGAGCTGCAGCATGTGCAAATACATGAAGAGCAATTCCCTGGAAAACATTTTGGAGACGCTTCGCTACCCCGAAAAGGCAAAACATGTGCAGTTGGACGAGTCCGTGCGTGTCGCCGCCAAGAAGTGCATCGACGCTATGTTCTACTACGCGAAAAAGTAGAATCTTCGCAAAAAAACGTTTTTTTGCCATTCTGGAGTTTGAGAGGTACCACTTTAGCCGTCAATAATATATATTTTGTACTAACAAACGGAGGATAAACCAAATGAAAAAGTTCACAGCGCTATTGGTCGTCGCTGCCGCCTCGATGTACTTCACCGGGTGTGGAGAGAACGGAACGAATGTCACTAACGGCTTTGCAGACCAGAAAGGTTCGTCTAGCTCTACCGAAAAAAAAGGGAATGCCGATGAAGAGGAGACTGGCGATTACGACGAAACCGTTGAGTTCTTCGATGAACTGCCCAAATGCACTGCCAAAAAAGACGGCAAGGTCTATTTCGTAGAAGAAGACGAAGTCGCCTACACCTGCAAATACGACGAAGATGCCGAAGGGGGCGAATGGGTCAAAAAAGAAAAGAAACCCAGCAAGCCCGAAGCAGACGAGACCGTTGAATTCTTCGACGACTTGCCCAATTGCACCGCCAAAAAAGACGGCAAGGTCTATTTCGTGGAAGATGACGAAGTCGCCTATACCTGCAAATACGATGAAGATGAAGAAGAAGGCGATTGGGTTTCTGTCAAGACCGAGGACAATGATAAGCCGTCCTCCAGCAACAGCAGCTCCCTGCCCGATAAACCGTCCTCCAGCAACAGCATTACCCCGGCCAGCGCAGCAAGTATCCCTGGCGCCGTTGTAACCTTAGCAGACTTGCCCACATGTACCAAAAGCATAGAAGGCGCGATAATCGAAGTAGAGTCCGAAGGCGACTACTATTACTGCGCCAACCTCGAATGGCACAGTTTGAACGCTGAAATCGAAGACCCTCCCACGTCTTCTGCAAGTTCTAGCACAAAAGACTACGTTTGTGGCGACATGTGGTGCGGACCCGAAGGTCAGGAGCAGGTCATAACTGGACTGGATGCCGGTGCCAACCTGTCTGGTTGGTGGTGGGAATACAACGACCAAGGTAACGGTGGCGGATCCTATTTTAGCTGGCCTACTTCCAAAGGAAACGAATTTAGTGATGAATCCTTCGAGCCCATCATTGAGGAATGCGACGGATTATGTGGTATTGTCCATTTGGACAATGGCATACTCACATATAACTTTGCCGGTATTGGTTTTAACGTATCTGGAGAAGATTCTGATGAAATTGCTAATGCCTCCTCTTGGGGAGGGATATGCGTTGTCTATTCTTCGGAGGCCCCAATCACTGTTGAAATGGGCCTTGAAAACGAAACTTATTACGGAAGCGACCTTCCGAAATATACGCTCCTTGCAGGAACCAACAAAGTTACAGACATTCCATGGAGCGCCTTTAAACAAGCTGGATGGCGGGATGAAAATGGAGATCCGTATCCTTCTATAACAGGTACAACTGCAGCAAAAGAACTTCACTCGCTGAAGTTCAAGTTCACCGGAGATGAAGGTACATATTCCTTCAACATTCAGTCCATCGGAACTTATGATTCCTGCAAATAAAACCCGCAGTAAAGCTTCTTGAAAGCAAAAATCGTCATATTACTTATCGCCGCAGTCATGACTGCGGCGGGGGCCTACGAAGAGAACTACTGGCCCCGTTCCTACTTTGTGCGGGCGGGCATGGGCGTTACCGCCACCATCGGCGACCTTAATGAACGTCCCGTAAGCGTCAAGGACACCAACGGGAACAAGTTCAAGACCTACCCGCCCGACATGGCTCTCATGGGCGACCCGGAGCTCCTCCTGGGCGTAAACATCAGGGAATTCACCCTGGCGGTGGCGTTTCAATACTGGAAACAGCAAGAGGAACTGGTGAAAATTTCCGCCGAAGAAAGCACCCGTTTCTGGCGGCTGGGCTTTGAGTTCTACTACAACTTTTTCTGGCCGGACTATTTCCAGGTGGGCCTGGGAGCCGGTTTCTCGTACACCAGCGTCAAGACCGAAAACAGCGCCGTTCACGGCGAAGACCTGGGAGACACGGAATTCATGGGTTCCGGTATCGGCCTCATGGCAAACGTGCAGTATTATTTCACCAACGAGATCGCCATCATTCCGGCCGTAAAGTTTTACCGGAACTGGTTCAAGAACGTCTATACCGACGACAGCGAGAACCAGGAACTGGATCCGTTCCTGTGGCAGACCTTCATTTCGGCCTCCATATCCCTGCAATTCCAGTTCTAGGCTAGAGCTCAGGGCCAGAATTATCTAAATTTGGGCCCATGAAAACGCCTTTCAAGCAACTTCTGATTGCAGGACTGTGCTTGGCGGCTGTGGCACACGCCATGGACGACAAGGGCTACGCCTCCATCTACGAGTCCATCGCAGCCTTCGAAAATCGCCCTGGTGGAGATGCCAGGATATTCAACCGTCCGGGCTATGTGAAGCCCATCATCACCAACCTCGCCCCCGTGCTGAACAGCAACTGGTACGTGAGCGCCACGGTTCCCCAGAGCATGACCTTCGAAGCGGGACTCCCCTTCGCCATTATCCCCATCGGGAGCGATGACCGCTCCTTCTCGGAAAACGGTGCAAGTGTTCCCACCATTTTTGGAACCCACGGCGACCCGGCGAATTACGAACCCACGGTTTACGGAAACGAGACCCTCCACAACCTGGGCGTTTTTACTTACCCCTACCTGCAGCTGGCCGGAGGTTTCTACCATGCTAGACTGGTGCTTCGCGGCATGTGGCTCCCCGCCGTTAGCGAACTCCAGAAATTCAACCTCATCGGTATCGGCCTGCAGTACAGCTTTGGCCACCTTTTCCAGTACATGCTGCCCAAGCCCGCCCAGGGCTTGGACGTGAGCCTGGTGCTGGGTTACAGTTCCAGCGGCATCAGCTACCAGCCCGAAGATTACGAGGGCACTCTCGACCTGGACATTTCTGCATTTACCTTTGACCTGGTCATCGGATACAAGCCCATCGAAATTGTCGAAGTCTTGCTGACCCTGGGTTACCAAAGCGGGAGCATGGCCTCCAGCGGTCACCTGGTGAGCCACGCCGAAGGTTGGAACGGACAGACTATCGACCCGAACATTACCGTTGACGGAAACGACGGTTTCAAGTTCGGTCTGGCTGTAGCCTTCCAGTTCGGGTCGTCGTTCCATCCGGTGGTGGGCTACGATTACGCAGGCAAGTCCAGCTTCACCACCAACGTGCTCTACTTCAAGCAGCAGTTCGGCAAGGACAAGACTCCCGACGAAATCGCCAAGGAAAAGGGGTACGTGCGGGGCGGTAGCGTTTCCAACGACGAAGAAGATACTGAGGAAACTCCGAAGGCCAAGAAGAAAAAGGCTTTAAAGAAAAAGAAGGTTGTAGAAGAGGACCCCGAAGAAGAAGATGCCGCAGGTGACACCACCGCTGCGGACGACGAGTTTTCTGAATTTGACGAGGAGTAAATACTGTACTGGATTCTTCGCACTTTGTGCTCAGAATGACAAAGGCACATCAATGTCATCCTGAGCCAGGGAGCATAGCGACAGGGTGAAGGATCCAGGGCGGACTCTTGTAACGTTTTAACAGAATTCTAAAGGTAGGCAAAAGATGATTACATTCCTTATCGGCATTGCCATCTTGATTGGCGGCTACTTTACATACGGGAAGTTCGTGGAGCGGGTATTCGGCCCCGACGACCGCAAGACTCCGGCTCTCGCAAACCCCGACGGCGTGGACCGTATGGTGCTTCCCCACTGGAAAAACATGCTCATCCAGTTGTTGAACATCGCAGGCATCGGCCCTGTCATCGGCGTGATTCTCGGCATCAAGTTCGGCGCCATCGTGTTCATTCTGCTCCCCATCGGAAACGTGCTTGGCGGAGCCGTCCACGACTACTTCAGCGGCATGATCAGCATGCGCAACAACGGCTACAACGTCCCGGCCCTCGCCCGCAAGTTCCTGGGCAAGGGACCATCCAAGGTGGTCATGGCCCTTATCTCCGTGGCCCTGATTCTTGTGGGGGCCGTGTTCACCAACACCCCGGCAGCCCTTATCAACACCCCCATCATTGCTGGTTCCGCCGTGTCTCCAAGCCTGTTCTGGATTGCGGTGGGCTGTATTTTCGCCTACTATTTCGCTAGCACGTTCTTCCCCATCGACAAGATTATCGGGCGAATCTACCCCCTCTTCGGCGGCTTGCTCATTCTCGCTTCTCTCGGAATCATGGTCGGCATCGCGCCACACCTGAATATCCTTGACGAAATCAACCTTGCGGACTTCGGGTCCAACTTCCACCAGCATCCGGCGGGACAGCCCATACTTCCCATGCTGTTCGTGACCATCGCCTGCGGCATCATCAGCGGTTTCCACAGCACCCAGAGCCCCATCGTGGCCCGTACCGAGATGACCGAAAAGCTTGGACGTCAAACTTTTTACGGCATGATGATTATCGAAGGCCTCATCGGCATGATTTGGGCCGCAGGCGGCATGTTCATCTACCACCAAATGCCCGAACTTTTGACCGGAGCCTCCGGCGTGAAGATCCTCAGCACCTTGGTCTCTACCGTCATCCCCTTCGCCC
This sequence comes from uncultured Fibrobacter sp., assembly GCA_934699585.1. Classification (GTDB taxonomy): domain Bacteria; phylum Fibrobacterota; class Fibrobacteria; order Fibrobacterales; family Fibrobacteraceae; genus Fibrobacter. The sequence goes on from CAKUWY010000021.1 coordinate 55,138, forward strand.
CCATTTCTGTACTGGTGGTGGTGGGCGTGATTATACTTGCCATTACCAGTGGTGACACCAGCCTCCGAAGCCTCCGCCTCACCATCTCCGAACTTACGGGTATCGACCAGAAATCCGCCAAGAATCGTCTGCTTTTGACCGTTCCTATGTTTGCCATTTGTGCTATTATCATCTTCTGGAGCAACATGGACAAAGAAGGCTTCAACATCCTGTGGAACTACTTCAGCTGGAGCAACCAGCTCATGGCGGTGTGCAGCCTGTGCGTGGCGGTAGTTTACCTGCGGAGCAAAAAGAAGAACTTCTGGATTGCCCTCGTGCCCTGCATGTTCATGACCTTTATCACCTGCCATTACATCTTGTGGGTCAGCCCCGAAAACCTGAAGGGAGCGCCCCTGGGTTTTGGCCTCGACTACAAGACCGCCTTGGTGCTGGCCATTGAAAACGCAGTTATTCTTGGGGCTTTGCTGTGCACGAGGGGCAAGACCCTCACCCAGATGGAAGGTTTCGACCCCGACGTGTGGGATCCGGTCAAGGAAGAAAAATACCAGGCCTCTAACCCCATCAAGGGTCCGGAACACGTGAAGTTCTAGTTCCTATCGTCATTCCGGCCACGTTCTAGCGTCATTCCGGCCCCCGAGCCGGAATCTAGATGGCGGGTCGAGCCCGCCATGACGTTCGATGGCACGTCATTCCGGGCTTGACCCGGAATCTAGCCTTGCGTAAAAAACGTAAATATTCGTTACATTACGCATTTTACCAGATTTTTTATATATATTTAGACTTTCGTTCAACAATTCGGCCGTTCGTCAAAGCGGATAGCCGTTTTCTTTTTTTTGATTGGGTTCTGCCCGAAGGATAAAAGATGATCGATCGCAACAAGCATTTCCTTCGCCTCGCCGACTGGAGCGAGGAAAAGATTCTCGAAACCGTGGAGATTGCCTCCCGGCTCAAGAAAGAAGTCCATGCGGGCAAGATGTCCGAACGCCTCCACGGCCAGAATATCGCCATGTTCTTCGAAAAGCCCTCGTTGCGTACCATCACCACCTTCCAGGTGGGCATGAACCAACTGGGCGGCCACGCCGTGCTGCTAGCCCCGGATTCTATTGGTCTTGGCAAGCGCGAAAGCGTCAAGGACGTGGCCCGCTGCCTCAGCCGCTGGGTGAACGCCATCGTGGTCCGTTGCTTCAAGCAGCAGCTGGTAGAAGAGCTGGCCGAATACGGTAGCGTTCCTGTGGTGAATGCCCTGACCGACGACTACCACCCCTGCCAGGCCATCGCCTTTGCCCAGATGATTTGCGAAAACCTGGGCGGTTTCAAGAACGCAGACGGCAAGCCCAAGACTGTCGCTTTCATCGGCGACGGCAACAACGTGGCCAATTCTTTCTTGGCCCTCGCCTCCAAGGTGGGCATGAACTTTACGCTGGCCTGCCCGAAGGGCTTTGAACAGCCCGCCAAAGTGGTAGAAGAAGCCGAGGCCGGCCTCAAGAAGCACGGCTGCCAGTACCGCGTATTCCACGACCCCAAGGAAGCCGTCAAGGATGCCGACATCCTCTACAGCGACGTGTGGGTATCCATGGGTCAAGAAGGCGAAAAGGCCGAGAAGCAGAGCCATTTCCTCCCCTTCCAGATTAACGACGAACTCTTGAAGCTCGCTCCCGCCCACTGCAAGGTGAGCCACTGCCTCCCCGCCCACCGCGGCGAAGAAATCACGGACTCCGTCATGGACAACCTGGACGTGAACATGAGCTTCGAAGAGGCCGAGAACAGACTTCACGCCCACAAAGCTGTTCTGTGGCAAGTCATGCCTCCGTTCAACGCCTAATAGCGGGAAAAGGTAAAATTGTCATGCCCGCCTTGTGCGGGCATCTCCTTTTTTAAGGAATCGAAAATGTCCTTCATTCAAGATCTAAAGAGCAAGATTATTAACGACGGTTACGAAACCACCCGCGATGATGCCATCCGCCTTTTAAGCGAAGACCTCAAGGAACTCTGCGATGCCGCCAACGAAATTCGCGAAAAGTTTCACGGTAACGACTTCGACTTCTGTTCCATCGTGAACGCCCGCAGCGGCCGCTGCTCCGAAAACTGCAAGTACTGCGCCCAGAGCAGCTACTACCACACCGGCGCCCCCGAATACAAACTCCTCAGCGCCGACGAAATCGTAGAAGACGCCAAGAAGAAAGAAGCCGCAGGCATTCCCCGTTATTCCATCGTCACCTCGGGCCGTACGCTCTCGAACCGGGACGTGGAACAGATTTCCGAGGCCATCCGCCGTCTGAAAAAAGAGACGAAACTTTCCGTCTGCCTTTCGGCAGGACTCTTGAACAAGGAACAGTTCGACAAGCTGAAAGAAGCGGGCCTTACCCGATTCCACAACAACCTGGAAACTTACCGCAAGCACTTTCCCGACGTTTGCACCACCCACACCTACGACGATAAAATTGGCGCACTCCAAAACGCCCTTGCCGCTGGTCTTGAAATCTGCAGCGGCGGCATCATGGGCCTCGGCGAAACCATGGAAGACCGCATCGACATGTGCCTCGACCTCCGCAAACTCGGCGTCAAGTCCACACCGGTGAATGTGTTGAACGCCATCCCGGGAACGCCTTACGAAAACTTGCCCAAACTCACGAACGACGAGTTCTGCCGCATCGTGGCCATTTACCGATTTATCAACCCGAAGGCATTCATCCGCCTGGCAGGTGGGCGCGGCGTCTTGGGCGACGACGGCAAGCGTGCTTTCAAAAGCGGGGCCAACGCGGCCATTACCGACGACATGCTCACCACCGCCGGCGTGAACAGCTGCAAGGATTTCGAACTGGTGAAAGGGCTCGGTTTCAAGCCCCACGGATTTCTGTAATCCCCCAAAAAAACGTTTCCTGGTACACCACTATTCATAAAATACAGGACAAGTAATAGAAAAAAGCTATATCCTGCTCTAAAAATTGCGTATTAGACAAACATCCTTGACTCTTCTATATTTGCGCACAAATTTGTTAGAAGAGAGGAAAAATTTATGGAAAAACGCACTGGTCTCTTTACAAATGCCATCATCTGGTTCGGCGTGGCCGTTTCCGTTTCCGAAATAGAGGCGGGCATCGAGATCGGCGCCGAAGCCGCTCCAGGTTCCTTATGGTTGCCCCTGGTTCTTGGGCATATCATCGGCGGTATCTTTCTTTTCTTCGTGGGCCTTATCGGCGCTCGTATCCGCTTGAATGCCATGGAAACTACGGCTTCTGTCTATGGGTCATACGGTTCCAAGTTTTTTGCTTCCTTGAACCTGTTCCAGCTGGTGGCCTGGATTGCCGTGCTGAACGCCCAGGGCGCTACTGTGCTAGCCGGGCTACACCTTCCCATTTCGTTTCCGCTGACCTGCGTGGTGCTGGCGGTTCTTATTGCTCTCTGGGTTTTTGTGGGTCTGCGCCGTTTTGCGAAGGTCACTACCGTCGTGATGGCGGTGCTGACCGTTTTGCTAGTGGCCCTGACTGTTAAATTGTTCGGCGTCGGCAGCTCTCTTGCAAACGTCTCTGCCTCCGGAGTAAACAGTGCCGCGGGCCATACACTCGGCTTCTGGAGCATCTTCGAAATCTCCATGGCTCTGCCTCTTTCTTGGCTTCCGGTAATTTCGGACTACACCAAAGA
>CAKUWY010000022.1 GCA_934699585.1 uncultured Fibrobacter sp.
GACCGAGCTCACACCTCAGAGCAAAGCGACCTCAAACCCCTAACCCCTACATATCTCCGGTCTTGAGCCTGGAGCCGTCCCGCAGGTGGGTAAGCGTCAGGCCTAGAACCATGTAGAATACCGCCTGGGTGGCCAGAGGCAATAGGTAGATAGCGGCATCGCTAACGCCTGCACCCCGCTGCTCAATGGCAAGCCACGCCGGAATGGCAAAAGTCGAGGGGAAAAAGCTGGAAACGCCCTTCATCCAAACCGGGGCCAATTCAACAGGCCAGCTGAAATTCGACAAGAACAGGAGCGGAATGGACATGTACAGGAACAGCTGCACGCTGGTTTCGCGACGCAAAAACACCTGGGACACCACCATGCCGAAATTGATGACCGCAAGCAGGAAAATAAAGGTAAATACCGCCATGGGCAGGAATTCGCCACGACGGGGAAAATCAAAGACATCGTAAATAACGAAGTGGTAAAACAGAATGAAACTGCAATAATGAACAAAGTAAGCAAAGGAGCGTCCGAAATACCGATAGAACAAACCATCGTTTTCGTGAGCGGTATTGCGTTGCAACTTGCGGAACTTGCGGTGGGCGCGGGCGCCCCCAAGCAGGCAAAGGCCTATCACCAAGGTCTGCTGCAATATCAGCACCAGCACGCTAGGGACAACGTAGTTGGAATAGCTACCCGTATTGTTGTACATGGTCTGAATGCCCAGGGGAATCGGGTCACGCATGGCCATGGCCTGTGCGGCGGGAACCTTCTTGGAAAGGGCGATGCGCTTGACCTTGGTTGTAGCCCCGAGAGTCAAGGCACAGGTGGAAAAAGCCGTAGAGATGTTTCCATGAAGCATCACGTAGGCGCCATGGGTAAACACGTTGACTACTACGTTCTCGCCCTTATGTAAACTGGCCTCCATCCCCTTGGGAATGACCATGAACCCATATATATCTTCGTTCGCCATGGATTCCTCGGCATCGTGAATCTGGCCGAAGGTTTGCCGCACACTCACCTGCTGAGAAGCGTCTGCCATCTGGACGAGTTCGCGGGAAAGCTTGCTGTGGTCCATATCCACGACGGCTACGGGAATCTTGGAAACGGTCTGGTACTTGTAGGGCATGGGGTAATAGAACGCATAGAGCACGCCAGCCACCACCAGCAAAAGCACCGCCGCCGCATCGGTATAGAACAGTTTCCATTCCGCAACGGCCACCATGAAGAACCGCTTGAGTGCATCAATCATCTGATACCTCCGGCGGTCGATTTTCTTCGCCACGATTCATCTGCGGGTTCATCAGGTTCAGATGCAGCCTTTCCGTATTTCGGGCCCCGCGCCTGTTTCCAATTCCATAATTCGCAGGATTCAAATCGTCGGCGACCACGCCCAGGGCAGCCTTAATCTTGTCCTTCGCAGATCCGTGCTGCCGGACCCAGTTCAATTCCTTGCGCTTGGAAGCAAACCAGCGCACATACAGGAGCCTTGTGGCCAGCAGCTGCCAGAACAGGCCCATAAAAAGAAGGGTGACGATACTATCCCAGGCGTGCGCGCTGCCGGCAGGGCCCACCAACATGGCGGACTGGACCTTGAGCAGGTGGGTCAGCGGCAACAGGTAGGCAAAACAGCGCACCACAAAGGGCATGGCCATCAGGGGGAACGTCTGCCCCGCAAAGGCAAAGGCAGGGCCGCCAATCACACCCGCCACACTTGTAGCCATGCGCATGTTTCCCGTAATGCCCACAAAGGTCGCTCCGGCCCCGGTACAGGCCAAAATCATCGCCAGCTGGCCCGCCGCCACCAAGACGAACTCCCTAAAGGTCATGGGAGTCAGCGTGCTATGGGCGTAGGCATAGACCGCCATGAAAGCAAGCCACTGGACAACAATCAGGGGCAACATGGTCGCGCCCATAAGGACAGCGCGGGATTTTCCGGCACGCCTAATCATCCAGCGGACCGTATGGTCCCTGAAGGGGAAACTGAACACGTAAACCGCCCCAAGAATTGCCGCCAGATGGAAGATGGCACTGACCAGCCCCAGCCCCAGGAACCCCTGGTAGTTACCTTCGAGATTGCCGACGGAATGGAGTTCCACCTGGACAGGATTGTCGATTCCTGCGGTAAAGAGCCCTTCGCCCACATTCGTCACTACCGCACGGATTTCTTTTAAGGCAAAGGAATTGGTCAAGTAGTTCTGCCCGCTGGAAAACACGGGAATCACAGGCGTCTCGAGGCGAAGGGCGCGTCGTTCCATATTGTAGGGGATAACGAGAAACGCCTGCAGGTCTCCACGGATCACCGCATGTTCGCACTCCCCGATGTCGCTGCAGTCCTGGACCACATCCAGAACGGGATCCGACCGTAGCGCGTTTTCCAGTCTATCGGCTAGCAGGGACGCGTCCTGGCGGACGATTCCGATGGGCACGTGCTGAATAATGCGGGCAGAGAAAAACTCCACCATGAACACGGAGGTTCCCACAGGCAACAAGAGAATCACCAGCCACAAGACGATGTTTGGACTGAAATAAATCTTCTTGACCGTGTCTATGAACGCCCTGAACAATTTTATTTCCTACACCAAGGAGATTCCCGCCTTCGCGGGAATGACAATTACGCTATTTCAATTGCTCCAGCGGGAACAACACGCTCATGCCGGGTCTCAGGTTTTCTACCTCTACCGTGGGGCGCAGGCGCACTTCGAAAGTCTTCAGGTCAAAGCCGCCGCTTTCCTTGGAGCTTTTCCAGGTGGCATAGTCCCCAACGGGGGCAATGTAGGACACCTCCATCTCAACGGCAGCATTCAATGCCGGTACCGGCAGAACAAAGGTCTTGCCCTTGGTCACGTTCTTCAAGAAATCTTCCCGCAGGTGGAACACCGCCCAGGCGTCCTTCAGGTCGGTCACGGCGATTACCGGCATGCCCGCCCCCACGACCTCGCCTTCTTCCACCACCTTCAGGGTGACCTCGCCCGCGATGGGGCTCTTGATTTTTGTCTCTTCCAAGTAGGCGTTCACCTCGGCGTTGGCGCCTTCGGCCTGTTTCACCAGGGCTTCTGCCGCCTCCTTGTCTTCGTCGCGGGCGCCTGCCAGGGCCATCTCGTACTGGGCACGGGCTGCATCGGCAGCCCCCTGGGAGGCCTTCATCTGGGTTTCGGCCTCGTCCCGTTTCTGCAGCGGGAGCACGCCTTCGTTATAGAGTTTCTGCACCCGCTCGTAGGTGTTCTTCGCCAGGTTGGCGGCATCTTGTGCACGGGCCGCCATGGCCTTCAGGGCCTTGACGTCTTCGGAGCGGGCACCGTTTTTCGCCTTGTTGGCCTGGGCCTTGGCCGCCCCCAGCGCTCCCTGGGCCTGCATCTTCTTGGCCTCGATTTCGGGGCTGTTGATAACCGCCACCAGGGCGTTTTTCTTGACGGTCTGGCCTTCACGGACCAAAAGTTTTTCTATGCGTCCGGGGACTTTCCCTGCCACCAACACGCGGCGGGCTTCCATTTGCCCCTGCAAGTACTTGTCCTTCGGCTTTGTCGCAAATTCCTGAAGTTGCAGAATAGCCGCCACCATAAGGGCCACCAGCACGACAATCGCAAAAATCTTGCTTGCAAACTTTATCTTGTCCATTATTCCTTCCCCACAGTTTTGCTATTCAACATGGCCCCCGCCTGTTCCACCTCGCCGCTGGCTTCCAACAGGCCAAGCCAGGCGATGACCGCATCGTAATGGGCCTTCAAATCGGCCACCTGGAGGCGCGACAGCGCAAGTTCTGCATCCACCACGTCCAGGCCCGTAGCAAGGCCGGACTCGTAGGCCAGCTTTTGGCTGCGGAGGGCCTCGTCCGCAAGTTCACGGGTTTTCTTCAGGCTCTCCAGACGGCCCTTGGCATGCTCCAGCTCACGCCAGCGCTTTTCCACCAAAAGGCCGATGTTGTCCAGGGTCTGCTCTTCCATACTGGCCAGGGAGCGGTCCATGGCCTTGGCGTTTGCCACCTTGGAGCGGGTCTCGCCACCCTTGAACAAATCCCACTGTGCCTTGGCACCTACGGCCCATTCAGGCTCCAGAATGGTCAGGTCCTTGGTGTAGAGTTCCTTGTAGGCAAAAAGCGCTACCGTCGGGAAATAGTCCGCACGGGCGGCACTTACCGCATCCTGGCTGCGCTTGCGCTCCGTACGGAGCTGTCTCAGTCCCGGATGGTTTTCCCTGGCCTTCTGCTTGATTTCTTCCATGGTCCGAACACTCTCCGGGGCTTCCACCGGTGTAACCGCCGTAATGTTCGTGTCCGTATGGAGCAGGCTTGCAAGAGCCATACGGGCAAGGGACTGGTCCCGCAGGGCGTCGTCGTAGGCGTTTTCCGCTTCGGCCAGCGCCACTTCGGCGCGGAGCCTTTCCGCCTTGCTAATCTGGCCGCTGGCCTCCAGCTTCTTGGAGCACTCCAGGTGTTCTTCCAGATTCTTCTTGGTGTTCTCCCGCATCACCGCCAGCTCTTCGGCCAGTCTAAGGGTAAAGTACTTGGTGGCCACGTCCATCAAGATGGCATTTTGCGCCATGTCAAAAGCGGCCTTCTTGGCGTTTACGTTCTCTTTGGCGGCATCGTAGGCGGAATAAATCTTGAGACCCGTAAAAATGGGCCAGATGGCCGTAAGCCGAGCATTGAAGAACAGTTCGTCCTGGACCTTCATCCGGAATTCGGCATCGTCAATCTGGGACTTTGCCGCATCCATCTGCTGTTGAGTAGCGGTGGCATACTCGTCGGCCTTCTGCTGGGCGATTTCCTGGGCGGTCCCTCCGAGCCTACTTTTGGCGAAAGCATCTGCCTGGGCTGCGGACAGCCCCTGAGCCAAGGCACCGTTATAGGCCTGGGCATACCCCGCACTGGCCTGGTTATAGGCGTCTATGTAAGCCTTGGAATAGGCGGCAGCCGGTGCCACCGTAGAAAGCCCCCCGGCAATACCGCTCAAGGCCTGCTGAATTTCACCCAAATCAATGTAGATGGGGTCGTTAATTCTCGTAACGCCTGCGCTCAGGCTTACCGTAGGCATAAAACGGGAACGGGCCTCGCCCTGGGCGCTTTCGGCCATGTCCACCTTGGCCTTTTCGGCCTTGATTTGCGCATTACCGGACTTGGCCATTAAAAGCGCGTCTTGCAGGGTGATAGGCGCCGACCACGCCAGCGCAACCCCCAAAAGAACTGACAAAAAACACTTTCCCATAACTGTAAAAGATACAAAAACAGGCACTGGTAAATCTTACGAAAAAATAATTTCGTGAAATTTGATGTATTATAAGAAAAATGAAACTTACTCCACTATCACTTCTATAGAGGGTAGCAAACAGAAAGCAGATTTTCTATCTTCTAGACTGTAAGGAAAAAGGGTTACCCATGTACGAAACTTTGAAACAAAGAATCAAATGTCCTGAACTCCATGAAAAAATCCGTTCCAGCAGCGAGGCCGCCAGTTACATTACCCCAGGCATGACCATCGGCGTTAGCGGATTCACCCTCTCAGGCTACCCAAAAGAAGTCGCCAAGGCCCTTGCCGAGCGTTCTCACCGCGGTGAAAAGCTGGAATTGACCGTATATTCTGGCGCCTCCCTGGGCGATGACTTCGACGGTCTTTTGACACGGGCAGGAGCACTCAAGTGCAGAATGCCCTACCAGACAAATACCGATTTGCGCAACGCCATCAACGAAGGCAAAGTCAAATACGTGGATTTACCCCTGAGCCTCATGTCCAAATGGGTCCGCAGCGGATACCTGAACCATATCAACGTGGCTCTGGTAGAGGCCAGCTCCATTGACGAAAATGGAAACATCATCCCCACGGCTTCCGTGGGCGCATCCGAAGCCTACGTGGCCTGTGCCGACAAGGTGATTGTAGAAATCAACACCTACGTTCCCGAAAACATCAAGGGAATCCACGACATCTACATGACGGAACTGGCTCCCAACACCAAGCCGATTCCGCTGACCAAGGTGGCTGACCGTATCGGTACACCCTACATTCCTTGCGACCCGTCCAAGATTGTAGCCATCGTCCAAAGCGAAATTCCCGACTGCGGCATCCCAGAAACTGCCGGCGACGAAGATTACAACAAGATGAGCGAGAATCTGATCAACTTCCTAGAAAAAGATGTGGAAGCGGGCAGGCTCTGCAATCCGCTGCCGCCTATCCAGGCGGGCATCGGCGCTGTATCCAATGCGGTGCTCTCGGGTCTGCAAAAGTCCAAGTTCGAGCACCTGACCGTCTATTCCGAAGTCATGCAGGATTCCCTGGTAGATCTGATTGAATGCGGCAAGGTGGATGCGGCCTCTTCTACCGCCATCACCATGTCCAAGGAAAAAATGAAGGCCTTCTTCGAGAAACTGGATTCGCTGAAGGGCAAGATCGTGCTTCGCCCCATGGAAATCAGCAACAGCCCCGAAGTGATCCGCCGCCTGAACGTGATTGCTATCAACACCATCATCGAAGCGGACCTCTACGGAAACACCAACTCCAGCTACGTGGGCGGAAGCCGCCTCATGAACGGCGTGGGCGGTTCCGGAGACTTCTGCCAGAACGGCGGTCTGTCCATTTTCATCACCAAGTCCACCGCGAAAAACGGAACTATTTCTTCTATCGTCCCGCTGGTCAGCCATATCGACCATACCAGCAAGACGGTGCAGGTGATTGTGACGGAACAGGGCGTCGCCGACCTTCGCGGCCTGAACGTCATCGAGCGCGCCCATGCCATCATCGACAACTGCGCCCACCCCAAGTTCCGCCCCGCTCTTGAAAAATACCTAAGAAAGGCCTCTGTGCTTTCGGACTACCCGGCCTACCCCTACAGCGTGGAGGCGGCACAGATGTTCCACGGATCCGTCTGATGTACAAATACACCCTAAATTACACAGAACAGATGTATGCCGCCAACAAGGCGGCACTTCCCTGTTTTACAGTAACGTTAAAAAAGCCTGTAGATGGCAAAATACTGAGCGAGGCGGTAAACGCCGCCCTCAGCTACCACCCCCATTTCAAGACAAGACTCGTCAAAGAAAAGGGGCTGTACGCCCTTGTCGAAAATTCCAAGGAACCCATTGTCAAGGAATGCGACTGGGATAAGGAAATCGTGTACGGCGGAGACGATTACAATAATTTCCCGTGGGTTATCGCCTACACCGGAAAAAAGATAAGTTTCTCGGCCATACACGCGCTCACCGACGGTGGCGGCACCTTGTGTTTCCTGTTCGCCGTGCTCCGGCAATACCTGGAGCGCACAGGGGTAATGTTCATGACTCCTGTGGGCCATGTACCAGACGAAAGCATCGGGCGCACCATGGAGGACATGTTCCAAGTCAACGGGAATCCTGCCGTCAAAAGTTTTTACAAGCCAAGCTTTGGTGCGGCCATAGACATTCCCGCAGAATTCTACGAGACCGACCCAGAAAAGGTGGCCGTTTACCGCATAAGCCTTTCGCTACCGGACATCAAGAAATATTCCATCGAAAGCGAGACGTCGAACTTTACCGTGGTGGCCTACATTATAGCCAAGGCCATGGAGCTCGCTCTTGGTAAATCCGAGGGTATAATCAAGCTACGCATTCCCGTCAGTATGAGAGGGGTGTTCAAGAGCATCTCTGACCGAAAGAGCATCATCATTCCGCAGTTGAACTACGACATCAAGCGCATGGGCAAGCTAGACCGCAAGCTGGTGGAAACCGCCTTCAAGGGCCAGCTGTTCCTGCTCTCTGACAAGGACAACGCCATAGAAAACTGCAACGAGATGAACAGTACCACCCAGGCTCTCTTGAAGCACCCAGAAACCTTAGCAGCCCAGGCCAAGGCCTTTGACGACGGTTGTAACGCCATGACAGCAGGCATCTCGTATTCCCAGGCAACCAACGCCCACAGTTTCGGAGAAATGGAACAATACATGGAGAACTACGAGGTTTACCATTTCGCCGACTGCATGCACTACATGGAAATCATCGGCAACACGTTCAACGACAGGATCAACCTATCTGTCAGCCAAAGCAGCAAAGGCGATTGTCTTATAGACAAGCTACGCAAGGTAATGGACGAAGAAAAAGTCCATTACGAAATTGAAAAGGTCCACACCCACGGCAGGATGCGGCCCGCCGAAAGCGTGTTCGCCTAAACTACTTTCCAACGGTGGGTTCGGCGGCCTTCCAGGCAGAAGCCTCGTAACCCATGGTGGTATAGTTCGTACGCTGCAGGCTCTTGCCGTAACCATCAGCCTCTTCCAGCCCCTTCCAGGTATCGGAATAGAGCGTGGCGTCGGACCAGTCGTAGTACCACTGAACTACAGATGTTAAGGTCGGATCAGTTTCACTGTACACAGCATCATCAAAATCGAAGGGTTCCTTTATTGCAATCGTTTCACCGCGGTTCGAGAGTTTTCCCTTATAGAGACAAATCAGCACATCGCTTGCAATCTTGTAATCGGTGCGGATGGCGCCCGTATCCTTCACCAGGGAATCCGAAAGCAGCAGCACTCTGCCACCTGCGGGAACGATGGTTCCCGAAGTGAACTCCATGTTGATGCCCTCTACCTTCCAGCCTTTGCTCTTAGATTTCTTGGTCACGTAAAGGTTCACCGCCGTATCGGCCTTGTTCACAATCTCCATGAACTCGAAGGGCACCACTGCACCGCTTTCCATGGGGTGGTAGTAAATTTCGTCGATAAAGAGGGGACCCACCTTCAGGGCCGCATTGGCTGCCTCCTTGGTGGCCTTTTTCATGGCGCCCTGGGCCGTAGAGCCGTCGCTCACGTCTATGATACCGCTACTCAGGTTGCTGGCCGCCAGGAGCAGGCTAGATTCACCACCGGTCTTCTTGCCGCCCACCGTTTCGTACAGGTAGTAAGAACCGCCCTTGGCGTTCAAAAAGATTTCTTCGCCGAACACAGACTCGTCATCGGCAGGGAGCACCAGGTATCCCTTGGCAGGAACTTTTCCCTTCTCGATGGTCCATGATGCATTCCTGTACTTGGATTCAAAAATCCAGCCAGTCACATCAACTTCCTTGTCGCCGGAATTGTAAAGTTCCACCCAGCCCATCTCGTCATCCTCAAGCACATAGGGCTGGATTTCGTTCAGGCGTACCGTAATGGGAGACACGTATTCGTCGGCGGCTCCGGGATTGCCCCACTCCTTCTTGCTCGCGGCCCAGGCACTGGCCTGGCTGGGGTTTCCGGCCACGAACACGAGGCTGCTGCCGTTACCGTCGGCAAGGCTCGGCCAAGGCGGTTCCTTGCTGAAGGAACAGCTCACGTCGCCAGCACCCGTCAGTTTCACGTCGATAACATCGCCTTCGTTAGAAAGCTTGGCAATGGAATCGGTCTTTACATCCTTTTCCCAGGGGCCAAACAGACGGCCCGCAAAATCCGGATAGGTCTTCTTGAACAGGTCGGGGTCATTGGTCACCACGATGTATTCGTTGGTATCCAGAGGTTCCGCCGGGAAATAGTAGGTCACCGCCCCGTCTAGGTGGAGGTTGAAGTACTGCATGTCGCTCATGGCAGACCCGCCGATAATCTTCAGTTCCACCCATTCAAGAGCTGAATTTTCGGGAGCGTTGTACATGACTTCGGTAATCATCACGTAGGCGCCACCCGCCTCCGTAGAATTCTGGTCGTAGCCGCTGTCTTCGCCTTTCGGGTCGTCACCGCTACTAGAAGAACTGTCGGAACAAGCCGAAAACAAACCAGCCATGGCAAAAGTTGCCACCGCACCTACTATAGACCATTTTTTCGAGAGCATAAAGCCTCCCTTTTTTGCGGACACACCGCCATTAAAAATTTCCCGCGAGCCTAGTCCAATAGGGGTCCTTGAAATCCTTGGGGTGTTCATAGACCCTGGACCATTCCGCAGCAGCATTTCCGAATTTAGAAAAACCGCCCCGCTGCAGGTTCAAGAAACGTATCAAGTCAATCATCCAGAAGGGCACCTGGGAACAGGGGCACTTCAGTTCCAGCACGGCGTCACAACCCGGCTTGAAAAACCTGGGAATTCCGGTGGAATGCATGTAGTGGGGGTCCACCGTATAGTCAAAGCCCGTCTCTTCACGGAAACGCATGCCCGTATCGATGGTCACACGGGAGTATTCCTCCCTAAGCCCGAACCAGGCCCGGCGTTTGTACTGGGTCAAAAGCCTCGGGTGGGCGTTGTGCAGGTGGGTCTTGTACAAAAAATCTTTCAGATACTTGCGGTCCGTATCGCTCTTGCAGGGCCAATCTTCGGGCTTCATGTTCCAGACTTCGCCGGGGCTTATCCCCTTGATGGTGGCGCGGCTTTTGTAGCAGACCTCTTTTACCTTCCGCTTGCTTTCAAAGTGGAAGGTGCCGTCTTGTGCCGGGTGTTCCCCGTAGGTGCGGATACGCATATTGAAGCGGTCCAGGAGCCTCGCCTTTTTCCAGCCCAGAAACGTCCAACGGTCCGAATCCAGGTACAGGTTGGTAATCCAGTAAAAATGACCCGGCGTAATCTGGGAGTAATGATCCTCTTCGCAATAGGGCGCAATGAATTCGCCAATACGGTCCGCCCATGCCACAGGGATGTGGTACTTGAGTTCGAATCGCTCCAACAGGCTAAAACCGCGGGCTTCGGCCATTACTTGAGGCCCTCCCGCAGGTGGTTTTTTACATTGGGATTTGCAAAGATTCCCGTGTAAGTCAGCAAGACCAGATACCGTTCAAAGATATCGTATTCCAACTTCAAGGCCTTCAGGTCGCTTTCCAGGGCGCTTTCCCGAGCCCGCAACAGCAGAAGCGGGTCCGCCCCTGCCGACTGGGCAAAGTCCTCAAAGAGGTTTCCGGCATTCACCTTCTCCACAAAGTCCTTCTGCACCTTCCACTGGGCCACCAGGGCCACGATTTCTTCGGACAGGCGGGAAACTTTTTGGGTCAGAGTCCGCACGGCATCCAGGTAATCGCTTTCGGCGTCCAGTTCATCAACTTGATTGCGCAAAGCGTTCCCGTTGTTGTCATCCAGGAACGGGAGCCTTATGGCCAGGTTCACAAAGAACTTGTCCTTCAGCTGACGGTCATCCTTGTCGGGAACCAAAAATTCTGCCGTTCCGTCGCAGTTGATGGAAGAGCACCCCGTCTTGTCCAGCCAATCCTTGTAATAGTCGTTGTAGGCACCATAGGGACCCACGTCGCCGGCATCCAGTTCCTTATACTTTTTCATCAGGGATTCAACCTTCAGGGAATAGCCCACGCCGATATGAGAAATGAAATCGTTTCCCTTGGCCAGATCCCGCTTGGACTTGGCCTGTTCGTATTCCATCTTGGACTTGGCCTTCATGACTTCGGGGAACTGGTCGTTCACCGCAATACCGTCTTGCAGTCCCTTGGCAAGTTCGTCCATGGTAGGGAGCCACGAGGTGTCCAGGCCTACGGAATCAAAGTCCGGCACCCAGGACTTGAGTTTCAGTTCCGCATCTTTCAGGGCGGTACTGTCTCCCAGAAGTTCTGCACGGCGGGCGGATTCCTGCTCCATGGCCACAATCAGGTCCTGGGAATTGAAGGTCTCGCTCCCAGCCTTCAGGTGGAGCACTTCGATTCGGTCCAGGTTCACCTGGTAGAGCTGCTTGTCAATTTCGGCAATCTTTCGACGGATGACATAGCGGAGCGCCCGCTCGTAGCGGTCATAAAGCAGGTACGAACGGTCCACCGCCAGGCGGGCCTTCTGGTAATCCCGCAGGGTCTCGTACTGGCGCTTGTCCGCAGAGCCTATACCGAAGGACTTCGGCTTGAGGCGCAGTTCAAAGTCGTGCTTCGCAAAACTGAAACCGTCCAGCTGGTAACGGAATTCCAGATTATCCCAGAGTTTGGTTCCCACATCCTGGGAAGCCGCCTGGGAGCGTTTCTCCGACGTCTGGTAAACCGGGTCCTTATCTACGGACTCCACCAGCTGCTCCCAGGTCAAGGGGGCGGCTACAGCGGAGGCAGAAAAGAACGCCGCAAAAAACGCAGTAATAAAAAGCCTATTATCGTACATTCACAAACCTACACATTACTCACAACTCACTACTCATTACTCATCACTCATTACCCACAACTCACTACTTATCGCCGCTGCCGAAAAGGGCTTCCATAATCCGGGTTGCCAGGTCCTTGATCTTGCCTTCTTCGGAAATGGCCACCATCTCCCCCAGCAAGAAGGAATTTTCTTCAGGAATCTTAATGGTCACTTCACGGCCATACACCGGCATGTCGGGCATTTTCCACATGCGGTCCGGGAACACCACGATACGGCTAGAAAGGCCGACCACCTCGCCCTTGATGGGCTTGCCCTTGCCGCCCAGAGTGCGGATCTCTACATCTTTGCCCAGGTTCATGCGCTGGTAAACCTGTTCATTGATGTATCCGCGAATTAAAGATGGGGACTTGTGGGTCAAGGTCACGATAGGCGTAAAGCTGGAAACTTTTTCACCTTCACGCACATTCACGCTGCCCACCACCCAGTTTTCCTTGGCAATCTGCACCAGGTCCGCCTGTTCCTTTTTGAGCTGTTCCAGTTCCTTGTGCAAGGTGGCGGCCTCGGTGGCGCCGCTTTTCCTTTGAAGGCTACGGCTCCCCTGCAAAAGAGCGATCTGCTCGTTGGCGTTTTTCTCGGCCAGGGCCAGTTCGTCTTTCAGGTTCTTGATCTGCATGGCCATGCCGTCGTTGCCACCGGCCTTGGCGTTGTTTCCGCTCAGGCTTTTCAGCTTAGAAGAAATTTCCTTGTTCTTCTGGTATTCCGTCTCCAACCTGTTGATTTCGAACCGGAGAGCCGCACTGCGGGTAGCAAGGTCCGCCTTTACGGAGGCCACACGCTGGTCGATATCCGCCTTGTTCAGGCTGCTACGACCCTCGATGGCGTCAAGCTCGCGGGTAACCTCGTTAATGCGGAGGGTCAAATCGGGGCGGTTCAGTTCCACGATGGTGTCCCCCGCCTTGATTTCTTGACCAGGCATCACGTGGACTTTCACGATTTCTGTGGCACTGGGCACGCTGATGATGGTCTCGGAAGCCTCCGCGATGCCCTGGAACAGGGCCACGTTCCCCTGGTAAAAATACCCCAGACCCACCACGGCCACTACGGCCAGAATCCAGGCGATAGATAGCTTGCGCTTGTAGATAGAAGAAATGAGGAAGGTGTTTTTCAAAGCCATTTTCGTTCCTCCCCTACATGTCCGTGGTGGCGTCCTGCATCATGAACTGGATGTCAGAAAGCCCCTCCACCTTGGAGAGTTCCGCAAGAACCTCGGCCGCAGGCTTAGACGCCTTCAGCTTTATCTGGTAGGCAACGTCTATGCGCTCGCCGCCGTTCACCTCCCGCATGGTTATCAAGATAAACGTCTTCAGGTTTTTCCGCAAAATCTTTTCCGTTTCCAGGCGGGGTTCAGAAGTATTGGGCATGGCAAAGCGGAGCATGCCGTCAAAGAAATGCTTGGTGCCAAGCCCCGTGCGGGAAAGCAAGAAGGCAACAACACAGAAGGCCAAAGTTCCGCCTACGGCAGCACCCCAGGCATACACGCCACAACCGATGCCAGCGCCCAAGGCCGCAAAGATGAACATGATGTCGCGAGGGTCCTTAAAGCTGGTGCGGAAGCGGACAATGGAAAGGGCGCCCAGCATTCCGAGACCGCGGCCCACGTTGTCGCCGATGGCCTGCATCACCGTAGCGGCCACCACCGAACTGAGCACCAGGGCCTGCACATAATTCCTGGAATAAGAAAGCCCCAAGAAAGTCCGTTCATAGGTCCAGCCGATAATGGACGAAAGCACAAAGGCCAACAGAAGCGTATAGGCCAGGGTAATAATGGTAGCGTTTGCCGTACTGGACTGAACCGCCAATAAATCAAGCATAGGAACTCCGTTGTTTTTACTTATAAAAGATACTTTTTTAGGGGAATTAACCACCAAGAATTATGGTAAAATTTTGCCAAACAAAAAGCCCTCCGGGGCATAAATTCCCAAAGCGGGAAATTTCACCCCTTTTTTTCGGCCATCATGACAAACTTTGAAAAATTCTGAATACGAAAAGTCCCCGGCTAAACCGGGGACTTTTTCAACATTACGTCGGAAATTACTTCGCGGCAGTAGAATCGACGACTTCCACCTTAGCAGCAGCGGCGGAGTCAACGACTTCGACCTTAGCGGCCGTATCGGCGCTCACGGCAACCGTAGAGTCGGCGGCAACAGCAGCGGCCGTGTCAGCGGCAGCAGGAGCTTTCACAACCTTTTCGGCGGCAACAGGAGCAGCCGGGGCGGCTTCAGCGGCCTTGGGAACCGGCGTACCGAAGAAGTTCACCTTGGCAAGGAAAATCATCATGATCCAAGACACGATCAGGCCAAGGATACCCATGACAACACCGGTAATGGCCATGCCGCGGGTATCGGTGTAGCCCGTGGCGTGGGCAAGTGCGTTAGGCGGCGTAGAGATAGGCAGGCTCATGCCGAGAGAGCTTGCAAAGGCCACAGACACGAGGAGAGCGGTCACGCCACCCAGGCCAATCAGGTTGTCCTGGCAGGCAATGCCCACAGCGCAAAGAATCGGAACCAAGAGCGTAGCCGTAGAGGTGTGGCTCATGAAGTTCGCCATGAAGAGGCAGATGATACCGCAGCCAATCATCAGGGCCAGCGGAGACCAGCTTGCAAACGGGATTGTCTTGATAAGGTGGGCGGCAAGACCCGTAGCGTTGAGGCCAACACCCAGGGCAAAACCACCGGCCACGAGCCAGAGCACGTCCCAGCTCATGGCGTTCAGGTCTTTCTTGGTAATCACGCCGGTCAGGGCGAACACGGCCATGGGAATCATGGCGATGGCGTTGTCGTTGATACCGTGGACATTCTTACCGGTCACCCACAAAATCACGCAAAGGACAAAGGTAATATAGACGATGATTGCCTTGGGGCTGGTGTCGAACTTGCCCGCACCTTCGATGTTCAGGACCATCTCTTTCATCTTGATGGGATAAATCTTGAGGAGGAGAATCCAGGCCACCACCATAAGGATAATCACGTAGGGGATACCGAAGGCCATCCACTGACCGAAGGTCACGGGGTTGGCCACCAGGTCGCCGCGGGCAACGGCATCGTTCAGGGCACCGAGGGCGATAGCGTTAGGAGGCGTACCGATGGGGGTACCCATACCGCCGATGTTGGCGCCCAGAGGAATAGCAAGGGCAAAGGCAGCCTTACCGCGGTCATCGGGTTCAAAGAGCTTGAGCACCGGGGCGAGGATAGCAAGCATCATGGCGGCGGTGGCGGTGTTGCTCATGAACATGGAGAACACGGCGGTAATAAGCATAAGGCCAAGAAGCACGAACTTCGGGTTCTTGCCGAAGGGCTTCAGGAGAACGCGGGCCAGGTTCAAGTCCATCTTGTACTTGGTGGCTGCAGCAGCGAGGAAGAAGCCGCCCAAGAAGAGCATGATGATGGGGTTTGCGAAGGTGGCCATGATGGACTTGTGGCTGATCATGGTCACGCCGTCCACCCGGAAAGGCGTCAGGGAAGAGTCGGACATGGTCACGATCATGAGCACGATGACCAGCACCGACGTGGACCAGATGGGGAACGGTTGGAGAATCCAGAAAAGGGCGGCCATCACGAATACGCCGATGACGCGAATTTCGAGGGGGTTCAAGATTCCCATGGGGCTTGCGGCATCGAATCCGAGGGATTCGTAGGGCAAGAAGAGGGCGACAATCGCAAGGATCGACGCGATGATGAACTTGATGAATTTTGCCTTTGTCATAGTGGGCCCAAATGTAGAAATTATGGGCCCCGGTGGCAATGAAAAAAAGCCCCCGATTTAGGCGGGGGCTACTTTGTAAGTCAAATGTAAGGATCCTCGCCTCCGCGAGGATGACGCTTCAGGGAAGCGTCATTTCACGGCAATGGAGCCGGCGGCCTGCTTAGAGCCCACGCGTACACGGACCATGTAGAGTCCGGACTTGGGGGTCTGCAGGGTCATGACGTTGGAACCGGACACGGCCGTTCCCGAAACAGAGGACAGGACCTTGCCCTTCATGTCGAGAATTTCCACGTAGGCCCTGACTCCTGCCAGGCTTTCGGAGACCTGGAAGCCCACCTGCAGGGAGTTACCCGCCTGGAAGGCACGGAGCCCGTTCAGCTTCTGGGCCACCACGGTACGGGCGGAGGGCGCCACACGGACCACGGCCGTCTTAGCCATGCTGCCGATGGAAACCTTCAGGGTGTCTCTTTCTGCCATCTGGGTGGTGATTCCGTCAACCGTCACGAACACCTTGAGGCCCGATGCCCTGAGAGCGTCGATACCTTCGAAGTGCAGGTAGCCCGTGCGGTCGCCAGAGGCTTCCAGAGAGACGGTCCATTCGTAGCTGTCGCCGGCGGCCTTCTTGAAGGACTTGGCCAGGGACTTTTTGCCGTCCTTGATAGAGAGGTTCACATGGTCACCCATGCCGGAAGGCGGCTCTTCGGAGGCCCATCCGGACTCGGAAACGCCCATGAAGTTCCAGCTGTCCCGCTTGCCCTTGGCGTCGCGAAGCACGGCTCGAATCGCCCAGCCCTTGCCGCCGGAGGCAAGCTCGACAGTCTTCTTCAGGGGTTTCATCAAAGAGTCGTTTCCATTCTCATCGACTGTCGCCACGAAGGCGGGCTTAGAGGGAAGCTTCCATTGACTCGGGCCCTTGACCTTCGCCCATACGGCCTCGTAGGGGCCTACCACGTCCACCGGTTCGTAGTCGCCAAGGCTGTCGTTCCAGCTGTAGAACTCCACTTTGGATTCTTCGGTAGCGGTCTTTTTCTCGTTCGGGTTTTCGCCATAGAGGTCCACGTACCAGCCGTAGGGGTTTGCCACCATGTTCCAGCCGGTATAGACGCTGTCCATGTTCCAAACCACGGCCGTGCTGGGCTGTTTCACATCCTTACGAGTCACGAGAGGACGACCTTCCATGGAGCTATACCAGTATCCTGTCAGGGGCTGAATGTTGCGTTCATTGGTCAGCCTCTGGTAGCGCCAGAAGTATCCGTAGTCCTTTGCATCATCCCACCAGTAAATCCGCACATCGTCATCGGCCAACATGCTGGAATCTACAACCATGTTGGAGAGGGCGACCATGCGCCAACCGTCCTTGACCGAAGCAAATTCCGCCTTGATTTCGAAATCCTGTTCAAACAGGGCACTGCCCCTGCCATTGGAAAGTGTTGCCGTCAACAGGTAATTGCCTGCCAGCAAGGGGAAATGTTCCCAAGAATCCGTGAAAGGCGTTTCAGAAATGGCAATCGTGGTATCGACAACTGAGTCTCCGACATCGTTCTCGATAACAATCCTAAGTTCTGCGCCGCTGGCATTGAATTCTGTAGTCGCGAAATCAAAGCGGACCGCATTACCGGACTGCAACAGTTTTGCCCTGGTAAATTCCACGGGGGTGCTGTTGTCTATTGCGAAGTAAGCCTGGAACACGGCCTTGGAGATGTCTCCAGAAAGCGTATCCCCTTCGTGATAAACAAAGGTTTCTCCACCAAGCGTCATCACGATGGAATCAAGAGCGTAGCCTGTTTCTGGTACGGCGTGGATAACATAGATGGAATTTTCTTTGCCCGAAGGCAAAAGCATGGTGCTGTCTTCCGCGAATCCATGTACCTGCACAATCGGCTCGCCGTCTTCGCTTTCCATAATTTCTTCAAGTTCGATTGAGCCGTTCTCGGCCACCAAGGTCGCCTGTCCATAACCCAGCTTTTTCACGCAGGTTTCGGCATCGGTCCACTTGGCGTACACGGAGTACTCCTCTATGTTGGCGTTATCCCAAACCAACATTTCAGACAATTCAAAGTTGAACGCCTTGAACACCCACCAACGTTCATTTTCGCGCTGTTCACAGGCGGAGTCACCTTCGCATTCGATATCCTCAGGAACAGGCTCTTCGTCCTCAAATTCGGGACGAGCCGTCCAACCCTCCACGCATCGATCCGAAGTATAGACCAACATGGGGAAATCGACGGAATCTTCTTCGTTCCGAAGCTTGTAGGTTTCCTTCAGAACCGGGGTTTCTCCGTAGAATACGTTTTCCAAGCCTGTTTCAAATGTCAAATTATAGGTCTTGAGGACAAAGCTTGCGGATAGTTCCATATTGTCGTACATTTCGGGCGTAATGACGATGGTCGCTCCATCCTTGAGCTTTTTCGTCGTTTCGGTTTCAGTCTTGTCTTCGGGGCTCATATCCAGGTACTTAAAGGTGATGGAGTCGACCAACTCATAACCGGGGTACGGAGCGGCAACCACGTTGAGGGTAAAGTTCTGATCGGCCCAAGGAATCAGGAATCCATAAGAACCATTGTAGTTGCCCTCGTTGATATTGGTGGGCAAATGGACCAACGTATCGCCCCTCCACACCTGCTGCAAACGAATCTCGCCATGGCTATCCTCCACCTTGTGGGCAATCAAACGGTTACTGTTGGACTCGCACCTTACACTGCTTGTATCCCAGGCCGCATAAAGATTCAGGGCCATAGCGCCATCTTCTTGCTCCTCAACAAGAGAGGGTAATTGCGTTCTAATGCTGTCGTTTCCAAAACTCCAGATAGAGTAAATCATTTTCTCTTCGAAGTTAAAGTTGGTATCCAATTCCATTTCCGGAGAGGTGAACCAGCCACCGGTAAAGCAGGCGTCAGTCCTGTAGAAGGGGAATTCTTCAAAGAAAATTTCACTTTCGGTATTGGCAGAAAAATCCTTCGTCAGCGAAAAATCTTCAGAAAGTCCTTCATCCGTTATAAACAGGTTAAAGTCATCAACAGTGTTCACATCAAAGGATATGCGGTACACGATTTCGGTACGTATCGGCGTAAACCCGATAAAGATGGGATTGTCCTCTGCATGCTTACGGTAGGGAGCAATCGCTCTAAACAGGTTCTCCAAATTGAGGGTCCCATCTGCGCTCAGGCGAACATAACGGGCATATTTAAAAGACGATTGAGAATACTGCGACATTTCCGCAAGAATTTCTTCGGTAGATCCCAGTTCTGCCAGCGTGTCCTGAAGAATTTTGTCTTTCAACGTGTCTGCCATCAAACTGAAAACGGCATCCGCCATCGATCCTCTAGAGTCAGAAGATCCTTCCGACCAGTTTCCGCCTACAACGACAAGGGCGACCACTCCGGAAACCTCGTTCCAAATGTCTGAACTGTAATTGACCTTCAAATACGGGGAGAATGGGATACTATCAGAAAGATCAGGCACGTTAGAAAGATCCTCTTCCACGCCAGACGGTAAATCAAACGTCGCTTCAGTAGGAACGATTTCTCCGTTCACATCGACGGCCATCACCTGGATGGTGGCCGGTTCTTGACTACTGCCTCCAACTTGCAGATCGGCTACAAAAAGAGCACCTTTGGATTGAGTGGAAGACTGCTGGCCATACACCACATAAATATCGCCCCCATCACTCAATCCGGCCAGACTAAAGTACTCCGATGCATAGAACGGAGACCTATTAAAACTGATTTCGCTAAAGGAGCAAACTTGCTGCGCAGTGCCCTCCTGCGTAGTGCCCTCCTGCGTAGCACATCTCCTGATTTGGACGGTATATCTTTGATAGGCATAATAAGTCCCATCTGCAGTGCTGCTAATCACGGCCAGTTCCGGGAAAGCATCCCACACATCCGTACTGGAAAGCGTTTCAAAGGGTTGTCCCAAGAAATAGAAATCTCCTCCGACGGTTTCCATGTACTCGGCCACTGAAACAAAGCTGGGCGCATCTGCGTCACTCCTGAGGAACCCATAATGGACATTTACCGTCACGTTTTTCATAAGGTCCAACACCTTATCAGAATTAAACGCGGTGGAGGATTTCAGATTAAAGAGACGGCCATCCGAGAAGTCTTCCCAGTAGAAGCCATCCTCTTTAAGTCCAAGCGCATATTCCATCCAATTTTCGTCGGGGATTTTTCCCGCATAGTCGGTATAAACCGAAAGCGATAAGCCGTCCCTATCTTCCGTAGCACCAGCAGCAAGCCATATTTGTTTATCTATCGTCGAATTGTTTTCGTAGAGCTGGATGCCTGCCTTAAAATCAATCCTATAAATAGGCATTAACTCGGAAGTGGCAAACACGGGCATGCCATTGTTCACGCCGTCCTTGCGGGACCATTCCGACACATCATAGTCTTGCAGATCCTCCTTTTTAAATTCAATCAGGGCCTTAGCAAAAGCACCTTTTTGCATAAGGTCTGCGGGAATCGCCCCGCCATTCGCGCCATCCCAGATATAGGACGTGCTATCAAAATCAGTTTCGTCGAAAGGAATCTTCCCATCTATACTATTGCGGTAATTGCGACCGCCAAGGTAGGCATAAACCCATTCGCTCGCCCCTACATTTTCACCTCCTAGCTCTAAAAGACCAGCAATGTTTGCCACCTGGGAGTCGGTTGCACCATAGTGGTAGTTGTTCGCAATGGTATATGTCGCACTCTCACCAAAGGACAATACGCCGGCAAGGAACCCAGCATAGTAATCCCCTCCCTTATAGGAAATATCGCCAGACGTGTAGGTGTTGGCTACAGAAACCACCGAGTACTCAGACAACAAGGAGCCCACCAGGCCGCCTATGTATCCTGAGATAACCTGGGATGATCCGCAATCGTTATTATTGCATTCCTCCTGATTTTCAGGTGTCAGCAAAATGGAATCCACATCGGAATGAACCTTGAGTCCCGTAATTCCAACGTCGAGAATCGACACCCCCGAGCTCGTTTTGCCGACCAAACCGCCCAAGTGGACTTTCAGCTCTTCTTCATATGCGGAATAATCAGGGGCCACCATAGAAGATACAATCGTCCTCTCGGCGGCAAAAATTTCCACATTCTCGCCCGAGATGTTCTGGATGAGCGGTGACGTATCTTCGCCGATAAGACCAACAAGGCCGCCCGCCTGGGCCGCCACGATTTTCACGTTCTTGAGACTGATGTTCCTGAACGAAGACTCGAATTCCGTATGGTCCAAACTACCCGTAACCACGCCTACCGGAGCTGTGGAGAACGAGCTGACATTTATCACCTTAAAATAGACATTTTCAAACTTCAGGCTATAAAAATCCACGTCTATCGCGCTGGAAAAAAATCCCACAGGAGAACTTTCGTTTTCGGCTATATAGCACAAATTTTTGATGGTATATGTTGAACCAAAGAAAGAGGTGTATTTTATGAAAGAAATAGGTTTAAAGGATGCCACGCAGGAATTGCTGTCCGCAGAGACACCGCCAAAATCAAGGTCCGATTCCAGATACAGCGGGATATGCATTAAACCATCACCACCGACACTCGACAAGAAGGAGTAAACATCATTAGATTCACCCGAAGGGTCATACCACAAGTCGAAACATTCTTCGTGATGAGCAATCGTGTGATCGTCAACTGATTCGGTAGAGTCGCCCTGGGGTACGTAGGAGTAGGACTTCTGGCTTAGCCAAAGCTGCCCTACTGCACTTTCTTCTACAGTCCACCTCGCACAGAATTTTTTGCCGGGAACAGCCCCCGGTATCGATTCCTGCTCCTGAACAGGATTCGTGTCCGCAGCGGCGGCCGTAGTTGCCAGAAGTAGCAAAGCAAGGCCCATCAAGGCGGCCAGGTTCAATCTACGTTCCATAAATACCTCTCTCCAGGGGAAGCGGTCTTCCCCCTATCATTTTTCATAAAAATAATATAATTGTATGCATTCCATGCTGCGATGTCCGTCACATGTTGCCCAAAATCACATTTTAGGGGCTAGAGACTAGGATTTAGAGGCTGAGGTTCGAGGCCCGAGGTGTGAGGTCTACCCAAAGGGCATAACTCTACTAGGGCAACAAGTTGCCAAGTATCGTTTAGGGGCTTCGCCCCTTTGAGGTATGTGTAGTGTGGAGTGAGTAGTCTGTTTTCAGCCCTCAGTACATAATTTGGCGCCAAAGGCGCGATTATAGAAACTCACAACTCATAACTGAAAACCCATTACTAATCTCACATTCCACATCTCCCTAACCCCTAGATCCTATCCCCTAGATCCTATCCCCTAGATCCTATCCCCTAAATCCTATCCCCTAAATCCTAACCCCTCTTTTACTATATTAAACATGTCATTGGAGAAAATATGCAGGATTTGGACCAGACTATTGTCACCCCAGGCAACACTATCCCCTTTAGGGTCATGGAGTTACATCCACATCTGATAATCCTGTACCCCCAGACCCAATTCAAGCAGATTGCCTTGGAAAAAGGGACCGTCGTCCTTGGACGCGGCGCCGATGCCGACATCCGCCTGGACGACGAACTGGTGAGCCGCAAGCACTGCAGCCTGACCTTCGATGGCAAGAACGTCACGGTCCAGGACCTGGGCAGCACCAACGGCACCTATGTAGATGGGAATCCGGTGAGCCAAATGGTCCTGGATTCCGACAACCGCCTGCAGCTTGGCAAGTACGTGCTGAAAATCGACTTCAAGGATGCCAGCGAAGAGGCCTTTGACCGGGAACTCTACGAGGCGGCCACCATGGACCCGCTGACCAAGATTTCCAACCGCCGGAACTTCTTTGACCGGAGCCTAGGCGAGCTTGCCCTTGCCCGCCGAAACAACTTCTTTGTGCATGCCATCATGGTGGATGCCGACCACTTCAAGCACGTGAACGACACCTGGGGCCACCAGTGCGGCGACATGGTGCTAAAAGAAATCGCCCGCATTCTCAAAGAAGAAAAGCGGGAATCGGACCTGCTGGCCCGTTACGGCGGCGAGGAATTCGTGCTCCTGCTCAGCGGAATCGGCGTAGAAGACGCCAAAAAGAGCGCCGAGCGGCTCCGCATGGCGGTAGAACGCCACCGTTTCTCCTGGAAGGATACCATTATCCCCGTGACCATTTCTCTCGGGCTTGCTAGCAAGCAGGGTGAAAATATCGGGAAAATCGAGGACCTGATTGCGGAATGCGACCGTCTTTTGTACGTAGCCAAGGAAGGCGGACGGAATCAGGTGGCGTGCGAAGCGTAGCTTCGCAGTGTGAAATGTGAGCGGCTGCACCGCAATGTGTAATGTGTAATTACAAGTTTCTCATTACACACTCGTCATTTCACATTATTCTATATTTGGCGCCGAAATGTCCACTTTGAACTCACAGCGCCTCAATTCCTTCGGGACCGCAAGCATCCCGAAACTGGTGCTGCAGTTTTCGGTACCTGCCATCATCAGCATGCTGGTGAACGCCCTCTACAATATAGTGGACCGCTTTTTCGTGGGCCAGGGTGTAGGCAGCCTCGGTATCGCGGGTATCACCCTGTGTTTCCCTATTTGCCTCTTTATTATGGCCATGTCCATGATGATCGGCGTGGGCGGCAACACCCTCTTTGCCATCCGTCTCGGGCAAAAGAAGTACATACAAGCTAGCATCATCTTGAACAACTCCTTTACGTTGCTCATACTGATGGCGGTCTGCACCTTCGCCCTGGGCGAAATTTTCATGGTGCCGCTCCTGAAACTTTTCGGGGCCAGCGAACAGACCTTGCCGGTAGCATCTAGCTACATGCGCATCTTGCTTTTCGGGGCGGTTTTCCAGACCATCGCCCCCGGCATGAACCACTTTATCCGCTCCATGGGTCACCCCAAGACGGCCATGTTCCGCGAAATCACCGGAGCGGTGTCCAACATCATTCTGGACTGGCTCTTTATCATGAAGTTCCACTGGGGAATCGAAGGGGCCGCCTGGGCCACCATCTCTTCGCAGCTTATCGCCAGCGCCCTCATTACCCAGTTCTTCGTGAAAAAGGATACGCCCATCAAGATCCGCTGGCGCCACATGAAACTCCGGCTCCCCTATGTGCGAAAAATTATCATCTTGGGTATCCCGCCTTCACTGATGCAGCTGTGCAACAGCCTGATGAACGCCATTTTGGCCTGGAGCCTCACCACCTACGGAAACATCAGCCTCCACGATACCGGAGTGCTTTCCGGCGGGGACATGGCCATTTCGGCTTTCGGCATCGTGAACAGCATCGCTTCCTTCATTTTGCTCCCGCTGCTGGGATTTGTCCACGGCACACAACCTATCATCGGCTACAACTATGGCGCCCGCCTGAACGACCGCGTGAAGGGAACCCTGAAGTTCACCTTCATCTACGCCTTCGGATTTATGATTGTGGCCTGGGCACTCATGATGTGGCAGGCAGAAGCACTGGTCGCACCTTTCGCCCCAAACGACCTTAAATTGCAGGAGACCGCCGCCTGGGCCATGCGGATTTTCGGTGCGGCATTCTTCATGATTCCGCTAGGACTTGTTTCGGGAAGTTTCTTCCAGGGCACGGGAAAGGCCCTCAGGTCCATGTTCCTGAACGCCTGCCGTCAGGTGATTCTGCTCATACCCTTTTTGCTGGTGCTGCCCCATTTCTTCGAACTGAAGGGGGTGTTCATGGCCCAGCCCATTGCCGACGTCGGCGCCGCCTTTATCGGGCTTGCCATGCTGCTGCACGAGTTGAAGAAGTTGAAGTGAAGCAGTGGTTAGTGGTTAGTGATTAGGGGTTAGGATGACGAAGATGAACTTTTCAAAAATCATTATTCATACCCCAAAGGGCCATAGGCCCGAGCCTCAAGCCTCGAACCTCAAAGCGCCGAAGGCGCGACCTCACTATTAGAACAGCTTCTTTGCGGAGGTGAGTTCGCCGTTCTTCTCATGGAAGAGGATCAGAGAACCGCCGTCCACCTTGATGAAAATGTTCTTCAGGGTTTCCACCACGTGGTTTTCGTCAAAGCCGATTTCGTTGTAAGCGGTTTCGCCGATGACAATACCGAAATTCACCATGTCGGGAGAGGTAAAGCGCAGGTACTTGAGGAGGTCTTCGGGAGTGTTCACCACGTCGGTGGCGGTGAGCCGTTCAATTTCTTGGGGGTCGCGGGTGCTCACCAGCAGGGGGAACAGGTTGTCGCCAATCACCTGCTTGCTGTTCAGGTACAGGGTATTGCCGATCATGAGGCTGATGGAGTCGTTCAGCACCTGACGGACTTCGATGATGATATCGCGGCTAGAAGACATTTCCTGCATTTCCAGTTTGGAAGGGCCGCAGGCAACGAACATGGCAGAGGCCATGGCAACAACGAGAATCAAAAGTTTTTTCATAAGACGGGTTCCTTTTTTGAGGAGAAATATACAATTTTTAAGAATGTTCTTTTTTTAGGATTCCGAGGGCGCGGTCAACTAAGTCTGGAGAAATGTGGAAAATTTCGCTGAGCTTTTCCACACGGAGTTCTTCGGGAATACGTTCCATACGGGAACCGTCCTTGTCGCGGATGACCAGGTTCCCTTTCTGGTAGTAGTACTGCACTCCCCGTTCCCGGTCCAGGCGGTTGAGCACCGGGTAGGTCATCATCTCCCGGTAGAAACTTTCGGACCAGTGCTGCTTGAATTCTTCGACGGAAACACCTTCTAGCGGGTACTCGAAACGAAGTTTCATGGGGCCGCCCGCACCGCCGGTCCAGAGTTCCAGGGCATCGGCGGCAGGCCGCACCAGCCGCACGCAGTTGGGGACCAGCGGGAAAAACGCCTCGCCGGAACCGAACGGTTGGGGTGCAGGCAAAGGGAGCGGGTCGAAGATGAGGTAACCGGGGTCAAAGAGGTACGAGGTATGGGGTATGAGGTCGCCAGCCTTTGGCTGGCTTTGAGGTGCGAAAGAGACCTCCGGCAAAACCAGGGCGCAGTGGATGTTTTTTTCTTTGCGCTTGTGGCCCATGACCAGACGGGGCGAAAGCCCCATGTCGGTAAAGGCCTGATACAGGTGCCAGGTCATGCTGAAGCAGGTGCCGCCGCCCATCCAGCTGTCCACATCGTTCTGGAAACTGTCATCCAGGTTGCGGGCACGAGTGGCTGAACCCGCCGATTCCAGACGGATAATTTTCGTGAGGTTCTCGTAGGTGACGGTGGAAAGCCTGTTGCACAGCTCGAGAATCTTTTGCCAACTTTCCTGTTCCATAAGGCCAATAATAGAAAATGTCCTGACATCGGGTTTTTAAGGGCAGAGCCCTTAGGCGAAGGGGTGATGGATGGTTCGACAGGCTCACCAACCTTGTTTCACGCAATGCCTGGAGAAACAGCAATCAGGGGAAGGCTTTCCCCTTTGGATCAATCATTCCACATTCCTCACCCCACATTGACAATCTCGGGCCTGGATCCTTCACTCCATGCCTGACGGCATTCCGTTCAGGATGACGACTCACTACTCACAACTCATTACTCATTACTCATTACTCATTATTCACCTCTCACCACTCACCACTCACCACTCACAACTCACTACTCACAACTCACCACTATTTACTATATTGTGGCTATGCTGGGAATCGAACAGAAAAAAGGAAACGACCAACACCTGCGCGGGCGCATGATCGCCTACGCCAAGATTTTGCCCTCCCCCGATGCGGAGCGAAGCGGCACGCCTTTTGACGACATGGTGAAAAACGGTCTTTTCGCCCTGGAAGGGGATTTCCGTCAGCAGCCCAAAATGCCAAACCGCAGGGCCATCAACAAGGCCGTAGATTCAAAGATCGACAACCTGCTGGAATCCATGGAAGAAGACGGCGTGGAACTGCCCGAGGACATGGACGTGGATTCCCTGCGAGAGCGCCTTCACGAACTGGCCAACATGGAAGTCATTCCCATTCCCGCCCGCATCTGCAATTTTGCCAGCGAAGAAGATATTCTGAACGAAGACGCTGACGTCTATTACATTGGCGAGTTCATCGGCATGAACCAGGCTCACTTTTGCCTGACCACGCTGCCCGTCTTTTACCAGGCCCGTTACCGCGAGCAGGCCAAGGTCGAAGAAATCAACCTGCTGAACGAGATGCTTTCCCAGTTCGAGAACGGCGAGATTATGGACAACGACGATATTCAACGGGAAACTGAAGAACTGTTCCCCGAAGGGGCGAGCCTCAACACCTTCGTGGGCGACCTGAACAACCTGCTGAATACCAGGGTGGTGCCATTCTTGCTGGCCTGCGAAAGCGACAGCGACTACGAAAACCAGATTGCCCTGTTCTACAAGTTCATGAAAAACTATCCCGAACAGCGCGACATCAAGCTTATCGATGGCGCTATTAGGGAATTGCGCAGGCAAAGCGACAACCAAGGAGCCCGCAGGCTTTTGGAACTGGGCTGCAAGAAGGTGAACGCCATCTACAACGAAGACATCAAGGGCGCCGAAGAAATTAACCAGGAAATCGCCGCCATCTAGGGCGATTCCTTTACCCTATTCGCTACATCTTGGAGAGGGTCAACAGCACCGCTCCAATCAAGGTGACCACCGTGGACATGGCAAGCTTGATGCGGCCTCCGCGGGAAGCATATTCGCCGAACACGAACACGCCCCACAGCTGGTTTACCACCAGGTTCAACTGCAGAAGCGGGTAACCTACCGCGTAGCCGAACATGCCGTCGTCGGCGATGGTCCAGAAAATGGCCAGGGTACCGAACATCCACATGACGCCC
Organism: uncultured Fibrobacter sp.; assembly: GCA_934699585.1. Taxonomy (GTDB): domain Bacteria; phylum Fibrobacterota; class Fibrobacteria; order Fibrobacterales; family Fibrobacteraceae; genus Fibrobacter. Next base: position 27,438 of record CAKUWY010000022.1, read on the forward strand.
GACGCCATGGAAAGGAGGGTGGGCACAATGTTTGAATGCCTGATGTCCTTGCGGCGGCGAAATGTCACCAGGCCCACCAGCACGAGACTCCCGATGCAGACTCCGAAGGAGAAGGGGAACAGGAATTCCATGTCGCCCATGCCGCTGAACTTGAAGGGAATCAGGTAGGTGCCGAACACCGCTCCCGACAGGAGGGAGCGCCAGTTTTTCCAGATGGATTTTTTCTTGCTGGCGGGAATCCAGATGCCGATAATCATGCAGACGATAGCCGGGATGGAATAGTACAGCAGGGTCTTTTCCTGGAAAATGACCACCCCGCTAAAGAACGAAAGCAGAATGCTTACGCTCATGGACCGTAGGCCAGTCCCTGCCAGGTCCGCCTCGGCCTGCACCGCCCAGAAGCAAAGCGCGCCGCCCAGTACCCAGAGGAGACCGCAACCGATGCCTACGGGGTGAAAGTTGAACTGTCCCGTAACGCAGGTGATGCCCACGGAACAGATGAGGGCCCCGATGGACATGAAGGCCAGATAGGACCAGGAGGAATAAGCGGGATACTTTTTCAGCGGGACCATGTAGGTTCCGAAGGCGAAAATCCCGATAAAGACGCCGATAAGGCTGAGAGTGCTACTTTCCAATGCAGAACCCCGCGAAAATAGATTGTAAAATATCTTCAGAAGAAATTTCGCCCACCACGCTCTGGAGGGAGCGGCGCACCAGCTGCATCTCAAAAGCGAGAAGTTCTACGGCGGGCTGTTTCTGGAGCAGGTCCAGGGCCCGTTTCACCCCTTCAAAGGCTTCGGCGAGGCAGGCCCGTTCCCGCTCGCTGGTAATCCAGATGTCTTCGGGGCTGCGACCTTCGGTAAACAGGGCGGCGTCCATCTTCTGCCTGAGTTCGGCAAGGCCCTCGCCGGTCTTGGAGGAGATTAGTAGGTTGTAGGGCGTTGGATTCTGGTCACGAGACGCCCCGGCGGAATCCAGCAGGTCCTTCTTGGTAATGACGGTCATGTCGGACTCATCCTTCGTCATGGCGGGCTCGACCCGCCATCCAGCCTCTGTCCCGTCCACCACGTGAATCTTCAGGTCCGCCTCTTTCAGAATCTCACGGCTCTTTTCCATGCTGAGGGCGTCCAACTCGTCGGTGGCCCGGTCGGCAATGCCTGCGGTATCCACCAGGCGGATTTCACCGCCGGGCAAAAACAGCCGGACCTCCACGAAGTCCCGAGTGGTGCCGGGGACGCTGCTCACGAGAATGCGGTCTTCGCCCAGGAGGGCGTTCACCAGGCTGGACTTGCCCGCGTTGGGGGCTCCGTAGAGCACTACCAGCGGGAGGCGGCTCAGGTTTTCCTTGCCGCGGAAACTCTGGAGGATTTCCGAAATCTTTTCGCCGATGGCCACAATCCTCTTGCGCCAGGAATCGTAATCCGGGTCAGCCTCCTCTTCGGCAAAATCCACGTCCAGCTCCAGCCGGGCGGACATGTCCTTCACCTGTTCGTTCAATTCCTGAATCTTTTTCGAGAGCGTTCCCGAAAGCAGGCGGTGGGCGTTTTTCAGTTCTGCACGGTTCGCGCTGTGAATCACGTCGGCCACGGATTCCGCCTGGACCAGGTCCATCTTGCCGTTCAGAAAGGCCCTGCGGGTAAATTCACCAGGTTCTGCCAGACGAACGCCTTGTACCTTGCGGATGGCCTGAATCAGTTCCCGCACGATCAGCGGGTTTCCGTGGGGGTAAAGTTCCAGCGTGTCTTCGCCGGTATAGGAATTGGGCCCTTCGAAAAACAGGTAAAGCAGGCTATCGATGGTTTCGCCGGTTTTAGGGTCCCGGGCCGTTCCAAGACGCGCCTGGTGGCTTTCCAATCGGGCCACAGCCCTTTCGCCGAACAGAGCCAAAACCACGTCACGCACCTGAGGGCCGCTTACGCGGATGGCCGCCACGGCGCTAACGCCTGCGGGAGTCATGGGAGCGACAATGGTTCTTTGGTCCATGCCGTTAAATATAAATTTTAGTTTTTATTATCTACCGCCTACCAGTTCCTGTGCCATCTTTTTCATGCCGTTAAAATCCCACTTGCCTGACCCGAGCTTGGGAACATTGTCTACGCAGAAAACAGAACCGGGGAGCATCAGGGGCGGGATTCCCGACTTGCGGAGCCTGCGGGAAATATCTTCGGCGTCGCCGCCCTTGACCAGCAGCACAATGCGCTCGCCCTTGACGGAGTCGGGAACGGCAGTGACGGCGAATTCCTGACCATCGAGAACCTTGGTTTCGGCAATGCGGAGTTCCACCGCCGTCAAAGAAATCATCTCGCCGCCCAGTTTTGCAAAGCGGCTGTAGCGCCCGAGAATCTGTACAAAACCATCTTCCGTAATGACGCACTTGTCGCCGGTCTTGTACCAACGGCGGCCATCTTTTTCAATGATTACGGACGCAGTCTTTTCGCCATCCTTCAGGTAGCCCTTCATGACCTGGGGGCCCGTAACCACGAGCATGCCTTCTTCGCCCTGAGGCAACACCTCGTTGGTTTCGGGGTTGATGATGGCGGCCACGGTTCCCGGAGGCGGAAGCCCGATGCTCGAGTGGTCGCTGCACTTCTCCATGGTCAAGAAATCATCCAGCAATACGTTGGGCGCATTAATAGTAGCAAGGGGTGTGAGTTCCGTGCAACCGTAACCTTCGTAAATGTCCTTGCCGAACTTGAGCTTGAAGGTTTCCCGCATTTCGGGCCGGAGCTTTTCGGCGCCCGCGATAATGTAGCGCAAGGAATCCAGACACATGGGGTGGACCCAGCGGTTGATGGCGATAGCCCGCAAGAATGTAGGAGTACCCATCATAATGGTCGTCTTGTACTGGGCACAAACCCGGGCGAGAGTCTTGATGTCGGTAGGGTCCGGGCAAAGCACCATAGGCACGCCATCCAGCAAGGGCATCATGAAGGTCATGGTGAAGCCAAAGGAATGGAACAGCGGGAGCAGCGCCGTCATCACGTCTGTACGGCAGAGTTTCACCACGTAGTCGCACTGCTGGGCGTTGGAAATCACGTTCTTGTGGGTCAGTTCCACTCCCTTCGGAGTTCCTTCGGAACCGGAACTGAACAGGATTACCGCATCGTCTTCCAGCTTGGCGGAACTGAACCAGAGCCTGCGAAGGATTGCCGCCGGGCAAGTCAAAATGACAAGCGTCGCCAACAGACGGCCAAGAGTCGAAACCTTCTGTTCCTCTTCGTCCAAATAAATCAGGCGACACTTCTCGGCGACCTGGGCAAAGGCCGGATTCTTGCCACAGAGCTTTTCGTAGAAGGCTCGGGTGGTAACAATCACCGAAAGTTCCGCCTTGTCGATACAGCCGAGAATCGTATCCACGGGAGAGGTGTAGTTCAGATTGACGGTAGTCTTGCCCGCGCCCAAGATGGAAATAATCCCGAGGGCGGCATCGCGGCTGGTGGGAATCATGAACCCTACGTTCTTTTCGCCCTTCGCCATAGCCCGAATCTTGCGGCCAAAATAACGGCACAGACGAATCATGCCAAAACCGTTCACATGTCGACCCGCAGGGTCTATGAGAATCGGGCGGAAGCGGCGTTTTTCCATAGCCTTGAACCAGAGTGGCACAATGCTTTCGGAATGGTCCATGGCAAGGTTCCAGATGTCTGCCGCCAAGAACTGCAGGTCACTGCGGATTTTCTGTTCGGAGGCATCCGTCGGGAGCGGCTTCGAAAAACCAACGCTAATCACACGGTTAAAGGATTGCGGGCGGTTCACGCTTTCAGAAGCGTGGCTGTATCGGCTCCCCCACAGGCCCTGGATGTAGAACGGCACAATCTGCGCACCCGTTCCTTCGATGGCCTTGGAATAGTCCAGCGAGAACTTCGAGACAAAGGGCGTCTTGGAAACTTCGCCTTCGGGAAAAATCACCACCGCCTCGCCGTTCAGAAGAGCCTTGCGGATTTGCTCCATGGCAGGCGCCGGGTCGCGACGGTTGATGCTAATCAAAAAGTTCCCATGAAAGAACCAGCGCTGGTACCAGTCGGCAAAAGTGTTGCGGTTACTAGCAATGCGCAGCGGCCTGGGCGAAGACATCTGCAGCACCGCCCAGTCAATAAAGCTGAAGTGGGGCCCAATCAAGAGCAGCGGACCAGATTCCGGAATGTTCTGCACGCCAATCACCTTCACCCGGTAACGGAACACGAAGGCAAAGGCAAAACGGAGCGTCGCCCGCAAAAGAGTCATGGGGGTCTGCCGCAGGTTCATGATAAAGCACAGGGCAAGAATCACCGACAAAATCATGAAGCAATGATCGATGGTCACCGGCGTAAAAATCAGGAGTAGTGTCTGCCCGCCCATAATCAGGGCCAAAAACGCCATCTGGATAGCGTTTGCCACCGCATGGATTCGCCCCGCCGTATCGGGCCTGGTAAAGTTCTGGATCACCGTCCGCAAAATCACGTAGGCAGATCCTGCACTCCAGCCGATGACGCCGTAAAGCACAGCCTCCAGCCAGTCGTTGCCCACAAAGGGCAGGGAGAACATGGTCACGGCAGACACCGCCGCCGAAAACGGAATCAGGCCCGTCTCCACAAATCCCTTAGAAGCACGGCTCGCCGTCAAGGCGCCCGCCACATAACCCACGGTAGCGCTGAACATGGACACGGGAATCACCGCCGTATGCAACATGTCGTTCATGCGCTGGATAAGAATCAAGAAAATCTGGGTCACGCCCCAGAACGCCGAAAGCCCGAGAATCGAAAGCCGCACGATGGGGTGGCTCCAGGTGGCCGAAAAATCCCGCACCGGAGAGCGCATCTTCAAGGAATCGTGAGACTCCCCCACCCGAATGCAGAACGCAGCCACAGTGGTCACCACCGAAAGCCCCAGATAAATCCACAGGGTCAAATCGATACTCACCGGAGAATTCTCGTGGCCCGAAAGCCCCATGGCAAAAAACGCTGCCCCCGCAGTTCCCAGCACCGACAGCGCCATGTACCAGGAATTGATTTTCACCAGGTCCTCGCCCGCCACCATCTCCTTCATGATGCCTAGCTTGGCGGGGCTCAGAATCGAAAGGAAAATCCCGTAAAGCAGCAAAAGCCCGTAGGCCACCCACTCGGCCCCCGCCACGTAGCACACCACCACCGCAATCACCGATGCCAGCATGCCCACCGACGACCAGGCCATCACGCGGCCCTTGCGGAAATGCCCCGCAAAATAACTCGCCGCAGGCATCATGAAAATACTGGGCACAAAAATGGCGAACTGAAGCAACATGCTGCGCCACCAGAAAGCCGACCCCTCGAAGGAAAACGAAAGCCACCGCTGAAAGTGGACAAACAGCCCCATCTGCACAAAAATACTGCAAAAAACCAGAATGAAATAGGGCACCACGCTAGGGTAACGGCAAAGCTTCATAAATCCTCAAATTTCGGCAAATTTAGCATTATCCCCAAAATAAGGTAGCCCATGAAATAGGGCAAAAATCTTACAATTTCCTCACAAAACTAGCGGAAAATTTGGATTTTCGGATTTTTTAATATAGATTCAGGATATGGAGAAATTTGGGTATCTATGCAAGGCCAAAACTTTGGCCGTCCTTGGTGTGGCGTGCCTAGCCACTGCCACATCCGCTTTCGCCGCAACCGCCGTAGTGCAGCCGCTGGACTACACCGACCAACTGCAATCCTTCTACAATCCGGACCGGGGCTTTTACAGGCCCCAGGTAATTCACTTTCGGCCCGAAGCCATCGAAGTGGAGCCATACTACAAGAACCGCCTTATGCACCTGCGGGCGGAGATTTCCGCTTTCTCCAGCAACGCCGTCTGGGATACAAGCGACCCGACGGCTCACGGCACCACCCAGGACCTGACCGAGGCCATGCTGAATTCTTTCCGCGCTTACCTGGATAAGATTCGTGCCACAAACTCCACCGTCATTGTCCGCTTTTCCTACGACCCTTGGTACAACGGCAAGGGCAACATGGAGCCCCCGCAGGAATGGATTCTGAAACACGTCAAGCAACTGAGTACCGTCTTCAACGAATACAAAGACGTAATCACCTTCGTGGAGCAGGGCATGTACGGACCTTATGGTGAACAGCACACCAGTACTCTCAGCAATCCACTCTATGTGGGTGAAGGACTTGCCACGCTTTTGCAGAACACAGACGCTGACGTGGACGTAGGAGCTCGAAATCCGTCGGTTCTGGCACGCGGCCTGGGTTTTAGCCCGACAACAGAAGTCAACGCCGCAGGCGACACCACCGCTTGGAACTACAACGTCTCCTTCGATGTCAACCACCCCTATTTCAAGATGAAGGCCGACTCCCTGAAAGAAGATATCTACCGTGTAGGTTTTTATAACGACGGTTACCTGGGAACACAATATGACTACGGCACCTGGGGAAGCGTTTGTGCCACGAGCGTCTGCCGCGAAGAAGGCGTCGCCTTTATGGAAACCTACGGCAAAAATGTTCCTTACGGCGGCGAGGCTCTCACCACCGCAAGCGGATACAAGAAAATCAATACTGTAGAGTTCCTTTCTTACGAAGGGTTCCGTACCCACACCAGCTATCTGAACATTGAGTGGAACAACAACCTCATTGACGAATGGAAAAAAACGGTATTCCACCCGCGAGACACCATCGACAAGGCCTACGAATCCTACACCGACGGAAACGGCGTATTGCAGAATTCCGCCTTCAAGTACATCGACGACCACCTGGGTTACCGCTACGTGCTGCGTCAATCCTCCCTGATGGATTCCCTGGGGCCCGGCAGCCTGCTCCAGCTGGACATGAAAATCCAGAACGTGGGCTTTGGCAACATGACCAAGAAACGCCCTGTCACCATCGTGCTCAGGAGTGTTTCTGAATCCGCAGGCGATACCGTCCATGGCGCACCGCTGGAACTCAAGCAGACCGGGAACTTCGACCCGCAGGACATTCTGTGCCGGAAAGTTGTGCTGAAGTCGGCGTTTGATGACAACGGCAACATTGCCGACTACGACAACGTGAAATCCGAAACCAAATCCGATGGCATTAACGATGTGAAGGTGGCGGCCCAGCTCCCCGATTCGCTCCCCGAAGGAAAGTACGCCGTCTATCTGAGAATTTCCCAGTACGGGAACTGGCCCGCCGACTCTAACTACTCCGTAGTGCGTTTTGCCAACGACTCCACCTACTACGACAAAGAGACCGGCGCTAACCTGGTAGGCAGTTTCGTGCTGAGCAAAAATGCACCCGTGGTCAAGCAACCAACCAGCAGTTCTTCCAACGCACAACCAAAATCAAGCAGTAGCGGGAACGCAACGACCATCTATCAGGCAAGGAACATTCCTGGCAAGACTATCCGCCTGGAAAATCACGGCCAGACCCTTACGGTCCAGAACGCCCGCCGTGTGGAAATTTTCGACCTGATGGGACACAGGCTTATGGCTCAGGATTTGCAAGGAACGACAACCATTTCCCTGAAAAACTTGCCAAGGACCTCGCTAATTATCAGGACACGCTAGCCCCTAGATCCCAATCCCTAGATCCTAGCCCCTAATCTCCCAGGTCGTGCCTTCCTTGCTGTCCTTGATGACCACGTTCATCGCGGCGAGCTCGTCACGGATGCGGTCACTTTCGGCCCAGTTCTTGGCGGCACGGGCTTCCTTACGGGCTGCAATCAGAGTTTCAATCTTCGCGACATCCACACCGTCGTTGGCTCCCTTCTTGGCGTATTCTTCACGGGGCTCGTCGAGCTTCAGGCCGAAAATCTGGTCGAAGTCGGCCACCAGGGCAGCCTTTTCGCCGTCGTCGATATCGCTTTTGAGCATCGTGTTCATGATACCGAGGGCGCGGGGCATGTTCAGGTCGTCACCGATGGCGTCCTTGAATTCATTCTGGAATGCCTTGGCAGCTTCGCTAGTGATAGCGGTAGCCTTACCGATCAGCGGGTCCGTCTTCTTGTGCAAGCTCTTCAGGCCTTCCTTCGCGCCTTCCAAAGCTTCCCACGTGAAGTTCAGGTAGTTGCGGTAGTGACTGCCAATCGCGAAGAAGCGGTAGTCAAGCGGGTTGAAGCCGCGGTCCATGAGGAGCGAAACCGTCAGGAATTCGCCGCTGGACTTGCTCATCTTGCCGAACTTCTGCTCGGTGGTGCCGTCTTCCAGCTTTTCTTCGCTGGCGGTGCGCAGGAACTCACCGTGCATCCAGAAGCGGGCGAACGTGACGCCGTTGGCGCATTCGCTCTGGGCGATTTCGTTGGTGTGGTGCACGCGGATGTGGTCCGTACCGCCGCAGTGGATGTCAAGCGTCGGGCCATTGTACTTCATGGCCATGGCGGAGCATTCGATGTGCCAGCCGGGGAACCCTACGCCCCACGGGCTGTCCCATTCCATGGCGCGCTTCTTGTCCTTCGGACTGAACTTCCACAGGGCAAAGTCGGTGGCGTTATGCTTTTCGCCCATGTCGATGCGGCTACCCTTGCGCAGATTTTCCACGTCGAGGCGAGCGAAGTCCGCGTAGCGCGGGAACTTGAGGCTGTCGAAGTAGATGCCGTCGCTCGTGCGGTAGGTGTAGCCCTTTTCTTCGAGGGTCTTCACCAGGTCAATCTGTTCCTGGATGTGCTGCGTGGCAGGCGTCCAGCGGGTCGGTTCCTGGATGTTTAAGCGGTGCCAGTCGGCCATGAACGCGTCGGTGTAGAACTTTGCGATGTCCCAGACGGACTTGCCTTCGCGGGCGGCGCCCTTTTCCATCTTGTCGTCGCCGGAGTCCGCGTCGCTGGTGAGGTGACCCACGTCGGTGATGTTCACGATGTGGTTCACCTTGTAGCCGTAGTACTTCAGCGTGCGCACCAAAAAGTCTTCGAAAATGTAGGTGCGGAGGTTGCCGATGTGGGCGAAATGGTACACCGTCGGGCCACAACAGTACATGCGCACGGCGGGAACGCCGACCGGGAGTGTGAATACTTCTTTCTTGCGCGATGCGGTGTTGTAGAACTGTAGAGCCATTTTAGCCTCCGTTAATGCGGCGCAACCTGCGCCAAGCGGGCGTCAATATAGAAAAATCGCGCTCCTAAGCCGTCAAAATTATTCCTGCGGCTCCCCTTCCACAGACATTTTCCGCTGGCCCGTAATAAACTGGTGCACGTAGGGGTTGGCGGTATTCTTGATTTCATCTACCGTTCCCACCTCGATAATACGGCCGTTGTAAAGCATGGCGATGCGGTCTGCCACCTTGAAGGCGCTCACCATGTCGTGGGTCACCACCACAGAGGTAACGCCCAGCTTGCTCTGCATGTCCAGAATCAGGTCGTTGATCACGTCGCTGGTAATGGGGTCCAGACCGGTGGTGGGTTCGTCGTACAGAAGGATTTCAGGGTTCAGGGCGATGGCGCGGGCAAGGGCCACACGCTTTTTCATACCGCCCGAAAGTTCAGAGGGCATCTTGGTGCGGAATTCCGGCACCAGGTTGATCATCTTGAGCTTTTCGGTAACCACGTTCTGGATCTGCCTCTCGGAAAGCTCCGGATGGTGTTCCCGCAAGGCAAAGGCGATGTTCTCGCCGGTGGTCATGGAGTCGAACAAGGCCCCCATCTGGAAAAGCATGCCCATCTTGCGGCGGATGGTATGGGTGTCAAAGAACTTGGGCGTACTGATGGTCACGCCATCTACCGACACCTCGCCACCGTCGGGCTGCAGAAGCCCAATCATGTGCTTCAGAATCACGGACTTTCCACCGCCGGACTTACCGATAATCACCATGGTCTCCCCACGGCGAATATCCAAATTCACGTCTTCCAAGACGGTCTGAGCGCCAAAGGACTTCCGAAGCCCCTTCAGGCGAATGGCAATATCGTTCGGGTCAATCTTTACATTGGGCATAACGTTACCTATATCCTAGAAGAACATCACCGCATCCAGGGCAAAGTCCGCAATCAAAATCATGAGGCAGCTGGACACCACCACATTCATGGTAGCAAGGCCCACGCCGCGGGCGCCGGGCTTCGCGTTCACTCCGTTGTAGTAGGCCAGCGCAAAAATCAGGACTCCAAACACGAAGGACTTGATAATACCCGCCCACAAATCCATGGAGTCAAACAGGTACTGCATACCCGTATAGTAGGTGTAGGTGGTAATATCCAGGGCGAGCACGCACACAATCCAGCCACCAATCAAAGCGAGAGCGTTGGAGATGGCGGTAAGGCAAGGGATCATGGTAATGAAGGCCACAAAGCGGGGCAAGGCCAAATAGCGGTACGGCTCAAGCCCAAGCACCGTGTAGGCCATCAGTTCCTCTTTCTCCTTCATAGAGCCAAGCTCCGCGGCCACGGCGCTGCCTACACGGCCCGCCAGCACGATAGCGGTCAGCAGGGGTCCAAGCTCGATCAGCACCATCTTGCAGGCAGCAGTCCCCACAAACTTGTCCGACACCAGGTTGTGGAACTCAAACTCCGCCATGATGGTGGCCACCATGCCCGTAAAGATAGACGTCACAAAGAGCAGGGGCAGAGACGACACACCGATGGAAATCATCTGCTTCACGATCAGGTCCGGATTCTTGTACACGTGGGGCAGCTGCTTCAGGGTCGAAAGCAGCAGGCACACGATCTCGCCGACGCTGGCGATACCCTGGACAATGACCTTACCGATCCAAATGACAGGGCTGAGCAGAATCATGGGCCGAAATCTCCAAATCCAACGGGTTCAGAGCCGCCACCGTAATCGTCGTAAGAGTACGGCTGGTCGCCGCCTTCGTCGCCACCGTCTGGCGAAGCATTGTAGAAGGTGGTGTATTCCGGTATAAAGGTCATGGGGATGTCCTTCACCGAACCATTACGGTGCTTGGCCACAATCAGTTCCGCACTGAACTTGTCCTCTTCCTTATGGGTCCGCACAAAAGCACGCTCCACGAACCAGACCATATCGGCATCCTGTTCAATAGAGCCCGATTCACGAAGGTCACTGAGCTGAGGCCGGTCACGGCCCTTCTCTTCTACCTTTCGGCTCAGCTGGGCAAGGGCAATCACCGGGATGTGCAGCTCCTTGGCCAGAATCTTGAGCCCGCGGGAAATATTGCCGATGGCCACCGCACGGTTCTCTTCGTTGTCGGTCTTCATCAGCTGCAGGTAGTCCACCACCAGCAGGTCCAGCTGTCCCCTGTGCTTGAGCTGGCGGGCCTTGCTCATGAGCTCCATAATGCCCAGGTCGGCGTTGTCATCGACATACAGCGGGGACTGGTTGATAGGGGCCACCTTCGCGATAATCTTGTTCATCTCGTCACGGTTCAGCTTGCCGTTGCGGAGCTTGGACTGGTCCACCTCGGCCCTGGAGCAAAGCAAGCGCTGGGCCAGCTGCATGCCGTCCATTTCCAGACTAAAGAAGGCCACGTGCTTGTTGTAGTCGATGGCGGCGTTGGCCGCGATGGTCAGGGCAAAAGAGGTCTTGCCCACGCCAGGACGGGCCGCCAAGATAATCAGGTCCGAATTCTGGAGGCCGTTGGTCAGCTCGTCCAGTTCCTTGATGCCCGTGGGGATTCCCGTGATGCCGTCCTTGCGGTTGTTGAGCCGCTCCAGCAGGGGCGAAACGAAATTCTCGATGGGCTTCACCGAGCCCTTCACCTGCTTGTCGGCGATGGCGAAAATGTCCCTCTCCGCGTCCTGGATCACGTCGTCCGGATTGAAGGAAGGGTCCATGGCCTTCTTGATGGTCTCCGAGGCCGATTTGATCATCTTGCGCAGGGTGGACTTGTTCTTCAGGTGCTCCAGGTTCCACTCCACGTTGGCCGAAGACGCCACCGACTCCATCAGGTCGAAAAGGTATTCCCGGCCGCCCGCCTCGGCGAGCTTGCCGTAACTTTCCAGTTCCGTCGAAAGGGTCAGAAGGTCGATGGGAGTACCCTTGCGGTATAGCCCGCTCAGGCCGCGCCAAATGAGCTTGTGCCGTTCGTAGTAGAAAAAGTCCTCTTCGGTAACCACCATGATGACGGTCCCCATGACTTCGGGGTCACGGAGGATACCGCCCAGCAAAAAACGTTCCGCCTCCAGGTCATTGGGCACCTGTCGGCTTTCAAAATTCCTGTTGTCGCTTACATTTTCAGACATAACTATTCACGACAAAGATAAAATTTTTGCCTGAAAAACGCCTTGCGAATTATCCAATTGGGCGTTCCCTAGCCCCAGTTCCCGAAAGGTCCGCAAAAAAAGGGGCTAGGTCGGGCTCTGCTCGCCCCCTCGTCACCTCGGTGGCTCATCGAGCCGCTACGCGTCTCGCCGCACGGCGCGACGATCCCTAACGCTTAAAGTAGGAGCACCTGGGCAAGTGTGTTTTCCAGGTCAAGAGCTTGAGCTGCTTGTCGCCTTCCATGGCGAAGGCATCTACCAGCGCGCAGGTCTTGACGCCAGCGAATTCCATGTCGGTACCGGCGGATTCCATGAAGTTCTTGCCCTTGCCGAATACCTGATGGAACAGGGGCTCCCCGAAGGTCACCATGGTGGAAGGCGCGAGCAGGGAAAGTTCCTTGGCGAGCATCTTGCGGAGCGCCGCCTCCAGCAGAGGCGGAAAGTTCCTGGATTCGGGCAACTTGTAGAAGAAGGTGACCCCGATGGATTCGGGAGCGACATTCAGGCTAGCGAACATGCGCCTGAGCATTTCCGCTACGGAACTTTCGAAGAAATGCCCGGCCGGGATTTCGGCGTGAGGGGCCTGGAACAGGAGCAATACCGCCGGATGCTCAGGGCCCTCATAACGGTAGAGGGTTTTGCCCGCATAAATCTTTTCGTTGTTAATTTGTGCGTAAAAATCCTGGAGGGAGGCAGCCGACTCGAAGGGGCTTGCAGTCCGGGAAACGGAGCGGGGGGCAGGCATCGCATCGGACATGAATACAGGTGCCTGGGGTTGCGATGGCTGCGCCGCTTGCGGCCTTGAAGCCGGACGCGGAGGCGGCACAGCGGAAGCAGCAGGAGCAGAGAAAGCGGCGGGTCTGGACGGCGCCGCTGCCGGAGCAGCGCGAGTGGCCACGCGTTTCTTGGGCGTCCAGGGTTCGTCCAGGTACACCTCGGAATCCCCCAGGTCCATCTGTCCCTGGAGATAACTGCGAAGTGCACTAAAATCGAATTCCTCAGCCATGGCGTTCTTCCAACTTGCGGTTCACAAAATCTACAATAGTTTCCGACAGTTCCACCTTGGAACCCATCTGCATTTCGGGAATTTTTTCGCCTGGAGTCACCAGGGCGTAATTCACGTTGTCGAAACCGAAGCCGCTGTCCTTAGCCACCGGGGCGTTCAACAGCAGGGCGTCGGCGCCGCTCTTTTGCAATTTCTCCTGGGCGTGTTCTTCAAAATGGTCCGTCTCCAGGGCGAAGCCCACCACCACCTGGTTTGGCTTCTTGGCGGCGACGCTGTCCCGCAGAATATTCGGGTTGGGCACCAGTTCCAGCACCAGCTGGCTCCTGCTGTCCTTGATCTTGCTTTGGGCGGGGTCTTTCGGGCGGTAGTCGGCCACGGCGGCGCAATGCACCAGGGCATCTGCACCGGAGAGGCGTTCCATGACGGCCCGGTGCATTTCGCAGGCACTGCGAACGCGGTGGACCGCGGCGCCGCCCGGGAACTGTGCTTCCATGGGGCCTGCCACCACCTCAACGGAATATCCGTTAGCGAGAAACACGGAGGCTAGAGCCACAGCGGTCTTGCCGCTGCTGCGGTTAGAGATGTAGCGCACGGGGTCGATGGCCTCTTCGGTGCGGCCCGCCGTAATGAGGACGGTGCGTCCATGTCCTGGGAGGGAGGGGTCGTCTAGTTCTGGGAGATCCCCGCCGGAGCCTGCCCTGAGCCTGTCGAATGGGCGGGGATGACAATTAAAGTGGGCGGCGGGGGCGTTGCGGGGGTGTCCCCCGCTAGAGGGGGTAGTGGGC
>CAKUWY010000023.1 GCA_934699585.1 uncultured Fibrobacter sp.
CAACTCCCAGGTATTCTGCGAGGGCTTTTTCAAGTTCCTGGTGGTAATGACCATTATTGGTTAGCCACTTGCGATCCCAGATATCCTTGAGAAGATTTTCAAATTCATCTAAGGGCGGAAGTAATGGGGATGTGACGGTGATAACATTATTGGCCATAGAAATACTCCTTCTTATCTAAGATAGCAAAAAATGTTCAAATAGGGTCGTTTTATTTGCGGTTGCCTCTAAAAATACATCATTTTCGCGAGTTGAAAAAGGCCAATTTTTGCCGTTATCCTTATCCTATCCCGGGCCTTTCGGCCTAGTTTTCGCCACGTGGGGGGAGGGCACGCAGCGTGGACTAGGCCTATTTCGGGTGTTCGGGCGTCATCATCCTGAACATGTTGTACGTGGAGAATGAGACGAGTATCTTCACCTCTGCCCTCGCCTTGCCGATTGTCCTCAAGAAAGGTTCGTAGTTTCCCTTTACCCAACCGAACACGTGCTCTACGCGGCAACGTATCCGGGATTTCTTCATGTTGCATCTTTCCAGGAACTCGGCAAGCGGTTTTCCGTGGAAGCCCTTCTTGCAGACATGCTCGCGGTATCCTTTCGGCAGCGATATGTGCCTTGTAGCCGAAGGTTTGCCTTCCGTGCTTGCTGCCCCAGCGCGCGTCGACATCCTTCTGCGTAAGCTTTGACGGTTGGACTTTCCGTTCCTCGGGTATCTTGCCGTCTTTTATCGTCTCGTTCTCGTCGCCCTTGATGTGCTGGACGGGAACGTTCACGATGGTGGCGTCAATGATGCCGCCGCCCTTGGCGAACAGACTCTGTCAATCTTCTTGAACGTTTTTTCTTTCGTCTTCGTCCGTATGAACATCTCGCGGTGGTTCCATATTATCTTGGCGTCGGGCGCAGTCCCGCTGAGCCCAGGCCGAGGAACCGCATGAACGATAGCCTGTCCTTGATTTGGCGTTTCATCAAGTCCTCGGAGAAGTTATAGAGACTCTGAAGAATAAACACTTTCAGCATGAGGCGAAGGCTGAAAGACTTGTGTTCCTGCAAGTCCTTCGCTTTCGCCTTGAGCAGGATGCCGTCAAACCTGCACAAGTCCACAATTTTGTTGAGCGCCTCGAACGGGGCGCCAATCCTGGTAATCTGTTCAACTCTATCGTTCAGGTCGGAAAAGTTGAGCTGGTCCATATAAAAGCCCTCGTCTGGTCACGAGACTAAATATGGTAAGTATTAGTTTGTTTATAAATGGCTGCTTTGGGGATTTTTTAGAGGTTGCCTTGTGTAAAATGATTATTCAATGCGGGCATGCTGCAATGGTGAGCCGATTTGAACTATTAAAACGAAGAGTAAATGTTTTGTGTTTTAAAAACTTGTAAAACGGTAAGTAGCGAGGACGCAATTTTGTGTATCCCCCCCAAAAAGGTGCGTTTTTTTCATATTCTTTTCTTTTGCCTGTGCTTTTTTTTTACTTTTGGACAAAAGGCTTAGGTTTTTAATATGGCTTCAAAAAAGACAGAGGAAAAGGATTTGGGGGATTATCTCCTGAATTTGATAAAGAACTGGTATGTTGTTTTGCCTTGCATGGTGTTTGCAGGGATGGTAGGAGTTTTTTTTGCGTTTTGGATCCGCCCTGTTTATCAAGTGGATGCTTTGCTTCAGATAGAAAAGAAGGGTAGCAACGGACCAGCTATGATGGGAGATATGGCTGCCATCTTTGCGACCACTAGCCCTGCGGAAACGGAGATAGAGCTCATTAAAAGTCGCAAGGTTCTTGGTGCTACGATCGAATCCAAACGGTTGCAGTATTATGCTATACCCAAGAGTAAGTGGGATCGGCTGCTTCATCGTGAAGGTCGCATGGAATTGATGGCTTTTGATGTTCCATGGGAAAAAGTTCCGTTAGAAGATCAGAAAAAACCTTGGATTGCTCGTGCGTTAGATTCTTTGAATTTTGTGCTTTATGACCACAATAAACAACGCGTCTTGGTTGGTGAGGCTGGGCAAACATATCGTTTCCCTTATGCAGGAGATACGGCGACCTTTGGAATCTATCGAATGGAAACAAGAAAGGGACAGAGTTTTGCTGTTGGCAAAATGAATTACCTGGAAGCTGTAGATGCGTTCCGTAATGCTTTTGATGTCTTGGAGAAGGGGAAACGTACTGGGATTCTGGAATTCTCTTATCAGGATGTCTATCCTGATCGTGCCGCAGAAATCTTAAACGAAGTGGCGACTTCCTACTTGCGCCAAAATGTGGAAGAACGCAATGCGGAGGCTCAACAGACTTTAGAATTCTTGGAAAAGCAGTTGCCGGACCGGAAAGCCAGGTTGGATTCCTCACTAATGAACTTGAACGCTTACCAGAATCGGGTGGGTTCTGTGGATGTGGCTGCAGAAACTCAGATAGTACTTCAAAAAAGAATGCAACTAGAACAAAAGATTCTAGAAATTCAGCAGAAAAAGCAAGAGGCGATTCGTTTGTTCCATTCTGAACACCCTACGGTTAAAACACTCGAAGACCAGGAACGTGCCATACGGCGCGAATTGGCTGCAACATCTAGAGATGTAAAGGATTTGCCCGAAACTCAGCAGGAAGTTTTAAAACTTACTAGTGAAGTGGAACTTAACAAGGTTCTTTACACCAACATGCTGAATAGTGTGCAACAGTTGCGGTTGGTGTCCGCTGGTGAGGTGGGATCGGTCCGCATAGTTGATTTTGCGGAGCAGACAACGAAGCCCGTTAAGCCCAAGAAAAAATTGATTCTCGCCATATTCTTGTTTTTTGGAATACTCCTTGGGGCTGCAATTGTATCTTTGCGAGATAAATTCAGTGGTGGTGTGAGAAGTGCCACCTTCATCGAAAAGGAAACGGGCTTTACCGTTTACGCCAAGGTACCCAAGGGCAACCCGAAGGGAACCAAGGGAACCAGACCGTTGGCAGTGGTGGAACCGGACGATGTGGCAGTGGAGTCTTTGCGTGCCTTGCGTTCTTCGCTGGAATTTTCCATGATGGAATCGGACCAGCCGATTATCGGTGTTTCTGGTCTTATTCCTGGAGTGGGCAAGAGCTTTATCTCCGTGAACCTGGCTGCCTTGTACGCAGGTCTTGGAAAGAAGGTGCTGCTGATAGATGCTGACTTGCGCAAGGGGCGCTTGCACAAGGAGTTTGGTATCAAGCGCGGAGATGGATTGTCTCAGGTTCTGTTGCGCGAAGTAGAAGTGGAAAGCGTGATTTCCCCCACTGAAGTCGAGAACCTGTTTGTTCTGCCCTGTGGCAATGTACCGCCTAACCCGGCAGAACTGTTGGGCTCCAAACATTATCTTGAATTGATTGAACAGTTCAAGAAGCAGTACGATCTGATTATCATCGATACTCCGCCCATCATGCTGGTGACGGATGCCGCTCTTGCTTGCCGTGTGGCTGCTCAGATTGTAATGGTCATCGAGTACAACAAGCACTCTATCGAGGCAATCCAGGATGCGATGGCTCAGATTCTCAAGGGCAACCCCAACGCCCATGCCTCCATTGTCATCAACAAGTACGAACATGGCAGCCAGGATGGATACGGCTACAAGTACGGAAAGTACTAGTTTGTTTGTAACGCTGCGAGCTGCGGGAATTAACCTGCGGCTCGTTCCGTTTTTTATTGTAGCGTTCATTGTTTCCGTTTTTGCGACTGAACCTCTGAAACCTGTTTTGCCACCCCAGAACGCCATTGCGGTTGGCGGTGTTGGCGAGCTTCGGGACGATGTTTACAGTGCAGACCTGAAATGGTCTGTAGAAGTGGCGCCCTGTAACTGCCTGAGCTTTTACACCGATATGTCCTATCGGTTTATCAGTTACGAGTGGCAGGTCATGCTTCACGACCAGATTCACGAGATGGTGAACCTGCAGGTGAACGGCCTTAATGAATCCTTTGTGGAAATGAAGTTTTTCCCGATACGGTATTTCGGCCTGAATGTGAGTTGGCGCTTCAAGCCTGGCGACGGAAGCCGGGTGGAGCGTTTTGAACGCTTGGGAATCGAGCCCATGGGTGTGTATCGTTTTAGTCCGAACATGCTTTTGGGACTTTCGGGGCAGTATTACTCTTTCATCGAAGACAGGAACTACCAACCCGGTGACGAACTGGGGGTGAAAACCTCCTTTGTCTGGAACGTCTTCTGGGATAAGTACGCTCGTACTGGTTGGCAGGTGGGCTACGTGTTTCTCTTTCGTTGGCGTATTCAGGAATCGGAAAATTACAACCTGGCAAAGGACTACCAGAAGATGGACGACATGTATCGTGGGTTCCGAATGCGGGGCGAAATTGCTCGCTATGTCGGGTGGTTTCCGTTCCCATTCGGTATAGGCATGGCCTATGAAATGAATCGCGGGAACCTGTTCGGCTTTGAGACGGGCCACAAGGTAGAACTATATTTAAGGGCAGAATTCCCGTAAACCACAGGACGGTCACGAATGCGACAAGGTTTTTACCAGAGTTGTCATTCCCGGCTTGACCGGGAATCTCCTTGCTCTTTTTTCCTCAATTTGCTTGGGTGCGTTCTGTTCCTTCTCGCTCCCGCCTTCGCCTACCTGCCGGGGGAATCCGGCTTTGTGTCTTTAGAAGGTGCCCACGGTATTTTCGGAAACCCCGCCGGCCTCACGGCTTTTGATTCCTGGGGAACCTTGCTGGACTATCAGTATGACGACGAAATTTCCCAGTTCCGCGTGGGCGGTAATCTGGACCACTTTGGCGCGGGCTTCGAGTACCGCTATGCGGACAAGGGGCTGGATGAATCCCGCTGGAGCTTGACGTATTCCACCGACATTCTCCGGCGCTACTTTTTCTGGGGTAGCCGCCTGACGGCCTTCAGGAACTCTGCTTTCGAAGGGACGGAATGGTCCTACACTCAAGGCGTGATGCTTAGGCCTTTCAGGTTTTTGTCCCTCGGGTATTCCTGCGACAACTTGCTGTATGCAGGCCCGAAATCGGTGGACCGCGTTCACAATGCGGGCGCCACCCTGCGGCTTGGGCGGAACTTGAGCGTGAGCTACGATGTGGAGGACTGGGAGGAACACCGCCTGCTTTTTGAGCTGGAACTGTACGGCACCCGCTATGGTTTCAAGATGCCTGTCTACGGAGACGATGACGAATACACTCTCACCATGTCCATGACCTTCGGCGGCTCCAACAACTTGGCGGTAAAATTCTACGATGACTACCTGCCCAAGGGTGTGACCTGGGGTTACCATTCCGCACGGAATCCGAACGCCACCATGTTCGCCCAGATTGTCCGTGTGCCTTTGGACATGGAAGTTTCCGAAGTGGAAAGTCCCTTCTCCTTTATACGGCCCCAGTCCATCGCCCTCATGAAGGTGCGGACCTTGTTTGAACACCTGCTCCGTGATCCGTCGGCAAGTATCGTGCTGCTGGACTTTTCAGGCTACAAGGGGAATGTGGGTGTCTCCAACGAAATCAACCGGGGTGTCATGAAGCTGAAGGCCCGCGGTGCGAAGGTCATCGCCTACATGGACGATGTGCGGCCTTCTGTTTTGCTGGCGGCTTCTTCTGTGGACCGAATCGTGGTGGAGCCTTCGGCCCATTTCTCTTGGCGTGGCGTAGGCGGGAACACGCTCTTTTACAAGGGCCTGCTGGACAAGCTTGGCGTGAAGGTGGAGTTCTTGCGGCATGGCGCCTACAAGTCGGCGGTGGAGCCCTACATTGCGGACTCCATGTCGGTGGAATCCCGCGAAAACCGGCTTGAGCTCTACAGTGATTTCTGGAAGATGATGAACGCTTACGTGGCGGGCCGTATGGCTTTCCGCAAGCAGATGCCAGTAGAAAAGGCTGCCGCATCTTTGGATTCTTTGGCGAAGGTTCCTGTGGTGAGCGCCAGGGCGGCCCTGCAGGCGGGTGTCATCGATTCCGTTCTTTATTTAGACCAGGTGCCGTCTTATGCCTTGAAGACCTTCTTTGGACTGGACGCTCCCTACGCGGGCTATGTCACCTGGAAACCGACGGACCGAAAAATCTTTAACGAGAGCTGGTCTCACCGGGCTCGCATCGGCCTTTTGAATATCGACGGAACTATCGACGGCGCTATGGAAAAGTCCGTGTCTGCCACACTGAACAGGCTTGCCAGCGGCGGAGGCGTGTCGGCTCTGGTGGTTCGCATCTCTTCGCCGGGCGGTTCCGCTATCGCCTCCGACAAGATCTGGGCGGCGCTGAAGAACCTGCACAAGCAGGGGCTGCCTATTGTGGCGAGCATCGGGAACATGGGCGCCTCTGGCGGGTATTACATCGCCTGTGGCGCCGATGAGATTGTGGCCGAACCCTTCTCCTTTGTCGGGAGCATCGGCATCTACGGCGGCAAGGTGGACGCCTCCGGTTTGCTTTCAAAACTTGGGCTCAAGGCAGAAACCGTCAAGACCCACGATTACGCCGATGCCGAAACTTTCACCAGGCCCTGGACTGACGAGGAAAAGAAGGCCCTGCAGGATTACATGGACGAATTCTACGATAGGTTCGTCGGGGTGGTCTCTCAGGCCACCGGTGTAGATAAGGCGAAAATCGATACCGCTTACGGCGGAGGCCGGGTCTTTGTGGGCTGGAAGGCTTTGGAGGCTGGGTTGGTCCACAAGCTGGGTGGATTGGACGTGGCCATTGCCGAGGCCAAGCGCCTTGCCGACATCGGGGAATCTACCGATGTGGAACTGGTACAGTTCGCTACCGAGAAATCTTATCTGGTGCCGGTGCCCAGTTCCAAGGCTGTCATGGACTTTTTCAGGGAGGCGGAACGCACCCAGTTCTGGGCCGTGGAACCTTCGCTGATAAATTTTGAACCGTAAATTATGCTCGCTATAGTCATCACCGTTCTTTGCTGCCTTTTCTTTTCGGCCTTCTGTTCGGTAACGGAAGCGTCTTTTTACAGCGTGCCCCCCAGCACGGTAGAATCCCTGCAGCGCCGCAAGAGTTTTACCGCCAAGTACCTGACTCATGTCAAGGAAAACATTGACCGTTATATTGCCTCGGTGCTGGTGGTGAACACCATCGCGAACACCATCGGAGCTTCCATGGCTACGGCCCTCGCCGTGCGCCGCTTGCCGGAATCGGGGCAGTTTGCGCTGCCCATCGCGCTCACGATTCTCATCTTGCTTTTTGGCGAAATTACTCCCAAGACTCTGGGCGTAAAACAGGCCAAGGTGATGGCCCCAATCGTGGCGGTACCGTTCTATTACATTACCAAGGTCTTGAGCTTGACGGGAATCATCTGGCTCTGCCTCACCCTCACTAAACACTGGACTCACGAAGACGAAGAAAAGAAAGAGGTGAGTATCGAGGATATCAACAGTCTGGTAAGTCTCGGCCTCAGAGAAGAGGTGATTGACAACCATCAGGCGGCGGTCATCAAGAACATTCTGGCCCTGAAATCTGTGGTAGCTCGAAAGGTGATGACGCCCAGGCACGTGGTGTTCAGCCTCCCGGCCGACAAGACTATCGGGGAAACCTTGGACGAACGGGGCAACTGGCCCTTTTCCAGAATACCGCTTTATGGTGAAAAGAAGGACGAATGGATTGGCATCGTGCTGCGTCGGGATGCCTACAACTACCTGGCCGAAGGCAAGCGCGACATCAAGCTCCGCAAACTGATGCGGCCCTTGCAGCTGATTCCCGACAGCGTGACTCTTGAAAAGTTGCTGCTCCGGTTCTTGAAACAGCGGGGCCACATGGTGGGCGTGGTGGACGAGTTCGGCGCCATCGCGGGAATTGTTTCCCTGGAAGACGTGCTGGAAGAAATCCTCGGCCGCGAGATTGTGGACGAGTACGACGAGTCCGTGAACCTGCAAGAGACTGCCCGCCGCCGGAGCAAGGCCTTGGCCTTTATGCGGAAAGCCGCTTCGGAAAGAAAATAGGGGTTAGGTCTGAAGGTTCGAGGCGCAAGACTCGAGGTGTGAGGGGTGAGGAATGTCATCCCCGACTTGGTCGGGGATCTGCTAGATAACTCACAACTCGTAACTCACAACTCAATCCCCTTCGTTTCGGTATAATAAGGGCCAAAGTAATATATCAATTATTATAATTCATATAATTGATAGAGTTAAAAACCCCTATATATAAACATTTTTTGTGAAAAAAGGTGTTTTTGACCCTTGTGGGCCGGCCCAAATCCTTCTATATTTATCCCGCATTTCCTGGGACGCCTTTGTCCCGGAATCATCTAACTAGAGGATTTACATGAAGACCATTACGGTAAACCCCAAGTCCGTCACCCGCAAGTGGAAGCTTGTGGATGCAGCGGGCAAGCCTATGGGTCGCGTCGCAAGCGAAGTTGCCCGCCTCCTCATGGGTAAGCACAAGGCCATCTATTCCCCCAACGTCGATACCGGCGATTACGTGGTTGTCATCAACGCTGAAAAGGTTGCCGTTACCGGTAACAAGAACCTTCAGAAGCAGTACTTCCACCACACCGGTCACATCGCTGGCGAACGCTGGATCAACTTTGCCGACCTTTTGGCAAAGCACCCCACCGCTCCGCTGGAAGCTGCCATCTGGGGCATGCTCCCTCACAGCGCTCTGGGCCACAAGATGGTCAAGAAACTCAAAATCTATGCCGGCGCCGAACATCCGCACGCGGCACAAAACCCCGAAGTCGTTGACTTCTAATCTTTAGAACGGAGGATACCTCTATCGCTACCGCAAAGAACAAGAAGATCTACCGTGGCACGGGCCGCCGCAAGAACGCCATCGCCGCTGTGATCCTGAAGCCGGGTTCCGGCAAGCGCACTATCAATGGTCGTGATTTTAAGGATTACTTCCATTCCGAAGTGCAGAACATGATTGCTAACCTTCCGTTCTCTATTCTCGGCAACGCCGAAGAATGGGACGTGGAAGTCACCGCCCGTGGCGGTGGAATCGCTGGTCAGATGGGTGCTGTCCGTCTGGGCATCGCTCGCGCTCTCGTCGCTAACAACGCCGAAGACAAGCCCGCCCTCAAGAAGGAAGGACTCATGACTCGCGACTCCCGTGCTGTCGAACGTAAGAAATTCGGCCGCAAGAAGGCTCGTAAGCACTTCCAGTTCAGCAAACGTTAATCTGCGAAACTGCTATTCGAAGGGGACTCCGGTATTGCCGGGGCCCTTTTTGTTTTCTACATTTACCCCCGCCTTGGCAATTTCGCCAGGGTAAAACCAATCACCGGCTTGCGAGAGTCGCTTCGGTGGCGCGGTCCAGAACCCCAGGTTCGCCTGGATTTTGGGCATCGCTTCGCGGCTTATTTGCAGTCCGGGTAGTAACAACCGAAAAGGAATACATTATGGCAAATCTGCCTTCCGTTGAAGACCTGCTTGCTGCAGGCTCCCACTTTGGTCACCAGACTCAGCGCTGGAACCCGAAAATGAAACCCTACATCTTGGCCGAAAAGAACGGTATCTACGTTCTGAACCTGTCCAAGACCCGTGAACTTTTGGAAGAAGCTGGCAAGGCCGCCGCCAAGATCTCTGAATCTGGCAAGACCGTGCTGTTCGTCGGCACCAAGCCCACTGCCCGTCAGTGCGTGCTGGACGCCGCCTCTACTTGCAACCAGTTCTCCGTCACCAACCGCTGGTTGGGCGGCATGCTCACCAACTTCCAGACGGTGCGCAAGTCCATCAAGAAGATCGACAAGATCGACGCCATGGAACAGGACGGCACCTTCCAGGCCCTCTCCAAGAAGGAAGTCCTGGACAAGAACCGTGAACGCGAAAAGCTGCTGGGCGTGTTCGGCGGCATCCGCGAAATGGTGAACCTTCCTGGCCTCGTGGTCGTGACCGACCTCCAGCACGAAAAGATTGCTGTGGCCGAAGCCCGTCGCCTCCACATTCCTATCATCGGCATCTGCGACACCAACGTGGATCCGACCCTCGTGGATTACCCGATCCCGGCCAACGACGACGCCGTGAAGTCCCTGAAGCTCATTGTTGACTACATTGCTGCAAACGTCAAGGTTCGCACCAACGACAACAAGAAGGCCGACAAGGAAGAAGTGAAGAAGTTCGACAACGGCGAGGAAGAAAAGTAATATGCAGATTACCGCTTCTCTCGTTAACGAACTCCGCCAGAAGACTGGCGTGGGCATGATGCAGTGCAAGAAGGCCCTCACTGAAACTGACGGCGACATGGACAAGGCCGTTGAACTCCTCCGCAAGCAGGGAGCTGCCGTTGCTGCCAAGCGTGCCGACAAGGCCGCCAAGGAAGGACGCATCTACCTGATCGAAACCGCTGACAAGGCTGCCGCTTTCGAACTGTCTTGCGAAACCGAACCGGTCTCCAACAACGACGACTTCGTCGCTCTCGCCAATATGGCTGTCAAGGCTGTCGAAACTCAGGCTATCGCCTCTGTGGATGACCTGAAGAACGCCGTGGTCGATGGCAAGAAGGTGAACGATGTGCTCCAGGACGTGCTCGTCAAGATCCAGGAAAACATCGACTTCCGCAAGTTTGCCGAAATCAAGAAGGTCGCTAACTCCGTGTTTGGTGTTTACAGCCACATGAAGGGCAAGATCGGCGTGATTACCGAACTTTCTTTCGAAGGCAGCGCTTCTGACGAAGCCGCTCTCAAGCAGGCTGCTAAGGATATCGCTATGCAGGCCGCCGCATTTGCTCCGGTGGCCCTGAACGATGCCGCTGTTCCGGCCGAAACCATCGAAAAGGAAAAGGAAATCGCCAAGGCCCAGATCGAAGCTTCCGGCAAGCAGACCAAGCCCGAATTCATGCAGCGTCAGATCGACGGCCGCGTGGCTAAGGTGCTCAAGGAAATCGTTCTCGAAGACCAGGAATTCTTCATGACTGACAAGAACCCGAAGAAGCTCAGCGTCAAGGACTACCTCCAGGAAGTCGTTGCCAAGCAGCTCGGCCTTGCTAGCCTGAAGGTCGTGAACTTCATCCGCTTCGAACGCGGAAACTAAGAGGTTTTGGGCTAGTGAGGTGTGAGGTCGTGCCTTCGGCACTCTGAGCAAATTGCTAGCAATGTCATCCTGAGCGCGACAGCGCGAAGGATCCAGGATCGAAAATAAATTGGTCGCTCCCTTGCGGGGCGGCCTTTTTTGTCGGGCTAGTCCAGCATCTGGGTCAGAAAGGCGAAAAAATCCTCGGGCACCTTCATGTGGAACGCCGTCTCGATCATGTAAGGAATTTTCGCCGCGGCATACATTGGAAGTCGGCGTGTAGCTTCTTCGATATGTCGCGGATCATTTGTCCCGAGGTAAGCCGTAAAGAAAATGTTCCAGTGCGCTTTCATCGTTTCAGAAGGCAGATGGAACAAGAAATCCAGCTTTTCTGCGTCCGGCATGTGCGCCAGGTTCCACATCAGGGCAAGGTCCCATTCCGGAGCGCCGTAACCGAACCCGCCCACATCAATCCAGATAGTCCTTTTTCCGTCGGTGATGGCGTTGCTTATCTGCAAATCGCCGTGGAGGCAGGTCTGAGTGTCCGGAACCTTGTCCAAAAATTCCAGGACCTTCTTTCGGTAGTCCTCTGGCACAAAAGTCTTTCCCGAATAGAATTGCGTGACCATCTCCTTGTAGGACCTGAGCCGCGAAGTATCAGCCTTTGTCGCATGAAGCGTGCGTGCCATGTGGGCAAATTCCAGGGACAGTTTTTCTAGCCGTTCGCTTTCTTGCGAGATGATCCGTGAAAAAGAACGCTTGCCCTGAATGAGTTCGTATTCGCCGCCAAAACGCTTGCCGTCCGTAACCAAGCGGTACGGCTCAGGCGTAGAAATGCCCAACTCGAAAACGGTCTGCGAAGTCCAAAATTCCTCTTTTATTTTGCCGATGTCAAAATCTGGATTGTACAGCTTGGCAAGTGACTTGCCACTTTTGTGAGTGTAGGCGAGAGCAGTCCCGCCTTCGCCTGTCTGGACATAATCATCCAGGTCGATTTTCTGAAATTCGCCGTTCGCTTCCATAAACGCCTCCACCTGTTTGTAAAGCTATACTTTTTTTCGCGGGATGGTGCGTGAAAAGAAAAATATTTGGAGGATAAAGAAACCCCGACTCGCAATGAGTCAGGGCTGGATTCTTTTATGGATTCTATCGGAGTTTCGCTCTTCCAGAATGACATGCTAGGTTGTATAGCACGGGTGCTTGCACACGCATTGGATAACCGACGCAGTCATGCACGAAGTGCAATGACATGTCACCCTGGACCCTGGAGTGTACACGGTATGATAGGGGATAGGGTCCAATTAAGCCTTTCTGTAGCTTTCCAGCGATTCGACGCTCACGCTCTTCACGAAGTTGTAGTGCTTCGCGACTTCGGCTTCGGCGAGGTTCAGGTACACCTTCATGCTCTTGTCGAACAGTTCCGGTGCCTTGGTGGCGTCGCGGAGGAGCAGCTGGCTCATCACGCAGTTGGCGGCGAGTTCGTAGAGGTGGCGGCTGCAGAGGTCGGTGAATTCGTTGTTGTTCGCTGCCTTCACGACTTCGATAGCTTCGTTGAACTTCGCGTCCATGGCCTTTGCGCGGGCCTTGAGGCTCTCGTATTCGGCGGCCACTTCGCCCGCTTCCAGCTCCTCGAGCATCTGGCTGTAGGTTCCGGTGGTCACGTGCGGGAGGGCCGCAACCGTCTGCAACTGCGTCGTACCTTCGTAAATCGAAGTGATACGGGCGTCGCGGTACAGGCGCTGGCAAGCG
This sequence comes from uncultured Fibrobacter sp., assembly GCA_934699585.1. Classification (GTDB taxonomy): domain Bacteria; phylum Fibrobacterota; class Fibrobacteria; order Fibrobacterales; family Fibrobacteraceae; genus Fibrobacter. Next base: position 12,648 of record CAKUWY010000023.1, read on the forward strand.
TATTCAAGCATGTAGCCCGAACCGCCGTGAACCTGGATGCTGTCGTAGCTGTTGATGTTCGCGTATTCAGAGTTCATGCCCTTCGCGAGCGGAGTGCATGCGGAGGCGAGCTTCTGGTATTTCTTGAGTTCAGCCTTTTCTTCGTCGGTGAGCTTGCGGTCACGTTCGATATCTTCGAGACCCTTGTAGATGTCCACGTAGCTGGCTGTCTGGTACAGCAAAGCGCGGCCTGCGTCGAGGCGAGCCTTGATGTGAGAAATCATCTCGTAGACGGCGGGAAAGTTCACGATGGCCTGGCCGAACTGTTTGCGGTCCTTGGCATAGGCGAGAGCTTCGTTGTATGCCATCTGGCTGATGCCCACGGACTGTGCGGCGATGCCGAGGCGGGCGCCGTTCATGAGGGCCATCACGTACTTGATGAGGCCGAACTTGCGGCGGCCGCAGAGTTCAGCCTTCGCGTTCTTATAGACAAGTTCGCAGGTCGGGCTTCCGTGGATGCCGAGCTTGTTCTCGATGCGGCGCACGTTCACGCCACCGTCGCGCTTGTCGTAGATGAACATGGAAAGGCCGCGGCCGTCGTGGGTGCCTTCCTCGGAGCGGGCGAGCACCAGGTGGATGTCGGAGTCGCCGTTCGTGATGAAGCGCTTCACGCCGTTCAAGTACCAGCACTTGTCTTCTTCGCTGTAGGTGGCCTTGAGCATCACGCGCTGCAGGTCGGAACCGGCATCGGGTTCGGTCAAGTCCATCGACATCGTTTCGCCGGCGCACACGCGCGGGATGAAACGGGAACGCTGGTCCTCGTCGCCGAATTCATAGAGCGTTTCGATGCAGTCCTGTAGGGACCAGATGTTCTCGAAACCGGCGTCTGCAGAGGCGATCATTTCGTTGATGGCCGTGTAGGCGGTAATCGGGAAGTTCAGGCCGCCAAAGCGGCGCGGCATCGTGACACCGTTGAGGCCAGCCTTGCGGGTGGCTTCGAGATTTTCGTAGGTCTTCGCGGCGTAACGAACGCGGCCGTTTTCGCAGTGCGGGCCTTCGGCGTCCACTTCTTCGGAGTTCGGGAAGACGGTGTTCGCGGTGATGTCGCCAGCGACTTCGAGCACGCGGTTGTAGTTGTCCATCGCGTCGGCAAAATCTTCCGGCGCATAGTCGAAAGCGTCCTTGTCGGCATAGCCCTTTTCCTTGAGCTCGACAATGCGCGGCATCAGGGAATTGCTTTCGAGGTTGAACTTAATCTCTGGATGGTCTGTGTAAAAATTCGCCATAACGCCTACTTGTTGTTTGCCTTGTAATACTTGATCATCTTCGGGATGACCTCTTCGACGGTGCCGTTGATCACGTAGTCAGCGATAGCGTTGATCGGGGCGTCGGGGTCGGAGTTCACGGAGATGATGATTCCTGAATCCTGCATGCCGGCGAGGTGCTGAATCTGGCCGGAGATACCGCAGGCGATATACACCTTCGGGCGTACGGTCACGCCGGTCTGGCCAATCTGGCGGTCATGATCGGCAAAGCCCGCGTCGATAGCGGCGCGGCTTGCGCCCACTTCGGCGTGGAGTTCCTTGGCAAGTTCAAACAGCAGGTCGAAGTTTTCCTTGGAGCCCATGCCGTAACCACCGGCGACCACGATGGGTGCGCCCTTGAGGTTGTGCTTGGCCTTTTCCACATGGCGTTCGAGCACCTTGACCACGTATTCCGTTTCCGGCACGTACTTGGCCACGTCGTGCTTGATGACTTCGCCCTTGTAGTTTGGGTCCACGATTTCCTTCTTCATCACGCCTTCGCGCACGGTCGCCATCTGCGGGCGGTGTTCCGGGTTCACGATGGTAGCAACGATGTTGCCGCCGAACGCCGGGCGAATCTGGCAGAGCTGGTTTTCGTAGAACTTCTTCACGCCACCGATGCTCATTTCGAAGCTGTCGATTTCGAGTTCGGTACAGTCGGCGGTAAGGCCGCTGTGCATGGCGCTGGAAATGCGCGGGCCGAGGTCACGGCCAATCACCGTTGCACCGAGCAGGCAAATCTGCGGCTGCTCTTCCTTGAAGAGGTTCACCACGAGAGAAGCGTGCGGGTTGGTGGTGTAGGGGAAGAGCCCTTCGGCATCAAACACATGGACCTTGTCCACACCGTAGGGGAACACCTGCTTTTCAATTCCGTCGAGGCCCTTGCCTGCGCAGATGCATTCGAGCTGAACGCCGAGCGTGTTGGCGAGCTTGCGGCCCTTGGACAAAAGTTCGAGGGAAACATCGACAACGGTCGTGCCCTCAATTTCGCAATATACAAATACGTTATTCATAGGCTAGCCAATAATCTTCCCGTCTAAAAGTTCCTTGATAAGTCCTTCGACGTCGGCGTCGCTCGCGGTGAGCGTGCGGCTTTCCTTCGCCTTGAACACGATGTTCTTGACAGCCTTCACGTTCGTCGGCGAGCCGGCCTTACCGATCTGGGCAGGGTCTGCGTCGATGTCGGCGGCACCCCACTGCGGAATGTTCAGGTAGGGCTTCTTCGCGATGAGGGCTTCGTACTTTTCGGCATCTTCCGGCTTGCGTTCGGCAACCACCGTCGCGTTCTTGAACTTCATGAGGCGCTTTGCGTTGCGCGGACGGCACGGGGCCGCACTTCCGTTCACGGTCACGACCAGCGGGAGCGGTGCTTCCACCGTTTCCACGCCACCGTCGATGTGGCGGCGGATAACGACCTTCTTGGCCTTTTCGTCGAGGGAGAGGATTTCTTCGGCGTAGGTCACCTGCGTGAGGCCGAGCTTTTCTGCAATCTGCGGACCGACCTGTGCGGTATCGCCGTCGATAGCCTGGCGGCCACCGAGGATAATGTCGTAGTCGCCAATCTTCTTGACGGCCTGGGCGAGCGTGTAGCTCGTAGCGAGCGTGTCGGCACCACCGAGCGGGCGGTCCGTTACCACGAAACCCTCGTCGGCACCGCGGTACAATGCTTCGCGGACGACTTCGGCAGACTTCGGGAGACCCATCGTCAGCACGGAAATGGTGGAGCCCGGGAACTGGTCCTTCAAACGAAGGGCTTGCTCCAGGGCGTTCAGGTCTTCGGGGTTGAAGACCGCGGGCAATGCGGCACGATTGATGGTTCCCTGCTCCGTCATGGCATCGGGGCCCACGTTTCGTGTATCAGGTACTTGCTTAGCAAGCACAACGATTTTAAGACTCATATTTGTTTTTTGTTTATGGTTTAGATGTTTGCTCTCTACAAGATACATTTATTTGACGGTATGACTACCGGGCAAAGCCTATATTTACCTTGCATGTGTCTTATCTCTTTTTCAGAGTGGAACACCGGCATTCTCTACCGAAGGAATGTAAGAAACGCGTAGTAATTTTGACAAGAACGCCGGCGCAACACCCGTTTTTGCTCAGGGAAGGTCGCCGGACAAAAGCTTAAGCAGAAATTGGGCTATATTTAGTGCAAGTTATTCTCGAATGGAGAAACAATGAACATATTGCGTGGATTTTGTGTTACGGCGCTCACCTGTTGCGCGCTTGCATTTTTGGCGTGTTCCGACAACGAAAGTGCTGGCAAGACGGCCGAAAACCAGCCGATAGGCAACCTTTCCGAAAAACTTGTTGGCAAGTGGATCCATGCCGAAACCGATGGCGCTCCCGTGCTCACCAACCAGAAGTCCGTGAGAACCTTTGCCCTTGAAGATTCTGTCATGAAGGTTTACAACAGCATGGCCCTGAACGATGTGGGTGCATGGTGGGAACACAAGAAGAATATGGATGTCGCCATAGACGGCAACTGGGTAATCCTGAAGGCAAAATACGACAACGGCAAGTCTGTCACTACCGAAATGACGGTGATCGCTATTACCGACAAGGACATGCGCTTTGACGCCAAGACCACCTTGTTCAATGACGGCGAAGCCTATGCGGAAATTGCCCCGCGGCACGAACGGTTTGTTCGGGTAGAAAAGGATTATAGCCAGGAAATACTTGGTGTTTGGGAAGGCCATGTCACCAGTGACCAGTCCGCTTACGACGACCACAAGCAGCACCGCTGGGAATACAGGGACGATGGTACCTATTCCTATATGGGCCTGACCGAAGATGGCGAGTGGGAAGACGATGTCAATTCCAAGGGATACTACTTTGTAGACGGCAACTTGCTCTGTACCCGCTGGAAAAACGTGGGAGACAGTACGGAACACCGTGAATGGTGGGAAATTGAATCTATTGAAAACGACGTGATGAACTGGATCGCTCTCCGCAAAAGCGAAAATGATTCCCTTTATACGGCAACCTTCAGCATGCACCGCGTCCAATAGTTGACACTTCCTGTAACCAGCAAACCTAATACCTACAACCTAACCCCTAATCCCTATTATGAAATTCAAACGCATTCTTCTCAAGCTCAGTGGCGAAGCCCTCGCAGGCGAAAAGGGCCACGGTATCGACAACCAGATTCTTTTCGACATGGCATCTGAAATTGCCTCCATTGTCAAGCAGGGCGTGCAGGTGGCCCTCGTGATTGGCGGCGGTAATCTGGTCCGTGGAATTTCTGCATCCGCGGGCGGCATGAATCGTGCCCAGGGCGATGCCATGGGCATGCTCGGCACCGTGATGAACGGCCTTGCCATGCAGGACGCTCTCGACAAGCAGGGAATCGACTCCGTGGTGATGTCCGCCATCCGCATGGAACCGGTCTGCGAATTCTTCGACCGCCGCAAGGCCCTCAAACTCCTCTCCGCAGGCTCTGTGGTGATTTTCTCCGCCGGTACGGGCAACCCCTTCTTCACCACCGACAGCTGCGCCGCTCTCCGCGCTATCGAAAGCGAATGCGATGTCATCATGAAGGCCACCAAGGTCGACGGCATCTACACCGCAGACCCGGTCAAGGACCCGACCGCGACCCGCTTCGACGACATCAGCTACAAGGAAGTCATTTCCCGCGGTCTCAAGGTCATGGATACTGCGGCCGTCGCCCTCTGCATGGAAAACAACATGCCCATCTTCGTGTTCAAGATGGAAAAGGGCAATTTGACCCGTGCTGCCATCAATGGTGACCTCGGCACCCTGGTTCACTGCTAACCCTCTTCGTCATCCCCGGCTTGACCGGGGATCTTTACGCGGTACTTTCTAGAGATTTTTACTTATATTTAGTCCAATATAAACCTAACCACTAACCACTGTTTACCAACCACTGATTATGGCAGACTACACCGAAAAAATGGACAAGGCCATCGAGGCCACCGAACGTGAATTTTCCAAGATCCGCGCAGGCCAGGCTAGCCCCGCGATTCTGAACGATGTGCGCATCGACTACTATGGCACGCCCACCCCGATTTCTCAGGTGGCAAAGATTTCCGTGCCCGAACCCCGCATGCTGCTGGTGACCCCCTGGGAAAAGCAGCTGGTCGATACTATCGACAAGGCAATCCTCGCCGCCAACATCGGCGTGACCCCCATGAAGGACGGTAACTGTATCCGCGTGACGCTCCCCATCCTTACCTCTGAACGCCGTCAGGAACTGGCCAAGGTGGCCCGCAAGCACGCCGAAGAAGGCCGTGTGGCTATCCGCAACATCCGTCGCGATGCCAACGATGCCATCAAGAAGAACAAGGAGCTTCCCGAAGACGAAGTCAAGAAGCAGCAGGACGAAATCCAAAAGGCTACAGACAAGTATATCGCAAAGATTGACGCTCTCCTTGCCGAAAAGGAAGCGGACCTCCTGAAGGTGTAGTCCGGAGCGGTTGTGGCTAACCAGCTGAGACATGTGGCCATCATCATGGACGGCAACGGGCGTTGGGCCCGCAGCCGCGGTTTGGAGCGTTTTCTGGGGCACCGCAAGGGGACCCAGGCCACCATCGATGCCGTTGAAGTAGGCGTGAACCTCAAGCTGGAACACATGACGCTTTACGTGTTCAGTTCCGAGAACTGGGGTCGCCCCAGCAAGGAAGTGGATTACCTGATGAACCTCCTCATCGAGATGGTGGTAAAGGAAATCCCCGACCTCATGGAAAAGAACGTGAAGCTCACGGTCATCGGGAACATGGAACGCCTGCCAGAGAAACCCCGCGCAAGTCTCCAGTCTGCCATCGACAAGACGGCAAACAATACGGGCATGCAGTTGAACCTGGCCATCTCGTATGGTGGCAGGCTCGAAATCGTGGATGCGACGAAGGCCATTGCCGCGCAAGTACAGGCAGGGACTCTCAAGGTTGAGGATATCGACGAGACTGTATTTGCAAAGAATTTGTACTTAAAGGGCGCTCCCGATCCGGATCTGGTCATCCGTACCGGCGGCGAGTTCAGGCTTTCGAACTACCTGCTCTGGCAGGCGGCCTACAGCGAGTTCTATGTGACGGATACGCTTTGGCCCGACTTTACCAAAGAGGAGTTCCTGAAGGCTGTGGAGTTTTTCAAAACCCGCGAAAGAAGGTTTGGGAAGGTGTTGCATGAGTAATCTGGCTCAGCGTTTGATAACGGCGTTTATCGCCATTCCGATAGTGTTCTTTTTGCTGTGGTTCAGCGACTACAGCCGTATCGGGCTTATGTGCTTCTTGGCTGGCGTGGGCGCCTGGGAATGGGCGGGCATGGCCTCCAAGATGTACAAGGGGCCGGACACCCGCTATCTTTCTTTTGCATCGTCCTTGGCTTTGACCCTGGCGTGGACGCTTTCCAAGGGTGGCTATTTCGGGCTTCCTGCCGTACCATACGTGGTGGGCATGACTTTCCTGGTGATTTTTGCCATCTACATCGGTGTGGCCTACGCCAAGGTAGAAATTGACCATCTGTTCCCCTGGCTGGTGATGCAGCTGGGCGCTCCGCTATACGTGGGCCTCTGGGGCGGCATGAACGTACTCATGATGGGTAACGGTCAGGGTTTTGAACATTGCTATGCCTTTATCTTGGTGATGACATCTGTGTGGATGTGCGACACGGTGGCCTATTTCTTCGGGAAATTCGCCGCTGGCAAGGGACCCTTCGGGCGTCACCCCTTTGCACCCAGCATCAGCCCCAAGAAAACTTGGGAAGGAAGCGTCGCTGGTTCTATCGCCACCATTGCCTGGGTGGCCTACTGGGCCAAGTGCAGCGCTGCCCTCAGTTGCTTTAGCGTAGAAATTGACTGGGCCCGGGCCGTTATTCTCGGCGTGCTCGTCACGGTGGCCGGCCAGGCCGGCGACCTCTTGATGAGTGCCCTCAAGCGCTGGAGCGGAACCAAGGATTCCGGCAATTTGTTCGTGGGTCATGGCGGAGTGCTTGATCGCTGCGATTCGTTCTACCTCGCGGCCCCTGCCCTTTACCTGCTCATGGACTTTTTCAAGAATATTGCTTAATAGGTGGACTTTATGAAATCCAAGTTTCTTGTCGGGGCGTGCGCTTTGGTGATGGCCCTTGGTTTTACCGCATGTGACGACAGCAGTTCTGCAAGTTCCGATCCGGGCACGACGACTACGGAACCCGGCGATGGCGACAAGGGTAACGACAAGAATGCCGACAAGCCGGGCGACATCTGCGGAGCCAAGCCCGAGGCTGGGTGCAACTTCAAGAAAGAAGACAAGGTCTGGAAGTTCATATACAAGGACTGGAATTACATTGACATTTATACATGGACCGACGATTCCACTGTTGAATTCAAAGAATGCATGAACTCCTACCACATGGACAGAAACGATTCAACCTACACGAATGTGACTCGCGACGAAATGTTCGAGAAGGTGATGGCTGATTGTAAGTCCTTCGCTGATACCGAAGGCGGAAACTAAGGAATTGTGATTATGAAAAATGTTGTTCTTCTCGGTGCGACTGGTTCTATCGGGACTTCCAGCGTCGATGTGATTTTGCAACACTCCGATATTTTCAAGCTTTACGCCGTTGCCGCCAACAGCAGTGTGGCGAAGGTGGCCGAAATTGTGCGCAAGTTCAAGGTGGAACGCGTGTGCATGTTCGACCCGAATGCTGCGAAGGAGTTGGAAAAGGAATTGGGCATGCCTGTGCTCGCCGGCATGGAAGGCCTGTGTGAACTGGCCGCCGACCCCAAGGCCGACATCATCATCAACGCCCTGATGGGTGCCGTGGGCTGCCTCCCGACCATTACCGCCATCGAACACGGAAAGCATGTGGCTCTTGCGAACAAGGAAACCATGGTCATGGCTGGCCCCGTCATTTGGGACAAGCTCGCCGAAAACCCGAAGTCCTTCATTACGCCGATTGACTCCGAACACAGCGCCATTTTCCAGTGCCTTTCCGGCCGCCCCGAAAAGGAAGTCGAATTCCTCGAAATCACGGCGTCCGGCGGACCTTTCCGGGAATGGCCTATCGAAAAGTTTGAATCCATCACCGTGGCCGACGCCCTGAATCACCCGGTGTGGAGCATGGGCAAGAAGATTACCATCGACTCTGCTTCTATGATGAACAAGGGCCTGGAAGTTCTGGAAGCCCATTTCTTGTTCCACATTCCTTACGAACAGATCAAGGTGGTGGTTCACCCCCAGTCCATGGTGCATTCCCTGGTGCAGTTCCGGGATGGTTCCTTGATGGCTCAGCTGGGCGCTCCCGACATGCGCATTCCTATCCAGGTGGCCCTTACCTGGCCCGACCGCCTGCCGCTGGAGACCAAGCGTCTGGACCTGCCGACGCTGGCGAAGCTCACCTTCTTCGAGCCAGACTTCAACAAGTTCCGCTGCCTCGCCCTGGCTTTTGAAGCGGGCCGTCGTGGCGGTATCGTTCCGGCCATGATGAACGCTGCCAACGAGGTGCTGGTTGATGCCTTCCTCAAGGGGAACCTGAAGTTTACCGATATCCCGAAGCATGTGGAAACCATAATGGCAGGCGCTCCTACGGTCTCTGGCCACCTGACCCTGGACCAGGTTCTCGAAGCCGACGCTGAGGCTCGTCGCTTGACTGCGGCCCTCATTAAATAGTAATGGAAAATGTCCTTGACAATGTTCTGATGTTCGTGCTGGGCCTTATCGGGCTGAGCTTTCTCGTGACCATTCACGAGCTAGGCCATTTTTTGGTGGCCAAGTGGAACAATGTCAAGGTGAACACTTTCAGTATCGGCTTTGGCAAAAAACTGATCAAGTTCCGCCACGGCGAAACGGAATATTGTCTGTCGGCCATACCCTTTGGCGGTTATGTGGCCATGGCGGGGGAGAACCCGGACAAGCTTAAAGAAGGCCAAGTTCCAGACGAGCGGGATTTTGTGGCCAAGTCGGTGGGAGCCCGTGCGGCCATTGCCTTTGCTGGGCCCTTCATCAACATCGTTTTTGCCTTTTTGCTCTTGATGGTGCTCTATATGGTGGGTGTCGAAGAGGCCGACAACAAGAACCTCATCGTGGGCTTTGTGGCGAACGATTCTTCGGCAGAAATTGCAGGTATCCTGCCCGGCGATACCATTACCGCCATGAACGAAAAGCCTACCCAGGGTTGGGACGATTTTCGGGAGCAGATTGGCGTGAGCCTCGGTGCAGAGGTGGTGCTGGAAGTCCATCGGGGTGGCGCTCCGCTGAACATTACCGTGGTGCCGCAGGAACTGGTGATTCCTGCCCAGGATTCTACGGGCAAGCCCATCAAGATGGGTATCGGCGATATCGGGATTTATCCCCGAAACCGCGTCATGGTACGGCTTCCGCCTGTGGCAGGGTCTGCTGCCGAAAAGGCCGGAATTCTCCAGAATGACACCATCTTTGAAATTAACGGCGAACACATTTCCCGCTACGAAGAAGTGGTGCGTATTATTGACGGAAGCAAGGGCGAGCCTGTTAATATTACGGTTATCCGAAACGGCGATACCCTTACCAAGGCACTGACCCCTGTTTATAACGAGGAATACGATCGTTACATGGTGGGAATCCAGATGGGCTACGTGCTTTTCCGCGAAACTAAAATCGTACGTCGCGGACCTGTCGAGGCCTTCACGAAAACTTGCGCCACCAGCTGGAAAATGACCACCAGCATCTTCCGCTATTTCAAGCGCATGTTCCAGGGACAAGTGAAGGTAGATGCCTTCTCCGGTCCGGTTTCTATCGTGGCCGTGATGGGTAACGTGTGGATGAGCGGCTTCCAGGACTTTTTGATGCTCCTTGCCCTCATCAGTATCAACCTGGGCGTAATGAACCTACTTCCGCTCGCCATTACCGATGGCGGCCTACTGATGTTTCTCGGAATCGAGAAATTGCGCGGCAAGCCGCTTTCTACCAAGACGCAGAGCATTATCCAGAACGTCGCCGCTGCATTCTTCATCAGCTTCTTCGTGTTTATCACGATTCTCGACTTCGGCAAGCTCTCGCTGTTCTTGAAATGACAACGAAGTTGTCATCCTGAGCGGAGGCGTAGTAACGCCGGAGTCGAAGGATCCAGACCAGCATTGATAAACAACCGAGTTTTCTTATGATAGACAATGAAATTGAAAATCGCAGCAAGGTCATCGTGCGCACGAGTATCGTGGGCATCGCTACAAACGTGGTGCTTTCGGCATTCAAGGCTGCCATCGGTTTTGTCACGGGTTCCATCGCCGTCACCCTCGACGCGGTGAACAACCTCTCCGACGCGCTCTCCTCGGTGATTACCATCGTGGGCGCAAAACTTGCGAATAAACTTCCCGACAAGAAACACCCGCTGGGTTACGGGCGCATCGAGTACCTGAGCGCCATGATTGTTGCCGCCATCGTGCTGTACGCGGGCGGCACCTCCGCCGTGGAATCCGTCAAGAAAATCATAACCCCCGAAGCCGCCGACTATTCTACGATATCGCTGGTAATTATTGCTGCCGCCGTGGTGGTAAAACTCGTGCTCGGCAAGTACGTAAAGAGTCAGGGCGAGCGCGTGAATTCCGGTGCGCTTGTGGCCTCCGGTACCGACGCCCTTTTCGATTCCATCCTGTCTGCATCGGTGCTGGCCTCTGCCATCGTGTTCGTGACGATGGGTGTTTCGCTCGAGGCCTACGTGGGCGTGCTGATTTCATTGTTCATCATCAAGTCCGGCATCGAAATGCTCAAGGATACGTTGGACGACATTCTGGGCAAGCGCACTGACGGCGACACCGCCAAGGAAATCAAAAAGATCCTCACCTCCGAAAAACCCGTACGCGGCGCCTATGACTTGATTCTGAACGATTACGGTCCCAACAAGGCCCTGGCCTCGGTGCACCTGGAACTGCCCGATTCCATGACCGTCGAAGAAGTGGACGTGCTCACCCGCAAGCTGCAACACCGGGTGTTCAAGGAAACGGGCGTCATCCTCACGGGCGTGGGAGTTTATTCGTACAACACCAAGGACGACGAAGCCGCCAAAATCCGTAGCGATGTTTTGAAAATCGTGAAGTCCCACGAATGGGCGCTGCAGATGCACGGCTTCTACGTGGACGTGGCCGAAAAGTCACTCCGCTTCGATGTGGTGCTGAGTTTCGAAATCACTGCTGACGAAGCTCTCAAAATTTTGTACAAGGAAATTGGAACGGCCTACCCCGAATACAACCTGCACATCGCTCCCGATGTGGATTTGGGATGAAAAAACCTGACAATGGATAAAAATTACTTATTTTATATCTATGCCGAGTTTGTTTTTCAAAATGCGTTTTTTGGCGTGTTCTGTGCTTGTTTTGCTTTGCGCTTGTGACGATATTGTTTCATCTAGCGAAACTTACAGTCAAAGGTGCAGCGATAATTCCAACATCGTAGGTTATGCCGCTGATTTTGGCGGTTATAAAAAAGGCAAGAAAATCCCTTTCAAGCATTCAGACGGCTACCTGTTTTCCCTTACTGTTACCGAGAGGGAAAATTTCATTGACCACATTTGCCAAAAACACTTGGTTACAACACTTGAATCGGCATACCCCATCTATTCCATTTTGCTTGCCTCTCAGGCCCCCACCTTTTATTATAGTGAAGAAGACAAAAAGAATGGTGGAAATGTCGACGTGATTTTCGGGCAGTACACCTTTTCGCTCATGAATCCTCTCGCTCGCGAAAAAATGCAAAGCCTCGATTCTTCTTACATCGACACCATGAAAATCAATGGAATCGTATACACGGGTGTCGCCGTAAGCAACGGAAAAAAGTACAAGCAACCCAACAATGAAAATTATTACAACAGCACTGTTGAATCTGGCGCCAAGCTTTACTACAATACCAAAAAGGGAATCTTGAAAATCGAGCTGGAAGACGGTAGTTACATTGCAATCAACGAGGAGGATGACTGATGAAAAACAAAAACCTCCGAGCATTTTTCTGCGCAATCAGCCTCGCTATTCCGGCGTTCTTTGCGGCATGCGGCGAAGGCAATGATTTGCCCGATTTCACCGAAGACATGCAAGTTCTGTGGAATGCCGAAAAGGGCTTCAGCAAGGATTCCGTCATTTATCTCGCTGACTCCGTCAAATTTGTCGACAAGTTGTTCCAATCCGCCGAGTTTGGTGTAAAAGAAATGCCTTTTGTGGATTATAAAGCCAAGGCGATGGCATCCGCTATCAATATCGGGCTATATGTAGTTCCCAACTCTGACGGAGGCTCCGTCCAAATTGTTTGTCACCCGAATCAGACTCGGCTTGATATTTACGATGTCGAGAAAAATCCGAAAATTATTTTTGAAGAGCCTCGCTTCCCCGCAAAAAACAAAGAAGGCTATTCGTTAAAATTTATGGATTCCTTAAAGGTGATCGATTCCACCTTCTACGACATACTGTATTTCAGCGTGCCTGATAGCGGCATGAATCTTTGCAATATTTCTGCATTCTACTATGGAATTCATGACGGCGTTGTCAGGGTTGTTAGCAGGAACGGTGTCGAATTAAACCGCGTTTCTGCACAAGTTTACGAAAATGCCGAAGACCGCAGGGCTGAAGAACGCGCTCTGGCCGATTCTATAGCGCAGGCAGTCGCCGATTCCATTATCAAGGCAAACACACCCTCCGAAAAAGACAGCACAGATGACAACGCGGAAATCGAAATTCCCCAAGAAATTATTGACTTGGCCGATTCCGTCGCAAACTGCATCAAAAAGGCGTATTCCGAAGGTTCGCTTTCTGCGATAAAGAATTGCAAAATATAGTCGATAAGCAAGGCATTGAAATAAAGGATCGACTTTATGAAACTAAAGAAATTGGATCACAAACTAACAGTCTGTAAAGTAGCGGACGTTAGTGATGTCGATACGGGTAAGGATTTTTCTCTTATAGGAATCCTTTCGAAACTCTCGGCTATTCTTGCAGAAAATGGCGTTGGAATTTTTGCGATATCCACTTTCAATACGGATTATATCCTTGTGAAAGCCGAAAATTTCGAGAAAGTGCCGAAGGCCGCTGCTTCGGAATCGCCTGCGACGAACGCTACATTCTCGTGAGCGAATACGGCAAGAATGGCGCCGATGCCGAAATTGTCGTATTCAAGAAACGGTAACGGGTAAATCGAAGAGTTTGAGTTGACTATCTCCGAAAAAGGTTGACTCCTTATGTGCGTTTTTACAGACCGGGTTGACCCCCATGCAACGGGATTTAATTGTATATTTACGGCATGAGCTATTCTGAAATGGAACAAAATGCACTCGTCCGGTTGGGTGAACTCTTGTACCGTTGCCAGCGATTTGAATGGGAAATGAAACGCCTTTTAGAAAGGATTTGTTTCAAACGGGAATTTGCCAACGTAAAGGAAATCCCAGATTCCTTCACCGCAGACGAAAAGTGGCATGAAGACATGAGCACGATGGGCAACATGTGCAAACGCTATCTAGAATTCTTATTTGGCGACGCAAAAGAAGCGTCTTTCACGTCAGGAAAAATCGGATTGCAAATAAATTTCCAGCTGGACAAAAACCTTTACGCATCCCGTCAGGCATGTCTAGAAAAACTTGTCGATGTCCGGAACAAACTTGCTCACCATTTCGGCCTGGATTACGACTTGAAAGACTCGAAATCCTGTGAGAAGGCTCTAGATTTTCTAAAGAAGTCTGACAATATGATCACCGCCGCGGAAAATGCGTTGCAATCGGATAAAAACATGATTCACCAAATAGCTCGCGACAGCGCCGCAGCCATGGCAGGGCTTTTCAAAGAGGCACCGAAGAAGGCCCCGTCCCTTTCCGAATATATTGAGTCGCTCGGGTTTTCAAAAGACGAAAGCTTCGCACTGGTCAAGACGCTCGAAACCTTTGAAGCTGGAAAGTGGCATGTTTGCAGTGCGTTTGGAAGCCAATTGCATCAGCAGGTGAAGGACTTCCAATTCAAGGGACACTCAGTCTGCAAACAGGGTGTGTTCTTTGAAAGGATCGCCTCGAAAGGCTTTGTCGGCTACAAGAAAGAAGATGGGCGCGACCTGTTCATGAGAAAAAAGTGATTTCAACTAATTACGTCTACAAGCAGATAATAAACATCGGCTAAGCGTTATTTGCTTTTTTTGAAATTGTGGGTCGTATAGAAAAGCGCCGACGACCACTCTACCGAAAGAAACTGCCGCTCATGTTCCGCAGCCGTAAAATTATGAATGTCCTTGTAGCAGATTTCCATGCCACGAATATAAGAAATTATATCATTCGCTTCCCGACTTGCAGGCTCCCCTGCTGAACATCCTGCCGACTACGCCCCTTTCCCGAGGACGGCGCGGGCGAGCTGGTCGGCGCACGAAGTCGGCTTCCCGCCACAGGTGTTGCCCAAGAGCTTTGCCGCGATATCTCCGGCGCTCATGCCTTCGCAGAGCTTTGCGATGGCCTTCAAGTTCCCGTTGCATCCGCCCGTAAAGCGGATGTTTCTGATTTTGTCTCCGTCGCGTGTAAACTGGATTGTCGTCGCGCAAACGCCTCTGGTCTTGAAAGTCTCTTCCATACGTGTCTAGGGGTTGAAGTTGTGTTAAATATACATTGTTGACTGCTAAATTATCTATCTCGAAAACGGAGTCTCGTGGATATTTATGGGAAAGTGCAGGAACCCCAAATTTTGAATGTGGCGATTTTTCTAAATTATCCCACGTACAAGTATAAGGATTCGCTTATGAATATTCTCGTCGTTGGTAGCGGTGGACGCGAACATGCCATCGCTCTTGCAGTCAAAAAGTCGCCGCTGTGCGACACTCTCGTGTGCGCTCCGGGCAACCCGGGCATGGCTAACCTCGGCAAGTGCGTGCCGGTGGATGTGGCCGACCCGAAGGCTATTGCCGACCTCGCGGTTGCCGAAAAGATTGACCTCGCGGTCATCGGCCCCGAAATTCCGCTGGTCGCGGGTGTGGTGGATGAATTCCGCCGTCGCGGGCTGCGCGCTTTCGGCCCGACTGCGGCTGCTGCCGCGCTCGAAGGCTCCAAGGCCTTCAGCAAGGATATCATGAAGAAGTACAACGTGCCGACGGCAGCCTTCGAGACCTTCACCGATCTCGCCTCCGCCAAGAAGTTCCTCGCCGAACACCCGGCTCCGATCGTGGTGAAGGCGTCGGGCCTCGCTGCGGGCAAGGGCGCCATCGTCTGCATGACCGACAAGGAAGCGAACGACGCTGTGGAAGAAATGCTGGGCGATAAGGCTGTGTTTGGCGAATCCGGCAAGACGGTCGTGATTGAAGAATTCATGGACGGCGAAGAAGCCTCCATCTTCGTGGTTTGTGACGGCAAGGACTACGTGATTCTCTCTTCTGCCCAGGACCACAAGCGCGTCTTTGACGACGACAAGGGCCCGAACACGGGTGGCATGGGCGCTTACAGCCCGGCTCCGGTCGTCACCGATGCTCTCCTCGAGGTCGTGAAGAAGACGATTATCGAACCGACCCTCAAGGGCATGGCCGCCGAAGGCAAGCCTTACACGGGCGTGCTCTACGTGGGCATCATGGTGACTGCGAAGGGCCCGAAGGTGGTGGAATACAATTGCCGCCTCGGTGACCCCGAATGCCAGATTGTGCTCCCGCTCTACGACGGCGATGTGCTCGCGTTGTTCGACGCTGCCGAAAAGGGTGAACTCGCCAAACTAAACGCTCCGAAGGCGACCAAGGGCAGCTCCGCAATCGTGGTGCTTGCAAGCGCGGGTTATCCGGGCTCTTACGAAAAGGGCAAGGTTGTCACGGGTATCGAAGAAGCCGAAAAGAACGGCGCTCAGGTGCTCCATGCCGGTACCAAGATGGTGGACGGCAAACTGGTCACGAACGGTGGCCGCGTGTTCGGCGTGGTCGGTCATGGCGAAACGCTCCAGGCCGCTCTCGACATCGCTTACGAAGCCGCCGAAAAGGTTCAGTTCGAAGGCAAGTTCTACCGCAAGGACATCGGTAAGAAGGGTTTGGCCCGACTGGCGAAGATGGCGAAGTAGGGTTGGCCAATAGCGTCATTCCGGTTTTCGCTTTTTACGTCATTCCGGGCTTGACCCGGAATCTAGATGGCGGATCAGGTCCGCCATGACGTGAAAACTGGATTCGCCATGACGTTGTCAAGGCTCTGTTATGACTTATAAAAGAGGTAACAAAATGGATTTGAAAGAAAATGCAAAGGTCGGTATCGTTGCGGGTAGCAAGTCCGACCAGGAAACTGTAGATAAGATCACTGCCGTGCTCGACAGCTTCGGCATCGTGTGGGAATTCAACATTCTCTCCGCACACCGCACCCCGAACGCCACCGCGAAGTATGCTCGCGAAGCCGCCGGGCGAGGCCTCCAGGTCCTCATCGGTGTCGCAGGCCTCGCTGCAGCCCTCCCGGGCGTGCTCGCAGGGCACACGATTCTTCCGGTGATTGGTCTCCCCTGCGCCGGCGGCCCGCTCAACGGCGTCGATGCTCTGCACTCCATCGTGCAGATGCCCCCGGGAATCCCGGTGGCCACGGTCGGCATCGGCAACGGCAAGAATGCCGGTTTCCTCGCCGTCCACATCGTCGCCCTCTCTGACGCAAGTGTCCGCGAAAAGCTCGTTGCTTACCGCAAGGGCCTCGGAGACATTGAAGGGTAACACAATGTGGAATGTGGAGTGTTGAATGTGTAGTTAGAGACTTCACACCTCACACCTCACACCTCACACCTCACACCTCACACCTTACACCTTACATTCTTTTATGCTCTCTCGTTCCTTTCGCATATGCCGCCTAATTCCCGCGCTGCTCTTTGCGCTGTCTTTCGCCGTCGCCGGCGAACCGAACCTGCCGGAAGTTCAGGCCCCGTGGATGAAGGGCGAAAAGCTGACGTTCAGCCTCAGCTGGGGATTTGTCACGGCAGGCTATGCGACGTTAGAAGTCAAGCCGTTAGCCGATGGTAAAACAGAGTTCCTCACTTTTGCCACGGGCAACAAGACCATCAACAAGATTTACCCGGTGGCCGACACCATCTACACCCGCGTGCGCAATAAAGGTCTCATGACCGAGGTTTTCCGCAAACGGCTTCATGAAGGCAAGTACCATAATACTTCTGTGATTCGTTTCGACCGTAAGGGCGAGACGGCCTGGCTTTCGGACACCGTCTTTACTGACATGAAAACCCGCAAGGTCAAACGCTCCGCCGACACGGCCGTTTCCATCCAGGGTGCAGAACACAGTATCATGTCGGCATTCTACTATGTGCGGACCATGCCCCTGACGGTTGGCGATACCAGTCGTTTTTCGGCGGTTAGCGGAAAAAAACGGTACGAACTGAAGGTGGTGGTCCATGGTCACGAAACCTTGAAAACGGACTTCGGCAAGCTCCAGACCATCAAGGTGGAGCCCATGCTGGATGGGGATGGCATCTTTAACTCCAAGGGGCGAATCTTCATCTGGTTTACCGACGATGACCGCCGTATTCCGGTCCTGATGGAGTGCGAAATAGCCCTTGGGTCCATAAAAGCGAGGCTAATCGAGCAAAAATAGGACGGAATAATGAATAAAATTCTCGTTTTTTGCGAAAAATCAAAGGATAAAGCAACTTTTACACTTGAGAACTGAAAAAAACGGCTAAAAAAAGTTATATTCCAAAGACGATTTATAATCAGAGGCGTTATGCTTAAAAAAATGTGTTTGACTTTGTGCTTGACTGCGTTTCTCGCGTGGGCACAAGATGATGAATTTGATGATAGCGACTTTGTTTCTGCAGGAAACTCTGCTACGACTACTGAAGCATCTGGCGGGTCGGATGATGAATTTGAAGAGGCCGAGGATTCTTACGTAAGCCGTTCCAAAAGGGAAGACATGGAGGCTCGCAAGAAATTCGAAGAAGATCAGCGAGCTGACGAATACGCGAACTCCGAGCGTCGTCGTGACTGGTTGAAGGACCGCTTGATGCTCGAAATAGGTATGGGTGCTCGTACTCCGTTCATGGGCGAGACCGGTATGGGTATGGGTTTTGGTGCTGGCGTTGAGTACATCACCCGTTGGCATGTCGGTGCATACGCGTCTTTCGGCTTTTTGCCTAAGGGTACTGACAACGACTTTGATGATATTGAATTGGAAGGTGGTACGGGATACAAGTTCGGTTTGAACTATTATCTGTTCCCCAAGAATCCGCTTCATCTCGGTATTTCTGCGTCCTACGGTACGGTTTACTTCGATCACGATGTCAAGCCGGATGACGGCGTGCGTCCGTTGATTACGGTAAATGGTTTCCAGTTTGACGCTCTTATCGCTTACCTCACGAACGAGTGGTATTATCTGCAGTTCTCTGTTGGTTTTTACTACGCTCCCGAATTGGGCAATCCCAAGGATGATAACGTGAGTTTCACATACGACAAGATTCACAACGAATGGGTGTCGAAAGTCGTTAATAAAGATGGTATGAGTAAGACGGGCATCGTCTTTGGTATTACTATCGGTTACGCTCTGCCGGAGCTCTTCCCGGATGATACGGAAAAGCGCCGTCGTGAACGTGAAAAGGAACGTGAACGTTCCGGCAAGTAAAAAAGAAGTAGCCCACGAATGTGGGCTTTCTTTTTACTATCTTTTGACCGCTTAAGCCTGTGTAGCTCAGTTTGGATAGAGTGCTTCCCTCCGAAGGAAGAGGTCATGCGTTCGAATCGCATCACAGGTATAAAAGAAAGGAGTTCCTTATAGGAACTCCTTTCTTTTGCTGTTGTTGACAATGAGGACGGGACCTCCGACTGATCTGTGAGTTTTACACCAGCTTCACAATCAGTTCATGCGGCTCTGCATCTACCACCAGCGCATCGCGGAACTCGCCTACGTCGGCATCGCCTTCGAGCACCTTCACGATGTCGTCGTTTTCCATGGAGTTGCCTTCGGTGCGCCCGTAGAAATGGTATTCGCTTTCTTCGGCTTCTTGGTCGATGATGATGCGGACCTTCTTCCCAATCATCGATTCGGCGTATTCCGCGTCGATTTCTTCTTGCAAGCCGGTTACGGCGTCGAGCCTTGCGCGAGCTTCACTTTCATCCACGGCGGGCAGGTCCATTTCCATTACGGGCGTGCCTTCTTCGGGGCTGAATACGAATCCACCCAAGTGATCGAACTGGATATCTTCCAACAGTTCCATCAGTTCTTCAAAGTCTTCATGCGTCTCGCCGGGGAACCCGACAAGAACCGTCGAGCGCAGCGTAACTCCAGGAATGCGCTCGCGAATCTTGTGGAGAATATCGACAAGCTCCTTCTTGCGGTAGTTGCGCTTCATGTTCTTGAGCACGTTGTCGCTAGCGTGCTGGATAGGCATATCCACGTACTTTACAAGTCGAGGTTCATTTGCCATCAGGTCCAACAGTTCGTCATCTACAAACATCGGGTACCAGTACAGCGTGCGAATCCACGGGATGTTCGTATTGTCGAGAATCGCCCTCAAAAGTTGGGCCAGCGTGCCGCCTTTCTTGCCTTTTTCGCGACCGAAGTATGTGGTGTCCTGGGCAATGAGCGTGATTTCTTTGACGCCCTGGATTTCCAGTTCCTTGGCCTCTACCACAATGTCTTCGATGCTGCGCGACACCTGCTTCCCACGGATGAGCGGGATGGCGCAGTAGGCGCAACGGCGGTTGCATCCTTCGGCAATTTTCAGATAGGCGTGATGCTTGAACCCGCCCAGGTTCATGCGCGGCAGGTTTTCGGCATCGCAGCTTCGCGGAGCGACAACGCCCATCTTTTTCAGTAGCTCACCTGGCTTGTATGTGCCAGCCCAGTAATCCACTTCGGGGAGTTCTTTTATGAGTTCTTCGCCGTAGCGGCCCGAGAGGCAACCCGATACAATCAGTTTCTGTTTTGGTTTCTTATCGTTAATTTGCGTAAGAATCGCATTGATGGATTCTTCCTTGGCAGCTTCAATGAATCCGCAGGTGTTCACCAAAATATAGTCCGCCTTGGCAGCACTGTCGCAGGTCGCAAAACCTGCGTGCAGCATCTCACCGACCAGGTTTTCTGCATCGACCTGGTTCTTGGCGCATCCTAAATGGACTACAAAAACTTTAGGCTTTTTAGTAGGCATGAATGCAAATTTAGAATTTTAGATTCCGGTATAAAAAACACGTTTCGTGCGGACGAAACGTGTTTGCGTAATTGTACAAGAAAAACTAAGTGACGTGTTTATTCCCAGTCGTCGTCAACAGCGGGCTGAGCGGCAGGCTTGGCAGCAGGCGCAGGCTGGGCAGCGGGAGCGGGTTGAGCAGCAGGCTTAGCGGCAGGCGCAGGCTGGGCGGCGGGAGCCGGTTGAGCAACAGGCTTGGCAGCAGGCGCAGGCTGGGCAGCGGGAGCGGGTTGAGCAGTAGGCTTAGCAGCAGGAGCAGGCTGAGCGGCGGGAGCCGGTTGTGCAGCGGGCTTGGCCGCAGGAGCAGGCTGAGCGGCGGGAGCCGGTTGAGCAGCAGGCTTAGCAGCAGGAGCGGGCTGGGCGGCAGGAGCCGGTTGAGCAGCAGGCTTGGCAGCAGGAGCAGGCTGAGCAGCGGGAGCGGGTTGAGCAGCGGGAGCCGGTTGAGCAGCAGGCTTAGCAGCAGGAGCGGGCTGGGCGGCGGGAGCCGGTTGAGCAGCGGGCTTGGCAGCAGGAGCAGGTTGTGCAGCAGGGGCAGGCTGAGCAGCGGGCTGAGCTGCAGGTTGTGCTGCCGGGGCAGGTGCTGCAGATTCATCGTCAGAACCCGGCTTGCCGACTTCGTCGTTGTTGCTGTTATCGACCCACCAGCCGAAGTTCAGCTGGGCCAGAACGTCTTGACCATAGGCCTGGGCCCTTTGAATCGTGGAGAAATAACCGATACGGACGCGGTAGAACGTACCTTCCAGTTCACCCGGATTTTCCACTTCCACCACGTAGGCTTCGATATCCTGTTCTGCAAGTTTCTTGACGATGGCATCGGCAGCCTTCTTGGAGGACTGGATGCTGACCTGAATCACGTACTGGCCGTCTTCTTCGGGCTTGACACTACCCGGAGGGAGCTGTACCTTTTCGGCCTTGGCAGCCTTGCCCTTCTTTGCGGAAAGGGACTGGATAGGCACCAGTTCGGGTTCGTCCGCTGCCGGAGCTTTGGCCTCGGCGGCCTTGGCGGGCCTCTTGATGGTCATCTGGGGAACGACATCGTCTTCGCTGCTATCGCATGCAGTCAGCATAAAGCAGGCAAGAGCTGCGGTAATCAGGGTGGAAATCGAAAGTGATTTCATTGAAATCTCCGTTTTTCTTGTTAAAATCTCCAAAAGTACACTTTTGGCCGTGTTTTGCCATAATATACATAAGTCTTTGTCAATCCGCAAGTTATAAATGCGGAAAATGCGCAAAAAAGCACTCTCCCTTGACGAATTACGGCTAGTTAAATATATTTGGCTATCCAAAAACGAATTACCAACTCAACCAAAGGATCATCGTGATCGGCGTAATTGTTAAGTCCAACGAACCTTTTGAACGCGCTCTCAAGCGTTTCACCAAGTCCTGCGAAAAGAACGGCATCATCTCCGATGTCAAGAAGCGCCAGCGCTTCGAAAAGCCTTCCGAAGAAAAGAAGCGCATCGAAACTGCCGCCCGTCGCAAGCGCCTCAAGGAAATCGCTGACCAGAACCGCAAGCGCCTCTACTAGTTTGTAGCGGGTCGTCCGGGCCTGTCGGTCTGACCGGTCTGGAAATCATAGGGTTTTGATTTGAAATGAGTCGCCGGTCCACCACCGGTGGCTCGTTGCGTGTTTTTAGAGCTTTAACCAAGACGCCAGGAGCGGGGCGTAAACCGCCAAGGGAAACTATGAGCAGTGCATTGCTGACAAAAATCAAGGACGATATCAAGACCGCCATGAAGGCCCACGACGCCGAAACTCTCGGAACGCTCCGGACTCTCCATTCCGACATCAAGAACGAGGCCATGAAAAACGGTGCCACTCCGGCCCAGATCGAAGAAACCATTACCGACGAAATGTGCGTCGATGTTCTCGCCCGTAGCGTCAAGCAAAAGCAAGAAGCTATCGACATCCTCACGAAGGGTGGCTTTACAGACAAAATTCCCGCCGAAGAAGCCTGCATCGCCCTTTACCGCAAGTACATGCCGGCCGCCCTGACCGAAGACGAGGTCAAGGCCCTCATCGCCGAAATCAAGGCCGCCACCGGTGCCGCAAGTCCCAAAGACATGGGCAAGATCATGAAGGATCTCTCCCCGAAGGTCAAGGGCCGCTTCGACGCCAAGCGCGCATCTGCTCTCGTGCAAGAAGCCCTTAAATAGCTTTGAGGTGTGAGGTCGGCACGTTGTGCCTTTGAGGTATGAGAAGGGGAATGCCTTCCCCTGACTCGTACTCCGTGACTCGTCACCCCTTCCGCCGTGGTGAGCTTGTCGAACCATAGCGGGGCCTCAGACGCCGACACCACCTAAAGGTGGCCATGCCCACATAGGTGCTGAAGCGCCAAGTGGTCAAAGGCCGCAACTCCCCGCTGTCATCCCCGCGCAGGCGGGGATCTTTTTTGATTCTTATATTTACGCCCATGCCCACCTCGCAATCCAAAATCCAGGAACTGGAACTGCTCTACAAGATCAGTTCCATTCTGAACCAGACGCTCGATTTCGAGAGCGTCGCGCATCCGATTTTGGAAGTGGTGGAATCTACGATGGGCGTGGAACATGCGACCCTCACACTTTATAACCGTCACACCGGCGAAATCTCCATCGAAATCGCGGAAGGCCTTTCGAGTCGCCAGGCCCGCAAGGGCCGCTACAAGGTGGGCGAGGGCATTACGGGCCGCGTGGTGGAAACGGGCAAGCCGATTATTATCCCTTCCGTTGCAAAAGATCCGGACTTCCTGGACCGTACGGGCCGCGGCAAGACGGAGGACAAGGCGTTCCTCTGCGTGCCCGTGATTATGGAGCACCAGGTGATTGGCGCCTTCAGTGCCGACGTGCAGAACCCGGTAGAAGATGAACTTCCCGAGAAACTCCGCCTGCTGGAAATCATCGCGCAGATGCTTGCGGCGGCCGTAAAGCTCCGTCGCGAAGCACGAGAGGAAAATGAACTCCTGAAGGCCGAAAACGAACGCCTGACGCTCGAACTCAAGGACCGATTTCAGCCCGATAACATCATCGGTCGTTCCAGCGAAATGCAGCGCGTGTATGCGCAGATTGACCAGGTTTCAAAAAGCCCCCTACCCGCACTCATCGTGGGCGAGGTCGGTACGGGCAAGGGGCTCGTGGCTGAGGCTATCCATTACCGTTCCGACCGCAACATGGGCCCGTTCGTCCGCGTCCATTGCGCCTCCATGCCGGAATCGGTACTTGACCGCGAACTGTTCGGCAGCGTGCGTGGCGCCCTTGTGGGCGTGTTCGCCGAGACTCCCGGCCGCGTAGAACAGGCGGTCGACGGCACACTGTTCCTGGACGAAGTGGGCGAACTTTCTCCGAACTTGCAGGTGAAACTCTTGCGCCTGTTGCAGAACGGCGAGGTGGAACGTATTGGCGCCCGCATTCCCAAGAAGGTGAACGTGCGCGTGATTGCGGCCACCACCAAGAACCTGCAGCAGATGGTCGAAGAGGGAACCTTCCGTGAAGACCTCTATTACCAGCTGCACATCTTCCCGATTTACGTGCCGCCGCTCAGGAACCGCAAGACAGACATCGTGCTCCTGGCGGACCACTTTGTGGAGCATTACTGCCGCATCGTGGGCAAGAACGTGCGCCGCCTTGCCCGTACCACCATCAACATGCTCATGAGTTACCCGTGGCCCGGAAACGTGCGCGAACTCGAAAACGGAATCGAGCGCGCGGTCCTTGTTGCCGACGAAGACGTCATCTACCCGCACCATTTCCCGACCACGCTCCAGACCGCCGAAACTAGCGGCACTCCCGTGAACGGCAACCTGAAGCTCATGGTGGAGGCCTACGAGAAAGACATCATCTGCGATGCCCTTAAGAGCAGCAAGGGAAAAGTTGCCGCTGCCGCCCGAAGCCTTTCCACCACACCGCGCATTCTTACATACAAAATAAACCAGCTCGGCATAGACCTCGCTGGTTTCGGAAAATAGAATCGCGACGGAGAAAAATGGCAAATACGATGTTCTTCGCGTAGTTGAATAACTTGAATTCGCTTTTTTAACCACAAATTCCTTCTTACTTCAAACTTCCTACTTCCTACTAATTTTATATTTATCCCGTATGATTATCCATTCCTTCAACATGGGCTTTGTGTGATTAGCTGATGTGCAGTTCAATCTCCCAAACCTCAAAGGCACGTAGTGCCGACCTCACACCTCACAACCTCATACCTACAATGCAATTCCGTCCTGTTAAAGAACAGCTTGATATTTTGATGCGCGGCGTTATTGATGTCGTGCCGCAGGAAGAACTCGAAAAGAAACTCCAGAAGTCTTACGATACCGGAGTTCCGCTCCGTATCAAGATGGGCGTGGACCCGACGGCCCCGGACGTACATTTTGGCCATACGGTCGTGATGCGCAAGCTCCGCCAGTTCCAGGATCTGGGCCATACCGTGGTGCTCATCGTGGGTGACTACACCGCACAGATCGGTGACCCCAGCGGCCGCAACAAGGCCCGTCCGCGCCTCACCCACGAACAGGTGCTCGAGAACGCGAAGGAATACCAGGAACAGTTCTTCAAGGTGGTCCGCCGCGACCAGGTGGAAATCCACTACAACGGCGAATGGTTCTCCAAGCTCCCGTTCAGCAAGGTGACCGAGCTCATGGGCCAGTTCACTGTGGCCCAGATGCTTGAACGCGAAGACTTCCACAATCGCTACACCGCCAATACGCCCATCAGCCTGCACGAGTTCATGTACCCGATGATGCAGGGCTACGATTCCGTCGCCATCCAGAGCGACGTGGAACTCGGCGGCACCGACCAGAAGTTCAACGTGCTCCGCGGTCGTGACTTGCAGCTTTTCGAAGGCATGGAACCGCAGATTGGCCTCTTCATGCCTATCCTCCTCGGTACCGACGGCAAGGTCAAGATGAGTAAGTCCATCGGCAACTACGTGGGCCTGAACGAGCCCGCCGACGTGATGTACCACAAGATTTACAGCCTCGCCGACAGCATCGTCGAGAACTGGTTCGAACTCCTCACCAACATCCCGCTTGAAGAAATCAAGCAGATGATGGCCGATATCGCTGCGGGCAAGATGAACCCCAACGATGCCAAGCACCGCCTCGCTATCGACATCGTGACGCAGTACTACGGCGCAGAAGCCGCCGAGGCCGCCGCAGCGAAGGAACGGGAAATCCACAGCGGTAACGCCATCCCCAGCGATGCTGCCGAGTGCAGCGTGGCGGCCGGCACTTACGGTGCCCTGGACCTGCTCGTAGAAATCAAGGCCTTTGCAAGCAAAGGCGAAGCCCGCCGCATGGTCCAGAACGGCGGCGTAAAAATCGCCGGCGAAAAGCTCACCGATCCGCAGGCTTCCTTTGAAATCAAGGGCGCAGACCAGCTGGTTGTCCAGGTGGGCAAGCGCAAGTTCTACAAGGTGAACTTCTAGGTTTATTATGGCTCAAGAAATCCTTATTCTCGGTCTCAATCCTGCTTGGCAGCGCCTGTTCTTCTTGGACAAGTTTACTCCGGGCGAAGTCCATCGCATTCCGAAGGTCGAGGAATACGCTTCGGGCAAGGGAGTCAACTGCGGGCGTGTCTTGCAGCGTTTGGGCGGAATCCCTTTGTTGATGCACTTTTTGGGAGCGGAACACGGCTCAAGGATTTTTGACGAGCTGTCTGATTGTGGAATCCAGCAGGCCCCCGTGTGGATTAAAGAGCCGACCCGCATTTGTACCACAATCGTAAGCGGCGGAAGCACTACCGAACTTATCGAGCCGTCTCCTGTTTTGACGGGCAATGAGAACGAGGATTTTCTCCAAACGCTGAATGAACATTGGACATCGACACAGTGCGTCGCTTTGTGCGGGTCTTTCCCGCAATCCTTTGACCTGGAGAAGATAAATTCCCTGGACTTTACGGGCAAGCGAGTGTTTGTCGATGCCATCGAAGGTATCGACACCTGGCTTTCGAAGGGCGTAGAGCTTTTGAAAATCAATATGCAAGAATACTGCAAGCTCTTGACTCGTCTTGGAATCCCGCAGGTGACCTCTAGCCCCCAGTTCTGGAAAATGACGGCCACCGCTGTGCTGGAACGCCTTCCTATCAAGAACTTGGTGGTGACCGACGGAGATTCTCCGGTTCGTGCCTTCCGATTCGTGGAAAAGAAGTTCCAGGGCATGCAACTGCAACCGCCTTCTATCACCATGAAAAACAATATCGGTGCTGGAGATTCCTTCTTTGCGGGCTGGCTCTATGCCGATGGTGAAGGTATGAGCTTCGAGGAATGCCTGATCAAGGCTACCGCTGTTGCCGTTTCTCGCTGTGAGGTGGACAAGCCTTGGGACTTGGACCTTGGCCGCGTAAGCGAACTGGAAGCGGAATTCAAGGACGCTATCGAAAAGTTGGAATAAAATCTTCGGAGGCGTTATGGCAAAAACCCTGATTGTCTTTGCGTCCAAGCAAGAATTTCAATTTTTTTTCAAGAACATTTCGGCGGTGGTGGCGTCTTCTACGCCGGCAATGGTCAATCCTTCCGTTGATGTCGCAATAGCTGGAGTGGGAATCGTAGATTTCTCGGCGAATTTGGCGCGATTTTTAAGTCTAAAGAAATATGACCGAGCTTTTTTGCTTGGTATTTGCGGCGCTTACCCGAATAGTGGGCTTCAAGTGGGAAGCGTTGTCCGCATCGATACCGAAGTCATTGCCGATATGGGTGCGCAGAGCAGAGAGGGACATTTTATTCCGTGGGGCACCCTGGTGTCAAAGGAGTCTATCTACAAGGGAGCCTCTATTCGTGAATTACCTTTATGCCTTTTGGATGCTCCTGGGGTTGCAGGAGGAACTGTCAACTGCTGCACGGGAACTCAATACCTGGGCAACCGTCGGGAATCCCTTTTCCAGATTCAGGTGGAAAGCATGGAAGGCGCCGCTTTTTTTGCCGTATGTAAGGCCTTTGGTGTGTCCGGATACCAGTTCCGCGCTGTAAGCAACATGGCCTCTGACCGTGATGAATCCTCCTGGGATATTCCTCGTGCACTTTCCGCTTTGAAACAAGTTCTTGATCAACTTTTCTAATTCAGAATCGTTCTCTTAAAAAAACTAATTCCGAAATCTGAAATCCGAATTCCTAATTAACCTCACACCTCACACCTCACACCCCACACCTCACACCCCACACCTCACACCCACACCCCACACCCCACACCTCACACCCCACACCCCACACCCACACCCCACGCCTCACACCCCACACCTCACACCTCACACCCCACACCCCACACCCCACACCCCACACCCCACCCCCCCCACCCCCCCCCCCCCCCCCCCCCCC
>CAKUWY010000024.1 GCA_934699585.1 uncultured Fibrobacter sp.
TATGGCCCGATAATTCACTGGATCCTTCGCCTCCGCTCAGGATGACGTTGGAAGAAATTGCCGAAGCGGTATTGACGAACGAATACGTTATGGATTTTACCGCCCCGCTGATGTGGTAGGTGTAGGCAAGCGCGATTGCGTTGCCCATGTTTACAGTCTTCACGCTCCCTGTCGGGTAGTAGGAGTAGGTTACAAGCAACACTTCATCGCCGTATCCGTTCTTCGAGAACACGCTATCCACACGCCCCAGACGGTCGTAGGTGTAACGTTCTGTAATGACCCGCGAAGTCCCGCCGCCGTTCACGCCATAGGGGTATTTCTTGACCGTTGTCACCTTGCCGCCAAGGTCGTATTCCGTCTCCACGGCGAGCATTTTCAGGCTGTCCGCAGGTGCTGTCGGGTCGTAGGCGTAGGTCGCCGCCACTCGCCCGTACTTGTCGTAGGTATTTGCAGTCGACACCCGAGTAACGTTGCCGTTGCCGTCGACGGACACGTCGGATATCACCGCCACCATGCGGGTCCTGCCGTACCTGAAAGCATCTGCCGGGACTGTCGCAGGGTAAAGCGACACGCCCAGGGTGTCCCTGGCGGGCATACGGTCATAGAACGTACGCGCTACCGTACCGGGAGTGAGTTCGGCGATAGTCGGGCTGTTCCTGTTCTGCACATTG
The DNA here is from genome assembly GCA_934699585.1 of uncultured Fibrobacter sp. GTDB lineage: Bacteria > Fibrobacterota > Fibrobacteria > Fibrobacterales > Fibrobacteraceae > Fibrobacter. Next base: position 672 of record CAKUWY010000024.1, read on the forward strand.
CCAAAATACACCCTTACCGCGCCGCTGTCAAGCGCAGTTTTCCATTCGCCGGTATAGATAGCCCTGTCAAGGTTGTCGTAGACGGTAACGGAATACGCCCCGGAGTCAATCTGCCTCTGCGTCTGTGTCGCGCGGACGCGGCCCATCAGGTCATAGAATGTCCTAGTTTCACCCGCATCAGGCTCCTTACTCCACACCATTCGGCTCTGGGCATCGTAGCCGTATTCATTCGGGGTAACGCAGTTCGCGGGCCTTGGCGTATAGCCGCAACTCATTGGCGGGTGCGACCTGACCACATTGCCGCGGGAGTCCAATTCGTTCACGCTGCGGGCGAGCAACTTGCCCGTACTGTCCAGCGATCCACTAACGATTACGCGGCCCTCACCGTCCTTCACCGTGAAGGCCCTGCGTCCGTCCTGGTCCGTGTTCAGTTCCCACAGGTGTGTGGGGGTCGCATCCCTCGCAGCACGGTAGTTCGTGTCGCCGTCGTAGGCCCGGCCGTGACGCACGGCTGCCACGGCGGAGTTCAGGCTGGCCGAATCCAGCAGGTTGACACCTGACAGGTTGACGCCCGAGGAGTAGGACTTTACCAGGTGCGTCCGTCCATCTACGCCCGTAACGCCGAAGGCACTACCTGGAGCGCCCTCCACATCCTTGGTGGCCACGGGGTCGGGTTTCCATTTCGTTTCCACATACGGGACACCGCCTGCATCGGGATAATCCGCGTTCGACGCGGTGTAGTAGGACTTTGCCATGCCGGGGTTGTGGGCTGTCTTGCGTTCAGAATTGCAGTCGGCAGCCCCCTTGCAGGGGAGAGCGAAGGGCAGGTATTTTTTCCAGGTGCGGCCCATTCCGTCGTGCTCGGAATCAGTCACCAGCTGTTCCTCCGCACCGTCGTAGGCACGGGTTTCTAGTTCCTCCCCCGCCGTATTGGTAAAACGCACCGCATAGGTGACCGGCTTAGCCGTTGTAACAGCAGTCAGGATAGCGTCATCGACACTTGACGCGCCATTGGCAGTAATTGAGAGAGCATAGACGGAGGATCCATCGAACAGGGATTTCGCAAAGAACACGGTATCACGTTTCCATGTGCCGCCACCCGAAACTGTATTCGTGTTTACCGAAGTTTCGTTCTTTGAAATTTCGACTGTCAGGGTTCCCGTATGCCAGAGCACCAGTACCGCACCGCTATCCGCAAGCAATCTCCCCGCCTGGAGGGGCAGGTCCTGAGTTATGCGGGCTCCGCTCGCAAGTTCCAGGTGCCTCGAACCCTGCGGCGAAATTCCCCGGGCACTGTGCGCAGCCCCGGACACGTTCCATCCATGCAACCAGTCCGACTCGAAATCACCCCCCGAAAGCAACTGACCCGCGGAATACTGGACGGCGTCCGTCCTGTTCGCTACCTGGGAAGCCAATGACGTTCGCGGGTGCGTCAAGGAGAAAACGGTGTCGCCCACGGCAATCTCCTGCATGGGGGGTGTCGGTGACGAAGGGTCCGGAGTCCCATAGACAAGTTCCCCTGTAGAACTATAGACAGCGACTTTTTCCGTCTTCACCGAGTTCCATGGATTCGCTATACCGTCCATGGCGGACCAATCATCTGCCAGGCTCCAAGTATAGACGCTTTCGCTGCCCGACGGGCAATCCGTAAGGCACTGGTCCAGCAAAACAAAGGAAATGTTACGGACTGCGGCCGCCGGCAAACCATTTGCAAGCACAAAGCGGAAAGTATGCCTATTTCCGGAAGATGTTCGCGAAACTGCAATACCATCGCCGAGCGACATCAGCGCGCCGGCAACAGAAAGCGTATCGGTGCCGATAACGAGCATAGGTACATGACTTGCAGGGTGGGTTACATAAAAATCCACATATACAGGACCGACAAGGCTCGAATCACCGTCATTGCGGACTTCTAGGGAGACGTTGCCTACGGCATCATTCACGTACCCGTTGGGTATTCCCATTCCCTCAGCATGAACGGTCTCGTTCACGGTCAACTTTAGACTCTTTTTCGTATAGCCGTTACAGGGCCACATTTCCGTCCCATAGACAAGGTTCCCTTCGGCGTCAAAAAGGGCCATATTTGGATTATCCGTCAGCTCACTTGCATCCATCCAACTGGCAAACCCGCGCCAATCGTAATTCTGCCATGTATCCAGATGCACGGCAAGGTCCATACCTCCAGGAGGAGCACTCGCCCCCGGCTGGATTTGCGCATCATCAGAAAACTTAACCCTATAAACAAACAGGTTCTCTTCACACTGTTCGGCCACCTTACTTTGTACTACGGTCGGATTCTGGTAGTTTTCAAACACTAGCCGCGACGCATCCAGGGTTTCGTTGCCATTATAGTAGAAGCGCAGTTCGTAACCGCCAATATTGGCAGTAGCATTCCCCTTGTTCACCACATCGAGTTTCAAATTCGCCGCACCTGTCGAAGTGGAATTATCCGAGAAACGTATAAGCAAATCCGTATAAGGGTTGAACGACGATGACGAGACGGCAGAGCTGCTGGACACCGCAGATGAGCTGCTGACCGGAATTGAAGAGGAACTGACCGGCTGCACCGAAGAACTGGAAATAGGATTCGATGAAGAATTGGGCGGGTAAACAGAAGAACTGCTTTGTCCAGTAGTCGAACTAGACGACCAAAGACTTGAACTTGATGAAGATGAATTGTCACCACAATCCGCCGCCCACGATGGAGCCTCACCCCACAGGAGAGTTCCGTCTCCGTCATAAAGCGGGGCCTTAGGCGCATACTGCCTACGCCGAAGTGTATCGCCACCAGCATAGAAATCTCCGATGGACCAATCGTCCACCTTATTCATCCTTCCGTTTGTCCCGTAAACGAATCCCGTCTTGCTGTCCTGATAGGAGCGGTTCGCAAGTAAAGTCTGGGCAGACTTGCCAATATAGCGCAGCCGGAATCGACCGTCGCCACAGGCTTCATAGGAAACATCCACGTTGGGGTCCGTGTACCAATGGTGAGCCGCAGGCAAAGGTAAAGTAGAGGGCCTTTCCGCAAAGACTCCATAATAGTCATAGTGCCACCCTGCGGAAAGCGTCCTTGATGTTCCCGAATAGTTCACTACCCCGCTCGCCACATCCAGCTGGTATCTCTTGAACCAGGTCTCGTCACCGACCAATACGGCAAGGCCCGAGGGGGTGTGCGACGGATGGAGGCTTCCGTCAACAACCACGACCGTCCGGGTCGCAGTAGAACTTCCCCCATATGAATCCGTCACCTTCACCGTGTAAGTATAGCTTCCGGTAGGCTTGACCGCCGTCTTGCGAATGTCGCCATGTCGAGAGCGAATGTAAAACACCTTCCTGTTTGTAGCCGTGTTCACATTGTTTTTTATAACATTTTCATAATCATCCCAATAATCTGCCGGGGTCCCAACTTCTATCCAAGAAGGATGGGGACCCACCAGTTCCATGGTAAAGTCATCACCGTCCACATCGGTGACGAGAGGGCGCATAAAATAGTCCTCGCCCTCATATATCGTGTCGGGGCCGGACGTGGAAAACTGAATCACGGGAGATGTATTCACAAGTCCTTCCGTACAGAAACCCGAAATCCCCGAATTTGTCCTAAACTTTTGCCAGTTGTACGAAGTCGCTGTAGTCATACGCACTTCATGACACCCCTGTTCAGAGAACCAAGACGGAGCAGTACCCCACAATCGATTGCCGGAATGGTCGTAAAGGGCCTCGTATTGGTTATAAAAGAGGTTTCGCTGCATGGCCCGAGCCGTATAGTTCGTCGCCCAGCGGAATGCGGAATAATCCACATAGGCATTTCTCTCTGTTGCAGCGCCATACCCTTGATTCACATCTAAGAACGCCCAGATGTCCTTGTCTTGTAACGGACTATAGTAATAGGGGTTCGTGGAACCTGCCACCTCGTTGTAACCGACTTGAAATTCTCCCGATCTTGCCCCTGCCCCGATAGAGACTTCACCGCTGAACCTGTGGCGTATCACAAAATTTCCTTGTCCGCAATCTAACACCTGCACACAACCGTTGGATGGTTTTTTCCAGACATTGACTACGGGTTGTCTTCCCGACATGCGCGTAGCGTAATAATCTATGTAGGGGCTTTGAAGGGTCCTTGCGGCGGTCGCTGTGTTCTTTAACGATGTGTATATTTCCATCTGCCGTCCGTAACTGGCCGCGGAATCATGCATGGCAATTACCACCCCGTAATAGTTCGAGGGTGGATTTATGACACTGAATGAATACGATATATTTTGGGACTCGCCTGTTGCCGTATTCCGTACTCGAAGTGTTCCCGAATATGTTCCCGCTGCCGGAGGAAAACCGGAAAGTTCAAGCCAGAAGTTCTGGTTGTTCTGCCAATGGTAATAGGCGTTGTCCAGGCTGGAATTGTATGCAGGGCGGCCATTTGGTTTTAGCCAGCCCGCATTCCCAGAAACATTTTCCAGAACATAGGGGGCAACCCCCTGTTCGCGTTCCGTGGAGCCGTTGCCCGACACGCCGTCTATGAACACCGGAACAAAAGCCTTTTCACCCAAAATAAACTGTGTGGGACTATCGCCGGGAATTCGGACAGACAACTGACCAAAGGACAATCCCAGAAGGGCCAATATGAAAATGAGGACCATTCTCAATTTTGGCCTCCGTTCCTGTATTCCCTGTGATGGGCCTTGAAACTGTTGCCATCGTCATCGCGAACCTGGACAAGATGTCCGAACGGATCATATTCGTAATAAGTAGAAACGTTATCTTCGGAAACGAACCTGACCATGTTCCCGTAGCGGTCATACACGAATGTCCTTGATTGTGCATCTGCAGGGTAAATTCTAAGGTATGACAAAAGGTAGCCCCCATAGAGCGTCAGCACATAAGGGTTCCCGGAGACTGTATCACGGACTGTTTCCCATGCCCGGCCTGATTTTCGCAAAGTATATTCAGCTATCAGGGTACGCCCCTGTTTTGGTACCGCATAACAACTAATTTGAGAAAAACCATCAAACAAAACAAGTTCGTTTTCTGTTACCCCATAGCCAATAGAATTTATTGCACAATTAGCCATGGCGATGGTATCCCTATGGGGAACTATGCTTGCTACCTCGGAAAGGCCCGCCGGGAAGAACAGCCCCGTCTCGTACATTCCATCATGAGAATAATGCGTAGCCGTAGTCCGCCCGAACCCGTCGCGAGATTCCCGCACCCGGAAATGCCAATCTACAAAACCAATCATTTCACCATCATAATCCGTTACCGTAGGAAAAGACTGCCCATGCGCCGGATCCGTACTCTGGAAAGGCGACACCGCAGACAACAGGTTACCTCCACCCACGATTTCCCTAGGCTCTCGGCGACTCCTGAAATTTCCCCATCCGACATACGGCCTTTTCTTTCCCGGATAAACGGAATCGGGCATTTGCCTATACGGCGCAATGTCAAAGCTCCTCAGGCTGTCATTCACTTGAATCGAATTCCATGGCGATGTTGCAGGAACAGTCCCCGAATATAGGGCGGAGAGATAGTTCTGCGAAAGCATGTTCCGGCGGAACATTCCATTTGCAAGGGATGTGTCCCCATCAACTACCGAGTAGTGCGGCTTTTTCAAGGTCAACTTACGCATCTCTTTTCCGTCCGGGGAGGGAGCCTTTGCAAGAGTCGCCGTAGGAAGTCCCGTTAGCGGGTCAAATTGGTGATTTTCCAACGCGCTTTTTCCCCATAACCCAATGTGCGAAGACGGCTGGTTGTCGTGACCCGTGTAACTTACCGAAGATACCTGGAAGGCGGGGTAGCGAATATACCTGAAACTCTTGGAATCCTTGCGGGAATCCTTGTCATAAAGCGCAATATATTGTTTTTCACAATTTTTGTCTTTCTTCCCGTCTTTGCACTTCAAGACCCTTTCATAACTCCACCTTTCCACCTGACGACCTATCTTGTTTTTCTGGGTATTTTCAGCGCCTTCGGCCACACCGGGTGCAATATCCGGGACTCGAGTGCTATAGGCGGTGCTATCCTGCCTAACCATCAAAGCGGAACTTCCGCCGCGATAGAACGAAATTTTTGTATTCAATCCCAAGAATGCCGTAAAGTCGTGATAGGCTACGGAACTTTCGAAGTCGGCGACATCCCGCTCGTCTTTTTCCGCGCCCGAATTGGCATCCATCTCCTGCAAGGTTATGGAATCTTGTCCATACTCCACAGCCTTGTATATGATAGGGTAATAGCCCTCCTTCTGCGAACGCAACCACGATTTATGCAACACAAAGTTCTGGTCATCGCGAATCTCATCCTTCATTCCCTGCTTGTTGTATGTCTTGGTATAAGTTCCCAAGAACCAGATAACAGAGACATCCATGTCGTTAAAATCGGAAAGTGAGGCGTTCAACGCAAGGGTATCATGCTGCACGGAAAGGGATGAATCCATCGAGAACCGTGACGTGGCGGCAAGGTAACGGGCATTGCGGATGTTTTCATCATAGAACGTAAAACTGGTCACCCCGTCCCTTACAACCATCATCTTGCGGGTTTCTCCGAGGGCATGCTTGTTCGCATCAAGTAGGGTGAATGCCACAAGGAAGGGGCGCTCCTTGTATGTCCGGTCATCCTCGTAGCCACCCCACACGAAAATCCTGGTATTCACGCGGAGGAACGGTTGCAGGGCACTCCGAGTGTCTTCGTCTATAAAGTCCGCAGGAATGCCTGTCTCAGGCGTGACATATTCATACTCTGTCCGTCCATTGGATATTCCCGCCCCATAATTTTTCACCGTGACTTTGGGGTAGGTGATATTGGAACCGGGAACATAGAACAAGTCATTATCGCCAAAGCCCACTATCCTGGATTTTGGAGACAGGTCCATGTCGGGAAGGGCAAACGAGACCTTGCCCGAATAGAAGCGGTTCCCAATTACCGTATTGTAAGCAGAATCAGGCAACTGTGCTATTTCACCGGGTTCATACGTGTATTCCGTCGTGACAGTCCGTCCGATGTCATGGCGGACAAGGCGCCTGACCCGCAAATCGCCGCCCTTCATCTCGGACATTGAATTTCTAACCCAGAAGGAACCCTGCTTGGACTTGATTCCCCAATTCTTGCTTGAATTTATCTTGTCGGCGGCAGCTTGAAGGGCGGCATCCATATAGTGCATGGAACGGTCCAGCACAAGCAGGCGGCGGGCAGACCCGTCGTTTTTCGATAGCAATTTTAGCGGTTTTGCATCACCCAATACGGCAACGGAACGAGTCCTAGAACACCTGCCAAGACCGCCAAAACCGCATTTTACCTTAGTTCCCATGTTGCCAAGAACATTGTACAAGACATTGCGCGATGTGTCTACTTCGCCAGACGTGGTTATTCCCATAGTATCAAGGTACTCAAAACCCGTTCCCCGATAGCCAGCGGGCCTTACCACATCCCAAAAGGCAGAGCGGGGTCCCAAGCACTGTTCTCGCCAATACAGCGGAGATAGTTCCAGGCATATCCGGGAACTGTCCGATTCCGCAACCGAATAATCCCCGGCAAAGTTTTTGCAGTAATCTGCACTTTCAAATTCCGCATACATGTTCTCGTTAGAATTTTCTTCTCCATCCTTGTAGACATCTCTCTCGTAATCAATCTCTATAACTCCCCCAGCAGGCTCCGTCACCCGCGAAAGGCTCCAGGCAGACGCACCATAGTCGGCAAAATCCTGCCAAACCTTGTGGTTTTCTGGATTTGCGCGCTCGTTCCAGAACCCCCAATCATCTACAACATTGGAAGAGGCGATAATACTTGCATCCAAATCGGTAATATTCTCATAATAGCTATCCGGGAACTGGTTCGTCCCGACCGTATCTTCGGGGCTTGCATAAGTCAAATTCTGCGACAAATTCATCCAACTGTTTTTTGTAGACAACCGTGTTGACGTGAGAGACGGAGAATGGTATTCAAACTTGAACGGGGGCAGACTGGAACACTTTCCGTACTGACAGTCCGTTTCCGTAATTGACTTCAGGGAAAGTTTGCCATAAAGGTGGTTCCCGCTATTCTGACTTTCACATATTCCAAGGCCCGCATAATCCGGAGAGTCCTCAACCTGTCCGTTGTCTGCAGGATAGCGTCCCTTGCAGTAAGAATTCAACGCCTTGGGATGCAAGGAATAATCATAGCCAAACTCAAATTCACGGTAGGGTGTCGAATCACCACGGTTAAAATACGATATTTTTTTCAAGTAACGCATCTGATTTTCTGCAGGGTCACTCGAATCACCCGCAAAAACCAGATCGCTCCAGTTTATGAGGGGATGAGAAACATAGTTTCCGTTTTCCCCGAAAACAACAAAAGTCTGATTATATTTGTCCATATCGCTGTTGCTTTTTGCATAGCGATATGCGTAAATGGAATCGCCGACAAGGCGGATGCGAAGCCTGTATAGTCCATACCCGTATTCATCGGCGGGAGATTCCTCGAACTGGCCCACTGAATCTACAGAGAAGGTAAGTTCCGAGGGTATTTGGTACAGGACTGTATCTTGCACCATTTGAGACTTTGTTGGCGCATCTACAGAAGGCATCCCTGTTACTTTTATAGCCGCATTACCGCGGAACTTTCTTAAAAGTCTTTCGGGCAACTTCATGTTGGTATAAAGATATTCCGGGACAATGCTGATTTTTTGCTTCGTGAATGCCTGCTGGTAACCATTTCCAGTGGGTAGACTAGCGCTTTCTTCGGAAACCACACTGGCTCTAGACAAAATCGAAGCCTGAACAACCATGGGCATGGTTTTCGATTTGTCATTGTAGTTGAAATCCCAGCCCTTCCCGTCTACACGTTCTTCAGTTGCAGGGTCGTTCAGTTCAAATTCGGCCCTATGCGTCGAGGTTTCTATGGATTTCAGATAAACATATTCCTTGACTCCGAACCCAGCCTGGTACATCCGCGAGTCGCACCCCTCCGGCGTATAGCCATTCCTGGGCATCCTGAAATTCGGCAAGTCCACAGCATCCAGTCCTGGCCTTGCAAAAGGTGTTCTCCAGCGATAAATCGAAGGCTCCGTATAATGGAACTTGACATTGTAGCCAACATTATCCCCAACGGAGTCTCCAAGCTGAATAAAATCTGCACCACGGATTTCAGTAAGCAGCCACTGTGTGGCATAAGGGTTCATGTTCACCTGATAGGTATAGAACAGCGCATTATTTTCAGATTCTGCATCAGCCTTGCAGTTCTCGTCGAGGGAACCTTTCTTAAAGACATAGTTGAGGGTGTTCTCTACGGCCTTCGATGGGTCCGCCATCTCAAATGTCCACCCCATAAGTTCCTTTACAGACTTCGCCATATTTTCTAGATAACCATCAGAGGCATCTCCCTCCAAGTCAACAAATATCGGAGTTCCCTTTTCCTGATTGATAGAATAATCCACTTTCAGGTAAGATCTTACAGGTTGCTCAAAATAATACCGAGTCCCATCCGAATTGGTTATCACGAAACCCTTAAGTTTTCCCACAGGGCTATTATCCTCAAGAATTGGTTCAATCTTCCGGGAGCCATAAAGGGCGTAATCGTAACTATCCAATTTCCTTTTTAGCAAGATGTCCGAAATTTTCCTCCGCTCGCGGGATTTCGCACCCTCAAAAGGTTCACTTTCATAATACCCCCCTTCCCCGACAAACAAGAAATTCATCCCCGTGGTAAGGGTATCGTCAGACTCCGTATTCTTCCGGAAAACCAACCTATTTCCTTCATTCCGGAAACGGGTTGAATAAAGAGCATACGGGGAGCAACTATCGCTATGTATGCACTGTCGGTAAGATTCATAGTCGTGATTCTGCGACCTGGCTAGAACAGAGCCCCCAGTGGCCTCTTCAAATTCACTCCCATAAGGCCATCCGTCAGTAGAATCTTTGAGCAAGACTGAATAATCTTCAAAAACTTCACTGCTTGTAGTTTTCTCGTTACTCACAATTTTGTGTAAACGGTGTTCCTCGCGGGTAAAGGGACGAAAAGTGCCAGAAACACCTTCGGAAGACACCGTGTACATATCATATGAGGGATACATTTCATCTTCACCCAAACTTTCCAAAGTCCGGCCTTTCATGGTCCATTTCCACGGAATGTTTCCCGACGAACCGCCCTGGGATGCAGTCGCCACAGGCAGCCCGAAAATTTTATTCTGTCCATCGGACAAAATAGACGGGCCAGCCTGATACATGTATCCGTAAACGTAGTCCGAAGTTGCAGAACGCAAATGGTACTCATGTAGAGCTTGGCCAAAACCTAACGAAAAAACGCCCACGTACGTAGGAACCACAATAGCGAAACCAACGCTGGATGTCCGTATACCACCCTTGGCAGAGGCGTTGGAGACAGATAGGATTCCTCCATTGACAGAGACACTGGATCCATTCCTACTCATCTCCGTTGATATCGGTCCCGATTTCATTGACGTTCTGATTCCCGACGGGCCTGCACTTAAGCCCACATTCGACACTCCATGAGCGTCCCCGAACCCAACGCTGTATGCAGCCCCGCTTCCCGTAGAATACTGAACTCCTGCCGAGGCCTTGACGTTTCGGCCTCCGATTGATGTTCCCATCCTCGCCGAAGCAATTCCATTTGACGAGAGCATCAGACTCATGTTTAATCCAGCCGTATTGTTGAAGCCCACCGTTCCTTCTACCCCTATGGCTTCTGTCCCAACCTTAAAACCCACACTGGCAAAGCTTGCAATGTTCAGTCCAGCAGTTGCACTAAATCCGACCCCGCCCGTGCTGGAAACATTCTGTTCAACACTTACGACACCCATGGTCCAACTCGTCTCTAGGTTCCATGTTCGCATAGCTGAGTAGCGATATACATACCCCAGGGTACCACCATGAAACTGGTCATCAGGAATACCGCGAATATCGCGGCTTATGCTCCCCGGAGAAAGGGTCCAACCGAGTCCAACCCATGTAGCCTCTTGTTGGGGAGAAATTCCAGCGTGGTAAGATAAACTTAGTGGATAGCCTCCATAAGGTCCAGGCAGTTCTCCGAGAGGTATGGAGTATGCAAAGTTCCCAGTTTGAAGACTTACCATGTCCTTCATTCCAGAGGGTTCGAACTGCATGTAGTCAGGTTGAACAGGGCCTCCCTGCAATGCGAACAAGGGAGAAATGGCAACCAAAGCAGCCATCAGCCAATTTCTCGCTTTTGTCACAAAAGTCGCAATCATCGATATTTATTGTTCAAAAAGAGAACAAAATCCTCAGTCAAGTCCGCACGTGAACCGTCCCCATACACTATACTGCCATTACTGGACGCAAATACCACATCTAACCCATGTTCCTTGGCATATTCCGCAAGAGATCCATTTATTTTCTCATAAACAGGGGCCATCAACTCTGACTGCATTTTCTGCAACCCGCCTTTTTTCGCCTGCTCAAACCGGCCAAGTTCCTCTATCCGGTGTGTTTGCTCCGACTTTAACTTTTTTTTTGTTTCAATAGACGCCGTATCGTATTCCAGCTTCAACCGTTCCTCAAAGCTAGCGAGAGAATCCTCTATAACTTTTTCAGCATCATTCCACTTAGATTCTTCTGCAAGCAACTGATCCCTCACCTTCTGGGCTTCTACGAAGGTATTCAGCATCTTTTCGGTATTGATAAATCCATAACGAACTGACGTTTCATGGACAAAGATACAGTAAACGATTCCAACAGCAGAAAGAATCAGCGCAACCACAGCAAAGACATTTGCAAGCCTATTCATCTTTCACCCCCATATACCGCAGTAAGTCCCGTGTCTTGTCCGCTTTCCCCTTCGCTCCATATACCACAAAATTTGAGGCCGTACCAAAAAGAATTTCAAAACCATGCTGTTGGCCAAATGAAGCAACCAAACTATTGAATTGTTCATAGACATTCTGTATTTTCGCCCCTGCAACCAGGCGGGCGGAATCGAGCATCTTATGTCGGGCCACGTTGGATTCCATATTGAGTAATTCTAGTAAATTCCGTTCATCAAGTTTCCCTTTCGATAAAGAATCTAGGATTTTTGAAAGAGAATCGTCAAAAAAGTTCATTCTTTTTCGAACAAAATCATCCATTGTTCCTATAGTCTGATTTGCATAAAGCATCGGTTCATAACGAGAAAGCGCAATGGATGTGTCTACAAAAAAAGGGTCCCTGCCACCACCAGAAAGAGTCTTTATAGCAAAGGCCACAAAAAAAATTGAAAATAATAGAGAAGCAAAAGCTAATTTCATTAAAGACTCACCACACGTCGTAGAAATAGTGGTGTTCCACCCCGGTATAGGTGTCGGCGTATATAACCTCGGCCCCCGAAACATAAACGGTTAGGCTGTAGTTGCCGTCCAAATCAAACTGGTAATAATATTCCTCGTAGTGGCGGTCGTATCTATAAACATATTCGCCATCCCAAAAATAGTACGGACCATAACCATCGTAATAGACAGTAGCATCCCCGTTCCAGTCCACCTTCACAGATACCGTCAGAGAAGGCGACAAGGAATAGGTATCGCCGCACAGGTAGTCAGCCCCCATCCAGGAGCAATCCTGCCCATAGTAGTAGTGGAAATGGATCTTTGCCTGGTAACCGTGGTCCGAGCCGTCAGTTCCCCAATCCCCACAGCCAACGAGAACCAAGGCAAAGGCAAATAAAATAATCGATAAACGTTTCATGTCTCTTTACAAGAATCCCCCGACAAAAGTCGAGGGAAATAAGATGATTTAATTTGTCCTAAATCAGTCGGATTCGTAGTCACCGTGAAGTTCTTCTTCAGCTGCTTCCGTATTTTCATCTTCGTACTTTTCAGGAGCCTGCAAGTCGCGAGTGCTGCCATACTTGCGCTTTTCCTCTTCCGTCAATTTATTGGAATACACGATGTCTTCCTGTTCCTGGTTGGCAGCCTCCTCCTCCTGCTTCAAGACACGCTGGCCTTCTTCCAGGCGACGGCGGATATGTTCCTTTTCCATTTCTTCCAGGTTGGTTCCAACCTTGGCCTGTTCTTCGGAAACGATATAGCGTTCATTGGCTTCATCCATGGCGTCCTTGATGCCAATCAAGCGGCCCTTGCCATCCACCTTCAAGCCCGCCTTGCGGAGAGTCGAGAGAGGTAGGCGGCGAGCGGCAACCTTGTATTCTTCCTTGAATTCATCACCATCACTAATTTCGTTAGCTTCGCTCTCGGTCACATAATCCAAGGCTTCACCCCAGCGGGATCCCTGCACGCATGATGTAAAACCAACCAGGGCGGTATCAATCTTTTCAGGATCGTCCGACACCGTACCTGCACAGCCAGCAATAATCATCGCCAAAAAAGACACACCCATCAATAGTTTTTTCATAGGACTTTCCTCCGAAAAAATAATATCCCCTTCAAATATACACATTTTTTTCTAAAAAATCCGCTTTTTACCTTTTTTTTGCTTTTTTAGGCATTTTTCGCGAACAACCACCCCCTTTTTTCTATTTTTTCGCCCATTATGAGAGAAAATGCGGACATCTACCGAATTTCTACTAGCGACAACAGGGAAATCGTCCTTGTAGGCACGGCCCACATCTCCCAGGCGTCTAAGGAACTGGTCAAGGAGACCATCGAAGCCGAAAAACCCGATACGGTGTGCGTAGAATTGGACGCCGGTCGCATGCAGTCCCTCAAGGATCCCGACCGCTGGAAGAATACCGACCTGAAGTCCGTCATCAAGAACAAGCAGCTCGCCACACTCATCGCCAACCTGGTGCTGGGCTCGTACCAAAAGCGCATGGGCGCCCAGACCGGAGTCAAGCCCGGAGCCGAACTGAAAGAGGCTGTAGATGAGGCCGAAGGAAACGAAATCCCCGTGGTCCTTGCCGACCGGGACATCAAGATTACGCTAAAGCGGGCCTGGGCATGCACCCCCTGGTACCGCAAGCTGAGTCTTCTGGGCGGCCTTTTCGGGAGCATCTTCGACAAGACCCAGGTCAGCGAAGAAGAACTGGCCAAAATCAAGGAACAGGATTCCCTCAGCGCCATGATGCAGGAATTCGGCAAGACCTTCCCCGAAGTAAAGACCGTTCTCATCGACGAACGGGACCAGTACCTGGCAAGCAAAATCAAGACCGCCCCCGGAAACAAGGTGGTGGCCGTGGTAGGCGCCGGTCACGTGAAGGGAATCGCCAGCATCATCAGCGAGAACAAGGAACTCCCCAGCGAAGAATCCATCACGGTTATCCCCAAGGGCTCCCCTATCTGGAAAATCATCGGCTGGGCAATTCCCGTAGCCATCGTGGCAAGCATCATCTACATCGGATACCAGGCAGGCATCGAAAAGGCCGGCGAACTGAGCCTCCACTGGGCCATGCTTACCGGTGGCGGCGCCATGCTGGGCACCATCATCGCAGGCGGCCACCCCCTCACGGTTCTGGTGGCGCTGATCATGGCTCCATTTACAGGGCTTACCCCGCTTATCGGCGTCGGGTTTTTTACCGCCCTCACCCAGGTCTATATGCGCCCGCCGAGAGTCCAAGAAATGGAGACCCTCGCCGACGACATCTGGCAGGTGAAGCACTGGTGGAAAAACCGCGTCACCCGCGTCATGCTCTGCTTCTTGTGTCCGGGAATCCCCGCTATCATCGGGAAGATCCTCGCCATATTCAAGATATACCAGGCGATATAAAAGTGTGAAATGTGAAGTGTGAGATGATTAATTTCACATCACACATACCACACTCCACATTCTCCAAAACGATCTCTATATCCTCTTCACAATGAACATGTGTCCGGGAGCACGGGCCGGATCCAGGCGGACAAAGTTCTTGCTGCCACGCCACACGAAACTGTCTCCGGTAATCACGTCCTTCAAGAAGTAGAAGTCATCTTCGGCCATGCCAAGCTTTGACATGTTGATTTCCACCAGGCCTTCTTGGGGGTTGTCCATGTCCATGTTGCACACGCACAAGATAATGTCGTCGCCCGTCTTCTTGGAGTAAACCATCAGCTGGTCGTTCTGTGCGTAATGGAATTCCAGGTTGTCGTATTCCTGCAGGGCGGCGTGTTCCTGACGGGCGGTGTTTACCCGACGGACAAAGTCCTGGATACCCGGACCGCTCCAGTTGTGAACCTTGTACTGGTACTTCTCGCTGTCGGCCAGTTCTTCCTTGATAGGACTCGGGATGTTTTCGCACAGCTCGTAGCCGTTGTACATACCGGTAAGGCTCGAAAGAGTAGCCGCCAAGAAATAACGCTGCTTGAAGGCGTTAGGGCCCTTGTAGGCCAGGTATTTCGGGAAAATGTCCGGCGTGGTCGGGAAGAAAATGCCCCGCATGTATTCCTTGGCACCACTCTGGGTAAGTTCCTTCAGGTACTGCTCGAATTCCCATTTGGCAGACCGCCAGGCAAAGTAGGTATAGCTCATGTCAAAGCCGGACTTTGCCAAACGGTGCATCATTTTCGGGCGAGTAAAGGCTTCGGCCAGGAACACCAGTTCCGGGCGTTTTTCCTTCACATCGGCAATGAGCCATTCCCAGAAGGGGAAAGGCTTAGTATGGGGATTATCGATACGGAAAATCTCGATTCCCTTGTCGGCCCAGAACAGAATGATGTTCTCGATTTCTTTCCACAGGGCCTTGTAGTTTTCGTTGTAGTAGTCGAAGGGGTAAATGTCCTCGTACTTCTTGGGCGGGTTTTCCGCAAACTTGATGCTGCCGTCCGGTTCGTGGTAGAACCATTCCGGATGGCTCTTCACGTAGGGGTGGTCCGGACTGCAGTTGAGGGCAATATCCAGCGCCAGTCGGAGTCCCTTATCACGGGCGGTCTTTGCAAAATGCTCGAAGTCCTTCATGGATCCCAGTTCCGGGTCCACGTCGTAATGGCCACCGTTCTTGTTACCGACGGCGTAGGGGCATCCTGGTTCAATGGGTTTGCCCTTCTTGTCCACCTTGGCGTGCAAGGCGTTGTTTGCGCCCTTGCGGTTCGTAACACCAATCGGGTGAATCGGCACCAGGTAAACCGTATCGAATCCGAGGTCGGCGATGTAGTCGAGTTGCTTTTCGCAATCCTTCCAGGTAGCGCTCTTCTTGGGGTCAGTACCCTGGCTCTTGGGCCACATCTCGTACCAGGTTCCTACACGGCTGTAGGTAGGGTCCACACGGAGTTTCATCACGGGGGACTCGGTAGGAACATCCTTCGGTTCAATGGTCCAGGCGCAAATCTTGTATTCGTAGTAACCGATGTTATTGACGGTAAAAGAACCTTCCCACTGGTCATTATCCACAAAGTGCATGGGAGCCTTTTCCCATTTTTTCTTGGACACGTGACGGTAGAAAATCGCAGCGTCGTACTTCTCGTGACTGTGACGGAAAATATCCGCCGTAAGCGTTACCGTATCACCGGGCTCACGCTTGAGCATAAAACGCCCCCCTTCGATTTGGGGGCAGATGTTTTCAATAACCAGATTGTCTTTGAGGGTAGGAATAGTAGCCATAATGCCGTAAATATAATTACTGGCGATGGCCCTGGAACCTCATACAAAGAATCGCACCGACCAAAACCATACAGGTAAGGGCAAAAGAGCCTCCGTAAGAAAGGAACGGCAAGGGAAGCCCCGTCACGGGCATAAGCCCTATGGTCATGGCGATATTCACAAGAATATGGAAAAGGAATATGGTAGAGGCCCCCATGGTAATCAGGGTAATGAAGGGGTCCGAGAAAAGCTTGCAAGTAGAGGTGGCCCGCCAGAGGAACAAGAAATAAAGTACAAGGATTACGGCACAACCCATAAAGCCGAACTGTTCCCCCAGCACGCTAAAGATAAAGTCCGTATGTTCTTCGGGCAAGAAGGCCAGGTTGGTCTGGGTGCCATGCCCAAAGCCTTTGCCCTTGAGGCCACCTGAACCGATGGCCGTCAGGGACTGCAAAACCTGGTAGCCGTCACCCAAGGGGTCACTCATGGGATCCAAGAAGGTATTCACCCGCTTCTGCTGGTGGGGCTGCAACATGTTCCAGGCCATAGAACTGGCATAACCCGCAAAGATGTTCACCACCAAAAACAAAACAGTCAAAATCTTGGGCAAGCGACGGCGCACCAGGGAGAACACCACCGCACAAATCAAGAGTCCCCAGAGCACCTGGTAAAGAGTCGTCTGGGAATGGGAGAACAGCACCGAAAGGAGCGGACTTGCCAGCAGGAACATGTCCGTCAAAGTGAGTCCCGCAAAAAAGAACCCCACGTAGGTTACCGCAATAAACACCAGGGCCGTACTCAGGTCTGGCTGTTTCAACACTAGGGCAAAGGGCACAATGAACAAAAGCATGGGCACAACAAAGCTCTTCAGCTTGAACAGGCTCACCGGATGCCTGGAGAGCCAATAGGATATGGTCAGCAGGTAGGCAATCTTTGCAAACTCCGAGGGTTGCAGCTTGAATATGCCAAGGTCAATCCAGCGGCCTGCGCCCTTCACTACGTCACCGGCAAAAAACAGCACCACGACAAGCAGAATCAATGCCGCCACATACATGGGTACCACCATCCTCTTGAGCCAATCCAGACGCAAAAAGACAACGCCCGCCGCAATGGCGCTACCGCAAACAAAGTAAATAATCTGCCTAAACCAGAAAGTCTCGTAAAAGACCACCTTCTCGTTGTTGGTGGCGGAATAAACCAGCAACACACCACAGACCATCAGGCAAAGGGTCAAGAAAAGGAAAAACCAGTCCACCTTCAGGGACTTGTCCAAAAAACGACCGGAACTCATTTCTTGTCCTCCTTCCCAAAGTAGGCCATCAGCACCTTACGGGCAATAGGGCCCGAAACGGCGCCACCACCACCTGCGGCTTCCATAATCACGGCTACCGCGATTTCCGGATTGTCCAGCGGGGCCACTGCCGCATACCAGGCGTGGGTCTTTTCGCCCTTCTTCCATTCGCCAGAACCGGTCTTAGCCCCTACGCGGATATCGGGCACGCGGCCGCGCTTACCTGTTCCTCCGGGGTGGTTCACCACAGAATCCATAGCCGCCATCAAAATACGGTGGGTAGATTCCTTCATCTTTCCGGAGCGAACAATTTCGGGTTCGTACTTTCGGACCACGTTTCCTTCGCTATCCCGAAGTTCCTTCATAAAATGCGGCCTGTAAACGCCCTTGTTGGTGGCAAGAGACCCAACTAGCACCGCCTGCTGCAAGGGCGTCACAATCTGGCCCTGCCCAATGGACAAGTTCAGGATAAGCCCCCTGGCCCAACGCCAACCCAAGCGTTTGTTCCGCTGGTTGAAAGAAACCGAATCCGGAAGCCACCCCGCCTTTTCGCCGGGAATATCTACGCCCAGGGGCTTTTCTCCTAGGCCGAAACGCCTGCCAAATTCATTAATGCGGGTCATGTCAATATCGAGACCGGCCTGGTAAAAGAACACGTCGCAGCTGAGCCGGATGGCGTTCACCACGTTCAGGTTTCCATGGCTTCCCCAGCACTTCTGGTAGCGGGCTCCATACTGGAAACCGCCCGTACAAGATTTAGGATAATGCTTGAATTCCGAAAGCACGCCATACTCCAGCCCCGCTCCGGCTGTTACCAGCTTAAACACAGACGCCGGCGGGTAAGTTCCCGAAATGGCGCGATTGGTCAAGGGCCGCAGGGAATCCAGGGCCACCTGAGCCCATCCCTTGTTGCGTTCACGTTTTTTCAAAGAGAAAATATTGGGGTCCAGCCTAGGCGAACTGACCATGGCAAGAATCTCGCCGTTTCGCGGGTCTATGGCCACCAATGCCCCGCGGGCCGTATCCGGAATGGCCTCTTCTGCCACCTTCTGCAATTTCAGGTCGATAGTCGATACCAGATGGAGTCCCGGTATGGGAGCCTTGCTATCTACCCCCTTCACCTGACTGATTTCGCGGCCGGAGGCGTTCACCTCCACCACCTTCACACCGTTTGTTCCGCGGAACTCCTGGTCATAAAACTGCTCCAGCCCCTTCTGGCCAATACGGTCACCCTGGGAGTAATTCTCGTATTCCGGCAACTTCAGCTGCTCTTCGGAAATTTCGCTGGTGTAGCCCAGCACATGGGAAGCAAGTGTCCCGTAAGGGTAGGCCCGCCTGGATTCGATAAGGGTCACCACGCCGGGCAATTTTTCGGAATGTTCTTCTACTATGGATACCTGCTCCGGCGAAGCATCTTCCAGAATGCGGATGGGCCTGTTCTTGATCCAACGGGTCCGTTGGAACGCCGTATCCAGCGAAAGGGAATCGAACATCCTCTTTCCGTCCTTGTCCACAATATGGAGCAAGGCGTTAAACACAGAATCCCGACCGGCCTTTTTCCGAGGCAGGTTCAGCGCCTGCAAGGCAATCTGGTAAGAAGGCCTGTTACGCACCAGGACTTCGCCGTTCCTGTCGTAAATAAAACCGCGCTCGGCCACCAGTTCCACACGACGCAAGCGGTTGTTTTCCGACCGCTGGAAATTTTCGTCATAGTGAGTATGCTGCAAGGAATAAAGCCGAAACAATAGAATGACAAACAGAACGAATACGGCTGTCATATAGACCAGCACGTTCCAGTTCCGATTCTGAACACTCTCGTTATCGGACTTATTAAACATGGACCTTTTTCTTTTTCCCGATAGACAAGTGGAAATAGATGGCCGCAACAAACAGCGTGTAGGCACACTCCGGAAGGGTCTTGGAAAGGAACAGGTTGGTAATCACATCCTTTTCGAGCCCCGTCAAGAAGAAATAAACCATGTCACATACAAAGAATCCAAAGCCTAGCACCCCCAGTTTCATGGGCAGGTTCAATGTCAAGAACCGTTCTTCAAGCTGGCCTACCAAAAAACCGAGTACCGTCATCGAAATGGTGTTAGCGCCAAGCCATTCCGCAGGTCCGTAAACATCCTGGGTGAATCCGGCAAAGAATCCCCAGAAGCACCCTGCCGCAGGCCCGAACTTGATGGCGATAGACACGATCATGATAACGACAATATCGGGACTTGCTCCAAACAGCTGAATCCATTCAGCAACCGTCGTCTGCAAGATAAAGCAGACGATAAACACCAACAGAACTTTTATCCACTTCAAGCTATTCATCTAAAAGTTCCTGCACAACCCATTCCGGTTCCTTGCCCATCACAAAGACCTCTTCCAAAGAAGAAAATTCCTGGAAAGGCACTACATCCATCAATTGCATCACTTCCAAGTCAGAGGGGCGAATCTGGGTTACTGTTCCCACCGGGATTCCTTTCGGAAAAATCCCGCCAAGGCCAGAAGTAATCAGGGTATCCCCCACTTTCACGCCGGCGTGGGTCGGAATCATGGCCGAAAGGGTTCGTCCATCTACAGATTCCAAGAAGCCCACCACCCGTGTTCTGCGCTCTAGTACAGACAACTTAAGATTCGGATCCACCAAAAGTTGCACTCTGGAATGTGTAAGTGCCGCCTTGGATACTTTTCCAACCAAGCCGTTCATAGAAAACACAGGCATGTCTTCCTTGACACCTCTTGACGTTCCACGGTTGATGACAAGAGTCGTAAGGAATCGGCCGGGATTATGGCCCACCACACGCGCGGTCACAATGGGATAATCCCACTTGTCGTCAAAGCGCACCAGAGCATGCAGTCGGGCAAGTTCTTGCAGGGCTTCGCTGGCATAGTACGTCTCTTGCCGGAGCCTTGCGTTTTCCTCTTTCAGCATCTCATTTTCATGAGCCACCGAGCGGAATTCATCTACCGACGAAATTACCATCTGCGCCGGATAAAACACGGAGGCGAGAGCCGCCGATATGACGCTCTTCTGCGTGGCCTCCGGGGCCTGACGCATCAAGATTCCAAGCAGTAGAAAGAATGCAAAGGCGACTATGCCATGCTTCTGCGAAAACAAACCGGCAATAAAGCGGAACGCTCTAAGCATCGAGGACCGTTTTCAGTTGGGCTAGTTCGACGAGGCAATCAATACGGGACGATACTTGTCCAAATCTTCGAGAATGCGGGCGGCACCCTTGCAGACGCACACCAGAGCTTCATCAATGACGTTTACAGAAAGGCCCGTCTCCTTGCGGATACGTTCGTCAAAACCGCGAAGCTGAGAACCGCCGCCGGTCATGATAATGCCCTTGTCGTAAATGTCAGCAGAGAGTTCTGCAGGCGTCATGCTCAAGGCCTGTTTCACCGCTTCGATAATGGCGGTCACAGGTTCGTTCAAGGCTTCACGAATTTCCGTGCTGTTGATGGTCATGGTACGGGGCATTCCCGCAATAAAGTCGTGACCGCGGACTTCCATGGTCAGTTCCTCTTCCAGGGGGCTTGCAGAGCCAATCTGAATCTTGATCTGTTCTGCAGTGCTTTCGCCCACATGTAAGTTGTACATCCTGCGCAGATAACCCACGATGGCTTCGTCCATCTCGTCACCGCCCACACGCACAGAGGCGTTGCAGACCGTTCCGTTCAAGGCAATCACGGCAATGTCAGAAGTACCACCGCCAATATCCACAATCATGTTACCTACGGGGTCTTCCACGGGGATTCCCATACCCACGGCAGCAGCCATAGGTTCGTGCACCAGGTGGACTTCCTTGGCACCTGCCTGCTTGGCAGCGTCAATCACGGCACGTTTTTCCACTTCGGTAATGCCGCTGGGCACACCGACCACCACACGAGGTTTTACCATCCACAGGGGGTATTTCTGCACCCGCTTGATGAAGGTCTGCAAAAGGGTTTCCACCAGTTCAAAATCCGCAATCACGCCATCGCGCATAGGGCGCACGGCACGGGTTTCGCCAGGAGTACGGCCGAGCATTTTCTTGGCTTCGAAGCCGATGGCCGAAACCCTGTTGTTCTTGCTATCTACAGCAATCACGGTGGGTTCGTTAATTACAATTCCTTGACCTGCAACGTGAACCAGGGTATTGGCAGTTCCAAGGTCTATACCGATATCGCAAGAAAATAATCCAAACAAAATATTTCCCTCTATGTGAAGATTTTGTTGATTAATATAGTAATTAGTTGTTAGGGACTAGGATCTAGGGGCTAGGGTCGCTTCGCTTTGAGGCTCGAGGCGCGAGATGCCAAGTTCGGGGCGCAAAACTTAATTCTTCAACGAATCTGCCCCGAAGAACAGGACCTTGTAGTACCGGTCCCACTGGCGGGCGCTCACATCATAGCGGTATTTCCGCTTCTCGTGAAGTGCCATGTCCTTGTAGATAAAATAATCCACTTCGGCATAGGCGGAATAGATTTCGGCCTCCGCCCCAGAAAACAGCCTAAAGTCCTTGACCCGGTAATAAGGCGTATCCAACAAGGCGTCCCTACTGCCGGCCTTCATGGTCTCCGCCACCATAAACTTCAGGTCTTCCTGAAGGTAGGCCTCCAGCTTCTTTTCAATGCGGTCCGTCCGTTCAGAACAACCGGCAAACACCAACGCGAATGTGACAGCAAAGAGTAAAAATTTCATGCTAAAAATTTAAAAATTCCACACTTCACATTCCCCATTAGTCACAAAAAAAACGCCCCCATGGCGGAAGCGTTCTCAAGTCCTGTTGCAAACAAATTAGAAAGAATACGTTGCAGAGATTCTGGAGAAGATTCTGCCTTCACCCTGGAAGGGGTTGCGGAATAACAAGTCTTCTGCAACAGTCACATCGATTTTCAGTTTTTCTTCGATGTTGATACCGAAACCAAAGCCCACATGGTCATCGGCAGTACCGTCAGCAAGCGGGTTCGTGCTGAAGAAGTTTCCGTCGTCACGGCAAATGCCATGACCGGTTGTATTCTTCTCATTCACGTCGCACTTGGTATAGAGGATAGACTTCTGACCGCCAACGCGGATCACGAACCAATCCCACCAGATGTTACGTTCGATACCGAAGGTAATCATACCACCGATATCGGAACGCTTGTCCCAATGGGGATGTTCCTCTCCCTGAGAGTCATAAACAGACTCGCCAGTTTCGTAGTCATAGTACCAATCATGAGCCTTCAGTTTGTTCCAGACGAAGTCGGCACCCATCCAAAAGAAACCGCGATCAAGGGCCACGTTGATACCGAGGCCGGCTTGAGCATGCTTGTCTTCGATACCAGGAGCCTGCATCAACCTCATGGAGAAGGCAGGCACCAACTCACCGTCCAGGGCGTCCAGTGTAAAGAATGCGCGGGACTTAGCCAAGAAAGAGAAATCACCGTCATCAAAGAAATTCAGGTGTTCCGGGCCATACTGGATACGGGCCAAGCCAAAACTGAATTCAAAGTCGATATTGCTGCCAAATTGCAGGTTCAAGCCACCGTCGGCCTGCACCGCAGAAGCGTAAGCACCATCTTCTACTTGGTAGTCACCGCTTTCAGTCTTGTCGCCGCCATCCTGGTGGGCAATGTAGATGTGCAAGCCCCAAGCATCTCCGTTAGAAAGCGTACCACCCAAGAAGCCGTCGAAGTTCGTCACAGTCTCAGGAACTGCAGTGGTGTCGCCAGAGGTTTCACCAACAACTTTCGTTGGGAAATAACGCATCAGCTCGTTGTTAATACGGCCAAAAAGACCACCGATAGAGAGGCGCGGATCGGGATTGTTTTCGTCACCCAGAGAAAGCGAGAAAATGCCACCAAAGTTCGGATGCTGCGGATCCTTATTCGTTCCCGTAGGCACATCCTGGGTATAAGGTCCAAATTCACCGATCAAGTAGTTCGGGTAAAGGTTGATGTTTGCAGCGTTGTCAAAGATGCTAACATCATCCATAATGTAAGTGGTGTTCTTGCCCATGGATTCCACACGAGCGAAGGTTGCAAAGGCAGACCCCACGCCGAGGACGCCGAAGGATAGACCCACTGCCGCAGCTGTTTTAAAATTCATTGTACAGGACTCCTGTTGAATTATATACTATAAAGTTAAATATATTCTTTTAAAAACGCAATAGAAAAATGAAAAAAGACCGCGCTTTTGGCACGGTCTTTTTTAGCATAAAGCTAGACCCTGAATTATTCAGAGAAGGTGAACGGAATGGTTACCGTAGTGTTACCGGACTTCACCTTGCTGAACTTCCAGCGGCTCACGGCATTCTTGATTTCGCCATCAAACTCGCCGTAACCAGTGGTGGAGGAAGCAATGGAAATGCTGATAACTTCACCGCCCGGAGCGATCGTGAACTTCAGGGTAACCTTACCCTGGAATCCCGGTTTCTTCTTCAGGAACTTGTTATAGATGTGGCGCAGACCCGGAGTACGCTGACGCACAACCTTCATGATGTCTGCAGCGGAACGAGATCCACCACCGGCACCCATGTCGATATCGCGTTCAGACGGAGTCTTGATGGAGCCCTTAGCCTTGGTAGCGATACCACCGCCACCACCGCCAAGGAGGCCAGCCAGACCGTCACCGATACCACCGGAACCGCCTTCGGCATAACCTTCGTTAAAGCCACCATCAGCCTTACCGCGACGACCACCGAGAACGGTCTTACCCGTAGTCTGGAGGCCTGCCACGTCTTTCAGAACCTTGTCGATGTCCTTAGTGAACTTCTGGTTCTTCATCAAGTCGTAGGCAGCGGCACTAGCATTCTTGGTCTGAGCAGTGAGGAGCTTAAGCACACCACGAGTCTGGGGAGCGTTGGGCTGACCCTTACCACGGGGCTTGCCGCCACCACCAGCCTTCTTACGAGGCTTCTTCGGCTCTTCTTTCTTCTTCTCTTCTTTCTTTTCTTCCTTCTTTTCGTCCATCACCATGGAAGCGGAAAGGTCGGCAGCTGCAGATTCTTCGAAGATCACTTCGTCAACCACAGCTTCGTACATGGAAGCCCACAGGGAGAAAGCAAGAGCAACGATCAAGGAGATACCGGCGATAGCGCCCATCTTCTTGTCGGATTCCGGCATCAGAGACGCTACTAACGGATCTATAGGAGCTTTTTTCTTAGCCATAGTTATTCCTCCCCGCCGTTCTTTTCCATCACGGCAAATGCGATGTTGGTGTAACCGGCAAAGCCACAAGTGGCCATCACCTTATACATGGCATCGTACGGGATGTTCTTGTCAATCTGGACAATGATATGGCCAGCTTCATCAGCCGGGAGGCCCATCTTCAGGTTGTGTTCCTGTTCGATTGCGCGACGGTCTTTCAGAACGTCATTC
This sequence comes from uncultured Fibrobacter sp., assembly GCA_934699585.1. GTDB lineage: Bacteria > Fibrobacterota > Fibrobacteria > Fibrobacterales > Fibrobacteraceae > Fibrobacter. The sequence continues at coordinate 25,722 of CAKUWY010000024.1, forward strand.
ACCTTTTCGACCAGGAGGTCTTCCTGACTGAGGACATCGGGAGTGGGAACCACCTTTTCATTATCCACGATAACGTACGCATTATCGACCACCACCGTCAAGGACACTTCCGTAGGCTGGACCTTGGAGGTAGAGATCGGAAGAATCAGGTTTTCGGCCTGAGTCAAAAGCTGACCTTCGGCGTCCAGGTTCTTAATCATGAACACCAGAATGATGGTCATCATGTCCATCATGGACGTGAGGGAGAAAGGTACGTCTTCGCTAAACTTACGAGTTTTTCTAGCCATGATTAACCTCCCAACTTAGCAAGTTGAATCTTCACGAAACCGGCTTCTTTGGAGCGGTCCATGAGCTGAATGATCTTGTCAAATTGAGTATCGTCGTTTGCCACGATGATAATGTTATCCACGTCTTCGAGGTCAATAAACTGCGTATGAATTGCAATCAGGTCCTTCGCAATCAGGTCGTAGGCAGAAAGCGGGTAAATCATGGTCTTGGCGGCCACGTCCGGTTTAAGCGTACGAGCAGAGTTAGGCGTAAGGGTTGCAAGGGTCACGCCTGCACCGGGCTTCTTCAAAGTCGGTGGCGGAGTAAGTCCCAAGGTGCCTTCGCCAGGGAGAGCGAGGAAGCTGTTGTTCCCATCGACATAGGCGCTATCGGCAAGGGGTTCTTCGGCAGAGCCACCGTTGGTGTAGAGTGCCCAGATAACCTTACCGGGATCTTCTTCAGATTCCTTCTGGATTGCCCAGAGTTCGATGTTCTCGATTTCGTAAAGATATTTTTCTTTATCCATCTCAGAACCATCTTTGCACTTGGGTCCGTGTCCACTTTCCACTGTTGCCTTGACGTCATCAACGGCGTAGGTAATCAGTTTAGCATCGGACTTGCAGCGGAACGTCCACATTTCCTTAAAATAGACGTTAGGCTGGAAACCACCACGAGCACCTATCACGAGATAATCGCTGGTAATCGCGAGGGAAAGGTTCAATGCCTGCTGGTCGGGCTCCGGAGGAGTGTCGTTGTCCATCTGCATCATAGAACGTTCAGGCAGATTGACTTCAACAATAGCCAGCTTGGAGAAAGCGGTCATAGACAAAAGCATAGGAATCAGAATAGTAAACAAGCCCATGGCCGGCAACAGGTCCGGTTCTTCAGGCTTGGCTGGTTTCTTTAATTCTTTTGCCATGTTTTATAACTCCGTTAAATTAAAACTCTCAGTCGAAATTAGGAGAGGGAGTTGATAATCTTGAGGCCCTTTTCTTCCATTTCCTGGATCAGGCGTTCGGAGTTCATGTTGAGAAGACCCACAATGACCAGAAGAGGCACAGCGGAGAGAAGTCCGAGGAGCGTCGTACCCATAGCGATAGCGATACCGTCAGAAAGGGCCTTAGCACGTTCAGAAGCGGGTTTGTTAGCCACGGCATCGAATGTGAAGATCAGACCGTAAATCGTACCCATCAGTCCGAGCAAGGTAGAGATAGACGCCATCACCTGGATAATGCTGATATAACGAGTAAGACGGGGAGCTTCAGTCAGGAACACGGCGTCGCATGCGGCCTGCATCTGTTCACGGCCACCGGCGCGGGTGGAAACGATGGATGCCATGATGCGAGCAATGGGGAGGTTGGTCTTGTTGGCAAGGCCAAGTGCTTCATCGAACTGCTGAGAGCTGATGAGCTTACCGAAGTCGGCCAGGAACTTGGCACGACCCTTGGAGCTCTTCACCATGATGTAGATAATACGTTCGATAGAGAAGCCCAGACCGATCATGAACACGACCAAGATGATCCACATGAACTGGTAACCATCAGATTCAGGGCTGAAGGATTGAAGCATTTTAGACATTAGTGTACTCCTTTAGAGTTGTTTTTGGTTTGTTTTTTGAATTCTTAAGTTCATATTTATTTTTTTTAGAGCGTTTTAGGGAGTCTTGCAGCCGTAAAACTTTATTTACAGCCTGCAAAACACCTCAAAAACCCCTAAAAGGCGAGGGAACCCTATGAACAAGGTTCCCGTAAAATTGTTTTTACCGCACTATTTTTTCTTCTTTCCCTTCTTTTTCGGGGCAGGAGCAGCAGCGGGGGCGGCCTCGGGTTCAGCACCAGATTCAGAAGCGCCTACTTCTTCACCTGCAGCACCGCCTTCCGTAGTGGAGGGAGCCGGAGCCATCTGAGCCTTCAGTTCAGCCAATTCCTTCTTCAACTTTTCGTTTTCGGCCTTGGCTTCCTTGATAATGTCGCGGTAGGTATTGAGCTTTTCTTCCGGAGTCATGACTTCGGACTTGGAAATCTGCTCGATACGAGCCTTGGTCTTGAAGTATGCCGGGTCAGCAAACAAGGTGGACGGGTCAAACTTTTCGATCTTGGTGTTCAAGGTTTCGTTTGTTTCATCCATCTGCTTCAAGAGTTCGAACAACTTGGCAGTCCACTGGTTGTCAATACCGTAGTGGGCAGAAGCCTTGATACCGGTGGCGCACACAGGCACTGCAGCCTGCTTGGCCGCATCGGACTTGTTGTTCAGTTCTTCACGATAGGCTTCCAAGTCTTCGTGAGCCATTTCGATAGCGTCTTCCTTCACAGCACCTTCGTATTCTACGTATTCCCTTACGATTGCAGCGGAGTCCGGCAGCGGAGCGTTGGCGAAGGCGTCAGCCACTTCGGCAAACACGGCGCACTGCTGGTAGTACATTTCGATATAGCCCTCTTCGGCCTGAACCACATCCTGGTTGTAGAAGCCCTGGTCACGTGCAAGGTCAATGTTCTTCTGGAAGATAGGACGAGCCTGGTCATAGTAAGGAGGCAGCTGCTGCACGATAGTGATACGTTCAGCAAACATTTCTTCCTCGCCCTTGGCACTCTTTTCCTGTTCGCGAACCTTGGTGGCCATGACCACGAAGAGCATACCCATCTTGTTGGTGGCGCGGAAGGTCCACTTTTCAGAAGCGTAAGACGCAGACTTGGAGTAGTGACCCATGGCGGCCTGCAGGATTTCCACCAACTTCTTGATGGTCGCGGCCTTTTCCTTTTCCTTGCCCTTCAACACATAGGGTTCCATCTTGTTGTATTCATGTTCACCCAAGTAGAAAGCGGCTTCGGCAGGAACACCCGGATCGGCGTTCTTGATCTGCAGACCGTACTTGTCGTAGTTTTTAAGGGTCTGATCGTAATCGGCGACAGCCTTTTCTTCTTCCTTAAGTTCCATGTAGGCACGGGCCGCACCGATATAGGCAGCAATCAACTTTTCCTTGTCTTCGGTGTAGTTCTTGATGAAGAAGTGATATTCCTTGGCGGCATCTTCCCACTTCTTGGCATTGGCATAGGCCACGGGAATGCTGAAGGCAGCATCCAAAGCGTAAGTGCTCTTGGGATAGTCATGGACCAGGTCCTTGGAGCAACGGATGGCTTCGTCGGTCATCTGGGCTTCGTCGTAGCTCAAGCAGGCGCTATAGAGGAAGCTCGGAGTGCGTTCATCCTTGGGGTAGCGCTTGTAGGCCAGTTCGTAAGTCACAGCAGCCTGCTTCTTGTCCGGAATGGAGTCGAAGGTCTGGGCAGCGAAGCCGATTGCCTGGAAGGCCATGGAATCTTGCGGGAAGTTATTGGTAATGAACAAGAAGGTCTGGGCGGCCTGACGGGGGTTGCCAGCTTTCTTGTAGTTGCTTGCGGCACGCAAGATACCCCTAATGGTAAGGGAAGAACTTGCATACTGCTTAGGTAGCATCATGAACGTTTCGGCAGCCTGTTCGTGCTTGCCGGCGCTTTCGTAGGCCACGGCCGCTTCGAACACGGCCTTATCGGCAAAGGAAACCAGCGGGTAACGCTTAACCAATGCCAAGTATGCCTGAGCACCTTCTTCGTACTGCTTGTTCTTCACAGACTTTTCGGCCTTCTGGAAGAGCACGGCCGCGATAGCCTTCTCGATTTCCTTGGCCATAGAGTCGTTCTTGGTAGCCTTCACATCGTGGTACTGCTTGTACAACCATTCGAATTCCACCAATGCTTCGTCCAACTGGTCAGATTCCAGCAAGGACTGGGCGAGCATACGACGAATCAGCAAAATGTACTGGTGATCCGGATAACGCTGAACCAGGTCGCGCAACACGGTCACAGCAGTCTTGTACTGCTTAGCCTCGTAATGCACGATAGCGGCGTTGTAGGCAAGTTCAGCAGCTTCCTTGTTCTGACCAAACTTGGCCATATACTTGTCAACCTGAGCAAAGTAGGCCTTGGTTTCTTCGCCCTTGTAGGCCTTAGCTGCATCGCCACCGTACTTCTTGGTCTTGGCCGTTTCACGAGCCTGGTCCATCATGAGCACAGCGTTGTAGGCAGCTTCTTCTTTCTTCAGGAGTTCCTTGTCACCCATGGGACGGCGTCCGTAACGGGTGGTGTCGGAATCCACGATCCAGTTGAACATCTTGGCAGCGTTTGCAAACTGTTGCATTTCCTGGTAAACCAGAGCCAAATTGATGTGGACCCTGTATTCATCCCAGGACGGTTCCTTGGCATAGCGCTTCAGGAACGCTTCGTAAGCCTTGATGGCTTCGGCATACTGCTTCTTACCGGCTTCCAGGTCACCTTCCTTAGTGAGCTTGGCAGCACGAGCATGGTGGTACTGCGGAATGTCGAGCATAGCACCACGAATGGCCGTTTCGGCATTCTTCACAGATTCAGGATATTTCTGATTTTTCTTGTACCAAGAAGAGTTGCGGTCGTAGCGCTTCACCACGGTGTAGCGGTGTTGCTGAGCTTCTTCGAACTTCTGCTGGATGATGAGGATTTCAATCATCGCGATATCGGCCAGAGGAGCGTCGATGTAATCAGGGTTGATGGACATCAAGCGTTTGAAGGATTGCACCGCTTCTTCGTTACGGTCATGGTCCTTGTTCTTCATACCGATACGGTAGTACACAGAATCCTTGAAGGGCACCTTCTTGTCTTTCAAGAAGGCTTCGGCTTCGGCGACACCACCACCTTCCAAGTCAGAGAAGGAGGCCGCCATGAAGTCCATAGCTTCGGCACGGAGGTCGTTGGGGTATTTACCCTTATCAGCACCGATGATGTAGTCATAATACTTGACAGCAGCTGTTTCGTATTCGGCGATATTGTAGTAAGATTCTGCCAAGTGGTACATGGCAAGAGCCGCTTCCTTACCCGTCAAGTTCTCGAAACCAGTCACCTTCTTATAGGCGTCGATAGCGTCGCGGAACTTGCGGTTCATAAAGTGGTATTCTGCTATACGGAGCCATGCCTTGGGAACAAGGCCGTTATCCGGGAAGTTACGGACCAGACGTTCACGGAGGCGGAAAGCCTTCTCGTCTTCGCCACTGGCTTCTTGCACGGCGGCAGCCTGGTACAGCACCATAGGAGTCTTGCTTTCCTTGGGATACTTGTCGATGTATTCCAGGAAATATCCCAGAGACTTCTGGTGGTCTGCCTTGGGGAACTGGTCGATATTTGCGCACTTGGCGGGCTTGTTGTCGCGGTCGGCACACCATGCCACGTCTTCTTCGTACTGGGCTTGCTTATCCAGGAAGAGCTTTTCTTCTAACTGGAATTGGTAGTGGCCCAACTGTTGCAAGGCAGAAGCGCAGCGGGCGTTCTGCTTACCCTTACAGTTGTTCACCTGCTTTTCCCACTGTTTGATAGCAGAGCGCATGCCTTCTTCGTCAAGTCCGCCAGAACGGCATGCCTGGGCGGCCTGGTTCTTAAGGAGCTTGTAAGAGTTAGCGCACTCCTTATATTTTGCAGAGCCCTTTTCCATGGCCTTGCACTTAGCATAGAGCTTTTTAGCTTCTTCAGTTTTATCCTTACATGGATCGGAAGCGGCAAAGGAGGTTCCCACCAGGGAAAGGACCATTGCCGTTAAGACTAAGATACGTTTCATTATTCTCTATCCACCTATATTTCTATAAAAAGGGATGAACCCGGATTACTCCAGGTCATCCAATTCCTCCAGTTCCTGAGCGGCGCCAGAACCACCGGCACCACCAGCCATCTTGGTCTTGACGGTAGCCAGAGTAAAGCCAGCGTCATCCAAAATGCGCTTACGGTTAGATTCAAAGCGGTCACTCTGGATAGATCTCTGAGTGAATTCCGCATAATCTTCGATAGCCTTGTTGGCCTTGTCAAAGTCGGGTTTCAAAGCTTCACGCTTGCTTTCCACACGAGGCGTGGGCAGCTGACGGGCAAGGTCAAGAGCCTTGACCTGCACGGAGTCGAAGTCGCTTTGCATGGCTTCGTAAGCCTGACGGGCGCTGTCACGTGCGGCTACAGACACAACCGGCTGTTCCGTACGCTTTTCGGCCTGTTCCAGAGACTTCACGGCCTTGTTGTAGTCCTTCTTGATGAAGTAGCAGTAACCCTGAACCAGGTAGGCTTCGGAAACCAGGAAGGATTCCGGAAGGTTGCTGATAATCCAGTTGGCAGGCTTCAGAGCTTCGTCGGGCTTGTTCACCTTGAGGAAGGACCATGCAATACCGAGCATTGCTTCGTCATACACAGGAGAACCCGGTTCCACCTGGCCATACATCTGGGCGGCGGCAGCCACATCGGGCTTTTCGCCAGAGAAGTAGATATGACCGAGCTTCACCTTGGCGGCATCCTGCAGGTCGCGTTCGGACTGGTTGGAAACCGGCTGTTCCGTAATGTCGCGGAAGCAGTTTTCGGCTTCTTCCCACTTGCCCATGCGGCTGTAGGCGATACCCATGGTGTAACGGGCGTAGAAGTAGTTGGCGTTACCGGGGAGAATAGCGGCGAGCAGGTCCACAGATTCCTGATAGAGGCCCTGTTCGAACTTAATCTGACCGGCGATATAGTCAGCGTCCGCCTTCACGTCGCTCTTGCCGAACACCTGGACGATGTTCTGATACTTGGCCATAGCGTCGGTGTACTTGCCTTCCTTATAGTCGATGTTCATCAACTGGAAGTGGTACTTGGCGTTCTGTTCCGTTCTCGGATAGCGCTTGATAGCGTCTTCGTAAACGGCGCGGGCAGCCTTGTGCATGCGGAGGTTTTCAAAGGATTTTGCCTTGTAGAAGGCAGCCTGGTCCACCAAGTGGAATGCGGGGTACTTCGTCTGAACCTTACCGAAGGCATAAGCGGCTTCGAGGAACTGACGGTTCAAGTACAGACGCATAGCGGCGCGGTAGTCGTTTTCAGGTTCGATCTTCAAGCGACGATACCGTTCTTCGCCGATCTTCTCTTCACGAGTGTCACCGAAGCGGGTAGTGAGTTTCACGGCCCAGATAAAGCCACGGTTCTTCTTGGCATAGAGGTCGTCGTGAGACATTTCCAGGTCAAGCTGCAGGTAGCGGAAGAAGCTTACATCCTTCACGTTAACCGTAGCGCCGGCAACGGGGTAGCCTTCCTTCGTGAAACGAAGACGGACACCAAGGTGCGGAGACAGGTAGTAAGTCAAGGTGAAGCTCGTTTCAAGGTTCATTCCTTCACCACCTTCGTCATCGTCGTGCATCACGTCGATGATAGAAAGTTCAGCCTTGGCTTCGAGAGAGCGGTTAAGCCCACGATAGAACAAGGAGAGGTTCAGGTTTGCAGGAATCTTGTACGCTTCGCTTTCCGTAAAGAGCACCATAGTAGGAGCGTCCTTTTCGGCGGTGCTGATGGCAGGCTGCAAAGCATTCTGCAAGGCAACACCCACAAGCAGGTCGCCGTACTTGGAAGAAGAAAGCGGGTTCCAACTCACACCAACATCGGCGCCGAAGGTCATGTGCTTGACTTCGTCGAACTGGTTGATATAGAGGATGGAAATATCAAGACCCACGGCAACGCAGTGCATCAAGTTGTATGCGTAGCCCAGCAAGAAGGCGTATTCGCCATAGGACTTGCTGGTACCGTCGATAGAAGCACCGTTCTCAAAGAAAGAGAAGCCGATGGTGTGCTTGTAATCCATGGGGAATGCCAAGCTTACGTATTCCTGGCTAGCTTCGCCACTGATGGAGCTGAAGAAAGCGGCACTCACTTCAAGCTGGTCGGTCAGAGCGATTCCAGCGGGGTTCACATACATTGCAGTGTTGTTACTACCAAATTCGCCGAACCAGTCGTTCTGCTGGTATTTGTGCGGGGAGTAAACGGCTTCAGCATACAGAGAGCTGGCAGCCACTGTAAGTCCGAGGACTGACGTTTTGATGAAACTAGTACGCGTCATCATCTACTCCTTATTTCATATCCGTGCGCTTGAATTCGATACGACGATTCTGCGCACGCCCTTCGGGGGTTTTGTTGGAGGCCACCGGCTTGGTGTCACCCATACCGGATGTTGTAATACGGCTTTCGGAAATTCCCTTTTCTACAAGGAAGTTCTTCACAGCTTCGGCGCGGTCAGCGGAGAGCTGCTTGTTCTTGGCCTTGTTGCCCTGGTTATCCGTGTGGCCTACGATTTCAAACGTAGCGTCGGTGAAGGTTTCCATGATGTCCACCACCTTCATGAGGGAGATGTAGGAATCCTGAGTGATGGTCGCCTTACCGGATTCAAAGTTCACGCCTTCGAGCACAAAGACCTTCTTGGGCGGCTGGGGCACTTCGTCCGGGCATCCGTCGTCGTCCTTGTAGTCGTTGATAGTTTCGGGCTGTTCGGGGCACAGGTCAACGCTCTTACATACGTGGGCGAAATTGGCCTGCATGGCCTTGGCTTCGACCCAAGGATCGCAAATACCGTCACGGTCGTTGTCGGCATCCGGGCAACCATCGTCATCCTGGTAACCGTCAAAGTCTTCGCCTTCTTCGGGGCAGTTGTCTACACCGGTACAGACCGATGCGTATTTGTCTGCAAGACCTTCTTCGGTGACCCAAGGATCGCACATGCCGTCGGCATCGGAGTCCGGGTTACGGGTCTCTTCTACCTCCTCTTCTTCTTTCTCAATCTCAGTAGCAGTAAGGCCGATATCCAACTTACCCTTTCCACGCTTGAGCATCGGCGAGGTGGACTGGCAGTAGAAGTTCGGCTTCGAAAGAGAGTGGTTGATGAACTTCGGATCAAGGGAAACGTTGGTACGGTTCACCTTGATGAACTGGTTGAAGGGGTAGTAGTTCTTGTAAATGTTGTTGTACTCCACCTTGGTCTGACCAGCAGCAGGGTCGGCAAACACACCGTAGTAGTGGTTTTCCATAAAGATGTTGTTGGTGGCGATGACGTTGGTGGGGCCCTTCAATGCAAGGCCGGAGTAGCCATTGCGGAGCACCACGTTCTGTTCGATGGATGCATCCAGCGCCTTAGCACCCCAAGCAAGGATGCCGGACCAGCGGTTGCCGTACACCACGTTATTGCGGAGGTGAGGAAGCGAGATGAAGGCTCCGATACCGGTGGCCTTGTTATCCAGCACGTAGCAGTGGTGGATATAGGGGGCGGCGTTTTCACAAAGGATACCTTCGAGACCGTTCCTGATAGTGAAGTGCGACATCTCGGCGCCCGAAGTACCCATGACGGTCGGACCGTTTCGGCCACCATCGATGATAGTCGTGAGAGGATCTTCACCTTTCAAGACCACATCCATCACCAAGGTAATGTTTTCGTTGTAGGTGCCACGCTTTACCAAGATGGTATCGCCAGCATCCGCATTGCCAAGAGCGTCGGCAATCTTTGAGTAATCGCCAGGCACATTGATATTCTTTGCCATGGCGGTTCCAGAAAGAAGCATCGCCCCGGCCGTTACTAAGACCAGTTTCTTTAGGGTCATACTGCTACGTTTCTCCAATCATAGAACACATAAATTCGTTTAACGTTATCATTTGCCAAGACTGACAAACACAAACTTAGATGGGAATATACCTCAAAAATTGCGTTTAGTCAAACCAATTCTGCGAAAAAAGCCGATTTTTCGCAGAAAATTGACCCGTTGTCAGTCTTATGCAAAGCAAAAGTTACGATTCAGAAGCCTGAGACTCCTTCACGTCCTCCTTCTTCGCCCCCTGGATGGACACGCGAATCTCCTGGCAGGTCTTCTTGATGTCCTGCAGGACTTTGCGGGCACGGGTGCCGGCGGACTTGTTACCGCGCTCGAACTTTTCGTACTCGCGCTTGAAATTTTCGACTTCCAGTTCAAGGTCGTTTACTAAGCTCATAATAGAACTCCCATAAAAAAGATGCTTTACGGAAAATAAATAAAGTTTTTGCTAAAAATTCGCCATTTTGTAAATTTTACATTACATTAACGAATTATTACAAGTTTTTTTATGGTACAAACACTTTGTCAACACTTTGTCAACATCCAGAGTTTTTCCAAAGCGGCTTTACCCTTTTCGCCAATTGACTCAGAAAAGTCATTTACAAACATTTTTATGTGAGATTCTACAACATTTTTTTCCGAAATCTGAGCTTTTTCATCAATGAAAGGAGTCACCATTTCGGGACGCGCCCAGGCCCTTTTTAGGCTTTCGCGAATTTCCGATTCGATACATTCGATTATTTCAGGTGAAAAGCTTTCACGAGCAACCGCAATTCCAAGAGGAATCGGAGTTCCTGTTTCCTGCTCCCAATAGGCACCCAAATCCTGCAGCAGATGAAGCCCATCTCGTTTCCAGGTAAAACGGTGTTCGTGGATAGTCACGCCCTGGGCTACCGAACCCGAGAGTAATCCACGATATACCTCATCAAAAAAAGCATAACCGAGGAGGGGCGAGCCTTCAAACTTTCTTTTGTACCAAAATTTGAACAAAAGGGCAGCCGTAGTATTTTTCCCTGGCAAGGTGGTTGCGCTACCAGGATCAAAAACATCCCCCATGCTTGACAACAAGAGCGGTCCGCAACCGTAACCGATGGCGCCACCACAACCAAGCACACGGTAATTATCGCGAACCTGCGGGTATATCTGGGCACTGACTTTCGCCACGTCCAGCTTGCCCGCCATGACCATCTCGTTCAAGGTCTGAACGTCGGCGTAATGGACATCCCATTCAAAGGGGGAATCCTTTAGACCCGCGATGAGGTTTTCATAAATAAAAGTGTCGTTTGGACAGGTAGAAATGCCGAGAGAGAGACGCATTGGGGTGTGGGGTGTGAGGTGTGGGGTGTGGGGTGTGAGGTGTGGGGTGTGAGGTGTGGGGTGTGAGGTGTGAGGTGTGGGGTGTGGGGTG
>CAKUWY010000025.1 GCA_934699585.1 uncultured Fibrobacter sp.
GAGGACTTTTTTCATCACCGCCAGAAGGCTTCTTTAGAACCACCAGCCCAGCTGGTGGTTTTCGGTTTATACAAAAAAGTTCCCGCCGAGGGCGAGAACTTCTAAGGACCGTTCGCTCTCGCCTAAAGGTGGCCTTGTTCACATAAGCGCTGAAGCGTTAGGTTGTCAAAACTCACAAAAGCGCCTCGTTGATACGAGGCGCTTGTTGCTCACTGTAAAACAAAGAAACTAAATGTCCAGGTCGATACCTACGCCCACGCCGCGGCTTTCGCGCTTGTAGGTGTTCTTACCATATTCCACTGTTTCGTCCCAATCTTTGTACAGGGAGTGGAAATAGCCCACGTTGAACTTGAGCCAGTCCGTCGCCCTGAAGGCAAGGCCGAAACCGAAGGTGGTATTGTCCAGAATGATGCTCATCTCGCTCAGGTATTCGTCGGAGAGGTTGTAGCGGGTCACCTGCACGCCACCGCTCAATGTCCAGCGAGTCAAGAAATCCACTTCCACGCCGTAAAGGAACTCGTCGGTATCGTCGGCATACTTTTCCTGGTCGCCCGGCAAATCAGCCTTGGAATCAAACCAGTGGCCATAACCCAGGCTCAAGCGCAGGTTGTCCAGCAGGGAGTAGGTCAGGCCCGCATAGATGGAGGCGGGAACGTCATTATCGGTCTTGACCCCGTCGTTGTAGTTGTCAAGGCCCACCTGGTTCACCTTGGTGTCGTTTTCCATCTCGATGGAGGTGTTGTATTCAAAGCGCAGACCAAAGGAAAGGCGCTTGTAGTTGATGGCGAGGGCCGCGATGGGGGTAATGCCGTAACCCGTCTGTTCCACGTCCAGCTCCCTGTCAGAAACCTGGGCGGCCACGGCCTCCAAAGTCTTGGACTTGACCATGAGTTCCTCGGCCTGGGCGCCGTACTGTTCGGCGGCGGCCTTGCTCTGGGCAGCAGAAGCCTTGTCACCGGCGGCGGCCTGCTTTTCGGCAGCGGCGGCATACTGCTCGGCAGCACCGGCGGCCTCTCCTGCCTTTCCTGCCAGGTAATCGGAAATGTTCTTGAAGGTGGAGGCGGCTTCCACCATGCTGCCGTCCAGCCCGAGAATCTCGTTCTTCGGGTTCACCTTGATATTCTTCAGTTCGCCTTCGTAGTGGTTGTAGGCGTAGTTGAAGCGGGCTCCCAAATAGATGGAGGCAAAGTCCACGATACGGTAGGAGGCACCCAGGGCAAAGCCGAATATGTAGGAAGTTCCCGTCAAGGAAATGTCCGCATCGTAATCCGTCGTTTCGAGACCGTTCTGGGTCAGCATGCCTGGAATCTGGGCCACTGCCACATCAAAGGAAGGGAACCCGTCCTTGTAGTTCAGGGCGCCACCGCCACCGGTGATTCCGAAATAGCCCGAAAGGGCCAGGTTGCCGCGATGCCAGGTCACCATGGCGCTGGGCATGGCGGGAATCTGAGCCTTGCCGCGGAACTTCTTCTCGCCGCCGAACAGCGGGGATTCCGTATAGGTGTTACGGCTCTGCCAGAAAGCCTGGGAGTTGAGGGAGATGTGGAAACCGTCGGTCATGAAGGCCGTTCCGGCGGGGTTGTAGTAGGGAGCGTCCGCCTCGGTAGTGGCATAGCGGGCCACGTTGCGCAGGTAGGCCGCGGACTGGTTGGTGTTGGTATTCAGGCCGCTAGCCAGGGCCAGGGACGAAAAAGCGCCCATAAGGCCGATAATTTTGGGGAGTTTCATGAGGGGACCTTCTCTGTTTTGAGGAATTCGGCCCCAAAGTTAGAAATGCATCCCACGAATTTGTCTACAATTTGCTTACTTTTTTCTAACGCGAAGAAAAATAAAAGCGTTTTGTATGTTTGCGCCCTAGAGGGACACGAACCGCCGGAGCCCAAGGCTCACGGACACTGCACACAAGACCACGGAAGCCGCTAAGGTCACCGCAGGCAACAACAGCCCCTGCAAGAACACCTCGTGAAAGAGCTGCACCAGAAGGAGCAGCGGCACAATCAGGAACAGGGAAATGTGGGCCGCCGCCCGCACCGTCTTCACCCGGAGCGAGAGCATCAGGGAAAAGGCCGTCGTGAGAAGCACCGCCGAAAGGGCTCCCAGGATAGAAGCCACCGCGGCCACCGCAGGAATATCCGGATGGGCAAGCCAGTAGACCGACTGGGCCAAAAGGGAGAACACCACCGGGAAAGGGAGTATGGCAAGCATCTTGCCCCAGAAAAGCCTCGCAGGCGCAATGGGAGAAAGCTGCAACAGTTCCAGGGAATTGCGCTCCCGCTCCCCCGCGAAGGAATCTCCGGCCAAGGGTGAACCCATCGGGGCCATGAGGCAACCTAGCAGGAGCATCATGTAGCCTTCCATGCCTTCCATAATCTGCCCGCCGTACCGCGAAACCGCAATTCCCTGGCTCGCCGCGAGAATCACCGGCGGGATGATGAACGGAATCCAGAAGCGCGGATCCCGGAATATCAGGCGAAGTTCGTGTCTAAAAACGTGGAGCATAAAGAATGTGAGCGGAGAAGCCGCGATGTGTGATGTGAAGTGTTTAATGTGAAATGTGTTATCCCTCATTCCACATTACACATTCCACACTATGCATTACCTCTTCAGAGTTTTATATCTAATCGGCTTCGGGTTGTCGGCATCTTCGCCGAGGCGCTTGCGACGGTCGGCTTCGTATTCGCTCCAGTTGCCTTCGAACCACACGACCTTGGAGTCGCCTTCGTAAGCGAGGATATGCGTGGCGATGCGGTCCAAGAACCAGCGGTCATGGGAGATGATCACGGCACAGCCCGCGAACTTGAGAATCGCCTGTTCCAAAGCCTGCAACGTTTCGATATCCAAGTCGTTGGTCGGTTCGTCGAGGAACAGCAGGTTGCCCGGATTCTGCAGGTTCTTCGCCATGAGCACGCGGTTGCGTTCACCGCCCGAAAGCGTGGTGAGTTTCTTCTGCTGGGCGGCACCCGTGAAGTTGAAGAGTCCGCAGTAGGCGCGGCCGTTCATCTTACGGTCGCCCACCATAATCTCGTCGTTACCGCCGGTGATTTCTTCCCACACGGTCTTGCTGTCATCGAGGCTTTCACGGCCCTGTTCCATACTGATGATTTCAACGGTTTCGCCAATCTTGAGCGTACCCGCATCGGGCTTTTCCTGGCCCATAATCATCTTGAACAACGTTGTCTTACCTGCACCATTCGGGCCGATAATGCCCACGATGCCAGAACGCGGCAGGTTGAAATTCAAGTCGTCGAACAGCACCTTGTCGCCAAAGGCCTTCTGCAGGTGTTCCGCCTGAATGACGATATCGCCCAGGCGCTTGCCGTTTGCAATGTGGATCTGCGCCACCTTGATCTGCTCGCGTGAATCTTCGGCCAAGAGTTCCTCATAAGCCTTGAGACGGGCCTTGCTCTTGGCTTGGCGCGCCTTCGGGCTCTGCTTGACCCATTCCTGTTCACGGGCCAAACGCTTCTGCCTGTCGGATTCGCCCTTCTCTTCGCCACGGAGGCGTTCCAGCTTCTGATCGAGCCACTGGGCGTAATTGCCTTCCCAAGGAATGCCGCGACCGCGGTCAATTTCCAAAATCCAGTTCGTCACGTTGTCGAGGAAGTAACGATCGTGCGTCACCAGAATCACGGAGCCCTTGTATTCGCGGAGGTGGCGTTCCAGCCAGGCGACCGTTTCGGCATCCAAGTGGTTCGTCGGTTCGTCCAAGAGCAACAAATCCGGTTCTTCCAAAAGCAGGCGGCAAAGAGCCACGCGGCGCTTTTCACCGCCGGAAAGGTTCGTCACCGGCCAGTCGCCCGGCGGGCAACGGAGTGCGTCCATTGCAATTTCGATATTGCGGTCGAGGCTCCACAAATCCTGCGCGTCGATAATATCCTGAAGTTTCGCCTGTTCGTCGAGGAGCTTGTTCATCTCGTCGTCTTCCATGGGTTCGGCGAACTTCATGGAAATCTCGTTGAATCGGTCGAGCACGGCCTGCTTCTTGGCAACGGCCTGCATCACGTTTTCCTTGACGGTCAGGTTCGGGTCCAGTTGCGGTTCCTGCGGCAGGTAGCCTGCGGTGCGGCCCGGTTCAATCCAAGCTTCGCCCTGGAATTCCTTGTCGATACCCGCCATGATGCGCAACAGCGTAGACTTACCGGCACCGTTCTGGCCGATGATGCCAATCTTTGCGCCGTAGTAGAAACTGAGGGAAATATCCTTCAGCACCTCCTTGTTAGGCGGGTAGGACTTGGTCATCTTGTACATGTAGAAAACGAATTTTTCCGCTTTATTCTGTTCGGCCATATGGACTCGCTTCGCTTCGTAGTGTGAAATGTGAAGTGTGAAATTACGCTAGTGTCATCTTGAGCGAACCCTGGAGCTGCAGGCGACAGGGAGAGTCGAAAGATCTAGTAGATTCTGCTCCCTAGAACCTAAGAATTGTAAGGCAACAAGTTGCCAACAATTCTATATCGACTTCGTGCTTCGCACTCCGCTCAGAATGACACGGCACCTGTTTTCTCCCTAAATGTAATAAAAATGTTTTCTATACTTGTTCCGTATGAGCTTTGTCCGCACCATTATCGTCTGCCTTGCGTTTGCCATTTTAGCGCACGCACAGGACGGTTCGCAGGAGCATTTCCAGCGGTTCTCGGTCATGCCTGTAGTCGCCTACTCCGAAGAAACGGAACTGGAATACGGCGGGCTGCTAGTGCTGTTTTTCAAGCCATTCGAAGGGAGCGCCCACGTTTCCACCATCGACCTGGTAGCCCTGGGCACTACCCGCAACCAGTACGGTTTCCGCGTGTCTCCCGATTTTTGGCTTTTGGCAGACCAAGTACACATTCCCTCCATATTCAGGCTTTACAAATGGGAATCTTCCCTCTTTGAAAGGGGCAGCCGCGGGGACTTTGACGCCATCGACACCTACGAAAGGACCTTTTTCAAAGGGTACGTCCCCATCGAGCTTAGTTTCGGGATTCCAGACTGGCTGCCCTTCCGCTACGGACCCGTTTTAGATGGCGAAACCCGAAAGAACAAGCTGGGCAAAATCATTCCGGAAGGAAGCGAAGACGGCTGGTTCCTGGGGGGCGGCTACAGGCTGGTCCTGGACGAACGGGACAACCACAACTGGCCTACAAAAGGCTACTATACGGCCTTCGAAGAAATCTTTTACGGCGGAAACTTCCGTTTCCATACCGAAGAACTGGACCTTCGGTTCTACACGCCACTGTTCTGGAGAACATCCCTTGCCTTGGGGGCCTATTTCAAGCAGAGCAGGGGCAGCGACATTCCGGTAAGTTACCTTGCCGGTCCCGACGGTACAGACCGTTTTCGCGGTGTGGATTGCGGGGTCTGGAACGACAACCAGGCCATGATTTTCCAGATGGAATTCCGGCGGCCCTTGTTCTGGCGATTAGCGGGAACCATCTTCGGGGAAACTTATCAATCTGGCCCCTATTTTACCGAAATGTTCAGGCGACAGATGCACTACTCAGTCGGCTTCGGCGGACGCCTCGCCCTAAACAGGAGCGAAAAACTCCATGCCCGCGGGGACATTTCCCTCATTGACGGAAAACACATCGGCCTTACCATCGACCTGCGAGAAGCCTTCTAAAAAACGGCGCACCGTCGCAAAAAAACGGTACGCCGAAAAATCGGGAAGATGTATCAGAGCTGAGATCGCCTTGCAAGCAAGGCTTTGAGCAATGAGGTCGTTCATGCCTTACGGCATTCACTCTGAGCTATTTACGCCCAAAGCGAAGCGACCTCAAAGGCGCTTGCGCCGCCCTCATAGCCCATTAGAAGTGGATCACGCGGACCTTGATGACCTTGTCGAGCTTGGAGAGCTTTTCGATGATGGAGTCATCGACCTTGCTTTCGACGTCAACGAGGTTGTAGCCGATCTTGCCGTTGCTCTTGTTAGAGAAGCTGGCAATGTTGATGCCGACCGCACCGAACACCTTCGTGATTTCGGAAATCATGTTCGGAACGTCCTGGTTGATGACCACGACGCGGCTCTTGACGCCAGCGTGCGGGTGATCGACGAGGGCCGGGAAGTTCACGGAATTGCGGACGCAACCGAATTCGATGTAGTCCTTCAATTCTTCGACTGCCATCACGGCGCAGTTTTCTTCGGCTTCTTCAGTGGAGGCACCGAGGTGCGGGAAGCAGGTCACCTTGTCGTTCTTGATGAGGTCTGCATCCGGGAAGTCGCAGAGGTAACCCTGGAGGGAACCGGAAGCGAGCATTTCGTTGACCGGGGCCATTTCCACAATGCCACCGCGGGCGAAGTTCATGATGTAGCTGCCCTTGAAGCCGGCGAGGTTTTTGCGGTTGAGCAGGTTCTCGGTAACGCCCTTGATGAACGGGACGTGCACGGTGAGGAAGTCAGACTTCGCAATCACGGTGTCGAGGTCGGCGATTTCCACCTTGTTGGAAAGTTCGTGCATGTTGGCGGCGTTCGGATACGGTTCGTAAGCGATGACGCGCATGTTCTTCCAACGGGCATAGTTGGCGACGAGCACGCCAATCTTGCCGAGGCCGATGACGCCGAGAGTCTTGCCAGCGAGTTCCATGCCGGCGAACTTTTTCTTGCCGCTTTCGACGGTCTTCGCGAGGTCCGGGTCGGTGGTGTCGAGGTTCTTGACCCAAGCAGCGGCCTTGTCCACATTACGGACGGCCATGCCGAGCACGGTCATCACGAGCTCGGCAACGGCGTTGGCATTTGCACCCGGGGTGTTGAACACGCAGATGCCCTTCGCGGAGGCCTTGTCGATGGTGATGTTGTTCACGCCAGCGCCGGCGCGGGCGACAGCCAGCAGGCCGTCAAAGTTGTCGGTATCAACCTGGGCGGAACGCACCAAGATGGCATCTGGATTTTCGACAGAGTCGGAAACCTGGTAGAACGAGCCAAACAGGCTCAAGCCTTTCTTGGAAATGTTGTTCATCGTCTTAATAGTTGCCATGATTTAGTCCTTTGTTAATGTTAAATAGCTTTGGGGTCGCTTCGCTTTGAGGTTTGAGGTCGGCACTTCGTGCCTTTGAGCTTTTACAATCGCGCCTTCGGCGCCAATTTTTAGCTCAAAGCCTTGTGAAACAAGGCGTGCTCATACCCCATAGCCCATACCTCTAAGGTTCTTGCCATCTGCCTCTTTCCTTGATCAAATTCACGAGTTCCTCGATGGCGTCCTCTTCGGGGATGTTCTTCTTGACCGCCGTCTTGCCTTCGAACAAGGTAATGCGGCCGGGGCCACCGCCCACGTAACCGAAGTCAGCGTCGGCCATTTCGCCCGGGCCGTTCACGATGCAGCCCATGATGCCGATGGAGATGTCGGAGAGGTGTCCGAAGCGGGCCTTGATCTTGCCCATGACCTGCTGAATATCGTAGAGGGTGCGGCCGCAGCTCGGGCAGCTGATAAAGTTCGTCTTGCTGCGGCGGCAGTAGGCGGCCTGCAGAATATCGAATGCTAGGAGCACGCTTTCCTTAGCGCCCTTGTAGCCGTCGATAACGACGGCATCGCCAAGGCCGTCGGTGACGAGGCTTCCGATGTCGGCGGACACGCGGAGCGTTTCCTTTTCGGAGTCACCAATTTTCGCATAAAGGAGAATCGGGTCTTGGCGCTTCGCCGACTCCAGAGCCGCTGCCAAAGCGCGCACGCCAGAGACCATCTCGGCGCCGGTATAGCAGAACACAGAACCCGCAGGCACGCTCGCCGGATTCGCGGCGAACCCCGCGATGTCCATGGCATCCTTGAACTGCACCACGGGGGCGGCATCCAGGCTCGGGAGAGCGAATTCAGCGTTGCGGCGTTCGCCAGTGAGCGCAATTGCGTCTGCCTTTACGCCGACTTTCACCGGATTGCTACCGCCGATTTCTACGCCCGAAATCTTCACGACTTCGGTCTCGCGGCGTTCGTAGTGGTACGGATCCTTTTCGAGAACCGGCACCGCATAGCTCACCGGCTTTGTCGGGAGTGCGCATGCCTTGATGAGTTCCTGAGCCACCGGGACTTCGGCCACCGGATCTTCGGTGAGCGACACGCGGATGGTATCTGCAAGGCCATCGAGCAACAGGGCGCCGATGCCAGCCGCAGACTTCAAGCGTCCGTCGGCACCCGCGCCCGCTTCCGTGACACCCACGTGGAACGGGTACGGCTTAAAGCCTTCTTGCTTGATGCGGGCGGCGAGCATACGGTAGGCGGCAATCGCTACGCGCGGATTGCTGCTCTTGAGGCTCAAAACGACCTGGTCAAAATGTTCGGCTTCGCACACGGCCAGGTATTCCATGGCGCTTTCCACCATGCCTTCCACGGTGTCGCCATAGCGGTAAATCATACGGGCCGAGAGAGAACCATGGTTCACTCCAATGCGGATAGCGCGTCCCAGGCGCTTGGCCTCTTGTACGAACGGTGTAAAGGCTTCGGCTACCTTTTCCTTGCCCTCGTCAAACGACTTGTCCGTCTGCTGGTCCAGCGTCAAGATTCCCGTATCCACGAAGTTACCCGGATTGATGCGGACCTTCTCGACCCACTTGAGCGCCTCGAAAGCGGCCTTGGGCTGGAAGTGGATGTCGGCGGAAACCGGCACCGTGCAACCGGCTGCCCGGACCTGTTTCATCACTTCTTCGAGGCCCTGGGCATCGGCAAATGTGGGAGCGGTAACGCGAACCAGGCCACAGCCCACCTTGGCGAGGGCTAAAGTCTCGGCCACCGTCTTCTCGACGTCTTTCGGCTTGGTGGTGGTCATGGACTGAACTAAAATGGGGGCGTTGCCCCCTATCAAAGCCTCGCCAACGCGGACTTGTACAGTTTCCCTGCGGACGGCATTAAAGCGGTCGGCAACATACGGGAATTCGCTAAACTTTGTCATGTGCCCAAATTTAGAAAAGAGCGCAAGACCTAGCAACAGATTTCACTTATTTTACCCTCCCCCGTTGCCACCTTTTATGCATTTTTGTAGATTTATGCATAGAATAAAATTTTAACCATCAGGAGCCATAATGGCACACTATCTTTTTACCTCTGAATCCGTGTCCAAGGGTCACCCGGACAAGGTCTGCGACCAAATTTCCGATTCCATCCTCGACGCCTGCCTCGCCCAGGATCCCAAAAGCCGTGTAGCCTGCGAAACTCTGGTAAACACGGGTCTCGTCGTGATTTCCGGTGAAATCACCACCAAGGCTGTTGTAGACTTTCAGGAGGTCGCCCGCAACACCATCAAGAACATCGGTTACGTGAACCCGGATTTGCAATTCGACTACAAGGGTTGCTCCGTCCTGGTCGCCCTGGACAAGCAGTCCCCAGACATTGCCCAGGGTGTTAACGCCAAAGCCGCCGAAGGCAAGAAAGACGACAAGCAGGGTGCCGGCGACCAGGGCATGATGTTCGGTTACGCCGTAAACGAAACCAAGGAACTGATGCCGCTCCCGATTAGCCTCGCCCACAAACTCATGGAAGAAATCCAGAACCTCCGCGAAACGGGAAAGATCAAGTGGCTGCGCCCGGATGCCAAGTCCCAGGTGACTGTAGAATACGACGAGAACGACAAGCCCGTCCGTGTCGATACCGTGGTCATCTCCACCCAGCACGACGAATTCGTGAACGGCAAGGAACTCAAGCATTCGACCATCGAAAAGGAAATCATCGAAAAGCTCATCAAGAAGGTGATTCCCGCGAAGCTCCTGGACAAGAAGACCCGTTACCTGGTAAACCCCACCGGCAAGTTCGTGGTGGGCGGCCCCCACGGTGACTGCGGCCTCACAGGTCGTAAGATTATCGTGGACACCTATGGCGGCATGGGTCGTCATGGTGGTGGCGCATTCAGCGGCAAGGACCCCTCCAAGGTGGACCGCAGTGCGGCCTACGCCGCTCGCTACGTGGCAAAGAACATTGTCGCCGCAGACCTCGCCTATCGCTGCGAAGTCCAGCTCGCCTACGCCATCGGCTACAGCAAGCCCGTATCCGTGCTCGTGAACACCTTCGGCACCGGCAAGATTGACGACCGAAAGATCGAAGAAATTGTCGCCAAGGTTTTCGACCTCTCGCCCGCCGGTATCGAAAAGATGCTGGACCTGCGCAAGCCGGGTTACGTGGCCACCGCCGCTCTCGGCCACTTCGGCCGCACAGGTGCACGTTTCACCTGGGAAAAGACAGACAAGGCCGCAGCTTTGAAAAAGCTTGCCAAGGTGTAACAAGAAAAACTCTATTAAAGTACAAAGAGGGTCGCATCAATGCGGTCCTTTTTCATTATAGGCCAGGAGTCTTCGTAGCGTCTCCATCCAGGCTCTGCAAACGACACTGGCGACAGCGTCAAGGACGCGTTCGAAAACAGCCCCGGAATCAAAAATCAAGCCTTTGAAAACCTGGACA
Organism: uncultured Fibrobacter sp.; assembly: GCA_934699585.1. Classification (GTDB taxonomy): domain Bacteria; phylum Fibrobacterota; class Fibrobacteria; order Fibrobacterales; family Fibrobacteraceae; genus Fibrobacter. Next base: position 10,353 of record CAKUWY010000025.1, read on the forward strand.
AGAACTGAGCCAGGCGTTCGTTGCCCGATTCGCGGAACACGTGGTCGGGAGTTCCCTGTTCCACAATGACCCCACCGTCCATGAAGATGACCTTGTCGGCCACATCGCGGGCAAAAGCCATCTCGTGAGTCACGATGACCATGGTCATCTTGTCTTCGGCAAGCTTCTTGATAATCTTGAGTACTTCGCCGGTGAGTTCCGGGTCCAAGGCACTGGTCGGCTCGTCAAAGAAAAGAATCTTCGGGTTCATGGCGAGGGCGCGGGCAATGGACACGCGCTGCTGCTGGCCACCGCTGAGTTCGCAGGGATAAGAGTTTTCCTTGCCCTCGAGGCCCATGCGCTTGAGCAAGAATCGGCCCATGGCGCGGGCTTCTTTGCGCTCGTCCCCGAGCACACGCACCGGAGCGAGGCAGATATTCTGCAGCACCGTCAGGTGCGGGAACAAGTTGAAATTCTGGAACACGAGCCCCGTAGAAAGTCGAATATCGCGGAGCGTTTTCGCCGGCGCGTACTTGACCGCCGGGCCCTTCGCCGAAACGCCAGGCACTACCATGTCCTTGCCGTCGACCTGCACCAGGCCGCCATCAACCGTTTCGAGTTGGGTAAGGCAGCGCAACAGCGTACTCTTGCCGGAACCGCTAGGCCCGATAATCGAAAGCACCTCGCCCGCATTCAGTTCGAACGAGATATCCTTAAGCACATTCAAGTTGCCAAAGGACTTCTTGACATGTTCCACCTTCAGGATCGGCGCAGATTCATTCACATTTTCCATTCCACGCCTCACTTATAGTAATTGAGCTTGCGTTCCACGTAGGCGAAAAGCACGCTCAGCAAAAGGTTCGCCACATAGTAGAATACACCCGCCACGAACAGCGGGTAAATGCTCGCGTAAGCGGCCTGCTGTTTCTTGGCCAGCGCAAAAAGTTCCGTCACCGCAATCACCTGCGCAAGGGAGGTGTCCTTCACCAGCGTAATGACTTCATTGGCGCTCGCGGGCACCACGCGCTTTACCACCTGCGGGAGGATGATGCGGAAGAACGTCTGCGTGCGGGTCATGCCCAGCATGTAGGCCGCCTCGTACTGCCCCTTGGATATGGACTGGATGCCGCCGCGGAAAATCTCGGCAAAGTAGGCCGCATAGTTTATCGAAAATGCCACAATTACCGCCGGGAAGCGGTCAAAGGAAAAATCCACGCCCGCATATTCGCTCAGGTAGTAGGAGCCAAAGTAAATCGCCACAATCTGAAGCAGCAAGGGAGTGCCGCGCATCACCGAGATGTAGAACGACACCGGGTAACGCACCACGCGCCACTTGCTCATCTTGAGGACCGCGATAAGCAGACCCAGCGGAATCGAGAACAGGAGCGTAAGCCCGAAAATGGCAAGCGTCGTGCAGAAGCCACCCCAGAGAATCGGCAAAAGCGTTGATAGTTCCGACATGAATAACCTCAGAGGCGCACTGCGCCTAAACGATACTTGGCAACTTGTTGCCCTAGTAGAGTTATGCCCTTTGGGTAGACCTCATACCTCAAAGCTCCCGCAGGGAGCGAGCCCATACCTATTTTCCGAACCACTTGGCAGAGATTTCGTCGAACTTGCCGTCGGCCTTCATGGCGGCCAGGGTAGAATTCACCGCATCACGCAGGGCCTGATCTTTTTTGCGGAAACCCACGGCGTAGACTTCGTCGGAGAGGCCTTCCTCGAGCACCGTGTAGTCCTTCGCGTTCGTCACAATCCAGTACTTGGCCACAATTTCGTCCAGGAACACGGCGTCCACACCGCCCTTGTCCAAATCCATAAGCGCCGTCTGGTTGTCGTCAAACGGGACGATTTCCTTGGCGGCCTTGCCCGCTTCGGAGGCATCGAGCAACTTCTGGGCGGTAGAACCGTTCTGCACGGCAATCTTCTTGCCGGCGAGGGCAGCGAGATTTGCAAGAGCCTTGTCCTTCACCGTGAAAATCATGCGGTTCTTGAGATACGGGTCGCTCAGGTTCATGGCCTTTGCACGGGCGCTGTCCACGCTCATGCCATTCCAGATGCAGTCAATCTTGCCGGTATTCAGTTCCTGTTCCTTCGCGTCCCACGAAATCGGCTGAGTCTTGAGTTTCACACCCAGGCGCGCACAAACTTCCGTGGCGAGGTCGATATCGAAACCCACGATGTTGTTGTCCTTGTCGCGGAAACCCATCGGCGGGAAGGAATCGTCGAGACCGAGCACGAACTCGCCCGCCGCTTTCACCTTGTTCAGGGATTCATCGGCCTGAGCCTTGGATTCTGCCTTCTGGTCGTTACAGGCAGAAAGAACCGCGGCACACGCAAACGCCGCAAACATCGCTAAAAGCTTTTTCATAAACGCTCCTTTTTCATTTACAAGAGAAATATAGAAAAAGGGCCGCATTTCAATGAATACGGATAATTGAGCAGACCTCATATTTAAGGTCTGGATGATTCAAGGAGTTCCATGACGTTGGCTGCATCCTGTTCAGCTTCATCCCAGCTCTGGTCGATATAGGGAATACCTTCGCTTCCGTAAAGTTCGATAAGCTCCCATTTGGATATGCCCAGAATTTCCGCAGCACGTCCATGGGATATGGTTTCGTTCTTGATAAACGGGTACAACAGCAACGCATTGCGGCGGAGTTCGTCGTTCTTGTTATCGCATACCATTTCTTGAATTACCAACTCCTCATCTGGCTCAGGAATTTCTCCTTGGTGTAGGCGCCTTCGACATTGCGATCCTCATACACTAGGCAATAGCGATATTCATTGCCGGCCTTTGAAGCCCATAGGTTTCCGAGTTCAATTTTCTTAGCGGCATCCAAGTGGTCGCCCTTGGTTTCTAGCAGGACTATTTTACCTTTTTTCGTCTTGATGATAAAATCGGGATAGTGGTTGATGAACCCATTGATGCAGAAATCGGCCCGTTCCTTGTTGCGGGTCCAAAACTCCACGTTATCCAGGTTTGCGAGTTCATTTACGACTTCCGCTTCAAAATTGTTGAAACTTTCTTCCGGTTCGTACAGCCCTTTAGCGATGCTCTTGCCCTTTGCTGAGTAGGGTTTCTGTTTTTTGAATGTATAGGTCGGCTTTAAAATGATTTTGTCTGAATCGACTTTGCTAAGGAATTCTTTGTGAACATAGGTGTCGGCGTGATTTTGGATGGTTGCCTTGATTTTTGCGGCGTATGGGGCGGAGTTATTCAGCATATGGTTGAATGCGGCGTCATCGAATGATTCCAAGACGCGTTCAATGTATATCTTGATTTCTTGGTCAGGAATGGGATACATTTTCCCGACAAGCCCCACTAACATCTCGGCGCATTTTTTGCGTTTACTTTCAACATCCTTGATACTTAAAATCCATTGGGCAAGGTTTGTTTGCACATCCTTCCCCACTTTGCAGAAGGTCGGCGTATTGTCCTTGGAACTCTCATCCAAATCGACCTTGTATATTTCCGCATCCACATTATCGAAATTGATGGATGTATCGCAGGTGCGAAGCGGGAATTTTTTCAGGAGCATGTCCTTTTCAAATTCCATTTCGCGAAGACCGAACAAGTCGTTTTCAATGCCATCCATGTTCATGAAGAATTTAGGCAGGCAAATTCCACTTGCCCTTTCGATGAAGTTTTCCTTGATGTGGGCGTTTTTCACTTGCTTCTCCAGATCTGCAGGTGTCGGGGCGACTCCAGAAGATTTACTCTCCTGAATTTGCTTTTCCATCGTTTCATTTTCTTGCCTTGCCAAGCGTTCTATGTCTTGCACGGCAGAGCTTGCAGTATTAGCGTTTGTCCCTAGATTCCAACTTTCCAAAGATTGAGTCATTACATTCTGCATATTGTCATGCCCGACTTGATCGGGCATCTCCTTGGAGAGGTTCATCTCCCCCAGACATTCCAGAGACTCGCCCATGGCCATCGGAGCAGCAACCGTCGCATTTTCAGGCGATTCGTTATTCACAACTTGGGTTTCCGCAATTCTGTAGTCCTTGCTGCTGAAGCCTGCACGGTTCAACCCTTCCACCACATTCTGCACGGTATCCAAGAACTTGTTCGATGCGGTTAGCACATAACTCATGTTCAACATCGGGTTCGGATTTTTACGGGTATAAGGCAACCGCAGCACCCTTCCGAGAATCTGTTCCACATCTACAGCGGAATTCTTGTCGGCAAGCGATGCAAGGATATACGCATAAGGACAATCCCAGCCTTCTTTCAGAGCGTTCACCGTAATGATGTAACGGACTTCGCAATCCGACGACATCAAATCCAAACCAGCCAACTCGTTTTTATCGGCGGTCTTTATCTTGATTTCGCTTTCCTTGATTCCCTTTTCGATTAGCATCGCCTTGATTTTATCGAAGGTGGCGTTATCTTCTTTTGTCTTGGGCTCCGCCTGAAAAAGAACGATGGGGCGAATGGGCGCCCCTCCCTGATTTTGAGCGTCAAAAGCGGCTCGTTCCAAGCGGGCGCGAAGTTCCAGAGCCGAATTTACGACTTCATCCTTGCTCTGGTGGTTATAGACAATCACGGGCAACTTGACCATGCTTTCTTTTTTGAGCTCAAAGGCGCTGGTGAAACTAATGATGTTGCTGTTTTTTCGCGGAGTCGCCGTCAAGTCCAGAATAAAGCTTGGATTTAGTTGTTTAAGCATATCAACGCTCAACTCACTTTCCGCATTATGGCTTTCATCTACAACGATTACGGGATTAAGCTGCTTGAAAACCGACATCAAGGAGACTTCTTCATCAGCGGATTCCGCAAAAGACAACAGGTTGCCGTTTTCCTTGTAGGCATTGCGGTTATCTTTGTTGCGGCTCCGCAGGCTATCGAAACTGAGAATGCAAAGAGACAGGTTTTCCTTTACGGACGAAGCGTTGAAACCCGCGCCCTGCAAAAGAGCGGTCTTGTCATAGACTTCCACGCGATTCCCGAAATCCGCATTCAACTGTTCGCGATACGGATGTTCCGGGTTCGAAAAGTTGCGAATTGTCTGTTCAAGGATGGAATTGGACGGAACAAGCCACACGACAGTCTTTGCATGGTCTTGCGGAAATATTGAGAAAATCGGTCGGAGCGCATTGGCGGCAATGAATGTTTTTCCACCAGCGGTCGGGACCTTCAGGCACACATGAGGAACGCCTGCAACATTGTTCTTGTAGGGTTCCACGATTTCGCCGGGGAACGGAATGAGCGGAGTCCGCGGGTGCAGCCGCCAGAATTCATTGAAACTTTCCGAAATATTTTTTGTCTTTTGGAGAATTTCCAGATAGCGGGTCAAATCTTCGATGATGTCTTTCTGGTATTGCTTGAGAATCATTTTTAGGGGTTAGGGGTTAGGAGTTAGGAGTGAGGAGTGTGGAGTTAGGAGTGTGAAATGAGGAATCGCCTTCTGCGTCATCCTGAATGGAGCGTAGCGTAATGAAGGATCCAGGAGCGTAGAGTGTGAAATGTGGAATGTGAGGAAACCTCTATTCAATTTTTTGATGACTTTTGACATAATTACGCAACTTTTTGCAATTATACGATTGCATTTTGTATTTATATAACATATATTTGATGCTATGAATACCATAGCAAAAACAATTCGCATTGATTCTAAGCTCCTTGAAGAAGTCACTCCCATATTGGATGGACTTGGTCTATCCTTGTCCGATGCTCTTAACATTTTTCTGAGGCAGGTCGTGTTACACAGGGGCATTCCATTCATGATTGAATTCCCAAGAGATATGGATCCTTTTGCAAAGAAAAAAGTGAAGAGGAAAACGAAAGGCATTAAAACCTCCTCACGTCCCTAGGGATTTTCTTGAAGGTGATGTCGTGGTCAAAAAGGAATTTCTGCGGCATGATGCAGTTGTCCGCATAGATGACGTAGCGTTCGGCCTTTTCAGAGATGGAAGCGAGAAATTCTGCATCGAGCGTTGTCGTTTCCGACTTGTTGTAAAGGAAATAGTAGGCAACGCCTTCGAAGTTCCCTAGATGTGCCGGATGCCCGTTGTTGCTTTGCGGCAAAGCATGATTTGTTTCCGTATAAAAGAGATATTCTCGAATAGTTTGTTCAGAAACATCTTCGTTGATAAAGCCGTCTTTCAAAAGTTCGGGCCCTAGTTCGTAGTAGGCGAATGAACCGCCGGAGCCACCAGCAGCATTCTTGCCTTCGCCATAGCCGTTGATAACGCGGCGGACTCGTTCGGCGGTAATGGTCTCTGCGTAATCTTCCATTTCGACAAGGATGAACTTGCGGTCGCCGCCATCTTGCTTGTTCAAGTTCAGTACGGCGTGGGCTGTAGTGCCGGAACCCGCGAAAGAATCGAGGATGATGGAGGATTTGTCAGTGGCTATTTGAAGAATTCGTGTAATATATGGTATAGGTTTTGGAGTATCAAAAATTATTTTTCCAAAAAGTCTTTTTATTTCATCACTAGCATTTGCTGCATTAGAAACATCATCCCAAACTGTTTCTGGAATTTTGCCTTTATTTTCATAAAGAAACATTTTTCTATAGATGTTATCTCCACGAATAATCAGTTTATCATCCTGATCCAATTTTTCCAGATTTTCCTTACTAAATAGCCAAAGCCTTTCTTTAAACTTTTTTCCATCTTTCGTTTCAAATGAGTATTTCACACCGCCTTGCGTGCCTCTAGCCCATGTTCCAAGCATTCTATAATCACCACGAGGATCGTTATCCGGATTTCTATAAGCTTTCTTTGTTTCCTCATCTAGTTCAAGACACGAAGTATTGAAATTATCTTTTGTCTTTGCATAAATAAGCAAAGATTCATGCGATTTACTAAACCATCTAGCAGAATTATCTCGTCCCCTCTTTCTTTTCCAAATCACTTGAGCAACATAATTATTAGCCCCAAATATCTCGTCACAAACCAACTTCAGATTAGCCTGCTCGTTGTCATCGATACTAATAAAAATAGCCCCGTCATTGCTCAACAGTTTTTGCAACAACTTAAGGCGAGGGTACATCATGCAAAGCCACTTGTCGTGACGGGTCAAGTCTTCGGATTCCTTCCCTACCACTTGCCCTAACCACTTCTTGATTTTCGGGCTGTTCACGTTGTCGTTATAGACCCAGTTCTCGTTGCCGGTATTGTACGGCGGATCGATGTAGATGCACTTGACGCGACCTTCGTATTCAGGGAGCAAAGATTTGAGCGCTTCCAAATTATCGCCGTGGATAATCTTGTTGCCCGGCTCGCCGTCGCCAAAATCGTATTTCTTTTCCAGAACCCGATAAGGGACATCCAGGTGGTGATTCAAAACGGCGTCTTTGCCAATCCAGGTCAGCGAGGGCATGGGGGCCTCATGTACAAAATGGTTAAAGGTTCAGTTCTAACCCTTACCCTCTTGCAAACCGTAATTCGACCCAACGCATACAAAAAAGGCGTGGAATCATCCGACTTGCATCACTGAGGCTCCGCTAAAAGCCCATCAACTACAAGCACGAACGACCCACGCCCCATAGGGACGTGAGCGTTCGCCTTACTCTCAGTTGATTTGAAATTTAGCGGATTTCAGTGATGAGAATAAGAGCAACAACTCTAAAAACTGGTAGCCCGTTACCCGACCGGCACACAACCGCCGATGCAGCTAAAAAGCCATGCCGTGAATATAGTTTTTTATGGAGCGATAAATGCGTTAGTTAGCAAAAAACGCCTTAAATAGACATATTCTTGAACATTACCTAGAATCGGATTGGCAAATTTTAAGCCTTACCGTTTGCTTTAATACGGGAAATTGTATATATTTAGATTAAGATGAATTTGGAGGTGCAGTATGTCTGATGTTGCTTTTGCTGAGTTTACCGAGCAGGTACTGTCTCTTTCCTATGAGCAGACTCTTACGCTGATGAGCAAGATGTTGGAGTCATTGAAGACCAAACGGCGCGAAGAAAATTTCGCCGAATTGGAAAAAGATGTTACGCGCAGTTCCATGAACTCCATGTGGGAGGAATTAAAGAATGACACATGGTGAAGTCTGGCTGATCGATTTTGGCGACCCCGTTGGCAGCCTTCCATCCAAAATTCGCCCTGCGGTCGTGATGCAAAATGATCTGCTCGGCATAAAGAATCTGAACACTGTCGTTGCGATTCCTTTTACTTCAAATCTCGAAAGGGCGGGCCACGAGCCAAACATTCTGTTCCGAAAGGAAGAAACAGGTCTCCCGAAGGATTCCGTTGCGGTTATTCACCTTATTGGTGCAGTCAATAAGTTCTGTTTTGATAGAAAGGTTTCTACTATGTCAGAACTGAACTACCGCAGGCTTGTAGAAGCTGTGGTGAAATTGATTGACAGCGAAAAATAGAACCGAACCACGAATCAGGTTTTATCCTCCACCACCATACGCAAAAAGGGCCGCATCGCTGCGGTCCCTTTTTTGTAATACTGGTCTGGATCCTTCGACTTCGCCTGGATTCTATCGCTTCGCTCCAGAATGACAGGCTCCGCTCAGGATGACATGTTCAAAGGTCTGAAAGGCCGGCCCCACACCTCAAAGGGAGCGAAGCGACCGACCTCATACCTCACACCTCTTAGTCCTTGCCGTACACCTTTTCGGCGTAGGTCACGGTAGCGCCGAGGTATTCGCGGTTCATCTTGGCGATGTAATCCACGGTGATACCCTTCGGGCATGCGGCCTGGCATTCGTAAAGGTTCGTGCAGTTGCCGAAGCCTTCCTTGTCCATCTGAGCGACCATGGCGAGAACGCGCTTCTTGGCCTCGACCCTATGACGACCGTTCGCGCTAGACGCATAAAAAAACTCAAATTGGCGCTCACTCTCGCCAACACGACTCGTCAATACGAGTCGCTTTTGGCTCACAGCCTGCGGCAAGAAACTGAGGTGAGAGACCTTCGCAGAAACGAAGAGCATCGCAGAAGCGTTCTTACAGGCAGCCACGCAGGCACCGCAACCGATACAGGCGGCAGCGTCGAAGGCGCGGTCGGCATCGGCCTTGGGAACCGGAATGGTGGAAGCTTCAGGAGCGGCACCGGTGTTCACAGAAACGAAGCCGCCAGCCTGGATGATGCGGTCGAATGCGGTACGGTCCACGGCGCAGTCACGGATAACCGGGAATGCGGCGGCGCGCCACGGTTCGATCACGATGGTGTCGCCATCCTTGAACTTGCGCATGTGAAACTGGCAGGTAGTGGTCGCATAGTCGGGGCCGTGCGGCATACCGTTGATGACCAGGGAGCACATACCACAAATACCTTCGCGGCAGTCGTGGTCGAAAGCGAAGCCTTCCTTGCCCTGCTTCATCTGTTCTTCGTTCACGATGTCGAGCATTTCCAGGAAGGACATGTCCGGGGAAACATCGCTGATTCTGACAGTTTCGAACTGTCCCTTGGTCTTGGCATCCTTCTGACGCCAAATCTTCAAAGTCAAATTGAGTCCGCCGCCGCTGATGCGGCATTCTCTTTTGGGCGTTCCCCACTTCGTGGGTCGGGCTATATTTTATGGGTTGCCCGGTTCACTCCGTTCCCGCCCAACCTCATAAAACGAAGCCTTGCTCCCTAGAAAGTCAAATAAAAAAGGCCCGCAAGTCTTCGCCCTACGGGTCACTATCCCTAACGCAAATGCAGAATTTTCAAAAGAAACATTAACGTAGACCTATTACCCGATTTTATTTAAACTAGAAGTAAATATCGTGGTAAACTCTTGATAAGTCATTAAATAGTGATTTTGATTTTCAAAACTAACGTTCAAAGGAATCTTCCAATCCTTATCAAATAGTTTTTTATTCTCATCAGTTTGGTAACATGCTTCTCCACTGCAATATTCATATTTTTGGGTTATTTTTGTATAAACATCTTCCGCAACACCATTATCGGCATCCCTATTTGCTAGCAACCATATCACATCCATAACATATTCGTAGAATTCTATGGAGGCAATAGCCAAGGGCATTCCTGGCGGAGAATTTTGATTTGTTCGTGAAATCCCTAGCATCTCGGATACTATATCTATGGCCTTAACTACATTTTTATAAAAAACATTAAAACTTTTTATTGGACCCGTTTTTATCGAATTGAACCTATTACTGAACATCCTTATTCGCAACCACCACGTCCACGCACGAATCCATTGAAATCTTTTACAGAAGAAACTCCATGTTAAAACAAAGGCAAATGTCAAACCCGTAAATATAACAGCAGCAATAACCGAATTGACTACGCTATCAACTCTTTCCGTAATAAAGCAAAAACAGCAAGTAGACATAAGTTTGGTGGAAACTACACTTTTTTACGGATTTCTCTTCATTGATTCTAAATCGTAATCAATATCATTTACCGTTCTTCTTATTGCGTCAATATCGTATTCCATATTTTTTTGACTTTTCCCTATAGATTCAATCTGATCCTTTAATTCCTTTATATCGTTCAAATTGTTACATGACACTATTGCCATAACCACAAGAACTACAAAAGCAAAACCATAAGGTAAATCAACTAATCGTTTAAGCAACAGTGTTTGTTTAGATTCATTTTCCGTCAGCAACTGAATCTTTTTTTCTAGTTCATATATTCGTTCAGAATCTGATTTTGATTCCATTTCCTTTTTACGACTTTCAGCCTCTTTTACGTTGTAGTCAGCACATCTTTTCGCCCAGTATTCACGTTTTTTTTCAAATTCTTCAGCCATTCGTTGTCGACGTTCAATTTCCTCTGGCGGCAAATGATTTTCATAATAGGCGTCGCACCGTTTACGAATTAATGAATATAGACACATTGGAACGAGAATAGCAACACCAACAGCGATAACGCCTATTGACCTTAAAGTCATTGCAGTATCGTCCCATTGCAACTCTCTGAAAGCAAGCATTATCCAAGGGATTGACGCCAACGCAAAGCACAAAACATACAAGAAAGAAATTATGACTAAAGACTTTCGATTAGGTTTGAGATTGCGAAACTTTTCAATAAATCCCATAGTAATTTTCCCTATTGAGGTCAATTCATTTCCATAAAAATTCTTCTACATTCCAATATAAATATATTTTCTTGCTGTAATCAGGATTCATTTCGAAAAACAATATTCATATTTAGCAGAACGTCGCAGGGCAACGTTAGTGCCCCGCAGAGGGGGTGTGCGATCCATCGTCAGGCTAAGGGTTCGTTATCGCGAAATCTGACGATGGAAGCCTACCTCACGCCATCCGCAAAAAAAAAGGCCGCCGAAGCGGGCCTTTTTCAAAGGAGATCCCCGCCTTCGCGGGGATGACATCAGGAGAGGCGCGAGCGCCCGTTCCCTATTAATCCTTGCCGTACACCTTTTCGGCGTAGGTCACGGTAGCGCCGAGGTATTCGCGGTTCATCTTGGCGATGTAATCGACGGTGATACCCTTCGGGCAGGCGGCCTGGCATTCGTAAAGGTTCGTGCAGTTGCCGAAGCCTTCCTTGTCCATCTGAGCGACCATGGCGAGCACACGCTTCTTGGCCTCGACCTTGCCCTGCGGCAAGAAGCTGAGGTGAGAGACCTTCGCAGAAACGAAGAGCATTGCAGAAGCGTTCTTACAAGCGGCCACGCAGGCACCGCAACCGATACAGGCGGCAGCGTCGAAGGCGCGGTCGGCATCAGCCTTGGGCACGGGAATCGTAGAAGCTTCAGGAGCGGCACCGGTGTTCACAGAAACAAAACCACCGGCAGCGATGATGCGGTCGAAAGCGGTACGGTCAACGGCGCAGTCACGGATAACCGGGAATGCGGCGGCGCGCCACGGTTCGATCACGATGGTATCGCCATCCTTGAACTTGCGCATGTGAAGCTGGCAAGTGGTGGTCGCATGGTCGGGACCGTGCGGCATACCGTTGATGACGAGGGAGCACATGCCACAGATACCTTCGCGGCAGTCGTGGTCGAAGGCGAAGCCTTCCTTGCCCTGCTTCATCTGTTCTTCGTTCACGATGTCGAGCATTTCCAGGAAGGACATGTCCGGAGAAACATCGTTGATCTTGACAGTTTCGAACTGTCCCTTGGTCTTGGCATCCTTCTGACGCCAAATCTTCAAAGTCAAATTCAGTCCGCTCATTATTTGTAGCTCCTAGTAGCGAGGTGGACGTTATCAAAGGTAAGAGGTTCCTTGGAAAGTTCCGGTGCGACACCGTCGCCCTTGTACTCCCAGGCACCCACGTAGCAGAAGTTCTCGTCGTCGCGTTTGGCTTCGCCTTCCGGAGTCTGGCTTTCTTCGCGGAAGTGGCCGCCGCAAGATTCCTTGCGGTGCAGGGCGTCGAGAGTGAGGACTTCGGCGAATTCGAGGAAGTCAGCCACGCGGCCGGCACGTTCGAGGTTCTGGTTGAAGGAACCTTCGGAACCGAGCACGTTGACGTTTTCCCAGAATTCGGCACGGAGGGCCGGGATCTTCTCGAGGGCGGTCTTGAGGCCGGCCTCGTTACGAGCCATGCCCACGTATTCCCACATAATGTTACCGAGTTCACGATGGATATCGTTGACCGTGCGGTGACCCTTGATGGAGAGGAGCTTGTGGATGCGTTCTTCGGTCTGCTTCTTGCAGTCTTCGAACGCAGCATCGGATTCGGAAACCTTCTCGAGCTTGGTGCCCGCGAAGTAACCACCGATGGTGAACGGAATGACGAAGTAACCGTCGGAGAGGCCCTGCATAAGAGCAGAAGCGCCGAGGCGGTTTGCACCGTGGTCGGAGAAGTTGGCTTCACCGAGAACGAAGCAGCCCGGAATCGTGGACATCAGATCGTAGTCCACCCAGAGGCCGCCCATGGTGTAGTGGATGGCCGGGAAGATACGCATCGGGACCTTGTACGGATCTTCGTCGGTGATCTTTTCGTACATCTGGAAGAGGTTGCCGTACTTGGCAGACACGCCTGCAACGCCCATGCGCTGGATAGCGTCGGCGAAGTCGAGGTACACGGCCTGCTTGGTGTTACCCACGCCGAGACCTGCGTCGCAGACCTGCTTGGCGTTACGGGATGCCACGTCACGCGGCACGAGGTTACCGAAGCTCGGGTACTTTTCTTCGAGGTAGTAGTAACGTTCTTCTTCCGGGATCTGGTCCGGAGAACGGGTGTCGCCAGCCTTGCGCGGAACCCAAATACGGCCGTCGTTACGGAGAGATTCGCTCATCAAGGTGAGCTTGGACTGCAGGTCGCCGTGGCGAGGAATGCAAGTCGGGTGAATCTGAGTGTAGCAGGGGTTGGCGAACAGAGCGCCGCGCTTGTAAGCACGGAAAGCAGCCGTCACGTTAGAACCCTGAGCATTGGTAGAAAGGTAATAGACGTTACCGTAACCACCGGTGCAAAGGCAGACTGCATCGGCCACGTGGCTTTCGAGTTCGCCAGTGATGAGGTTACGCACGATGATACCGCGAGCCTTGCCGTCGATCACGACCAGGTCCATCATTTCGCGACGCGGGAACATCTTGACCTTACCGGCAGCAACCTGGCGCATGAGAGCCTGGTAGGCACCGAGCAAGAGCTGCTGACCCGTCTGACCACGAGCGTAGAACGTACGGGAAACCTGCGTACCACCGAAGGAACGGTTGTCGAGGAGGCCACCGTATTCACGACCGAACGGAACTCCCTGGGCGACGCACTGGTCGATGATGAGGTTGGAGTTTTCTGCCAGACGGTGCACGTTGGCTTCGCGAGCGCGGAAGTCACCGCCCTTCACGGTATCGTAGAACAAACGGTAAACGGAGTCGCCATCGTTCTTGTAGTTCTTAGCAGCGTTGATACCACCCTGAGCAGCAATGGAGTGTGCACGGCGGGGGCTATCCTGGATGCAGAAAGACTTGACGTTGTAACCAAGTTCGGCAAGAGATGCAGCAGCGGAAGAACCGGCAAGGCCAGTACCCACCACGATCACCGTGAACTTACGCTTGTTGGCGGGGTTCACGAGCTTGAGTTCGAACTTATGCTTGGTCCACTTTTCTTCGATGGAACCACCGGGGATTTTAGAATCAAGAATCATTAGTGGTCTCCTTATTTTGCAACACTAGAAGAGTTCAGCTGCATTTCGTACTGGGGCTGCAGGGCACGAGACTTTTCAATCAGGGCCTGGGTCTCGGGCTGATTGGCCAGGTAGAAAGCACCGGCGGCAGTGACGGCAAAGCCAAGAGCCACCACGATGCTGTAAAGGATGCCGGCCAGGTCGATGACCGGAGTCCACTTCTGGTGGGCAATGCCCAGGGTCTGGAACGCAGAAGAAATAGCGTGGAACAGGTGCATGCCGATGACGAACATGCTGATCACGTAGAAGGCAGCCCAGGCCGGATTACCCAGCATCTGGATAGTGGTGAGCCACATGTCGCGGACGATTTCGCCTTCGGCATTCATGTAGAGATAGTGTTCGCCGAACTTGAGCATCATGAGGTGCTGCACGAGGAACACGAGAACGAACAGGCCAGACCAGATCATGGTGAAGGTGGCGAAAGTCTTCTTGCCCTTGCGAGCGTTGACTTCGTAATCGATACCACCACGGGCGACCTTGTTTTCGATCTTAAGCTTAACAGCGAGGAAGATGTGGAGCGCAAAAGCAGCCACCAGTACCAGTTCGATGAGGTAAATCATCTTCACCGGGAAGTGGAGCGGGTTGAATCCGGTCAGGAATTCGGTGTAGGCATTGTAGGACGCCTGAGCCGCAGCCTGGTCGAAATTCAGAAGCTGGAAGTTACCACACATGTGGCCGAAGATGAACAGGGCGAGGAACGCGCCTGTGCATCCCATGATCTGCTTCTTACCAATGGAGGAGGTAAGATACTTGACGATCCATTGCATTGAGTTGTGTCTCCTTGAGGGGGGTTATTTTTGAAACTTAGAGAACGCAGCAAGCCTTGAGGGAAGGCATTTCGTAAGCGTAGCGTTCATCTTCCTTGAACCAGAAGTCCAGTTCGCGCTTGGCAGACTCGGGGCTGTCGGAGCTGTGCACGACGTTTTCGGTCATGGAAGGGGCAAAATCGTAGCGAAGGGTACCGGGTTCCGCCTTAGCCGGATTGGTTGCACCGTTGATAGCGCGAACCTTAGCAATGGCATTTTCGCCGCCGAGGGCGAGCATCACAGACGGGCCCTTGGTCATGTAGGCTTCGAGTTCCGGGAAGAACGGCTTTTCCACGTGTTCGGCGTAGAAACCGCGAGCATCAGCAGAAGTCATCTGGTGCATCTTCACGGCGCAGACGGAGAGGCCTGCAGCGATGTAACGGTCGATAATGCGGCCCATGAGACCGGATTTCACGGCATTGGGCTTGATCATTGCAAATGTCATTTCCATAGTAGGTACCTTTTAGTTTAAGATGTAAGAAATATAGTTATTAGGTTTGAGCTATGAGGTCGTGCTTGCGCACTTTGGGGTCGCACCTTCGGTGCTTTGGGCTAAGTAGTCGCACCTACGGCGCCTAATTTTACCCCAAAGGTTGCTGAAAGCAACCGAGCCCATACCCCAGAGCGAGTGTAACGAGCGAGCCCTTACTCTTCAGCCTCAATCTTCTTCATCAGGTCTTCGGCCAGTTTTCCGTCACTTTTGATGTTTTCCACCAGCCAATCGACGGATTCCTTCAGTTCGCTCTTGGGAAAACGCTTCTGGAAGTCTTCCAAGACCTCCAGGGCGCGGTCATTCTGTTTCAAATTCTCATTCAAGACAAAGCCCAGACTAAACATGGCCTTTTCCGTTTCGGGAGCATCCGGCCACACCTGCAAGAAAGCTTCAAAGCAAGCCGCAGACTTTTTGTACTTCTGCGCATCTGAATACGTTTGAGCCAGGTTGTAAACCGCCGTACGGAAAAGGGTATCCCGATAAGCAAACAAGTCTATCACTTTCTGGTAGGCCGAAATTGCAGCGTCAAAGCTCTGGATCTTTGCAGCAGAATCTCCCAAAGCAACGAAACTTTCTGCTGTAGTAGCCGGAGCAAGGTTCGCCTTGGATTGGTCATAGAAAAACACATTCGTCTTGTTCCAAATGTCCATGTTGGCGACAAGTTTCTCGTTCGTCCTGACCGTGGCTTTCAGATTTTTTTCGACCAGAGAATCTGCTTCTTCATAAGAACGGCCTTTGTACTTCGTTTCCCTGTTCAAGAGGTATTCGTATTTCTTGAGGTTCTCTGTAATCTGGGAAGCTCCAGGTTCCTTCATTTGCAGAACTCTATCATAGCGAGCAGTTATAAAATCCATACGGGCAACTCGCATCAATGCACGATATTCCCAGGACTGATCGACCTTTTCCTGTCTAGCTTTTTCTCCAACGACATAAGCCTGAGCCAGCATCTTGACGATATTGTTATGCGTTTCCTTGTTGTAGGGAATCCCCGGTTCTGCTTCAAAGATTTTCAGCAAGTCAGCCTTTGTATAAACCGTCTTTCCGTTATCAGAAACCAAAACCGTTGTGGGGTCAAGGCTTGCCACATCTTCGGCATACATTTTTTCTAATTGTTTTTCTACACGATCAAACGGTTTGAGTTCTGACGGAACTACCGACTGTACATAGAAGCTATGATAAAGGGAATCCGACACGGACCGAATCGCAGAGGATATATATCCAGTCGTTTTTTCTTCCAGTTCTGGCCATAAGGCAGGCATCAACCCAATTCCATAGGGCAACGCATGACCTTTCTTGATTCGGCCTACATAGCCCATGCTGTCAGCGGTTTCTTCCTTTTCGCTAATGGTTGCCGCCACGGCCTTAAAAGATTCCAAATCCTTAACATTGACCATAGTCTTTGCAAGGACTGCCGAATCCTTCATGGCTACATGGTAAACTTCATAACCGGGAGCAGTCATGAACTTTTCCTTGTTATCCTCATAGAACTTATGGGGATCTTTGGGAACAAGCTTTTCAACAACAACCGTTCCCAAATCAGACATCATTTCTTTTACCTTCTGCGACATCGCCTGTTTATGCAACCTGACAAAGGACTGTTCTAGTTCCTTCATATCATCTTCTTTAGAAGAATCCGCTTTGACGGAGTCCTTTTTTTCAGACAAGGCCTGCTGAATATAAGATTTCAGGGAATCCTGATTCTGCGACAAGTAGTAGCGCCCAGCAACATCTTCCCGAATGTCCATATACGCCGCTGCACTATCAAATTCACCGCGATGCTCGTCAAAATACTTTTTCAATTCTTCATCAGTATATCCAAGTCGGTTCATCAAGTGAAACCGGGTATAGACAATTGTAAGCAGACGATTCCTGACAATCGGTTCATAGGCTTTCCATGCGGAATCATAGGATTTAGACTCACCAGTCGCTTTAGAGAGCTTTGCCAAGGAGAACATAAGATTTTCTGTCGCAAGCTTGTACCTTTCAGAATCTGGTGCACCAAGGTTTTGCACGGTCAAGAAATCTAAATCTTCGGCATATAGCGTCTCGTTACCAATTCTTGCCACCACAGTATCTTTACTTCCGATACCATTGCAGCTCATCAAGGAAAAACTCAAGGCTAAAACAATTAAGGAATAATACTTTTTCATATAAAAAACCTCGCCTTGCAAATATAAGAAAAAAACTATTTTTGCAATGTGAAAAAACAGGAATTACTACTCCCCGTAGGGACTCGTGAAATGCTCACCGCCGCCATCAACAATGGCGCCGATGCTGTGTACTACGGAGTACCCCATTGGAACGCTCGTGGCCGTACTGAAGATTTCAGTTTTGACGATGTGGCCGAAATGATTCGCTATGCCCGCATTCGGGGAGTACGGACCTACCTGGCCATGAATATCCTGATTTTTCAAAAGGAACTGGAAGACCTTCCCCCCTTCTTGGAAAAACTGATAAGCCTAAAGCCCGATGGTTTCATTATCCAGGATATCGGACTTGCAAGGCTCATTCGTGCCATAGCCCCTAATCAAGAAATCCATGCCAGCACGCAAATGACCCTGTCTAGCGCAGAGGCGGTGAACCTGGTGGCACAATTGGGTTTCAACCGTGCCGTCCTGGCACGGGAGCTTTCCCTAAAAGAAATCGCCTCCATAAAATCCGCCACAGATTTGGAACTGGAGGTTTTTATCCACGGGGCTCTGTGCGTGAGCTATTCCGGTCAATGCCTTACCAGCGAGAACTTTGGAGGCCGCAGCGCCAACCGGGGGCAGTGCGCCCAAAGTTGCAGACTTCCTTACCGTATTTTCGTGGACGGAAAGGAATATCGGGATACCGACGCCAAATACCTGTTCAGCCCTCACGACCTGTGTGCTCTCTCGAAACTGAAAGACCTTGAAGAAATCGGCGTAGATTCTCTCAAGGTAGAAGGCCGCCTAAAAAGTCCTGAATACGTAGCGACCGTTTCCAAAGCCTACCGAAAGGCTCTTGACAGCCAGCCCCTGCAAGACAAAGACACCGAGCCTCTCGAAGTTTTGTTCAGCCGCGGACTCAGGACCGGTTGGCTAGACGGAGACAACCACCAGGAACTTGTAGATGGCACGTTCAGCAACCACCACGGAATGTTTCTCGGGACGGTCATGAAGGTGGGTCGCGGGCAGATTGACATTGAAAACAACGCTGGTCTTCCCCGCCCTGGCGACGGAATCCTTTTCGAAAATTCGCAACAGGATATCAGCATAGGCACAAGGCTCTACGGAATCAAGGCGCAGGGCGAAACGTTAACCCTGACATTCGGCAAAGACTTTGACACCCGCAAAATCACGGCGGGAATGAAATGCTACCGCAACGACTCCCCCACCCTGGAACGGGAACTGCGCAAGACATTTACCGACAGGGAATCCATGAAAAGAATTCCCGTTGACATGATCCTTTCGGGATGCATCGGAAAAAAACTTCGCCTGGAGGTAAGCGACGGATTCCAAAACAAGGTGATTGTCGAAAGCGAAACCGTTCTGGAGGCATCACGAAACAAGGACGCCGACGCCGCCAATATACTTCGCGACCTTGTTCAAAAGGAGCTTTCGGCACTAAGCGCCACGGCTTACAATCTCAGAAATCTCAAAGTCGACATCGAGTACGGAGCTTTCATTCCTGGAAAACTCCTACGGACGCTCCGCCAAAAGGCCATCGAACAGCTCGACGCAAAGCGCTGCGAATGGCACGAACTGAACCCAAGCGCCAATGCAGGACGGGCACTTCTCAACAGCGTAAAGTTTGGCACGAAGATTGCGGGCGGAAACGCCACGCGTCCCTTCATCTCAGTCTTGGTCCGCCGACCTGAACAAATCGCCGCACTCGAAGGTCTTGGCATAGATAACATCGTCATGGACTTTGACTGGGGTGTCAAATACGACGAATCACTTGAACAAATCCGAGAACTCGGCTTCAAGGCAGGCATGGCAACCCTCCGCATCCACAAGCCTGGCGAAAGTCACTATATCAAGGACATCTTGCGACTTTGCCCCGATTTTGCCCTGGTGCGAAACCTAGGAGCGCTCTCGATTCTAAAAGATAGTGGCATTCCCCTTGCGGGAGACTACAGCCTGAATGCAACCAACAGCCTGAGTTACGACTGGCTACTTTCACAAGGGCTCTCCACACTGCACCCTTCCTGGGACCTGAACAATTCCCAGCTCTCTGACCTACTTAAAACCATTGACGGTAATAAACTGGAACTCACGCTCCACCAGTACATGCCCGCATTCCATTCCGAATACTGCGCTTTTGCGCGAGTCCTCACTACCGGCAGGCGATTCCCCGAATGCGACAAAATTTGCACCAAGCACAAGGTGGAAATTTTGGACCACAAGGGAGAACGGCATTTTTTGCAGAGCGACGCCGAATGCCGGAACACACTGTTCGTAGGCAAGCCACAATCGGCTCTAAAGCTCCTGCCTATGTTGCAAGAAGCACAGGTCCATCATTTTAGAATCGAGCTATTAGACGAATCCCCAGATATTGCACGAGAAAAAATCCTGATCTACGCCCAGGCAATACAAGGGAAAATTTCAATAGAAAAAGCCATCCGCATGGCGGGAGTCCAGGAGAAATACGGACTTACCAGCGGGCAACTTTTTAACGAAACGATTTGGAAAGACCGAAAAAAGTAGTCTGTTAAAAACTACCTTCTACGTTCGGCCATTTCTTTCTTGAGGATATCCATAACGGCGCCCAGGTCTGCCGGGGCCTTGAACACGGGGTTCGCGAACTTGGAGCAGATATTCTCGAGCTTCTTTTCGTGGTAGCCGACCTTGAATTCGGTGAACTTGAGGCCGTGTGCCGTGCTGATCACAACCACGTTTTCTTCCTTGTCGATCTTACCTGCGGCCACGAGCTTTTCGAGAGCGCCGAGGGCGACACCCGTATGCGGGCAGCAGTAGAGACCGATGCGGTCGCCGCGGTGGGCGGCGTTCGCGAGTTCTTCTTCGGTAACGCTCACAACCATGCCGTTGGTCTTCTGGATGGCTCGTACTGCCTTCGGGTAGCTGACCGGGTTACCGATCTGGATGGCGCTTGCGAGAGTCTTCTTCGCCTGCATGGGGACCAGCTTGTCGAAGCCGCGTTCGTATGCCTGGTAGAACGGGTTCGCATTCTCGGCCTGGGCGACGATAATGCGAGGAATGCGGTCGATGAGGCCCATGGCCTTGCAGTCTTCGAAACCCTTCGCAAGTGCGCTCACGTTGCCCAGGTTTCCGCCCGGGATAATCACGGTGTCGGGCACCTTCCAGCCCATTTCCTGACAGATTTCCGGAGAAATCGTCTTCTGGCCTTCCACGCGAAGGCTGTTCATGGAGTTCGCGAGATAGATGCGGTTGTCGGCGGTGACCTGCTGCACAATCTTCATGCAACCGTCAAAGTCGGTGTCGAGGGCCAAGACGATGCTGCCGTTAGAAATCGGCTGGATCAGCTGGGCAACGCTGGTCTTCCCGGCGGGGAGGAACACGATGCTCGGGATGCCTGCCTTCGCGCAGTAGGCGCTTAATGCTGCGGAGGTGTCGCCGGTAGAGGCGCATGCCACGGCGTCGATTTCGTGGATCTTTTTCTTGATGATGTGGTTCACCTGGCTCACGAGAACCGTCATGCCCAGGTCCTTGAAAGAACCCGTGTGGGAGTTGCCACAAAGCTTCACCTTGAGGCTCTTGATGCCCATTTCTTTTGCCAGTGGGGCCGCGTCAAAGAGCGGGCTCCAGCCTTCGCGCATCGTGACGATATCTTCGAGAGGCATGTCGGGGAGCACCATTTCGCGTTTGCTCCAGATGCCGCTCATGTCGGCGGGTTCAAAGCTCATGCGGCGTTCGGCGAAGAGCTTCTTCCATTCTTCGGGGCTCTTCTCGGCAAGGGCTGCACGGTCGTGTTCGACTTCGAGCAGGCTTCCGTCCACCTTGCTGCGGTAAATGACGTCGGTCAGCGGGTAGGTGTCGTCCCCGTTGATGTTCCTAAAATGAGCGTTAAATTGAGACATAATATCCTCTTTTTTCGCGCGTAAATATAGTAATATGTCACAGGGCATACAGAAAAGGCCCCGCGCAACGCGGAGCCTTTCAAAAGTCTTCTGCAAGAATTACTTCTTTACCCTATGGTAACCGCGAGTAGAAGTCTCGGATGTACGGGTATAGATGAATTCCACTTCGGTGGGTTCGCCAGCCTGAATGGCGCAATACTTACCATCCATACGAACAATCGTCACCTGGTAAATGTAAGGACCAGTTGCAAGCTTACGTCCGTTCTGGGCAACCGGGTACATCTTCATGGCAACAAGCATAGCACCTGCTCCATGCAGTTTATTGGTTGCTGAACAGTCGTCGCTATATTTCGGCGTTCCATCCAAAGCCTTATTGAAGTCTTCAAGGCCCATTTCCTGGCTGTACTGACTTACGAAATGACCCATGTGGTCAAACACGCGGACATTCACACGGAAAGCCTGCATCGCGAGGAAGTTGAAGGTGATGCAAGGATCGGTTTCATCGGGATTGTGAGTGCACAAGCCTTCCTTGGAGTTCTTGCCTGCATAGGTGGCATAAGAACCCAACGACGGATCATTTACAAACTTCTTCTGTAAGTCAGCACTGATGTTATTAGGATCATCACCATTCACCATATCAGGCGTAATGGGAATTATCTTCAATTCACCGGTGGCGTCGTTCGGGAGTCCGTCGCTGCCAGCGAGATTCGTGAGAATCTGGGACTGAGCGGTAAAGTCAGGACGGTTGATGGCCTTATCCTGCTGCACGACAGCTTCTTCGTACTTGACGGTAAGCATGACCCTGGCCCATTCCTCAGGGAATCCTTCCACTTTCTTGCCAGAAACAGACACGATATCGATGGCATGAGTATTCCAATATTCATAAACCATGTTCTCGGAGCCTTCAGTACCGGTATAGTTAAAGGCCAGGCCATCTCCGTTGCGGATATTGCCGATGATCGTTCCGGATTCATCTACGAGGACGCCCTTAAATTCATAAGAAATATCCTCTCCATTACCCTTGGTTTCTGTTACTCCGGTAAGGAGAACGCCATAAACAACCTCCTTGCCATTTACCATGCGCTTTACCAACATGGAGTAGCTCGTCGAGGCAGGATTAACCGTGCCCCCAACCTTGGCGCCTGCATTGGCGGCGGCCTGGGCCTTAAGAGCGGTCATAGTTGCCTCGTCCAACGCAGTGTTCATGGTAACAGAAATAGAAGACTGACCACCATCAATAGACGCAATGGCTTCGGTAATGGTGGGCTGCCCATACTTAGAAGGAGCAAGTTCTGAAAGGGAGGTACGAATCAACATGTTGGATCCGTCAGTCTGGCGGTCAGCATAGAAGAAGTGCAGGTGATGCCAAGAACCTTCACCCCAACCGGTTGCATCGCTTGCGCCAGTGCAGTTTGAATAATCAGCCAGAGGTTCACCTGCGTGACATCCATGATTATTTTCAGCAAGGGTCTTGATATTCACAGCTCCGGGAGCGGCCAAGTGGTTACCGCCAAGGTCCACCACCAGCACACCATCCACAAAAATCCACATATCATCGTCACCCACGAATTCAAACACTTCGCCACCGCTCTCCTGGTTGGCAGCCCTGTACTTGAACTTGGCATAACCCATCATAGTGAAAGCATAGTTACGCAGAAACTGGTTCGCACCAACAGACTGAGCCGCCGTAGGAGACTTGGGTCCTCCTGCAGCCTTCCAACGAGAACATTCGCTAGCACCCTTCTGGTCACCCGCATAACGATAGTCGTAAGGAGGGCAGAAAATAGCCAGTGACTGAGGTCCCCATTGCTGGCAACTTGAATTGATGGGAGTATTTTTTTCACCTTTCACTTGCACTTGGGGATTACATGCCGGAGGTCCCACATAAATTCCATTTTCAACGGAATCCAAAGGAGCGTAGCCACCATTATTGTAGTTGTAATTTACCTGGTAAAGGTTGTGGCCCACCGAAGGCAAATCCAGGGTCTTGTTGATACGGAAGTTCACACCATCCACATCTTCATACCACTGGTCAAAATGACCATTATCGCACAAATCAGCAAGCTTCTGAATATGTACTCCGTCGTACATATCGTACTCACCATCAGATTTCTTGGAATCAAACTTCAGGTGAGGTTGAACCATTCCTGGCGTGTAATACACTTCATTTGACCAAGGGCCTTCTTGGGCACAGCTTGCCGTCTTGACCGATTCAAGGGGGGAAGTTTGGCCATTGGCGTAATTTCGAGTTTTATCGGCACATTCACCGTATTTCAAAACGGGACCGGCACTAATTTGCTGCAAGTAAGCGGGCAATTGGGGGTTCACCGTCATCGGCTTTCCATCAACACCAATCATTGATCCTGTCTTGGAGCGTAGGTTTCCACAAGACATATGAAGGGCTGACCTGCCATACCAAGCCTGATCATACCCAACATACCCATAGTTTGTCGCATCATTCAGCATCTTGTTAGAGCAAGGACCGCCACACTTCCATTCAGCATCCGCATCACTTGTGGCAAACTCTTCTGAGAAGTTCTCAAAGTCTTCATGTTCCACACTAAAGTCGCGGACCACGATATCCAGTTGGGCGTCTGCAGCAAAAGCGGAACCTGCCACACAAGCGCAAGCCGCAATCCATTTTACTGTTTTCATATAACTCAATCTCCACCTATGTAGATAGGTACAATTAGACTGTGTAAATATAACCCCAAAAAGACCATTTTGCCATCTTTTTTTTTAAATCCACCCCAAAAAAATGGCTTTGGCATTTTTCCGTGACCCAAAACAATTGGTTTTCGCGACATTTTGTTAAAAACGATTTACACTTTCCTATAATTTCCGCCATGAACTGGACTCTCATTGTAACCCTGCTCTTTGTACTGCTCTTTGTCCGCATTTTCTGGGCACACGTCAAAGCGAACAACGCACAGACAGAAGCGTACAAGAACCTTCCCACAAAGGACAAGTTGGCAGTATTGAAGGAATGTCTGCTGAACAACCCCACAGAAGGAAACCTTCAGAACTTGGCAAACTTTCTCAAAGAAATCGGGTCGGACCTGGGTGTCCAGTCCTATAAGCCCCTGATGGAGCGGCAACTGGCACTGGCAGACAAAAAAGAAAGCCTCGCCGAATGGGACAAGCTCTATGTGGAGCAATGCCACTGGATAGACCAGATTCGCCCGTTGGAGTTCATCGAGGCTGAATCCGCTAGAGACGCAGGCGGTACGGAAACCTATATCGTCCGCAGTCTAGAAGGAATTTCCAGACTGTATTCCGACGAAGCCATCGAAGACGCCCTAAAGCAGCTTGAACCGGATTACCCCAAGGCCAAGGCACTTTTGTTAAGTTATACGCAACTTGTAGAGGCCTGTGCCGAAAGTGGTGCCGACGACAAGTCCCTGGAGGCTCTCCGCAAAAAGCGTGACGCCTGGGTCGAGGATTTGCTGACGGTAGAAAAGTAAACCAACGCCAAAAAAAGTAACCCGCCGGCATAGCCGGCGGTTCTTCATAGACGGGCATAGCCCTAGGATACTAGCAACGCGTCGC
>CAKUWY010000026.1 GCA_934699585.1 uncultured Fibrobacter sp.
ACTAGAGGACTTTTTTCATCACCGCCAGAAGGCTTCTTTAGAACCACCAGCCCAGCTGGTGGTTTTCGGTTTATACAGCAAAGCCCTCTCTTGCGAGAGGGCTTTTACTTTTTTTACCCAGCAGGACAAGCGAAAAACCCCGGCAGAGCCGGGGCTTTTCCTTGCTAGGAGATCCCCGACCAAGTCGGGGATGACATTCCGTCAATTACTCGATGGTAATGAGGGTAATGGTGCGCTTGCCGACCTTGATCGGCTTGCTCACGTCAACACCCTTCTTGGCCTTCTTGGACGGGTCGTTGGCCCAGCCTTCCTTGAGCTTTTCGGAGCTGCGGTCCAGAGTCTGGACGGTAGCCTTGCCGGAGAAGCCAGGGATGGAGAGTTTCAGCTCATAGTCGCTGTAGGGGTTCTTGTTGATCACCAACAGGGACTTCTTCTTGCCGTTCTCGGTGTAGTAGGTGGTGATGAGAGATTCCTTGTCACCGGAGATTTCGGTCTTGAGGAGCTTGCCGCGGAGAGCGTCGGAAGCCATCTGGAATGCCCAGTAGCTCGGGCGCGGGCAGTTCATGCACTCTTCGGCAGAACGGGTCAGGTAACCGTAGTCACCGCCTTCCGGAGTGATGTCGTTGTGGATATCCCAGTACTGAGCGTTGTCCACGTTTTCGGTGGCAAGCATAGCCAGGTAGTCAGCAACGAACAGGCCGTTTTCAAGAGAAATGGTCTGCGGGCCCGGGTTGAAGTCCACAGAGTTCCATTCCGTGAGCCACAGCTCGAACTTCTTTTCCTTGTTGAAGTGCTTGGTCCACTTGTCCACCAGCTTGTGCAGACGGCTGTAGATAGGCACCAGATCCTGCGGAGCAGAGAGCATGGCGAAGTCGTTTTCTTCACCGTAGTGCTGCGGGTAGTGGTGAACAATGATACCGTCGGCAATATCGCCGGTTTCACGAAGCACGTTGTCGTTCCATTCGCCATCCAGCACGCCGAGCACGGCCACCTTGATGGTGGGGTCAACCTTCTTCATGGCTTCGATGAACTTGCGAGCGCGCTTACCGTAAATGGTACCGCCATCCTTACCGTACTTTTCGTAGTACGGGTGCCAGTTACCATAAACTTCGTTACCGATTTCCCAGTACTTGATTCCGGCCTTCTTGTCGATGTTGGTGTGCTTCACCCAGGCAGCGGCTTCTTGTTCTGTGCCAGAACCGAAGTTCACGGTGAACATGGCGTTAGAACCGGTCTTCTTCAACCAGGCGAGGAACTCGTCGGTATCCACCATCCAGTCGTGGTTGTCGAGAATTTCTTTCCAGTGGTCGTCATCGGCACGGAGACCGCCCGGATAACGGATGATGCCGTGGTTGATGCGCTTAGCGTATTCAGCCGTCTGCACCTTGAACTTGGGGTTGTCCAGCATGTCGCCATCCCAGAGGGCAGCGTTGATGCCGAACAGGCCGCCAGAAATTTCCGGATTGATCACGTCGCCCGTACCCTTGACTTCGATCTTCACGAGTGCCGGACGGTCAGCAGCCTTCACTTCTTTCTGGTTGGTGAGCTTGATGTTGTCCACTTCGAAGCTACCGTTGGAACCTTCTCCACCCGGTTTGAAGTCGAGAGAAACAACGCCCTTCAGGTCGAACAGGCCGTTTTCCTTGGCGGTAGGCGGCTGGTAGTAGGGGAACTTGGAGAATGCGCGGAAAGGCACAATCACAGTGGTGCGTCCACGAGGCACACCAGTGTTGGCCACGAACAGTTCGTTGCCGGCGTCACCAATCTGCACGGTAATGGACTGCCATGCGCGTTCGGAGTAAACGTCGAACATAATGCCCCAGTGCTTGGTCCAGTCGCGATCGGCGGCAGAGCGCTTGCTCTTGACCATGTCGAACACGATGTCCACCCAGTCGGACATTTCGAAATGCTTCACGTTGAGGGAGTTACCGTCAAGCTTGGAGGTCTTGAAAGGCACTTCCACTTCGACCTTGGACTTCGGGCCCTTGGAGGGTTCCCACACATCACCCTTGAACTTGTCTTCGAAGTCGGTGATGATCAGGTCCTTCTCCTTGGATTTCCAGTTATCCCACTTGATATCCGGGTCAACCCAGTCGATATTTTCGGTGAAGGTAATCTGATCCACAAAGATGGTCACAGGAGCGGGCTTGCCCGGTTCACCCTGGTTTTCGCCCTTGCCCACAGAGAAGCGGATTTCCTGAATCTTGTTCCACTGGATATCCTTGGCGACTTCGGCCTGCTTGTTGGCGTCCCAAGCCTTGCCCTTGTCGTTGAACTTCTTCAGAGGAATCTTCACCAGTTTCCAATCGGTGCCCACCTTGGCGCCTTCGATCCAGTCGTTCAGGCTGACCTTGGTCTGGCTCTTGATGTCGTTGCCCTGGTTGTCCAAAAGACCCACATAGACCTTTTCGCCGCCGAGCTTACCCTTGATCCAGAAGTAGAGACCGCCCTTGTTGCGGACCTTGGACAGGTCGGCGTATTTGCCTTCGCCCATGGAGTAGGTCACGCCGGACCAATCGTTGTTGTCGATATACAGGGCCAGCACGTTGGGGTTGCCGCTGGTCTTGGACTTGGCTTCGCGCTGGGCAGAAAGACCACCATAGCTGTAGCTGAAGCCCTTCAGGTTGTTGTCGTAGAAGGTGACAAGAGCCTTGGCCTTGCCATCCAGCTTTTCGGGATTCTTCGGGCCGTCGATGACGTCTTCGTTTTCATCCCAGTAAACGATCTTGGGCTTGGGGGCAGCCTTCTTGTTGCCCTTCACGATTTCGATGTTGTCCACCCAGATTTCGAAATCCTTGGCACCGCTCTTGTCGATAGAGAAGCGGATTTCAGCAATCTTGTCCCAGTCGATACGGGCCGGGAATTCGGACTTGCGGGTGTTGTCCCAGTAGAGACCGCGGTCCGGGAAGTCCACCAGAGGAATGGAAACCTTTTTCCAGTCCGTGGTGACAGCGCCGCCCTCGATGTACTTGTTCATAGGGAGAACGACCTGGGTTTTCTTGCCATCGGAGATTTCTTCGTCCAAAAGACCAATCTTCACGGCTTCGCCGCCCTGCTTGCCCTTGATCATGAACTCGATCTTGGAGTCGAGCATGAACTTGTTCAAGTCGAAGGTTTCGTTGTAAAGGCAAACGGAAGCGCCCGAATATTCACTGGGATCCAGCTTGATATTCAACGCGGCCTTAGATTTGTAACCGCCGTCCTTCGTGATGGTGATACCCTTGCTCTTGCCGCCGTAAGCGTAGTCAAAGCCCCCCGGACGATACTGTTCGTCGAAGAACTTATAGACGACTGTTTTCGGCTTTTTCGGCTGAGCCATTGCAGCCACGCTTACACCCAGGAGGATGACGGACGCGACTTTCAATGTTTGCTTAATCATATGTCGTTTCCTTATGTTTGTGTTTTTACTTGAAATTTTACTTGAAATTAAACTTTTACGGCTGATACCAGGGGCCATCGGGGTATTTTTGCGTGTACACCCGAAAACAAAGGCTTACTTGGCCTCTTTCAGCATCTTTTCAACCAGTTCCTTGCTGAAGCGGTCCTGGCGCTTGCCGTTGATGTAGAAGTTAGGCGTACCCTGAACTCCGACCTCGACCCCAAGTTTGAAGTCCTTGTCGATACGGGCCTGCATGGCGGAGTCGAGAACCATGTCCTTCTTGAACTGTTCGATGTTCAGGCCCACCTGCTTTGCGACTTCAACAAAGATGGAGTCGCCCAGTTCGCGGCTGTGAGGAGCGAGGGCGTAACGGAATTCCCAGAACTTGCCCTGCTTGTGGGCGGCAATGGAGGCAGCTGCCGCAGCCGGAGCGTTGGCGTGGAAGCTCAGGGGGAAATGCTTATAGACAAACTTAATCTTGTCACCGTACTTGTCGTTCAGTTCCTTCATGGTAGGAGCGATACGGCTGCAGTAGGGGCACTGGAATTCAGTAAATTCAACAATGGTGAGCTTTGGGTTCTTGGTGTTGCCAAATACAGGGCTATCTTCGTCGGGAATGTCCCAGACCTTGTTGTCCGCTTCCATTTCAGCACGGGCCTGTTCCAGGGAGATTCCGCGCTTGTCGAGGGCGTACTTGATAATTTCAAATTCTTCCTTGACCTGTTTGAAATCCTTTTCCAGGGAGTCCAGCTTGGCCTGCTGGTTGAAAGAAGAACCGGCAGAAGCCTGGTTGCATGCCACGAGGCTTGCGAAGAAGATTGCCATAGCAACGAGAGAGAGACGTTTCATAGATGTCCTTTTATCAGTTAAAAACAAGCAGATTCACATCTGCATCCTGCGAGAATATACAAAAATGAGACCTTCTTTGGGGTTCGTTTTTTGATTTGGCCTTTTACCGGACTTTGTAAACAAAAAGAAACAACAGTGGCGGATAAGATTCGAGCCTCATGCCTCAAAGCGAAGCGACCTCAAACCCCTATCCCCTAGCCTCTAGATCCTAGCCCCTAGATCCTACCCCCTATTTACTACATTTATGCCATGGTTCTGAACATCATCTGGCTTGTTTTCTTTCTGGGCGCCTTTGTGGCCTGCATGGTCCAGTGGCTCGCCTTCGGTGATTCCGGCATTTTCAACAAGGCTATCCTCGGTGCATTCGACATGTCGAAAACCGCATTCGAAATCGCTATCGGCCTTACGGGCATACTCTCCCTGTGGCTAGGCATTATGAAAATCGGCGAAAAGGCTGGCGCCGTCCAGATTCTCGCAAAAATCGTCTCCCCCCTGTTCAGCCGCCTGTTCCCCGAAATTCCCAAGGGTCACCCCGTAGTGGGTACCATGCTCATGAACATCAGCGCCAACATGCTGGGCCTCGACAACGCCGCCACTCCCATGGGCCTCCAGGCCATGAAACAGCTTCAAGAAATCAACCCCAACGAAGACAAGACTGTCGCCAGCAACTCCCAAATCATGTTCCTGGTGCTGAACGCCAGCGGCCTTACGCTGATTCCCGTGAGCATCATGACCTACCGCGCCCAGATGGGTGCCGCAAATCCAAGCGATGTGTTCTTGCCCCTTTTGCTTTCTACGTTCTTCAGTACCATTGCAGGCATTATCGCCCTGAGCTTTTTCCAGAAGGTGAAACTCAAAGACCCCATCACCGTAGCCTGGCTCGGAGGCGGCGTTGCCGTCGTGGTTGCCATCATGGTATATTTCAGCCGCCTTACGGCAGAAGCCATCGGCACCACCAGCCTCTTTATCAGCGGATTTGTGCTGTTCGGAATCATAGTCGCCTTCTTGGGGCTTGCCATCTATAAAAAAGTCCAGGCCTACGAAGCTTTCGTGGAAGGAGCCAAGGACGGATTTCATACCGCCGTAATGATTATCCCGAACCTAGTGGCTATCCTCGTGGGCGTGGCCGTATTCCGTGCCAGCGGAGCCATGGACCTGCTTATGAACGGGATTTCGTGGGTACTAGGACTGTTCGGAGCAGGAAACGACGTGGTGCCGGCACTGCCCACCGCCCTAATGAAGCCCTTGAGCGGAAGCGGTGCACGGGGCATGATGATTGACGCCATGAAGAGCATGGGTCCCGACAGCTTTGCAGGACGTCTCAGCTGCATGTTCCAGGGGGCTGCTGACACAACGTTCTATATCATCGCCGTCTATTTCGGTTCTGTAGGCGTAAAAAAGACCCGCCACGCCGTCACCTGCGCCTTGATAGCTGACGCCGCCGGCGTAATTGCAGCCATCGCCATCGCCTACCTGTTTTTCCCGCCAGTGTAACAAAGACGGGTACGCTCCATGCGGTTGATTCCTTTCGCCATACTTGCGTTCTGTGTCGCCGTCTTTGCGGAAACACCTGCAGACATCGATTCAACGGCGAAGGAATTGCAAAATGCTCCCAAAGACACCATTTACGACACCGTCTTTGTAAATACGGGAAGCGGAATTCCATGGAACAATGAGTACTTTGACCCCAGCCGTTTGCTACGGCACGATACTTTCGACCCGGCACTAAGTGTGGCGTACACCTATTCCGTAAGTTTCTTTTCCAGCCCTTGGGGAAGTTTCAGTCAGCAAAGTTACCTGGCGCACCTCGCCTACCAATTCACACCTGAGCTCCATCTATATGCCGATTTGGGACTCTGGATGCCTCTATATGTGAACTGGAATGGACCCAAGTCTATTGCCAGGGAAGATATTCAGCAGGGCAATGTTCAATTCGTAATGCCCGGTGTGGAACTGGAGTATAAGCCCACAAACAACATGACATTCCGCCTGATGATTATCAACGAAAACGACGCTGTCAAGGCCTATGGACCTTGGCGTTACCGCTACGGACGCTGCCATACCTGGAGTGACCCGTATTACTGCAGGTAAATCAGGTACAGCGCTCCGGCAAGTGATTCCAGTATCGAACGGGCAGGCAACGCTTCAAAAGTTTCGGATTTTCCCGTTCCTTAATTGCAATGGACTTGTAGAATTCTTTCCACAAATCGGTAAAAGAATCCTTTAAATCCATGGCTCCCGATTTATAGCCGGGAAGAGTTACCACCTGACAGCCCGAGCGGTCGTGAAAAAGACCGTAGCCTCTTTTTGAATCGTAAATGAGCCACTTTTCGCCAGCAAACCGTTTGGAAAAATGGGTCTCCATAAGCGTCAAGACATCGTACTTCGGCTCGATTTCGGCGCAGAGCATGTTGTCGGGACCTACGGCAAAGCGAACAAGACCGAGCATTCCCCCAGCCTCCCTGCGCACGGACTGACCCAGCTTGTAAAGCGGGAGCATTTCTGCCGAAGCTGGATTTTGACCGTAATTTGGGTCCACGCCTGAAAAGAGCTTTTTCAAGAAAGCAAAGATTTTCATTTCGACGCCATCCTCCTCAGACAAAAAAGCTGCATGGAGCAAGTTATAAACCTCCTCGCTGGCGAAGTTGACTATAGCTCGATGGATTCGTGCAGCCTGTTCCCCGCTTGTCTCTATACGGAAGGGCTGCATGAACACGTCCACGGGAGTCGTGGCACGGTCAGGACGAATTTCGCCCACATCCAAGTGCTGGCGGTATATCTCGAAAACAATACTCAAGAAGCCTTCGAAGGAGGAGTCGTATTGGATGGAAAGGGACATTGTTAGGTAGTAGGTTATAGGTTGTAGGGATTAGGATCTAGGGTTAGGGATTCAAGGTATGAGGTCGCTTCGCATTGGGGTCTACCCAAAGGGCATAACTCTACTAGGGCAACAAGTTGCCAAGTATCGTTTAGGCGCTTTGGGGTGTGGGGTATGAGGTGTGAGGTATGGGATGTGGGATAAGAAATGTTTCGTGATTAGTGGTTAGGGGAACGCATTCCCCTGGTTCGCACTGCGTAGCTCACC
Source organism: uncultured Fibrobacter sp. (assembly GCA_934699585.1). Classification (GTDB taxonomy): domain Bacteria; phylum Fibrobacterota; class Fibrobacteria; order Fibrobacterales; family Fibrobacteraceae; genus Fibrobacter. The sequence continues at coordinate 7,314 of CAKUWY010000026.1, forward strand.
ACCCCTTCTTGCCGGAATTGGGGTCGGGCATTATGCAGGCAGGGCCAGCGGGGTATTGCTGAACAAATCCAACTGGCCAGACTTTGGGCGTGGCAATAGTAAAGGCCGAACCATCTCGGGGTAAAGCCTGCGCAAGCTTGCAGGAGTGTCTGGGTGGTAGATGAAGTACTTGGCCCGCTTGAGGACCACCCCCATCTTCTTCAGCTGTTCCAGCCGGATTTTCCCGAAACGCCTGCCCGAGACGATAAGCTGGGCGGACTTGACGCCAATTCCCGGAACTCTGAGAATCATCTCGTAGTCAGCATGCTGGATATCTACAGGGAACATTTCCGGATGGCGCAGCGCCCAACCGATTTTCGGGTCCAGTTCCAAATCCAGGTTCGGGTGTTCCTCGTCCAAAATTTCGTCGTAGCGGAACTTGTAGAAACGCATGAGCCAATCCGCCTGGTAAAGCCGATGTTCCCGGACCAGAGGGGGCTTGGTGGTAAGCACCGGCAGGCGCTTGTCTGCATTGATAGGTACATAGCCCGAATAATAGACACGCTTGAGTTTTTGCTTGTTGTAAAAACCCGAGGTTAGGGAGAGAATCTGGTAATCGGACTCCCCCGACGCCCCTACGATCATCTGGGTGCTCTGACCCGCCGGCAAGAAACTCGGGGTGTAGCGGCTCAAAGATGCCTTATATTCCAGTTTGCGTTCGGCAAAGAAGTTCATGGGAGCATAAACTGAGGCATAGTTCTTTTCGGGAGCGAGGTACTGCAGAGACCTGTCGGAGGGGACTTCGATATTCACGCTGCTCCGGTCGGCATATAGACCTGCCTCGTAAAGCAGGCGGGCGCTAGCACCGGGAATCGCTTTCAGATGGATGTAACCGCCAAAACGATGTACCGTCCGGAGTTCGCGGGCAATTTTCACCAGAAGTTCCATGGTATAGTCCGGATCTTTTATCACCGCCGAACTCAGGAACAGGCCCTCGATATAGTTCCGACGATAAAACTCGATGGTAAGCTGGATAAGCTCTTTTGGCGTAAAGGTGGCCCGGGGAACGTCGTTGCTCCGACGGTTCACGCAATAGGCGCAGTCGTACTTGCAGGCGTTGCTGAGCAAAACCTTCAGCAGGGAGACGCAACGTCCGTCGGCGGCCCATGTATGGCAAATGCCCGCACTGCAGGCGTCGCCAAGCCCGCCAGGAGGTGCACAGCGGCTTGAACCACTCGACGAACAAGATACATCGTACTTGGCCGCCGCCGATAGAATTTTCAGTTTTTCACGAACATCCATACTTGCTTTTTTGTATAGTTACTCTTATGAGCACTAATATACATAAATCTGCACAAAAAGGCAATAGTCAACGCATTTTTTTTCAAAAAAAAGCCCGCCCCAAACGGAACGGACCTTATTTCTAGGAGATCCCCGTGATTCTATCGCCCTATCGCTATGCTCCAGGGCTCCAGAATGACAGCGGGGATGACAAATTCATCCAAGAAACGCTGAGAACCTAGCGAAAAAAAGCCCGCTTCGTTTGAAGCGGACCTTTAAGAATTCTAGTAGATCCTCGCCTGCGCGAGGATGACGCACTCATCCAAGAAACGCAGAGAGCCTAGCGAGAGCAGGCGCCTTGACCGAAGACGTACAAAGCGTACGACGAGAGTCAAGGCAACGCACTTTCGCGACGGCTATATGCGTTTCTAGCCCAAAGTGACGACAACCTTGTGGGTACCCTTCGTAAAGATAGGTGCCACGTCGGCGTCAATCTTCTTGCCATCGACGATCATCTCGGCGACACCCTTGCACACGTGCTTCGGGTTCTTCACTTCGATTTCGTAGGTTGCACCGCGGAACTTGCGGGTCACCTTGAAGCCATCCCACTTGGAAGGAATGCAGGGGTTGATAATCAGACCCTTGAAGCTTGCGCGGACACCGATGATGAACTGGGTGGCAGCCTGGTATGTCCAGGAGCTGGTTCCGGAAAGCCATGCGTTACGGCCCATACCGAACTGCTTGTGTTCGTCACCGAGAATGTTCTGCGGGTAACAATAGGGTTCAGATTCGAACTCGTCCAGCTTCACGTTCTTGGAGGCGGGGTTAATTTGGTTGTAGTACTGGAAGGCCTTGTCGCCACGGCCGAGAATGGTTTCGGCAATCATCACCCACGGGTTGGTGTGGAGGAAGATACCGCCGTTTTCCTTGGCTCCGGGAGGATAGGTGGAGATGCCACCCACGTTGGGGTCGAAGCCGCGATAGCCCGGAGTAGAGCTCTTCACGCCGTTGGCGGTGTTCAGGAGCTTGTTCAGGCTGTCCATGCCCATTACAGCGCGATCGCCGGTAGCGATACCGGAAATCACGGACCAGGACTGGCTATTGCAGTAAATCTTGCCGTACTTGGCCTTGTGGGTACCGTAGGCGTTGCCCTGCTTGTCGAACCAGCGGACCCACCACTTGCCGTCCCAGGCGCTCTTGTTGAAAGCGGCCTTCACGTCTTCGTACCACTTCTTGTACATTTCCACGGACTTCTTGTCGCCGAGAGCTTCGCAGATGTCCATCATCTCGAGCAATGCCTTGGCGTAGAGGCCGGTATTGAAAGAAGATTCTGCACCGAGAGGCAGGTTCATGCAGTCGTTCCAGTCGGCAAAGCCGAGGAGCGGAAGGCCATGCTTGCCCAGGTGAGTGCGGGTAAAGTTGAGGGAGCGCTTCAGGTGTTCGAGGACAGTGCCCTTTTCACGCTGGGCGCGCTTCTTGCCGGCTTCGTAGAAGGGGATGACTTCCTTGAGGAGGCTCATCTTGCCGGTTTCCTTCAGGTAGTTGGCCACCGTGAGCACAATCCACAGGTGGTCATCGCCGTACCAGTCTGCGTATGCCGGCTTGCCGTGTTCGTCGAGAACACCCTTCTTTTCGCGGGAGTCGCCGGCGTTGGCTTCGTTGCCGTTATCCTCTTCGAGAGCGAGAGGAGCGTACTGGTGCATGGCGTTACCTTCGGGACGCTGCACGGAGAGCAAATTCTTGGCGAGAACCAGGGCCTCTTCGGGCATGTGGCTCATGACGCCCATCAGGTCCTGGCTGGAGTCACGGTAACCGATACCGCGGCTGGTGCCGTAGCCCAGCTGGTACAGGGACAGGTAGCGGCTCCAGTTCTTGGTGGTGTGGCACTGACGGGGGTTGTGGACGTTCACCATGGAGTTGAACGCTGCATCCGGAGTCTGCACCTGGATAGTAGAGAGGTAGTTCTGCCAGAACTTGGCCAGTTCGTCGAAAGCCTTGTCCACGTTCTTCAGGTCGCGGTACTTAGCGATGGCCTTGGCGGCAACCTTCAGGCTCTGTTCCTGACCCAGCTGGGTGCAGGTGCGGAAGGTCTTGCCTGCGGCAATCTTGCCAGCGTGGATCATGAGAGCGGCAATGTTGTCGCCTCGGTCGCATTCGCTGTTGGAAAGTTCCTTATTGGCGAGGCTGAGCGGAGCGGCCCAGGAACCCATTTCGTTTGCGCCGAGGAACACGCGGCGGTCGCCATCGAAGCTACCCACCTTGCAGTTCGCGGTCACATAGTTCACGGCAAAATCGCGCTTCATGTAGGCGTACTGTTCCAGCACCACGTGGCCGTCCTTTTCCCAGTGGCCCTTGAGGGTCATGGTCTGGGGAACCCAGTCGGCGTTGGTGAGCTGCTTTTCAGCTTCGAAATGGCTGAATTCATAAACCGGGACAATGTCCACTTCCTTAGCGGTCTTGTCGAGGTTGGTGACCTGGATATCCTGGAGGAGGGTGTTGGAACCCGTGGGCACGAAAATCGTCACCTGGGTGCGGAGGCCTTCGCATTCGGCGATCCAGCGCATGTAAGAAAGACCCACATGGCATTCCCACTTCTTCATCTTGGTGAGGGTGGGGACCACAAACGGGGAGAACACGGTGTAACCCTTGGCATTCTTCACACGGATATAGATGGTGCTGGCCTTGAAGTCAGAGCAGGGCATCTGGGCGATGTACTTGGTGATACGGTTCAGGGCGGGGTCGCCCTTGCAAACCAGAGTACCGCCGGTGGTATCCACGATACCGCCGAAGTTCAAAGTACCGACGTAGTTGCACCACTTGATCGGGGTTGCCGGGGTGGTGAGCACGTATTCTTTCTTGGCGTCGTCGAAGTAGCCGTACTTGGCGGCCGGGGCCTTGGAGGCGACCTTCTTGACACTCTTCTTCTGTTTTGTAGCCATTGTATCTCCGTGAGAGGGGGTTGTTAAAAGGTTTTGGGGTATGAGGTGATGAGGTATGAGCTATTGCTAAAATACACCGTCACCTAATACAACTTTTTATGCAAATTTAGTAAAGTCCTATAACGCTCAGAGGCGCGAAGTGCCGACCTCATCGCTCAAAGCGACCAAAGGGAGCGACCTCACACCTCTTTCTTCTGGTTAAAGTTCTCAAAATCCCGGTTACCGAAGTTGATGTAGAAGTAACCGTCCAGCTTCTTGTTGCGGATGGGGTCCCGCAGAATGCCGATGGCGGCACGCACATACTTGAGTTCCACCAGAATGTGGTCCCGGCTCATGCAGTTGAGGAACGGACCTTCGGGGTAAAGGGTCGGGCGGGGTTCTTCGGCGATCATCTTCTCAAGATTCTCGATTTCCTGGACCAGGCGGCGTTCGTGGGCTTCCAGGGTGCGGATAAGTTCCTTGTTCTCGGCACCGTAGAGGAAGGCAAAACCCAGCGTCCTCGGGTCGTCGTTGAACCCGGTCAAATGCTTAAGGACCTCCTTGCGGAGGGTTTCCTTACCCTTCTCGGTAATGCTGTACATCACGCGTTCGGGGCGATTGCCGTCTTTTTCGGCACGTCCTAGAATACTTCCATTCTTTTGCAGGGTGGTCAAGCGGTTATAGACCGTGGAGGTGCTGATCTTTGCCCAGCGGTCCAGCTCGCGGACCCTAATCTCCGTAATGATGTCGTAGCCGCTGCGTTCCTTTTCATCAATCAAGCCCAAAAGCACCAGGTCATAACGATTCATCAAAAATCCTTCTTTTTAACGCGAAATTATTCGCATGTGTGATTATTCCAACTTGGAATATATACAAAAAAAGCACAAAAGAACAAAAAATCGTAAAAAAGGTGTGATTTTTACGAAAAAATTAGTTTACAAAAATGCGTTAAGGTTTTTTATTACACATCCTGTCGTACATTTCCTTTTTTTGCTCGGACGTGTATTTTTCGTCGGCCGTTCCTTGCGCCGTCATATTGAGCATATCCCCTTCGCATGTGGCAAACATGGTCATATCCGTTTCGTCTGAAGCCGCCGCCATGGTTCCAAAAACGGTGAGTAAGGCAGCTGTTTGCATACATTCTTCTTCGCTTTGGGCTTTACCTTCAGTAGCAATACTAAACCACAGGTCACCGTTGTCCTTGAATTTGATAGTTACATCAACTGAAGAATCCGCTTCAACTTCTTCAAAATGCCATACATCGTCATCTAACGAGAATGAACAGTCCATTTTCTGGTCTGGCACGAACTTGGTAACGTCCATGCCCGTGGAACTGCTAATTTCTGAACCTACATTAGCCGAGCTGCCTTTCGCCGATTCCTTGTCTCCAGTCTGGTTAAACCCGGGAATATTCGAAAGATCATCATCACCGCGGGAATCCTTGTCTGGGCTGGAAACGCTCTGGGAGCAAGCCCAGAACAGGACTAAACTGGAACAGGCCAAGGCGATTTTCAATAATTTCATAACAAACCCCTCTCTAACTTAAATCAAAATATATAAATCCTGACAAATTCGTCTATATGGGATTGTCAATATCCACAAATACCGCCGGAATTCCCAAATCGGCCGTAATTTTTTGAGCCAGAGCCCGAACTCCGAAGACCTCGGTCCGGTGGTGGCCGCAGGCAATGAGGTTAAAACCGGCCTCTTCTACCGCAATAGGCACGTTTTCCTTGATTTCGCCGGTCACAAAAGCGTCGCAGCCCAGGGCCATGGCCTCTTCCAGGCCAGAAGCGCCGCTCCCGCTGCAGATGGCCACACGGCGGATCTTGTCGGAGCCGAACATGAAGCTGTTCTGGACGCCTGCAGGGAACGCCTGGGAGGCAATTTCCAGAAAACGCTCCTTGGAAACAGGCGAGTCCCACTTCCCCACCTGACCCACACATTTTTCACCTTCTTGCATAAAGCCTTCTACCACCTTAAGTCCCAAGGCCTTGGCAATCAGGGCGTTGTTCCCTATTTCGGGGTGGCCGTCCAGAGGCAGGTGAAAACCGTAGAGGGAAATCCCGTGCTGCATGAGCTGGCGGATACGCCTGCCAAAATGACCTACCGGAATCTTGGAATCCCCGTTCCAGAACCCGTTTGGGTGATGGACAATGATTGCGTCCGCACCCTCTTCGATGGCGCGCTCAATCAGGCGGTCGCGAAAAGAAACGCCTGTTACCACCTTGGTCACCTTGTCAGAAGCCTCGACGCAAAGTCCGTCAACGCAGTAATCCTTGAAAGCCGCCGGAGTGAGCAAATGGTCCAGCCAACACGAAAAATCCTTCAGTTCCATAAAAGCCTCTAATAGCAGTCTCTACTGAATATATAACAAAAAATGCGAAAAAACGAGTTTTTTCCGAAAAATGTAACCATTTGTTATCACCGAAGGTGGCCGTAAATTCCTAGAAATCACATTTGCGGATGAAGAGGAAAAACGAAATAGAAAGATCTTTTGACGAAAGTATCGCCTATTTGCTGAGAAAAGGCCGAGAAAAAATTGGCCACTCTCAGGACCTCGTCGCCCAGGAAGCGGGCATCAGCCGGATTACCCTAGGGAAATGGGAGCGGGGCGAAAAGACCCCGAATTCCTTTGATCTGTACAATGTGCTCAAGGTCCTCAAGTGGGAACCTGAAGTTTTTTGGACAGAACTGGGCAAGCATTTTGAACCGACGGCAAAGCCTCTTCGGATTGCCGCCGAACGGACCAAAATAAAGGCCTATATCGAACAGACCAAGAAAAAACGGTAGCAAAAAGGAAAATCCCCCGCGTCGGCGAGGGACTTCTTGTGCTTCAAGTTCCGGTTGTACTTCGTCTTGTCGCGGACCACCCTGGTCCGTAACGTGGCTCCGTTCTGGGAGCCGTCTATGCGCATCGCTCGCATTCTGGCGCTTTCTGTTGCGGCATCGGCAACCTTGCCCGCCGCTTTCGCTCTGTTTTTAGCCATAGAAGCCTCCTTGAGGGGGAAATATAAATTATTATCTTTAGGCAGTAAAGGGCCCAAGGTTTCTTTTGTACGACTCCATCACAGATAGTATTCGCCGTCATGGTTTCAAGCGCCTGCTGCTTGCAGTTTCGGGCGGGTTAGATTCTATTTGTTTGGCTCATTATTTTATTTGCAATAAAGAGGCTTTTGGCATTGAATGGCTAGGAATTGCCCATGTGCATCACGGACTGCGGGTCGGAACAGCGGACCGCGATGCCGCATTTGTGGAGGCTTTCGCGCGCAAGTACAACGTTCCGTTTTTCTTGAAACATTTGGACGGCGAGGCGCTCAAGGCCGCCGAGGGTTCGCTGGAAGAAAAAGCGAGAGATGCAAGGTACAGGGCGCTGGAAGAAATATTCAACGAGACAGAAGATCCCCACCTGCGCGGGGATGACAATAAGGACGTCATCGTGACTGCTCATCATGCAGGCGACCAAGCGGAAACCATGTACATGCGGCTCCGTCGCGGAACGACCCTTGCCGGGTTACGCGGGATTCAGGAAATTCGCATTCTTAGCAATAGCCAGGGGGAAACCTCCCCCACCCCCCGCATCATCAATTATCCATCATTTCACACTCCACATTCCACACTTCACATTCCACACCTCATCTACCGTCCCTTCCTTTCCGTCACCCGCGCAGACCTCCTCGCCTACGCCCGCGAGAATAATCTTGAGTGGTGCGAAGACGAGAGCAACGCCGACGTGAATTTTGCACGGAACAGGATTCGGCACGAGATGTTGCCTCGGCTGAAGCGCGAATGCCCCGGTGCGACGGCTCAACTTTGCCGGATTGCCGCCCTTGCGAACAGGGCGTACGGGAAGGTGATGGAAGCGTGCGAGGGGGTATTCGGGACATGCCTGCGCGAGGATGACATTCCTCGTGCCTCAATCACTCTCGACAAAAAGAAGCTCCGCAAGGTGCTGCTAGCCCACGAGAACACCGACCTTTCCGAAATGTTTCGGCTGTGGCTTTCGGAGAAGGGCCTGCGCTTTCCTATCGGGTTCTTTTACAGCCCCAAGGAGCCAGCCTGCGTCAAAATCCCCCACCATGCCGTTTACCGCAGGCGCGCCATCGTAAAAATCGGCCAGTCCGTCCGAATTTGCGAATTCGGCAGCCCCGAAGAAGCCGAGATTTTTGTATCTTGCGGAAAGAAAAATAAAGGATTATAATGAGCCAACCCAAGAAGCCCGCCTCCCCTTTCAAGAATCGCAATTTTATCATCGTCCTTGTGATGCTTTTGATGTTGTTCGTGATGTTCCCCCTCACAGGGAAAAGCAGCGAACAGGACATGACCCGCACGGAATTTCTCGCCATGATGGGAGATTCCACCAAGGTGATTACGGAACTTACGCTCCAGAAGACCCCCGACGGCATCATCATCGAAGGGGCTTACCAGATGAGCCCCGAAGAAATCGCCAAGGCAAACGAACAGCGCAGCGCCCTCGCCCGCTTTACCCGTTCCGAAAAGGACAACGGGAACACCAAGCGGTTCAAGAGCCACATGCTGGAAATTTCCAACGAGCAGATTACCGCCTGGGAAATGTTCAAGGGCGTCAAGGTGAAGGTAATCCACGAATCTTCCACCTGGATCGACACGCTGGTGGCGTTCCTGCCCGCGCTCCTGCTGATTGCCTTCTTCTACCTCATGATGAGCCGCCAGATGGGCGGTGGCGGCAAGAGCCCCTTCAGTTTCGGAAAGAGCCAGGCCAAAATCATCGGGAGCGACCCGAAGAAAAAGACCACCTTCAACGACGTGGCTGGCTGTGACGAAGCAAAGCAGGACCTGCAGGAACTGGTGGAGTTCCTGAAAGACCCGAAAAAATACGACGAACTGGGCGGACGGATTCCGAAGGGGGCGCTGCTGGTAGGCCCTCCGGGTACCGGCAAGACCCTCCTTGCCCGAGCGGTTGCTGGCGAAGCGGGAGTGCCCTTCTTCAGCATGTCGGGCTCTGACTTTGTGGAAATGTTCGTGGGCGTGGGAGCTTCCCGTGTGCGCGACCTGTTCGACACCGGCAAGAAGAACGCCCCCTGTATTCTGTTTATCGACGAAATCGATGCCGTGGGTCGCCAGCGCGGAGCTGGCCTCGGCGGCGGTCACGACGAACGCGAACAGACCTTGAACCAGTTGCTGGTGGAAATGGACGGCTTTGCCGCCAACGAAGGCGTGATTTTGATTGCGGCCACCAACCGCCCCGACGTGCTGGACAAGGCACTGCTCCGCCCGGGACGCTTTGACCGGCAAATCGTGGTGGGACTCCCCGACCTGAAGGGCCGCGAAGAGATTTTGAAGGTTCACCTGAAAAAGCGGAAGGTGCCTCTGGACAAGGACGTGGACGTTTCCGCCATTGCCAAGGGTACGCCCGGACTTGCCGGTGCCGACCTGGAAAACCTGGTGAACGAAGCCGCCCTTTTGGCAGCCCGCTTCAACAACAAGAAGGTCACCATGCTGGACTTCGAAGAAGCCCGGGACAAGCTCAGCATGGGCGCGGAACGCCGCACGCTGTTGATGACCGACGAAGAAAAGCGGCACACCGCCTACCACGAAGCGGGACACGCCCTGATGACGCTCCTGTGCAAGCATTCTGACCCGCTCCACAAGATTACCATTATCCCCCGCGGCCGCGCCCTGGGTGTCACCATGAGCCTGCCGGAACGGGACCAGGTGAGCTACAGCCGGGAATACGCCGAAGAGCGCATCATGATCATGATGTCTGGTCGCCTGGCCGAACTTATCTTCTTCAACCACCAGAGCACCGGCGCCAGCAACGATATCCAGCGGGCGACAGAACTGGCCCGCAAGATGGTGACCGAATGGGGATTCGACGAAGAAATCGGACCGGTTTGCTACAGCCGCACCGACGGCGAGGTGTTCCTGGGTCGCGAAATCAGCAAGCCCAAGGAAATGTCCGAAATGATGGCGGAAAAAATCGACAACGCCGTCAACGGGCTTATCAAGCGTATGGATGCTGCGGCACGCAAGCTGCTGGAAGAAAACAAGGACAAGCTCATTGACCTTGCAGAAGCGCTGTTTGAATTCGAAGTCCTGGACCGTGAAGAAATCGACAAGGTCATGGCAGGCGAAAAGCTCACCGGCACCAAGAAGAGCCGCCAGTACCAGGCCCTGGAAGAACTGGCCGAAAAGAAAAAGCGGGAAAACACCCCCCCGCCGGACCCGGGAAAACAGCCTCCAGTAGCCCCTGCAGCAGACGCCAACACCGCAACCGTCGCAGAAATCAAGCCCAAGCCCGCCGATGGTCCGGCAACGGCCAGCGATGGCACAAGCCAATCGACCACTGTGGAGCCGCCCCAGGAACATTCCTAAGATGCTGAAATCCGTCCTGGAAAAAAGCCGTGCACTGCCCTGGACCGTCGGGAACAGGGTTTTCCCCTGCGCCACCCCTCTGGTCATGGGAATCGTGAACGTGACGCCGGACAGCTTTTTTGACGGCGGGACACACGCCACTCCGGACGCCGCCTACGAGCACGCCGTTGGCCTGCTACAGCAGGGGGCAGACATTCTGGACATCGGCGGCGAAAGCAGCCGCCCTGGAAGCACTCCTGTAAGCGAGCAAGAAGAAATGGACCGGGTATGTCCTGTGGTAGAAAGCCTTGCGCAACTGCAGGATATTTCCGAAGACCTGGGAAACCCCGGACACCGGGAGTTCCTCATTTCTGTAGATACCACCAAGGCGAAGGTCGCCGAGCAGTGCATGCGCCTGGGCGCCCACATTATAAATGACATCAGCGCCTGCACCATGGATCCCGATATGCCATCGGTTGCCGCAAAGACCGGAGCTTCCGTGGTGCTGAACCACATGCGGGGGAATTTCGGCACCATGCAGGCGGACTTCAAACCCTACGAAAACGTGGTGCAAGAAGTCCGGCAAGAACTGCTTGCCCAGGCGAAAAAGCTTTTGGACCTGGGCGTCAAACGCGAAAAGATTTGCCTGGACCCTGGGATTGGCTTTGGAAAGACCGTCCAGGACAATATCGACCTGATGAAATCCCTGGAATGCTTTCTGGACGATGGTTTCCCGATGCTTATCGGCACATCCCGCAAGTCCTATATCGGCAAAATGCCCGGTCTCGAGCATAGCGACCGGCTAATCCCCACCATCACCGCAGGCATTATTGCTACCTTGGGTGGAGTAAGTTGTATCCGTGTACACGACGTGAAAGAAACGAAGGAATCCCTGCTCTACCTGGAGGCTCTAAAGTCCGATGGTCCTGTTTAAGCTTTTTGACATCATCGATGTCCGCATGGCGGATATTCTGGACATCCTCATCATGTCCATTATCCTGTACTATGTGTTCCAGCTGTTCCGCGGGACACGTGCCGTCCAGATGATCATCGGCGGCATGTTCCTGGTGGTGGCCTGGTTCCTTGCCCAGTGGTGGGAACTCCACACCCTTCTCTGGCTTTTGACCAACCTTGCTACCCTGGGCATTATCGCCATCGTGATTCTTTTCCAGCCCGAAATCCGTAGCGCCCTGACCCGAATCGGCCAGACCGTCAGCCGGGCCAGCTGGCAATCCATCTTTTTCCACGCCAGCGGACTTGACGACGTGACCAAGTCCATCACTACTGCCGTGCAGGACCTGGCCAAGAACCATTTCGGTGCCCTGATCGTCCTTGAAAAGCGCGTAGGCCTGCGTAACTACGAAGAGACCGGCGAAATCCTGAACGCCCGCATCAGCTCCCGACTGCTCCGCTCCCTGTTTTTCCCAAATTCCGCCCTCCACGACGGTGCCGTGCTTTTGAACAGCAAGTGCATTGTGGCCGCGGGCTGTATCTTGCCCATGCCCACCGCAAACGCAGGCGGTGACACCGGCTACGGCATGCGTCACCGTGCCGCCCACGCCCTCGCTTCCGAATGCGACGCCCTGGTCATCGTGGTCTCCGAAGAAACGGGCTATATCTCCATCGCCTACCGTTCCAGCCTGCGGCGCAACCTGAGTGTCAAGGAACTGGAAACCGAAATCAAGCGACACTGGGGCGAGCTGTTCAAGGACGAACGGGTCGAGGAGAAGGAAGGCAGTGGGGTCTGAGTTCGCTTCGCTTTGAGTTATGAGTGCGGTCGCCATAGCTCCCTTTGAGGTATAATTCGGATTTCAGATTTCGGAATTGGTTGATGGTTACAAGAAGTGTCATCCAGAGTGCCCTGTAAGGGCACGAAGGATCTAAGATTGCAGAATTGTTAGGTTGTAGAAGATGAGCGAAAACAAGAATAACGAGATTGAAGAAAAGAAAAAACGCAAGAAAAAGAACATTGCCATTCTGGTGCTGATGTTCCTTTTGCTTTTGTGCCTTTTTATTGTACAATGCCACCTGGACCGCATCAAGCAAGAGGCCCTGCGCCGTCAGCAGGAGACCGAGCTGGAAGCACGCCAGCGCTACATTCTGGATAGTTTACGTCGGGCCGAACAGATGCGGGCCGACAGCCTTGCCGCCCTGGAACAGGCTCGCCTTGCCGACAGCCTAAGGATTGCGGACAGCCTTCGCCTGGCTGACAGCCTGCGTATAGCCGATTCTTTGGCGGCGCTGAACCCCAAGCTGAACCAAGACAGCCTCCGCCATGTGCGGGACAGCATCCGCCACGTGCGGGATAGCCTTTCCGCTCTGGAAAAAGCCCGTAACGACAGTCTCAAACGCATTGCCGACAGCCTCGCCGCACTAGACAAGGCACGTGCCGATTCCCTGGAAAAGAAACGCATCCAGGACAGCATCCGCGCCGCAGACCAGATTCCGCCCAACGCAGAAATTACGCCTCCTGCGGGCCGCTACTACGACCCCATCAAGCTTAAGGTCAAGTGCGACGAAATCAAGTGCAAGACATACCTCTCTATCGGCGACACACTGAACCCGGTTGAGGCAGGCAAGGCCATCGATTACAACAAGACAGGCTCCGTGTACTATTACGCCGAAGATTCCGTCGGCAACAAGAGCCCCTGGGAAGAAGCCAAGTACGACATGGCCAGCGACAACATCTGCGGAAAGAACGCCTACCCCGTTCCCGTCGGAGGCAAGACCGTGTGCGTCGATGCCTACGAATACCCCAACACCCCCGACGAAAACCCCAGGGACATGGTGAGCCAGGAACAGGCCGCAAGCCTCTGCGAGCAGGCGGGCAAGCACCTTTGCACCATCGACGAATGGCAGGCCGCCTGTCGCGGCAAGGACAACACCAAGTACACCTACGGCAATTCCTACAAGCAGAACAAGTGCAACACCAACACCAAGGCGGCCAAGCGCAGCGGGCGCAAGGAACAGTGCCGAAGCTGGTGGGGCATGTACGACATGAACGGAAACCTGTGGGAATGGACCGCAACCCCCAGCAAGGAACACTCCAACATGTTCTACGTGGCCGGAGGAGCTTGGAACACCAACAACGGAAGCCAGTGCACCGAAAAGAAGTTCAGCTTCTACCCCCAGAACCAGTACCCCAGCGTAGGGTTCAGGTGCTGCAGATAATGTGAAGTGTGAGGTTTGTAATGTGAGATGACAAATTTCACATTACACATCACACATTACACATTGCCTTTTATTCCGACAGCTCTAAATGCAGGTGCTCGGCGTCGCCGCGCTCCCAGATGATTCTGAACCGAGGGCTTAGGCGCTCCGTCACCAGGTTCACGATTTCGCGGCGTTGTTCCAGCGGGATGTACTTTATGCGGAAATCGATAGCCTTGTTTTCGTAATGCTTGGACTTGCGGGCATGGTAAGGCCAGTCGTTCCCGCTGGTAATCACGGGAACGTAGTCATCGCCCAAGACCTGATGAAATGCGTTAATCACCTCCAGCCCAGCCGTGTCCATGGCGGGTTCAAGGCTTTCCAGGTAAACACCCGGCTTCTGCTTGGTCCGCTTAATAAGGAGCTTATGAACTTCTCGACCACTAAAAGGCTTCACATTCAAATGCCTGTAATAATCCTCGGCACTCCAATCTACATCTACCTCAGGAGAATCGTACTTGGGAATGGGCCGTGTATTGGCCCGAATCAGCAGATAGACGCCAACAAGCGCCAATACGGCAAGGATCGGGGCAATTATATACAGGTGCTTCATTTTCCGCAAAAAAATACTATTTTATGGAACATGAAAAAGTTAATTCCTTTTGCAACACTTGCTCTTTCTTCCCTGTTCCTTTTCGGTTGCGGACAGGACAATGTCAACTACACCGGCTGCTGGCTGGGTGAAGAAAACATGGCCTTCGAGGTTCTTACCGAAAACGGCACGGACTACACCATCCGCAACATCAACGGCGACCTGAAGGCTACCGTTCAAGACGGAGCCCTCCGTGGCAAGAACACTCTTGACATGGAATACAAGATGAACGTGAAAGGAGACTCCGCCTATTATGAATTCGGCGGAATCGTCACGGGCTACAAGAGGATTACCAAGGAAGAATACGACCGCGTCGTAGCCACCCTGCAGAAAGCCGCCGGAATGTAACTTCAACTCGTCATGCTCGTCCCGGAACTTTGTCCGGGATAAAATCCAACGAGAATCCGTTATCAGATGTCGTCATGCTCGCGAAGGCGAGCATCCGCTTGATTATTTTCCTTCCAGCGTCTCACTGACTAGCTGGTCCAGGGCGTACTCGCCGGGAGCGCCGCTCCACACGCCCTTGATGTAACCGTCCTTGTCCAAAAGCATAAGGGTCGGGACGGCGTGTATTCCGTAGCGACGCCACAGGTCTTGTGTAGCGTCCCGGTACAGCGGATAAGGCGAAGCGTGGACCTGGCTGTAAAAAGCATTCAGCTCGCTCAATCCCTCATTTGAAATCCCGATAACTTCCAGTCCCTTGTCGCCATACTTCTTGTAGATGTTGGCAAGCACGGGGAGTGTCTTGCGGCAAGGCCCGCACCAGGTGGCCCAGAAATCCAGCAAGGTGGCCTTGGGCTTTTCTTTACGCTTTTCGCCGTTCTTGTAGAAGTTCTTTCCGAACTCGGCAATCTTGCTCCCGATGGCAGAACCTGTCAGGCTGCTGATGTCGTCAGGGCGTTCCGTAAGGGCGGCCATCACGGTCCGTTTCTTGCCGTCGCGGGAAATTTCCAGCTTGATCTTGTCCCCCGCCTTATGGCCCGAAATGGCGGACTGAATCTGGGACATGTCCGTCAGGGGCTTGCCGTTTACGCCCACCAGTAAATCGCCAGAAGTCACTCCCGCAGCAAAACACCCAGACTCAGGATGCACGCCCTTGATGTCCAAGGCCAGATGATTTTCGAAGGTAGTCTTCTTGAAAGAAAGCCCCAGCCAGGGGGCGGCAAAAGAGGCTGTAGCCACCAAGAGTAAAGAGAAAGTAAAAAATCGAAAAGAAAATTTTAGTTTCATTTTTTTTCCTCAAACGGATCCTCGCCTTCGCGAGGATGACATTCCTCAAACGGATCCTCGCCTGCGCGAGGATGACGTTCCTCAAACGAATCCTCGCCTTGGTTCGGCAACGCTCACCACAGGTCGCGAGGATGACACTTCTGGTGTCCTACCTGACACTTCTTGAGACCCGAATCCCTAGATCCTAACCCCTAGATCCTAACCCCTAGATCCTAATCCCTAAAATCCTACCCTACTTCTTCGGATTCCGGTCATCGTATTCGCCCAGGGACTTGTAACCGTCATTTAGCATGGCGTCCATCAGTTCGGCCCGCATGGCATGGGCCGCCATCCAGCGGAAGGCCACCACGGAGTAGCACTGCACGGCATCCACCCCCATCTTGATGAGGTCGTAAATCTTGTAGCCGTGGTCGATACCGCCGCAGGCAATGACGCTCATTTGCGGGTAATGTTCCCGGATGTACTTCACGTTCCAGACCATGTTCTCGTAGAGAGGCCTACCCGAAAGTCCACCGCAGTCCCCGTCGGCCCTAAGGGGCGTCAGGTCTTCGTGAGTCACGGACACCGGAAGCTCGCTGATTTTGGCCGTAGGGTAAGTGTTCCCCACCACCACGCCGTTCACGCCGGTGCGCACCAGCATATCCATGATAGAAATCAAGTGTCGCTCCATCAGGTCGGGACTGAGTTTTGCATACACCGCCTTCCGGATACCCAGGCTGTTTCGGATTTTCATGATTTCCTCGAAAATCCGCTCCGAAAAGCTCATATCCAGATCTACGCGGGACTCTCCCGTATTGGGGCAGCTCACGTTAATCTCGATGTAGTCAGCGGCCTTGTAGGCGATGGTAAAGCTCTCAACGATGTCCTTGATTTTTTCTTCGGGATCGGTAAGGCCCGGAGTCTCCGCCACGGAGATGCCCACGCAAAGCCCAGCCTTGTGGGCCTTCACCAGCTGTTCGTCCACACGCTTGGCGATGACTTCTACACCCTCGTTGTTAAGACCCATGCTGTTGTAGATGGCCCGGTCATCTTCCAGAAATCCGATACGGGGGCGGTGGGTGTTTCCTTCCCTAAAGTGGCGGGTGGCGGTGCCTACGGTAATGCCGCCAAAACCTACGTTGGCAAAGTCCTTGATACGCAGAGCAGTCTTGTTGGCTCCGGCGGCCAAGATGATGGGACACCCGAAATACAGGGAATTGCTGTGGTCCGCAAAAGTAATGACCCGTTTCAGGGGCTTGCGCAGGTCAGGACGGCCTCCCATAAAGGGAATAAACGGAGCAAACCGCGCCGCATACTTGAAGGAGTCATGCCTGAACTCCGGGGACTTGTGGAAAATCCGACGAATCAGCGCCAAGACCTTGTCACTGAACTGCAAATAATACTCGTGATTCGTGCATTGAAAAGTCATATTAGTTAAATTATAAAAAAATGAGGTAATAAAGGTGGAACAGACCATAGAAAAAGAAATTCACGGGAACATGCCCCGCTATCTGGAAACCCTGATGGACCTGGTGCGCATTCCCTCCATCAGTTTCGACAATTTTGACCAGAAGTTCGTGATCCAGTCCGCAGAGGCGGTAAAGTCCCTTTTCGAGAAGGCGGGATACACCAACATCCAATTTTTGACGCCCAAGAGCGGAAGGCACACGGTCTATGCCGAAAGCCTCACCAGCAAAGACAAGCCTACGGTGCTTCTGTACGCACACCACGACGTGCAGCCCCCTATGCGGGAGGCCCTCTGGAATTCCAAGCCCTTCGAGCCCGTGCTGAAGGGAGACCGGCTCTACGGGCGAGGTACCGCCGACGACAAGGCGGGAATCGTCACTCACCTGGCGGCGGCCGAACAGGTCCGCAAGCTGCTGGGCGACAAGGGCCCGAACCTGAAGTTCATCATCGAAGGCGAAGAAGAATCAGGCAGCGAAGGCTTCGCAAGCATCCTTCGTGAAAATGCGGAACTCCTCAAGTGCGACGCCGTCATCGTGGCGGACCTGGGGAACTTCGCCAAGGGAACCCCCTCCATCACCACCACCCTCCGGGGCATGAGCGCCATCAACGTGGAGCTCCGCGCCACCAAGGCACCCCTCCATTCCGGAAGCTGGTCGGGTCCCATTCCGGACCCCGGGCAGGAACTCTGCAAGATTATCGCCGCCATGACCAACGCCGACGGGAGCATTACCATTCCCGGATTTTGCGACGGACTTGTCCCCCCTACCCCGGAGGAACTGGAATCCTACAAGAGCCTGGGCATGACCGAAAAGATTTTCCGCAACGACGGCGGCGTGCTGGACTCGGTCAAGCTGAAGGTAAGCGAAGAGGAAATTCTCCTATCCCTATGGCGTCGGCCCTCCATCGTGGTGACCGCCATGCAGGTAGGGAGCCGCACCAACGCCGGAAACGTGCTGCAGGACACCGCCTATGCCCGCATAGGCATACGGCTCGCCCCCGGCATGAACGCAGATCGCTGCACACGCCTGCTGGTAAAATACATACAAAGTAACGTTCCCGACGGCCTGGAATGCACCATCCGGGAAGAAGACGGAGCGAACCCCTTCGTGACGGACACCAGCCACCCCTTCTTCAAGGAGATGGCAAGCGCCATGACCCGGGCCTACAAGAGCGAGACCAAGTTTATAGGTTGCGGGGCAAGCATCCCCGGCGCAGAGCTGTTCCGCAAGACCTTCGGGGACATACCGATTCTGCTGACGGGCCTAGAGGACCCGGAATGTGCCGCCCATGGCGAAAACGAGAGCCTGTACGTTCCTGATTTTGAGCACGGCATCGTGGCGGAAACACTGTTTTTCGCAGGAATATGTTCGTAAAGGAGATGCCCTGTCATCCTGGAGGCCAAAGGCCGATAGGATCCATGCCGGGCATGACAACTTAAAATATGGCTTATTAATTGTGGAGGCTATATGAAAAAACGACTTGTAGTATTGACGGGGGCTGGAATCAGCGCCGAATCGGGACTCCGCACCTTCCGCGGGAACGACGGCATGTGGGAACACGAAAACATCGAAGATGTTTGCACCCCAGACGCCCTCAGGCGTGACCCCAAAAGGGTCAAGGACTTTTACAACTTTCTGCGGAAGGGCCTGCCGAACCACCAGCCAAACGCCGCCCACCTGGCGTTAGCCGAACTGGAAGAACGGCTTGGCGACGAGTTCTTGCTGGTGACCCAGAACGTAGATGACCTGCACGAGCGCGCAGGAAGCAAGCGCGTGCTCCACATGCACGGCGACCTGATGAAACTCCGCTGTGTGCGGGACGAAGACCACGAATTTCCCTTTACCGGCGAAGAGACGCTGGAGACCAAGTGCCCCATTTGCGGAGCAAAAACCCGCCCCGACATCGTGTTCTTCGGCGAAGTCCCGCTGTACATGGACCAGATTCAGGACGCCCTTCGGGAATGCGAGGAATTCGTGTATATCGGGACCAGCAGCGTGGTGTACCCCGCCGCAGGCTTCAAGAGTTTCGCCAAGAGTTTCGGGGCCAAGGTCACCTGCCTGAACCTGGAGATTCCCGATCACGACCCCTACACCGACGTGTTTGTCCAGGGCAAGGCCACCGAGGTAGTGCCCAAGTGGGCGAAGGAATTTAAATAGCGGAAACGGGGCGTTGCGGCCTTTGACCACTTAGCGCTTCAGCGCTTATGTGGGCATGGCCACCTTTAGGTGGTGTGTCCCCGCAGAGGGGGTAGCGGAAGATGCAGGGAGATCCCCGCCAAGATGATAGGGGATCCTCGCCTGCGCGAGGATGACGAAAAGAGTCGCGGGGATGACGAGAGAATTGCGGGGATGACATGCAGCTGAAGCGACCTTTGGACACTTGGTCTTTTATACGACTCTTAGTGCTTTAGCACTTAGTGGAGTTATGCCCTTTGGGTAAGGCCTTAGTGTACATGGCCACCTTTAGGTGGTGCGGGAGACCTCCCCCTTTGTTGCCGATTTCCCACCATTTATCTATATTTATGCATATGAGTGAATATACGCATAAATCCAGCATCGGACCGGTGGTCCCCCAGGATTTCGTCAAGGACTATGGCGAGACGGGTTTTGCGCTGGAAAACGGACAGACGCTGCCTGCGCTGAATATCCGTTACGAGACTTACGGCAAGCTGAATGCCGCCGCCGACAATGCGGTGTGGGTCTGCTCGCCCCTGACCGCCGACGCACACGCCGCCGGCTGGTACACCGAAACCGACCGCAAACCCGGCTGGTGGGACGAACTTATCGGACCGGGCAAGGCTATCGACACGGACCGTTTCTTTGTGGTCTGCAGCAATATTCTGGGCGGGTGCAAAGGCACTACCGGCCCTGCAACGGTGAACCCCCGCACGGGCAAACCTTACGGGAGCACCTTCCCCATCATTACCATCGGCGACATGGTGCATGCCCAGAAGGAACTGGCCGACGGGCTTGGCATCAAAGAATTCTACTGCGTCCTAGGCGGCTCCATGGGCGGTTTCCAGGCCATGAAATGGGCCATCTACTACCCTGAACAGGTGAAGCGGGTGGTGATTATCGCCAGCTCGCCCCGGTTCTCCAGCCAGGCGCTGGGTTTTGAGGTGGTGGCCCGCGATGTGATTACCCAAGATCCGGATTTCAACGGTGGGGACTATTACGACAAGGCGAACAAGCCAGACATCGGTCTTGCCAACGCCCGCAAGCTGGCCCACATCACCTACTTGAGCGCCATCGGCATGGAACAGAAGTTCAAGCGCTCCCAGGAGCAGGAGAACAGGAACCACGCCGTCACCTACTCCACGCCCTTCGATTTGAACCTGCCTATCGAAAGCTACTTGCGCTACCAAGGCAAAAAGTTCGTGGACCGCTTTGACGCCAACAGCTACCTGCACATCGCCCACGCCACCGACGCATTCGATTTGGAAACCGAATACGGAAGCATCGAGAATGCCTTTAAGGATATCGGCGCTGAAGTGCTGAACGTGAACCTTTCCACCGACTGGCTGTTCCCGCCCCACGAGAGCCGCCGCATCACCAGCGCCCTTTTGAACGTGGGCAAGAAGGTGACGAGCCTCGAACTGGACACCCAGTTCGGACACGATGGATTCCTGATTGAAGTGGGCGAACTGGGAAAGGCCGTGGGCCGGTTCCTGGATTCCAAGATTATCCCCCAGCAGGGCACCCAGGCCGTGCCCGTGTTCCACGAAGAAAGCGACTTTAAGCTGCTGGGCAAGCTGGTCAAAGAAGGCAGCCACGTGCTGGACTTGGGCTGCGGAAGCGGCGACCTGCTGGACTACCTTATCCAGAAAAAGAACGTCACCGGTTTCGGCATCGAGAAGAACATCACGGGAATCCTGGACTGCCTGGAGAAAGACGTGCAGGTTATCCAGCGGGACCTGGACGACAAGGGCATCTCGGATCTGAAGGACGGAAGCTTCGACTACGCCATCATCAACCGCACGATTCAAGAGATCCGCGACCCGGTGGCGCTGTTGAACGAACTGCTGCGGGTGGCGAAGAAGGCCATTGTCACCTTCCCCAACTTCGGGCACTGGGCCACCCGCGGAAGCCTGATGCTCCACGGTCGCATGCCAAAGTCCAAGGAACTGCCCTACGAGTGGTACGACACGCCCAACATTCGCCTACTCACGGTGAAGGACTTCTATACCCTCTGCAAAAAGGAAGGGTTCAAGATAGAGAACATCAACTTCCAGAGCGAACACCTGGCAAGCAAGGTTCTCTCAGCTCTTGGGCTCAAGAACTTCGGCACCGAACACGTGATCGCAACAATTAGTAAATTGTAAGGAGACCGGCGGTAGGTGTAGTGTGAAATGCGTAGTGAGAAATTAGTAACGGGTTGTCAGTTTTCAGTTCTCAGTATAAAATTAGGCGTCGAAGGCGCGATTATAAGAACTCACAACTGACTACTCATGACTGACAACTCATCCCACATTCCACATCTCCCTAAATCCTAGCCCCTAGATCCTACCCCCTACTACTATAACCTAAAAAGCTTATGTCCATCATTTCCATGACCGGGTTCGGCAAGAGCGAATCCACCCTGAACGGAACCACCTGCGTTATCGAAGTCCGCAGCGTGAACAGCCGTTTCCTTGAAATTTCAAGCAAGATCCCCAAGAACTTCGCCTACCTGGA
The DNA here is from genome assembly GCA_934699585.1 of uncultured Fibrobacter sp. Taxonomy (GTDB): domain Bacteria; phylum Fibrobacterota; class Fibrobacteria; order Fibrobacterales; family Fibrobacteraceae; genus Fibrobacter. The sequence goes on from CAKUWY010000026.1 coordinate 28,976, forward strand.
AAACGACCTGAAGGCAATTATCAAGGACAAGCTTGTCCGCGGTTCGGTGAACCTCTCCATCACTCTTGGCGAAGGGGCCGTCGGGAACATTCCCGTGTGCTACAACGAAGCCGCAGTCGCCAAGTTCGTGGAAATAACCAAGGCCATGCAGGCCAAGTACGGCATCGCAGGCGAAATCAAGCTGGAACACATTCTCGCCATCCCCGAAGTGCTGCAGTTCACAGACGCCGGTGCCGACAACGAAGCCTGGGCCGCACACCTGAAAAACGAACTCTCCAAGGCCCTGGATGGTGTCATCGCCATGCGGGAAAAAGAAGGGGCCAACCTGGCCGCTGACCTCACGAAACGGGTCGCCCATCTGGAAGACGTGCTCGTGAAAATCGAGGTACTTGACCCGCAGAGAATCGAGACCTGGAAAGTCAAGTTCAAGGAGCGAGTGGACGCCCTGATGAAGGACAGCGAAATCGACGACGTGCGCCTACTGCAAGAAGCCTGCATCATGGCCGACAAGCTGGACATTCACGAAGAGATTACCCGCTTCCACAGCCACAACAAGTTGTTTCTGGACGCCCTAAAGAAAGGCGGCGCCCAAGGCAAAAATCTCGGGTTTATCCTTCAGGAAATGGGCCGCGAGGCCAACACTCTCGGGACCAAGTGCCAGAGCGCAGAAATTGCGGCCCTGGCCATCGAACTCAAGAACGAGATCGAGTGCATTAGGGAACAGAGCCTGAACATCGCATAAGGAAACCAAACCGAGCAAGGTTCGCCATTTTTCCAAACGAAAAGGCCGTGATTTGAAAATCGCGGTCTTTTAAGTTCTTGAATTCTATCGCTTCACCTTCAGCTCCGCTCCAAAATAACGTGTCACCCTGGAGCCGTACCTTCTGTCACCCTGGAGTGTGAAGCGCGATAGGGTCCATTACGCCTGGTGCTTTTTGAACCACTTGATGAGCCCGTTGGTGGAGCTGTCGTGGTTGAGTTCGGCGTCGGCCTTGGCAAGTTCCGGAAGGATCTTCTTCGCGAGCTGCTTGCCGAGTTCAACACCCCACTGGTCGTAGCTGTTGATGTTCCAGATAACGCCCTGCGTGAAGATCTTGTGTTCGTACATGGCGATGAGGGCGCCGAGCGTTTCCGGAGAAACGTAGTCCATCATGATGGAGTTGGTCGGCTTGTTGCCTTCGAACACCTTGTGCGGGGCGAGGAATGCGATTTCTTCTTCGCTCTTGCCGTCCTTGCGGAGTTCTTCCTGGGCCTGGGCGAGCGTCTTGCCGTTCATCAAGGCTTCGGGCTGGGCAAAGAAGTTGGAGAGCAGCTTCTGGTGATGGTCGCCGACCTTGTTGTGGCTGTTGGCCGGGGCGATGAAGTCGCACGGAATCATCTTGGTGCCCTGGTGGATGAGCTGGTAGAAGGCGTGCTGGCCGTTCGTACCCGGTTCGCCCCAGAGGATCGGGCCGGTCTGGTAGTTCACGCGCTTGGAATCGCGGTCAACGGTCTTGCCGTTGGATTCCATGTCGGCCTGCTGGAAGTAGGCGGCCAGGCGGTGCAGGTACTGGTCGTACGGGAGCATCGCGTAGCTGGAAGCACCGAAGAAGTTGTTGTACCACACGCCGATGAGGGCGAGGATGACCGGCATGTTCTTGTCGGCCGGGGCGGTCTTGAAG
>CAKUWY010000027.1 GCA_934699585.1 uncultured Fibrobacter sp.
GGGAAGTATCCCCCTGGCTCGCACGCGCTTGCGCTTGTTGCTCACCACCCCCTCTTGCCGGAATAGCCCCGCAGGCAGCCTCGGGTATAAAAAATCCCGCTTTCTTTCAGAAAGCGGGACTTTCGAGCCACCCAGCAGATTTGAACTGCCGACCTGCTGATTACGAATCAGCTGCTCTACCAACTGAGCTAGAGTGGCGTTGCGGGCTCAAAGATAGCAACAGGCCCTTTTTTTGTCAATATCGGGGCTGTTCCGGTTGGCAAGATTCCCGAATTTTTCTATGATTGCTCACAAAATTTCAAAATGGATGCATATTATGGCTAACGAAGCAAATGCGAACAACTCTGAAATCAAGGAATTTTTTGTCCGTCATGGCAGCAAGGTCGTAGTGGCCCTGGTGGTCATTCTCGCCGTAGTGGCGGGCGTGGTCCAGCTGAGGGATTCCCGCAAGGCCGCCGCCGCCGAACAGACCGAACTTCTGGGTGCGGGCATGACCATGCTCTACGCCAACGATAAGGACAACGCCCTCGCGGAATTCGAATCCAAGATCAACGGCCGTTCCCTGGAAGGTCTCGCCCTCGCCAAGGCTTGCCTCTATGCGGGCAACATCAAGTACGAAAAGGGAGACCTGGACGGTGCCGCCGCCCTGTTCCAGAAGTCTTTGGACAACGCCGGTTCTGTGGTGCTGGTCCGCTCTGCCGCCCTCCACGGTCTTGCCTCCGTGAAGATGGAAAAAGAAGATTACGCCGCCGCCGCCAACCTGCTGGAAAAGTATGTGAGCGAGTTCGGCAAGCGCACCGGCGACAAGGAAGACCGTTTCCAGAAAGAAGAACCTGTGGACGAGGCCCCCATGGTGGCCGACGCCATGTGGAAACTCACGCTGGTCTATCAGCAGCAGGGTCTTGACGCCAAGGCCAAGAACACCGCCGAACGCCTGCTGGAAGTTTACGGCGACAACCAGAACTACGCCGACAAGGCCCAGAAGTTCCTGGCTTCCCTGTAGTTCCGAAACGGTTCATTCAGTGTAATTGTCATGCCCGCCACCGTGCGGGCATCTCCTTTATGACGCCCCCAGGCAGAGTTCACTTGTCATCCTGAGCCACGTATGTGGCGAAGGATCCAGGCCCGAAGAATTTATTCCTTCAGTATGGCCCTGAGCTCGTCCGCTGCACGCTCCAGGTCGTCGTTCACGATGGTGTATTCGTACTTGCCTTTGGTCTTCGCGAACTCCATCTCTTTTTTGGCGTTGTGGAGCCGGGTCTGGATGACCTCTTCGGAATCGGTACCGCGGCCACGGAGCCTGCGTTCCAGTTCTTCTTCGCTGGGCGGCAAAATCAAGATGCCCGTGGCGTCGGGATACACCTTGTCGAAGTTTACCTTGCCGAAAACGTCCAGGTCAAAGAGAACCCGTTTGCCCTGCTTGAGCATGTCTTCTACAAAACTCTTGGGCGTGCCGTAGTAGTTCCCGTGGACCAGGTTGTATTCCACCAGGGCGTCGTCCTTGATCATCTGTTCGAACTCTTCCTTGGTCTTGAAAAAGTAGTGGACCCCGTTCACCTCGCCCTCGCGGGGGGCGCGGGTGGTGGCTGAGATGGAATACACGATGTCGGGGAACTCCCCGATGACCTTGTCCTTCAGGGTGGTCTTGCCTGCGCCGCTGGCGGCGCTCATCACGAACAGCTTGGATTTCATTTTTTATCCTCGATATACAACGGTCTCTGTTTGACTTCGTCGTAGATGCGGCCGATGTATTCGCCCAGAATGCCGATGGAGATGAGTTGCACTCCGGCAAAGAACACGATAGCCGTCATGAGGGATGCCCAGCCCGGCACCGTGGTGGCGGGGGAGAGGATTTTTTCCAGGATGGACCAGACGAAAACGCCGAAGGCAACGAGGGTGGCGAACAGTCCGATGTAGAAACTGACTTTTAGCGGGGCGGAACTGAATCCGGTGATGCCGTCCCCTGCCAGGTGGAGCATTTTCTTCAGAGGATACTTGGATCTGCCGGCAGTGCGTTCGGCCCGGTCGTACTTGACGCCAATCTTCTTGAAACCAACCCAGCACACAAGCCCGCGCAAGAAACGGCTCCGTTCCGGAAGGTTTTTTAGCTGATCGACAACGCAGCGGTCCATCAGGCGGAAATCCCCGGTGTCGGGAGGAATCTCGATGTTGGTGAGCTTGCCGATGAGCCTGTAGAAGCAGTAGGCGGTAAAGCGCTTGAAGATGGTTTCGCCCTTGCGCTTGTTACGTTGTGCGTAAACCACCTGGTAACCTTCACGCCATTTCTCGAGCATCTCGTGGATGAGGGCGGGAGGGTCCTGCAGGTCTCCGTCGATAATCACTACCGCATCGCCTTGGGCGTGGTCCAGCCCGGCGCTAAAAGCGGCCTGGTGCCCGAAATTCCGGCTGAAGTTCACCAGCCTGCTGGCTGAACCTGCGGGAATCAGCCCTTCCAGGATTTCACGGGTGCGGTCCTTGGAACCGTCGTTTACGAAAATCAGCTCGTGCTCGATTTCCTTGAGTTCTTCTTCCAGAACGCGGTAGGTTTCGGCTACGATTTCTTCTTCGTTGTAGACGGGTATGATGACGGACAGGAGCATACGAGTAATATAGTAATAATGTGGAATGTGTGGTGTGTAATGACTAATTACACGCCTCATACCTCACACCTCACACCTCACACCTCACACCTCATACCTCATACTGCGACGAAGCCGCTTACGGTATCAGCACCGGATTCACAAAGTCTACGTGGCTACAGTCGATGCTTCCCTTGGCCGTTGTCTTGAGGGTGAGTTTTTGCACCCCTTCGATGTTGGCAGTCAGAGTGTGGAGGCTTCCGGCCTTGAACACCGGCGTTTCGGCAAGCACGTTGCCGTCGCCCAGCACCTGTACGGACACACCTTCGCTGCAGAGGGATTCGTCGTCCAGACCCACTCCCGCGCGGAAGGTCTTGAACGCTCCCGCAATACCATAGACGGTTTCGGAGGCGGCGTGGGTGGCAATCCCGTTTTCAAAGACCTGCCCGTTGATAGTCAGGGGCTTGCCCTCGATGCTCTTGTTCATGCCTATGTTGCCCCATTCCTGTTTGTGGGATTCGTAACGCATGTCCGTCAGTTTCTTTACGCCGTTCCCTTCGTTGAAGAAGGTCTTGTTCACTTGGGCCAGGACCTTGTTGCCGTCCAAGACAATATAGCGGAAGGTGTTGTAGCCGGGCTGCAACTTGTCGTAACTCACCAAGATGTTGTAATCTCCGGGAACGAAGGCTGTATCCTTCAGCAGGACCCTGTCGTGCACAATCCGGAGCGTCCAGTTCTTGGGAGCGCCCCTCTGTTCCTTCAGTCTGAAATTCAGGAGCAGGGGGGATTCGCTCGGATTAACCGTAGCGCTGTCGGCTGTAGTTACGGCGGCGCTGTCACTTGCCGGAGTGACCACGCCCCTCGTGGGCTCGGAAACATAGATGATTTTAGTAGGATCGTAATTCTTGCGTCCGTTGAACTTTGCAATCTGCACCCAGTAGTTGTTGGTAATCAAGACGTTCTTGACTCCTTCCAGGTCCATTTCCCGTTCGAACACGTCGCAGGTGGTGGCAATTCTGTGTTCCACCGCCTTCTTGTGGTAGGTCTGGCTGTCCCAACAGTCCAGACCGCGGATGTAATAGACTTCGCCGTTGTACTTGTCCAGCAGTTCCTTGATCTTGCCGTCGTTCATCTGGCGGACCTTGTCGTAGTGGTAGGCGGATACGCCGTAGGCGATAAAGTGCCAGGGCCTGCCGTAGATGAACAGCTTGTTCGTGGGCTGTTGTTCGTTCAGCCATTTCCAGATTTCCTGCTCCTCGGTGGTCAGGTGGTTCCGGTTGTACATGATGTTCTTGTTGAAGTCCGGCTTGTAATGGAAAGTCCAGCCCGCAAAGAGAAGCGTAAAGAGGAGTCCAAGCACCAGCACCGCCGAGGTCTGTTTCTTGGTCTTGGAATCGGTACCGAAATATTCAATCAGGTGGGCTACCGGCAGGGCCGCCAAAAAAGCCATGCTGGGAATCATCACCAGGCTATAGCGCTGGTTGATTTCGATACCGAAGTCGCCGGACACGTTTTCCAGGATCATGTAGGTCTGGATATGGTACAGGGCGAGGAATACGAGAACTTCCAGATAGAACTTGTTGCCCTTGCGGAAATCCATGACGGCGCGGTAGATCAGGTACAGGAGCCCGGCAAGGAACAGCCAGTTGAAATAGGTGAGGAAGGGGTTTACAAGTTCGCCCTTGTCGTTCAGGGGCTTGGTCATGACTTTCCAGTTGTTCACCAGGTCTTCGATAAAGTGACCGTGGGCAGAGAATTCGCCGCCCTGGAATCCGAACCCCTGGAAATAACTGATGGTGAGCAGTGCCGGTACCGAGAATAGGGAGAGCACCACGAAAAAGACGGGGGCCTTGAAATCCCTCTTGTCCAGCATTTTCGGCAGGGCGAACAGGATAAAGGGCAGCAGGCAGAAAACCGTCTCTTGGCGGGTCTGGGCAAAGAAGGCGAGGGTGAGGGCGAGGAGCGCCCAGTGCCGGACGGTGTTGCGGTCAAAGGCCCAGCGGAACACCAGCAGGGAAAGGGCCGAAAGGAAAATGTACAGGGGCTCTACCGACATGGCGCGGAACTGGAAAAGCACCGTAGGCTGTAGCGCCATAAGAAGGGCCGCAAAGAACGCCAGCAGGGGCTGCCTTGTCCAGGCCACGATGGCGAGGAACATCAAGAGGAAGGTGAGGGGGAGCATCAGCAGTTCGCCCTTGAAAATCCAGTGCAGGTCGTTTCCTAGCAGTGGCATTCCCAGGGTGTAGAGGAACGCAAGTCCCTTGGTTTTGAAACTGTTGCTTTTGTTGGTGCAGTTCAGCGTACCGTTCTCGAATTCGCCCTGGTTGCAAGTGCCGGACTGGTGATTGAGATACATGTTCTGGGCCACCGACATGAACACGCTTTCGTCGCTCTGGACCCTGTGACGTGCCTCTATCTGGGTGCCGGCGAAGACGGCGATGGCGATGGCCGAAATCAGGGCGGCAAGGGCGATGGGCTTTTCGGGAAGGATTCCCTTCAGCCATTCACGAAAGTCCTTGTTCAGGGAGATGAATAGGGCGATTCCTGCTACCAGCTGCACCATAAAGAGGGGAAGGGGCAGGTTCAGGTCCAAAATGCGGATGGTGTCCTTGTGGCCCACGTTGGGTCCCAGGTAGATAAGGAAGGGGATTGCCAGGGCTATAACGAGCCCGATAATTCCTGCGGGGTGTAGTAAGTTCTTGAGTAGCAACGAAATAAAGTTTTTCATGTTGTTCGAAAAATTTCGAGGTTCTTTTTTTGAATTTACACAAATATAATTTTTTCTCGTATAGGGGCTCTGCAGCCCTAGAATACCTTGAGAAAATGGCCCAAAAAAACTAGATTTGGGGCGCAAAAATTATACCCAAAGAGGCCCGTCGTGCAAGACTCATTAGTTATCAAAGCCGCAGACAATGTCCGTATCCTTTCCGCCGCCATGGTCCAAAAGGCCAAGTCCGGTCACCCGGGTGGCGCCATGGGAGCTGCCGACGCCATAACGCTTCTCTATTCCGAGTTCTTGCGCTTCGACCCCGACGATCCGAACTGGATGGCCCGCGACCGGTTCTTTATGGACCCCGGCCACATGAGCCCGCTTCTCTATTCCGAACTGGCCCTGGTGGGTCGGCTTACCATGGACGACATCAAGAATTTCCGCCAGCTGGGTTCCCGCACGCCGGGCCACCCCGAGGTAGATGTGGCTCTCGGTATCGAAAACTCTTCGGGCCCTCTCGGCATCGGTCACGGCATCGCCCTGGGTGCAGCCATTGCGGAACGTTTTATGGTGGAACGTTTTGGCAAGATTCTGGAACACAAGACGGTGTGCCTGGTTTCTGACGGCGGCCTCGAAGAGGAAATCGCTTACGGCGTGGGCCGTATCGCCGGCCACCTCAAGCTTTCTAACCTGATTTTCTTCTACGACGCGAACCAGGTGCAGCTGAGCTGCAAGACCGAAGAAGTCATGAGTCACGACTTTGTGGCCCAGTATGAATCCTGGGGATTCCGCGTGATTGAATGCGACGGCAGCAACATCGCCGAACTCCGCAAGGCCTTCAAGGCGGCCTGGGCCGAAACGGAACGCCCGGTGCTCGTCTATGGCCATACCACCATGGCCAAGGGCGCCGTCGCCGAAGACGGACGCAGCTACGAAGGCGAGGTCAGCACTCACGGCCAGCCCCTGAATGCTGCCGGAGCATCTACTGAAGCTACCGTCAAGAATCTGGGCGGCAATCCCGAAGATCCGTTCCAGATTTTCGACGACGTGAAGGCCGGTTTCGAGGCCCGCAAGCAGGAACTTCGCGGTATCGCCGCCGAATGGAAAAAGCAGAAGGCCGAGTGGGACAAGGCGAACGCCGAAAAGTCCGCCACCCTGAACGAATGGCTCTCCGGCAAGGCTCCCAAGTTGGACCTGTCGAACCTCCCCATCAAGGAAGGGGTGGCCACCCGCGTTACCAGCGGTACGGTGCTGGGCTACCTGGCCGAAAATTACCACAACATCATCTGCAGTTCTGCTGACCTTTCCAATTCCGACAACACCCAGGCCTTCCTCAACAAGACGGGCATTTTCCGCCCGAACGATTTTAAGGGCGCCTTCGTGCAGGTGGGCGTGGCGGAACTGACCATGGGCGCCATCTGTAACGGTATCGCCCTCCACGGCGGGCTCTACCCGATTTGTGCCACCTTCTTTGTGTTCAGTGATTTCATGAAGCCCGCCATCCGTATGGCGGCTCTCATGGGACTCCCTGTGAAGTACGTGTTCACTCACGACAGTTTCCGCGTGGGCGAAGACGGTCCCACGCACCAGCCTATCGAACACGAAACCCAGATCCGCCTGCTGGAAGACCTCAAGAAAGAAAACGGCAAGTCCGAGATGCTGGTGCTCCGCCCGGCAGACGCCTTCGAAACTCTTGCCGCCTGGGAAATGGCTTTCGAGAACAACGACAGCCCCACGGCTCTTATCTTGACTCGCCAGGTGGTGAAGAGCCTCCCCGGCGAAAACCGCTACGAAGCCGCCAAGGCCTGTCGTAAGGGCGCATACATTGTAAGCGACAACACCGCCGCTGGCGAAAAGCCGGACCTGACCCTGGTGGCCAACGGCTCCGACGTGCTGCTGGAACACGAAGCCGCCGAAGTCCTCCGTGGCGAAGGCAAGAAGGTCCGTGTGGTTTCCATGATTAGCCCGGCCCTGTTCCTCTCCCAGCCCAAGGATTTCCGCGACAAAATTCTGGTGCCCTGGACTCCGGTGTTCGCCCTGAGCAGCGGTCTTCCGGTGCTGTTCGACCGTGTGGTGGGCGGCTTCGGCAAGGCTTGCGGTCTGGAACGCTTTGGCGCTTCCGCTCCGGCCGGCGTGCTGGAGAAGGAATTCGGCTACGTGCCCGAGGCCGTGGTCAAGGCCGCCAAGGAATACCTGGCAGAATTCGCCCAGAACGTGGCGGATTTTAAGGCTAAGAATTAGTTAGAGGCTAGGATTTAGAGACTAGGATCTAGAGAGAAATTTAGGTCGCGGGTTGTCCGCGACCTTTCTTTATGCACTCGCACTTTTAATTGCCATGCTCGCGAGCCTCTCGTCATCCCCGCCCCGCATCAAGTGCGGGGTAAACTCCGGCGGGGATCTCCTTGATTCGTCATGCTCGCGAGCTTATCGTCATGCTCGCGCAGGCGAGCATCTACTTACTTTTTCTTCTTGCCCGGTGGCCCTGGCATGAATGGGCTGCCGCCGCTGGTTTTGCCTGTTTCTGTGCGGGACAGGACTTCTTGACCCACCACCACGGAATCGCCCAGCTCCAGGCCTGCAAGGATTTGCACGTTCACGCCGTCGTTAAGGCCGGTGGTGACGGGGTGGGGGACCAGTTTGCCGTTCAGGTTTATCCAGACTTTGTCGCCGTCCGGTTTGGTCGGGCGGTTTGTCCCTTTCTTTGCGCCTTTTTGCGAGGCTTCTGGGAATTCGCCTGCGGCCGCATCTGGCGGTGGCGGCAGTCCTTCGGGCTTTGCAAAGGCGGTGCCGCCAGCAGGGTTGAACTTCAGGGCCTTTACCGGGATGGTGAGGGCGTTTTTCACTTCTTTGGTGACGATGGTGCAGGTGGCCGTCATGCCGGGGAGCAGTTTGAGTTTCGGGTTCTTGGCGTTGATGACTACCGTGTAGGTGACCACGTTGCTTGTGGTGGTGGGGCTCAGGCGGACTTCTTGCACCTTGCCCGTAAAGGTTTCGTTCTGGAATGCATCTACGGTGAAGGTGACCTTCTGGCCTTTTTTCACGGAGCCGATGTCCGCTTCATCTACGTCGGCCATGACCTTCATCTGCTTCAGGTCTTTTGCGATGACGAACAGGGTGGGCGTGCTCATGGAGGCGGCTACGGTCTGGCCTACATCTACGGCCCGCTTCAGCACCACGCCGTCAATGGGGCTCTTGATGGTGGCGTAGCTCAGGTTCAATTTGGCCTGGGCCACGTCGTTCTGGCTGCGCTCCAGGGCGTACTTGGCGGCGTTCATGTTGTATTCGGCTTGCTCCAGGTCAACGGCACTGGCGCTGTTGGACTGTGACAGTGCCAAAATTCTCTGGTAGGTGTTGGCCTTGTACTGGTAGTCGATTTCGGCGGAATGGAGGGCGATTTCCGCCTGGTTCAGGGTGGACTGCAACTTGGACTTGTCCAGTTCTGCGATGACCTGGCCCTTTTTGACCTTGGAATTGAAGTCCACGAAGATTTCGGCGATGTCGCCGGAAACCTGGGTGCCCACCTCCACCTGGTCCACGGGCTCTAGGGTGCCGGTGGCGGAAATGACGGTGGAAAGGGTCAGCTTGGTCACGGGGGCGCTGACAGGGACGCCTACTTCGCTTGCCGCAGAATTTTTGAAGAAAAAGAACTTCACGCCTACGGCAATGGCCGCAAGCACAAGGAGAACGACGAGTATCTTCAGAAGTTTCTTCATGGGTCGGTTGCAAAAATAAAAAGTATTCTCGTGACTAACACAAACTTTGATGCCCCGGAACCGCATTCGGTTGCATTTTTTATATTACCACCTACCATTGACTATTGCCTACCTATCCCTTTGAACTGGATCCTTCGCGACTTCGTCGCTCTGGATGACACTTCTTGAAAACCGCCACCCTAACCACTAACCACTAATCACCAACCACTAACCATGACCCGTATCGTAAAAAAAGATGACAGTTCCGAAGTCCGCCGCGTGACGTGGGTGGGGCTTGGCTGGAACGCCGCCTTGACGGTACTCAAGTTCCTGGCCGGTTTTTTCGGCGGGTCCCAGGCCCTGGTGGCAGACGCCATCCACAGTGCCTCTGACTTTGTGACGGACATCGCGGTTATCGTGGGGAGCCATTTCTGGAACTTGCCTCCCGATGCGGAACACCCCTACGGGCACAGGCGTTTCGAGACCCTCGTGACCGTGGGTATCGGGCTTTCGGTGGCCGCCGTGGGCGTTGGGCTTGGTTACAAGGCGGTCCAGACTCTTTTGCAGGGAGAGGGCGCACACCCCGAAACCGTGGTGGCGGTGATGGCGCTGGCTTCCATTGTTATCAAGGAAATTCTATTCCGCTATACCCGCGCCGAAGGTCGCAAGATTCGAAGCCAGGCCCTGGAAGCAAACGCCTGGCACCACCGTAGCGATGCCTTCAGTTCTATACCGGTGCTTATCGCGGTGGTCATTTCGCTGGTGTTTCCGCAACTCTGGTTTGCCGATGCGGTGGGTGCTCTGATTGTGGCCTTCTTTGTGCTGCGTTCGGCCTACGAGATTGCCTCTCCGGGGGCTAGGCAGCTGGTGGACCAGGGGGCAAGCGAACAGGTGGCCAAGAAACTTCTGGAAATCGCCCTCGGGCATTCGAAGGTGATGAGCGTACACGGGTTCCGCACCCGCTATGTAGGGAGCGACCTGCATGTGGACCTGCATATCGTGGTGGATGCCCAGATGAGCCTGCTGGAGGCTCACGACGTGGCCGAAGAGGTGGAACAGTTGCTGATCCAGGCCGACGAGAACGTGGTGGACGCCTTGGTGCACGTGGACCCCTACGACCCCGCCCGTGCCGGCAAATCAGAAGAAAAGAAATAGCATAGTTCAACGTCATTCCGGCCACCGAGCCGGAATCTAGAAGAGAAGAATTTGAAAAACGGATATAAGGCAATCCTTGTAGGCAACGGAACCATGGGCGGCCGCCATCGCAGCCGTTTCGAGACCTGCGGAGTTTCTTTCGTAGGTGTTGCGGACAACGATTCCGATTTTGAAAAGATTGCAGACAAACTAAACGCTACTGGTGGCACACAGACTGTGGATTTTGCGGTCATTGCGTCCCCGGCCACAACCCACTACCGCTACGCAAAATTCTTTTTGGAAAGGCGAATCCCCGTCTTTGTGGAAAAGCCTCTGGCCACTACCGCCGAACAGGCCCAGGAACTGGTGGACATGGCTACGGCATCGGGAACAGTGCTGTTTGTGGCCCAGTCTGAATGTTTCAACCCCATCTTCCTCAATTTCCGCAAGCACTTTTTGGCGGAACTGAACGAGAGGCGTGCTGATGGCGGGGCCGGCTTTGCGGCGGAAGGAATCGCCACGATGGACGGGCACGGCTGCGGTACGGCTGGTAATGAACCGTGCCGGGGCGTGCATCTGGAATTTAGGCGGGAACACCGGTATTCCAGCCGTTGTCGCGATGTGAACGTGATGCTGGACTTACTTGTTCACGACCTGAGCATGTTCCTTACCATGTTTCCCTATGGCGATGTCCGTGTTGAAAGCAGGAATGAATCGCCCGACGGAAACTACGCCCAGGCGAAACTGAAGGTGGTGAGCGGGCCTTTCGCCGGAGCCTCTGCGGATTTTGTCGTTGACCGTGAAAGTGCTACGGATCTTCGAAACATCACGGTGAATTTTGCCCGGAATGGCGAATTGCCGTCTTCGAACTATACGGTAAGCCTTGCCCGGTACACGCCAGATGGCGAAATCGCCCACGTTCCCGATTCCCTGGACAACGAACACCGATTCTTCTTGAAACTTTTGGCGGGGGCCTGCGGGGAGTGGGGCAGGCGTGCCGCCCAGAATGCGGCGGATTGCGTTAGACTGTGCTGTGGAACGTAATTGCCGTTTTTAAGCTAAAAATGGCAAAATTGCAATTTCAGGTCTTAAAAAATGCTGGTTTAGACCTAATTTAGGTCTTAAAAAATGTGGAGAATGGTTGATTTTAGCCCCGAAAAAATGTAATTTTTCTACAAAGGGGTGATTTTATGGAGAGATTTGCAATACAACGGTTGAAGGCCTGGAAGGAAAACCCGAGACGGAAACCCTTGGTCCTCATGGGGGCGAGACAGGTTGGCAAGACTTGGCTTATGAAGGAATTCGGCCGAAAGTTTTATGAAAAAGTTGCATATGTTTCGTTCTTCAACAATGAAACGATTGCAAAAGAGTTCAAAACCGATTATGATGTGAAAAGGCTCCTTTCGGTACTCAATATTGCCTCTGGGGTCACCATTACGCCTGGTGATACGCTTGTCATTCTCGATGAAATCCAGAATGCACCGGAGGCCTTCGAGTCGCTCAAGTATTTTTGTGAGGACGCTCCCGAATATCATGTGATGGTTGCTGGATCTCTTTTAGGCGTGGCGCTCCACAAGGGGATTTCGTATCCCGTTGGCAAGGTGGATTTGTTGGACCTGCATCCGCTTAGCTTTCGTGAGTATCTGTATGCTGTCGGCGAGAAATCTTTGTCCGATGCGATACAGGCAAAGGATTATTCTGTAATTGATTTGTTTAGCGAAAAATATATATCCCACCTAAAGAACTATTACTTTGTTGGCGGAATGCCTGGAGTCGTCGATGTGTTTCGTCAGGATAGCGATTATCAAGGAGCGAGAAAAGTCCAGCGAGATATCATTGCTCAGTATCGCGGAGATTTCGGCAAACACGCCGATGCTAGGGAACTGCCGAAAATAAATATGGTCTGGGATTCCATACCGATGCAACTTGCCAAGGAAAACAAAAAATTCTTTTTTGGAAAAATGAAGCAGGGAGCTCGTAGCGGGGATTTCGAGGTGGCGATTCAATGGCTTCTTGATAGTGGCCTAGTGCATAAGGTTCATCGTGTGAATGAACCCCGTGTTCCGCTGGCGGCATACAAGGATTTTTCGGCGTACAAATTGTTCTTTTTGGATGTCGGTTTACTGGGCGCGATGAGTGAATTAGATGCACAAACGATACTGGAAGGAAACCACTTGTTTGTTGAATTTAAGGGTGCGCTGACAGAGCAATTCGTGCTGCAACAGCTTGTTTGCGATACGTCATATACGCCTTACTACTTTGGTACAGGAACGGCAACCTTTGAGCAGGATTTCCTTGTGCAGAAGGGTATGGATGCGGTTCCGATTGAAGTAAAGGCGGAAACTAATGTCCGTTCTCAGAGTCTCAGAGCTTTTTACGAAAAATTTCATCCGGAAAAGTCTGTCCGATTCTCGTTACTCCCATACAAAGATCAAGACTGGATGGTGAACATCCCGCTTTATGCGGTTTGCAATCTTTGATTGTGGCAGGCGTGCTGCCCAGAATGCGGCGGATTGCGTAAAATTCGCAACAGTAAAATAAAAGAGCGCAAAAAAAATCCCGCGAACCATCGCGGGACTTTTGACATACTGGCCTAGATCCTTCGCTTCGTGCCTCGCGGCACTTCGCTCAGGATGACACTTGGGCTAACTACAGCTTGATGCTGCAGGCCTTGGCGTGCCAGATTTCGTCGGCGTACTGCTTGATGGTACGGTCGGAGCTGAACTTGCCCATGCGAGCCACGTTGAGGATGGCCTTTTCGGCCCAGGCCTTCTTGTTCTGGTATTCCTTCGCCACCTTGGCCTGCATGTCCACGTAGCTGCGGAAGTCGGCGCAGAGCATGTAGGGGTCGTGAGTCAGGAGTTTGTCTGCAATGTGCTTGAACAGTTCCGGACGGTCGGGACTGAAGAAGCCAGAACCGATCAGGTCGATTACGCGACGCAGGTCGTCGTCCTTCTCGTAGAAGTCGCGGGGGCGGTAACCCTTGGCCAGCAGGTCGGTCACTTCTTCCACGGTGAGGCCGAAGATGAAGATATTCTCGTCGCCCACTTCTTCCTTCATTTCCACGTTGGCGCCGTCCAGCGTACCGATGGTGAGCGCGCCGTTCAAGGCGAACTTCATGTTACCGGTACCGGAGGCTTCGGTGCCTGCGGTAGAAATCTGTTCGGACAGGTCTGCTGCCGGAATAATCTTCTCGGCGAAGGACACGCGGTAGTTCTCCAGGAACACCATCTTCAGCTTGCCCTTGCAGACCGGGTCGGCGTCGATGATGGCGGCCACGGCGTTGGCAAGGCGGATAATCTGCTTGGCCATCCAGTAACCGGGAGCGGACTTACCGCCGATCATGATGGTGCGGGGCATGATTTCCTTGCCGTCCTTCAGCTGGATATACAGGTGGATGGCATGCAAGATGTTCAGGAGCTGGCGCTTGTATTCGTGAATGCGCTTCACCTGCACGTCGAAGAACGTGTTGGTATCTACATCCACGCCCTGGGTTTCCTTCAGGTACTTGGCCAGGCGTTCCTTGTTCTGCTTCTTGACCGCCATGAATTCCTTCTGGAAGGCGGCGTCCTTGGCGAACTTTTCCAGCTTCTTCAGGTCGTCCAGGTCCTTCACCCAGCTGTCACCGATCTTCTTGGTGATGAGTTCGGACATGGCGGGGTTGGCCTTGCGGACCCAGCGGCGCGGCGTCACGCCGTTGGTCTTGTTGTTGAACTTTTCGGGCCACAGTTCGTAGAAATCCTTGAAGAGGGTGGTCTTCAAAAGGTCAGAGTGGAGGGCGGCCACGCCGTTCACGGCAAAGGAACCCACGATGGAAAGGTAGGCCA
This sequence comes from uncultured Fibrobacter sp., assembly GCA_934699585.1. GTDB lineage: Bacteria > Fibrobacterota > Fibrobacteria > Fibrobacterales > Fibrobacteraceae > Fibrobacter. The sequence continues at coordinate 13,943 of CAKUWY010000027.1, forward strand.
TGCGGACCATCTTGCAGCCGCCTTCTTCGATAAGGCTCATGCGGGCAAGGCGGTCGTTGTCGCCGGGCCACTTCATGCTGACCATGCGGAGGAACCGGGCGTTGATTTCGTAGATGATCTGCAGGTGGCGGGGCAGCAAGTTCTCGAACAGGCTGACGGGCCACTTTTCCAGCGCTTCAGGCATCAGGGTGTGGTTCGTGTAGGCGAAGGTGTGGGTTACAATGTCCCAGGCCTCGTCCCATTCCAGACCTTCGATGTCCAGAAGGATACGCATCATTTCGGCAATGGAAATTGCCGGGTGGGTGTCGTTCAGCTGGATCGCCACCTTCTCGGGGAACTTCTTCCAGTCATTCTTGTGGAGTTTCTTGAAACGCTTGATGATATCCTGCAGGGAGGCGGAGCACAGGAAGTACTGCTGCTTCAGGCGCAGTTCCTTGCCGTTCATGGAGGAATCGTTGGGGTACAGCACCTTGGAGATGGTCTCGGAAAGTTCCATGTCCTGCACGGCGGCGATGTAGTCACCGTTGTTGAAGTAGGAGAGGCCGAAGTCGTCCGTCGATTTGGCGCTCCAGAGACGCAGGTTGTTCACGGTGTTGTTCTTGTAGCCCGGAATCGGAGTGTCGTACGGCAGGGCCAGCACGTAGTCCTTGGTTTCCCAGCGGTTGCGGAGCTTGCCGTTCTCGTCGGTCCAGCTCACCACGTAGCCGTAGAAAGGCACCTTGATGGCGTTGGCTGGGCGGGCGATTTCCCAGGGGTTCGGCAGGCGCAGCCAGTTGTCGGGCTGTTCTTCCTGCTCGCCGTTCACGATCTTCTGGCTGAACATACCGTATTCGTAGCGGATGCCCATACCGGTGGCGGGCAGTTCCAGAGTGGCCATGGAATCCAGGAAGCAGGCGGCCAAGCGGCCGAGACCGCCGTTACCCAGACCCGCGTCCACTTCCTGCTCGCGGAGTTCTTCCAGGGTCATGCCCACTTCGTCCAGGGCTTCTACCACGGCCTGTTCCACATCCAGATTCAGTACGGAGTTGCCGAGGGTACGGCCAATCAAGAATTCCAGGGACAGGTAATAGACGCGCTTCACGTCTTTCTCGTAATAAGTCTCCTGGGTCTTGATCCAGCGGTCCACCAGACGGTCGCGCACGGCGTAGGCCACGGCCAGGAACTTCTCGTGGTCGGTGACGGTGTCCATGCTGCGGGCCAGCGTGTGGTTGATATGGTCGGTGAACGCCTTGCGGAAGGATTCCGCATCGGTTCCGAGAACCGGGGCTTCTACAGCCTTCTTAGATGCTTTTGCCATAAAAATAAGCCTATGGTTTTAGGGTTGAAAATTCACGAGGAAAATTTAGAAATCTTTGCCTGGATGTGGGCGGGCCCCGCTTCGCGGGTCGGGCCCTTGCGCTATAAAAAGGCCTAATGTTCGCCCTGCTCACTGGCCTTTTTTGCGTTCAAAAGGGGCACATGCCCCTTTCGAATGGCTGCGCCACTTCACGCCCTCCCGCAACCGATGTCATTCAAGCCTTGAGCCGGAATCTCCATGCCGTTGTGCTGATGTCTGCATCTTTTTCTATAATTCAATTGTATGAAAGTCGCATTGCTTGGTTCCACCGGTCTTGTGGGGAGAAATGTCTTGAGCCTGCTTGCAAGGCTTCCGCAGGTGGTACATGTCTATTGCCCGGTGCGAACGGTGCCGGACTTACAAGCCCTTGGAATTACTCGGGGGGAATCCAAGATACACTTTGAAATGGTGGATTTTGAACAAGTAAGCGGAACCTACCGCCAGGTCCTTATGGCGGGGTTTCTCGGTTGCGATGCGGTAATATGCTGCCTTGGCACGACTAAAAAGCAGGCGGGCAGCAAAGTTGCACAAGAAAAGGTGGATGTTCGGCTTCCGCTCTCCTTGGCGGCCATTGCCAAAAGCGCAGGGGTCAAGAATTTCTTGTGCGTCAGCGCCCAGGGGGCAGACAGCCATTCGCCTTTCTTCTACAACCGTCTCAAGGGCATGCTGGAAGAAGGCCTCACCATGATGAATTTCGAGACACTTACCCTGGTGCGTCCCTCCCTGCTTTTGGGCGAACACAAGGACAAACGTTTTGGCGAGGAACTATTGCAAAAGACCATCGGGGCCCATCCGGAATGGATCCCGGCCTACGTGCGGCCGGTTCACGCCGAAACCGTAGCCGCCCACTTGGTAGCATCCCTCTTGAAAGCGCCTACGGACCATGTCTGCGCCACCGACGGTGTCAAGGGCAAGCGAATCATCTACAACCGCATACTTGCCCAGACGAAAGTGGCCGAACTTTTTTAATTTCACATTCCTCACTCCACATTTCACATTTTTTCATGTCCGAAAAAACTTTACTGCTCCTTGATTCTTACGCTCTTGCGTTCCGCATGTTTTACGCCTATAGCCAGAACCCGCTGGTGAACAGCAAGGGCGAAGACGTCTCCATGATGCACGGCTACTGGGGAGCGGTACTCCGTATTCTGGCAAAGCACAAGCCAACCCATTTTGCCATCGCGCGGGACGTGGCCCACACCAAGACTTTCCGCCACGATCTTTATCCGGACTACAAGGCCAATCGCGGGCCCATGCCCGAAGAAATGGCCGCCCAGATGCCTCTTTTGGGAGAGAGCATGGAGGCCAGCGGAATTCCTCTGCTTTCGGAGCCCGGCTACGAGGCCGACGACGTGATGGCCAGCGTGGCTACCGCTGCGGTAGAGGCTGGCTTTGACCATGTGGTGATACTTTCCAAGGACAAGGACATGTCCCAGATCGTGTCCGACAAGATTCACTTGTTCCATTTGACCAAGGGTGCCGACGGCATTGATTTTGGCCCTGACCAGGTGGTGGAAAAATATGGCCTCCCGCCAGAAAAGATTCGGGATTACCTGGCGCTCATGGGGGACGCCAGCGATAACGTTCCGGGAGTACCGAAGGTTGGCCCAAAGACCGCCATACAGCTGCTGAACGATTTCGGCGATATGGACAACCTGTACGCCAATCTGGACAAGATAACCAAGAAGGGACTCCACGACAACCTAGAGCAGAACCGGGAAAAGGCGTTCTTGAGCAGGGAACTGGTAACGCTTCAGACCAAGCGTGCCTTTAGCGGGAGCCTTTCTGCCCTGGAATACAACGGAATCCATGTGGATACCCTGGCAGATATTTTCAAGGAACACGAAATCAACAGCCTGCTGCGCCTGCTGGAAAAAATTCCCGGCAAGGCGGGGTTCGTGCACGACGGTGACAATCAGCAGGGCGATTTCCCGGAGAGCGACCGCATCGCCGTTACCGAAGACGTTCTCCCCACCTACATTTGCGTTGATTCCGCCGAAAAGTTCCAACAGATGGTGGCTGAATTTGCGGCGGCAACCGAAATCGGCGTGGATACGGAAACCGACGGCCTGGATTCTATGGTCTGCAATCTGGTGGGGTTGTGCCTTGCCGCCGCAAGCGAAGACGGCTCTGTTCCCAAGGGCTATTACGTTCCTCTTGCCCATACCGACGACATCGGGTTCCCCGTAGGCAATTTCGATAGTGCTGCCGTAAAGGAATGGTTCCTGACCTTTTGGGATGAATCTTGCGAGGTCGTTGACGGCAAGCATCGCCGTTCCTTCGTTTTTCATAATGCCAAGTTTGACTTGCATGTGCTTTCCCGTGCCTTCGGGCTTTCCATTCCGCAAATTACTGCGGCTAAGATAGTAGATACCCTCATTGCCGCCTGGATGCTTTCTCCGGGTCAGACGGGCCTCGGGCTGGACAACCAGGTGATGCAGCGCCTGAACCACGAGATGATTCCCATAGAAAACCTCATCGGGCGTGGCAAGAGCCAGATTCCTTTCAATCGCGTTCCTGTGAAGGATGCCGCCGAATACGGCGCCGAAGATGCGGTCTATACGCTCCGCCTCTGGAGGCCTCTGCTGCAAGAGCTCCAGAAGATGGACTACGAGAAGTTTTTCTACACCCAGGAAATGCCCTTGCTCAAGGTGCTGTACCAGATGGAGGGCGTTGGTGCCTACGTGGATACGGCTGTCCTCAAGAATTTGGAAGTGGAGCTTGCCGGTCGTATCGAAAAACTGGAAAAAGAAATCTGCGACATGGCGGGGCTGGAATTCAATATCGGCAGTCCCAAACAGCTTGGAGAGGTGCTGTTCGATACATTGGGGCTTCCCGAAATCAAGAAACGCAGCACCGACGCCGCCGTGCTGGAGGAACTCTCCGTCAGTGCGCCGCACCCCATCGTTTTTGCCATCATAGAGTACCGCGAACTGAAAAAGATGCAGAGCACCTACGTGTCGGTGCTCCCGACTCTGGTGAACACGAAAACAAAACGGATTCACACCAGCTTTATCCAGTGGGGTACGGCTACGGGTCGCCTTTCCAGCCGAGATCCCAACCTGCAGAACATTCCGGTCCGTAGCGACCTGGGCAAAAAGATTCGTGCCGCATTCGTTCCCGAGAACCCGGACAATGTCATCTTGGCGGTGGACTACTCCCAGATTGAGCTCCGCATGTTGGCCCACCTGAGCGGCGACCCCGCCCTTATCGAAAGCTACAAGGAAGGAATCGACATTCACGCCCGCACGGCCGCCGCCATTTATGGGGTGGAATTGGATGCCGTCACCGCAGACATGCGTCGCGACGCCAAGGTGGTGAACTTCGGCATCCTCTACGGCATGACGGCTTTCCGCCTGTCTCGGGACTTGAAAATCCCCATGGCCCAGGCCAGGGATTTTATCACCGGGTATTTCGGCATGTATCAGGGAGTGCAAAAGTTTATCGACGACACCAAGGCCTACGCCCACAAGAACGGCTACGTAGAAACCCTTTCGGGCCGCCGCCGCTATATCGCAGGCATCGACAGTTCCGACCGCATGGAATCCCAAATGGCCGAACGCATGGCGGTAAACACTCCTGTGCAGGGCTCTGCTGCCGACCTCATCAAGATTGCCATGATCCGCATACAGGAGCGCATCAACAGGGATAATCTGCCCCTCAAGATGATGCTTCAGGTCCACGACGAACTGGTTTTCGAGTGCCCCAAGGATCGGTTAGAAGAGTTTTCTGCCATGGTCAAGGCCGAAATGGAAGGGGCCATGGAACTGAAAGTCCCGCTGGTTGCCAGCGTCGGCTATGGGAAAAACTGGCTTGAGGCACACTAAAGAAGAATGTTTTGTATTTTTCTCTAGAAAAAAAAGGAGCGAAAAATGCGACTTGGAAAAATTTTTGGTTTGTTTTCGGTGGTCTGCCTTGCTCTGAGCCTTTTGGCCTGTACCGATACGGTGTCCTCTACGGATGCAAGCAAGTTACCAGGAGCAAATGAAATTCCGGGGTATAACCCAGGAAAAGTGTATTCTTCGAAAGCAGATTTGGTTAGTTCATCTTCTACAACACAGTCAGAATCCTCCACAGAAGATAGTAGCTCTTCGGAAGAAGAATCTAGTTCTTCTGAGGTAGAAGTGGATTTTAGCGGGTCTAAAATAGATGTGGATGGCAGTGGAGTTGCCGTTATTTCAGAAGAGTATTTGGAGGCGGTTGCTTCGAGTACAGCCTCTGATTTGGATGACTTGCGGAATCAATTGGAAAATAATGAGGAGCCGAATGGGTTCACTGAAGTTCGCCGTACAGATTTTTCAGTAGACGATTTTGTTTTTTCTGAGAACAAATACTATTGCTTCACAGATGCTGAAGACTGGTTGGAAATTACCAAGGACAAATTATTGGAAACAAAGCTACCCTTCTTGTGGGGTATGGATTACTATGATTGTCGTGATGCGTATTCTCTAAATTTTGAGGGCGTTTGTGCAGCAATTTATGTGCGGGCCAACTAGCTTTTAGCTAGTTGGATTGAACTTTGAATATGTCTTTTTGTGCTGTCACATGAGGCATGAACCGCTTCATGAAGGGGATAATTCCCAAGTATAAAAGCATGGTGACCACGAAGACAAAGGCAAGGCTTGCGTTCTTTGACCAGTGAAAGTGAAACTCCCGCAGAATCTTGATAATGGCCCACTGCACCCAGCCGTGGGTCACAAGAATCATGATGGAGTATCGCCCAAAGTAAGACACCAGGGGAATCTTCTTGATGGTCTTGGACAAAAGGAGTATGCCGGTCGCTCCGGATAGCCCGCAAAGGTAGGTGCTCCAGAAGGGCAGCTGGAAATGGTTTTGCACATAGCTTACCGTGGAGTCCGACAGGAGGTACACCAGGCCAAAGCCCAGGAGGGCCAAGGGAATGTTCAGCTTGTCCAACTTGTTCGGTTTCAGTAGTGCCGTATAGCGGAAGGCGAAATGCCCGGCACAGAAATAGGGAATGGCCGTCATGGCGGTGTCCATGAACATGGGCAGGTTGATGCTTTTCCGCCCGAGGAAAAATCCCAAGCCGCCAACGGCCAATGACAGGGCCACAAGCCCTGCGTTGCAAAGTTTCGGCGGGAGCTTCTTTGCCGCGAGGTAAATTCCGTAGAAAATCAGGTTGGTCCAGAAAAGCCCCAGCAAGAACCAGATGGGAAAGTTGGGGAAATAATCCTGCCAAATGAAGGAATACCACACGCTACAGCCGGGGCTTGGCCGCAGGTGAAAGTGGGCGAGGATGAACGGCAAAATGCAGGAGGTGGTAATGAAAAAGAAAGTGAAGGGGATCAGCAGCTTGTTGACTTTCCGCAGGCAAAAGTCGAAAAATCCGGCGTAGCTCTTGAAGAACAGTCCCGAAAAAAAAAAGTACAAGGGCATGCGAAAAGTAGAAAGGGGAAGCTTCAGCGGGTAGGTGTCAAGCCCCCAGGTGCTTGCCACGTGGTGCCATACCACCAGCATAATGCAGAGGCCTTTGGCAAGGTCCACAAAAGCATAGCGGGGCTTCTCGGTAGGTAGGGCGGAGGGCATTTGAATTTTTTAGGGAGCGGACAAGAATTCGAGGATTTTTGTCTTGAATTCGGGCAGTTCGTCGAATACGGCGTGGCCGTAACCTTCGTACATCTGCAATTCGCAGGGGGTGCCGGCAGCCTTTAGCCTGTCGTAGATTTTTTGGGAAGCTTCGGGGGTGACCACCTGGTCCTTGCTTGCGGCTAGAACGAGGGTGGGGCACTTGATATTTTCCAGTCCGTTCTGGGTATCCACAAAATCACAGGCGTCGGAGAAAACGGCAAAGCGCTCCATCTCTTCGGCAGAGACGTCCTTGTACATGACCTGGAGAGCCCTGCCGTAACGTTTGGCGAAAGGTTCCGAGAAGCAGTCCCGGATAAAGGCTTTCACGAGACCGTCGCCATCGTGGGCCCTGGCAAGCCTAGTCCATTCGCCGATTACCTTGAGCTGCTGGGGTTCTGCCTTGGAGGTGGAACAGCCGAGAACCAGCTTCCAGACCAGTTCCGGGTAGTTTGCCGCCATATGCTGGGCTATCATGCCTCCTTGGGACACGCCGTAAAGGGCCACGTCTTTCAGGCCGAGGGCACGGAGGGCCAGAGCCTGGTCCCGGGCCATGTCTTCTACGGAGTAGCCGGGGTTGGCGTCCTTGCGCCGGTCAAAGAAGTAGAGCGTGTAGCCTTCGGTGAACATCTTGAAGGGCACTTGCAGGGCGTCTGCAGATTTCATGACGCTCTTGATGGCAAGACCTGGAATGACCACCAGCGGGCGAGGGCCGTTTCCGAACTGGGCGTATTCCATTTCAAACCCGTCGGTGCAGACGGTATGTACAAGTTTTTGTTCCATCGGTTTACCTCGTCTTTAGCGCAGCCATCAGTGCAGCATATTCATCCATAAACTGTTTATGATTACTTTTCAAAATAGATTTCGTCTTGATACTCTATGGATTTTCCGGCACGGAGAGCGATGGACTTGTCGGCCCTGATTTTTTCAAGGGTCTCGATGCCGCCCATTTCGGGCAGTTTTCTGGACATCGAATCGTCATCAACAATCAAGATTGTCTTTTGTTGCAAAACAGCCATTTTACATCCTTCTTACAGGATTAAATATATAATTCGTCATGCCGTTTTATTTCTTTTTTAATGGTCATAAACAACCCTTTTTTGAACAAAATACGCAAAAAAAAGCCCCGTGAGAGGCCTTTTACATTTTTTCGTCGTCATTTTTGCTTCTCCTTTTTTCGTCATCCCCTCGCTCTCTTCGTCATCCCCGCCCTCTCTTCGTCATCCTCGCCCATTCGACAGGCTCAGGGCAGGCTCCGGCGAGGATCTGTGTACATCCTTCCAGCGGATGTTCGCCTACGCGAACATGACGAAAGCCTTCCTCATCATCCCCGCCCTCTCTTCGTCATCCTCGCCCATTCGACAGGCTCAGGGCAGGCTCCGGCGAGGATCTGTGTACATC
>CAKUWY010000028.1 GCA_934699585.1 uncultured Fibrobacter sp.
CTAGAGGACTTTTTTCATCACCGCCAGAAGGCTTCTTTAGAACCACCAGCCCAGCTGGTGGTTTTCGGTTTATACAACAAAGCCCCAGTTATTAAACTGGGGCGGTTGCGAGAGAATCGGCAATCCGGAGAAGCGGCTCCGGTCTTTAGCCAATTCGGTCTACGTATGTGCGTCGACCCATTCAGCGTTCTTCTTACAAGCCTCAACGGACTTGTCGAAGGCGGCCTTTTCTTCGGCGCTCATCTTGACTTCGAGAATCTTCTCGACACCGTTTGCACCGACCACGACCGGCACGCCGCAGTAGAGGCCGCTAACGCCGTATTCGCCGTTCAGCTTGGCAGCGCAAGAGAACACGCTCTTCTTGTCGAGGAGGTAGGCTTCAGCCATGTGGATGGCAGAAGTTGCCGGGCTGTAGAAGGCAGAACCGCGGCCGAGGAGGTTCACGATTTCGCCACCGGCACCGGCGGTACGCTTGGCGAGTTCGGCGAACTTTTCCTTGCTCATGAGCTGAGAAACCGGGATACCGCCAACGGACACGCATTCCATAATGGAAACCATGGTGTCGCCGTGGCCGCCCATCACGAGGGCCTTCACGTCTTCGACAGACACGCCCAGTTCGTCGGCCACAAAGCAAGCGAGACGGGCAGAGTCAAGCACGCCAGCCATACCGATGACCTTGTTGGCCGGGAGGCCGGACTGCTTCTGCATGTTGTAGACCATGGCGTCGAGCGGGTTGGTGATCACGATGACGAATGCATCCGGAGCGTTTTCCTTGATGGCTTCGGCAACAGTCTTGATAACGCCGCAGTTCTTGTCGAGGAGGTCGTCACGGCTCATGCCCGGCATACGCGGGAAACCGGCGGTCACGATAACGACGTCTGCACCCTTGATGGCAGAATAGTCGGTAGAACCCTGAAGATCGACAGAGGAGTTGATGACGGAGCGGCCTTCCATGATATCGAGAGCCTTGCCCTTCGGCATACCCTGAGTCATCGGAATATCGATAAGCACGACATCACCGAGGTTCTTCTGGGCGAGCACGAGAGCCATTGTACCACCAATTTGACCAGCACCAACGAGTGCAATCTTCTTTCTTGCCATGATTTAACCTTCCTTTTAAGGTATTTAGAAATTTACGCATCAAATATAGACAAAAATCGCTCAACAGACAACGCAAATGAGACTATATTTGATGAAAAAAAGGACAGAAGGCTAGAGACTAGGATCTAGAGACTAGATATTGGATATTAAGTCCTAGCCCCTAAATCCTAACCCCTAAATCCTAGCATCTAGATTCCGAATTATTATGAAAACCCTCGTCCTTTCCGACATCCACGGCTCCGCCTACGCCTGCAAGATGGCGCTGTCCTACCTCGAAAAATTCCGCTGCGACCGCTTATTCCTGCTGGGGGACCTTCTGTACCACGGTCCCCGGAACCCGCTCCCCGGCGGACACGACCCGCAAGGGGTTGTCGAGCTTTTGAGCCCGCTCAAGGACAAGATTACCGCCGTCCGCGGAAACTGCGACGCCGAAGTGGACCAGATGGTGCTCGAATTTCCCTGCCTTGCCGACTTTGCCGAAATCGAAGAGGGCGGCCTAAAACTCTTCTTGAGCCACGGCCACCTGTATGACCCATACCTGTTCAGCCACTACAAGGCCGACGTGTATTTTTCGGGGCACACGCACATCTTTACCGCCGAAAAAAACGCTGATGGCGTCTACTGCCTGAACCCAGGCTCCACGAGCCTGCCCAAGGGCGGAAACCCGCCGACTTTCGGACTTTACGAAACCTTCGGCAATGGCGAAGACGGCTCCACTCCCCCGCGATTCAGCGTACACCACCTGGAAACCGGCAAGGAACTGGCAGCTGTCGAGATCGTGCGCGAGTAAATAGAATTATCACTTGCATTACCCCAACGAAAGACTATATTTAATACCGAATTCAGTCTTATGCGAGGTTTTATGCCGACCTATAAAAATATCAAGCCGATTTCTTACATTAAGGCAAACGCTGCAAAAGTGCTAGACCATGTAAATGACACTCGTGCACCCTACATCGTCACGCAAAACGGAGAGGCTCGTGGTGTAATTCTCGATACAGAGACATTCCAGATGATGCAAGACGGCTTAAAGCTATTCAAGCTTTTTGCTCAAAGCGAAGCCGAATTTTCAAAAGGAAAAACAATCAATCAAAAAGACCTCTTTGATTCCTTGGAGAAAGAACTAAATGACCTCTAAGAAAATCATTGTAGAATGGTCTGAATCAGCATCTTTCGACTTAAAGTCCATCATCATGCATATTGCAACGAGTAGCGCCAAAAACGCCAAGGACTCTCTTGCAAAAATAAAGAAGGAATGCCAAGTCCTTGAAAAGTTTCCAGATTTGGGCAAAATTCCCGCGGAATTAGAATATTTGCAAATCAACGGATTTCGGGAACTCGTAGTAAGCCCCTGGAGAATCTTTTATCGCAAAGAAGAAAACCGCGTCAAAGTCTTGGCTGTTGTCGATTCCAGACGCGATCTAGATGACGCCCTCTGGACACGCATGATGTTTCCTATTATATAAATGCTAATTTATAAAACATGCACAAACTGAATGCAATCGTTTTCTTTCTCGGAATCGTGCTTTGGGGTTCGCCGGTTTTAGCGCAAGATGTCAGCGTCTGTTCATTTGACTTAACCCTGATGGCTCATTTTGTCCGCGGGGATCTTTCCGAAGTCCCGGCCACACTGGACTTCATCAAGGGATACGCCCCAAAAATTCGCGACGGACTCTGTAAAGACGAATCCGTACAAAAGAAACTCACCCGTCTGGCAGGTAATCTTTATCGGACAGAAAGGCCCAGGTATTCGTCAGTCCCAATCGTCTACACCAGGTACATGAATTTTAGCGGTCAAGAAGTAAACGGAAGAACTCTGACAGTCGAAGAAAACGCCGTGTACAACCTAGTCATGGACTACATGATTTCAAAATACGACATGCTCTACGCGCTCGCCAAGAAGACTAGCCTGCAAAAGAATTCAAAGCTAAAAACAGGCGCGTTCGTCGAATACATGTTTACGTATCGACTAAAACCCGATGACCTCGGTTCCGCCGCCAAAGAAATCGTCAAGACTCCGGCTGGAATCGCCGTTGACGCGGCAACATCCTGGGCAACCTTATGGATTCAAAAAGAGAACCCCTACGAACATGATTCCTACTACGATTTCGACTACAGTTGGCTCTTAATTGCCCGAGACAACCTTTTCGAACGTTACCCCAACACACCCTACAGAACCGCGTTACAAGCATTGATCCATCAGGACATCGTCACCGAATTATACGAAGCCGACAAGAATAGCGGGGTTTTAGGCCTCAGTATCGGAGTTTCCGTAGGGAAATCACTCATGACATCCGGCTTGGAAGCCGTCGACGAATACGTCACCTTCAGCATTCCGAACTTAAGGGTACAGGTCCTTCGATTTGCATTCCAACTCCAGGTTGACATGATGATTGCAGACGGGATTTCTGCCGCGGGACTGGACGCCATGATTGGCCCCACTTTCGAATTTGACGAGTACGGCTTCGACATAATGGCGGGACTCGGTTTCGATGAATTTCTTGTGGGCCAGGATACCATCATGAATCTTGCGTTCATGGGCGGAATTCAGGCAATGAGGCGCTTTCCATTAGGCAACATGGCAAACATCACCCCGAAGTTGCAGTGGATTTTAAAGACGGTCAATTTTGACGACCCGGTCATGAACCGCAAACGCCGAGCATTCATCAACCAACTCGGCATCGGCATAACGTTTGAAGCCAGACAGCCGCTTTCACGACTGAACGCGTTTAAGTAGGTACGAAAAGAGGCCCCCAATGGGGACCTCTTTTCATACTCACGGCGGGAGTCGAACCCACGACCCGCTGCTTAGAAGGCAGCTGCTCTATCCAACTGAGCTACGCGAGCAAAGCGGGCTCTAATATAGAAAAATTTTCGTTCATCAACACCCCTTCCCTATTGCCATCCCGCCAAACTTTATCTAGATTTATGCATGTATTAAAATATTTGCATAAACCTGGGGTGCCAGTCCAGATACCGCGACACCCCGCCGGAGTTTCTATGAAGATTATCGACATTTTGAAGCAAGACAAGATGAGCCTCTCCTTCGAGGTGTTCCCGCCCAAAAAGGAAACCAGCTTCGAGAGCGTCAAGGCGGCAACGGAAGCCATCGCGGCCCTCGGACCCGCCTTCATGAGCGTCACCTACGGCGCAGGCGGCGGCGTAAGCCACTTCACCCTGGACATCGCAAAAAACCTCAAGGAAAAATACAACATCCCCATGCTGGCCCACCTCACCTGCGTGTCCAGCAGCAAGGAGACGGTCCGCCAGCGCATTGCCGACATGAAGTCCGCAGGCATCAGGAACGTGATGGCCCTCCGCGGCGACCTCACTCCGGAGCTCATCGAAAAGGGCCGGGAAGGTTGCGACTACCACTACGCCGTAGAACTCATCCAGGAACTCAAGGCCGCCGACGCGGACTTCTGCATCGGGGCGGCCTGCTACCCCGAAAAGCACCCCGAAAGCAAGACACAGGCCGAAGACATCAAGCACCTCAAAGAAAAGGTGGACGCCGGCGCCGACTTCTTAACCACCCAGATGGTATTCGACAACAACCTGTTCCTGAACTTCATGTACAAGCTCCGGGAAGCAGGAGTCACCTGCCCCGTTCTTCCCGGCATCATGCCCATCACCAACGCCAACCAGGTGGAGCGGGCCATCAAGCTTTCGGGCTCCTTCATGCCCCAACGGTTCAAGTCCCTGGTGGACAAGTTCGGAAGCGATCCCGAGGCAATGAAGCAGGCGGGCATCATCTACGCCAGCGACCAGATTATCGACCTGTACGCCAACGGCATCACCAACGTGCACGTCTATTCCATGAACAAGCCCGACGTGGCCGAAGGCATCCTGAAGAACGTCTCTGCCATTTTGGGCAAGAACTTCTAAGCGTAATCAAAAGCCTTAAAACCAAAACATCCCCGCATTTGCGGGGATGTTTTCATATTCTAGTACAAATTCTATCCGCGGGTCAGGCAGCTTTCAAGGAGAAGGATCCATTTCCCGGAACTTCCGCAATAATAATAAACGTCAAATTCAAATACGCAGAGTCCTTCATGATCCGGATTAAATGCATTGCAATATTCTTCTGCAGTTTCTGCTTTCTTATAACCTTGTTCTGTACTTACGTAGTATTCCGTTTGTTCGTAATACTTAACAGTAGACTCGTCTATATTACCTTCATGATTGACAAATTCACAAGCAGAACCTGTAGAATGGTCTTCGCAATATTTTGCCACAGATTGCCACACGCTATCCAATTTGACGAAAGACTCGGTACCGACATGGCAGATTTTCTTGTCGGTTTCCTTTTTACATTCATGACTTCCGCCACAGTGAGATATACTAGAAGAACTAGACGGATTGTCATGATACCCGCCATATGTCAAATTTTCACCTTTATTTTCGCAGTACTCATCAAAAGTAATCCACTGATACATGGATGATTCATCCTTGTACGCACAGACATAGATTACGCTTTCTTTGGTAACAGTTGCATCTTCGTTATCTCTGTTGCAAATCTGGTCGAGAGCAATGTCTGTGGAGGCGTCAACCCACTTACCATTGCCATTTACGACTTCTTTAGCTATAGAGCACTTGAAACTGTGGTTTTCACCATCCATGAGGGTTTCGCTCTTAATGTCTGCAATGTTTTTAGTATCACCTCTATCGGTATCGCAATTACCAAACTTGGCGTTAAGGTACTCTTTTTCACCAATTTCTAGCCAATCTGTGGAGGATGAACTTGCGGGGATTCCTTCTGCGTTACCATTAATAAGACATCCATAGTATGCGTCACCGACTATAGCGACATCTTTTTCTTTCATTCGATTTCTTGTGCAAATTCCAAGCGTTGCGTTTTCATCCAAATCGCTTGCTTTAACCCAAGAGTATCCGCTGGAAGAACCTCCAGAAATGTAGTTACACTTGTATTTTTTCCCTCCGTAAACTGCTACTTTGGTTTGATTTTTCATCTTATCTTCATCGCATTCGCCATAGATTTCTTCAAAGGTAAGTTCACGCCATTCATGGATATGGTTACCGTCGTTGTCTGTATATTCAGAATTTTCTTCACAAACATATTCATAACCGGATTCAGTAACCACTTTTTTATCGACATTGCCATAATGGCAAGCTACACCTAAAACATTGTCACGCACTTCAGCAGCGATCCATTCGTATTTTTTATCGTTATCAAGGTAATCGCACTTATAATGTTCGGAACCATTTTCTTCCTTGACGACTCCTTTTTCCATCACGGCTTTTGAACATGTTCCATATTTCTTTTCCAACTCATTCTTCTGTCTCCATTTGGAGCCGTCGCATACAAAGGTCGTTTTGCCCGTTGCCGTGGCAAGTTCCGCATTCTTGGTGTCGAACAGCTTTTCTTCGCCAGCGTTGTCGACATCGCACACACCGAGGTAAAGTTTGGAATTCGGATTGTTGGCCTGTTCTTCCGGGGTCATGCCGTCCTGTTCAGAATATTCACCGGAAGAACTCGAAGAACTAGGATCACTAGGCACAAGTCCAAGATTATTGCAAGCAGTAGAATCAGGCAGATTACATTTCTCTTTGACGCACTCATACTCTTGAATTTTCCCGTCAAAGAACGCCGATCCCTTATCGCCTTTATTTCGGCCCAAGCATACATTGTCCGTATATTGCCAGCCGCAGTTTCCATCGTTGCATACACAAACAGCGTTTTCATCAAGACCTTCAAAGCTATAGAAGAAGGTCGAATTAACAGCGTCAGCATCGCAAACTTTTTCCACCGTTGCAACACCTACAGCCCAAAGTGTTATGGGATACCAAACTTGTTCGTTTTCGATATATTCAAAGTAATGGAAATATCCCCCTTTGACATCAGACTTATATACCTTGCTGCTATAGCCAGACGGATCATTGAAAACCTTTGCGTCTTCGACTTTAAGCTTATAGGCTTCCACAAATCCATTCTGCAAAATCTTGAAATAGACGGCATCCGTACCACTCCAGACATTCGTTTCAGCAGTAGAGTCGCCATGCTGCATTTGGTTCCACTTGAAGAAGTTCGCGTCAATAAGCAAAGCGAGGTAGTCTACAAAGAACATGCTGCGTTCCTTGCCAGCATAAGTCGTATTGACGGCGGTGTTAAAGTTGCCGTTTTCGGCAAAGACATTGCGGAAAGCGTTATAGACCGAGTTAAAACCCGGAGTCTTGTCCTTTTGGTCAATGAGGGCCATCACCCACACGATGCTGTTGAAGTTTTCGGCCAGGCCAATCTGATCGGGGGCATAATGTTCGAAAGACGGATATTCTTCGCTGTTTTCCAAATAAAGTGCGTGGGCAAGGTCCTTGTTCGCCTGCTCGTTTGCAACACCAAAACCGTTACCATCGTCAACCAACTTCTTTACGCGGGCAGCCTTGTAGTCGGTCAAGAAGTCGATGACAACCGTATCGGACGCATCGGACAAGTCTGCATAGGCGTTGTAAATAACATCCGTTGCGTTCGAGCCAAATCCGCCAAAGGCGCCGAAAGCGTTGTTACTCAAGTTCAGCTTGACGCGGAGCTTTACAACCGGGGTCGTAAGGTTCGTGATGTCGAGATCCCCTTCGAGGCGTGCAACCTTGTATTCCACCGTCTTTTCGTTAGTTTCTTCGATTGTCACAAAGGATTTATTGGCAGCGGCGAACAGGTCCTGCATAAACACCTTGCCGCTCGGGGCGAACTTTTCGTCCAGGTCCGTCACGGTAAGTTCTGCATTGTCACCACCCTTGAGGTTCTTCCATATTTCTTCGTAAATGTCATCGGTTTTTGTTTTCTTGTTGGCCTGCACCGGGAGACGCACGACAACATGCTTCTTGTACACCTTGCCGAGGTTCTTGTTCGAGGGTGTGAACGGAATTTCCATCATGGTTTCGGCTTCGCCACACTTGATAGTCACGGTGATGCTTGCCCTTTCGTTGTCGCGAACCGTATCGACGATGGCGCAAGACCTGTCTTCAAGTTCCGCGTTCCAGCTGCTGTAGGCATCTTTGAACTTGTTGTCGATTTCTTCATCGAGCTTGCTAGAGGCGCTGCTTAAGTTCTGGATTGCCGCATCCACATCCTTCTGGTTCTTTGCGGAAGCTTCGCTTATTGCTTCTTGAATAGACTTGTTGATTGCAACCGTATCGACAGTTACACCATTTCCACCTTTAATCCCATCTTTTCCGTTGCTGACCGTTCCAATGGTATCGCCGTCGCAGACAATGGCAATCCCCGTCGAATCCTTGAGGTATTCCGATCCGCAACGATACTGGATACCCTCCTGGTCACTCAAGGCAATCCATTCGCCGTCAGCACACATATATACGGTCCTTGTGGACTTTACAAAAGCCACAGACCCGTCATTCTGGTCCGTACACTCTTCGTCCAGTTCTTCAAGTACCGAAAGTCCGTCGTTATCCACCACAGACTCGTCTCCGCAAGCGGAGAGGTTGAGCGCAATTGCGGCACCGAGTAAAGCCTTTTTTATGAATTGATTCGACACAGAATTCTCCTTGTAAAATTTCGATGCCAAATTTAGCAATCAACGTTTTTTTCCACCCCCTAAAAAACAGAAAAAAAGCCTTTTTTATGAAAAAAACGCAAAACATCCTTTTTTTTTCAATAAACACACATTTTTCCAATAAAAGAATTATATATATTGGAGGTAAGGCGCCAGTCGCCCCAAGATTTTACACTCATAAAGGAACATTATGCTCTCTTACCAAGAAGCCTACAAAATTGCCGCCGAGGTCCACAAAGGTCAAAAGGACAAGGCCGGCGGACCCTACATCGACTTTCTGCAGAACGTGGCGGACTACCTCAAGAACAAGGGCGAGTCCGAAGAGGTGCAGACCCTCGCCATCCTGCAGGACCTCATCACGGCTTCTACCAAGAAGACTCCCGAAGACGTCATCGCCATGGGCGTTCCCGCCGACATGGTGGAACTCATCCAGAAGATGACCTACCACAAGAACCAGGGCTGGATCGACGAATACAGCTGCAACCTCATGGCCCAGGGCATGCCCGCCGAACAGGCCACCTACGAGGCCCGCGAAAAAGAATTCGTGAAATTCGTGGAGACTCTCAAGGACAATCCCATGGCCGCCAAGGCGAAGGCCGCGATCTTGACTATGCTCATGGATGACAAATACATCCAGCGCCAGGAACGCCGGGAACTCAAGACCAAGTTCCGTCTCCAGAAGTACAAGGCCGCCATCGAGGCCCTGGGAGTGTAACATTCACCCAAAGCAAGCCTAAAAGGAACGTCCGCGATTCGCGGACGCTTTTTAGTTTGTACAAAAAAAAGGACTATGGTCAATCCATAGTCCTTTTACTGTTCAATAAGAATCACTTGCTGAGGGTCTGAACCTGCACGTCCCAGCTCTGGTTGCCAAGAGCGATACGGTAGGTGCTTGCGGCGCCGGCCTTCATGTTCTTGGTGTCCACTGCCGGAGCAGCGTTCGGGTCCTTCTTGGGAACGCCAATGTGGCGGTTGCCCTTGAGGAACTCGATACCCTTGTTGCCAGCCTTCGTCTGGAGGCAGCCCGTGATGAAGATGGTTTCATCGGTAACCGGCAGACCATTTTCTTCGAGGAGGGCCTTGGCCTTCGGAATGCCCGGTTCGAGAATTTCTTCTGCGCACTGGACGCCCGGATAGGCTTCCTTGAAGGGCTTCATGTTGAACTGGTCGGCAGCGATCTTCACCAGCTCCGGATCCGGTTCGCAAGGAGTCTTGCCCTGGTAGCCGAGGAGCATCTTGCCGTAGCCTTCGGTCATCTTGAACCAAGTACCGCGGCCTGCGGCCTGGTTCAGGGTGTTCATGTAAGCCTGCTGGAAGTAGAACTGAGAAACCGGCGTCACGGAAGAAGCAAAGCCACCGCGGCGGACGCATTCACTCATGTTCTCGATAACCTTCGGGAACAGGTGGAAGGTCTTGGTTTCGCGCATCATGAGGGTGTTGGCGGTAAGAGCGCCACCCGGCATGGGGCTGAAAATCACGTCCGTCGTAATCTGACGGGCTTCAGGCGGGAAGTTATAGTCCTTGAGGCATTCGACGGCGACGTTGTTAGCTTCCATGAGTTCCGGAATGTGATCGTCCACGATGCTGTCTTCACCGAGGGCGAGCTTGTAGTCCGTACCCTTGAGGGCGTGGAACATGGAGAACAGGTCGGGCTGAGCCGTACCGCCGGAAAGCGGCTTGCGGCCGAGGTCCACACCGTCGGCGCCACCTTCGATAGCGGCCTTGTACTGGGCCACACCGGTACCGCAGGTGTCATGGCTGTGGATGCGGAGTTCGACCTTGTCGCCGAGGAGCTTACGGGCGCGCTTGAAGGTTTCATAAACCTTAGTCGGGTTCGTGGTACCGGAAGCGTCCTTGAAGCAAACGGAAGCGAACGGAACGCCTGCGTCCAAAATGTTGCGCAGGATGCGTTCGTAGAATTCCGGGTTGTGGGCGGCGTTGAGGTCGCATCCCGGAGGAAGTTCCATCATGGTCACGACGACTTCGTGTTCCAGACCGGCGTCGGTAATGCACTTGCCGGAGTAGATCAGGTTGTTCACGTCGTTGAGGGCGTCGAAGTTACGAATACGGGTCATGCCGTGCTTCTTGAACATGTCGGCATGGAGCTTGATCATGTCGCGGGGCTGGGGTGCCAGTGCCACCACGTTGATGCCGCGGGCAAGAGTCTGCAGGCGGATGTTCGGGCCCACCACGCGGCGGAACTCGTCCATCATGTCGAATGCGTCTTCGCCGCAGTTCTGGTACAGGGCCTGGAAACGGGCGCCACCACCAGCTTCAAAGTGGGTGATGCCGGCCTTGCAGGCAGCTTCGACGGCGGGCATAAAGTCCTTGGCGAAGACACGGGCACCGAAAATAGACTGGAAACCATCGCGGAACGAGGTATCCTGGAACTTGATCTTTTTCATAGTGTTTTCCTGTGGGATAAATCCCTTGTTTTTTACTGTACAATAAAATACGGGGGGAAATGTAGTAAAAAACAAAGGGGAAAGCCTTCCCCTCGGTTAAGCCCACGGTCTTAACCTACCCCTTCGCCTAGGGGCATGCCCCTAAAACCCCAAAAGGCGAGAGCCGTGCCAATCGCACTTGTGCGAATTGGCATAGCCGAGCCGCAGGGGTTTCTGTAAAACCCTAGATTCTAGTCTCTAGATCCTAACCCCTAAATAAACATCATGGTGTTCAGTTTGGCCCGGTACTTCCAGGTGAGTTCGTGCTTGGGCCCCAAGACGCCAAAGAGGGTGAGCATGGCCTTCTTGGCGGCCCCGTCGTTCCATTCAGGGGCTTCTACGAACAAATTAAGAAATGCCTGCAGGGCACTTTCGAAGTCTTCGGCACAGGCCAGCTTGCAGGCCTCGTGATAGACAACGGCTTCCTTGCCCGTAACGTCCTTCTTGGCGGCTTCGGCATGAAAGTCCAACAGCTCCAGCAGGGATTTTGCCTCCCGGTACTGGTCGTCTGCTTCGGTAAACTTGGCAAGAACTTCCTTGGCCTTTTCGGTGTCGCCGAGCCCAAGACTTGCCTTGGCCCACAAGAGCTGCAACTTCTTGTCGTCGGGATTCTTTGCGAGTGCCTCGTCCAGCATGGGCAGCGCCTGGTCAAAATTCTTCTGGGCGATGGCATCCTCCAGAGCCATCTGGAAACGGGCCTCGTCACTCACGAAGAACTTTTCGAGACGCTTCTTCAGGTCCGCTTCGGGGAGTACCCCCTGGATGACATCGGCAATCTGGCCTTTGTCTACAATATGGACTTCGGGCACGGACCGTACCCGGAACGCCTGAATGAGCTGCATGTTTTCCCGTTCGTCACAGCTTACGACGCCCAGCGTAAAGTCCATGCTGGTAGAAAGCTGCCCCAACAGCTGGGAATAGGGGGCGCAGTCGGGGTATTCTGCCGAGGAGAAAAGTACGGCGACGGCGCGGTTTTCGGAGGCCTGGGCCACCTCGGTTTCAAAATTTTCAGCGGTAATTTGAACTACTTTAGCCATAGGACATAATATAGAAAGGTATGAGCTCGGGGCGTTGCCCCTTTGAGTAATGAGGTCGGCACTGCGTGCCTTTGAGTGATTGATGGAAAATTCCTCATATCTCATACCCCAGAGCGCCATAGGCGCGACCTCAAACCCCAAAGGAAGCCGAAGGCGACCGACCTATTTACTATATTCCCCCCCATGAGTACCTGCCCGTTTTGCAAATCCGAAGTCGCCCAGATGAAAATCGGTCATCTGGACTTGCGCATGTGCCCCAAGTGTTTTTCGGTGTTTTTCCCCTGTGATCAGACCACGGCCCTCCGGGGAGACCTGCCGGACAAGTCCCGCGAGCTCTGGTACAATGCCCTACTTGCAAAGAACGTGGCGGACCCGGACATGACAGGCGCCTGCTGTATCGACCACGGCGAGCCGCTGGTTGACGGCAAGATTCCCGACTACGGCTACGAGGGCAAGGTGACCACCTGCTGCAAGATGTTCCACTTGCCGCCTTCCATGGTCCTGCGCATTCTCAAGCGGACCATCGACTCGCCTTTCCAGAAGCCGGCCTCTAGCGGCAAGCACCATTTCTTTTTTATCCGCGCTATCGATTCACTTGTTTCTAAATTGTTTGGTGAAAAACAACCCGATGAAGATTCTTTGGATGCCATTCCGTACAACATCCACCTGAAAAAATTCTTCGAGTAGCATGAAAAAGACCTATATCATCCTTTCGGCTATAGCGGCAGCGGTCCTGCTGGCTTACCTGCTGCTCCCCAAGGTCACCTTCGAAGAAGCGGTGTTTCCTCTTGAAAAGGGCGTGACCCTGCTTGCTTACGATGATCAGGCCGACGGAGGAATGTCCAGGATTGAATTCGGGAAAGAGGGCGACGCCCTTTCTTTCCGCTGCACCCTAGGAGAAGACACCACCCTTGCCGCCTGGTGCGGGCTTCTCTGGAACTTTGATCCGGACAGCGCCAAACTTTACCGCAACTGGTCCCTTGTAGATTCCCTGATTTTTGACATGGAAGTCCAGGGGACCCAAGAGGTCTTGGTGAAACTCTGGACCTACGACCCTGACATTACCGATATCAAGAAGGCCAAGACATTCAGGCTTTTGATGAAAGAACTGCCCCTGCAGAAAGGCCGTAACCGCGTTGCCATTCCCATAGACCAGCTCTACACGCCGGATTTCTGGTACGAAGATGTGAAAACAGAATCGGGCAACAAGCACACCCACATGGAAACCGCTGCACGGCTAGAAATCGCCCCCGGCTGGAACCAGGCCCGAGGCAAAATGTTCTCGCTCAAGATTCACGGCATCAAGGCCATCGGCATGAGTAGTTTCAGTTTTGGAATTGTGCTTGCCATTTTTGTGGTGCTGACCATTATAGCCGTCGGCCGTCGGCATCAGGTCAAGGACGAAACCGAAAGAGAAGATGAAGAACAGAAATAAGATTCTCGGTCTAATATTCTTTGCCGTAGCCTTCGCCTTGTGGGGGCTTTTCTTTACGCAATTCAAGGGAAACTCCCTGGAACTGTTCCCGTCAAAGGCTTTTGAAATCTACACCCTGACTGACCACGAGGCCATGGGATTTTCCACCTCCGAGGTGACGGTGAGTGATTCCCTCGTAGATGCGGTGGTGAACATCCGGAGTGGCAAGGCGTTTCCCTTTGCCGGGTTCGGTTTCAACCTGATGTCCCAAAACGGAAGGCCTGCTGGCTACATGGACATCTCCAGGTTCGATTCCCTGGAGGTGGAAGTTTCCACCGTGCGAATGAATACCATTGGCCTACGCATACTCACAGACGACCCTCAGTATTCGCAGAAGGGACTGTACATGAGTTACCGCCCTCTGGAAACCCAGGCTCCGGCGGGTCGAAGTTTCGGGGCGGCCAAGGTCGCCATCGCTGACTTCAAGACGGCGGAATGGTGGCTTGCTGGCGTGGGGCTGGAAAAAGATGATGGGCTTACCTATTTGTATAGGGCCATACTTCTCGAGGTTTATAATGGCCGGGGCACCCTGCGGGGAATTCCCGACGCCATCCAGCTCAAGTCCTTGCGGCTTTGGGGCGAAAACCGCGATTTTAAGAAGGGAATGTTCTTTGGCCTTGGACTGCTGGCCATACTCTTTGTATGTTTTGTCTATAGGGCTTTCCGTAAGCCAGAAGACAGAGCCGTCCTAAAACAGCAGATGGAAAAGGCCGCCCATCTTTTGAAGACTACGGACAAGTCCCTGGCCGAAATCGCTCTTGAAGTGGGGGAGAAGAAGGCCTCTCGTCTAGAGCGGAATTTCCGTAAGGTCTACAGGCTTTCGCCGCTGGAATACAGGAGGAAAAATGATTAAGCATTGGAACTTGGACAAGGTCATGCATTTCCTCAAGATCCTGGTCCTGTTTACGGTCGGGATGCTGCTGATCTATTACCTGAGGGGCGTCCTGTTTCCCTTTTTTGCGGCGTTTCTCATCGCCTATATTGTAGATCCCATAGTGAACCGCTTGCAAAAGAAGGTGAAGCACCGGATTATCGCCGTCATAATCGTGTTATTGGTGGCGGGGCTTGCCCTCGCGGGCGCTCTTCGCCTTTTTATCCCTTTGGTGATTGGAGAAGTACAGAACCTGGGCGTTCTTATTGCCAAGGTGTTCAACGATTCGGAATGGGCGGCACGGATTGAAAAGTTGATGCCCGGCGGATTGTACGAAACCATCCAGTCCTTGATTTCTTGGGAGCAGTTGTCCGCTTCTATGCAGCACCTGGATTTCTGGAGAGAAGTGCAGAATATCGCCGGCAAGGTTCTTCCCGGAGCCTGGGGTGTGCTTTCTTACACGGGAACAATTGTGCTGTGGTTCTCCGGTGCCGCCGTGATATTCATGTATCTGGTGTTTATTATGCTGGATATGCCTAAGCTCCGTCGGGGCTTGTACAGCCTGGTTCCCGAACGCTTTCAGGACAACGCCATTTCCTTTGCGAGAGAAACGGACCGCTTTATGGGAACCTATTTCCGCGCCCAGTCTCTGGTGGCCTTGACGGTGGGAACCCTTTATGCCATCGGGTTCGGAATAATGGGGCTTCCTATGGGGGTTGCCTTCGGACTTTTTTCCGGTGCCCTCAACATGATTCCCTATTTGCAGCTTACCACCATCCCGCTGGCCCTTGTTTTGGCCGTGGTTCACGCCTTGAACACGGGCATGCCCTTCTGGGAGGTCGCCCTGATTATTTGCTCCATCTACCTTGTCGTACAGGTCATTCAGGACTTTTTCCTGGTTCCTCACATTGTCGGAGGTTCCATGAATCTGCCTCCCGTGGGCATTCTTTTGTCCTTGTCTATATGGGGTAAGTTGTTGGGCTTCTTAGGGTTACTTGTCGCCATCCCGTTCACTTGTCTGTGCTTGGTGTACCTGCAGAAGCTACCCAAGAACAGGTTCGACGAAGACCTTGATTCGCCCGAACCGCCCCCCGAGGCTTGATTTACGGGGGTTGGGGAAAATCAAGAAAAAAAATTTTTTTTTGAAAAAAGTTCCCCATTTGCCAAAAAAAAAGGTATAATATACGCATAACTTTCTTAAACCTAACTCAGGAGTTAAAAAATGAACAAACAAGATCTCATTGAAGCCATCCTCGCTAACAAGGAAGCTGGTTTTGAATCCAAGGCTGCCGCTGGCCGCGCTGTTGATGCCGTTCTCGACGGTATCGCCGCCGGTATCAAGAAGGACGGCAACGTCCAGCTGATCGGCTTCGGCACCTTCGCTGTGAAGAGCCGCGCTGCTCGCACCGGTCGCAATCCGCAGACTGGCGCTACCATCAAGATCAAGGCTTCCAAGACTGTTGGCTTCAAGGCCGGTGCTGCCCTCAAGGCTGACGCTGCTAAGTCCAAGGCCAAGAAGTAATCGATCTTTTGAGGTCTAAAAAAGGCTGTCCTCCGGGGCGGCCTTTTCTTTTTGCCAAAATAATTGTATCTTTATACAAAATAACAACGAGGCATAACAATGAAAAAAATAGTCTTTGTCCTTTCGCTAATCGCTATGGTGTCCATGGTTGCCTGCAAGAAGGGTTCTGACGCTGACACGGAAGACCCGTGTACCAACGATCCCTCCTTGCCGGAATGCGATACAACTATCGAATAAGTTCTTTTTTGCGTAACTTATTGTTATTCAACCAATTGACAGCTCTTTTAAAAGAGTTGTCTTTTTTTGTAAGAACATATTGCCTTTTTTACATTTTTTGGCTATATTTGCGCAAGTTTGAACTGAATGAACTTTGACTGATTAAGATGATTTTGCATAAGGTCAATAAGGCAAAGGCACCTTGCGGAACACACGGTTCCGAAGCAGTTAAAGTTTTTTCGTTTTCTGATTTTGATTTTGCTGAACCATTTGGTTCGGCATTTTTTTTACCCGGCGTCAAACCGACGCTCACCCCCTACGTCATCCTGGAGCGCAGCGATAGGATCCAGGACGGTTTCACCCCTCACGTCATCCTGAGCCCTGTAAGGGCGAAGGATCCAGTCCAACAGTTTAACACAAGAGTTTAATAATTAAGCAATAAACGGAGAAAACAAAATGAAGATTGAAGGCATCGACAAAGTCCTTATCATCGGTTCTGGCCCGATCGTGATCGGTCAGGCTTGCGAATTCGACTATTCCGGCACCCAGGCTTGCAAGGCCCTGCGCGAACAGGGTTACAAGATTGTGCTCGTGAACTCCAACCCGGCTACCATCATGACCGACCCGGTCATGGCCGATGCCACCTACATCGAACCGCTGAACGTTGCCCGCTTGACCCAGATTATCGAAAAGGAACGCCCGCAGGCCCTCCTCCCGAACTTGGGCGGCCAGACCGGCTTGAACCTCGCCTCAGCACTCAGCAAGGCCGGCGTGCTGGACAAGTACGGCGTGAAGGTCATCGGTGTGAACCTCGACGCTATCGAACGCGGCGAAGACCGTGAAATCTTCAAGGAAACCATGCAGAAGCTCGGCATCGACACCCCGCGCTCCGGCATTTGCCACTCGGTTGAAGAAGCCGAAAAGATCGTGGCCGAAATCGGCTACCCGGTGGTGGTTCGCCCGGCATACACCATGGGCGGTGCAGGCGGTGGTTTCTGCTACAACGTGGAAGAACTCCGCACCATTTGCTCTAACGGTCTTGAACTCTCCATGACGCACCAGTGCCTTATCGAAGAATCCATCCTCGGTTGGGAAGAGCTGGAAGTCGAAGTCGTGCGCGATTCCAAGAACCAGATGATCGCCATCTGCTTCATCGAAAACATTGACCCGGTGGGCGTGCATACCGGGGACTCCTTCTGCGCTGCCCCGTTCCTCACCATTGACAAGAAGCTCGAAGAAGAACTGAAGGAAAAGGCCTTCAAGATTGTGGAATCCATCGGCGTGATTGGCGGTACCAACGTGCAGTTCGCTCACGACCCGAAGACCGGCCGTGTGGTGATTATCGAAATCAACCCGCGTACCAGCCGCTCCTCCGCTCTTGCATCCAAGGCTACCGGTTTCCCGATCGCCCTCATTTCTGCAAAGCTCGCCGCAGGCCTTACCCTCGACCAGATTCCGTACTGGCGCGACGGAAGCCTCGAAAAGTACACCCCGAGCGGTGACTACGTTGTGCTCAAGTTCGCTCGCTGGGCATTCGAAAAGTTCCGCGGCGTTGATGACTGCCTCGGCACTCAGATGAAGGCCGTGGGCGAAGTCATGGCTATCGGCAAGACCTACAAGGAAACCCTCCAGAAGGCTATCCGCGGTCTCGAAAACGGTCGCTCCGGCCTCGGCTTTGCGAAGGACTTCAACAAGAAGAGCAAGGAAGAGCTCCTTGAAATGATGAAGACCGCTTCTTCCGAACGCCACTTCCAGATGTACGAAGCCATCCGTAAGGGTGCAACCGACGAAGAAATCTTCGCCGCCACCTACGAGAAGGCCTACTTTGTGCAGCAGATGCGCGAACTCGTGGAACTCGAAGAAGAAATGCTCAAGACTCCGGGCCGCCTCCCAGCCGATGAGCTCCTCATCAAGGCCAAGAAGGACGGCTTCAGCGACAAGTACATCGCGAAGATCCTCGGCATCCGCGAAAAGGACGTGCGCAAGAAGCGCACCGAACTCGGCGTGGTCGAAGGCTGGTGCGCAGTGCCGGTGAGCGGCGTGAAGGACCAGTACTACTACTACAGCACCTACAACTGCAAGGACGAATCTACCGCTTCCACGAACCCGAAGAAGATCATGATTCTCGGCGGTGGCCCGAACAGAATCGGTCAGGGTATCGAATTCGACTACTGCTGCTGCCACGCTGCCATGGCCCTCCGCGAAATGGGTTACGAAACCATCATGGTGAACTGCAACCCCGAAACGGTTTCTACCGACTACGATACTTCCGACAAGCTGTACTTCGAACCGATCAGCCTCGAAGACGTTCTCCAGATTTACCACAAGGAAAAGCCGGCTGGCGTGATCGTGCAGTTCGGTGGCCAGACTCCGCTGAACATCGCCCGCGCTTTGAGCGACGAAGGCGTCAAGATTCTCGGTACGAGCATCGACTCCATCGATATCGCCGAAGACCGCGACCTGTTCCGCAAGATGATGGACCAGCTTGGCATCCCGATGCCGGAAAGCGGCATGGCCACGAACATCGACGAAGCCCTCGCTTGCGTCAAGCAGATCGGTGGCTACCCGGTGATGATTCGCCCGAGCTTCGTGCTTGGCGGCCGCGGCATGGAAGTCATCTACGACGAAAACATGCTCCGCGAATACGTTGCCAAGGCTGTTGGCGTGACCCCGGATCGCCCGCTCCTCATCGACCGCTTCCTCCACAACGCTTTGGAATGCGAAGCCGACGCTCTCTCTGACGGTGAACATGTTTACATCCCGTCCGTGATGGAACACGTGGAACTTGCCGGTGTCCACTCCGGTGACTCCGCCTGCATCATCCCGCCAGTGACCATCACGAAGGAAAACTTGGCAACCATCAAGGATTACACCAGGAAGATTGCTGAAGCCCTCCACGTTTGCGGCCTCATGAACATGCAGTACGCTATCGAAGACGGCAAGGTGTTCGTCCTCGAAGCGAACCCGCGCGCATCCCGCACGGTGCCTCTGGTCTCTAAGGTCTGTAACACGCAGATGGCTCGCCTCGCCACCCGCCTGATGCTCGGTGCCAAGCTCGAAGACCTCAAGCTCAAGGACAAGAAGTTCAACCACCACGGTGCCAAGGAAGCTGTGTTCCCGTTCGACAAGTTCCCGAAGGTGGACCCGGTTCTCGGCCCCGAAATGCGCTCCACTGGCGAAGTGCTCGGCCTCTCCGACGACTACGCCCTCGCTTACTACAAGAGCCAGGAAGCCGCAGGTTCCTTCCTCCCGAACGAAGGTGCCGTGCTGATTAGCTTGTCCGATAAGGTTAACTTGTCTGAACAGGCTATCGAAATCGGCAAGGAGTTCCAGAAGCTCGGCTTCAAGATTTACGCTACCGAAGGTACTGCCAAGTTCTACGAAGCCGCCGGTGTCAAGTGCGAAGTGGTGAACAAGATTGCTGAAGGTCGCCCGAACGTTCTCGATATCATCCTGAACAAGCAGGTGAACCTCATCATCAACACGCCGTGGGCAAAGCGCGACGC
>CAKUWY010000029.1 GCA_934699585.1 uncultured Fibrobacter sp.
TCACACCCCACACCTCACACCTCACACCCCACACCCCACACCCCATAACTCACAACTCCCTATGCTTTCCGGTTCCATCAAATTGAAATTCAAGCCTTACGGCACCAGCGTTCTCGGTGCGCCACTCCTGTATTTCCCTTGCAAGGGGGCTTGCCGTTTACTTGTATTGGCGGGCATCCATGGTGAAGAACCGGAGACCACATTCCTCTTGAGCCGAGCCTTGCGCGCCTTTGACAAGAACCTGGAATCGACAGCGTTCATCCTGTGCGCGAACCCCGATGGGGTGACTCTTGGAACTCGCGGAAACGCCAACGGCGTTGACTTGAACCGGAACTTCCCGACAGAAAACTGGAGTGACGCTCCGGTGCATTCCCGCTCCATCTTGGAGGCGGAACGGGACATGGAACTTTCCACAGGGGTAGCTCCTGCCAGTGAGCCGGAAACCAAAGGCTTAATCCAGCTGTTGAAAACCCTCGCGCCGCAGGCAGTGGTGGCACTCCACAGTCCCATCGGCTGCATTGACGCTCCCGAAGAAACGCCTCTTGTGAAGAATCTTCAGGCGGTGTTCAATGTTCCTTACGTTAAGGATATCGGATACAAAACACCAGGCAGTTTTGGTACCTGGTGCAAGGAACGTAATCTGGAATGTGTTACGGTGGAACTTCCTCGCCTTGCTCCGGAGCTTTTGTACGAACGCTACGGGTTAAGCTTTGCGGAATTTCTAAAAAAATACCCCGGCACGCAGCCGGGGTGACATCAAAAAAAATCCTAAGCTCTAGTCATTACTTTTCGAAGCCTTTGCTTCTTCGATAATCTTGCTGCGGTTGATAAGGCCTACGCTAAAACCGATGACTAGGTAGCAGCCACCGAGAACAAGCAGGTATTCCAACACGTAGGGGACTTTTTCGGAAATGAACATGAACCCGGCAATGTAGGTGAGTACAATCAGTACACCTTGGAAAATATTGAAGGCCTTGTTCTTGCGGGGCTGAAGCTTGGGCAAGAACAGCGGGCTCACCATCAGGATACCTGTAGCAAGCATCACCACAACGGGGATAAATACCAGCGCAGAGTTGGGGTCGGTAAAGATTCCCTTGGATTTCAGGAATACGACCAGGGTGGCGTTGATGGCACCTGCAAAGGTGGAGGGGAGTCCGGAAAAGTGATGGTGGTAGGTATCGGAATCGCAGGCGTTGTACTTGGCCAGGCGCATGGCGGCACAGAGCACGTAGATAGAGAAGGTCACCACCAGCAGGGCCGCGTTCTGTTCAAAGAACTGGGGGGCGCAAATCTTGTAGGTGAAGAACACGCAAAATGCAGGAGCAAGTCCGAAGGCAATCAGGTCGGCAAGGCTGTCGAACTGGGCTCCGAATTCGGAACTGGCGTTTACCAGGCGGGCGGCAAAACCGTCCAGCTTGTCCAAAAGCATGCTGAGCATCACGAAGTAGGCGCCCATGCGGAGCGTGTCGGTAGAGGTGAAGGAATCAAAGGCTCCCGTAACCCAACAGATGGCAAAGACGCCCAACAAAAAGTTCATGCTGGTAAATGCATTTGGCAATATAAAACGAGACTTTCCCACGATCAACTCCTTGTTTTTACGGCACAAATCTAAAAATTTAATTCGGGACAGATTCTAACTCTGAAATCCGAAATCCGAAATCATTTTACGGCCTGAATTTCCCACAGGGCTTTCACTCCGGCGGCAACAATCAAGTGCTGTGGCGGTGCGTAGGGATTTTCTTCGGTGGGGAAATTGGTCCAGTGCTTGGTGGAGAACTGGTAGTACTGGGTCGGCCTGTACATGATCGGAAGAACCGGTATGGTTTCCATGAAAATCTTGTTCAGCTCGCGGTAGGCAAGTGTAAGTTCCGCTTCGTTCCGTATTGTGGGAATCTTGTCCAGGAGCTTATTTGCGGCGCTGTTGCTGAAACGACCCTGGTTGGAGAAGGCGTCCTCGCCTACAGGTTTGAGCCCGATGGGGCCCATAATTTGGGAGAACCTTGTCCAGGGCGTAGCGGCAGAGAGCTCGGCGGTTTGGGTTTTCATGGCGAGGTCGAATGTTCCATGACGTAGGTCCTTGTCCCAAACGCCATAGTCCACGAAGTATTCTTCGGCGGGAATTCCGATTTCCTTAAAGGTTCCGGCGATAACTTTGATGGCGTCTTCCCAGTCGGTCCAGCCTTGGGGGCATTCCAACTTGATGGGGCGGATAGGGACGCCCTCGGGGTCTATGAGAGCGCCTTCGGAATTCCATGAGTAGCCAGCCTCTTTCAGGATATTGCGGGCCTTGTCCAGGTCGAATTCGTAGCCGTACTTCTCGGCATCTTCTTTGTTGAAGAACTTGCTTTCTGTGCCAAAGGGCAAAATAAAACCAGATTGCATGGCCGGCGTGTAGTTGGAAATGGCCCGGGACTTGACTTTCTCGAAGTTGATGCTGTGGGCAAGAGCCCTGCGGAAGGCGACATCACTAAATGGTTTTTGGTGATGGGCTATCAAAAGCGTAGTAATGGACCCCGGCTGGTGGTACGGTTCGTTCCTGCTCCAGGCGCGAATGCTGTCTTTGACCTTGTCCCAGATTCGAGGAAGGAAAATGGAGGACACGTCCAAGTTGCCCTTGACCATGGCGCTGTTGAAGTGGTTGTTGCCGTTGTACAGGGAGTGAATGATATACTTTGGTGCAGGCTTTTTGCCACCGTGCTTTGCGTTGCCCCAGTAATCGTCGTTTCTTTCCAAGACAATCTTGTCGGGGGAAAACGCTTTTAGTTCATAAGGGCCGGACGCTACAGGATGGTCATCGTTTTTGAATGCCGTAACCTTGGCCATGTCGTATGTCTCGTTGTTCACTGCTCCCAGAATAACAGGGCCAAAGACTTTTTTGGGGAGAATGGAAGTTTCCGCTATGGCGTTTAGAAGAATCAGGGGGTTCCTGTTTTCCTTGTTCAAGGAGAACGTAATGTTGTTGTTCTTGTCTGCCGAAATACTCTTGATATAGTTCCAGTTGCCATGCCTTGGGGTGGGGAGGATAGAATCGATGAAGAATGAGAAAATAACATCGTCCACGGATACAGGTTCGCCGTTATTCCATTTGGCTCTTTCGTCTAGGTGGACGATGATAGCGTCGTCGGTTTGCTTGAAACTGTCGGCAAGCATGGGCTCCAGTTCGCCACTTAGTTGGTTGTAAGTGACCAGGGTTTCGTACATGAGCCGCACATTCCCGTCGATGGGGAAGTTGGGGTCGTAGTCCAGGGGGTTGAACGTTGACGGAGGCGCCCAGTCAAAGCCGCCAATGTAAAGAGTCTCGCTTCTAGGGTATTCCTGCTGATCTTGGGCAACTTCGGCCTTTTCTTCGGTCTTGCAACCGGAGAAAGTAAGCAGGAAACCGGCAAGGGCAATGGTGCTGAAAATGCTAAAGCGGTTCAAGAGTTTTTTCCTTCTAAAATCCCAAATATACACGAAAAATGTAATGTTTTTTTGGGGAGAAATCTACTGTTTCTTCTTTAAAAACTGTCCAAATTGGACTAATTGTGGCACAAATTGCCCGTTTATAAGGGAAAACCGTAAAGAAGCCGTTTGGATGAGGCGCTGAAAAGGGTCTTGTTTAGAATAAACGGGGTTCCTGCCCCTCCGGGAGTGCTAAAACGCCTAACGGACTTCCCGTCTGAAAGGGAGATGGCGATGACTTCGTTTCCCTGATCCAGCCAAGCGACGTCTTCATCAACAAAGGGTTTGGAAAAGATGGAACTTTTCCCTTGGTATTTCCACAGGGGTGTTCCGGCGATTGTATATAGAAGGACACTTTGGTTAGCGAGTCCTACCAGGATGAAGTCTGTTCCTTGACGTTTGAATGCTTGCAAGGAAGCGATAGGGGATTCCATTAAAATCTGTAGAGGGTCCTTGTCCGGATGTCTGGAATCGAAAATAAATAGCCTGTTGTTATTCGTGGCGAGAACCATTATTGAATCGGCGTAGGTCATTTGGGAAACCCCGGTTTGGATTCGACCGGATTCCTGCTTGATTAAGCCTGAGCCCTCCCAGAGATGGGTGATGTTTCCTTCTAGGCTTGTCGCTATGATTTGAGATTCATCCCTTGCAAAAAGAAAAGGCAAGTCAAAAATTTTTCGTGACCAAGCGAGCTTCCCGTCGGGTCTAATGAGTTTCATTAAAAATCCATTCCATGTGGATATGTAAATGGCGTCGGTTTCGAGAACGATATTGAACGCCTTTCCTGGAAGCTGGAGGGTTGTTTTTTTACCGTCTTTGTTGAGTTCATAAACGCTCAGGTTGTATCCAGAAGCTAATAGCAATGACTTTTCATCGCTGCCAATGACGGGGCTGTTATCCATCTTGGACAGGGCCCTTGTCCATCGTTGTTCTCCGGTTTCTGCATTGATGCAAATGAGGCGGCTTGCGGCAGGGTCTATGGTGTAGAGGTTTTTCTTGCTACCGAAAAACTGTGGGTATTTTGTTTTGGGCGAAACGTTTAGCAGGCTCACAAATTTGGCTCCAATGGCCTTGCTATAACGGTTAAGTATGAGAGGGGTTATTTGGGGGTTGCTGACGGAAAGTCTGACCGCTTCGGACCAAGCCTTTTGACGTTCTTGCTCTTTACCTTGGGAGTTCTCCAATTGTAGCGCCTTGAACAGCCATGCCTCGGCATTGCCGGGCTCTAATTTTAAAAGAGAATCTAAAATGGAAGACAGCTTGTCCCATTGGGATGTTTCTGCAAGAATTGCCGCACGCTGGGAAAGAATGGAAGAAGCAAGGGGTGTCTTGCCGTAATAGTGAGCGGCGATACCTTGTAGTGAAAGACCGTCAAAACTCAGGTAGATGTTTCCATCGGTATGTATGGGTTCAACCGAGATGGGCCGCGCAAAATTAAAGTTCCAAAGAGGACGAAGCAGGGTATCGACTACGATAAGAGCGCCTTCGCTGGTAAAAAGGCCAAGGGTTCCTATTGCCAAAGTGTGTATTCTGTCGGCATCGCTTCGTATGGCTGTGATGGTCTTACCGGTTACTAAATCGATTAGGGATATGCGACCGGAAGCTTCGAGAACGGAAATGTTCTTGCCGAAGGGGACGATGTATTCCACATTGTTGAATGGTTCTTTCCAGCGAGGTTCTGTTGAATTTTGAGGGGTATAACAGAAAAGGTTTCCCCCGGAATAGAAGATGATGCTGTTTTTGATAGAGGTGACGCGCTGGATTGCGTCGTATTGACTTATGGAGAATGATTCTGAAAGATTTTCTTCAGCTAAAAAATGGAGGGCATTGTCGGGGCAATTCATGACAAAATGTCCGGTGGCGGCGAAATACATTTCCAGTTGGCACTCGCCGTACTTGTCGCTAGATTGCTCCAAGTCTCCCTTCTTGTTGATGAGGATGATTGCGTAATCGCCTTGAACAAGGGCCTTGTTTTCGCTGATGGCAATGCCTTTGGGATTTTTTATGGGGAAAGATTTTGCCTTGTGGATGTTGTTTAATGGCTTGAAAAGAATGCTGTCCGCCTCTGGAGTAGAGTACCAAATGCCGGTGTTGTTGATTTGCAGGATGTCATTTTTTTCTTGAAGCCCGGTGGGAACATTTATCAGGGAGTCGTTTAAAATTTTAAAGACGCTTCCGTTTTGCAAATAGATGAATGTTGGAGTTCCCTTAAAAAATTTTTTTAGGGGGGACTTTAATCGAAGTGTTTTTTTCTGGATGTATTCGGGCTCATTTGCTGTTGCGGCTATTCTTTCGGCGACCCAATAGGCCTTGTCTGGACTTTCTTTAGATTGGAGGCTCTGCCTATAATAGAGGTTGGCCGATTGCCTGTTGCCCGCCAACTCCTGGATTTTCCCCAAATAAAAGCTGGCTTGTTCCTTGTCTTCTGAATCGCCTTCACTGACTACTTTTTCTAAAATGCCGATGGCCTTTGAAAATTCTCCCTTCATTTCGAAGCGGTACAGGGCCTCTTGAATAGAGGATTCCATCTTTTTGGCATCTGCAAACGATACTATGCCGAACAGCCACACAAGCATTATTGCCGTGCGTATTGCGAAATGTCCTATGTCCAATCTGCGGTTCAACATTTTTTTTCGGCCATCAGTTTTCAGTCGTATCTCATAACTCATTACTCGTCACACATCAAACTTATATCCGGCACCTCTGATAGAAAGAATTATTTTCGGGTTGGCTTGGTCATCTTCCAATTTTTTGCGAAGGTTCACAATGTGGTTGTCAATAGTTCTGGTAGAGGGCATATTGTCGGTGGTGTAGCCCCAGATGTCTTGCAGCAGGTCTTCTCGTAGGACTACTTCGCCCTTGTGCTGCCAGAAATACTTGAGAATCTGGAATTCCCTGGCGGACATTTCCAAGGGAACCCCCCCCTTGGTGGCTTCGTATTTTTTGAAATCCAGGTGGATGTCCGCAAAATCTACTACATCGGTAGAATTTTGCACTTGTGCTGGGGAGGCGTCTGTATCGACTCTTCGGAGGAACGCCTTGACGCGGGCCAAAAGTTCCAGAATGGAGAAGGGCTTGGTCACGTAGTCGTCAGCTCCCATTTCAAGCCCGGCCACCTTGCTGGTCTCTTCGGTCTTGGCGGTCAGCATGATGATGAACGTTTGCGGGTGTTTCTTGCGGATAACGCGACAGACCTCGAACCCGCTTTTTTTGGGAATCATCAAGTCGAGAATTACCAAGTGCGGCATAAATGAATCCGCCTTGGCAATGGCTTCTTCACCATCGGCAGCGGTTTCTACGATGTAATTCTCCAGCTCAAAATTGTCCTGCAGACCGAGCCGGATGATTTCTTCGTCTTCTACGATGAGGATTTTGTGTTGCATGCTAATCCACCTTTCTAAATCTTACCGTAAAGTTGGAACCTTTACCGGGTTTGCTGGAGAGAGAAATGGTCGCTTTGTGAGTCTCGGCGACTCGTTTCACAATGGCAAGTCCAAGTCCTGAGCCTTTTGTGCTGCGGGTCATCTCGTCACCAACCCTGTAAAAATCATTAAATATATTTTTTTGTTCCGAAGAAGGAATACCTACGCCGGTATCAATTACTGAAAATACAGCGCGGTCGTCTTCGTTGTAAACCTTAATTTCGATATCACCTGGGGCATTGGTGTACTTGATTGCGTTTTCAATCAAATTTTGGGCGAGGCTGTAGAGGGCTGTGTAATCGCCCATCACATATACATTCGGGTCGAAACGGGTTTTGAAGGAAAGCCCTTTTTCCACCCCGATATCCTCCACAGTTTCAAAGACTTTTTTTGCACATACAGAAAAATCCAGTTTTTCCCATTTGAAAGCCCCAGTTCCGTGTTCCATGCGGGTGTAGTTCAGAATGGCCCCGATTAGGTTTTCTAGTCGGGAGGCTTCCTTGTTGATGAGCCCGGAGTATTCCTGAACTTTCTCGACCTTCACGACGCGGCCACGGGCCATCATTTCGGCAAACATCTTGATAGAAGTTAGGGGCGTTTTCAGCTCGTGAGAAACGCTGGATAGGAAATTTGCCTTCATAGCCAAAAGCTTGTGCTCCTGGATAAAGAAACGTAGCATAAAAAATGAACCGAACAAGACTGTAACGAGGGAGAAAAACAGAAGACTGTACATCAGGAACATCCGATGCCTGGATTCTTTACGAATTTCACCCACATCTTTTTCGTAAAGGGTCAATTGCCAAGAGGGAATGGCATTAAAGGCTACCTGAGAAATCACATTTGCGCTATCAGGAATAGACCCCAATATTAGAGAATCTTTTGCGTCTGAAATGGAAAAGGGCACGTTATTCCATCGTTGTGCAACACTTCTTAATTTGCCCAAAATGCGATTGCTGTAGGCGGCTTCGTCTATCTTGGCAATGACGACCTGGTTCCCTGAGAGCATTGGATAAGACATTTTAAAAAGCGTTACGCTTCCTTCGGACTTGAATAGAATACCCGCTTTAGAGGGGCTTTCGCTATGTAGAGTGTTTTGGAATAGTTCCTGGTTGTGCATCAGGATTTCTGTATAGCCCAGTTGGCGGTTGAAATTGCTTCGAAGATTCCAGAAGGCCTCCCGCTTGTCCTGCTTTAGGTTTTCGAAAGAAAGAATCTGGGTAAAGGCTGTTTCAAAAAAGAATCTTGTGGAGGGAATATCTTCAATGGTCTGTTCTTGCAGGAACTGGTTCAATACGGATAGGCAGTAGTCTTCTGCTTCTTGATGTTTTTTCATCTTGACCAAGATGTCAAAATGGAGCAGGTTGATGGACCGGGTGAGATCCGAATGCAGGTAGCCCTGCAACTTGGGCTTACTTTCAAGAATTTTTAGAAGACGTAGAGATTCGTTGTAGTCTTTGCTCTTGTAGGCGATGCGAACAAGACCGAGCACATTCAGCGCCTGCTCCTTAGGAGAAAGCAGGGGGCTGTGAGCAAGCATTTCTCGGGAGAACATTGCTTCTGGCAGCTTGTCGTTGTCCTGTTCGCTTTGGTATAGGGCGGCTTCTGCAAGGGTCGGTTTTGCGTTGGAAAAATGTTCGGTGTAAGAAAACAACTTGGATGAAATATCTGGATAGACTAGCGTCCCGTTGTTGTAAAGGAAGATGGCCTCAATGCCCTGTACATCCTTGAAATTTGCGGCGTTACCGAATTCGAGAAGGCTTTTGGGTTGCTCGTATAAAAAGAGAGATGCCGCCTTGGTTTCTTGAAAAATCTTGCCCTGTTCTTTTTCAAGGGCATCCTCTAGCTCCTTTTGCAAAGACGCACGGTTTTCGTCAAAGGTCTTCTGAATGAGGTAGTTCTCGTTCTGGATGTTGCGGAAGCTTAAATACGAAAGAATCGCCATCGGCAAAACGATGGCTCCAGCAAAAAAGCCAAAGAACAGGAGGTTGTTGCGTGAGATTCTCAGCCGTCACCTCCTAAATCTAGAAGGGGAGGTGCGACGAGATACTGGGGAACAGCAATATGAGGACGCTGGTCCCCATCAGTAAAGTGACCAGCGAAAAGGCCAGGGCCGATATGGCGATTAGTGTTTTTGTCACTTGGCTATTTGTGCTCTATGGGTGACAGAAACCTTGTGACCCATTTCTACGCGGCGGTTGTGGGAATAGATTTCACGAATCAATACTGCTGCTTCGTGATCGGTTGCGCGGACAATCACACCACGTCCTAGCAAACGAGGCGGAATGCTTTCGTCGGACTTGTCCGGTTCCCAGATGGCAATGGCGTCGCCAGTGCGGAACTTGTCCTCTTTACCTTTGTCAATTAGCACATAGGAGTATGCACCGATAATCAACATGGGGTCCATAGAATAACGTATAGTGGCCATGTCCTCGAGGTCAGCCTTCTTTTCATTGCCATAGCTGCTGACATTCAGAACTTTGGGCGACTTCTTTAGGCGGGCCTTGGATTGGTGGATCTTGATTTCCCTGAAACTCTGCACGATCTGTGCTCGGGAAAGTGTATCGCCAACAGCGGTAATCTTTGCAAATCCCGAAAGTCGCAACAGGGCGTAGGTGTCAAAGCTCTTTCCATGGGTGCCGGGGACTTCGATGGCCTTTGCATCTAGGATTTCCACCAGGTCACCCTTCTTTGCCTTGATGTCGGTCTTTTTTCCGATTCCAACCACCACTTCCATCTCGGGAATGTGGAGGATGGGCTCTTTCCGTTCTCCGGAACGGATGGAGAAGAAACGATCGTCTTCTTTCAACTGTTCTACGTCATAGATTTCAGGGGCAAGAATTTGGTAATAGCCATTGAAAATCTTGGGTGCCGGACGCTGCTTGTAGTAGTACTCGTCCTCTTTTTTGACCTTCTTGGGACGCTTGTCGCGGTTGCGCAGGTCGCCCAGCATGTTCTCGAAGTCGCCGTTGCGAGCGTCGCCTTGGTCGCAGCCCACTGCGGAAACACCCCTGGGCAGGTTGGTGTCGGCGATGGCGCCACCACAAGGGTAGCGGTTCTGGGTGGTGGGGATTGCCACCGGTTCTTCGCGGGTGCTGTCTCCGAAGTAGATGGAGTCACCTGGATAAATCCAGTGGGGGTCCTGGATATGCCTGTTGTTTTCCCACAGGTCGGGCCAGGCGAAGGGGTCGTTCAGGAATTCGTCACTCAGGTCCCAGAGAGTGTCGCCTTCCTTGACGATATAGGCAGACGCAACCAGCACTCCCAGACCGAGGCACAAAGTCGCAGTTTTCAAAAATCCCATAGTAATCCTTGTAACTCTTTGAACGTGAACAAGTTATGTAATAATTTAATCTTTTCTTTGCCTAAAAGTAGGGGCTTTTTGCACAAAAAGTGTTTTATGGGCGGGTTTTATGGGGTTTTGGACTGGTTTTGGCCGTTTCCCGCCAAGAAGTCCCACCCTGTCAGGAACGAAAATGGCCAAAATTTCGAATTTTCCGCGGCCGGGTTCCAGGTAGAGAGGAATGGATTTGCGAAGGACATACCCCTGGTTCCTGAACTGCTTGATGAGTTTTTGGGCCTGTTCCAGGTCGGCGGTCTCGATCAAGATGCGCTCCGGCCTGACTCCGGCGATGGTTTCGACAGAACCCGCCGGTAAGGGCTCCCCTTCGGGCAGGTTGAAATAGAATGTCCACCGCCCGTCGTTTTCGGACTTGGAAAAGAATTTGGTGAGAAATCCCGGGTCAAAGAACCCCCTGTGGAACCGCATGTTTTCTTGCGGGGCGAGGCGGCTGTTCTGCCGGCTGGATTCCATGGATGTTTCGCGGCAATCCTGGCTTTCTACCTGAGCAAACAGCGGGGAAAGGGAGGCGGCCACAAAACTCGGACCCGAGTAGAATTCAAAGAACCTGTCGCCCTTGGCGGGATGAATGGCGCTTGCAATTTTTTCCGGGAGTTTTAGCCAGGCGTCCTTGATGCGGGGGGCCCAGTCCAGCACGTGCATACAGAAGCCGGAATCGCCTAGAGGCATAAAGTCCTTGCCGAAATTGCACCTGGACTCGATGCGGGTGCTTTGATGCACGGTAGGGTCAAAGGGTACAAAGGGCTGACACTGGATTTGGTGGCAGCTGATGATTTCGGGACAGGAACGTTCCAGAAAATCTACGAAGGTCTTGCATTCGTGAGCGGAATTTTTTCCACGGAGGTTCGCCTGCACTACCAGGGCGAAGTTGCCGTTGCCGCAGGCCCTGAACCAAATGGTTCGGATGGCCTTGCGGAAATTGCGCAGGTGTTCTTTTTTGATTTGTTCGAAAATTTGCGTGACGACTTCGGGAGTGTCCATCCCCTTTGCGGGAGCATCCAACAGCAGGCTTTCGTGACCGTTTATGAGCTTGTTGTAAATTTTCCAGTCGGAATTTTCGGGCTTTGCCTCTGCGGTGAACCAGGCCTGGACTTTTCCAGGGATTCTCATGTCGTGGGTCCAGGAACTGAACTGCTTCTGGATGTCTTCGAAACTTGCCGCCCTGTGGATAATTGGCTTTTCGACCTTGGAAGGCTCTTGCTTTTGCTGATTGTTTTTGGATACACTTTTTCTTGTAAAACGATACATCACTTACCTACTCAAAGGGCCGAAGGCCCGAGCTCATACCTCAAAGCAACGAAGTTGCGACCTCCCACCTGTTACACCCAGAATCTCGGGTAGATCCAAGAGCAGTCCCGAGCCAAAAGCTTCGGGAATTCCCTGAAGGAGCCGTTGATCTGGAACTGGTTCAGGCCGCCTTCTACCGGTGTGAGCTTCAGCACGCTGTCGGCACGGGATTCCAGGTAGGGGTATTCGTCATTGTTGCAGGCGGCCACTACGGCACAGCCTGTGAGGGCGATGATGGTGTCCACCATCTGCATCAGAATCTGGTGGGGGGCTCCGGTGATACGCATGGCTTTCGGGTTGTGGAATACCGCTGAAATGGGGTCGATGACGATGGTGCGGTAGTTGTGGTTTCCCATCTTCTTCGCTCCTTCTACGCGCTTTGCGATAAGCTGTGCCGTCTCCAGCGGAGAAAGGGCGACTCCACGCAGATTCAAGAAGCCGAAGTTTCCGGTACTGGCGGGAAGCCCGCGTTTGTTGGCCAGCAGGTACAGGCGGTTCAGGAACACAGACTTGGTAAGTTCGAAGTTGATGAACAGCACGTCGCTCATGGTGGTGGCATTTCCGAACCATTCCTCGCCATAGCACAGCGAAAGTCCCAGGTCCATCAGGGCCATAGACTTTCCGCATTTCGGGGGAGCGGTGAACAAGAAGAATTCACCGGCCTGGAGCATGTTCTGGATTAAGACTTCGTCTTTTTTTGGGGCCTCTTCGCTGTCGCTGGCAAGCTCGATGAGGGGCTTGCCGTCTAGGGAGTATTCCACCCACTGTTTCCATTCGACGAAGTTCTTGGCGCCCTGTTCCAAGCTGATCAAGTACTGCTGCTTTCCACCACGGAGCACGCCCGGCATGCGGACCATCATGCTTGGGTTCCTGTTGCTGGAATCTACCTGGAAACCTTGGGAGGCAAGGGTGCTGAACAGGAAATCGACCCGTTCGTCGTATTCCTCTTGATTGTCGGCTCCAATCTTTACCCAGGCCTGCACGGAGTTTGCGCCGGTGTTGATGAGGGCGGCGCAGGGAAGGTTCAAAGCCTTGAAGTATGCCAGCTGCTTGGCCAGCGTCATCTTGGGGTTATCTACCATCACGTAGCGGTATTTCCAGCTCTCGTCGGAGGCGTCTTCGCCACCCTTGGTGGCGTTGATGCAGATAAGGGCTCCTTCGGGGCTGTCCAGGCTCTTCATGATTTTTTTGATGGCATCGTCTTGGCCCACGATATTGGACACCAGCTCCGACGTGGCGGTAGGAGTGTCCGAAATCTTGAAGTCAACGGTTTCGTCTTCTTCGAAGGTGGCCTCCAGAAGCTTGGCCAGGTCCTTACGCCAGTCGGCGGCAGGCCAGGGAATAGACAGGGCTTCGGGGTCAATCTTGAAGTTCTGCAACAGTTCCAGGGACTGGGTGTCAAGACCCATGGCCAGCATTTGTTCCATGGGAATCATGCTGGCGTTGAATGCTGGCATGATGGTGGTCTGTGGCGGCACCGCCTGGGAGGATTCCTTATGGGCTTCGGCTTTTGCTTCTTCCCGTTCAGAAGAGCGCTTCTCGCTGGAGAAGGCCCTGCGCAGAATCTGTTCCACTTCGTCGTCGGCCATGCCCCGTTCACGGGCAAGACCGCCAATCTGGAAGGATGTGTCCATAAAGGTCCAGCCGTCTTCCATGGCGGCTTCGGCGGCCTTGTACAGCTCGCTCTTTAGGTCCTTGTCCTCGAATTTTCCTTTTAGGAACTGGTTGACAATCTTTCTTGCGCTTTCCATAATGAATCCTTCTTAGTTGCTATCCCTTCCAAAATAAATAATTAATTCTTGATGCGGAGTCTTGCGTATTCGTACAGGCCCAAAGATAGGGCTACGGAGGCGTTGTAGGAGTGTGCTTCGGGCATCATGGGAATCCGGAGCACGGCGTCGCACTGTTTTTTCACGAAGGGCGGAAGGCCCACGTCTTCGCCGCCTACGGCAATGACCGCATGGTCAGCAAAGTCGAAACCGGCCAGGTTCGTCTCGGTGTCGGCGTCAAGGCCCAGAATCTGGTAACCCGCCAGTTTCAGCTCCCCAATGGCCCCTTCCAGGTTGTCAGGCCTGCAAATTCGCATTTTTTGTAGCGCTCCAGCAGAGGTCCGCTCTACGCTTGGCGTAATTCCGCACATGCCTTTTGCGGGAATCATGAGCAGGTCCACGCCCAGGGCGAGGCAGCTACGGATACAGGCTCCCAGGTTTCGCGGGTCTTCGATGTTGGTGGCTACGGCGATAAGCTTTCTTTCGCCGGTATCACGGGCATTGAAAAATTCTTCCCGCACGTCTTCCCAGGCCAGCAGTTCCTTTTCGTTCATCAAGGCCACCACGCCCTGATTCGGTCGCGCATAACTGTCTAAAATTTTAGAATCCACCTGTTGCACATGCACGTGGGCCTTTTTGGCCAGTTTTTGCAGGCTGTAGAGCTTTGGGTTTTTAGACTGGTGCATGAACAGCACCCGATGGACCTTCAGGGGCTCGTTCTCGAGTAGGGCTTCTACTTCTTTAAGGCCTCCTACGGCTACTTGAGGCGCAGCGTCCTTGTCGCCGATGGCCCGAATCACGTTTTCTGGGCGCGGGCGGTCAAAGCGGGGCTTGTCAAAACGGGGGCGTGCCGTATTTGCCTGAGAAAAACGCCGTTCTTCTCCGAAGCTGCGTCGTTCGAATTTCTTGTCGTTGTTTTCGAAACTCATATCAGTACCTCTCTCTGCAGGCGATAACGGAATTCATCTGGATGTCCGTCGGTTTCTGCTCTAGGGGTGTGTCGGAAATCTGTGCCGGGGTGGCAATGCCCGCCTTGTAGGCGCTGGGGAACCTGGCCAGGTACCGGTCGTAGTAACCCTTGCCGTGGCCTTGCCTACTCCCGTCCCAGTTGAACTTTGTTCCTGGAACCAGGAATACGGTGATGGGACCTTCCCAGGCAGCGATTCCTTCGCGGGGTTCCATGATGCCGAAATGCCCCTGAACCAAATCTTTTTTCAAGTTCTCGATGGGGTAGAATTCCATGGTGGTTTCGCCCGTCACCTTGGGCAGTAGGAGCCTGCCTTCCATGGAGAGTTCCTGCACGATGGGCAAAATATTGGGTTCTCCCTTGAGGGGGTAGAAGGCCGCCACTTTTCGGGCGTCCCGGTAGCCTGGAATCTGGTGTATTTCTACCCAAGGCTCCTTGATAATGGATTCTCCCGTTTTTTCATGGCGTTTCTTTTGGATCAGTTCCACGATGGCGCTGGAACTGAATACGAGAATGACAAGAATTGCAATAGCGATGGAGGCGGCCATTGGTTATTCTCCTATCCTTTCGGCCTTGTCCAGGTGTTCCTGCAGAATCTGGTTCCACACTTTTTTTTGCCAGCCCAGCAGGTGGGCGTTTTCGTATCGGGTTTCCCAGGGAGTGTCTCCTGGAACGGCAAGCCACACCAGCTGGTTCTTGTTGGCCACCAGGCACGTGTCCAGGTTCAGCTGTTCGGCCTTTTCGTCTCGCCAGAGCTTCAGGGCGGCCAGCAGTTCCGAATGTGGGATGACCGCAGGGGGAGCCGATCTGGGGAGCTTTTCGGGCCATTCGCCCTCGGGAGTGTCAATAGCCTGCTGAAGCATGGCCATGAAGGAATCCAGCCGTTCTTCCCTGAAATTCCGGGGGAGTCTGGGGAGCCTTTCTTGTTTCAGGTCCGGGTAATCCCGCATCACGTGCCGGACAATGGAAAGCATGAGCTCGGCGGGCATGACCTTGTATGGAGGACGGTCCATGGCTTCGGCCTGTTTTTCGCGCCATTCCCACACATGCTTCAAAATATTCAGTCCCAAGGGCGGGAAAATGTTGGAACCGGGAATCCTCCAGGGGTCCTTTTTAGGGTGACCTTGTTCTTTGGAATGTTCTATTAGAGCGTCGCATTGCTCCATAAGCCATTGCAGGCGTCCAGTCTCTTGCAGTTTTCCGGCCAGGATGGCGCACAGTTCGTGCAGGTAAAAGGTGTCGTGGATGGCGTATTCGCACATTTCCAGGGGGAGCGGCCGTATGGACCAGTCCGCCCGCTGGTTCTCTTTTTTCAGTTCGTCGCCAAAGTACTTGCGGACAAGGTCGGCAAGTCCTAGGTGTTCTTCGCCCAGGAACTTGGAAGCGAGCATGGTGTCAAAAATCTTCTTGGGCGAAAAACCGAAGGTCTGCCACAAAAGCCGCAGGTCGTAGTCCGCTCCGTGAAAAATCAGGGTCTGCATGGCCCTGGCCTTGAAAAGACGGGAAATGTCTAGCCCGCAGAGGGGGTCTACTATATAGTGATGGTCACCGATGGTAATCTGTATCAGACAAAGTTTTGATTCGTAATGGTGCATGGAGT
This sequence comes from uncultured Fibrobacter sp., assembly GCA_934699585.1. Classification (GTDB taxonomy): domain Bacteria; phylum Fibrobacterota; class Fibrobacteria; order Fibrobacterales; family Fibrobacteraceae; genus Fibrobacter. The sequence goes on from CAKUWY010000029.1 coordinate 15,845, forward strand.
CGGCTTCGGTATCTACCGCCGCCATGTCGTAGAGTTCCAGGTCGGCCAGCAGGTTTGCGAGGCTGTCTTCGCTATCTACCAGTATGTATTTCTCGTCTTGCAACATGTAGGGGGAAATGTAACTAAAAAAAGAATTGTTATCTTTGCGTTCATGAAAAAGATTTCCCTTACGGGCATCAAGCCCACCGGCACTCCTCACCTAGGTAACTACCTCGGAGCTATTCGTCCCGCTCTTGAACTTTCTAAGACCTACGACACGGTCTATTTTATCGCCGACTATCACGCCCTCACCACCGTGCAGAATGGTGCGGAGATGCGGGCCAACATCTACAAGATTGCGGCCACCTGGCTTGCTCTTGGCCTGAACCCGGAAGAAGGCCTGTTCTACAAGCAGAGTGATATTCCCGAAATTTTTGAACTCAGCTGGGCACTTAGCTGCTTTACGCCGAAGGGATTTATGAACCGCGCCCATGCCTACAAGGACAAGGTCGCGAAGAACGAAGCCGCTGGCGAAGATCCGGATGCAAACGTGAACATGGGCCTCTACTGCTACCCGTGCCTCATGGATGCAGACATCCTGATGTTCAGCGCAGACATCGTGCCCGTGGGCAAGGACCAGAAGCAGCACGTGGAATTTGCCCGCGATATCGCCATCAAGTTTAACAAGCATTTTGGACAGGACGTGTTCACCATTCCGGAACCCGTGTTCCAGGAAACCACAGGAATTATCCCGGGTCTCGACGGTCGCAAGATGAGCAAGTCCTACGACAACGTCATCGACATCTTCCTCGAGAGCAAGGCCCTCAAGAAGAAGATTGGCAAGATCGTGACGAACTCCCAGGGGATCGAAGAACCGAAGGATCCAGATACCTGCAACGTGTTTAAGTTGTACAAACTCTTCGCGACTCCGGAACAGACCGAAGCGCTCGCCGCCCGCTACCGCGCCGGTGGCATGGGCTGGGGACACGCGAAGCAGGAACTCCAGAACGTGCTTGAAGAACACCTGGGTGCCGCCCGCGAAAAGTACTTCTACTTGCTCGCCCACACCGAAGAAATCGACAAGATTCTCGCCTACGGCAAGGAAAAGGCTCGCGTCAAATCCAAGGCGATGATGGAGAAGGTCCGCAGCCTTCTTGGTACATATTAATAACCGCCCGTGCTAGAATAAGTTCACCATGTAACCCATCCTCCAGGTGAGGGTGGGTTCGTCGTGTTTGCGGAAATGGTAGAGGGGGTAGCCCACTTGACTGTAAAAACCGTAAAGATGGGCGCGAATTTCTATACCGATGTCTAGGGTTTCTTTATAATTGTAAGGAAATACGACCGTAAGATTGTTGGCGTCATTCAATGCTTGGTGCATCCCGTTAGGGGCTCGTGCGTATTCGTAGCCGCCGCTAATGCCCAAGTCCAGGTTGAATGGCTCGTTCCAAAACAGTGTCCAGGACAGGTTGCCTCGCAGGCCACACCAGAAATCGTTGTCGCCCTTGTGGATTCCCATGCCTTCTACATACAGAATGGCGTTATGGTAGCCGAGTCCGAGGGTCGCCATAATAGGAGTCTGTCTGCCGATAGAAACGCCGGCGACTGCGCGCAAGGGGCCGCTTTCGGATAGAATATCCCCGAAAGAAAGTCCGGCGAGCAGGATTAGCGTGAATGCAATTCGCCGAATGAAACACCCATAAAGCATGATTCAATAATAGCAAAGGTGTTGCAAAAAAGTGCAAAAGTTCTATCTTTCTCCGCATAGAGAGGAAATAACATGAAACTGAAATCTTTGATTTTGTTTGGTTTGGCCGCTTTGGCTTCTGCAACCACCGTCCATGCCGAAGGAGGCATGTTCGAAGGGGCCCTGCCCGAAAACTGGACCGCTGACGTGGTGGCCGGAGTCAAGTACACCCGTATGCAGTTTAGCAACTGGCAAGAAGACGGAACTTCCATGTACACCTGGCTGGTGACTTACTACGCCGACGTACAAGGTAAGTGGTCCGTGGCCAATTGGCGTAACCTGATTGACCTGCAGTTGGGGCAGACTTGGACTGACGGTTTGGGTAAGCGTAAATCCGTAGATAAGATTTTCTGGGAATCCACCCTGGACTTCAACATGACGGAAATGCTCAAGCCCTATATTGGTGCCCGTTACGAGACCCAGTTCATGAAGGGTTATAATTATAGCGAAGACGAAGAGACTGGCGACGAAATCAAGACAGCGGTTTCTTGCTTTATGGACCCGGCTTACCTGACTCAGATGGTGGGTATCGCCTTTATTCCCAACGACAACTTTAGCCAGCGCGTGGCCTTTGCAAACCGCATGACCATTTCTCACGGCTACGGCTATGCCGACGATCCGGATACCGAAGACGAAATCGAAGAGGTCAAGGACGAACCCGGTATGGAAACTATCACCGAGTTCAAGTACGCTCTTTCCGATATCGTGAGTTTCAAGACCCGCTTGTGGACCTTTACCAATTTCAAGGGCAAGGACGAAATCGATGCCAAGTGGGAAAACCTTCTGGCCGTGATTATTGCCCCGCTTATCGAACTCCAGGTGGGCTACGACATGGTCTATGACAAGGACCAGGACGTGGACGTCCAGTACAAGAACATGGTCTTGTTCGGAATCACCTGGCGTTGGTTCTAGCGGTAGGCAAAGAAACGGTTTAATTCGTCACCCTCGCGAAGGCGAGGGTCTTTTTGTATAAACCGAAAACCACCAGCTGGGCTGGTGGTTCTAAAGAAGCCTTCTGGCGGTGATGAAAAAAGTCCT
>CAKUWY010000030.1 GCA_934699585.1 uncultured Fibrobacter sp.
GCTTTGAGGTGTGAGCTCGGTCGCCAAAGGCTCCCTTTGAGGTTCGTGCCTCATATCTCATACCACACACCACACACCTCACACCCTTAACACCCACGTCTAGCGGATCCCCGGCCAAGCCGGGGATGACAACGTTTAAGGCTCACATCCCGAACCTCGAACCTCAAGCCTCATAACTCATAACTCACAACTCACAACTCACAACTCACAACTATTTTGTATATTATTCCCCAGGAGATCCGCTTATGATGTTCGATCCTTTGTACATGTCCATATTGCTTGTGACCCTGGTGCTTTCGGGTGCCGTTTCCATGCTGGTCAAGAGCCGCTTTGCGGCAGGGCAGAAAGTCCGCATTACGAGCGGGCTTACCGGCGCCGACGTGGCCAAGGCTATTTTGATGGACGCTGGCATTACCGACGTGAAGGTCCTGGTGCATCAGGGATTTTTGTCGGACCATTACAACCCTCTGAACAAGACTCTGAACCTGTCCAAGGAAGTCTATTATGGCCAGAATGCCAGTGCCGCAGGCGTTGCCGCTCACGAGGTGGGTCACGCCATTCAGCATGCCCAGGGCTATTTCCCTCTGTGGCTTCGCTCCTTCATTGTTCCTGCGGCAAATATCGGTTCTAATCTGGGCCCGTGGCTTGTGATTCTTGGAATCATTTTGATGAGCGCCGGTCGGGCGCTGGGGTATTCTCTGGCCATTGTGGGCGTGTTGCTTTTTGCCATTGCGACGTTTTTTACCCTGGTAACCGTCCCTGTAGAATTTGACGCCTCTTCCCGCGCCAAGAAGGCCCTTGCCCGTATGGACATCGTGGCCCAGGGTCGGGAATACAACACCGTCTCCGGCGTGCTCTTTGCGGCGGGGCTTACCTATGTGGCTGCCGCCGTTTCCTCCATTTTGCAACTGCTCTACTGGGCGTATCGCGCAGGCCTTATCGGCGGGCGCAGGGACTAGGAGGCTCTATGGCCGTGAGAACGCTGACTGTCGAATGCCCCATGTGCAAGGGCGAAATTGTGGTGGACGCCGATACCGGCGAGGTCCTTTCTCACAAGGAGTTCAAGAAGGAACTCAAGTCCTTCGACGACTTCTTGAAAGAACAGAAGTCCCGCAGTTCCGAATTGGACGCCAAGTTCGCTGCCGCCAAGGAAGCCCAGAAAAGCCGTGCAGAACTTCTGGAAAAGAAATTCGAGGCCGCCAAGCAAAATAAGGACCTGAAGGACCCGCCTCCCAGCATCAACTGGGATTGATTGCTAAATTTGTTTGCAATGCATTACCTGATTGTCCCCGGATACAGCAACTCCGGACCTACCCATTGGCAAACCTACTGGACAAAGAGCCTGCCCGACGCAAGCCGTGTCTATCAGCACAGTTGGGACCATCCCTTAAAGGCGGATTGGGTGTCGGCCCTTGACGAGACTGTGGCTGGCCTGAAAACGGATACCATTCTCGTGTCCCACAGCCTGGGGGTGGTCACTACGGTCCACTGGCTTCTGGAAAAGGCGGCAAAAGGCGGAGTCCCCGGCAATATCAAGGCGGTTTTTCTTGTAGCGCCAGCCGATGTGGATAAGCTTGACCTCGCAAAAGATTTTGCGCCTGTACCCCTGCAAAAATTACCCGTGCCTAGTTGCGTTGTGGCCAGCGAAAACGACATCTACGTGTCCATAGAACGGGCCCGCCAGTTTGCAGATGCCTGGGGCTCTATGTTCGTGGATGTGGGATGCCTCGGGCATATCAACGCCGACTCCAACCTGGGCGAATGGGAACAAGGCCGGAAAATACTGGCTGAATTCGAAAAGACGCTAGGGCTGTAAGGCCCTTTCTTGACATTCCCGCCTTCGTAGGTTCGCTATCCCTAACGCAAAAGCTACTTCCTAAACAAGTCCGAATGAGTTCCCATGCGGACCATTTCCAGGATTAGTTCGTTTTCTTGAATGCGGTAGATGATAACCAAATCAGGATGCAGATGGAAATCCCGATGGTTTTTCCAATTGTTTGACAATTGGTGGTCTTTGTATTTTGGCTCGAGTTCTTCTCTGTTGCGAAGTTTGTTTACGACTGCTTCGAATTCGGACAAATCGTAGCCACGCTTTTGGGCAAGTTTGTAATCTTTCTTGAACTGGTTCGTAAACCGTAAATCAAGCATTCAATGCCGCCATGAAGTCACTGGTACTCTTGTAAACGGGGCTGAGATTTTTCCCGGCCTCACTTTCTGCCATAACCCTGGCGGTAAGATCGTTCGGCTCTTCTTCAGATGTTTCCATATAGACATCCTTGCGAAGTTGTAACAAACTTTCTATAACGCTCAAAAACGGCGTGTCGACATTTCTCAAGGTAACAATCATAATTTACCTCCGTTATCTTAACCTAATATACATTTTTCTGGCTGAAAACGCAAGATTATGACGCTGCTGCCTTGAAATAGACGTTTTGTATGGCTTTAAGGGGGGGGGCGTTCCCCGCACTATTCGTGCGGGTCGGGCTATATTTTAGGGGCTGCCGCGGTCGCTTCGCTCGTCGCCCGCCTCCTAAAACGGAGTCCTGCTACGCAGGTCTCCGCCCCAAGGGGTCACTATCCCTAACGCTTTTTCGCGGCAAAGCAACCTTCGCCTGTAATTGCGATAAAGATGTCGTTCCCGAGCATCAGCGTGTCACCCGCCCCGATGTGATAAATTTTCCAGACCTCGTTGCCATCAAAACGGTCATCGTGACAACGTTTGTAAGGCGGCGTTGTCTCGCGGCATTCCGTGTAAGTATAGTCCAGGCGTGTATTGAAACACCTTTCGAACTCAGAAATCCGATAACAGACCCGCAGCGGATTGTCCTTGTTTTGCAAGACCTTTACACGAAAGTCAACTTGCGTTTCCTCAGAAAGATCCGTCCGGTTTAGGCAATGGATTTTTGCGACACTGTTAAAGTTCGAAGAAGCTAGTTCATCGACGCGTTCTTTACCACCTTGCGTAGAAACGCAAGCACAAATGAGCTGGGCAAGCGCAAAGACGGCGATAAATTTTCTCATTTACCCATCCGTTTTCCATAGACGCTTCCCGGTCGCTCCCACTGATCCCACCCATAGCCAGGTTTTAGCTGTATCCAGTCATATGTGTCGCGATACCTAATCTGGTTCTCGTAGCGTTTGTCGAAACGATCCAAGGTTTCCCGCGTGTTTGACAATGTCTGCTTAATAGGCTCGCCGTCCTCGTAATAGATGGTCTGGTTTTCCATGGGCATGAACCAGTATTCACCAATTACGTCAAATCCGCCGTTGACAGCGGCAAGAATGTCTGGGCAGTTTTCGCGATAGACATCGTTAGTCAGGAAATTGCCACCCATATCGGGATAAGACCAGTCGTAGGCGCAGTATAGCCCAATAATTTTCCCGTTCTCTTCCATGGCCTGCGCTTTGGCTAGGTGCAAGATGAGTATGTCGTCACAGGTGCCGTCCCTGTTGGGCGGAAAGTTAATCTGTCCGACATAATGGCATACCTGCCTGTCGCCCAAGTCTATGAGTTCGCCCGGATGGTTCCAAGCCGTAGATTGCATGGAATTGGTGCG